>CAWAPT010000008.1:0-572460 GCA_963784005.1 uncultured Alphaproteobacteria bacterium | reverse complement strand
AACCGCTGATCCTGATGACGCCAAAATCGCTGCTGCGCCACAAGCGCGCGGTGTCGGGCCTCGACGAAATGGGCCCGGATACGTCGTTCCACCGGCTGTTATGGGACGACGCGCAGAATCCCCCGCCGCACCCTACCGCGCAAGCAGGTGAGGGCAGCGAGGGCGCGATCACGCTCGTGCCCGACGACAAGATTCGCCGCGTCGTCCTCTGCTCGGGCAAGGTTTATTACGATCTCTACGATGAGCGCGAAAAACGCGGCATCGATGACATTTATCTGCTGCGCATCGAGCAGCTCTATCCATTCCCGACCAAGGCGCTGATGACGGAGCTGTTGCGCTTCAAACAGGCGGAGATCGTCTGGTGCCAGGAAGAGCCGCGCAATATGGGCGCCTGGGTGTTCGTCGATATCTTCCTGGAATGGGTGCTCAATCAGATCGGCGCCAAACATCGCCGCGCCCGCTATACCGGCCGGCCGGCCGCAGCCTCGACCGCGGTCGGACAGATGTCGCTGCATCTCGCCCAGATGAAGCAGTTTTTGGAAGACGCGCTGAGTTAGTTCGGAATGTCATGCCCCGCGCAGGCGGGGCATCCAGTAAGCACCGGCGTCGATTGTGGTTACTGGATCATCCGCCTTCGCGGATGATGACGAGCAAAGCAGGGATGGCTCATGGCCGAAATACGCGTGCCGACGCTCGGCGAATCGGTGACCGAGGCGACGATCGGCAAATGGTTCAAGCAGCCGGGCGAAGCGGTCGCGGTCGATGAACCGCTGGTCGAACTCGAAACCGACAAGGTGACGATCGAGGTTCCGGCGCCGGCCGCCGGCGTGCTCAGCGCCATCGCCGCCAAGGATGGCGACACGGTTGCGGTCGGTGCGGTGCTCGGTCAGATCAAGGAAGGCGTAGGCGGCGCCAAAGCCGCGGCCGCCGCGCCGCCGGCCGCAAAGCCGGCCGCGCCGCCCGCCAAACCGGCGCCGTCCGCCGCCAGAGCACCGGCCAGCGCAGCCGACGCGCCACTCGCGCCGTCGGTTCGCAAGCTATCGGCCGAATCCGGCGTCGCTGCCGCGGCCGTGCCCGGCAGCGGCAAGGACGGCCGCGTCACCAAGGGCGACATGCTCGCCGCCATCGAGCGCGCCGCCGCGCAGCCGACGCCGGTCGCGCAGACCGCCGCCGCCGTGCAGATGCGCGCGCCGTCGCCGGCCGACGATGCCGCGCGCGAGGAACGCGTGCGCATGACGCGGCTGCGCCAAACCATTGCGCGGCGGCTGAAAGATGCACAAAACACGGCGGCGATGCTCACGACCTTCAACGAGGTCGACATGACCCAGGTCATGGCGCTACGCGCGCAATATCGCGATCTGTTCGAGAAGAAGCACGGCGTCAAGCTCGGCTTCATGGGATTTTTCGTGCGCGCCTGCGTCCAGACGCTCAAGGAAATCCCCGCAGTCAACGCCGAGATCGACGGCACCGACATCGTCTACAAGAACTATTACCATATCGGCATCGCGGTCGGCACCGAACGCGGCCTGGTGGTGCCGGTGGTGCGCGATTGCGACGCCAAATCGCTCGCCGAGATCGAAAAGGCGGTCGGCGATTTCGGCCATCGCGCCCGCGACGGCGCGCTCAAGATCGACGAGCTGCAGGGCGGCACTTTCACCATCACCAATGGCGGCATCTACGGCTCGCTGATGTCGACGCCGATCCTCAACGCGCCGCAATCCGGCATCCTCGGCATGCACAAGATCCAGGAACGGCCGGTCGTCGTCGGCGGCAAGATCGAGGCGCGGCCGATGATGTATCTCGCTTTGTCCTACGACCACCGCGTCGTCGACGGCCGCGAAGCGGTGACGTTTCTGGTGCGGGTCAAGGAGTGTTTGGAGGAGCCGGCGCGGCTGGTATTGGATTTGTAATTGACACTCGTCATGCCCGGCCTTGTGCCGGGCATCTCGATTGGGCTGGCACTGCATTGCCGGTTAATCGGGATTGCCGGGACAAGCCCGGCAATGACGATTGAAAGTCCGGAGTATTTCCATGCCCTACGACCTCATCGTCATCGGCTCAGGCCCCGGCGGCTATGTCTGCGCCATTCGCGCGGCGCAGCTTGGCATGAAAACCGCCGTGGTCGAAAAGCGCGCCACGTTCGGCGGCACCTGCCTCAATATCGGCTGCATCCCGTCGAAGGCGATGCTCAATGCGTCGGAGCTTTACGAGGAAGCCGCGCACAAATTCGGCGACATGGGCATCAAGGTCGGCAAGCCCGGCGTCGATCTCGCGGCGATGCTCAAATACAAGCAGGCCGGCGTCGACGGCAACGTCAAAGGCGTCGATTATCTGTTCAAGAAAAACAAGATCGAGACATTTATCGGCGCGGGCCGCATTGCCGCGCCCGGCAAGGTCGAGATCAAAGCCGCCGACGGCAAGACGCAAATCCTGGAGACCAAGACTATCGTCATCGCCACCGGCTCCGACGTGGCGCGGTTGAACGGCATAGCGATCGACGAAAAGCGCGTCGTGTCGTCGACCGGCGCGCTGGACTTTGCCAAAGTGCCGCAGAACCTCCTGATCGTCGGCGCCGGCATCATCGGGCTCGAGCTCGGCTCGGTGTGGCGCCGGCTCGGCGCCGAAGTGACGGTCGTTGAATTTTTAGATCACATTCTGCCCGGCATCGACGGCGAGGTCGGCAAGCAATTCCATCGCCTGCTGCAAAAGCAAGGACTGACGTTCAAGCTGTCTGCCAAAGTCACCGCCATCGATGCCTCCGGCAAGAGGCTCAAGGTGAAGGTCGAGCCGGCGGCAGGCGGCGGCGCCGCGGAGACGCTGGAAGCCGACAGCGTGCTGGTGGCGATCGGGCGCGTGCCTTACACCGAAGGGCTTGGCCTGGAAGCCGTCGGCGTCAAGAAGGACAATCGCGGCCGCGTCATCGTCGATCCCCATTTTCGTACCAATGTCGACGGTATCTACGCCATCGGCGATGTCATCGCCGGGCCGATGCTGGCGCACAAGGCGGAGGAAGAGGGCGTCGCGGTCGCCGAGATTCTTGCCGGCCAAGCCGGCCATGTGAACTACAACGTCATTCCCAACGTCGTTTACACTTACCCCGAGATCGCCTCGGTCGGCAAAACCGAGGAGGAGCTGAAAACGGCGGGCGTCGCCTACAATGTCGGAAAATTTCCGTTCACCGCCAACGCGCGCGCCAAGGTGAACCTCACCACCGAGGGCTTTGTCAAAATCCTGGCCGACGCCAAGACCGACCGCGTCCTTGGCGTGCACATTCTCGGGCCCGATGCCGGCAACATGATCGGTGAGGCCGCAATCGCCATGGAATTTGGCGCCTCGTCGGAGGACATCGCCCGCACCTGCCACGCCCATCCGACGTTGACCGAAGCGATCAAGGAAGCGGCGCTCGCGGTGGCGAAGCGGGCAATTAATTTCTAAAATGTCCCGTCACCCTGAGGTGCTCGACGCGTAGCGTCGAGCCTCGAAGGGCGACGGCCCGGGCCGTGCATCCTTCGAGGCTCGCTGCGCTCGCACCTCAGGATGACGGTTTACAGGCTCGCGATCAGCGGCACTGCGTGCGGCGCGAACAGCCCCAGCGCCAACAGCACGGCACCGATCAGGCCGAGCCCGCCGGCGCACCATGCCAGCCCGACCATGCCGGTGATCACCGCCGCCGAAGCGAGCACGATGCCGACCTGGAACGCGGCCGACGATAATTCGTAATGGTGATATTTTGCCATCGACAGGTCGCGCTCTTCTTCCGTGTCCTTGGCGCGCTCGGCCAGCTCTTTGCGGCCTTCTTTGGACGCCTCGTCCGAATCGTAGCGGGCCGCGGTGCTCTTCCACGCATCGATTTGCTTTTGCATCGCGTCCTTCGCCGCCGGATCGCTGGCGCCTGCCGCCGTGACGGAGACTTCCTCGGCGGCGGTGTTGAGCTGTGTCATGCGGATGGTCTTGGCCTGGAAGAACGCCCACAGATCCGATGCCTGGATATTCTTGGTGGTGGCCTCGTTCTGCGCGCCCTTGCCGAGCGTTTCGGAGAACGACAGGAACAAAGCGAGGATCGCGATCACCAGCGCGATCTTTCTGTTGAAACCCTCGCCGTGTTCGCCCTCCTCAGCTTTTTCGATCGCTTCGTGGATTTCCGACATGATGTCCCCTCCGGTTATCGTCCGGGTTGATTATCGTGTCGCGGGGGCGCTGCCAAGCCCGCTCGCTCCGATCCACTTATGCGCGCGGATGAGCGGCGCGATAGGCCTCGAGCAGGCGGTCGGCGTCGACGGCGGTGTAGATTTGCGTCGTCGCCAGCGAGGCGTGGCCGAGCAGTTCCTGGATCGAGCGCAAGTCGCCGCCGCGGGCGAGCAGATGTGTCGCAAAGGAATGCCGCAGCGCGTGCGGCGTCGCGGTCTCGGGCAGGCCGAGCGCGCCGCGCAGCCGCGCCATGGCGAGCTGCACGATGCGGGGCGACAGCGGGCCGCCTTTGGCGCCGATGAACAGCGGGCCCTGCTCGGGCAGAGCGAACGGGCACAGCGCGACGTAATCGGCGATCAGTTTTTGCACCGGCGGAATGAGCGGCACCATGCGCTGCTTGCGGCCTTTTCCCATCACCGTAAGCACGTCACGCGCGCCGAAATCGTCCCGCTTAAGCCCGAGCGCTTCGGCAATGCGCAAGCCGCAGCCGTACAGCAAAGCCAGCACCGCGGCGTCGCGGGCATGAATCCAAGGCTCGCGGCCGTCGCCGGCGGCGCTCTCGGGATCGGCGATACCTTTGGCGGCGGCGACGGTCAGCGGGCGCGGCAGCGTCTTCGCGAGCTTCGGCCCGCGCACTGCTGCGAGCGCGCCGACTTTGCCCTTGCCGTTACGTTCGAGAAAGCGGGCGAAGGCGCGGGTGCCGGCCAGCGTGCGCATCAGTGAGCGACTGCCGATTCCCGCCGCCCGGCGCGCCGCCATGAAAGCGCGCACGTCGGCCGGCTTAAGCGCGCTCAGGTCTTTCAGCGACGGTGCGCCGCCCAGATGCCCGGCGAGGAAGGCGAGAAATTGCAGCACGTCGCGCCGGTAAGCCTCGACCGTTTGCGGCGATAGGCGCCGTTCGGCGGCCAGATTATGCAGCCAGCCGCCGATTTCGGTGGCCACCTTGGGTGCCACGAAGGCGATTTCGTCGGTCCGCGCCATGCCCCGCCTGATATTTGATTCCCGCTTTGGTGGGAATGAGCGGATGAATGTAGCCGCCCCGCCCTTTATCTTTCCTAAACCGCATGGAATCGGGACAAGCTGCCTTATGGCCAAACGTGTCGTCGATGTCCTGGTCCCGGTCGCTTTGGACCGGGCCTATTCGTATAGGGTGCCGGAAGCGCTTGAGCTCGCCCCGGGCGACATCGTCAGCGTGCCGCTCGGCGCGCGCGGCGAAACGACGGCCGTGGTTTGGGCGGAAAATCCGAAGCCCGATATCCGGCTCGATAACCGCCTGAAAAACGTCGAGGAAAAGCTCGACATGCCGCCGCTGCGGCCGGAATTGCGCAGCTTCGTCGATTGGGTGGCGAATTACACGGTGGCGTCACGCGGCATGGTGCTGCGCATGTGCCTGCGCATGGGCGAGCATCTTGGCGACGAACGCGAGCGGTTCGGCGTCCGGCTCGCAGGCGCCCCGCCGCAGCGCATCACCCGCGCGCGGCAACGCATTCTGGACCTCCTCGCCGACGGCATGCTGCGGTCCAAGGGCGAAGCGGCGCGGGAGGCAGGCGTCCGCTCAAGCGTCATCGACGGTTTGGTCGACGAAGGCACGCTGGAAGCCGTGGTGCTGCCGCCCGAGCCGGTGGCGGCAAAGCCCGATCCCGATTTCATGCAGCCGGAATTCACGTCCGACCAAAGCGCCGCCGCCGCGGCGCTCAAACAAACAATGGCCAAGGGCGGCTATGCGGTGTCGCTGCTCGACGGCGTCACCGGCTCGGGCAAGACCGAGGTTTATTTCGAAGCCGTTGCCGACATGATCCGCAGCGACCGGCAAAGCCTGATTCTGATGCCGGAGATTGCGCTCACCGCGCAATTCCTCGACCGCTTCGCCGCGCGCTTCGGAACGCGTCCCGCGGAATGGCATTCGGAGCTCACGCCGCGCCGCCGCGCGCGCACCTGGCGCGCGGTTGCGCAAGGCGAGGTTGCCGTGGTGGTTGGCGCGCGCTCGGCGCTGTTTCTGCCCTATGCCGATCTCGGCCTCATTGTCGTCGATGAAGAGCACGACCCCGCCTACAAGCAGGAAGACGGCGTGCACTATCACGCCCGCGACATGGCGGTGGTGCGCGGCCACATCGCGAAAATCCCGGTGCTGCTGTCGTCGGCGACGCCGTCGATCGAGAGCGAAGTCAATGCGCGGCGCGGCCGCTATGCGCGGCTGCATCTGCCAGAGCGTTTCGGCGGCCAGCAAATGCCGGCGGTGGAGGCGATCGATTTGCGCATCGCGCCGCCGCCGCCGCGCCGCTTCATCTCGCCGGTGCTGGCCGGCGCGGTTAAGACCGCGCTGGAGCGCCGCGAGCAGGCTTTATTGTTTCTTAATCGCCGCGGTTATGCGCCGCTGACCTTGTGCCGCGCTTGCGGCTTCCGCTTCTCTTGTCCGAACTGCGACGCCTGGCTGGTCGATCACCGCTTCCGCAAGCAGCTCGTCTGCCATCATTGCGGTTTTGCCATGCCGCATCCGCGGGAATGCCCGAACTGCAAAGCCGTGGATTCTTACGTCGCCGTCGGGCCTGGCGTCGAACGCCTCGAAGAGGAGGTGCGGGAATTATTTCCGCAGGCGCGCGTGCTGGTGCTGTCGTCCGATCTCGTCGTCTCGGTCGAGCGCATGCGCGAGGAATTCGCCGATATTACCGCCGGCGGCTACGACATTGTCATCGGCACGCAGCTTGTCGCCAAAGGCCACCACTTCCCCATGCTCAATCTGGTCGGCGTGGTCGACGCGGATTTGGGTCTTAGCAACGGCGATCCGCGCGCCGCGGAGCGCACCTTTCAGCTGCTGCATCAGGTGGTCGGCCGCGCCGGCCGCGATGCCGGCGTCGGCCGCGGCTATCTGCAGACCCACCAGCCCGAGCATCCGGTGATGCGCGCGCTGATCGCGGGCGACCGCGAAGCGTTCTATTCGGCCGAGATCGCAATGCGCGAGCACGCCGGCTATCCGCCATTCGGGCGGCTCGCCTCCATCGTCGTCTCCGGCCCCGACAAGAACGACACCGCGGCGCATGCGCGCGAGCTGGCGCGCGCGGCGCCCGTGCATGACGACGTGCGCGTGCTCGGCCCCGCCGAAGCCCCGCTCGCTCTGGTGCGCGGCCGCCATCGGCTGCGCCTCCTGATCAAGGCGCCGCGCAATTTTGATCTCTCAGTCTACTTGCGCGAATGGCTCGCGGCCGCGCCCAAGATCAAGGGCTCGATCAAGCTCGATATCGACGTCGATCCGCAGAGTTTTTTGTGAGGGCACTCTCTTGTTATGCCCGGCTGGTGCCGAGCATCCACGTCTTTTTGCACGGCTTGAAGGAAGACGTGGATAGCCGGGACAAGCCCGGCCATGACGGCATGGGTGCGTAGCTCGGAGCGAGAAAATCGAGACTTGTCAGTAAGTCAGCGCGTTAGCGCTGTGGCCATGCTATGACTGTTCCAATGCGCCGCCGACCTCCATAATGAGCTTGAGCATGCTCTTGAGTCCGAGGCTTGCCCGCTACTGCTCGTGCAGGGGTCGGGGTCGAGCACAGCAAATTAGAGCGCAAAAAATATCGGATAAAAAGTTAATTGGCGTGCCGACTTAGCTCGTGTGCTAAGCTATGCACGTCAGAGGAAATACAGGGTGAGGAGTGGCCGAACCTGTCACATCTAGCGGAGACGGCATCGTCCATTATCTGTTGACCGATCCCTCGACAATGGGCTCGGTTTCATGGATTGGATTTACGCTCACTCTTCTTGGGTTAGGGATTGCAATATGGCAAAGTCACCAAGCTCGAAGCGCAGCGCAAGCTGCATCGAATGCGGTCAGGAAGCTAACAAGCAATATCCACTCCCGAGAACGCTTGTTGGAATTGGGTAATGCTACCAGGCACCTAGATAACGCGATCAATCACATAACGCAGCGTGATTTCTCGAAGGCTGTTATTTTCCTGCAACTTGCTCACGGCGAGTGTGTGCTTGTAAAAGAACTTCTCGAAGATGAACATGAACTGAGTAGGGCCATCCAAGATGTTATATTTCTTGTCACGCGGCTAATAACGGCTCTAACCTTGGATGAATCCGAAGGGAGACAGGAAGACGTGAGCGTTGAACGAGCATTAGCCGTTCGCGATATCGAAAACAGGATCACGGAGACATCGGCGCGCTTAAGGTTCCGATTTGCGGAGGTTCAGGTAGACAATGGACAATAGCTTGGCTCCTCTAATTCCAACGCTCTTGGAAAAGACGCTCGAAGGGAAGCTCGAATGGCAACAACTTGGCGTCGGCAGCTACGTCGTGCGCCTCGGAGATGTGGCGTTCGAAGCAGCCAACGTGAAGGGCAATCCCACGATATCGTTGCTAAGTCCTGACGGTCAGCGACTAGAATCGGAAAGCTGGCAGACGGCTGATCATCCGTTGGATTCTCAAGTCAGGGAACTATTTGATGCTGCCCGCCGAAAGGCGCTAGGAGTTGCCGCAGCATTGGATTCAGCAAGAAAATTACTTGATGAACTATAAGGACCAGCGCGGCTCCCCTCCGTCGCTGTAACGGAGACGCGCTCTTGACATTTGTCCCCATTTCGGTTACATTCCGAAGAATCACGCCCACGACGGGACGTCACCGGTGACGGCCGACTGACGGGGCGGGTGCGGTTCCTGCGGGCGGGGCTCGTAACCCCGCTCCCGGGCGGTCCCGGGCATCGTATCGGCCGGCATAAAGACCGGTCTGCGAGGTGCCTCGCTGGACTGGGACAGCGCATGGCGGGTAACGCCCGCCGTAACGCACGTCCCAGGAAACACGGCCTGGCCTGGCCTGGCCTGGGCTGAGCGGTGGCATTCATTTGCGCCGCAAGCGCCGCGGTGGAGCGCCGAGAGGCGAGCGGTCTCCGCTGAGACCGCTGCCGCATCCGCTTGATGCGGCCAATGGAAGGTGCGCCTGTCGGCGCTCTGCCTCCCTTCGTGGGGGGCTTTTTGGAAATCGCTTGGCAAAACTCGGATGCGGATGCATCGCGAGAACGGGATTGCTTTTTCACTTCTCCCCGCGTGCGGGGAGAACATAGGCGTCCTTCGGACGCCGTTCTTAAGTAAAGAACGCCGATGCAAGCATCGGCTATGGAGCGAAGCGACGAGGATGAGGGGGCCTCTCAGCGAATCTGAGCGCTCTAATCTAAGCCCAGCCGAGAGGCCCCCTCACCCTACCCTCTCCCGCACGCGGGGAGAGGGAGTCGCGCGCGTGTGTCGCGAAAGCGTTGCTTTTCACTTTGCTGAAACCAGCCAACAGGGTCGATAATGCACATTGATCAGGCTCCGCGTGACGCATGACCACGACCATCGAAACACTCCTATTATTGCTCGCCGTCCTGGTGATCGTTGCCGTCGTCGCGAAACGGCTCAACATCGCGCCCTCGATCCTTCTGGTCATCGCCGGCATCGCGCTGGCGCTTACGCCCGGATTGCCGCGGATCGAGCTGGCGCCCGAACTGGTGCTGCTCGGCATCCTGCCGCCGCTGATCTATTCCGCCGGCGTCGCCATGAGCTGGCGCGAATTCCGGTTCAATCTGCGCCCGATCGCGCTGTTTGCCTTCGGCTGTGTCGTGTTCACCACTTGCGCGGTGGCGGCGGCGGCGCATTGGCTGCTCGGCATGCCGCTGGCGGTCGCCTTCGTGCTTGGCGCCATCGTGTCGCCGCCCGATGCGGTGGCGCCGCTCGCCATCGTCCGCCGTCTCGGCGTCCCGCACCGGCTTGTCGTCGTGCTCGAAGGCGAAGGTCTCGCCAACGATGCCACGGCTTTGATTCTCTACCGCTTTGCCGTCGCCGCCGTGAGCACCGGCCTGTTTTCCTTCGGCGAGGCGGCCGGCGAATTTGCGCTCATTGTCGTCGCCGAGATCGCCTATGGCATCGCCATCGGCTGGCTCAGCCTGCGGCTGCGCCGCTGGGCGCGCGATCCCCGCGTCGAAATCACGCTGTCGCTGTTGACGCCTTACGCCGCGTTTTTGGTGCCGCAGCAATTGGGCGGCTCGGGTGTTTTAGCAACGGTGGCGGCCGGCCTGTTCGTGAGCTGGAACGGACCGTTGCTCATTCCGGCGGCGACGCGGCTGCAAGGCATCTTCTTTTGGGACCTGGTGGTCTATCTGCTCGAAGGTTTTGTCTTTCTGGTGACCGGCATGCAGACGCGAACGCTGTTCGTTCGCATGCACGAAGTGCCGTGGCATCAACTCGCATTTGCGATCGCGCTCACGGTGGCGGTGGTGATCGTGACGCGCTTTGTCTGGGTCTATCCGGCGGCGCTGCTGCCGCGCTGGTTGAGCCCGTCGCTGGCGCGCCGGGATCCGCTGCCGCCCTGGCGGTGGCTGTTCTTTCTGGGGTTTGTCGGGGTGCGCGGCGTCGTCTCGCTGGCGGCGGCTTTGGCCATTCCGCTGACCACCGCAGCCGGTACGCTGTTTCCCGACCGCGATCTCATTCTCTTTGTCACTTTCGGCGTCATCGTCGTCACGCTGATTGGGCAGGGGTTGATGCTGCCGGCTGTGGCCCGCTGGCTCGGACTGGCAAAACATGCCGCCGCCGAACGCCGGCGCGACCACGAGGCCGAGCTTGCCGCGCGGTCGCAAGCCTTGAACGTGGGGCATAAGCTCTTGCAACAATTCGTGGCCGATGGCCGAACCTCGCCCGAGGCGCTGGCGATCTTGCGCGCGCGTCACGAATATCGCGCCGGACGGCTGCCGGAACATACATCGGACGGGACGGTTGCCGCCGCGATGGCCGCGGACTTGCGGATGGAGCTGATCGCGGCCGAGCGCGCCTACATCTACCAAGCCTTGCAAGACGGCCAAATCACCGACGAAGCGCGCCGCCGCATCGAACGCGAACTCGACCTCGAAGAGGCCAGCATCGCCTGCAAGAAGGAAGGCGGCGAGGAGCCGCCGCTATAGCGCCGAAGCTCCGCAGTGGGCAAGGCCACGCTCAATCGCTTTCGCTCTCCGCATAGGGCGCTTGGGCGAACTTAACGCCAAAGACCCGGAGTCGCGCTTTGCCTTGGGTGGTGAGGTCGGTGATCATGTCGAACTGCTCGCGGCTGTCGATCACATAGGCTTTGATTTTATAGTGTGTGCCCCACGGCGTTTCGGCCGCCACCACCTTCACCGGTGTTTCCGGTTTCCGATAGCGGCTGGTTTCGCCGGTTTCGATCAGGGATCGGTGCACGGCGGCGCCGTCGTGGTCGGCCTGAAGGTAGAAATTGGCCACGCAAAGCAAGCTTCGGTTGCCGCTACTGGCGTTGTGAACGCTGGACGACCAGAGTCGGGCATGGGGGATGATCACCTCGGTGTCTTCTGCCGTGACGATGTGTACGGCCCTGGCACCGATCGCCATGACCTCGCCGTAAGCGCCGTCCATCTCAATCCAATCGCCCGGCTGATAGGTGTTCTCGATGACCGTCACCACGCCGGCAATCAAGCAGCTTACGTAGTCCTTCAGCGCGAACGCCAGCGCCAAACTGACACCCGCGACCAGGGCTACGATGTCCTCGAAGCTGGGTTCGACCAGAACCGGAACAATGATCGCGATGCCGGCTATCCAGATCAATAGCCGCGCGATGGGTGCCAGCCGCAAGATCAGCAGACGCCGATGTGACGGCGCTCTTTCGGCAGTGCGGCGCACGGCGCGACGCACCGCGAAAACGAGCAGGCAACAGCCGATCAGAACGACAAGAACGACAAGAATATCACTCCAGGCCAGCTCTCTCAGGAAAGCCAGACGGTGACCGGCCTCATTCATGACCTAGTCCCGCTGAAATTTGGCTATGCGTCGTGGTGGGCCATGCGGCCTCGCGCGCGGCAATTTCTAGTCAAGGCAATGCCATTTTCATATACGTATTCAAACGGACCCATGCCGCTTAGAAATTCGGAAACCAGAGTTGCTCCGCCGCGAAAATTATCGTTTTTTCTTCTTTTTCTTTGCAAAAATAGCGTTCCAGTTTTCCTTGTAGGCCGCAGTGACCGGCTTCTGGCCTTCGCCCCGGCTATAGTCGGCAGGTGTCTTGGCCGCCGTCTCGCCGCCTTCGGGCTTGGCGGCATCTGCCGCGGCAGGGCTCTTGGCTGATTCGCCGCCGTCGGATTTGGGCGCGGCATCGGCGGCAGTGCTCTTGACCGCCGCCGCGGTCTTATCTTTTGACGCCGTATCGGCTTTGGTCTTTTTGCTGTCGCTGACCATCGTCTTTCCTAATGCGGGCGGCTTCGTCCGTGCCTTGCTCAGTGCGCCTCACAGCATCTTCATCGGGATCGCACCCAAAAAGTCGCGCTTGCCGATATCGACGCCGTTGTGGCGCAAGATCGTGTAGGCGGCGGTGCAATGGAAATAAAAATTCGGCAGCATGAAATGGTTGAGATAGTCGTCGCCTTTCATCTGGCCTTTTTTGTCGCCGCCGAGCGGTATCGTGATTTCGCGCTCGGCCGAGGCGTCGATCTTGGCGCGATCGAGCGTCTTGAGGAAAGCGACCGTTTTGGCGATGCGCTCCTTGAGTTGCGCAATCGTCGTCTCGTTGTCGGCGTAACTCGGCGGCTCGACGCCGGCGAGGCGCGCCGAACCGCGCCTGGCGCCGTCGGTTGCGACCTGCACCTGGCGGGTGAGGTCGAACATGTCGGGCGACAATCGCGCATGCAAAAGCACCGCGGGATCGATTTTCCTGGCGGCGGCAAAAGCTTCCGCCTTGTCGAGAACGGCGGACAGCGCATTGAGATTGATTTCGAGAACCGGCAGCGAGGCTTGCGACATCGATTGCGGCATGGGAGTCCCTTGTTGGCGGATTTGGCGGGGCAATGGCCGGAGAACGCAAATGCGCCGGATTATGGCAATGACATTCCCCGGCACAGCCGGATATGGCTGCGCCCCGCTGGTGTCGCAAGGGACATAAACGAGCGAAGCGACGCCGTCCTTCAGACGGCCATGCCCCGGCCGCGAGGAGTCGCGCCGTTCCGGATCAGAAGCGGCGCGGCGGCGCGGCGCGCGCGGGACCGCCTCGTCCGGGGGCGGCGCCAGGGACGACCCGCGGCTTCATCGGCAGCAGACCTTCGCGCTGCAACTTTTTGCGCGCCAGCTTGCGGGCGCGGCGGATGGCTTCCGCCTTCTCGCGGACGCGCCGCACAGAAGGCTTTTCGTAATGGCCGCGAAGCTTCATCTCGCGGAAAATGCCCTCACGCTGCATCTTCTTCTTCAGCACTTTGAGGGCCTGGTCGACATTGTTGTCGCGGACGAGAACCTGCACGCGGCGTTCCTCTTCGCTCGAGCGTTGATGGGCGCGGCGGCCAAGGTGCTCGAACCACTGGCGCGCGAGTAATTGCCGACGGCCACGGCACCAATCTAGGCCGACTTTTGCCGACGCCGGTATTTGGAGGCGTGCCTGCCGATGGGCATCGTGGCTGCCAATTGGAAGAAACGGCGGCTTCGGTACGTCGCCGTTTTTGCGGCAGCCCTTCGCAACTGCTTGGCTATAGAGGTATGCAGGGATTTGTCAAAGCTTGCGCTGCTTCACTCGGGGTATTCGCTCAACAGCATCCTGAGCGCAGCTTTTCCCGCCCGGTTGGCTTCCGTCATGGACTCGAAATAGACCTGGGAATGGTCAATCGCGCTGGTTCGGCCGGCGCGGTAGATCTCCCAGCGCCATGATTTTGGCGGCGGTGCCCTGTGCTTCACGACAACGGAAAAGTCTTCATGATCGATCATGGGTCGGGACATTATCACACAATCTGGCGCAATTGGCGGGAAATAGCGATTTTGGGAAAATAAAGCGCAAACTCCCACTTGTTTAATAATTTCAAGCGCACAGATCGAGTGTCGCCTGTAGCGATCCACGACGATGGCGGTGCGACAATGACCGTTCTCGATGTGCGGCACACCACGATTTATCGTTACAGCCGCCCGGTCGTGCTCGGCGATCATCGGCTGATGCTGCGCCCGCGCGACAGCCACGATCTTCGCCTGATCAAAACCAATTTGACTTTCTCGCCGCCGGCGTCGATCCGCTGGATGCACGATGTTTTCGGCAACTCGGTCGCCATCGCATCGTTCTCCGAACCGTCGGCCGAATTGCGGATCGAGAGCAACCTTGTCCTGGAGACCTATGCCGCCGAGCGGCCGCCGTTCCAGATCACGCCGGACGCGTCGCGCTATCCGTTCGTCTATTCCGCCGACGATCGCATCGACCTCGGCCGCATGCTGGAACGGCAATATCCCGATCCGCAGCGATCGGCTCGGCAGCGTGGGCGCGCGGCTTCGTGCGCAGCAATCCGACCGATACGTCGGCGCTGTTGGCCGATTTGAATTTCGGCGTGGCGGCACAGATCTCCTACCAAAGCCGAGAAACCGAGGGGACGCAAACTCCCGTCGAGACACTCAACCGCGGCTGGGGCTCCTGCCGCGATCTCGCCGTGCTGTTCATCGAAGCCGCCCGCAGCCTGGGCTTCGGCGCGCGCGTCGTGACGGGATATCTTTACCGGGCTGCCGCCGATGCCGGCTCGCCGGCCGCGATCGGCGCCGGTACGACTCACGCCTGGGCCGACATCTACGTTCCCGGCTCCGGCTGGATCGCCTACGATCCGACCAACGGCACGATCGGCGGCATGGATTTGATCCGCGTCGCCGTCACGCGCGACATCAGCCAGGCCGTGCCCGATCAGCGGCAGCTTTGTCGGCCCGCCGGGCAGCTATCTCGGCATGACCGTCGACGTTGCCGTGGTGTCGCAATGCCGGAGCGCGAGACGACAGCGCTCCGCCTGATCCAAAAAAATCCGTTTAAGTTTTTATCTTCGCGGCGTCGGCGTCGATTATCATCATCGGCGACCATTAATGGATCCTTGTCGGCGATGCACAGACGTTCAAGCGTCGCAGCATCGCTTTCACTGTCGTAGAATTTTTCCAGCGCTCCAGTGAAATCCTTGGCGTCCACCGCAACGCTGGCAAACAGTGTCATCGACGATCTAAATTTCAGGTCGTCAGGATAGCCGAGAATCTCTTCGATTGCGCGTCCCTGTACGTTTGTAACGAGCCGCGTCATTCAGTGAGCCGCGGTCCAAGTACGGCATGGTCCAGATAGTCCCGCGCTTCCGTGCGGGATGATATTGCGAATTTGATCGCCATGGGACTCGAGCCGAGTCCTGTAATCTGCGGGAAGATGAACCACATCCAGTGGCTCTCTTTCTGGCCGTTGCGCAGCTCCGCACAAACGCGTTCGTAGACCGGATCTTGGGCAGCGACGAAACGACGAAGATTGTAGAGATCGTGCGTCATTCCGCCTTCAGAGTCCGGCACCGGGACATTAAAGCCTTGAGCGTCAACGCGTCGCGGGTGCGCGACGCAAGCTCGTCAGGATGCCGCGGGTGAGGCTTCCACCATCGTGTTCGTGTTGTCGACGCTGTCATAGATCGACACCTGAACAATGGGATAACCCGTCTTGATCACCAGCGCCGCCGCTTGAGCTTCTTCCGATGTCGTGTAGGACCCTTTGGTTTGGCGGTCGACCTGGAGCAAAAACCGGCCGCGCTCCGGCCGTTTGCGCTGTGAGAACACGTCGTCGACGCCTTCTTTGTCTTTGGCGAAATCGTCCTTCACAGGCATTTTGATCTGGCGCGAGGCCATGCCGGGCTCCTTGGTTGGGGGAAAGCTCTATGTATGGCTTCGCGCCGCGATTTGCACCCACCCGGCGCGCTGCGGAACGAAAATCATGGACGCCGGGTCGCGTCCCGGCGCCGCGAACCGGAATGGCCGATTACATAAACGCCTGGATGCCGGTCTGCGCGCGGCCCAGCACGAGCGCGTGGATGTCGTGGGTGCCTTCGTAAGTGTTGACGGTCTCGAGATTACAGAGCACGCGCATCACATGGTATTCCTCGGCAATGCCGTTGCCGCCGTGCATGTCGCGGGCCAGGCGGGCGACGTCCAGCGCCTTGCCGCAATTGTTGCGCTTGAGCATGCGAGATCGCCGGCGGCGATGCCGTGCCTTGTTCGATCATGCGCGACAGCCGCAATGCCGCATGCAGGCCGAGCGTGATCTCGGTCTGCATATCGGCGAGCTTTTTCTGCACCAGCTGATTGGCGGCGAGCGGCCGGCCGAATTGCTTGCGGTTGAGCACATAATCGCGGGCGCGATGCCAGCAGAATTCCGCAGCGCCGATGGCGCCCCAGGCAATGCCGGCGCGCGCCACGTTGAGGCAGCCGAACGGGCCGGCGAGGCCCGAAACGTTCGGCAGGATATTTTCCTCCGGCACCATCGCGCCTTCGAGCACGATCTCGCCGGTGATCGAAGCGCGCAACGACAGCTTGCCTTCGATCTTCGGCGTGGAGAATCCCTTGGTGCCGCGCTCGACGATGAAGCCGCGAATCTTGCCGTCGAGCTTGGCCCACACCACCGCGATGTCGGCGACCGGCGCGTTGGTGATCCAGGTTTTGGCGCCGGTGAGGCTATAGCCGCCGGATACTTTTTCGGCGCGTGTGACCATCGAACCGGGGTCGGAGCCGTGATCGGGCTCGGTCAGGCCGAAGCAGCCGACGATCTCGCCGGTCGCGAGCTTCGGCAGATATTTGCGGCGCTGCGCCTCGCTGCCATAGGCATAGATCGGGTGCATCACCAGCGAGGACTGCACCGACATTTGCGAGCGGAAGCCGGAATCCACGCGCTCGATCTCGCGCGCGATCAATCCATAACTGACATAACCGAGGCCGGCGCCGCCGTATTCTTCCGGAACGGTCGAGCCGATCAGCCCGAGCGCGCCCATCTCGCGGATGATGGCCGGGTCGAAATTGCCGTCGCGATTGGCGGCGAGCACGCGGGGAAACAGCTTCTCCTGCGCATAATCGCGCGCGGTGTCGCGCACCATGCGCTCTTCCTCGGTCAGCTGGCTTTCCAGGTCGAGCGGATCGTCCCATTTGAACGCGGCGTCCTTGATCTGGGCGGTCTTCGGCTCGCGTTTCTCAGTCTTTTCCGCAAGTTGCGACATCGCGTTGCTCCTCGAGTGATCCGTCATCCTGAGGTGCGAGCGAAGCGAGCCTCGAAGGATGAACGGCCCAGGCGCTTCGGCCGTCGCCCTTCGAGGCCCGCGTGCGCGCGGGCACCTCAGGGTGACGGACCCGAAGCTTAGGAGCCGCCGACACGAGCGGCAAGGGCATCGGCCGTTGCCGCGATGCCGCTGTTTCGCTATCTACCAACGGCACGCGCCCGTAGCTCAGCTGGATAGAGCGCTGCCCTCCGAAGGCAGAGGTCAGGGGTTCGAATCCCTTCGGGCGCGCCACTTCCTAAACAGTTTGGGCAATGTCTGCTTCACCCGTGAAGGCGGACATCCCTCGGGATGTCATTCAATTGAACCTTCCGGGGATGTTCGTCGACAAAGATTAGATGTGACGCATGCCTTGAGCATTCCTGGAGCGAGACTGAGATTTCAGGAAGCAAGCCGGTGAACCCCGAGGCGCCAAGAATTTGGCAGGCTGTGGCACTGGCCTGGTGCGACACCGGCCGCGTCCTCCGTAAGCTCCCTGTACTCACGTTTGTCGCGCTGCTGATCGTCTTAGCGCTCGAGCTTGTCTTATTTTATATTCCGACGGCGGTCTGGACGCACGTGCCGGCGATCCTGCTATCTGCCGGCTGGCTCGCTGCGCACCCTTTCTTTCTCACCCCCTACCTGATCGCCGTGCACCGCTTCATCATCCTTGGCGAGACGACGGCAATTTACCGACTGGTGCCGACGGACAAGCGATTCCAACGTTACTTCGTTTGGTCGCTTGTGCCCGCGGCGATCATGCCGGCGGCCAGCGGTCTGATCCATCTGATCTCGCTCGACATGTCGCTGCCGAGCGTCATCTCGACCATTGCGGCTGTCGTCGCGCTGGCGGTGATGGCGATGGTGGCGGCGCGGATCGTCACGCTGTTTCCCGCAATCGCCGTCGACGCGCCAGACGCGAGCTGGGGCCGCGCAATTGCCGATACAAAAGGCAATACGTGGCGCGTCTTTTCGGTCGTCCTGCTCGCTATTCTACCTTTGGCCGTCGCAGGGATCGCGGTGACCGGGCTGGCAATATTCGTAATTGGCAGCGTGATTGGTCATTGGATGGGACGGGATGCCGCCGCGACACTGACCCTGGCAGCGGTGCTGGCCGTCTGGCTCGCCGTCATTCAAACGATAGCGGTCATGTTGGCCGTCGTCATCGCGTCGCGGCTCTATCAATGGCTTGGCGTCCCGGTGAAACAGCCCGCGGTCGTTTGACAAAAAATCGAGATAGCTGCCGCAGCCCACGCTGCACTGCACCGAGGTCTCGTAGCCAATGACGTTGTCAGCCGGAAAGCGGACATCGACCCCGCGGCAGGCTATGCTTTCATTTTTTCCCGGCAAGCATCCAGTCGATGCTAAAGCGGCCGCCACCGGCTACGAACAACACGATCAAGCCGCCCGCGATCGCAATGTCTTTGGTGAGCAAGGTGTACTGAATCAGTTGGGCGGCCTCGGGATACCCCCAATAGCGATGGGCGGTCGCCGCCGCGATAATCACGAAGAGCAGGCCGAGCAATGCGCCATAGCGCGTGCCGATCCCCAGCACCAGCGACACGACGATAATCCACTCGACTATTCTAGCAAGCGGACTCATGATTTCGGGATAGATATAGTTGATGGACGTGAGGTAGCCGATTGTCGGAGAGGCGAACCACACCGTCATCAAGAATACGGCGGCAATCAAAATACGTCCGATGAGAAGCAACGGATCCGCCAAGTTGTTTGCGGCGTCATCGGTGCAGGACAAAAGTGGATGTGAAGATCGTTTCGTGGCCATTGTCGTTTCCCCCGTTACTGCCGGTTTTCCCCGGTTACTTAAGAACTTTAATGGACTTCGAGGGATTATAGCGGCCAATAGGCTGTCAGCACCAGCGTATTGTGGAAAAACCGGGTGCGGGCGGAAAAGCCGCTGGCAGGAGTCGCTCCCGTACAGTCTCATGGCGGAAGCATAAAAAATTTGCGGCCACGCCACAGCGTCAACGAAATATTACCGGGCAGCCGATAAATCGGCGCCATATTCGCCGACATTAACCTGTTGTCGGGGTGACCATTCGACGATCCGTAAGACTTGCGTGATAGGTGTTAGGAGCAGGGGTTTCGACCCTGACGCACGACCGGACGGATTGTGATGAAAGCGGATTTAAAACCGAGGATGAGGACGAGGATCGTCGGAACGTGAGGCGCACCCGCGTGCTGCGCAACGCCAAGATCATCGTGCCGCGCCGCTCGCCGGTCATTCATTGCACGGTGCAGAACATCACTGACGGTGGCGCCTGCCTGAAACTAGCGAACACCTATGGCATGCCGGAAACCTTCGACCTGACATTCGAGCATGGCCGCACGCGGCGCGCCTGCCGCGTGGTCTGGCGTACCAGCGACCAGCTCGGCGTGGCGTTCGCCGACGAAGACAAGGCCGCTGCTGAAGAGAAGGCCGCCGAAGAGAAGGTCGCCAGCGAAGGCTAGGCTTATTCCGCTCATTCCCGCGTAAGTGGGAATCCAGACAAGATTTGCGAAAGGTGGGTCCCCGCTTTCGCGGGGACGAACCGATAGGGTCAGCTCTAAAACTCGGCGATAGCGGCGATGAGGCGCTCGATATCTTCCGGCCGCGACAGGCGGTGATCGCCGTCCTTGACCAGCGTGAGCACCACATCGTCGCACGCGAGCCGCGCCACCAGCGCCTTGGCGTGCTGCCACGGCACGTCCGGATCTTCGACGCCTTGCAGGATGCGCACCGGGCAGCCGCATTCGATCATGCCGCCGAGCAGAAGATGGTTGCGGCCTTCCTCGATCAATTGCCGGGTGACGATGTATGGCTCGGCCGAGTATTGCGATGGCCGCTGCCAAACGCCGTTCTCCTCAAGCTCGCGCTTGATCTCGGGGGTGAACCGTTTCCACATCAATTCTTCGGTGAAATCGATCGCCGGCGCGATCAGCACCAGGCCGGCGACCTGGCTGACGCCGCCGCCTTATCCTCCCCGCTTGCGTGGGCGGGTTGGGAGGCGGCGGCGTTGCAAGGCGCGGACCAGGAGCAAAGCGAGCCAGCCGCCCATCGACGAGCCGACCAAAATCTGCGGTCCGCGGCAAAAGGCATCGAATACCGCGAGGCTGTCTTCGAGCCAGCGGCCGATCGTGCCGTCGGTGAACGCGCCTGCCGATTCGCCGTGGCCGGAATAATCGAACCGCACGCAGGCGCGGCCTTCTGTCGCCGGCCCAATGCGCCAGCGCCTGTGCCTTGTTGCCCTTCATGTCGGACTTGTAACCGCCAAGCCAGAACAGGCCGGGCGCGGCGCCGCCTTGCACCCGAACGGCGACGGCGCGCGCCGTCGCTCCTTCGCCAATATCCAGGAATTTCAGGCTGTTATCGTTCATCGTCACGTCCTCCTGGGAGCGTCGCAAGTGTGGCGAGGTGACGGACTCGCACATCAGGGTGACGGAATATAGATCATGCGGAGAACGCGGCATGCATTGTCGTTGACTTGAAGGCAAAAACTCCCGATCTTCTACGTTCACCGCTCAGTAGCGCCGATAAACCTCCGTGGTATCGCGCGATGCCGGGCGGCAATGTTTGAACGACCCAGTAGCAACGACTCAAAGGAGATACGGCCCATTCGTCGCCCAATCAGAACTGCCGCAGCCCGCCGCCAAGGAGGGGCCGCGCATCAACGAGGACATCCGCGTCCGCGAGGTCCAACTCATCGATAAAGACGGCGCCAACAAGGGCGTCACCGAGATCAGCGCCGCAATCGCCATGGCGCAGGAGGCCGGGCTCGATCTGGTCGAGATCGCGCCGAATTCGGTCCCGCCGGTCTGCAAAATTCTCGACTTCGGCAAATACAAATATCAGGCCCAGAAGAAAGCCGCCGAGGCGCGCAAGAAGCAGAAAGTCGTCGAGATCAAGGAGATCAAGCTGCGGCCGATGATCGACGATCACGATTACGACGTGAAAATGCGCTCGATCGCCCGGTTTTTCGAGGAAGGCGACAAGGTCAAGGTGACATTGCGCTTCCGCGGCCGCGAAATGGCGCATCAGGAGCTCGGCTATAAGCTGCTCGACCGCGTCAAGGGCGACACCGCGAAGATCGCCAAGATCGAGCAGGAGCCGCGTTTTGAAGGCCGCCAGGTGGTCATGGTTTTGGCGCCGCGCTAAGCCCGGCGCCCTCATCATTTCCGATTGACCTTCAACGGGTTGCGTTCATCCGCGCCCTCTGCCATAACCGCGCCCTCGCGCCGCCCGGCTGATTAAGGGCTGCCGTGGCGGCGCGAAGTGCTCCACGCACACATCGCTCAGTTATGAGCATTTTCGGCGGCCCCCTCCCTACCTCCCCGCTTGCGGGGGAGGGTAGGAGGGCGCGCTTGCGGCCAAGGAGAGCCAAATGCCCAAGATCAAGACCAAGTCGGGCGCGAAAAAGCGCTTCAAGGTGACGGGGTCCGGAAAGGTCCTCTATGCGCAGTCGCGCAAGCGGCACGGCATGATCAAGCGCACCAAGAAGCAGATCCGCCAATTGCGCGGCACCAATGTGCTGTTCAAGACCGACGGCGACAACATCAAGAAATACTTTTTGCCGAACGGCTGACCGCCGACTGCCGGCAAATCCGTTTAGCATTCCAAATTCGTGAAGGAGATCAGTCATGGCACGCGTCAAGCGCGGCGTCACTTCCCATGCCAAGCACAAGAAAGTGCTCAAAGCCGCTAAGGGCTATTCGTGGCCGGCGCAAGAACACCATCCGTATCGCCAAGCAGGCGGTGGAGAAGGCGAACCAATATGCGTTTCGCGATCGCAAGCGCAAGAAGCGCACCTTCCGCGCCTTGTGGATCCAGCGGATCAATGCGGCGGTGCGGCCGTTCGGTCTCAATTACAGCCGCTTCATCGCCGGCCTCGCCAAGGCCGGCATCATGGTCGACCGCAAGGTGCTCTCGGACCTTGCGATCACCGAGCCGGTGGCCTTCGAGGCGATCGTCGGCCAGGCCAAATCCGCGCTCGCGTAACCGTTCTGCGTCATGGCCGGGCTTGTTCCGGCCATCCACGTCTTATTTGCCGCTAGGAAAAGACGTGGATGCCCGGCACGAGGCCGGGCATGACGACTATAGGAACCGCAATCATGATCGACCGCAGTTACGTGCAGCGCATGGCGCGCTATAACCGCTGGCAGAATGAAAACCTCTACGGCGTCGCCGACAGGCTGTCCGCGCAGGAGCGCTGCCGGGAGCGCGGCGCTTTCTTCGGTTCGATCCAGCAGACGCTCAGCCATCTTTTGTGGGGCGACCGCACCTGGATGGGCCGGTTCACCGATTGGCCGCGGCCACAGGTCGGAATTCCGGAATCGGGCATGCTCTATCCGGATTGGGACGCCTTGAAAATCGAGCGCGCCGATTTCGACCGCAAGATTATCGATTGGGCCGCTACCGTCGACGATGCTTGGCTCGCCGAGGACATGACCTACTATTCCGGCGCGACTAAGCGCGAATGGACGCGGCCGCGCTGGGCGCTGGTGACACATATGTTCAATCACCAGACCCATCATCGCGGACAGGTTCATTGCATGCTGACACAGGCCGGCGGCAAGCCGTCCGACACCGATCTGCCCTTCATGCCGGATTGATCGCTCATGACCGATATTGTGCAGCTTGAGAACGAAATTCTTGCCGACGTTGCGGGCGCCGGCGACGAAGCTGCGCTTGAAACCGTGCGCGTCGCGGCTTTGGGCAAGAGCGGCTCGGTCACCACGCTGCTCAAGACGCTCGGCACGCTGCCGCCCGAGGCGCGGAAAAATCAGGGGCCGCTGATCAACGGGCTCAAGGACCGCGTCAACGCGGCGCTCGCCGCGCGCCGCGAGACGTTCAAGGGCGCGGCGCTGGAAGCGCGGCTTAGCACCGAGAGCATCGATGTTACCTTGCCGGTGCGCGAGGCGCCGGCCGAGATCGGCCGCGTCCATCCGATTACGCAAGTGACCGACGAATTGACGGCGATCTTCGCCGATATGGGCTTTGCCGTCGCCGAAGGGCCCGACATCGAGACCGACGATTATAATTTCACCAAGCTCAATTTTCCGGAAGACCATCCGGCGCGCTTGATGCACGACACGTTCTTCTTCAATCCGAAGCCGGACGGCACACGGCTCTTGTTGCGCACGCACACCTCGCCGGTGCAGGTGCGCACGATGCTGAGCCAGAAGCCGCCGATCCGCGTCATCATTCCCGGCCGCACCTATCGCTGCGACAGCGATCAGACACACACGCCGATGTTCCACCAGGTCGAGGGCCTGGTCATCGACAAAGGCTCCCATCTCGGCCACCTCAAATGGATCCTGGAAGAATTCTTCAAGGCGTTCTTCGAGGTCGATCGCGTCGGCATGCGGTTCCGGCCGTCATTCTTCCCGTTCACCGAGCCCTCGCTCGAAGTCGACATCCAGTGCCGCCGCGACAAAGGCGAGATCCGTTTCGGCGAAGGCGACGACTGGATGGAGATTCTCGGCTGCGGCATGGTGCATCCGAACGTACTAAAGAATTGCGGGCTCGATCCCGACGCGTATCAAGGTTTTGCCTGGGGCATGGGGATCGACCGTCTCGCTATGCTCAAATACGGCATGTCGGACCTGCGCGCCTTCTTCGAGGCGGATGTGCGCTGGCTGTCGCATTACGGTTTCCGCCCGCTTGATTTTCCGACCCTCGCCGGCGGATTGAGTCCTTAATCGTTTCCCTCCCCCGCTCGCGGGGGAGGGTAGGGAGGGGGCCCGCGGGCCTCGTCGCAGCGTGACCCAAGTGTTGAAAAGACCAAAGTGGCACGTAAAGCCCGTGATCCGAAAACGGGTGCGGGCATTGCGAACGAATGCGACCGAGGCTGAAAAGATCGCATGGCGCATGGTTCGTGCGCACCGGTTGGAAGGCGTGGGCTTTCGCCGCCAGACCCCGATAGGCCCATACATTGTTGATTTTGTTTCGCACGCAGAAAAAGTGGTGGTCGAACTTGATGGCGGGCAGCACTATGACCATGAGCATGAGGCACGAGATTTGCGCCGAGACAGATTTTTGCGCTCCGAAGGATTTCGTGTCCTGCGATTTAGCAATCACGATGTAATGACGAACAGGGAAGGTGTTTGGGACGTGATCGCTGCGGCGGTCGGCGCCGCCGTGGCCCCCTCCCTACCCTCCCCCGCAAGCGGGGGAGGGGAAGGACTGTCCAGGCGCGCAGGGGCAGTATCGGCAGCGCCTGGAGCGACGCCGCGATGATGAAATTCACCCTCGCCTGGCTCAAGGAGCACCTCGACACCGATCATTCGCTCGGCGAGCTTGCCGACAAGCTCACCATGATCGGACTCGAGGTCGAGCGCATCGAGGACAAGGCGAAGCTGTTCGCACCATTCGTGATCGCCCGCGTCGCCGAGGCCAAGCCGCATCCCAACGCGGATCGTCTGCGCGTCTGCATGGTCGATACCGGCGGCGGCCAGCCGATCCAGGTCGTGTGCGGTGCGCCGAATGCGCGCACCGGCATGACGGGCGTGTTCGCGCCGCCCGGCGCCTTCATCCCCGGCAAGAACATTACTCTTGGAATCGGCAAGATCCGCGACGTTGAGAGCCGCGGCATGCTGGTGTCCGAAGCCGAGCTGCAAATTTCCGACAATCACGACGGCATCATCGATCTGCCGGATGATGCGCCGGTCGGCGAACCTTACGCGAAATATGCCGGCCTCGACGATCCGGTGATCGAGATCAATTTGACGCCGAACCGCGGCGACGGCACCGGCGTGCACGGGATCGCCCGCGATCTTGCCGCAGCCGACATGGGCAAATTCAAGAACGCGGCGATCAAGCCGCTCAAGGGCGAGTATCCGTGCCCGGTGCAAGTGACTCTCGATTTCGGCGCCGCGGCCTCGCTGTGCCCGGCCTTCTCGCTGCGCCTGGTGCGCGGCGTGAAAAATGGCCCGTCACCGGATTGGCTGCAAAAGCGGCTGACCGCGATCGGCTTGCGTCCGATCAATGCGCTGGTCGATATCACGAACTTCATCACCTATGACCGCGGCCGGCCGCTGCACGTGTTCGACGCGGCGAAAGTGCGCGGCAATCTCACGGTGCGGCGGGCGCGCGCCGGCGAAACATTGCTGGCGCTCGACGGCAAGACCTATCCGCTCGACGACACGGTCTGCGTTATTGCCGATGACGACGGCGTCGAATTGCTGGCCGGCATCATGGGCGGCGAAAAAACCGGCTGCTCGGAGGCGACCACCGACGTGCTGATCGAATTGGCGCTGTGGGAGCCTATCAACATTGCGCAGACCGGCCGCAGACTCGGCATCAATTCCGATGCCCGCTACCGCTTCGAGCGCGGCGTCGATCCGGCCTTCATGCTGCCGGGTCTGGAATTGGCGACCCGCATGGTTGTCGACCTGTGCGGCGGCAAGCCCTCCGAAGTCACCGTTGCTGGCAATGCGCAAGTGCCGGAGCGGGTCATCGATTTCCCGCTGTCGGAACTGCCGCGTCTTGCCGGCCTCGCGGTGCCGCTCAGCGAAGTGCGGCGCGTGCTCGATCGCCTCGGCTTCGTCATCGCCGGCCAGGGCGAGCGGGTGAAAGTTGCTGTGCCGTCGTGGCGTCCCGACGTGCACGGCAAGGCCGATGTGGTCGAGGAGGTGGTGCGCATCCTGGGCGTCGACCAGGTGCCAGCGACGCCGTTTCCGCGCGGCGAGGCGCCGCGCCAACCGGTGCTGACGCCGATCCAGCTCCGCACGCGCAAGGCCAAGCGCGCGCTTGCCGCGCGCAATCTTACCGAAGCGGTCACCTGGTCCTTCATCGCCAGGCAACACGCCGAGCTGTTCGGCGGCGGCAAGCCCGAGCTTGCGCTCGCCAATCCAATCGCGGCGGACTTGTCCGACATGCGGCCGAGCCTCATTCCGGGCCTCATCGCCGCCGCGCAGAAGAACGCCGACCGCGGTTTTCCCGACGCCGGCTTGTTCGAAGTCGGTCAAGTGTTTCGCGGCGACCAGCCGGCCGATCAGCTTGTCGCCGCCGCCGGCGTGCGCCGCGCGCTGGCGAAACCATCCGGCATCGGCCGGCATTGGTCGAAGCGCGACGGTGAGGTCGATGCGTTCGACGCCAAAGCCGATGCGCTCACCGTGTTGACGGCAGCCGGCGCGCCGGCGCAGGCGCTGCAAGTGATGCCGGGCGGCCCGGCCTGGTTTCATCCCGGCCGTTCCGGCACGATCCAGATCGGTCCGCACAATGTGCTCGGACATTTCGGCGAATTGCATCCGAGCGCGCTCGAAGCGCTCGATGCCGATGGTCCGCTCGTCGCCTTCGAGGTCATTCTGGAACGCATCCCCGAGCCGAAGGCGAAAGCGACCCGCGCCAAACCCGCGCTCGATCTGTCGCCGTTTCAGCCGGTCGAACGCGACTTCGCCTTCGTCGTCGCGCGCGATGTGAAGGCTGCCGATATCGTGCGCGCGGCACGCTCGGCCGACCCCAAGCTGATCGCGGGCGTCAGCGTGTTCGATCTCTACGAAGGCCAAGGCATCGCCGCGGACAAGAAATCGATCGCCATCGCGGTGACGCTGCAGCCGCGCGACAAAACCATGACGGATGCGGAGATCGAGGCGCTGGCGGCAAGAATCGTCGCCGAGGTCGGCAAGCGCACCGGCGGCGTGCTGCGGGAATAAGATTCCGCTTCAAGCTCGCACGAGCAAATCAAGAGGTACCTTGAGTGCGTCCGCTATAAGGCGAAGCACGGCCGCCGTTCCGCTCCGCCGGCCGGTCTCGACATCGGAAATGTAACCCTGACTGAGGCCCGTCTGGGAGGACAGTTGTAACTGTGGCACATCGCGCCATTCGCGGAGCACTCGCACCGGATTGTCTCCATTAGCAAGGCGATCGGCGACATGCTTTGGCAGTAAAGGAGCACCTGCGGCGATCGCAGCATGTGCGCGCGCTACTAAACGCGCAGTCCCTTTGTTCTCATCGGCTTCGGCTGCCCTCGCAACGAGAGCTTCATAATCCTTGCGGGCGAGGATTGCTACTTCACCGCGTGCGGTCTTCTGAAAGCGAACGTTCATGGGTTTCCTCAGTCGTATATCTCTCGCCGGTGACCAACGCCAACGACAATGATTGAGCCACTCTCTTCATAAAAAATCACTCGCCAATCACCGATACGAAGCCTCGATCCTTGTCGTCCCTTGAGCCGCTTCACATTGCCTTTGCCGGTCAAGGCAAATTCCGTCAAACGAGCATCGATGCGGTGACGAACCTGCGACGCGAGCTTGGCCCATTGCCGGGCTCCTGCCGGCGTAAAGGCAATCGGCTTCATGGCGCACTATCGCGTTTCGCGATAACAAAATCAAGACCCGTCGGACCACTGGTTAAATCACCGCTCCTCGCGCATGATGGTCGGCGTATCGCCGAAATAACGTCGCGTCTGGTCAGAGGAGGGTTCTTGCCGTTCCTCGCGCACGCGTTGCGGCTTACGCCTCGGCGCGGCCTCGCTCTCCCCAGGCGATGTCTGTTTGAGCGGACCGAGCCGGCGCAATACCGCATCGGCGGCGCGCTCGCCGGATTCCCAGGCGCCGCCCACCGTGCCCCACAAGGTCTCGTGCGTGGCTTCGCCGGCATACCAGACGTCGTCGGCGATCGGATCCAGCAAAGTGCGCCGCGTCGGATTGGCTGCCCGGCATGGCGGCGGACCAGGCGCCGAGCGCATAGGGCTCGGCGTTCCAGCGCGTGGCGTGCTTGCGGCCGATCGCCTTCTTCACCTCCGCGCCGTAAAGACCGCCGAGCCAATCGGCGGCGAAATCGAGCATCGCCGCTTCGCCTTGCGCCGAAAGATCGCGGCCGAACGCGCCGGCGACATCGATCAGTGCAGAGCGGCGTGCCGGAGACATTGGCCAGAATCGCGGCGGTGTGGGTATTGGCCGATTTCTCGAAAACCAGATCGTCGCTTTCGAGGCCGAGCGGGTTGCCGATGAGTTCGAGCGCGATGCGATCGTAGCTGCCGAGCGACATTCGCCCGAATGCGTCGATCTGCCGATGGCCGAGATCCGGGCTGAATTTGAGGCCGCCGGACGCGATGACATTGGTCGACACCGTGACGATGGCGGCGCCGCGCGGCGATCGTGCCCTTGGCGGTTTCCACCGCCACGACGCGCCGCGGTATCGATGCTCTGTCGCCGGCGTCGACAGTTGAACCGAGAGCCCCTGGGCGAGCGCGGCGAGCAGCGCGCCAAAACCTTGCTTGCAGAACGCGGCGGCATTGCGGTCGGCGGCTTTGGCAAAATCGAACGACGACACCTGCGTCAAATTCTTGGCGCAATTGTACGGACCGAGCACGAATTCGATCGTTCCGCGCCAATCGCCGAGATCGTTCGGCACCGCCTGCTCGCACGGGATGTCGGCCTTGCGCGCAGCGTCTTTGATCGCGCGCTTGGTGCGCACCTGGGCGGTGAGGAAATCCTCGAGCTCGCCCTCGCGCGCGTAACGCCGGCCGATGCGCACTTTCTGGCTTCGCGGCGCCGGATAGACTTCGATGCCGCGGCGCGGCGCCAGCTTGGTCACCGGGTTGAAGTCGGGCAGGTGAATCCAATGGGCGCCGCGATCGTACGGCACGCCGAAGGTTTTGGTGTCGGTGATGCAGCGTCCGCCGACATGGTCGGTTGCTTCGATCACGATGTACCGCCGGCCGGCGGCGGCGATCCTGTCGCGCGGCGGCGATCCCGGCCGCGCCCGCCCCGACGATGACGACCTCGACCGGCCCGGAAGCGGCCGCGGTCGCGGCGCGCGCGGGGCGCGCGGCAAAGCGGCGGCGGCGGCGAGGAACGAGCGGCGGCTCAGCTGGCATGGTTTGCGCGGCAGGGTTTCAGATTGCTTGCGGTCGAAACGCAGATTGCACGAACAGCGCATGCCGGGCAAACGTCATGCTAAAGCGTCGATCAAGTAGCACAGGCGAACTTGTGCAACCGAAGTCGCAACGGACGCGGCAGATGCCCTTGTTCTTCGCGATCCGCGTCGTTACCTCAGCCGCTTTGGTAGAGGGAGCAATGCTCAACGACGCCGTCCAAGCCCTCATCCAGATGTTCTCGCCGCCGTTGCGGGCGGTGTTGTGGAAATCGATCGGGCTTGCCCTTGCGCTCATCGTCGTCGGCGGTGCCGCGCTGGAACGGCTGATTGTCTATCTCGTCGGCGCGGCGGCAGCGCTTCGGTCGAGACGACGCTCGGGCCGCAAGCGCACGCGCCGGCGAGCGCGGTTGCCTGGCTGTTTTCGATTGCGGCAGGCTTGGGTATCGTCGTCGGCAGCGTCTTGCTGATGCCGGCGGTGACGGCCATCGTCGGCAGCTTCTTCGCCGACCGGATCGCCGACGAAGTCGAGCGCGAGCATTATCCGGCCGATGCTCCGGGCAAGGCGCTGCCGCTTTTGGTTGCCATGTGGGAGGGCATCAAGACGGCGCTGCTTGGCGGTCGTGATCTATCTGTGCGCCGCGCCGCTCCTGTTGTTCGCCGGCTTCGGCGCGGTGATCTTCTTCCTCGCCACCGCCTATATTCTCGGCCGCGAATATTTCGAGCTCGCCGCCATGCGCTTCCGGCCGCCGGCCGAGGCCAAGGCGTTGCGCAAACGCAATGCCGCGACGGTCTATATCGGCGGCCTGTTCATTGCCGCCTTCGTTTCGATCCCGATCGTCAATCTGGCGACGCCGCTGTTCGCCATGGCGTTGATGGTGCATGTGCACAAGCGGCTCGGCAAACATTATCCGCTCCCCTTTCAGGGGAGGAATTCGGTACTTCAGCGCCACACCTCGTCCGCCAGTTCGACGACCATCCGCAGCTTCGCCCATTGCTCTTCCTCGGCCAGCACATTGCCTTCTTCGGTCGAGGCGAAGCCGCATTGCGGCGACAGGCAAAGCTGGTCGAGCGCGGCATACTTGGTCGCTTCCTCGATGCGCCGTTTGACGTCGTCCTTCTTTTCCAGCTTGCCGGACTTGGTGGTGACCAGCCCGAGCACGACGATCTTGTTGCCCTTGGGCAGGAAGCGCAGCGGTTCGAAGCCGCCGGCGCGCGCGCGTGTCGTATTCGAGGAAATAGCCGTCGTAGTTCAGCTTGCCGAGCAGCGATTTCGGCGACCGGCTCGTAGCCGCCTTCGGAAATCCAGGTCGAGCGGAAATTGCCGCGGCAGATATGGGTCGTGATCACCATGTCGGCCGGCTTGCCTTCGAGCGCCACATTGATGACGCGGGCATAGTCCTGCTGCAGCCGGTCGGCGTTGAGTCCGCGCTCGCGCGCCTTTTTCAGCTCGGCCTGCGAGCACAGATAGGCCCAGGCGGTGTCGTCGAATTGCAGATAGCGGCAGCCGGCGTCGTAGAAGCCGCGGATGGCCTGGCGATAGGTTTTCGCCAGATCGTCGAAGATGGCGCTGCGGTCGGCATAGTCCTTGGTCGTGATGGCGTTCGGGCTCCAGCCGGAAATGCAGCGTCGCCGGGCTCGGGATGCACATTTTCGGCGTGACGCGGCGTGTGCGCCTTGAGAAACTTGAAATGCTCCAGCATCGGGTGGCTGGAGAAGCCGAGCTTGCCGTTGATGCGCGGCGTGCGCGGCCTGGTCTGCACGCCCTGAAACTGGATGCCGTGATCGAGCTCCTGGATCTCGACGCCGTCGAGCATGCCGTAGAAATCGAAATGCCACCACGAGCGGCGAAATTCGCCGTCGGTCGCGCACCTTGCAGCCCGACCTCTTCCTGCTTCTTGATGATCTTCTCGATCTCGCGGTCTTCGACCTCCTTGAGTTGCGCCGCGCTGATCTCGCCCTTTTCCCGCTTGGCGCGCGCCTCCTTCAACGGCGCGGTGCGCAAAATGCTGCCGACCACGTCGGCGCGAAACGGCGGTTTGGTTCTGGTCATCGGGCGATCCTCCACGAATGTTAATTGAACAGAAACAAGCCGGGCCGGTGAGGTTCGTCAACTGCAAATCTTCGGCGTTCCGACGGATGGATGGGCTACATCCCAATAGCCTCTTCCGCCTATCTCAAAAATGAGATATATCGGACCGTGGCCTGGCGGGTCGAAATCTTGAACGAGACAGTCGCCGCGGAAATCGCCGCGCTCCCGGTGGATATGCAGGCGCGGTTTTTACGGCTTGCCGAACGTATCGCCGCGGCGGGATTGCAGAGTCTTAGTGAGCCGCACGTGAAACATCTAGAGGGCAAGCTATGGGAGCTACGTTTGACCGGCCGCGATGGCATAGCCAGAGCGCTTTACGTCACCGCGGTCGGACAAAGGGTGATAGTCGTTCGAGCACTCATAAAGAAGACGCAAAAGACGCCACGGGCCGAAATCGAACTGGCGCTGCGGCGGGCCAAGGAAATCACATGAACATTCCCTTCGAAAAGCTCAAGAGTTCGTCTGCTGGCGAACCCGAAAGTGAAGGCAGAGTACGACGCCCTCGCGCCAGAATTTGAGATTTCCGCCGAATTGGTCAGGGCACGTCTACGCGCCGGATTATCTCAAGCTGAACTCGCGGCAAGGATGGGCACTAGCCAATCGACAATCGCGCGGCTTGAAAGTGGGCAAATGTTGCCAAGCACCAAAACTCTGCTGCGCTTTGCCAAGGCGACCGGCAGCAAATTTCATATCCGGCTTTTGGCAGCTTGATGAGCGGCTTCAGCTCTCACACTTCGATCGCCACCTTGCCGTCGACGACCTGGCCGGATAGGTCCTCACCGGCACCATGCAGGGCGGCGATACGACTTCGCCGGTGCGGATATTGAACTGCCCGTTGTGGAAATTGCACTCGACGACGTCGCCCTCGATATAGCCTTCGGATAGCGAGCCCGGGCCATGGGTGCATGCGTCGTCGGTGACGTAAAATTCCCCGTCCGACATTGAACACGGCGAACGCCATTTCCTCGATCTCGACTCTGAGTGCGGTGCCGGGCGCGACATCGGCGGTGCTGCACAGTTCCAGGCGATTTGCTTCGGCAGACATGAGCTTCCTTAACGGGCTCGGCGAACGGAGCGCTTTATACAAGACCTCCGGCTAATGAAATATCCGCGCGGTCGCTATAATGCGGGCGCGCAGAAGAGGCGGCCGAGAGAGTGCGACGATGGACAGCGAATCGGCCCGGATGAGCTCGGCGGCGGAGGCAAAATTCCGCATCGACCGGCCGAATTCGCAGCCGCGCGCCGTCAAGGTGATCGCGCTCGACGCGCCGAGCGAGCGCATCGTCAAGGACCTGGCGCAGTTCGCAATGGCAGCGCGCGACCTTCCTGACGGCGTCGGCATTCTCCGGCGCGCCGCGCCAGGGCGAGCCGTTCTCCATGGGCGGCTGGCTCAACGACCTTGCCGGCCGCACCAAAGATCTGGTCGACGAGGTCGATACGCGCCGATCTCGTCGTCATGGTGGCGAGCGCCGGCGAGAATGCCGCGGCGGCGGCCATCATCGGCGAAGCCTGCAACGTCAAGCGCGTGATGACGACGGCGCTTATCCTCGGCGGCGCCTCGTCGAGCGACGAAACGCTGTCCAAAATGCTCGCGCAATTGCGGCCGCATGTCATGATGCTCGTGATTTCGAGCGCCGACGAATATATCAAGGACATGCTCACGGCGCTGCGCGCCTGATAGTCGATCTTTCCCCGCAGCGGACATGGAGTATCAGGAGCTGCAATGAAATTCTCCGGAGACTTGACGGTCAAGGCGCCGCGCGCCGAAGTCTACAAGGCGGTGCGCGATGCGCGCTTTTTCGCGTCCTGCGTCGACGGCGTCAGCGATCTGACCGAAACCGCGCCCGATACTTATGCGGCGGTTTTCGAAACCAAGGTCGCCTACATGAAATTCAAATTCAAAGTCACGGTCGAGGTCGTGCGCGCCGAAGAGCCGAGCGAGATCGAGGCCAAGGTCGAAGGCACGCCCGCTCGGCATTGTCGGCCGGCTGACCGCGACCGCGCTGACCCGGCTCGACCGAAGCCGGCGGCGGCACCAAATCGATTATGAGGTCGAGGCCGCCCTGACCGGCAAGCTCGGCAGTCTCGGCCAGCCGGTGCTGCGCTCCAAGGCCAAGGACATGGAACGACAATTTGCCGCGCGGCTTGCCGCGGCGTTCGCGGCCCGGCGGCACGCCGCGCCGTGACCTGGTGCCGTGACCTGTGCTTGCGCATCTTTCGGCTAAGCTCTAACCGCGCCAACCTCGCAAACCGTAACGGGAAGGGAGCGACATGGGACGGACATATGACCGACATCGCCGGCCGGCACGCTGCCTTGGTATCGCTCGCTCACGACGCAGCCAGATGGCGCACGCTGATTGCCACCAATCTCGGCTGGCTGTTCGACGGCTACGAGACCTATGCGCTGATCCTCACGGTCGGCCCGGCCATGCATTCAGTCTGCTCGAGCCGGCGCAATATCCGCAAATCCCCGGCCTATACCGGCACGGTCGTCGCCATCACGCTTGCTCGGCTGGGGCATCGGCGGCTTCTTCGGCGGCATCCTCGCCGATTATATCGGCCGCAAGCGCACCATGATCTACGCCATTCTCGCCTATTCGCTGCTGACCGGGCTGACCGCGCTGTCGTTCAATTGGATTTCGTTCGCGCTGCTGCGCTTTGCTCGTCGGCATCGCCATCGGTTCGGAATGGGCGACCGGCTCCTCGATGATGGCCGAGCTGTGGCCGCAGAATGCGCGCGGCAAAGGCGCCGGCCTTATGCAATGCGGGCTCGGCATCGGATTCTTCCTGGCATCGTTCGTCTGGCTGTTCATGTCCGCGCTTGGACCGGACGCCTGGCGCTACATGTTCCTCATCGGCATCCTGCCGGCGCTTGTTGACGCTGTGGATCAGAACCTCGATCGACGAATCCAAGATCTGGCAAGCAAACCGATGCGCAGGCGGCGCGAAGCCCGCGCCCGCAAGGCAGAGCGGCGCCACGCTGTCGGCGGAGCAAACGGCGCTGAACCGCTTCACCGTCGCGGATCTGTTTGCCGAGCCGGAAACGCGGCGGCGGACGATCATCGTCTTCCTGATGTCGCTGACCACGACGCTCGCCTGGTGGGGCATCTCGTCCTGGGTGCCGCCCTATATCGCCTCGGTCGCCGCCAAGAACGGCCTGCCGGGCGCCGCAATGGGCGAGCTATGCCGGCATGGCGTATAATTTCGGCGCCATCCTCGGCTATGCCAGCCTCGGCTTTCTCGCCGACCGCTTCGGCCGCAAGCCGATCGTGATGCTGTATTTCGCGGCGGCGTTCCTGATGACGCCGGTGCTGTTCCTGTGGACGACAGGATCTGACGCTGTTGCTGGTCGCCGCGGCGGTCAATGCGTTCTTCACGCTCGGGCAATATTCCTGGATGGCGGTGTGGCTGCCGGAACTGTTTCCGACCCGCTCGCGCGCCACCGGGCTTGCCTTCACCTTCAACGCGCCGCGCTTCATCGCTTTCCTCGGCCCGTTGTTTGCCGGCGTGTTGATCGTGCAATTCGGCGGCTTCAGCCACGCCGCCATGACCATCGCCTGCATCTACGTGCTCGGCTTCTGCGTGACGCCGTTCTTGCCGGAGACCAACGGCAAGCCGCTGCCGGCGTAACCACATAGCCTCCGACGCGTCATGCCCGGCCGTAGCCGTCCGAAGGACGGCGTCGCTTCGCTCGCCTATGTGCCGGGCATCTCGCTTTCACGGGCACGGTGCCTCCTTAATCGGGATGGCCGGGACAAGCCCGGCCATGACGGCTTAGTGTGTCTGCATGTCGAGTGAGATAATTGCCATCGACACCGATGTGCTGGTCATCGGCTCCGGCGCCGCCGGCATGTATGCCGCCATTGAAGCGGCGCGGTGCGGCGCGCAACAGGGCTTGCAAGTGCTGCTGGCCGATCGCAGCCTGATCGGGCGCGGCGGCGCCACCGTGATGGCGCAGATGACCGTTGCCGCGGCGCTCGGCGAAGAAACGCCGGACGACTGGCACCATCACTACAACGACACCATCGCCGCCGGCCGTGGGCTGTGCGACGAGAAACTGGCGCAGCTCTTGTGCGAAGACGCGCCGGAATGCATTCGCGAGCTGGAAAACTGGGGCGTCGGCTGGGCGCGTAAAGACGGCCATATCACCGCGACGACCGCTCCGGGCCACGATCGGCCGCGTTGCGTCTATGTCGATTTCATCAATACCGGGCCGGCGGTGTCGAAGACGCTGCGCACGGTGATGGCGCGCAACCCCAATATCCGCAAGGCCGGCGACCTCTGCATTGTCGATCTGATTGCCGGCGACGGCGAGATCGCTGGCGCGGTTGGGTATCATCTCGGCACCGGCGCCGCGGTCACCATTGCCGCCAAGGCGACAGTGCTGGCGACCGGCGGGCTTACCCGCCTTTACCGGCGCAACAGCGCCTCGGCCAATATGGGCGGCGACGGCTATGCGCTGGCGCTGCGCGCCGGCGCGGCGCTGATCGACATGGAATTCGTCCAGTTTTTTCCGATCGGGCATCTGGCGCCGCGGCTTGTCGGCATGGATCCCGATCATGTGGGATCCGTTCCGCTACAAGCTCGGCGGCCGGCTGCTCAACGGCTCCATGGCAGAGTTCACGTCGCAATACGGCTCCGACGAGGACGGCAAATACGTGCTGGCGCGCGATCTCGCGACCTATGCCATCGTCAAGGAGGTCGAGGCCGGGCGCGGCTCGCCGCATGGCGGCGCCTATTTGAGCTTCGAGCATTGCAGCGGCGGCGGCGTTGCGCGAAGCGTTCGGCCCGGTGATCGATCGGCTTGCGGAAAACGCCATCGATCTCACCAAAATGCCGGTCGAGGTGGCGCCGATCGCGCATTATCACATGGGCGGCGTCGCTGCCGAGGCGACGACTTTGGGCACGAATATGCCCGGCTTATATGTCGCCGGCGAAGTGGTCGGCGGCACCAGCGGCGCCAACCGGCTGTCCGGCAATGCCATCACCGAAGCCTTGGTGTTCGGCCGCCGCGCCGGGCGGAGCGCCGCCGCGCGCGCCAACGGCGCGACGCGGTCAAATCTGCGCCGGCACGATACCGGCGCGGCGCTCGATCTGGTGCGCGCCGACGCGCCGGATCGCGACGGTCCGAACACCGCGGCCATGATCGCGCGCCTGCAAGCGATCATGGCGGACGATGTTGGGCCGGTCCGCGACGCAACGAAGCTCGCCCGCGCGCTCGCCGCCATCGCGGCGCTCGACGCCGAGCTCGGCGAACGGCCGGCCGGAACGCGCGCGGGATTCGATCTGCGTCGGCTCGATTGGTTCGATCTGCGCAACATGCTGCCGGTGGCGCGCGCGGTGACCGAAGCCGCGTTCAAGCGCGCCGAAAGCCGCGGCGCGCACCAGCGCGAGGATTTTCCGAAAACGCTGCCACAATGGCAGGTGCATCAACGCGTGGAGTGGCGTGCCGGCAAATTGCAAATTTCCGGAGTGCCCGCCGCTTCGCAGGCTTTGGCATCATGAGCCAAAGCATCAAGCAGGCCACGAGCCAAGTCGCCACGCTGAAAATCTGGCGCGGTTCAGCGCGCGACGCCGGGCAGTGGCAGACATTCGAAATTCCGTTCGAGCCGGGTCAATCGGTGCTCGACGGCTTGCGTTGGCTGCGGATCAACAAGGATCCGTCATTGGCGATGCGTTTCTCCTGCATCAACGCCAATGCCTGCAAGGAATGCATGATGCAGCTCGACGGCGAGACGGTTTATGCCTGCACCGCGCGGCTTGAGCCGCGCGAGATGACGCTCACCCCGCTGCCCAACAAAAAGCTGGTGCGCGACCTCGTCACCGAGATCGCGCCGCCGTCGGAGCGGCTCAAGTAGGCTATCCAATCTTCATGGACAGAACAGCCGGGGGCGAAGCCAACGCGCGCTTTGACGATATTATTTTTTCAGTGCATCTCTTTGCTTCGTCAGTTCCTCAAGCTCTTCGTTCTGCTGCGCGATACGGTCCGCGTTTCGATCTTCATCGCCGGCGCCCGAGACTGCGGCGGCCTGCTCGATCAGTTGGCGGATATTGTCACGCGTAATGGCGATGCGGTCTTCGAGTTCGGGGAGCGAAAGCGTGCTGGTGTTGCTCATCATGTTTCCCTCTGGGTCAATGAATAATGAATAAGTCAAAAGTGTCCGTGTAAGGCGTGGTCAGATCAAACCGATACGTACGGCAATAGATAGCTAGCCGCATCCCAAGTTGCAGCAGGTCTGCGGCTAGTTCTGCGGGGCCAAGCCGATTTTAGTGTGAACCAGATGTCGAACTTGGCAGCGTCGGCGATACCGGAGTCTCACCCGGCGGCGGCGCTGTGGTGGACGAGGCCGGCGGGTTGAATGTTGGTGACGGCGTTGCGGGCGCATTTTCGATCGATGGCGGCGGTGCCGCGGCCGCCGGGGCTGTGCTCGGTGCAGGAGCGCTCTGCGCATGGGCGCCGGCGCAAGTTATGGAAGTTCCCGCCACGGCCAAGACTGCAGCCATGAGAGCGGCCACCACGGGTCGGTCATGCAGGCTCTTATGCGATTGCGTATTCATTTGGGCCTCAGATCCAGTCTTCGTTATTGGACTGGCATAACGCGGCACCCGCCGTCGGGGTTCCGACGGCTTCATACGAGCGAGAGGGTCCGTAAGCGCGGTTGACACGGCGCGCCGTGAAAGCGCAAAACGCCCATTATCCCAACAGGACAATCGATGATCAGCGAACGAAAGCCGGTTGCTTACGGCGACATGCGCGGCTGGATAAAGGCGCTCGATGCCGCCGGCGAGCTGGCGCGCATCGACGCCGAGGTCGATTGGAATATCGAGCTCGGCACCGTGGCGCGCCTGGCGCAAGGCGCCGGCACCGGGCCAGCGCTGCTGTTCAACAATATCCGCGATTACGGCGCCAATAGCCGCTGCCGGCAAGTCATGACCGGGAGTCTTGCCAGTCATCGGCGGCTGGCGATGTTGCTTGGCCTGCCGCCCGGCACGCATGCCCGCGAACTGGTAAAGATCGGCCGCACCATCCTCACCGATGGTATCCCGCCCAAAATCGTCAAGACCGGTCCGGTGAAGGAGAACGTCGTCAAAGGCAATGATGTCGATCTCAACGAATTTCCGGTGCCGCAATGGAATCGCATCGACGGCGGCCGCTACGTCCTGACCTATGGCGGCGTCGTTACCAAGGATCCCGACACCGGCGTGATGAATGTCGGCGTCTATCGCGGCATGGTGGCGGGCAAGAATCTCATTCCGATCCTGATGTGGCGGGCGCAGCATATCGGCCATCACGTCACGGCGTGGCAGCAGAAAGGCCACAAGGAAATGCCGATCGCGGTCGCGATCGGCTGGGAGCCGTCGCTCGATTTCGTCGGCGGCTCGCCGGTGCCGAAGAACATGTGCGAATACGATGTCGTCGGCGCTATTCGCGGTGAAGCGGTCGAGCTGGTCAAATGCGAGACGGTCGATCTGCACGTGCCGGCCACGGCCGAGATCGTGATCGAAGGCTATCTCGGCCTCGATCCGGAATCCTATGTGATGGAAGGTCCCTTCGCCGAATTCACCGGCTATGTCGCGGGCGATCGTTCGCCAAAGCCGACGATCCGCGTCACCTGCATCACCCATCGTACCGACCCGATCCTGCGCGGCACCATCGAAGGCTCGATGCCGGGCAGCTATTCGGAGAACGGCGTGTGCTCCTCGGTCATGCGCGCGGCCGCGGCCTGGAACGTGCTCGATCGCGCCGGCGTGCCCGGCGTCACCGACGTGTGGTGTCCGCCGGTCCAGGCCGGCGTCAACGTGCTGGTGCAGATCAAGCAGAGCTATCGCAACCAGGCCAAGCAAGTCGCCAATGCACTGTGGGGATCATCGGCCGCGCATGTGCGCTACAAGCACGTCACCGTGGTCGACGACGACATCGATATCCACGATTACGCGGCGGTCGATTGGGCGATCGCCTATCGCGTCAATGCCGGCGAGGACGATATTGTCATCATGCCGTCGACCTTCGGCGCCGGCCTCGATCCGTCGACGCGCCGGCGTGATCGCAATGTCGCGCAATTCGGCACCGGCAAATGGAATCGCGTTTTGATCGACGCCACCGTCAATCTCGATTACGACCCCGATCCCGATCTCGGCGGCGCGCGTTTTCCGCCCACGGTCTGGCCGGGACCCGATGATCTCGCGGCCGCCAAAGCGCGCTGGGGGGAGTTCGGATTGGATAAACCCAAGCGATAACTCCCTTGTCATCATCCGCGAAGGCGTATGATCCAGTAATCACAATCGCCGACGTTGGTACTCCAACGCAGTGCATACTGGATGCCCCGCCTTCGCGGGGCATGACAAGCCGCTTACGGCACCGGCAACAGTGGCTTGCCGTCCGGAACTTGCATGTCGAAGGCCGTGAGCAGTGCCGCGGTCGAGGCGTAAAGGCCCATCAGTAAAACGAGATCGACCAGCTGGCCCGGTTCAAACAGCGCCCGCATCCTTGCAAATGCCGCGGACGTGACCTTACGATCGCGGAAAATTTGCCGGCCGAATTCGATCACCGCGGCGTCGGTTTCGCCTAAATCCTCGGTGCTTTTGCGGTACTTGATGGCGTCGATGATTTTTGCCGGCACGCCCGCCTTCAAAGCTTCGGGCTCGTGCGCGGCCCATTCGAATTGGCTGTCCATTTCGCGGGCGACGGTGAGGATAGCGATCTCGCGCAACTTGGCATCGAAGCCCGACTGAAAACGCAGATACTGGTTGATGGTATCGTGCGCCTCGACGATTTTGCTGCTGTAAAGGCGAATGCCCGCCGGGCCGTGCAACCCGACGAGGGTCTTGCCGGGCGTGTTGGCGCGGTCGTAGGCGCGCTTGCCGGCCTCGTCCAATTCCTCACGCCGCAGCAGCGGCAGGCGAAATCCGGAATGCGGATCGATGTCTGACGGCATTGCGCCCCCACGAATCCATACCACGGACGTGAGGTTAACGAAGATACGCGCTATCATCCACTGACTGGGACAATGGATTGCGGGCTCTCGCTAGCGCGCAATTCGCAATGACGGGAGGACAAATGTTCGAAAACTTCACCCGCACCGAGATCAAAACCAGTGGCGCGCGGATCGTGACCGTCTCCGGCGGCAAGGGGCCGCCACTCCTGTTGTTGCACGGCAATCCGTTTAGCCATCTGTCCTGGCAGAAATTTGCGCCACGGCTGGCGGCCGAATTTACCGTGGTCGCCACCGATCTGCGCGGTTACGGCGATTCCGAGAAACCGCCCGGCGGCGACGATCATTCCGGCTATTCGTTTCGCGCCATGGCGCAGGATCAGATCGAGGTGATGGCGGCGCTCGGCTACGACCGCTTCTATGCCGCCGGCCACGACCGCGGCGCGCGTGTGCTGCACCGCATGTGCCTCGATCATCCCGAAAAAGTGGCCCGCGCCGCGATCCTCGACATCATGCCGCAGCATCATCTGTTCAACCACGTCACAAAATCCTGGGCCACGTTCTCGTGGCACTGGTTCTTCATGATTCAGCCCTACGATTTCCCCGAGCATTTGATGAGCGCCGATCCGGATTTCTTTATCCAGAAGAAGCTCGCCAAGACCAAGCAAGGCTTGAGCTTCTTCGATCCGGCGGCGCTCGAAGAATACAAGCGCTATATGCGCAATCCAGCCACCGTCCACGCCATGTGCGAAGATTATCGCGCCGCGGCCGGGATCGATCTCGACATGGACACCAAGGATTTCGACGCCGGGCGAAAAATCACATGTCCGGTGCTGCTGTTGTGGGGCGCAACCGGCGGCGTCGGTCGTAATCACAAGCCGGGCCCCGCTGAAATCTGGCAGCGTTACGCGACCGATATCCGCGGCGCCAAGGCGCTGCCTTGCGGCCACTATCTTTCCGAAGAGGCGCCGGAGGAGACTTATAAGGAATTGCGGGAGTTTTTCGTCGCGGGAGAGCTCTAACGCTTTTTCCGTCACCCCGAGCTGCGCGACCAAGCCGCTCCGCGGCCACCTCAGGGCGGTTTACGTGTCAACTCGCCGCCGGTGCCGGCTCGGCGAGAAAATTTTTCATCGCGTACCACAGCAGCTGGCGATTCTTGCTGAAGCCCTCGCTGTGAGCAGTATTCGGAATGATGACGTATTGACGGTCACCATTCGGCAATTGACGGAAGAAATCGAGTAGATCCTCGTCGGTCGAATTGCCGTCCCATTCGCCGCGCGTCATCAACACCGGCGACATTACCTTGGCCGGATCGACCAGCGGCAAGTTTGCCGCCATGTCGACATAGGTGCCGCTCGGAATCGTATCGCCGAACCGCATCTCTGCCGCAACGAGCGCGTCGACCATCGCCGGGTCATAAATATCGGGGTGGCCATCGCGGCTGAAAATCGAACGGATCATATTGGCATCGCGTTTGCGGCGCGGGTTGGCGCGAAGCTCGGCAAGGTTCTTTTGGCGGCGTTCGATTTCCGCGGCGCCGCTGCCCTTATAGGTGGAGGCGGTGAGGACGAGCCGATCGATCAGCTCGGGTGCGCTCTGCGCGAATGCTCCGGCCCGGATGGCGCCGGAGGATTCGCCGTAAAAGTGATATTTGCCGCGGCCGGTCGCGTCCGCCAACACCGCCATTGCGGCTTTAAGGTCGGCAACGCCGCTCGCGATATCCGAATTATCTCCCGAACTGCCGGAATAGCCGTAGCCGTCGTGATCCATGGTCCACACGTCGTAGCCGTATCGGGCAAACGCGTTCATCATCGAATATTCGTCTTTGCCCGGCACGGTGAGGTCATAAGACGACCGCGCGGACAACGACGACCCGTGAACCAGGAACAAAACCGGCAGCGCCGGTTCGCCGGGTTTCGGCTCGCCGACGCGCTTGCGCCACAGATTGAGTCTTCACGTCGCCTTTGTGCGCCCAATATTCTTGGCTCCAAATGTCGGCTGTTCCAGGTTCCGCAGCGGCAGCCTCGGCTTGTGCAACTGCGAAGCCGGGCATAAGGCCGGCGCCGATACCTATCCCCGCGCTCGCGATTAACCGGCGTCGTGCAATTTGACGATCATTCATCGTGCGCTCTCAATATGTTCCGCCGCAGCGGCAAGATAGTGTCCAAGATTAACGGCCTCATTCTAGCAGGCTCATTTGCCGCCCGGCAGACGGGGTGTGGCCAAACATCGCGCAAGCCAAGCCCCGCAAGCCAAGGCCACTGGCCATACTCGCGCCGGCGCACAACATCTGCTAGTGGGGCGCAACGAGATTCGCGATGGATGCGCAAACAGCCGGTCCGGAACGCGGTATGTTGAAGCGGTTGCGCGGGACCGCGCGCTTTTTCGACCGCAAGGTCGGTTTGAGCCGCATCGGTTTCGCGCTCAGTCTGACCATATTCGTGATCGCGGTCGCGGTACTCTACCACATCCTGCGCGACATCGACACCGACGAGCTCCTCGATGCGATCGAGGCGACCAACTGGCAAACCCTGATCGTCGCCGGTGCGTTCGTCGCCGCGGGCTATCTGACGCTCACCTTCTACGATCTGTTTGCGCTGCGCACGATCGGCCGCTCCGAAGTGCCGTATCGCATCGCCGCGATCGCGGGATTTACCAGCTATGCCGTGGGGCACAATGTCGGCGCCAGCGTCTTTTCCGGCGGTGCGGTGCGCTATCGCATCTATTCCGGCTGGGGGCTTTCCGTCGTCGAGGTCACCAAGATCTGTTTCATTGCCGGGCTGACGTTCTGGCTCGGCAACGCCACCATGCTTGGGCTTGGCATTCTCGATGCGCCGCAAGCCGCGCGCGCCATGGATCAATTGCCGCTATGGTCCAATCGCATATTGGCGCTGGTGATCCTTGCCATGCTTGGCGGCTATGTCGCTTGGGTTTGGGTCAAGCCGCGCGTCATCGGGCGCAAAGGCTGGCAGGTGACGCTTCCCGGCGGCCCTTCGACGCTCATCCAGATCGCTATAGGCATCGTCGATCTGTGCTGCTGCGCCGCCGCGATGTACATGCTGGTGCCCGATGAGCCGAATCTCGGCTTCGTCACGGTGGCCGTAATTTTTGTCGCCGCCACGCTTCTTGGTTTCGCCAGCCACGCTCCAGGCGGTCTCGGCGTGTTCGATGCGACGATGATGGTCGCGCTGTGGCAGTTCGACAAGGAAGACCTGCTGGCCGGCCTGCTGCTATTCCGCCTGCTTTATTACATTATCCCTTTCGTGCTCGCTCTCATGCTGCTGGGAATTCGCGAAACCTTACTCAGCCGCGCTGCGCGCCGCGTATCCGCGGCGGCTTCGCCGCTGATGAATCCCGTCAAGGCGCGGAGCCGGGAAAAATCAAATACGCCGTGACTCGCCGCAAAATGCGATGCGGGGGGACCCGATGAGCCTGGCTGAAGACCGAGCATTGCCCACCGCGAAGCGAAGGCGGGGCGGGCGGCTCGTGATCGGCGCGGCGGCGGTTGTGTTCGCGGTGCTGGCGATCGCCGGCACTCTGCCCGTCGCCTATGCGCTTGCGGGCTTCGCGATCGTGGCGGCCGCCGAGGCTCTCGCCATTCGCGCCGGCAAAGGGGACGGTCGTCTGGCATTGCCGGTCGCGATCGCCGAAGGCGGCGACGACCTGTTGCGCGCCGTGGTCGCCGGCTTGCCGGATCCCGTCGTCGCGCTCGATGGCGGCGGCCGGGTGCTGGCGCTTAACGAGCGCGCCCGCGCGCTGGCGCCGGCATTGCGTCAGGGCGAGCCGGTCTCCTTCGCGCTGCGCATGCCCGAACTGAACGAGGCCATCAACCGCGCAGCGCGCGACGGCGAAGAGCAGCGGGTGGTTTATTTCGAGCGCGTGCCGCTAGACCGCTGGTACGAGACCATTGTTACCCCGGTCCGGCGCAAACCGGGTGCAGCGATGCCGGATTGTCTGCTGGTGACGTTTCACGACCTCACGCCGCTGCGCCGGGTGGAGGAAATGCGCGCTGACTTCGTCGCCAATGCCAGCCACGAGCTGCGCACGCCGCTCGCGGCGCTATTGGGCTTTATCGAAACCTTGCAGGGCTCGGCCCGCGAAGATGCCAAAGCGCGAGAACGCTTCCTGGCCATTATGGAGGAACAGGCACGGCGGATGGCGCGGTTGATCGACGATCTGTTGTCGTTGTCGCGCATTGAGTTGAACGCGCATCGGCGCCCGGACACGGCCGTTGATCTGGTGCCGATCGTCCGGCAGGTCGTCGACGGGCTGGAAACGCTGGCGCGCGACCGCGGCGTAACCGTCGCTATCGCGGCAGACGGCGCGCTGACGGTGCTTGGCGACCATGATGAGTTGGTGCGCATCTTCGAGAACCTGATTGAGAACGCGCTCAAATATGGCGCCGCCGGCAGGCGCGTCGATATCAATCTGGGTCTTGGATCGCCGGCCGAGGGTGAACAGGAAGCTTTGGTCAGCGTGCGCGATTACGGCCCCGGTATCGCGCCGGAACATCTGCCGCGGCTGACCGAGCGCTTCTATCGCGTGGATGTCACTGAAAGTCGCGCCCAAGGCGGAACCGGGCTCGGTCTGGCGCTGGTCAAGCACATCCTCAATCGGCATCGCGGCCGTTTGACCATCGACAGCGCGCCGGGAGCGGGCGCCACCTTCACCGTTCATCTGCCCACCGCGGTTTCCCCGCAGCCCCGATAAACCATTGTTATTTCAATGGCTTGTGCTGTCATCTGATTGTAATACAGGGCTCATAGAACCGTTACATGCCGAACCTAACCATGCCGCCGCTGCGGGACCGCTTGTTTAGGGGGTACCGCTCCCGCGCGTTCCGACAGACAGCGATCTGAATAAGCGCCCAGACCGGGATTTTAAGCCGAGCAGGCCCCGCCGGCGTTGCGCAAAACGACTTACAGGAGAGACACGTGAAACATCTGACAACTCTCGCCGTCGCCGCCATGCTGGCCGCGACGGCTGTTCCGGCCTCAGCCGGCGATATCACCGGCGCCGGTTCCACTTTCGTGTATCCGGTGCTCGCCAAATGGGCCGACCAGTACAGAAAAGACACCGGCGTTGGGCTGAACTATCAATCGATCGGCTCGGGCGGCGGCATCAAACAGATCACCGCCAAGACCGTCACCTTTGGCGCTACCGACAAGCCGCTGATGCCCGATGACATCGCTAAAAACAACTTCGTGCAGTTTCCGGTCATCAATGGCGCCGTCGTTCCGATCATGAACCTGCCCGGCATCAAGCCCGGCGAGGTGACGCTCGACGGTCCGACCATCGCCCAGATTTTCCTTGGCAACATCACCAAGTGGAACGATCCGGCCATTGCCAAGCTCAATCACGGCGTCAATCTGCCCGACACCGCGATCGCGGTGGTGCATCGCTCCGACGGTTCGGGCACCACGTTCATCTGGACCAACTATTTGTCCAAAGTCAGTCCGGAGTGGAAGAGCAAGGTCGGTGAAGACACCGCGGTCGAATGGCCGGTGGGCATCGGCGCCAAGGGCAGCGAGGGCGTTTCCAACAACACCGCGCAGACCGTGGGTGCGCTCGGTTACGTCGAATACGCCTATGCCAAGCAAAACAACTTGACCTATGCCAAGATGGTCAATCATGCCGGCAAGGTCGTCGCTCCGACGGCGGAAACGTTCCAAGCTGCCGCGGCTAGCGCCGATTGGACCAGTGCGCCGAACTTCCGCGTGATTTTGACCGACGCGGCCGGCGACAAGGCCTGGCCGGTTGCCGGCTCGACCTTCATCCTCATGGAGACGGTTCCGCAGGACCCGGTTTCGTCTTCCGAGGCGCTCAAGTTCTTTGCTTGGGGCTACAAGAACGGTCAGCAGATGGCGGCCGACCTCGACTATGTCCCGATGCCGCCTAGCGTGGTGGCGCTGATCGAGAAGACCTGGAAGGACAAGATCAAGAGCTCGGACGGCAAACCGATCTATTGATCGACGAATGCGGAAAAAGGCGCCTCAAAACGGCGCCTTTTTCCCTTTTGCACCGCGACGCGAATACCGCCTTGTCTAGCAGTTGAAAAGTCCCTTGATTAGCTCTCAGGCCGGGACGGCAAGGAGAGCTGATGCAAAGTGCGGAGAGAAAGCCAGTGGCCGATGTAGCGTTGCCGGGTGGGATGGCGATCTCGGCCGAGGCCATTTCGCGCACCAAGGCCCTCGATCGGCTACGGCTCGGCGATACGGTGTTCCGCCATTTGACCCGGATTGCGGCCATAACCGTGCTGTTGCTCTTGAGCGGCGTCATCGTCTCGCTGATCGAGGGTTCGCTTCCGGCACTCGAGACTTTCGGCTTCGGCTTTTTATTCAGTCAGCGCTGGAATCCGGTCACCGAGAATTTCGGAGCGCTGCCGGCCATCTACGGCACCATCTTGACGTTGCTCATCGCCATGCTGATCGCGGTTCCGGTCGGTTTGATGATCGCTTTCTTTCTCACCGAATTGTGCCCGCAATGGCTGCGGCGGCCGATCGGCATTGCCATCGAATTGCTCGCCGGTATCCCCAGCATCATCTATGGCATCTGGGGCTTGTTCATATTCGCCCCGTTCCTGCAGGCGACCCTGCAGCCGTTCCTGATCAATACGCTCGGCAATGTCCCCGGCATCGGATCGCTGTTCGCCGGGCCACCCTATGGCATCGGCATGCTGACCTCGGGATTGATCCTGGCCATCATGGTGCTGCCGTTCGTGACCTCGATCACGCGCGACGTTTTTGAGGCGGTGCCCGGCGTGCTCAAAGAGGCGGCCTATGGGCTCGGCTGCACCCGGTGGGAAGTGGTGCGCAACGTTGTGCTGCCCTATGCGCGGGTCGGTGTGCTTGGCGGCGTGATGCTCGGCCTCGGCCGGGCGCTCGGCGAAACCATGGCGGTGACATTCGTGATCGGCAATGCCCACCGGATCTCAGCCTCGGTGCTTGCGCCCGGCACCACCATCTCCGCCACCATCGCCAACGAATTCACCGAGGCTGTCGGCGATCTATACACTTCGGCGCTGATTGCGCTCGGGCTGATCTTATTCGTCATTACTTTCATTGTGCTCACCCTTGCGCGTTACATGTTGATGCGCATCGAACGCCGGATCGGGTGACGCCATGCCGGATATGATCTTGCCCTCCCGCTATTCCGGCCGCCGCCGCAACAATGCAGTCGCGACGGCGTTAGCGTTCGCCGCAACCGCCTTCGGCCTCGGTTGGCTGGTGCTGATCCTCGGCGCGCTGCTTTGGAAAGGCTTCAGCGGCTTGTCGGTCGCGGTGTTCACGCAGATGACGCCGCCGCCCGGTTCCAGCGGCGGCCTTCTCAACCCGATTTTCGGCAGCCTGATCCTTACCACGCTCGCCGTGGTGATCGGCACGCCGATCGGCATTCTGGCCGGCACCTACATGGCCGAATACGGCCGTTACGATAAACTGAGCAGCGTGGTGCGCTTTATCAACGATATTCTGTTGAGCGCGCCGTCCATCGTCGTCGGCCTGTTCGTCTATGAGGTGATGGTCGCGCCGCTGGGGCACTTTTCCGGCTTCGCCGGCGGCGTCGCGCTTGCCGTCCTCGTGATCCCGGTCGTGGTGCGCACCACCGAGGACATGCTGACGCTGGTGCCCAACGCGTTGCGCGAGGCGGCGACCTCGATCGGTCTGCCGCGGTCGCTCTCGATCACCCGCATCTGCTATCGCGCGGCCAAGGCCGGCATGGTGACCGGTGTGCTCTTGGCCGTCGCCCGGATCAGCGGCGAAACCGCGCCGCTCCTCTTCACCTCGCTGAACAACCAGTTCTGGAGTACCAATCTCAACAGGCCGATCGCCAGCCTGCCGGTCGTCATCTTTCAGTTTGCGCTTAGTCCGTACAAGGATTGGCAGTCGCTAGCGTGGACCGGTGCGCTCATCATTACACTCACAGTGCTCGTTTTGAGCATCACTGCCCGCACTCTTGTCGCATCCGGAAAACAGCCATGAGCATGAGCGTTGCTTCCGTTACCGTTCCCCAAGTCAGCCATGCGGCGACCGAGCGGTCGGATTTAGCCGAGAAGGTCACGATCCGCGATCTCAATTTCTTCTACGGCGAGGCGCGGGCGCTCAAATCGATCAGCCTGCCGCTTTACCAGAACAAGGTCACCGCCTTCATCGGCCCGTCGGGCTGCGGTAAGTCGACGTTGCTGCGCGTACTCAACCGCATGTACGACCTTTATCCGCACCAACGGGCCACCGGCGAAGTGATATTGGACGGCGAGAACATCCTGTCGCCGCGGCAGGACCTCAATTTGTTACGCGCGCGCATCGGCATGGTATTCCAGAAGCCGACGCCGTTTCCGATGTCGATCTATGAGAACATCGCTTTCGGCATCAGGCTCTATGAGCGGTTGCCGAAATCCGAGCTCGACGGGCGTGTGGAAACCTCGCTGCGGCGGGCGGCATTGTGGGACGAGGTGAAGGACAAGCTTGGCGCCAACGGACAGAGCCTGTCAGGCGGCCAGCAGCAGCGGCTCTGCATCGCCCGCACCGTGGCCGTGCGCCCCGAGGTGATCCTGCTCGATGAGCCCTGCTCGGCGCTCGATCCGATCTCGACCGCCAAGATCGAGGAGCTGATCGACGAGTTGACGGACGACTATACGATCGTGATCGTCACTCACAACATGCAACAGGCCGCGCGGGTATCGGAGTTCACCGCTTTCATGTATCTCGGTGCGCTGATTGAATTCGACGCGACGAGCAAAATCTTCACCGCGCCGCACGATCCGCGCACGCAAGATTACATCACCGGCCGCTTCGGATAAGCGAAGGTAATCGCCATGACAGAGATCACCACCAGAATCGATCACACCGCCAAAGCGTTCGACACCGATCTGCAGGAGATCACCCGCAAGGTCGCCGAAATGGGCGGGCTCGCCGAGCGCCAGATCGCCGATGCCGTGCAGGCCTTGGTCGACCGTGACGTTGAATTGGGCGAGCGCGTGATCTCCTTGGATCCCGCGATCGATGCCTTGCAGCGCGACGTTGAGGAAAAAGCCATCCTCACCATCGCGCGGCGGCAACCGATGGCGGTCGACCTGCGCGAGGTCGTGGGCGCCATGCGGGTCTGCAACGATCTCGAGCGCATCGGCGATCACGCCAAGCATATCGGCAAGCGTGTCGTCGCGCTGGACGGCGACTTCTATCCGCAAAAGCTGATCCGCGGCGTCGAGCACATGTCGGCACTGGTTCTGGCGCAGCTCAAGCAGGTGCTCGATGCCTATACCGGCCGCGACCTGCAATCGGCGCTCGCGGTCTGGAATGGCGACGAAGAAGTCGACTTGATGTGCACCTCGCTGTTCCGTGAGCTGCTTACTTATATGATGGAAGACCCGCGCAACATCACCTTCTGCATGCATCTGATGTTCTGTGCCAAGGACATCGAGCGTATCGGCGACCACGCCACCAACGTCGCCGAAACCGTCTATTACATGATCGAAGGCCGTCCGATTACCGATCAGCGTCCCAAGGGTGACACCACGAGTTTTCCGCCAGGCCTTTTGAAAAAATAGGAGCCCGGGATGGCAGCCAACATCCTGATCGTGGAAGACGAAGAACCGCTGACCACGCTATTGCGGTACAACCTCGAAGCCGAAGGCTACGAAGTGGATGCGGTCTCAAGGGGCGACGACGCCGATACGCGGCTCAAGGAAACCGCGCCCGACCTGATCGTGCTGGACTGGATGCTGCCTGGCTTGTCCGGCATCGAACTGTGCCGGCGGCTGCGGGCGCGGCCGCAGACCCAAACGCTTCCCATCATCATGCTGACCGCGCGTGGCGAGGAAAGCGAGCGCGTGCGCGGGCTTTCGACCGGCGCCGACGATTATATCGTCAAGCCGTTCTCGGTGCCTGAGCTGTTGGCGCGGGTGCGCGCATTGTTGCGCCGCGCCAGCCCGGAACGCGTCGCCGCGGTGTTGAGCATCGGCGACCTCGAGCTCGATCGCGAGAAAAAGCGCGTATCGCGCTCGACCGGGCCGGTCGATCTTGGTCCGACCGAATTCCGCCTGCTCGAATTCCTCATGGAACGGCCGGGCCGGGTGTTTTCACGCGAGCAATTGCTCGACGGCGTGTGGGGCAGCGACGTCTATATCGACGAGCGCACGGTCGACGTCCATGTTGGCCGCTTGCGCAAAGCGCTCAACCGCGGCCACGCCGCCGATCCGATCCGCACCGTGCGTGGCGCCGGCTATTCGCTCGACGATCGCTTCGGCAGAGCGGGGTGAACGATTGTTAGTCCGTCATCCTGAGGTGCCCGCGCACAGCGCGGGCCTCGAAGGACACGGCCCGAGCGCCTTCGCGCCTCAGGATGACGGTGAACAGTTAGCGCAGCATTCTCGAAGTCACCGCTGCGGCGGGCGCCTGTCGCGGCGGCGGTCGCTGGCGGGCTGATAGGCGACCCGCGCGTGGTAGGCGCAATAGGGCAGGCCGGCGAGCGGATTGCCGCCGCAGTAAAAGAAATCGGTGGCGCCGGGATCGCCGACCGGCCAGCGGCAGGTCTGCTCGTTGAGTTCCAAGATGGTGCGGCGCTGGCCGATCGGAATGATATTGTCGATCAATTCCGGTTCGGTTTCGGTTTCGAGCTCGTAGGAATGCGCCAGCGCAGTGTTGCCGCGCACCGAAGCGCGTCCGATGCGCAACATATGCGACGGCGAGCGAGCCTTGCGCTGCCGCGGCGCAGCGCTCGACGTGCTCTTGGCGCGGCCGGAGAGTCCCAGCCGATGCACCTTGCCGATCACAGCGTTGCGCGTGATGCCGCCAAGTTCGGCCGCGATCTGGCTCGCTGAGAGCCCGTCGGACCACAGCTTCTTCAGCAGTTCGACCCGCTCGTCGGTCCACGACATGCTCGATCCTCCTTGAACGTGCGTGCGCTTTTGCGAATCCCCCATCGGGCCAGGCAGCGCGTAGCCACCCAACACGCACTCAACCCACGAACTCTCTAGAAGACTGTCTGCCGCACGAGATGTCGTACCTGACGATCAAAAGGCTACAATATGGCGGGAGTCAGGCGCAAAAGTCGCCCGGTATGCGTCCACACATTCCTGCGCGGATGTGGATGATCTGGGTACAAAACGGGTTCGCGACGCGCAATTATCCTGTGTTGACAGTGAGGCGCGCGGAAATAGAATGGTGTTCCGTGCCGCCCGGAGAGGCGGCACATTTCATTTTAGCTGTGCAGATCGTTACGGCGCAGCATTCGCGGACTTGAACCGTGACATCGCATTTGATGCCGACCTTCGCGCGCGTCGACCTCGCCTTCGAGCGAGGCGAAGGCGTTTGGCTGGTGACCAAAGACGGCGAACGCTATCTCGATTTTACCTCCGGCGTCGCCGTCAACGCGCTGGGCCACTGCCATCCGCATCTCGTCACCGTCCTCACCGCGCAGGCGCAAAAGCTGTGGCATGTCTCCAATCTCTACGAAATCCCGGAAGACGACCGCGCGGCGCAGCGGCTGTGCGAAGCAAGCTTCGCCGACGTTGTGTTCTTCTGCAATTCCGGCGCCGAGGCGGTGGAGTGCGCGATCAAGACGGCGCGCAAGTTCCACGCGATGAACGGCCGCCCGGAGCGCTACCGCATCGTCACGTTTGAGGGCGCGTTCCACGGCCGCACGCTGGCAACGCTCGCTGCCGGCGGGCAAAAGAAATATCTCGACGGCTTCGGCCCGGTGGTCGAGGGCTTCGATCAGGTTCCATTCGGCGATTTCGCTGCGGTCAAGCGCGCGGTCGGCGCCGAAACCGCGGCGATCATGATCGAGCCGCTGATGGGCGAGGGCGGCGTGCGCGTCGTCGAGCCCGCCTTCCTGCGGGCGTTGCGCGAGCTGTGCGATCAGCACGGCCTCATGCTCATCTTCGACGAAGTGCAGAGCGGCATGGGGCGCACCGGCGATTTATTCGCTTACCAGCATACCGGCGTCACGCCGGACATCATGCCGCTCGCCAAGGCGCTTGGCGGCGGCTTCCCGGTTGGTGCCTGCCTGGCGACGCGCGAGGCGGCGGTCGGCATGACGCCGGGCACTCACGGTTCGACTTTCGGCGGCAATCCGCTGGCGATGAGTGCGGTCAACGCGACGCTCGATGTCATGCTGGCGCCGGGCTTCTTCGATCACGTCAAGCGCATCGGCATCCTGCTCAAGCAGCGTTTGGCGGAAATCAAGGACCGCTATCCTGCGGTGATTGCCGAAGTGCGCGGCGAAGGTCTTTTGGTGGGCTTGCGGGCCGCCGTTCCGGCCGCCGAACTGGTCAATGCGACCCGCGCCGAGAAGATGCTCACCGTTGGCGCCGGCGATAATGTGGTGCGGCTCCTGCCGCCGCTGATCATCAGCGAACCGGAAATGGCCGAGGGTGTTGCGCGGCTCGAACGCGCCTGCGCCAGACTTAGCCGCGCGGTTCTTACCCCGTCCTCTTCCGCACGCGCGGCAGGGCAGGGAGGCGGCAAGAAGGAGAAGGCGGGATGACCGGCATCCGCCACTTCCTCGACCTGATCGACATTCCGCCCGCCGCGCTGCGCTCGATGATCGAGGCCGCGCGCGCCATGAAGGCGAACCGCGACCGCACCGCGCGCCTGCTCGCCGGCAAGACGCTGGCCATGATCTTCGAAAGACCCTCGACCCGAACCCGGGTTTCGTTCGAGGTCGCCATGCGCCAGCTCGGCGGCGATGTCATCCTCCTGACCGCGGAGGAGATGCAGCTCGGCCGCGGCGAGACGCTGGCCGATACCGCGCGCGTGCTGTCGCGCTACATCGACGCCATCATGATCCGCACGCTCGATCCCGCTGCGGTTGCCGAGCTGGCGTCCCACGCCACGGTGCCGGTCATCAACGGCCTCACCCGGCGCTCGCATCCGTGTCAGGTGCTGGCCGACGTCATGACCTTCGAAGAGCATCGCGGCCCGATCCGCGGCCGCACCGTGGCCTGGACCGGCGATGCCAACAATGTGCTTACCTCATGGATGCACGCCGCCGAGCGCTTCGAGTTCCGCCTGCGCGTGGCGACGCCGCCGGAACTGGCGCCGAAAAAGCCGCTGACCGACTGGATCAAATCCGCCGGCGCTGCGATCAGCCTCGGCACCGATCCGGACCAGGCGGTGAAGGGCGCGGACTGTGTCGTCACCGACACCTGGGTCTCCATGGGCGACCGCAACGGCGCCCGCCGCCACAATCTGCTCAAGCGCTATCAGGTCAATGCGCGGCTGATGGCGCAGGCCAAGCCGGATGCCATTTTCATGCATTGCCTGCCCGCGCATCGCGGCGAGGAAGTCACCGACGAGGTGATCGATGGGCCGCATTCGGCGGTGTTCGACGAGGCCGAGAACCGGCTGCACGCGCAGAAGGGAATTTTGGCTTGGTGCCTGCGCGCGAACGGCGGCTGAGGCGAAGCAACACCTCACAATCGGGCCACCCGCACCTATATTTCAGCCACGATGAACAACCCCGATTTTGCCATTCCGGTGCGAGAACCGTCGCAGACCGGCCTCGATGACACGATCCTGCCATTCGCGGTCAAGGCGCTCGATCTGCGCGGCCGTATCGTGCGGCTCGGCGCTGCCGTCGACACCATCCTGACCAGCCATGATTATCCGACGCCGGTGGCAAAACTGCTCGGCGAGGCGATCGTGCTTACGGTCATGCTGGGCTCCAGCCTCAAATTCGAAGGCCGCTTCATCCTGCAAACCCAAAGCGACGGTCCGGTACGCATGCTGGTGGTCGACTTCACCTCGCCCGGCAAGGTGCGGGCTTGCGCGCGCTTTGACGCCGAGCGCGTCGCCGCCGCGACGGCCGGCAACGCGGCCACACCGGGACAACTCCTCGGCCACGGCCATCTCGCCATGACCATCGACCAGGGTCCGGACATGAGCCGCTACCAGGGCCTCGTGCCGCTTGAGGGCGGCGACTTCGAACAGGCTGCTCATGAGTATTTTACCCGGTCGGAGCAAATTCCGACCCGGGTCCGGCTTGCGGTGGCTGAAGAATATCGCGCCGGCGACAACGGCCCGCGCCGGCATTGGCGCGCCGGCGGCATTTTGCTGCAGTTCCTGCCCAATTCGCCCGAGCGGGCGCGCCAAGCCGATCTCGATCCCGGCGATGCGCCGCCCGGCACCGTCGTGCCGCAGGCGCGGCCGGAAGACGAAGCCTGGGTCGAGGGCCGTTCGCTGGTCGCCACCGTCGAAGACATCGAACTGATCGACCCGGAGCTGTCGAGCGAGCGACTGGCCTACCGGCTGTTTCATGAACGCGGAGTGCGCGTATTCAATGCTATGCCGGTCAATGCGCAGTGCTCGTGCTCGCGCGAGAGCGTGGAAAACATGCTGCGGAGCTTCTCGAAGAATGATCGCGATGACATGGTCGAGGACGGACGGATTACCGTGACGTGCGAATTTTGCAGCTCGACTTATGTGTTCGCGCCGCATGACGTTGAATCGTCAGATCTGTCGCGATCTTCTACCTAAGATAGCACTTCGCCTAAGATATTGAATTTAAATATATTTACTGCGTCGTCGCGAAGGCCGCCAGAGTTCCGCCGGGGGCAATTGGCGGCAACGGTCCGGAACCAAACGGGTGCGACGAAATTAATATCGGGTATGCAGCGGAGGCTACCCATGAGCAAAATCTTGATTGGCGTGGCGACGGCCGCCGTGTGGTTCGCGCTATCGCATGTCGCCAACGCCGAGCAGGTCTGTAAGCAGGTCTGCGACAACGGCACCTGTGTTTCAAAGTGTGTCGATCATCCGGATTCCGTCATCATTCGCGATCACGACGACAACTATTATCGGGATCACGATCGTGGGCCGGGCGTCGATGTTCAGGCCCCGGGCGTAGGCGTACAGATCGGCCATTAGCTGGCGCAGCGTTAGCTGACATTCGACGAAAATGCAGGCGCGGATTGCTCAGGCAATTCGCGCCGCTTTTCGTTAACGCACCCCTCGGCGGCAGACCGCATTAATTAATTGAGCGTGCGCCTGGTCTCGACGCTGTCGAGCGAGAATGCCGGCACGTCGATATCGAAGTTTTCGCCGGTCGCGCTTGCCACCATGCCATAGGTGCCGGCCATGAAACCCGACGGGGTCTGTAGCGGCACCCCGCTGGTATATTCGAAGGCTTCGCCGGCCTTGAGCACCGGCTCCTCGCCGACGACGCCGGCGCCGCGCACTTCCTGCTGGCGGCCGTGAGCGTCGGTGATACGCCAGTGCCGGGTCTTCAGCTGCACCGTTTCGGCTCCGTTATTGGTGATCGAAATCGTATACGCCCAGAAAAAGTAATTATTCTCCGGTGACGACCGGTCGGCGACAAAGCGCGGCGTCACCACCACCTCGATATTGCGCGTCACGGTACGATACATTTCGCTGTTCCTGTCGAGGCCATCGGTTGGTACCTATTAATCAATGATTCCACGCAGAAGTGAATATCGGCGCGGCCTTTGTTGCAATAACTATCCACCTTTCGGGATCATGCTCTAGATTGAGGCGTGGCCCCATGCTCCGTGGAATGGGCCGCGCCGCCGTGCCGCGCGGGCGGAAACGATCGTAAAGCTTGGGGTTTGTTAGGCACATGCTTGCAAGGCAGATGTTTGCAAGGAATATGTTGGCAAAGCCGTTGGCGGTGACTTCACCGTTGCCGGCGCTGTCGACCGAACGCGACCTGAGGCTCGATCTGTTCCGCGGCGTCGCGCTGTGGCTGATATTCCTCGACCACATTCCCGAAAACATCACGAACTGGTTCACCATCCGCAATTACGGATTTTCCGACGCGACCGAGATATTCATTTTCATTTCCGGCTACACCGCGGCCTTCGTCTATGGCCGGGCCATGCGCGATCGCGGCTTTGTTATTGCCAGCGCGCGGGTGCTGCGGCGCGCTTGGCAGATTTACGTCGCGCACATTTTCCTGTTCACGATCTTCATGGCCGAGATCGCCTATGTCGCGGCCACTTTCGACAACCCGCTTTACGCCGAGGAAATGAATATCCTGGATTTCCTCAAGCAACCCGACATCACGATCTTCCAGGCGCTGTTGCTGAAGTTCAAACCCGTCAATATGGATATTTTGCCGCTCTACATCGTGCTGTTGCTGTTCTTTTCGCCGATGCTTTATCTCTTGATGTGGCAGCCGGCATTCGCCTTGGCGGGCTCGGCGCTGCTCTATGTCATGGCGTGGAATTTCGACTGGAATTTGCCGGCCTATCCGAACGGGGTGTGGTTCTTCAATCCGTTCGCCTGGCAATTGCTGTTCGTGTTCGGCGCCTGGTGCGCGCTCGGCGGCGCGCAGCGGCTATCCGGCCTGTTGCGCTCGCCGGCGGTGCTCGCAATTTCGATTGCTTACCTGCTGTTCGCCTTCGCCGTGACCTTGACCTGGTACATCGAGCCGCTTGGACGCTTTATGCCGGGCTGGCTGAGCGACTGGATGTATCCGATCGACAAGACCAATCTCGATGTGCTGCGCTTTGCCCATTTCCTGGCATTGGCCGCGGTCACCGTGCGGTTCGTGCCGCGCGATTGGCCGGCTTTGAAATCGCGGTTGTTACGGCCCGCCATCGTCTGCGGGCAGCATTCGCTGGAAATCTTCTGTCTTGGCGTGTTCCTGGCGTTTGCCGGCCAGTTCATCATCAGCGAGTGGTCGGGCGGCCCCCTGGTGCAGACCGGCATCAGCCTTTTGGGCATCCTCATCATGGTTGCGACAGCCAGCCTGCTATCGTGGTACAAGGAGATAGAAGGGCGAAGCCCCACATCGCGCGTTAAGCCACCGGACGCCGACCTCGCGGGGGGCGAGGCATGAAACTGATCATTGCCACCATTCTTGCGTCGATTGCTCTCGCGACGATTGCGCTCGCGGATGGCGCCGCCGTGGCGGCATCGCAGCCGGAGCAATGCGACGTGCCGCAATCGCTCATCCAAAGCGACACCGATCTCGCGCGCGTGACAAACGACGTCAAGGCCAAGCACCGCCTGGACATCAGTGTCGTCGGTTCGGGATCCTCGGCGCTGGCCGGGCCGGATGGTGCGCGTTCCGCCTATCCGGCGCGGCTCGAGGATGCGCTGAAACAGCGGCTGGTGGGCACCGATGTCAAAGTGACCGCGCATGTGCAGTCGCGGGAAATCACGGCGACCATGGTGTCGGGCTTAGGTAAAGTTCTTGCCGACGACAAGCCGGCGCTGGTGATCTGGCAAGCCGGCACGGCCGACGCGCTCAACGGCGTCGAGCCGGAGGATTTTCGCGCCAGCCTCGATGAAGGCGTCGAGAGCATTCAGGCCGCCGGCGCCGACGTCATTCTGATGAACATGCAGTACAGCCCGCGCACCGAGTCGATGCTTGACGTCTCGGCCTTTGCCGATGTCATGCGGCTGGTCGCCCAGGCTCACAGCGCGTTATTGTTCGACCGCTTGGCGATCATGCGGTCCTGGAACGACGATGGGACGTTCGACCTCTATACCGCTACTAAGAAATATGATATGGCGCGTCGCGTTCATGATTGCATTGGCCGGGCCTTGGCGTCGCAAATCATTAATGCCGCACATCTTGACGCCGTGAGAATGCAAACAACGCGATAATGTCCGCAAAAAACCAAACAATTATTGCCTGCTCGAGGCGGGCCGCGGCGGCCGCTGCAATTTTTGCAGTGCACTTTTTTGCAGTGCACACTGCGGCGCTGGCCCAGGCCGCCAATCCTGCGCTTTTTGTCGCACCCGAAGTCACGCCGGTTGCGGCGCCGGCCGGCACACCTGTCGCGATGCCGGCGGTACTGACCTCGACAACCCATTCATTGCCGGCCGATATCACCAAACCGGCGGCGACGGCATCCGCGGAAGCGCCGACTGCGACGCCACCGATCGCTTGCGGTGCGCCAGCCGAATTTTCACGGCTTGATCGTCCGCTGGTGCATACCATGCAGCGCCTGGCGGGCGGCGAACCGCTCACCATTGTCGCCATCGGATCGTCATCGACCGCCGGCGCCGGCGCGAGTTCGCCTGCCGCGTCTTATCCAAGCCGGCTTGCGGTCGAGCTGCAGCAGCGCTTTCCCGGTCACGACATCACGGTGCTCAATCGCGGCATCAACGGCGAAGAGACCGACGAGATGATGGCGCGGTTTTCCGCCGACGTGCTCGCCGAGCATCCGCAACTCGTGCTCTGGCAGGTCGGCACCAATTCGGTGCTGCGCGATCGCTCGCTCGACGCCCATTCGGTGCGGTTGCATGAAGGAATCGAGGAGCTCAAGGCCGCGAATGTCGACCTGGTGCTGATCGATCCGCAATTCGCGCCGGCGGTTAACGCCAAGCCGGAAATCGCGGAGATGATCGAGCAGATCGCGCTCACGGCCAAGGAAGAAAATGTCGATCTGTTTCGCCGCTTCGCGGTGATGCAGAATTGGTACGAAGTGCAGCATCTCGGCTTCGCCGATTTCATCGCGCCGGACCAACTGCACATGAACGACTGGAGCTATGCCTGCTGGGCCAAGCTGTTCGGCGCCGCGATCGCCGAAGCCGCGAGCCGTCCGATTGCGTCAGCCGCCGCGCATCCGGCTGTGACGCCTGCGAAATCGGGCGTCCAGTAAAACACCGCCGTCATTGCGGAAGCCGCCAACGAGTCCGGACCGAAGTGGCCGGACCGATGACAGGCTCCGCGGCTATCCGGAATCCATAACCACGGATCGTGCCGGACACGTCGTGCCGGACGTGCACCTTCGTGATTATGGATTCCGACGCTTAGGTCGCATCGAGCGCCGCGAGCACGTCTTCCACGATATCGTCGGGATGTTCGAGGCCGACGGAGACGCGTACCAGGCCGTCGCTGATGCCAAGCTCGGCGCGTTGCTCAGGCCTAAGCCGCTGGTGCGTGGTCGTCGCCGGATGCGTGATCAGACTCTTGGCATCGCCGAGATTGTTGCTGATGCGAATGAGCTTGAGCGCATCCTGAAAACGGAACGCGGCTTTTTTGCCGCCCTTGATTTCGAAGGCGACCAGCGTCGAGCCGCCGCGCATCTGCTTTTGCACCACCGCCGCTTGCGGATGATCGGGCCGCCCGGGATAGATCAGGCGTGAGATTTTTGGATGTTCGGCGAGCGTCACCGCAAGCGCCGCCGCGCTGTCGGTCTGCCGCCGCACGCGCACCGCGAGGGTCTCCAGGCCCTTGAGCAGGACCCAGGCGTTGAACGGCGACATCGACGGGCCGGTCTGGCGCAGCAGGATATGGATTTTATCCATGATGAACTTTTGCGAACCGAGCACGATGCCGCCGAGGCAGCGGCCCTGCCCGTCGATGTGCTTGGTCGCCGAATAGACGACGCAATCGGCGCCAAGCGCGAGCGGGCTCTGGAACAGCGGCGTGGCGAACACATTGTCGACGACAAGCGTCGCGCCGGCGTCGTGGGCGATCTTGGCCACGGCCGCGATGTCGATGACTTCGAGCGCCGGATTGGTCGGGCTTTCGAGGAAGAACGTCTTGGTGTTCGGCCGCACCGCATTGCGCCAGCTGTCGAGATTGCAGCCGTCGACCAAGGTCGAAGCGACGCCGAAGCGCGGCAGATAATCCTCGACGACATAGCGGCAGGAGCCGAACATGGCCTTCGAGGCGATGACATGGTCGCCGGCCTTGACCTGGCCGATCAGCGACAGCGTGACCGCCGCCATGCCGGTTGCGGTGGCGCGGGCGGCTTCCGCGCCTTCGAACGCCGCCATGCGCCGCTCGAACATGTCGACCGTGGGATTGGCAAAGCGCGAATATTGATAGCCGGGATCCTCGCCCTTAAAGCGCGCTTCGGCCTGGGCGGCGGTGTCGTAAACGTAGCCCTGGGTCAGATACAGCGCTTCCGAGGTTTCTCCGAACGGCGAGCGCAGCGTGCCCGATTGGACCAGGCGGGTTTCCGGGCGATAGACCTTCTTTGCGGACGCGGACATGTGTTCCTCCATGGCCCATGAAGCATCGGCCAAAAAAAACAAAACCCGGCCGGGAGGAAAAATCCTCGGGCCGGGCTCACGCGTCCCCGGCCTTTTAGCAATTTATTTTACGTGGCTGCAAGCCGGCCGGCTCAAATGACCACGGGATAGCGGGGTTTATACGCCGCGTGCATCTATGCGTCAAACCGGGCATCGGGTTAGATCGCCAATAATAACCGGTGACCAGTGCCGCTCTCCTTTGCGCCTTCAGACCAAGGAATTCTGCCTGACCGCATGATCGCGGCGCTGGCGGCGGATGGCGCTATTCGCGCGCATTATCCGTTCGCCCCCGGTCAAGTTCAGCCGGCCAGTCTCGATCTGCGGCTCGGCGCCATCGCTTACCGGGTAAGGGCGAGTTTCCTGCCCGGCCCCGGCACGACGGTGGCCGAGCGGATTATTGACTTGAAACTGCATGAATTCTCGCTCGCCGGCGGCGCGGTGCTGGAAACCGGGTGTGTCTACATCGTTCCTTTGATCGAGCGGCTGGCGCTGCCGTCAGACATCGCCGCGGCAACCAACCCGAAGAGCTCGACCGGCCGGCTCGACGTTTTCACCCGCGTGATCGCCGACGAAACCCGCGGTTTCGATCGCGTCGCGGCCGGCTACAGCGGCCCGCTCTATGCCGAGATCAGCCCGAAGACGTTTCCGGTTTTGGTGCGCGAAGGCACGCGCCTGTCGCAATTGCGATTGCGACGAGGTGACGCCGCGCTCAATGCGGAGGCGCTGCGCGCGCTGCATGCGCGTGAGCGCCTGGTCGATCGCGCCGAGGCGGTGATGGGCGATGGCATTGCCGTGAGTATCGATCTCTCCGGCGCCGGTCCCACCGCGCACCGCGACGGGCAAGGGATCGTCGGCTATCGCGCCAAGCGGCACACCGCCGTCATCGAAGTCGATCAGCGCGGCGCCTATGACGCCGCCGATTTCTGGGAGCCGATCGCGGCGCGCGCCGACAAGAGCCTGATCCTCGATCCCGACGAGTTCTATATTCTCGCCTCGACCGAAGCCGTGCAGGTGCCGCCCGATTATGCCGCGGAGATGGTGCCGTTCGATCCGCTGGTCGGCGAATTCCGCGTCCACTATGCCGGCTTCTTCGACCCGGGCTTCGGCTATGCCGGATCCGGCGGCTTAGGCTCGCGCGCGGTTCTGGAAGTGCGCTCGCGCGAAGTGCCGTTCATCCTCGAACACGGCCAGATCGTCGGCCGGCTGGTCTACGAGAAAATGCTGGCGCGGCCCGATCAGCTTTACGGCTCAGGCATCGGCTCCAATTATCAGGCGCAGGGCCTTAAATTGTCGAAGCACTTTCGCTAGCCGTCATGCCCGCGCATTGCCGTTCGAAGAACGGCGTCGCTTCGTTCGCCTATGTCGCGGGCATCCACGTCTTTTTTATGTGATGAAGTCGTGGATGGCCGGGACAAGCCCGGCCATGACGATGAGGGCCTAGCCCGTGCCGCCCACGGTGATCCGATCGATCCGCAGCGTCGGCTGGCCGACGCCGACCGGCACGCCTTGGCCGTTCTTGCCGCAGGTGCCGATGCCGTGGTCGAGCGCAAGATCGTTGCCGACCATGGACACGCGATGCAGGTCGGTCGGGCCGTTGCCGATCAGCATGGCGCCTTTGATCGGCGCGCCGACCTTGCCGTTCTCAATGCGGTAGGCCTCGGTGCATTGGAACACATATTTGCCCGACGTGATGTCGACCTGGCCGCCGCCGAAATACGTCGCGTAGATGCCGTTCTTCACCGAGGCGATGATCTCGTCCGGATCGCGCGTGCCGGCGAGCATATAGGTGTTGGTCATGCGCGGCATCGGCACATGCGCGAAGCTTTCGCGCCGGCCGTTGCCGGTGGGTTGCATGCCCATCAGCCGCGCATTCTGCCGGTCTTGCATGTAACCGACGAGAATGCCGTCCTCGATCAGCACCGTGCGATTGGTCGGCGTGCCTTCGTCGTCGATCGACAGCGAGCCGCGGCGCATCGCCATGGTGCCGTCGTCGACCACGGTGACGCCTTTGGCCGCGACCTGTTGACCCATCAGGCCGGCGAAGGCCGAAGTTTTTTTGCGGTTGAAGTCGCCTTCGAGACCATGACCGACCGCTTCGTGCAGCATCACGCCGGGCCAGCCGGGGCCGAGCACGACATCCATCTCGCCCGCGGGCGCCGGCACCGCTTCGAGATTGACCAGCGCCTGGCGCACGGCGTTATCGACCGCGCCTTGCCAGGCGTCGGTCGCGATGAAGCGTTGGTAACCCTCGCGGCCGCCATAGCCGTCGCTGCCGGTCTCCTGGCGATTGCCGTCGCCGACCACCACCGAGACGCTCATGCGCACGAGCGGCCGGATGTCGCGATAGGTTTCGCCGTCCCCGCGTAAAATTTCGACCGCTTGCCAAGTGGCGGCGAGGCTGGCCGTGACTTGGCGCACCCGCGGGTCCTTGGCGCGGGCATAGGCGTCGATGGTTTGCAAAAGCCGCGCCTTCTCGTCGAAGGCCGGGCTGGCGAGAGGACTGTCCTCGCCATAAAGCTTCGCATTGGTTCGCGCCGGCGGTCCGGCATAATGGCCCGAATAGCCGCCCTTGACCGCGCGTACCGCGTCCGCCGCCCGCTCGATCGCCGCCTCCGACACATCGGAGGCATGTGCATAGCCGACCGCCTCGTCCTTGACCGCGCGCAAGCCGAAACCCTGGGACGTATCGTAGGTCGCCTGCTTCAGCCGTCCGTTATCGAAGGCCAATATCTCGGCTTGGCGATATTCGAGGAATAGCTCGCCGTCATCGGCGCCATCGAGTCCGCGGGACAGGATCTTTGCGAGCCGCGGGCGCTCAAGCCCGGCGCGATCCACAAGTGAAATAGCGACATTGCTCATTGCGGCATCCTGGGGTGGGGCATCGGTGTCTTGAGGCCCTACATAATCGCTTCGCCGCTGGCCGGCGAGGGGCGGGCGCAAAGCGTGTTGCGGGAAGCGAGTGGCGCGGGTCGGCAATCGGCGCGCTATGGCAAGAGGTCGTAGCCCTCACCGAAGCCCTTCAGGCTCATGGGAAAGCCGATGCCTTCCTCGGGCGTCTGGAAGATGATGAAAGTCGAGGTCTGGCCGGTGCGCAATTGCTTGATCAGGGTGTCGTCCATGACTACTTCGGCGACGCAGCCGTTGGGCAGGCAGCGCACGAAGCCGGCGCGGCCGACGTCCTGGTTGTCGATCTTGAGCCCGAGACCGGACGGCAAGAGCACGCCGAGCGGCGCGACCACCCGCATCAGCCGGTTCTTCTGATCCGACGTCTTGAGCACGATGACGGTCAGCCCGACATTGGGCCGGTCTTCCGCCGTCACGCTCTGCATCAGGGCGCATTGTTCGCTCTGCGCGCCTGGCGGCGTGTCGCAACGGATTTGCCAATCGCCATGGACCGATTTGACCGCACCTTGGGCCAAAGCCGGTCCGCTGGACGTTGCCGCGAGCAGGATGGCGGCGCCGGCGAGGATGGAGGCCAATGGCCGCATCCGCCAACGGCAACGGGATATCGCCATGATCATGTTCCCCTGATCGGCCGCCCCCGACAGGCTCCCCGACACGCGAATCAGTCGGGCCGGCGCTCGCGGCGCGAGGCTTGCGTACATGGTGAGATCACGGTGTCAAGATTGATCCAAAACAAGGCATTGTGGCTACGTAAAGGTCACGAACCGCGCCTTTTTGTGCGCCGGCGCGCGCTCCGCAATTGCGCCGTCGACGGCCGGCCGGGTGGCGTCGATGAGTGCATTGCAGCAGACCCCGATTTGTGGTTTGGAGAAACAGGGATCCCCCATCCCGCCGATGCCTGCCAAGGACTTAAGCGCCAAGACTTAAGGCGAGAGTCCCGCCGGATGCAGGCAGCGTCCTAAACTGTTGCGGTCGGCGCTGGAGTACGGTCTGCGCTCGCCGTGGATGGTCATGGCCAAGACCAGAAACAGGGAGCTGAGCGACAGATGAAAGTGTTCTCACGCTTGACCGCCATCGCGGTGACTGCCGGCACAGTGCTTGCGAGTGCCGGAGCGGCGCTGGCCGCGCTCGGGCAGCCGGTGCCCTGGCAAATGGACCTGCAGGATTCGGCTTCGCCGATCATGGAGCAGGTCGCCACGTTCCATTATTTCCTGCTCTGGGTCATTGCCGCGATATCGCTATTCGTCCTTGCTCTGCTTGGGATCGTCGTCGTGCGTTTCAATGCGCGCGCCAATCCGACCCCCTCGCGCACCACCCACAACACGCCGATCGAGATCGCCTGGACCATCATTCCGGTCGTCATCCTGGCGGTCATCGCGGTGCCGTCGTTCCGGCTCCTGTTCGTGGAGCTCGACGTGCCCACCCCAGACCTGACCATAAAGGCGACCGGCAAGCAGTGGTTCTGGAGCTACAATTATCCCGACAACGGCAATTTCGAATTCGATTCGCTGATGGTTGCCGAGAAGGACCTCAAGCCCGGTCAGCCACGCCTGCTCACCGCCGACAATGAAATGGTCGTGCCGGTGAACAAGGTCGTGCACGTGCTGGTGACCGGCGCCGACGTCATCCACTCCTTCACCGTGCCGTCATTCGGTATTCGCATCGACGCCATTCCGGGCCGCATCAACGAAACCTGGTTTAAGGCGACGATCCAAGGAATGTTTTACGGCCAGTGCTCCGAACTGTGCGGCAAGGATCATTCCTTCATGCCGATTGCGGTGCGGGTCGTGAACGACAGCGAGTTCGCAGCGTGGGTCGTCAGCGCCAAACAGAAATATGCCACTGACAATACCGCTCCGGTCAACACGTTCGCGGCGGCAGGCGAACTGACGACCGGCGGTCGATAACGAAGGAACCGGCAATGGACACGATGGTACACGCGGCGCACGGCGACGAGGGCGGCCACGAGATTCCGCACGGCTGGCGGCGCTTTGTCTATTCGACGAACCACAAGGACATCGGCACGATGTACCTGGTGTTCGCGCTTTTTGCCGGTCTGATCGGCGGCAGTTTGTCGATCGCGATACGCGCTGAACTGATGTATCCCGGCATCCAGATTTTCCACGAGACCCATACCTACGACGTGTTCGTCACTGCCCATGGCCTGATCATGATCTTCTTCATGGTCATGCCGGCCATGATCGGCGGGTTCGGCAACTGGATGGTGCCGCTGATGATCGGCGCGCCCGACATGGCGTTCCCGCGCATGAACAACATCTCGTTCTGGCTGCTGCCGGCGTCATTCTCGCTCCTCCTGATCTCGATGTTCGTCGAGGGCGAGCCCGGCACCAACGGCGCCGGCACCGGATGGACGATTTATGCGCCGCTGTCGACTTACGGCCATCCCGGACCGGCGATGGATTTCGTCATCCTGTCGATCCACCTTGCCGGCGCTTCGTCGATCCTGGGCGCGATCAACTTCATAACCACGATCTTCAACATGCGCGCGCCCGGCATGACCATGCACAAAATGCCGCTCTTCGTGTGGTCGATCCTGGTGACGGTGTTCCTGCTGCTGCTGTCGCTGCCGGTATTGGCCGGCGCCATCACCATGCTGCTCACCGATCGTAATTTCGGCACCACGTTCTTTAATCCGGAAGGCGGCGGCGATCCGCTGTTGTTCCAGCATCTGTTCTGGTTCTTCGGCCATCCTGAAGTCTACATTCTGATCGTGCCGGGCTTCGGCATGGTCAGCCAGATCGTGGCGACGTTCTCGAAGAAGCCGGTGTTCGGCTATCTCGGCATGGCCTATGCGATGGTGTCGATCGGCGCCATCGGCTTCGTCGTCTGGGCGCACCACATGTACAATGTCGGTATGTCGGCGAGCGTCCAGGCCTACTTCATCGCCGCCACGATGGTGATTGCGGTGCCGACCGGCGTCAAAGTCTTCTCCTGGATCGCCACGATGTGGGGCGGCTCGGTCGAGTTCAAGACACCGATGCTGTGGGCGATGGGCTTCATCTTCCTGTTCACCATCGGCGGCGTGACCGGCGTGGTTCTGGCCAATGCCGGCGTCGACCGTGTGCTTCACGGCACCTACTACGTGGTCGCTCACTTCCATTACGTGCTCTCGCTCGGCGCGGTGTTCGCCATATTCGGCGGCTGGTATTACTGGTTCCCGAAGATGACCGGCTACATGTACAGCGAGCCGATCGGCAAGCTGCACTTCTGGCTGACCTTCATCGGCGTCAATCTGACGTTTTTCCCGCAGCACTTCCTCGGTCTCGCCGGCATGCCGCGCCGCTATGTCGATTATCCCGATGCGTTCGCCGGCTGGAATTTCGTATCCTCGATCGGCTCCTATATTTCGGGTTTCGGCACGCTGGTTTTCCTGTTCGGCATGGTGCTTGCCTTCGTTCGCAAAGAACGAGCGGCCGACAATCCCTGGGGGCCAGGCGCCACCACGCTCGAATGGACGCTGCCTTCGCCGCCACCCTTCCATCAATACGAAACACTGCCGCTGATCCGATGAGCGTCACAGTCGCCCGCGTCGAGCCCAGCATTGCCGGGGTCGCCGATTACCTCGAACTGATGAAGCCGCGGGTGATGTCGCTCGTGGTGTTCACGGCACTGGTCGGTCTCGTCATTGCGCCCGGCCATATCCACCCGGTGATTGGGCTCACCGCGCTGATTTGCATCGCCGTCGGCGCCGGCGCCGCGGGCGCGCTCAATATGTGGTACGACGCCGATATCGACGCGCGCATGGCGCGGACGGCGGCGCGGCCGATTCCGGCCGGACGCCTGCAACCCGGTGAAGCCCTGGCCTTCGGCCTGACGCTGGCGGCGTTTTCGGTGGTCGTGCTCGGCCTGTTGGTCAACGCGATCGCGGCGCTGTTGCTGGCCACTACGATCGCCTTTTACGTTCTCGTCTATACGATGTGGCTCAAGCGGACGACGCCGCAGAACATCGTCATCGGCGGCGCCGCCGGCGCGCTGCCGCCGATGATCGGCTGGGCCGCCGCGACCGGCGGCATCTCGATCGAGCCCATTTTGCTGTTTCTCGTCATCTTTTTCTGGACGCCGCCGCACTTCTGGGCGCTGTCGCTGTACCGTGCCGAAGACTACGCGCGCGCCGGCGTGCCGATGCTGCCGGTGGTCGCCGGACCGGCGGAGACGCGCCGGCAAATCCTGCTTTACACGCTGCTGCTGGCGCCGCTCGGCGTCACGCCGTGGTTGCTCGGCTATGCCGGAGCGACCTATGGCATCGCGGCCGCGCTGACGGGCGCCATCATGATCGCGCTGGCGTTTCGGGTTCGCGCCGAGCGGCGCGGCCATGTCGCGGCCAAGCAAATGTTCGCCTTCTCCATTCTCTACCTGTTTCTGCTGTTTGCCATGCTGCTGGTTGACCACATGGCAGCCACGCTATTCGGTCATTTCGTGGCATGACGGCAAGCTTTGACAAGGAACGACATGAACAAACGCACTCCCGTCTCTCCGCCGCGAGCGAGGAAGGGCGGGGAGGGGGCACCCGGTATCAAGCTCACGGCGGAGCAGCAACGCGCGCGCCGCGCCCGTTCCATCGCTATCGCCGTGTCGCTCGGTATTTTGGTGGTGCTATTCTACATCGTGACGCTGGTGAAGGGGCCGGGCGTGCTAAATTGAAATCCGCAGGCCGACCGTGAGCACAGAACATCCGAAACCACGACGCATGCCGGGTCGCGACCTCCTCGTCGCGTTCCTCTGCGGCGGCTTCGTCGCGGTGATGGTCGGAGTTTCCTATGCGGCGGTGCCGCTCTATTCCTGGTTCTGCCGCACCACCGGCTTCGGCGGTACCACCCAAATCGCGCATGTCGCGCCGGCGCATGAGGTGCCCGGCCGCACTATAACGGTGCGCTTCGATTCCAACGTTGCTGCGGGATTACCCTGGATCTTCGAGCCCGAGCGCAGGACCGTCGACGTCAAGCTCGGCCAGGTCGTCACCGTCTATTACACGGTGACCAACGAATCCGCCCGCGTGACTGCAGGCCAGGCCGGCTACAATGTCACGCCGCCCACCGTCGGCATCTACTTCGAGAAGATCAACTGCTTCTGCTTTACCCAGCAGACCATGAAGCCGGGCGAGAAGCGCGACATGGCGGTCGTATTCTACGTCGACCCCAAGCTCGCCAAGGATTCGGAAGAAGACACGCTCAACAACATTACGCTGTCCTATACTTTCTATCCGGTGCGGCTCGCTCCTTCTCCTGCCTCGCAAGCGGGGCAGGAGAAGGAGGGGGCGGTCGCAGAGAGCGTCCCCGCCCCACGTCCCGTCCCCGGTGGGGGAGGGTAGGATGGGGAAGCTGGACATATCTGATAAAGGCAACGACCAAGCGCGGCCGGCTGAAGCCACCGCGTCAAGCTGGAGAAGATGACGATGGCCACCGCGCATGCCAAACCGCACCACGATTACCACCTGGTCAATCCGAGTCCGTGGCCGGCGATCGGCGCGACCTCGGCGTTCTTTGTCGCCGTAGGCGCCATCCTGTGGATGCACGAGATGGCCAGCTACGCGCCGTTGATCCTGGGCGCCGGCGTCATCGGCGTCGCCTATACGATGATCGGCTGGTGGCGCGACGTGATCCACGAAGCCGAGTTCGAAGGCGACCATACCCGCGTGGTGCAGATCTCGCACCGCTATGGCATGATCCTGTTCATCGCCTCCGAGGTGATGTTCTTCGTCGCCTGGTTCTGGGCCTATTTCAACGTCGCCCTGTTCCCTGACCAATTTCAGGACGTGGCGCGGATCGCCTATACCGGCGGCGTCTGGCCGCCCAAGGGCGTCGCGACGTTCGACCCGTGGCATTTTCCGCTGCTCAATACGCTGATCCTGCTCACGTCGGGCACGACGGTGACCTGGGCGCATCACGCGCTGCTGGAGAACGACCGCAAGGGCTTGGTGCAGGGCCTGGCGCTCACCATCGCGCTCGGCTTGAGTTTCACCTGCGTGCAGGCCTGGGAATATCTGCACGCTTTGTTCCATTATTCGGGTAACATCTACGGCGCAACGTTCTTCATGGCGACCGGCTTTCACGGCGCCCATGTCATCATCGGCTCGATCTTCCTGATCGTCTGCCTGTTCCGCGCCATGGCCGGCCAGTTCAAGCCGACGCAGCATCTCGGCTTCGAGTTTGCCGCCTGGTACTGGCACTTCGTCGACGTGGTGTGGCTATTTCTGTTCGCCTGCATCTATGTGTGGGGCGGCGGCGCTCACGCCGGGTAGCGTCGGCGTTTATTCTCCGCTCATTCCCGCGCAAGCGGGAATCGAGTTGCTGGGTCCCCGCTTTTGCGGGGACGAGCGGAAGAGGTAAGCGCAGCATGACCGAAAAAACGATCGACACGCTATCCGGATCGATCCGCGCCGGATTGTCCTGCGCCTGTCCGCGCTGCGGACAGGGCAAGCTGTTCCAGGGATTTTTGACCTTGCGGCCGGCTTGCGAGCGGTGCGGGCTCGACTACGGCTTCGCCGATGCCGGCGATGGGCCGGCCGTGTTCATCATGTTTCTGGCCGGCGCCATCGTGGTCGGCTGTGCGCTGATGACGGAAATCCTCTACCAGCCGCCCTATTGGGTGCATGCGGTGTTATGGCTGCCGCTCATCTTCATCCTTACGCTCGGACCGTTGCGGCCGATGAAGGGTTTGATGATCGCGCTGCAATACCATCATAAGGCAGGGGAAGGCCGCTTCGGCGCCGGCGAGCCATGACCGTGCCGCTCAAGGCCGATGGCACTGCGCAGCATGCGCCGCAGCGGCGGCGCTCGTGGCTTGGACTTTTGCTGCCCGCGATCCTGGCCTTTGCCGTTCTCATTTCGCTCGGCGTCTGGCAAATCCAACGCAAGGCCTGGAAGGCGGAGCTGATCGCCTCGCTCACCGCGCGGCTCGCGGTGCCGGCGCAAAAGCTGCCGGTGCCGACAGCCTGGCCGCGGCTCGACCAAGCGCGCGACGAATACCGCCGCGTTACGTTCACCGCGGCATTCGACAATAGCCGCGAGGCGCTGGTTTTCGCCGCCGCCGCGGCGTTCCGGCCCGATGTCGCCGACGCCGGGCCCGGCTATTGGGTGCTGACGCCGGCGCGGCTGGCGGACGGCAGCATCGTGGTCGTCAATCGCGGCTTCGTGCCCGATGGCCGGAAGGACCCCAAAACGCGACCCGGTGGCGAAATGTCCGGACCGGTCGATATCGTGGGCACAATACGCTGGCCGGACAGCCGGCATTGGTTCACGCCCAACGACGACCCGGCCCATAATCTGTGGTTTGTGCGCGATCCGGCGGCGATCGCGGCCGCCAAGGGCCTCGCTGCCGCAGCCCCGTTCTATGTCGAACAGGAAGCGCCGGTGCCGCCGGGCGGCTTGCCGCAGCCGGGCAAGCTCGTGGTGAATCTGCCCGACAACCACCTGCAATATGCGCTGACCTGGTTCGGCCTGGCGGCGGTTTTGGCGGGCGTTTTTATCTCCTGGGCGGTTACATCGCCGCCCCGGGGCGGCGGTATCGAGGCTTAACGCCGCGGTTCCAGCGCCTTTTGGCGGGCTATTTTTCGCCCCTTTGCGTTCCTTCTCAAGCCATCTAGTGTGATCGCGGTTCCGGCGTTACGGGCGGGCGGCGGCAACGCCATCTTACAATAGCGTTTGGAATCAATAGCTTATCTGCCCGCCGGGGCCGGTCCGGCTGAGAGAGAACGCTTAAGTGCATTATGTTTCGACCAGGGGTACGGCGCCGTCGCCAGGCTTCGCCGAGGTCATGCTCGCGGGTCTCGCCCGCGACGGCGGCCTCTATGTGCCCGACGCCTGGCCGCGCCTTGAAACCTCGACCATCGCCGCTTTTGCCGGCCGATCCTATGCCGAAGTCGCCGTCGAGGTGATTCGTCCTTTCACCGACGATTCCGTCAGCGACGCCGACCTCGCCCTCATGGCGCGCGAAGCCTACGGCAATTTCCGCCACCCCGCGGTCGCGCCGCTGTCGCAACTCGGCGCCAACACGTTCGCGCTCGAACTGTTCCACGGTCCGACCTTGGCGTTCAAGGATTTGGCGATGCAGCTTTTGGCGCGGCTGATGGACCATGTGCTGGCCGCGCGCGGCGAACGCCGCACCATCGTGGTGGCGACCTCCGGCGATACCGGCGGTGCCGCGGTCGAAGCGTTCCGCGAGCGCAATCAAGTCGATCTTGTCGTGCTGTTTCCGCGCGGCCGCATTTCCGAGGTGCAGCGCCGCATGATGACGACGGCGGACGCCGCCAATGTCAGCGCCATCGCCATCGACGGCACGTTCGACGATTGTCAGGCGATCGTGAAGGGCATGTTCAACCATCACGCCTTTCGCGATCAGGTCCGCCTGTCCGGCGTCAATTCGATCAATTGGGCGCGGATCGTGGCGCAGGCGGTTTATTACTTCACCGCCGCGGTGTCGCTCGGCGCGCCGGCGCGCAAGATCGCCTTCACCGTACCGACCGGCAATTTCGGCGATATCTATGCCGGATACGTGGCGGAGCGCATGGGCTTGCCGATCGACCGGCTGGTCGTCGCCACCAACGTCAACGACATTCTGACCCGCACGCTTGCCACCGGCACATACGAACCGCGCGACGTGGTGGCGACGACTTCGCCGTCAATGGATATCCAGGTGTCGTCGAATTTCGAGCGCCTGTTGTTCGACGCCTATGGCCGCGAGGCGAGCGCGATCAGGGCGGTCATGGGATCGCTGGCGCAGTCGGGCCGCTTCGCGCTGTCGGCGCGGGCGCTGTCCTACATTCACGGGCTGTTTGCTGCCGATCGCGCCGACGAAGACGAAGTCGCGGCGACTATCCGCACGGTCAAGCGCGAGACCGGCAACTTTGTCGATCCGCATAGCGCGGTCGGCATCGCGGTCGCCGAAAAGGTACCGCGCGATCCGGCGGTGCCGATGGTGGTGCTGGCGACCGCGCATGCCGCCAAATTTCCCGATGCGGTCGAGGCGGCCTGCGGGGCGCGGCCGCCACTGCCGGAATGGCTATCCGATATCGCTAACCGTCCGGAGCGCGTCACCGCGCTGCCGGCGGATCAGTCCGCGGTTGAGCGTTTCGTCCATAAGACGAGCCGTGCCGCGCAGGAAGGAGCGGCAGCATGAGTGTTGAGGTGACGACCTTGAAATCCGGCATCAGCGTGGTGACCGACGCGATGCCGCATCTCGAGACCGCCTCGCTCGGCGTCTGGGTCGCTTCCGGCAGCCGCGACGAACGCCATGATGAGCACGGCATTTCGCATTTTCTGGAACATATGGCCTTCAAAGGCACGCGCCGGCGCACGGCGCGGCAAATCGCCGAGGAGATCGAGGCGGTGGGCGGCGATCTCAACGCCGCGACCGGCGCCGAGAGCACCGCCTATTATGCGCGCGTGCTCAAGGCCGACGTGCCGCTGGCGCTCGACGTGTTGGCCGACATCCTGTCCGAGCCGTCATTCGATCGCGAGGAGCTTGTGCGCGAGCAAAACGTCATCGTTCAGGAGATCGGCGCGCTCGCCGATACCCCGGACGATCTCATTTTCGAGCATTTGCAGGTGATGGCCTTTCCGGATCAGCCGCTCGGGCGCTCGATTCTGGGCACGGCGAACACGGTGCGGTCGTTCGACGGCGGCAAGCTGCGCGATTATCTGGGGCGAAACTATCGCGCGCCCGATATTGTGGTGGCGGCCGCCGGCGCGGTCGAGCACGAGGCGGTGCTCGCCGAAGTCGAGAAGCGTTTTGCCACTTTCAACGGCCCTGCCGGTCCGGTCCCCGAACCGGCGAGCTTCGGCGGCGGTACCCATGTCGAGAAGCGCGAATTGGAGCAGGTCCATATTGCGCTGGCACTGCCCGGCATTTCGATCGTCGACCCGGCGCTCTACAGCTTGCAGGTCTTCACCAATGTCCTCGGCGGCGGTATGTCGTCGCGGCTGTTCCAGGAGGCGCGCGAACGCCGCGGCCTGTGCTACTCGATCTACTCGTTCCATGTGCCGTATTCCGACATCGGCATGTTCGGGCTCTATGCCGGCACCGACGCTGCCGACACCTCGGAGCTGATGCGGCTGATCGTCGACGAGCTCGCCAGCACCGCCGAGACCATTTCCGAGCTGGAGGTGGCGCGGGCCAAAGCACAAATGAAAGCCGGTCTGTTGATGGCGCTGGAGAGCTCGGGCGCGCGCATCGAGCAGCTGGCCCGGCAAATGATCACGCGGGGGCGGCCGATCCCGCTCGCCGAGCTGGTGGCGAAGGTCGATGCGGTGACGGTGGAGAGCGCGCGCGCCGCCGGCCGCGCGCTGATTTCGCGCGGCAAGCCCGCCACCGCCCTGCTTGGGTTAGGCTCCGGGCTTGAAACCGCGGCGGCGATTGCCGAGACTTTGACGCGCCGGGCCGCGTGACGAAGCACTGGTGATGCTTCGGGATTGAATGGTCGGTATTGAACGGTCATGGCGTTCTTTCGCACCATCAATTTCGCCGAGCCGCTGCCGAGCATCGAAGGCGACGGCGTCATGCTGCGCACGCCGCAGACGACCGACTTCGACGAATGGGCGGCGTTGCGCGAGAAGAGCCGGGATTTCCTGGTTCCCTGGGAGCCGACTTGGCCGGGCGACGACCTCACGCGTGGCGCCTTCCGGCGGCGAATCAAGCGCTATGCCGAGGATTTGCGCACCGACCAGGCCTACGCGTTCTTGATCGCGCGCTATTCGGATGGCGCGCTGGTCGGCGGTTTGACGCTCGCCAATATTCGCCGCGGCGTCGCTCAGGCCGGCAGCCTCGGCTATTGGATGGGCCTGCCGTTCGTGCGTCAGGGCTACATGACGGCGGCAGTGCGCGCCATTATTCCGTTCGCTTTTGCCAGCTTGCGGCTGCATCGCCTTGAAGCCGCGTGCATTCCGACCAATGCCGGCTCGATCGGGCTGTTGGAGAAAACCGGCTTCGTGCGCGAAGGCTACGCGCGGGAATATCTTTGCATCAACGGCACCTGGCAGGATCACCTGCTTTATGCCCGGCTGAAGGACAATCCGGCGCCTTAACCATGCGGTCTTCCTTTCCGTCCCGGACTTGCGGGCGAGACTAGAGTGCCTTTATTCCTCCTCCGCTTGTAGGAGGTAGGGCGGGGTGCCTTGGGATGGCCACGGTTGGCTTGATATAACATCGAGGGCATCGCGATAGAGGGCGATGAATTGGGGATGCCGCGCGACTTTCATCGGATGAAATGGGGTGACCGCGCGCCGTTCGCGGCCTTGCTCGCGCTCGTGCTCGTGGTGCCGGGATGCGGCGGCGGTGGTGGTGGAGTCTTCGGCGGACCCACCGCGACGCCGGCGCCCGACGCGGCGACGCCGCCACCACCGAGTTCTCCTTCCCTGAAAGACAAGTTTTCGAGTTTCTTTGCCGGCGCCTCGCAAAAGGCGCCGCAGCCGGTCGCCAATGCGCAGCCCGACATCGATTGTCCTTTGATCGACATCCGCCAAGGCGCATCGACGCTGACCATTCCGCCGCCGCCGCCCGACGGTTCGAACGAGGCGATGTCGCTGAAGTATCAAGGAATCTTTGTCCGCGCCGCGCGCGAATGCGCCGTCGTCGGCGGTCAAATGGTGATGAAGGTCGGTGTCGAGGGCCGCGTCATCGTCGGGCCTGCCGGCGGACCGGGCCAGGTCGAGGTGCCATTGCGTATCGCCGTGGTCAGCGCTCCGGGGGGAGTCTCGAAGACCGTCCTCACCAAGCTCGTTCGCATCCCGGTGACGGTCGGCAACGACGACAACACGGCCTTTACCGATATCGAGGACGGCTTGAGCTTCCCGCTGCCGTCGCCGGGATTGCTCGACAGCTACATCGTCTATATCGGCTTTGATCCGATCGGCGCCGCTCAAGAGGACAAGCAAAGGCTTAAGCCCGCGCCCGCGCTCAAGCCGAAATCGCGGCCGAAACCGACCGCTCCTACGGGCTGACGGAATAGCTACCAGCCGCGCAGATCGCTGATCGTGGTCTTTAACGCCCGCATATCGGCGACGACGGTGCGGGCGCCGTTGGTGAGAAGCTCGGAGGCGAGCCGGCCCGGCGTCGCACTGCCGCCGACAAAACCGATCGGCGTCATGCCCGCGGCGACGGCGGCGGCGATGCCGGGGGCCGAATCTTCGACCACAATGCAGTGTGCCGGCTCGACTCGGCAGCGTGCCGCCGCGAGCAAAAACAGGTCCGGCGCCGGCTTGCCCTTGCGCACGTCGCTGGCCGAGAACAGGCGCGGCTCGAAAAAGCGGATCAGTCCGGTGACTTCGAGGCTCGCGCGGATGCGATTGAGCGGGGACGACGAGGCAACCGCTTTCGGTCCGCGGATCCATATCAGCGCATGGGCGGCGTGAGGAATAGCGCGCAACTCCGCCTGCAGACGTTGCAATATTTCATCCGCCACCGCGGCTGAGAATTCGGCCGGCAGCTTTTTGCCGGTGGCGGCCTCGACGGCGGCAAAAATGTCAGCCGGCCGCCGGCCGTGAAACCGGCGCATCATGGACTCGACAGTCAGCGCCATGCCGACGCGCTTGAACGCCCCGGCAAGGACCGCAGCCGCGATCGGTTCGCTATCAACAAGCACGCCATTACAATCGAAGATGACCACGGGTCCCTCCGATGGCTCGGCCAAAGAAAAGCCGTCGCCCGGCTTTGCCAGGAAACTACGGTGCCAACATACCGTGTAGCCACGACATGCAAAGCTGCGTGCGTGTGCGGTGCAAAGTTATACACATAAACAAATCTGGTCTGTGAATTGCCCGAGCCGACCGGCTGCCGGGCGTCAGTTGAGTTTTTGTTTGACGTCCTCGATGCCCGCATTGAGCAGAGCTTCGGCGACTTTACCCTTGGCCGCGGCGGCGAGAATTTTCTCGGCGGCGGCGACTGCGGCATCGGCCGCGGCGGCGCGGACATCGGCGACGGCCTGGGTTTCGGCCTGCACGATCTTGGCCTCCGCCATTTTAGTCCGGCGCGCGACGAAATCTTCAGTTCTTGCCTTGGCTTCGGCGGCAAGACGCTCGGCTTCGGCCTTGGCGCCGGCGATAATGGTCGCGGCCTCGGCTTCCGCCTCCCGGCCTTTGCGCTCGAACGCGGCGAGCAGCGCCTGGGCCTCTTCGCGCAGCCGCCGCGCATCGTCGAGTTCGGACCTGATGCGCGCCTGCCGTGCGTCGATCGCCTCGAACGCCTTGCGGTGGGCGCCAAGATAGGCGAGCAGCCCGAGAAAACAGAGGAAGGCGATGGCGACCCAGTTTTCGGTTTCGAGCATGGCGCCCTCTAGCGCTTTTGCACGTCGCCAAGCGCGGCGGCGACTTCGTGTTCGGCGGGGGCCTTGCCGAGCAGGCGCTCGACGATGGCCGAGGCGGTGTCCGCCGCGATGGTCCGTACATTGCCCATGGCTGCGGTTCGCATTGTCGCGATCGACTGCTCCGCCGCGGCCAGCTTCTCGTGCAGCTCGGCCTCCAGTTTCTTCTGCATCGCCGCAGCCTCGCTGGCGTGCTTCTCCCGGGTCGAGCTTGCGATCGATTGCGCGCGGGCGCGCGCATCGGCCAGCGCCTTGTCATAGGCGGCATGCGCCGCGTCCGACCGCTCTTTAAGGCTCTGCGCCGCAGCCAGGTCGTCGCCGATGCGCTTACTGCGCTCCGCCAGGATCGAACCGATGCGCGGCAAAGCGATCCGCGACATCAGCACGTAAAGCAGCACGAAGCTCACCGTCAGCCAGAGCAGCTGCGATGGGAAGTGCTCCGCTTGGAACGGCGGGAAGGCGCCGTGCCCCGCTGGCTTCTCGGTGTGGGCGGTCGGTTCAGCCATGGCTCTAGCGCTGCCGGCGAAAGCTTACAGCCCGAATAGGAGCAAGAGCGCGATTAGCAGCGAGAAAATGCCGAGCGCTTCGGTGATGGCGAAACCGAAAATCAGGTTGCCGAACTGACCCTGCGCGGCGGACGGATTGCGCAATGCCGCCGCGAGATAGTTGCCGAAGATGATGCCCACGCCGACGCCGGCGCCGCCCATGCCGATACAGGCAATGCCGGCCCCGATATATTTCGCGGCGGTCGGATCCATGAGAAATCTCCTTTTCAAGCCCCCACCCGCCCTCTCCCGCAAGCGGGGAAGGGTAGGGAGGGGGGGCCGTCAGTGGCCGGGATGTATTGCATCGTTGAGATAGATGCAGGTGAGAATGGCGAAGACATAGGCTTGCAGGAACGCGACAAGAAGCTCAAGCGCGGTGAGCAGCACCACCATGATGAAAGGCAATACCGCGCCGAACCAACCGAGTATTCCGGCGCCGGCCAGCATGATGATGAAGCCGGCGAATACTTGCAGCGTGATATGGCCGGCCAGCATGTTGGCGAATAGCCGCACGCTGTGCGACACCGGCCGCGACAGGAACGATAGCACCTCGATGATCACGATCGCCGGCAGGATCGCTTTCGGCACGCCTTTCGGCACGAACAGATTGAAGAAGTGCAGCCCGTTCCGCCAGAAGCCGTAGCCGACGACGATGGCGAACACCAGCAGCGCCAAGGACGCGGTCACGACCAATTGGCTGGTGACGGTGAAGGAATATGGGATCAGCCCGATCAAGTTCGCGAACAAGACGAACATGAACAGCGTGAACACAAAGGGAAAGAACTTCATCCCTTCGGTGCCGGCCGAGCTCTTCACCGTATTGGCGACGAACTCGTAGGAAATCTCCGCGATCGCCTGAAACCGCCCCGGCACGACCGCGCGCGGCACCGTGGCGCCGATGAGCAGGGCCGAGATCGAGCCGACGATGATGAACATCACCAGCGCCGAATTGGTGAAGGCAAACTGATGCCCGCCCATGCTGACCATCGGCAGCAGATTATTGATCTGGAATTGGTGGATCGGATCGACCTGCATGGTCCTGTTCGCCGGGCGCTCCACGCGCCAAATTACGTGTTCCGGTTACCGCGGGTGCTGTCATCGAGCGGGGTGCCCGCGACCACCCCCGCGCTACGCATCACATTGAGCACGCCCGCGGCAAAGCCGAGCAAGAGGAATATCATGAGGCCCCAAGGCGCGACGCCGAGCCAGCGATCGATCAGCCAGCCGAGGCCGGCGCCGACCACCACGCCTGCAACGAGTTCGCTGGAAAGCCGAAAGCCTCTGGCGTAACCGGATGCAGTCGTCGCCCGATCCGCACCGGGATCATCGGAAGGCCGGCCGGCGCGTGCGTGGCCGAGACTTGCGCTGAGCCGCTGGAGTCTCGCGGAGAGAGCGGCTTCGCTGGTTTGCTGCTTGTCTCGATCGCCGTTTTCGCGCGCGCCGCTCATTGCTTTCGACACTCGCGGCCAGCGATCGCGGCACGCCCGCGCCTTGAAGCCGCGCGGACCATACTGATTGGGTTTCGCCAAGTCAAGAAACCACGGACTTACACTAATGCTTTGAAACAACAACAAATATAGCCTGTGCGCAAAGCCTTGCTGAAGCCCGGTTTGTGCACTGCGAAGGCCGCCAAGACGTTCTATATTGATGGGTGAAAATGACCGGTAGAGATCGTGCTATTTGCAAAAGACCCGAAGGAGACGCTCATGATCGCCAAAGGCATTGCCCTCGCCATCGCCGTGTCGTGCATGACGGTGCCGGTGCTCGCCGACGATGCAACGCCGGACAGCCAAGGCGGCCGCTACATTTTCAACAAGCAGGCGGATGGATTCGTCCGGCTCGATAGCCAGACCGGTGAAGTTGCGCTGTGCGGCCAAAAAACCGTTGGCTGGGCGTGCGAAGCGGTACCGGAGGATCGCGCACTGCTCGAGAACGAGATCGCCCGCTTGCGCAGCGACAATATCACGCTGAAGAAGGCTCTCCTTTCTCGCGGCTTGCCGTTGCCGCCCGGGGTCATGCCGGAGCCGCTGACGCAGAACGATGCGTCGCAAAACGGCGAACCCAATATGCGCCTGCCGAGCGACGCCGATATCGATCGCGCGGTCGCATTCATCGGCCATGTCTGGCGTCGCTTGGTCGAGGCGGTCGAGCGGGCACAGAAGCAGGTCTTGAACAAGAGCTAGAGCCCGATCGATTCGCATGACCGTGCCTTGAGCAAGTTGTCAGCCATCCACTCCGCGCGCGTCGAGACGATGGCGCGTGCGGTATTGTCGGTGGCGACCTCCGGCGAAGGCTTTGTTGAGATCACCAGCGACGTTGCAAGTTTTCTCGAAGAGATCAAAGCACAAGACGGCGCCGTGCTCATCTATCTCAAGCACACTTCAGCGTCGCTGGTCATCCAAGAGAACGCCGATCCCGACGTCCAGACCGACCTTGTCACCGCGCTTAAGCGCCTGGCGCCGGCGGATGCGGGCTGGGTGCACGACGTGGAGGGGCCGGACGACATGCCGGCCCATATCAAATCCATGCTCAACGGCGTGTCGTTACAGATACCCGTCGCCGGCGGCGAATTGGCGCTCGGGACTTGGCAGGGCATCTATGTGGCGGAGCATCGCGCGCGGGCGCACCGGCGCGAAGTGGTGTTGCAATTCCTCGGCCGCTGCGGGGATGCGTGACGTCGGCGACAACACAACGGCCGGGCCAACGTGGCCCGGCCGTGTCATTTCAAACCCAATAGAATGCGGCGCGATCAGTTCGGCCAGCACCTCTTGCCTTCCGGGCCCAAATGGTATCCGGGTGGGCAAGCGCGACCTACGGCCATCGGATGACAACGGCCTGCCGGGCCACGCCAAAATCCCGGGCCGCATCCTTCGGCGACCTTGACGACCAAGCTGTTCGCATTGCTGAGCGGAACCGGAGTGAAACCGGCGCTGGCGGCGGTCGCAAGTCCAAAAACCAACGCGGCACTTAATACGATCGATCGAACCATGACGTGTTCCTTCCCGACTGTTGACGCCGCCCGATCCTGGGGGCGGCACCTCAGTAAAACAACTGCCGCAATGAACAGTGCCTGAACGGCGCCGCGGTGGACCAGGCGTGGCGAATGGCGGTAACATGTTGTGCGCGCTTGCGCGCGCTCGACCGGGGCCTGCCATTGAGCGAGGCTGAGTTTCACCATCTTTTGATCGCCGACGATCATCCGTTGTTCCGCGGCGCGCTGCGCGAGGCGGTCAACGGATTGTTCGAACGCGCCGAAATCGGCGAAGCCGGCACATTCGAGGAAGTCACGGCGCTGCTCGAACGCGGCGGCGACTTCGATCTGATCCTGCTCGACCTGCGCATGCCCGGCGCGCGCGGCTTCTCCGGGCTGATGTATCTGCGCGCGCAATATCCGGGCCTGCCGATCGTCGTGGTCTCCGCCAACGACGATCCTGCCGTGATCCGCCGCTGCATGGAGTTCGGGGCGTCGGGGTTCATTCCCAAGACGCTCGGCATCGAGGCGTTACGCCAAGCCATCGCGCGCGTGCTCAAAGGCGAAGTCTGGACGCCGCCCGATGTCGATCTGGCGCACGATCAAGGCAGCGAGAGCGCCGCCACGATCGCGCGGCTCGCGACGCTGACGCCGCAGCAGGTGCGGGTGCTGATGATGCTATCGGGCGGTCTGCTCAACAAGCAGATCGCCCATGAGCTCGGCGTGTCGGAGGCGACGGTGAAAGCCCATGTCTCCGCTATCCTGCAAAAGCTCGGCGTCGAGAGCCGCACCCAAGCCGTCATTGCCGCGGGAAAAATCGAATCTGGCCAATGGCCGCAACTGCCTACGTCACCGTCATCCTGAGGTGCCCGCCGCAGGCGGCCTCGAAGGATGCGCGGCCCGGGCCGTCGTCCCTTCGAGGCTCGCTTTGCTCGCGCCTCAGGGTGACGGATTACAGTCACTCCGCCGCCACCCGCTGCACGCGCCACTGCGTGATCAGCGCCCGCAGCGACGCCGGCTTGATTGGCTTGTTGAGAAGATGCGCGCCTTCGCTGCGGATCTCTTCGCGCACGTGCAGTGAACGGTCGGCGGTGATCACGATCGCCGGAGTTTGGCGCCCGAGGCGGCGGCGCAATTCGGCGATAGCGCCGACGCCATTGCCGCGGTCGAGGTGGTAGTCGACCAAAAGCCCGTCGGGTTCGAGACCGCTTGCATCCATCGCCGCCAGCGCTTGCGCTAGGTCGGCCGCTTTCAGGGTGCGGCAGCCCCAGCCGCCGAGCAGCGTCTCCATGCCGTCGAGGATGGCGCGCTCATTGTCGATGCAAAGCACGACCGTGCCGTCCAGCCGGCCAACATCGAGCCGCGGCGTGGCGCGCGGTTTTGTCGCCACGGCCGGCGTTTTCACGCGCGGCACTTCGAGCGAGAAGCGCGAGCCGCGCCCGCTATCGGACTTCAGCGTCACTTCGCAATCGAGCACGCGCGCAATGCGTTCGACGATCGAAAGCCCCAAGCCTACGCCGCGCGCCACCCGCGCGCCCTGATCGAGCCGGTGGAATTCCTTGAATACGGCGCGGCGCTTGTTGTGCGGAATGCCGATGCCGGTGTCGTAGACCTCGATGCGCAACTTATCGGCGCGCCGCCGGCAGCCGACCAGCACGCGTCCCGCCGGCGTATATTTGATCGCATTGGAAATGAGATTTTGCAAAAGCCGCCGGAGCAGCCTGCGATCCGCGCGCACGCCCTGCGAGCACGGCATGAAAACGAGATCGAGCCCCTTGGCGCGGGCGAGCGGTGCGAATTCGACTTCAAGCCGCTGCAATAATTCGTCGATGCGGAAATTGGCGAGTTCCGGCTTCATCGCGCCGGTGTCGAGCCGGGAAATGTCGAGCAGTGCCGTGAATATCTCCTCCACCGCCTCAAGCGAGGCGTCGATGTTTTGCACGAGATCGGCATCCTCGCCGTCACCGGCATTCTGGCGCTGGCGCTCGCTCAGGCTGGTGACGTAAAGCCGCGCGGCGTTGAGCGGCTGCAAAATGTCGTGGCTGGCGGCGGCGACAAAGCGCGTCTTGGAGACATTGGCGTCGTCGGCTTCCGCCTTGGCGCGTTCGAGCTCGGCATTGAGCCGGGTCAACTCGCCGGTGCGCTCGCGCACGCGGCGCTCGAGCGTCGCGTTGGCGCGCTCCAGCGCTTCGGCCGCTTTCACGCTCGGCGTGATATCGGTAAAGGTCGTCACCAGGCCGCCGTCGGGCATGCGGTTCGATCGCACTTCGATCACCAGCCCGCGCTCGGCAAAACGTTCCAGGAACGGCTCGGCCTCGGACGCGTATTTCGCGACGCGCTCCGCGACAAAACCGTCGACGCCTTTGTCGTTGCGCTCGCCATGCTGCGCGATGTGACGCAGGATTTCATCGAGCGCGATGCCGACTCGCGTCAGCCCGTGCGGCAAGTCGAAGATTTCGCCGAACTGCCGATTCCAACAGACCAGCGCCAGTTCCTTGTCGAACACCGCGATGCCCTGTCGGACGTGATCCAGCGCCGTCTGCAAGACTTCGCGGTTGTAGTGGATCGCGGCATTGGCATCGTCGAGCAGTTTCAGCGCGGCTTTGGTCGAGACAGTGCGCTTGCGCAAAAGCAGCGACAGCACGAGCCGCGACGATGCGGCGCCGATCGCGGAGGCCAAGAGATACTCGCCATATTGCAGCAGCTGGAAATCGGCCTCGGCTTGCGGTTCGAGGCTGATACGGCGGGTCAGAGCGAAGCTGGCGAAGGATTTGCGGGTGCGTTCCTCGCCGAGATAGCGGGCGACCGATGCGATCAGTTCCTCGACAGTCACAGACGCGCGGCGCAGCCGGAAGCCCGGGGCCATCGGCGCGAGAATGGGCGCGAGCGTCGAAGGCACGAACAAATCGGCCTGCACGCGTTCGATCGCGGTCGGACGGCGGCTCAAGGAGCAAGCGATATAACAGGCGATGTTGACCGCGAGGCTTAGCACCACGCCGTGAACGAGCGGCGGCAGATCGAGGCCGAACAGCGCTTGCGGCCTTAGCAAAGCCACGCCCCACGGCCCGTCGATCAATACCCGCGCGCCGACAATGCCGGCGTCGGAAATGCTCGGCAGCAGCAGCGTGTAGCCCCAGACCAGGATGCCGGCGCTCATGCCGGCAATGGCGCCCGGCGCGGTACCGCGCCGCCACACTAGTCCGCCGAAGAACGCCGGCGCCAGTTGCGCCACCGCGGCGAAAGACAACAGCCCGATCGCCGCCAGCTGTGCGTCACCGGCCGAGCGGTAGTAGATATAAGCGAGGAACAGGATGGCAAAGATCGCGATGCGGCGCGTGGTCAAAAGCTGGGCGCCGGCATCCTTGGGCTCGCCGGCAAGCCCGGCGCCCCGCTTGAGCAGAAGCGGCATCACGATGTCGTTGGAAACCATGATCGCGAGCGCGACCGTTTCCACGATCACCATCGCGGTCGCCGCCGACAGGCCGCCGATAAAAGCAATCAGCGTGATCAATTCGGAATGGGCGGCGAGCGGCAGCGCCACCACGAACATGTCGCTATCGATGCGGCCGGCCGGGAATGTCAGCAGGCCGGCCATCGCGATCGGCAGCACGAACAGATTGATGAGCACCAGATAAACCGGAAACAGCCATGCGGCGCGGCGGATTTCGGCCTCGCTGTGGTTTTCGACCACGCTGACATGGAATTGCCGCGGCAACAGCAGGATCGCGAACAGCGACAGCGCCGTCATGGCGCAGAAACCGGCGAACTGCGGCGCGCTTGTCAGCACCGCCGCGATATGCGGCTGTTGCATCGCGCGCGCGAACAGCGCGAATGGCCCGTGGAACATGACGAAGGTGACGAAAACACCGACGGTGAGAAACGCCATGAGCTTGATGATCGATTTTGTCGCGATCGCCAGCATCAGCCCGTCCTGATGCTCGGTCGCGTCGATATGGCGGGTGCCGAACAGCACCGCGAAAGTGGCCATCGCCAGCGCGACAAACAGCGCGATGTCGCCGAGCAGCGGCTGCGCGGTGCCGTCCGCCGAGGCTTGCGCCAATATGGTCGAGACCGAGGACGACACCGCTTTGAGCTGCAAGGCGATGTAGGGGATCATGCCGACGATGGCGATCAGCGCTACCGCCGCCGCCACCGCTTGGCTCTTGCCGTAGCGCGCCGCGATGAAATCGGCGATCGAGGTGATGTTTTGGCCCTTGGCGAGCCGCACGACGCGGATCAGAAGCGGGTAGCCGAGGCCCACCATCAGCATCGGACCGATATAGATGGTGATGAAATCAAAGCCCGTGCGCGAGGCCAAGCCGACCGAGCCGAAGAACGTCCACGAGGTGCAATAGATAGCGAGCGACAGCGGATAGATCAAAAGCCGGGACGAGGCGCCGCGCGCCACGTGCATGCGGTCGCCGTAGCTCGCGACCAGAAACAACAGGCCGATATAAGCGAGGGCGATGACGACAACGACCCACCCTTGCAACATGACCTTACCCCAGCGTCACCGCGGCATTATTGGATTGGGCGCTTTGGGCCTGCAACGCCCGATTTTAAGCAAAGGTCACCACGTTTGCGAGAGCATGTCTATGCGGCGCCATACGGTCATTTGACGGCCCGGAAGGCAGCGATCCGGCGCTGCGCTTGGCTCGTTCGCGGTCTCGATGGCGGTTGCGACGGCCTTCATTCTCATCGTGGCGCGTTTATTCCCGTTCCCGATCGCCAATATCGTCATCGCGTTTTCGCTCGGCGCGCAAGATACGATGATGGTGCTGGCGCTCGCACTGCATCTCGACCCCGTCTATGTCGGGGCCCATCACCTCGCGCGGTTTCTCCTGGTGACGTTTGCGGTGGCGCTGGCCGCGCGTCGCGCCGCGCGGCAAGGCGCTGTGTCACCCGAACGCAAACGGGACTGGGAGACGTAGCGTCCGAGCGCGAGTGAGCAATGTGGGGCCCTGCCGTGTACGCGATCACGGCCGATTGAGACCTTCACGGACTACGCGATCGGCTTTTCAGGCTGCTTGGGCCGAACGATCCGACGTCAAATCCGTCCGAGCAGCAGAAGAACGACAAGGATAATCACGATGATGCCGATCACGCCGACACCGCCATGCCCATAGCCGTAACCGTAGCCGCCGAAACGGCCGCTGAAGCCGCCCAACAGGAAAATGATGAGGACGATAACGAGTATAAGTCCCAACGACATAAGCCTATCTCCCTTTGCATTTGCCGCGCACGCCCATGATGTTTACGCGGTGTGGACGATCGATACAATCATTCCCGGCGACCGACTGGCTATCTCGACGCGGGCCTTGAGCTGATGCGCGAGCGATTCGACGATGGTGGTGCCCAAGCCGGCGCGTCCGCGGCCACCGCCGTCCTGTTGCAATCCAACGCCGTTGTCAGACACTGATAAACGCCAATTGGCTTCGTCAACCTGGTATCTGACCAATATTTCGCCGCCACTGCTGTCGCCACCAGGAAATCCGTGCTTCAGCGCATTGATCACGAGTTCGGTCGTAATCAACCCAATGTTCACCGCTTCGCCGGATACCGCCGTGCCGGGGCCGGCCGCCACTTTCAGGGCGATAGGCCGATGGTCGCCGATCATGGACGCCGCCATGGCGTCGCACAGCCTGGACAGATAGGGGCCGATCTCGATCGGTTGGCCGTGTCCCGAAGCTTGAAGTTGCTGCTGGACGGTCGCGACCGACATGACGCGATCGTGTGCATCTCGCAAATGGTGGCGGGTCTCCTCGGATTGCACGGTCCGCGCTTTGAGCAAGAGTATGCTCGCGATGATCTGCAGGCTGTTGGCAACGCGATGCTGCATCTCCTTCAATAACGTCTCCTTCAGTTGCAGGAGTTCCGCCATCTGCCGTTCGGCGGCGCGCCGATCGGTGATGTCTTCAATCGTAAGCAGTATGAGTTTCTGAGCTCTCTGACTGTACACCTCCCTCGCATTCAGGAGCATCGAGCGCAGTCCGATAACAGGAAAATTCTGTTCGACCTCGTAAGCCTCCATCACGGCGTGCTGTGCCGCGACGTTTTCCAGCAACAGCCGAAGCTCGGGAATATCCCACTGTCCCTCGCCCAGAGCATAAATCGGACGGTCGCAGGTGTCCTGACGGTTCATTCTGAACGTCTGATAGAAGGAGCGGTTCGCGGTGACGACGCGTAAGTCCTGATCGAGGACCAGAAGGGGATCGCGGGTCGTATCCACAATCGCTTGGGCGAGCGCGCTCGCATCATCGGCGTCTTTGATTAGCTGGCCGTTGGGAAACGCCCACACCGGTGGAGCATGTTCGCTATAATTTGACGATTCCATTTCCATCCTTAAATCAACTCGTCGCCGGCGAGCGGCCACCCAACCCCTCCACCTCCCCGCCATTTGTCTCGGCTGCGAATGAGCATGACGATCGGCAAACCTTACGCCGCAGGACCCGAGCCCTATCGATTGATGAAAGCCCTATACTGAGGCGAAGACTGAGCAAAATTGCTCACATCGACCGGGCTGTCGATGTGCCGCCCGGCAGCGCTAACCCCGCGTAAATAGAATAAAATAATCTAACTCTACCTGTGGTCGCGCGGAACGCCGCGGGTCATGCTACGTCGGCCTCAAGCGGGCGTTTGGTCGGTATCCACCGCTGCTTCGCGCCCTCTCGCATGCACCGTCTTGTTATAATTGTCGGCTGCCCATTGCGCATTGTCCGCGAGCTCGATGAAGTTTTGCTCGAGCCGTTGATACTCGCGCACCTCTACGGGGCTGTTCGCTATCCTCAGCAATTTGGAATATTCGATAGCTTTGGCGCGATATTGTTCGGCAGTGAACATATTTCCCTTTTCTGAAAAAAGATGCCGATCATTAGCATAGTGAGATGGTCCAATAGGGCCTGTATAAAATCGCTCACGCATATGTTCAATGAAGTGACGCGCGGCGCGCGTCGAAACACACGCAAACGTGTCTCCATCCTATGGAACTGTCGCGGCGAGGAAGAGTTGTTGGTATCCTCACAGCAAATTTTTGTTGGAGTCATATTAGGAGGCTCACGTGCTCCATAAGACACTCATCGCTTTCGCTGCCGCAGCCGCTCTGGGCTGCCTACCGATGGCGACAACGGCTCTAGCTGCCTCCCATGGTAATGGACATGCGACGGCAGCGGGCCAGGCCCGCGGCGGTCATGTCGCCCAAAACGGCGGCGGTCATGTCGGCCGATACGGTGGCGGTCGCGGTGCCCGATACGGCTACGGTGGCGGCTACAGTAGCGGGCCGATCTACGACAGCTGCTCGGGCTACGGCTATGGTAACGGCTACGCTTATGGCCCGGGCTATGCCGGCGGCTGCCCCGGCTATGGCGTTCCCCTTGTCGGCGGACTGATAAACGGCGCCTTGGGTGGTTACGGTCCTTACTGAACTGACGAGGCCGGCGAACTTGAACCACGGCGGCCGCGCTCCCGATTGGAAGTGCGACCGCCCGCCACCGTTCGACCTATGAAGACTTATGTCTTGATTTGCGGCTGATCGTGCAGCACGACGTTCAACAATGAACTGTTGACTTCGATGCCGCCGTTGTACCCGACGCCGCCGTTATAATCGATGAAGCCCAGTTTTCGAAATTTATTCATGAAGAAACTGACGCGCGACCGCGTCGTGCCGATCATGTCCGCGAGCGTCTCCTGGCTGATTTTCGCGATGACCGGCTCGGGCGCACCCTGTTTGCCGAAATTCGCCAACAGCAGGAGCAGCCGTGCCAGACGCTTCTCGCTCGAATTAAAGAGCTGATCGACCAGGTCAGCCTCGACCCGGATGCTGCGACCGAGAAGGTGCGCAATGAACTTTTCCGAGAATGCCGGCTCCCGATGGATCACCCGTATAATCGCCGATTTTTCCAACCGCATGATGACGGAGTCCGTCATGGTCGTGACCGTCGCGATACGCTGCACCTGCCCGGCAAGACATCCCTCGCCGAAGAATTCGTCCATCCCGAGAATCGCGATGACGGCTTCCTTGCCTTGCTCGGAAACGACGGTAAGCTTCACCTTACCCTTCTGGACGTAAAAAACCGCGTCTGCGGGCTCGCCCTGCGAAAAGACAATTTGGTCCTTGCGGTATTTACCAATGCCGCGGCCGTCGCCGATCCTGGCAAGAAACGATTTCGGATCGAATAAGGTTCGGCGTTTAGTCGCCATGACACGAGCGCTCGACTGCCCTTTGCGGGACCCGCCGTTGCTTCGGCCGCCCCCGACAGCGCCGAGAGATGATTTTCGACCGAATAAGGTTCGACGTTTGACCACTATATCGTGTCTTTCCGTGCGGTACCATATCGTACCGTACCCTCGCACGACGAAGACCGATCCTTGTGAGCAATATTGCTCACAAGCGCATTCTGCCGCAGATCACCATATGGGCACTGAGGGGCGTCCCGTTCAAACAGGGAGCCAAGACAATGAATCCGATCACTGTATTTCTGACCGTCGTTTGCCTCGCCGTGGGCGCGGCATTGGTCGCGACAGGGTATGTCTATGCGGGTATCCCTGTTGTCGCCGCCGCGATCGTCATCGCCTCGGCGCTGAAGATGGCCAACACCTGGCAAAAGTTCGTCATCCTTCGCGCCGGAAAATTGCGCGGCGTCAAAGGGCCCGGACTTTTCGTTATCATTCCGGTCATCGATCGCATCGTGGCCGTTATCGATGAGCGCATTCAGACCACGGCCTTTAGCGCCGAGGCGGCGCTGACCAAGGATACCGTACCGGTGAATGTGGACGCCATTATCTTCTGGTTCGTCCACGACGCGCAAAAGGCTGCTCTGAACATCACCAATTACCGCGAAGCCATCGATCGGGTCTCGCAAACGTCGCTTCGCGAAATGATCGGGTCATCGATGCTGTCGGCGCTGTTGTCGGAACGCACGGCCGCCGACGACCTCTTGCGCGGCGAAATCGGCCGCAAGACCGCCGACTGGGGCATCTCAGTAAAGTCCGTCGAGATCCGCGACGTAGCGATTCCGGTGGCGTTGCAGGACGCCATGTCCCGGCAAGCGCAAGCGGAACGCGAAAAGCAGGCGCGGGTGATTCTCGGATCGGCCGAGGCGGCGATCGCGGGCAAGTTCGTCGAGGCGGCAATGACCTATGCCGATCATCCGATGGCTCTGCAGCTGCGCGCCATGAACATCATCTATGAGACGACCAAGGAGCGCGGCGCAACGATCCTGATGCCGACCTCAATGGTCGACAGCATGAATCCCGTCGTGGCCCTCACGCTGGCCGGACAGCAAATCCAACCGCAAAACGCGAAAGGCCCTTCGCCGCAGAACAACCGCTCGCAATAGATGAAAGCTCAACGGCCGATCGAACTATGAGAATCCCCTGCGGCGTCGCCATGGGCGCGTCTGCAAACGGGCTGCGAAGGGATGAGAATGAAAATCAATTCCAAGGATTTTCGCGTGCGGGAAGGCGAGGACGTTGATCTCAAAAAGTGGCCGACCAAGGTCGACCCCGTATACAAGTCGAAGGAGCAATATAAAAAGCTTCTGGAAGACCACGTTGCGCAATTGAGCGCGCAACAGCAGCTGCTCTACGCGTCCGATCGCTACGCCGTCCTCCTAATCTTTCAGGCGATGGATGCGGCGGGAAAAGACGGCGCCATCAGCCACGTCATGTCCGGGGTCAACCCCCAGGGCTGCCAAGTGTTCAGCTTCAAACATCCCAGCGCAACGGAGTTGCAACACGATTTTCTGTGGCGCACCACCCGCGATCTGCCGCGACGCGGCGAGATCGGCATTTTCAACCGATCCTATTACGAGGAAGTGCTGATCGCGCGCGTGCACCCGGAGATTCTGCGCAGCGAGGGCTTGCCGGACAAGCCGCACGATGAAAAGACGATCTGGCAGGGCCGCTATCGTTCGATCGTGAATTTGGAACGGCACCTTTGCGACAATGGAACCTGCATTATCAAGTTCTTCCTCCATCTCTCCAAGGAAGAGCAGCGCAAGCGCTTTCTGGCCCGGATCGACGAGCCGGAAAAGAACTGGAAATTCAGCGCAGCCGACATTGTCGAGAGAAAATTCTGGAAACAATACATGAAGGCCTATGAGAAATGCCTCAGTGCGACCAGCACCCGCCGCGCGCCCTGGTATGTCGTCCCCGCCGACGACAAGGAAAATACGCGGCTCATCGTATCCAGAATCGTGCTCGACGCGCTGGAAGAGCTAAAAATGAGTTATCCGAAAACTAGCGCAAAACGCCGCCGCGAATTGCGGTCGATCCGCGCGCAGCTCGCAAAGTGAGATTCCGGGTTGGAATTCGCCGGGAACGCCGTCCGGCACGGCATCGTGTTGGCGCCCATCCGTTCGCACCGCCGACGGGCGGCCGCCTTGCCGGCACGAGCGTTATTTTTTTCGGCGGCGTTTGCCGAAGGCGGCAACCACTTCCTTCCGCTTGATGCGCGCTTTGGGGTTGCCGCGCTGGCCGAGATTTTGCTCTTCGGTGCCGTCACCCATCATGCCGGGATAAGAAATCTTGGCTTTCCTCTTGGTCTTCTTAGCGGCCGGCTTTTTCTTCTTCATGCCGAATACTCCGTGCGAGAGGTGTCCGATGGCGCCGTGGCAAAAGCTGCGCCTTCGCATGGCAGGAAACTAAACCGACCGCAAGGTGAGGACTGCGCAGTATTGATCACTCCGCCGCCAGCGCGCGGTCTTTGAACGGCAAGCCCAGCCGCTGCCAGACGTCGACCAACGCCTCGGCGAGCGCGTCGATCAGCCCATCGTCGTGGTAAGGGCTCGGCGTGATGCGCAGCCGCTCCGTGCCTTTGGGGACGGTCGGATAATTGATCGGCTGAATGTAGATGCCGTGCTCGGCGAGCAGGAGATCGCTCGCCGCTTTGCACAGTTCCGGATCGCCGACATAGACCGGCACGATATGCGTCGGGCTTGTCATCACCGGCAGTGCCGCCGCCGCAAGCACCGCCTTGGTGCGCGCGGCGCGGTCCTGGTGGCGCTCGCGCTCCCAGCTCGACGTCTTCAGATGCCGGATCGCGGCGGTCGCCGCGGCGCAGACCGACGGCGGCAGCGCGGTGGTGAAGATAAAGCCCGGCGCATAAGAGCGCACGGCGTCGATCAGCGCCGCCGAGCCGGCGATATAGCCGCCGAGGCAGCCGAAAGCCTTGGCGAGCGTGCCTTCGATCACGTCGATGCGGCCCATGGCGCCGTCGCGCTCGGCTGATGCCGCCGCCGCGCGGCCCATACATGCCGACGGCGTGAACCTCGTCGACATAGGTCATCGCGCCGTAGCGCGCGGCGAGATCGCAGATCTGCGTTCACCGGCGCGATGTCGCCGTCCATCGAATAGAGGCTCTCGAACACGATCAGCTTCGGCCGCGCGGTTCGGCCGCCGCCAGCAGCTCTTCGAGATGCGCCATGTCGTTGTGGCGGAAAATCTGCTTCTCGCAATGCGCCTGGCGCACGCCCTCGATCATGGAATTGTGGTTCCAGGCATCCGACAGGATCAGGCAATTCGGCATCAGCCGCGCCAGCGTCGAAATGCCGGTCTCGTTGGAGACGTAGCCGGAGGTGAAGACCAGCGCCGCTTCCTTGCGGTGCAGGTCGGCGAGCTCGCGCTCGAGCTCGACCAGCGGATGATTGTTGCCGGCGATGTTGCGGGTGCCGCCGGCGCCGGTGCCCATGCGGGTCGCGGTCTCGACCATGGCGCCGATCACTTTGGGATGCTGGCCCATGCCGAGATAATCGTTCGAGCACCAGATCACGACATTCTTGGGCCCGTCCGGCGCATGCCAGATGGCATGCGGGAAGCGTCCGGCGATGCGCTCGAGATCGGCGAACACCCGATAGCGCCGCTCGCCGTGCAGCCGGCCCAGCGCATCGGCGAAATAGCCGGGATAATCGATGTCGGGCGATTGCTGGGGTAATTCATCGGCAAGGCATCGTCCCGGCACAGGCCGGCATTCCGCGATATTGGAACTCGACGCAGGCTACGTTCTAGAAGCGTTCCAGGGTGTTTGTCGAGATCATACGACGCGGTCGTGCTGCCGCGTTATTGATCCGCGTCAATTTTGTGAAAAGTCGCTATTCGCCAGAGCGTTTTGGCGTCGCCATGGCGCGCATCGCGGCGCGGCGGGAGCCCGCGCGTTTGAGCCACGGGCTCCACGGTTCCGGCGGCACCAGGCCCTCGGTGACCGAGACCGGCAGGATGCGGCCGTCGTCGGTGATGCGGCCGATCATGACCGGCTTGTAGAGATGGTGGGTCTTGGCATCCATCTGCACCGAGAAGCCGCTCGGCGCCGTGATCCGCCGGCCGCCGAGCGCGTGCGCGCACTTTGTCGACATCGGTCGTGCCGGCAGCTTCGACGGCGGCGGCCCAAAGATGAAAGCCGATCCAGGTCGCTTCCATCGGGTCGTTGGTCACGGCGTCGGGCTTGCCGGTGAAGCGGCGCCACTCGGCGATGAAGGCGCGGTTCTCCGGCGTATCGAAGGCGTGAAGATAATTCCACGCCACGAAATGGCCGGCGACCTTGAATCGCATGAGCGCGGGCAGCTCGGCTTCGTTGATCGACAGCGACATGACCGGAATTTCCGCGGCGGTGATTTCCTGCGTTCGCCAGTTCGCGGAAGAAATGCACATTGGCGTCGCCGCTGATCGTCGCGACGATCGCGGTGCGGCCGCCGCGCGCGAAGCGGCGGATGTCCTCGACCACCGCGCGCCAGTCGGTCTGGCCGAGCGCGGTGTAGCGCTCGGCGACATTCGGCGATGCCCTGGCTCGCCAGATAGCCTTTGAGCACGGCATTGGTGGTGCGCGGATAGATGTAATCGGTGCCGACCAGGAAGAAGCGGCGGATGCCCTGATCGCGCAGGAAATTGACCGCCGGGATGGCCTGCTGCGGCGGCGTCGCGCCGGTATAGAAAATGTTGCGCGAGGATTCTTCGCCCTCGTATTGGCTCGGATAGAACAACAGCGCGTTGTCGCGCTCGACGATCGGCAGCACTTCCTTGCGCGACGCCGAGCTCCAGCAGCCGAATATGGCCGCGACCTTGTCCTCGGCAATGAGCTTGCTGCGCCAGTTCGGCATAGGCCTTCGGGTCGGAATGCGGATTGACGATGACCGGCTCGAGCGGGCGGCCCAACAGTCCGCCGCGCGCGTTCTGCTGCTCGATCAGCATGACCAGGAGTTCCTGCAACGGCCGTTCGCTCGCGGTCATGGTGCCGGACAGCGAATGCAGGATGCCGATCTTGATCGAGCCGAATTCGAGATCGGAGAAATAGCGCGTTACCGCGTCGACCAGCCATTGCGAGCGGCCGAGCAGATCCTCGGCGGTGGCGAGCACGCCGTTGCCGGCTTCCTCGACGCTGCGAGGCGATGGTCGAAATCTCCGGCAGCACGCCGGCGACCGTGCCGGCGACCTGCTCGGCGCGATTGCCGATGCGATTGATCTCCTCGGCCTGGTGATCGAGGATGCCGGTCAATTGCCGGTTGGCGTTGCTCATGGTCGTCACGCTCGACGACACGCCGGCAATGGCCTCGACGGTTTCGTTCACCGCATGCTGGATGTCGTGGACCTGCGCGCTGATCTCGCCGGTGGCCTTCGCGGTCTGCTGCGCCAGCGTCTTGACCTCGGAGGCGACGACGGCGAAGCCGCGGCCGGCGGCGCCGGCGCGCGCCGCCTCGATGGTGGCGTTGAGCGCCAGCAGCGAGGTCTGCGAGGCGATCGCTTCGATCAGTTTCACCACGGCGCCGATGCGCTCGGCCGCCGCGGCGAGGCTGCGCACGTAAAATCGGTGTGGCCGAGATCGGCGATGGTGCGCTCGGTCGCGTCCTTGGCGGCGGCCGCTTCGGTCGTGCATTCGGACGATCAACGTCGAGCAGGCCGCGCGCCGCGTCCGCCACCGCGGCGACGTCGCGGCTGGCGCCAGTGGCGGCCTCGACGGCATGCGCCGTGCGCCGCGACATGTCTTGATTGCGCGCGCCGAGATTGGCGGTGGTGACGCGGATTTCCTCGCCGGCGGATTGGAATGTGCACGGTGAGCTCGTCGATGGTGCCGCGGAAGCGTTGCGTGAAAAAACCGCGGCTGGCGTGGCGCAGCCGGGTCTCGGCCTCGCGGCTCCGATGATCGACCGCCAGCGCATCGGCGTCGATCAGCGCTTGCCGCATGGTTTCGGCGGCCGCGACGCTGGCGGCGAGCGCGCCGCCGTGGATCCGCTCCGGCAGCGCCGCGTAGCGGTCGCCGCCGGCGATCTGGGCGATGGCGCCGACGACGGCGCGCAGCGTGCGCTCGCACCACCATGCCGCCGCCAGCGCGCCGACCAGCGCGGCCGCCAGTCCGAGCAAGAGGCTGCCGGTTCCCCATGTGGCCAGCACCGCGACGACGCAGGCGGATGAAAATGGCAGCACGATCCAGGCCGGCAGCGGGTTTTTGTGAAAATCGGCGGCCATTTTCGGATGGACGTCGGCTGACGGTGGAAAATTCCTGGAGAACATCAGCGAAATTGCGCATATTCGATTACTAAATCCTTTCCTAATGCTGCGCTGCACCGCATGAATTATTGGCAGCACGCTCAAATTATGTGCGCACGCACTGCAGCGTGCGGCCGGCGAATCGGGAGATGATCGAGACATGTCAGAATCGCGCTGCCGGGCTAGACCACGGCCTTACCGATTACGGCGACCGCGATTTCTCGCGCTATCTGCGGCGCTCATTCGCGCAATCGATGGGCTATTCGCGCGCGCTGTTGGATAAGCCGGTGATCGGCATCGCCTATACCGCTTCCGACTTCAACAATTGCCACCGCCATTTTCCCGAACTGCTGGCGGCGGTGAAACGCGGCGTGCTCGCGGCCGGCGCGCTGCCGCTCGAATTTCCGACCATCTCGCTCGGCGAAGTTTTTCTCACGCCGACCAGCCTCAAATATCGCAACCTCATGGCGATCGACACCGAGGAGATGATCCGGGCGCAGCCGATGGACGCGGTGGTGCTGATGGGCGGCTGCGACAAGACCGTACCGGCGCAGCTGATGGGCGCGGTATCCGCCGACCGGCCGGCCATCGCGCTCGTCGCCGGGCCGATGATGACCGGGCGGTATCGCGGCGAACGGCTCGGCGCCTGCACCGATTGCCGGCGCTTTTGGGCGCGCTATCGCGCCGGCGATATCGGCGCCGACGAAATCTCCGAGGTCGAGGGCCAGCTTGCGGTGACCGCGGGGACCTGCGCGGTGATGGGCACCGCCTCGACCATGGCCTGCCTGACCGAGGCGCTCGGCATCTGCCTGCCCGGCACCGCGGCGATTCCGGCGGTGCATGCCGACCGCCTGCGCGCCGCCGAGGCCACCGGCGCCGCGGCGGTGCAAGCTGATCGGCTCGAAGCGCACGCCCGCGGCGCTCATCAACCAAAAATCGGTCGAGAACGCGCTGCGCGTACTGCTCGCGCTCGGCGGCTCGACCAATGCGGTGATTCACCTCACCGCGATTGCCGGGCGCGCCGGCGTGAAAGTGTCGCTCGAACAACTCAATGCGCTGTCGGACTCGACACCGGTCCTGGTCAATCTCAAACCGGTCGGCAACGGCTATATGGAAGACTTTTGCGCGGCCGGCGGCATGGGCGCGCTGATGCGCGAACTCAAGCCGCTCCTGCATCTCGACTGCATGACGGTCACCGGGAGAAACGCTTAAGTCAGCGGCTTGACGGCGACGCCGATAATTATGTCGACCGCACGATCATCGCCGAGCTTAAGAAGCCGCTCGAACCGTCGGGCGGCCTGGTCGCGCTATTCGGCAATCTTGCGCCGAAGGGCGCGATCCTCAAGCGCTCGGCCGCGGACGCCAAACTGTTCGAGCACGAAGGCCGCGCGGTGGTGTTTTCCTCGCTCGCCGATCTCGCGGCGCGGATCGACGATCCGGCGCTTGACGTCGAGCCGGATGACATTCTGGTGCTGCAGAATGCCGGGCCGCATGCGCGAAGCCTGCATGCCGGAAGCCGGCTATCTGCCGATCCCGAAAAAACTCGCGCAGCGCGGCGTCAAGGACATGATCCGCATTTCCGACGCGCGCATGAGCGGCACCGCCTTCGGCACCATCGTGCTGCACATCACGCCCGACGCCGCGTCCGGCGGGCCGCTCGGGCTGGTGCAGAGCGGCGACCGCATCCGGCTGTCGGTCAAAGACCGCCGCATCGCACTTCTGGTCGATGATGCCGAACTGAAAAAACGCGCCGCCGCGTCGAAAGCGCACGCCACGGAAATGCCCGAACGCGGCTACGCCAAACTCTTCGCCGAGCAAATCACCGGCGCCGACGAAGGCTGCGATTTCAAGTTTCTGATGGCGAAGTGACTACCCCTCGCCCTTCCAGGAGAGGAAGATCGCGCGTAGCGCGATCAGGTGAGGGGCCGCCGCTCGCGCAAGCCCCTAAGCCCGCAGGCCCTCACCCGCGCGCTTGCAGCGCGCGAAACGCCTCTCCCGGAACGGGAGAGGCAAGAGCATGGCAATCATCCCCGCGCCACCGCGATCTCCAGCGGAAAATCGTCGACCACTTCATGGCCGGTCTCAGTCACGATGAAAGTGTGGCCGAGGAAAATGCCGAATAAGCCATCGGCGTGATCGGATTGGGCTCGGCCATGATCACCATGCCGGGTTTGAGCACTTCCTCGAATTTTTCCGCCGACACGTGCTCGGCGACGACATGCGGCTTGTCGGTGACGAGGTCGATGCCGTGGCACTGCGTCGGCCGTGACTGATAGCCGTTGTCGCGGAAAAACTTGCTCGCCTGCCGCATATTCTCCACCGGCTTGCCCGGCGCGATCTCGGCGACGATGCGATGGTAGCCGGGCAGCGTGATGTCGTTCCAGAATTTTCGCACCATGTCGCTCGGTTCGCCGACGCAGATCGGCGAGCCGATCTGCGCGGTGTAGCCGCGATAACCGGCGGCAAGCTCCATATTGATGATGTCGCCTTTCTGCAGCACGCGCGCGGACGGCCGCGGATTGCCGAAAATCAGCGCCGGATTGGCCATCGGCGTCGAGCCGATGATCAGAAAATCGATATCGCCGCCGCCTTCGAGGATCGCCGCGCCGGCAGCGGCCCGCAGCTCGTATTCCTTCACGCCCGGACGCGCGCGCGCGACCATCGCCGCCATGGCGTTTTCGCACAAAATGCCGGCCTTGCGCACGCAGTCGAGCTCCTCGGCGCTGTGGATCGACAGCAACTCATGCAAAAGGCCCTGCGTGAAAACCAGCTCGGCATCGGGCAGATTTTCGCGCAGCACGTTGTACTGGTTCACCGGCAGATAATCGCCGTGCCGCGGATCGATTTCCATCAGCCCGATGCGGCCGCGCTCGAGTTTGAGCTCGCGCAGCCGCTCGACCATGATATCGGCGTAACGGCCGCTGCGGCTGTGCCGCACGTCGGTCACGGCAATCTCGACTTGCCGGCGCACCGCTTCGGCATGGGTGCCGCCCATCGAATAGATCATGGTCGGCTCGCCTTGAAGCGGCACCAGCACATAGCTCGCGAGCGCATGCCACTCCCAATGGCCGGTCAGCCACAGCATGCCGCCGCCAAAACTCCAATGGCTCGGGCCGCCGGGCACGATAAGCGCGTCAAGTTTGTGCTCGCGCATTTTCGCGCGCAGCGCCTGATAGCGGCGCTGGTATTCCGCTTTCGAGAATTGCTCCCACACCGCGTCGCGGTAATACGGCGTGTCGCGCATATTGGCGAACGGCAGCGCCTGGTCGAGCTTGCCGCGGACCTGCTCCCAAGGCTGCGGGCCGATGCGCGGCGGTCGGATGTTCATTTATGTTTCCTCTCTCGCAAATATCGGCGGTTCAATGCTTTACCCGCACGCCGGTGCGTTGCAGGCGCGGTAGCACTTCGTCGCAGAAATACGGCACCTCGGCGAGATAATTGACGAACGACAGACCGATGCCGCGCACGCCGGCTTGGCTGATGACAGCCAGCTCCTCGGCGACACGATCGGGCGTGCCGACAAACGGATAGCCACCCACCGCATTGGCGGCGAAATAACGGCGCTTGCGTTCATAGTCCTGCGGCGGAATGGTTTGCGGCGTAATGTTTTTGTTGGCCAGCATGCCGTCGAGCGCGCCCCAATCGGCGTTGTCGATATTGACGTGCTGATAATAATCCTCGGCTTCTTTCTGCGTCGGCCGGCAGATCACCTGGCCGACGGTGAAGACCTCGATGTCGCGGCCGATCGTCTGCGCGGCCTGCTTTATCTCGTTCACCTTCGCGCTGTTTCCGGCCAGCGACGTGCGCGAGCCTGAGGTCGCGACGAAAAACGCATCGCAGTTTCGCAGCGCAAAAGCCTGGCCAGCACCCGACGAGCCAGCGTTCATCAACAGCGGCCTGGTTTCGCCGTAGGGTTTTGGATCGGCGCGGGCGCCTTTGAGCTGCAGGTAACGGCCGTCGAAATCGAAGCTGCCGTCGCGCGTCCACGCCTGTTTGACGACGTCGATCCATTCTTGCGCGTAGTCGTAGCGCGCGTCGTGTTCGCGCTGCTTGACGCCGAACATGTCGAACTCGCCCTCGTTCCAGCCGACCACGATGTTGACGCCGACGCGGCCCTCGCCGATGTGGTCCGCGGTGACGAATTCCTTGGCCGCGATCAGCGGATGGAACAGCGGCGCGTGGACGGTGCCGAATACGGTCATGTGCTTGGTCGCGGCAAGCAGCCCGACCGCCCAGGTGATGGTCTCCAGCGACCGGCCATGAAAATCGGTGTCGCCGCCGTAACCCTTCCAGCGCGCGATCGGCAGCATGAAATCGAGACCGGCCGTCGTCGGCCAGCCGCGCCAATGCGAGGCAATCAGTCCAGCTTGCCGACCAGCGCTCCGGCACCTTGGTGGCGGAGCGGCCGGACGAGCAATTGGCGCCGAACAGGCCGATTTTCAGCGCGTTGCCATTGTACATGGCAATTCTGTTCGTCATGGACGCGCCCGGTGCCAGCACGGCGTTTCCTCCGTCCCCTTACGTGTTGCTACTGATCGTACAGGTAATCATTCGTTAAGGCGCCGCCGAAAATTTAACCGAATCCCAACTTCCGTTGTGGCATTAAGCCGTTGACGATCCGGGCTTAAATGATCTCCGCATCGCGTCTCTCAATGGCTCCGCGCCCTGCTCCGGCCCGCGCCGATGCTCGGCATGGCGATGATCGCCATGTTGTGGCTTGGGCTGGTCTATCTGCTGTCGGATCACCACGGCACTTTGGCCGCTCCGCGAGCAGCGCCAGGCGATCTTCTTGCCTGTCGTCGTTGTGCTCACGCTTCTTGAACTCATCGACGATGGCGCCAGCATCCGTCGCCAGCTGTCGCTTGAACAAACAAATATGCGGTTCGACACGGCGCTGAAAATATGACGCACGGCCTGTGCATGTTCGATGGCGGCAAGCGCCTGGTCATTTGCAACGAGCGCTATGCCAGCCTGTACCGGTTGCCGCCGGAACTGTTGAAGGTCGGCACGTCGCACGAGGCGATCATCGCGCATCGCGTCATGAACGGCCTCCTTAAAGGCGAGAAGAACGCCGGCGCCGTCGATCAAAAACTCGGTGCGCTGGGGCAACACTCGTCCGAGAAAATTTCGAGCCGCATCGACGAACTTGCCGACGGCCGCCTGATCCGGGTCACCCGGCAGCCGATGAAGGGCGGCGGCTGGGTCGCGACGCACGAGGACATTACCGAGCGCTATCGGCTCGAGAACCAGCGCGACAGCATGCTGGCGCAGGAAAGCCGCCGCTTGCTGACCGAGAGCGCGATCGCTTCGTTCCGCGAGCGCGTCGAAGAGATGCTGGGCATCGTCTCCACCAGCACCAATGCCATGAAATCGACGGCGAGCGCACTGATCGTGTCGTCGCACGAGACCACGCGAACATGCCGAAGGCGCGCTGCGCGAATTCGAACGAAGCCTCGGCCAACGTTTCCCTGGTTGCCGGTTCCGCCGAACAGTTGTCCGCGTCGATCGCGGAGATCAATCTGCAATTGGCGCAGACCACAGGGCTGGTGGCGGGCGCTGTCGTCCAAGGCCAAGGCCTCGAACGGCGAATACGAAGGACTGGCGCAGGCGGCGGAGAAGATCGGCGACGTCGTCAAGCTCATCCGCAATATCGCGGGTCAAACCAATCTGCTGGCGCTCAACGCCACCATCGAGGCGGCGCGCGCCGGCGAGGCGGGGCGCGGTTTCGCCGTCGTTGCCGCCGAAGTGAAGTCGCTGGCGGTGGAAACCGCCAAGGCGACCGAAGAGATTGCCCGTCATATCCTGGCGGTGCAGCAATCGACCGGCGGCGCGGTCGAAGCGGTGCACGGCATCGAAGACAGCATGAACGAGATTTCGACGCGGGCATCGCGCGCCGCCGCCTCGATCTTGCAGCAGAACGCCGCAACTTCCGAAATCAGCCGCAACGCGGCGAATGCGGCGCGCGGCACCAGCATGGTGGTCGCGGTGCTCGGCAAGGTCTCCGATGCCGCGGCCGGAACACGCGCCGCCGCCGAGACGGTGCTGAGCGCATCGCATTCGGTCGACAGTTCGGTCGGCAATTTACGGGCCGAGGTCGAGCGCTTCCTCGATAAGGTCGCGGTATAAGACCCCAGCGCGCGGTGAAGCGCCATGGTGCTGCCGCTCAGGATTGAACTGAGGACCTCTCCCTTACCAAGGGAGTGCTCTACCACTGAGCTACGGCAGCAGACCGGTTCGGCCTTTCGCGCGGCAAATCCTGCGTGAAAACGCGGCGATCCTTGCCATAGCGGGGTTTGGCGTGCAAGCGCGCGACCGGCCGGCTATGACGGCGGTAGTTGCGGCGTGCAGGCAGACGTGCTTTGAACCCGCCGCCTAGCGGCAACGACACAAATGGCAAAACCCGGCAAAGCGGAAAAATGGGCGGCGCGCAACGCGCGGCTGGCGGCGGCTTTGCGCGAAAACCTCAAGCGGCGCAAGGAGCAAGCCCGGCATCGCGATTTGCCGCCCAACCACGCGGCCGGCGAAAAACCAGCGCCAGAAAATGCCGGGAAAGAAATACCGATTCCCCAGTTCCGGCATAATCGGGGCCGAGACTAGTGCGATAAGCTTGGCGCCTGCGCGCGCCGGGTGCATAAAGCAAAGCCGATCAAGCGCATTCGGTCCGGCATGGGCCGCGGGGGTGAATGACTATGGATCGAATTCGCATCCTGGGCGGCCGGCCGCTCAACGGCACCATACCGATCTCCGGGGCGAAGAACGCCACGCTGCCCTTGATGATCGCTGCGCTCCTCACCGAGGAGACCTTGATCCTCGATAATGTGCCCCGCCTCGCCGACGTTGGCCTGCTTGAGCGCATCCTCGGCAATCATGGCGTCGATATCATGGTGAGCGGCAAGCGCCCCGGCGAGACCGCCGATCACGGCCAGACGCTGCATATTTCCGCCGCCCGCATCGTCGACACCACCGCGCCATATGAGCTCGTCTCCAAGATGCGGGCGAGCTTCTGGGTGCTGGCGCCGCTGCTCGCGCGCATGGGCCAGGCGCGGGTGTCGATGCCGGGCGGCTGCGCCATCGGGACCCGGCCGGTCGACCTCCTCATCATGGCGATGGCGCAGCTCGGCGCCGACATCGAGATCGACGGCGGCTATGTGGTGGCGCGGGCGCCGCACGGCTTGAAAGGCGGCGAGATCGTTTTTCCCAAGGTGACTGTCGGTGGCACGCACACTGCGATCATGGCGGCCTCGCTTGCGAACGGCACCACCGTCATCGACAACGCGGCACGGGAGCCCGAAATCACCGACGTTGCCGACTGCCTCAACAAGATGGGCGCGCGCATTTCCGGCGCCGGCACCCAGCGCATCATCGTGGAAGGCGTTGCCAAGCTTAATGGCGCGCGCCACGCCGTGCTGCCTGACCGTATCGAGACCGGCACCTATGCCATGGCGGTGGCGATGGCCGGGGGCGACACCCTGTTGCAGAACGCCCGCCCCGAGCTGCTGCAGGCCGCGCTCGACGTCCTTACGCGCAGCGGCGTCACGGTCACACCGACCAACCAGGGCATCCGCATCGCGCGCAACGGCGCGGGTCTGGCGCCGGTCGATGTGACGACGGCGCCGTTCCCCGAATTCCCGACCGATCTGCAGGCGCAACTGATGGCGCTGATGACGCGCGCGCGCGGCACCTCGCACATCACCGAGACGATTTTCGAGAACCGTTTCATGCATGTCGGCGAGCTGGCGCGGCTCGGCGCCCGCATCCAGCTCGACGGTGAGCGCGCCACCATCGAAGGCGTCGAAGTCCTCAAGGGCGCGCCGGTGATGGCGACCGACCTGCGCGCGTCGGTGTCGCTCGTCATCGCGGCGTTGGCCGCCGAGGGCGAGACCATCGTCAATCGCGTCTACCACCTCGATCGCGGTTTTGAGCGGCTGGAAGACAAGCTCAGCCGCTGCGGCGCGGCAATCGAGCGGCTGGCGGGATAGCCAGCATCGCCGCCATCCCGGCGACATGAATCCTGGCGACGCAACCGATCATTTGAATCGGGCAATGACGCGATCAGCGACGCGCAATGCGTTCGCGATGATGGTCAAAGTGGGATTGACCGCTCCGATCGAGGGAAAGAAACTTGCATCCGTGACGTACAGGTTGTCGATCCCGTGGGCCTTGCAATTGAGATCGAGCACGGACTGCGACGGATCGGTGCCGAAGCGCATGGTTCCCGCCTGATGCGCAGTCCCGCCGATCGGCACGTTTTGCCCAAGATAGAGCGACCGGTCGAACAAATGCGGGTGAATGTCGAGCTTGCCGCAGAGATCGCGCAATTTGTTCTTCAATCGTCGGTGGGCTTCCATGTTGCGTCTCAGTCAGATCGAGCATCACGCGCTCCCCATCGTAGAAGATCCGGTTCTGCGGCAGCGGCAAATCCTCTGAGGTCAGCCAGAAGTCGAGCGAATGCTGCGCGATCCAGTCGAACGGCTTTTCCGGAAACCATTGCAGGAATTGCGGGCAGCCCTTCGCCGCGGATCTGCACGCCGTCCGACTTCCCCACCATTTGGATATGGCCGAGCGGATAATCCCAATCGTCGGAGCCGAAATAGAAGTCGTTCAGTCCCAGCGTCTTTTGAAACTTGGTCGGATTTGGCGTGCGCGAAATGGCCATGACAACGGAGTTGTTGTGCCGCATGTAATTGCGTCCCACGAGGCCCGAGCCGTTGGCCAGCCCGTGTGGATGGTCGTCGTTCGCCGAACGCAGCATCAAAAGGGCCGACGAGAGCGCGCCGCAAGCAACGATGACAATGTCGCCCGAATAGGTCGTTCGCTCAGTGCCCCGCACCACTTCAATGCCGGAAATCCTGCGGCCGCTGTGAATCCGTTGTCAGTTTGTCGACGTATGAGTTCGTTAGCAGCGTCAGATTCGAATGTGCCCGCAGCGCCGGGTCGACACAGACGACCTGCGCATCCGCCTTGCCGTTGGTCAAACATGGATAGCCGTCGAAGGCATTGCAGCGGATGCAGGCGGAGTGCGGCAACGGCTTACCGTCTCGTTCTTCGAGCAGAATGCCGACCGGCAGATGAAACGGATGATGCCCCTCGCGCTTGAGACCATCGAACAGTTGCTGGATGCGCGGCTCATGCGTGATCGGCGGATAGGCATATGGCTTTTTCGACGGCGGCTCGGTCGGGTCTTCCCCGCGCAGGCCGTGAACGTAATAGAGTTCCTCGGCGGCCTGGTAATAGGGTTCAAACGCGTCGTATTTCAGCGGCCACGCCGGCGAAATCCCGTCGGGGTGCCTGATTTCATCGAAATCGCGCTCGCGCAGCCGCAGCAGGACGGCGCCATAGACCTTGCTGTTGCCGCCCACGAAATAATGCAGCCCGGGATGAAAGTTCTTGCCGTCCGAGCTGTACCAGGTCTCCGGTGCCTGATAGCGCGCATCCACGAATACGGCCTTGCTGTCCCAATTCTCACGTTCGCGCGGCAGGTAGCCGCCGCGCTCCAAAAGAAGGATGCGCTTACCGGTCTGCGCCAGTCGCCACGCCATGGTGCCGCCGCCCGGGCCAGAGCCGATAATGACGACATCGTAATGTTCAGCTGGTCGCGTCATGGGTTACCTCCAGACCAAAGCAACAGCAACGTTTGAACTTAGACGAAGGTTCAGCGTTTTAGGTAGAATGCCCGAAAATGAACGTTTCCAGCAATTGCGGGGTAATGCGCGATGATCATGCTGAGCATCGGCCTCGCTGCGGCGATCCGCATCGGTCTGGTCCTGCTATTTCTTCCATTCAGCGCGCTGGACAAAGTCCTCAACTTTCCGCGGCGCCGTCGGCCAAGCGCGCGAAGCGGTGCCGAACACGACGGTCGCGACCGGACTGATCCTCGCCGGATTGTTCGTCGAAGTCTTCATGTCGCTTGGGGTTGTGACCGGGATCGCGGATCGCGCCTGCGCCTTTGTCTTGGCGGGGTATTGCGGCGTGACCGCCTTGCTCTGGAAACAATTCTGGAAACCCGGCGATTTCTGGAGCTCCAATAGCGGCCAAGGCCGGACGCTGTTTTGGGATTTTCTGAAAAATTTCGCTCTTGGCGCGGGCTTTCTGCTCATCACCTTTGGTACCGACGCGGCTTCGGTCGGCCATTTCTTCGCCCATCCGCTGTCGTCATCCCACCCCTATAGGCGTGACACAGGAGCATGTCCGCCGTGAGCGCGGATCCCAAACCGGCCATATCCTATTGGCATCTGTGGACCGACGCCGAGGGCGTCAGTCATCAGACGCGCTGCACGATGACCGAATTCGAGAAAGCGGCGATTGCACCGCAAGCCGCTCCGCAATGGATCGGCGCCAAGACCAAGGATGCCGCGACCGTTTTCGTCACGGTGCTGCCGGTCGGCTGGATCGGCGATTGGCACGAAAATCCGAAGCCGCAATGGATCATCCCGTTGTCGGGACGTTGGTTCGTCGAGTCGATGGACGGCCAGCGCGTCGAGATGGGGCCGGGCGAGATATCCTTCGGCGAGGATAAGAACACGCGCAAAGTGGCGGGCAAGCAAGGGCATCTTTCCGGCACGGTCGGCGACGATCCCGCCGTGCTCATGATCGTGCAGTTCGAAGCTCCGCCGCCGCTTGCTTCACCCTGTCGGTTTAGGTGAGCCATCGTTTCATGGACGGGATTGAAATCAAACATCCGCGGTTTGCGCGATATATTCTGAGCAATGCGACATTGGAGACGCTGGCGTCGGGATTCCGCTGGATCGAGGGGCCGGTCTGGATGGGCGATGCCAACTGCCTGCTTATTCCAGGATCTGCCGAACGATCGCACCATGCGGTGGACCGAGGGAGTGGGCGTATCGGTATATCGTTCGCCCTCGAATTATGCGAACGGGCAGACCAGAGATCGCCAGGGACGCCTGATCGCCTGCTCGCATCGCGGACGATGTCTTTATCGAACCGAATATGACGGCACGGTCACGACATTGGTCGATCGGCACGACGGCAAGCGGTTGAATTCTCCGAACGATGTCGTGGTGAAATCCGACGGCTCGATCTGGTTCACCGACCCGCTATACGGGATATCGAACGATTATGAAGGCGGCCGGCAAGCTTCGGAACAGCCGCCCGCGGTCTACCGCTTCGACCCGGAAAACGGCGACATCCGGATCGTGGCGGATGATTTCGACGGCCCGAATGGGCTCGCCTTCTCGCCCGACGAGAGCCGGCTTTATGTAGCCGAGACCGGCGACCAGACCAGCGCACCACCCGCGCCAATATATCCGGCGTGTTCGACGTTGGGGCCAACCGGTCAACGCTGTCCGGCGGCGACATCTTTCACAAGATCGAGCCGGGCTATTGCGACGGCATGCGGCGTCGACGAGGACGGCAACATCTGGAGCAGCGCCGCCGATGGTGTCCATTGCATCAGTCCGGATGGCGAACTGCTTGGTAAAATCCTGGTACCGCACCGGGTTTCGAACCTGACATTTGGCGGTGCCGCAAAAAACCGTCTCTTCATCGGCGGCTCGAGCACGCTTTATTCCATCTTCCTGAATTGCCGTGGCGTGCAAGCGCCGTGAACGCAGTGCAGCGGCTGTCTCGCATCACAATGATCTGCAGCGACCCGGACCGGCTGGCCGATTTCTACGAAGCCGCCTTTGGATTTCGTGCGCGCCGGTGAAACTTCGATAACCGAGCCGGCCTTCGCCGCAGCTCATCGGCATTCCAGGCGCTACAGCCCGCGTCATTACGCTGCAACTTGGCGGACAAGAAGATCGAACTCGCCGGCATTCAGCCGCCCGGACGGAACTATCCGCACGCGGTCTCCGGGCGGAGTCCTCTGCTTTCAGCATTTCGCGATCGTGGTTTCCGATATGGCGGCAGCGTATGGCACGGCTGTCGGCACACGGAGGGTTGGACAGCGATCTCGACCGATGGGCCGCAATTGCTGCCCGCTTCATCGGGCGGCGTCACCGCACTATAAATTTCGCGATCCCGATGGTCATCCGCTCGAACTGATCGCATTCGCCCGCGACGCCGTACCCGCCAGATGGCAAACGCCTTCGACAGCCGAATGCCTCGGTATCGATCATTCCGCAATTTCAGTTGCTGGCACGGAACGCAGCGTAAATTTCTATGAGCGGCTTGGATTGCCCCGCACCGGCGGCTCACTCAATCGGGGGCCGGAGCAGGACAAGCTCGACGGCGTGGCGGAAGCAGTCGTCGAGGTTACGGCTTTGGCGCCGCCGCGATCTGCCACGCCCCATATTGAGCTACTTTGCTATCGAGATCATGCTGGCCGGGAACCGGCATTCCACGAAATAAATGACATAGCGGCGACCCAGCTTGTTCTGGACGTTGGCAACGATGAAATGTTGGCATCGCTCTGCGCTCAAAATCCCGACGCCGTCGTGTCGGCGCCGGTTCGGTTTGCGAATGGCATCCAACGCGCGCTGATGCGCGATCCGGATGGCCACCTGCTTTGCCTTGAAGCGCCGCGGTGAAGAAGATTTTCGCGCCGCGCCGCGAAGGCGGGGACGCAGCTCTTGCGGTCCTGTAAGATGCTTTTCGTCTGGATTCCCGCTTTCGCGGGAAATGAGCGGAAATATTTGCGCCATGCCCGGCAAACGAGCCGCAAGAATTTGGTTTTGCGTTTTGGTGCTTTCCATTGTCTTTGCCGCAACCGCGGTCTTTGCCGCAAGTGCGTTCGCGCAGAGTTATCCGGAGCGGCCGGTGCGGCTGATCGTTGCCTTCACGCCGGGCGGCACCACGGATATCACCGCGCGGCTCATCGCCGACAAAATGCACGATACGCTCGGCGCGGTCGTCGCCGTCGAGAACAAGCCGGGGGCGAATGGCGCCGTCGCGGCGCAATATGTGGCGCAATCCGATCCCGACGGCTACACGCTGTTCTTCACCACCGTCGGCGCCGTCGCCATCAATCCCGCCTTCCGCACCGACTTGCCTTACAATCCGCTGAAGGATTTTGACCCTGTCGGCAAGGCCGCGGTCAATTCGCCCATGCTGGTGGTGAGCGCCGACCTGAAAGCGAATTCGGCGCGCGAGTTCGCCGATCTGGCGCGGCGAAAGCCCGGCGCCATTACTATCGGCATTACCGGCCGCGGCGCGATGTCCGACCTCGGCCTGCAATTATTCGAGGCTGCAGCCGGCATCCAGTTGCAGTCCGTGCCCTATCGCGGCGCGGCACAAGCGATCACCGACATTCTTGGCGGCCGTCTCGACGGCTTGGTCGGCGACGTGCCGACAGTGATGGCGCAGGTCGAGGCCGGCAAGCTCAAGGCCCTCGCTACGACGTTGAAGGATCGCTCCGATATTTTTCCGCGCATTGCGACCTTTGCCGAGCAGGGTTTTGTCGACGTTGTTGGCGACAACTGGGCCGGCGTGCTGGCGCCTGCCGGAACGCCGGTGTTCGTGATCGCAAAATTCAACGCTGCGATGGTCGCGGCGCTGAACGATCCCGACCTGCGCGAGCGGATGCGCGAGGCGGGAACCACGCCGGCGCCGAGCTCGCCGGAACAATTCGGCAATTACCTGCGCGAGCAAATCGCGCATTGGGGCAGCGTGATCAAGGAGAAGGGCCTGAAGGGGGAGTAGGATGGCGGCAATGTCCGCGACGGGAACAAGATCCGCTCTTATTGGTTAGTTTTCTGTGACGCAATTGACATCATAGAACGATGCAAACACTTCTCTTCAAGCTGGCTTTCATGCTCATCGTCTTGCGATCGCGAAAAAGCGACTCTCAACGGTAGCGCTTCGAGCCTTAATCAAGGCGCGGACTTGCTCAAATCACCGCCGCAGTTTTGGCACGTCCGGGTTACCGGAAAGATCGATTTGGCGCGATTGGACCTCCCGGGGACATAGTAAAAGGGGTTTTTGCAAAACGGGCAGCGTATCTGCATTGTGTACATTCCAACTATGACCACAGGCAGAAAAAAGAGGATGCCGAACGGCGAGGAAATGTACAGGGACAAAAACCACAGGAGAACGAAGGTCCCCCACAGGACAAAAGCGATATTATATTTTGAGCGTGGCGACATAGATCCGAATTGCGGCGCGCGTTGAGCACGGCGCGATAATCGAAGTCACGCGTCGCGCTGCTCGCCAAGCAGCCGCCGAGCAAATCGCGGCGTGGTTCCGACATGGCCATTAACTTGGCCCCGAGGTCTACTGTCATTAATCACAGGACTGAAATCAAAGGACTGAAAATCGCGAGGATCGCTTAGGCGTCGCGATATCGGCTCTATCCCGATAACGGGCATCGCCCGGCAGGCTAATCACGCCGCAAGCTCGCGCATGATCCAGTATAACCGCGACTGGCCTTCGAAGCCGATGCCGGGACGATCGGACAAAGCCAGATAACCGTCCTCGAGTTTCGGCATCGTCGGCAAAGCCGCCGAAGTCGCCGAATACGCCGGGGTAGGATTCCGCGCCGCCGAGGCCGAAGCCGGCGGCGATCGCAAGCGACATCTGATTGCCGCCGTGGGGAAACAGCAGGCTGCGCGGCCATTGATGCCGCGCCAGCATGTCGAGCGTGCGGGCGTATTGCACGATGCCGTAGGCTTGCGGCGGATCGATCTGGATGACGTCGCGGCGTTGCGGTTTCAACCCGCCGAATCGCACCAGGTTTTCGACGTCCTGCGTCGAAAACAGATTTTCGCCGGTCGAAAGCGGCGCGTCGTAGACGCCGGCGATTTCGGCGAGCAGCGCAAAATCGAGCGGATCGCACGGCTCCTCGAACCAGCGCAGCGCGAACGGCTTTAGCCCGCGCGCATAAGCGAGCGCGTCGTCGCGGCCGAAATTTCGAATTGGCATCGACCGCGAGCGTGCCGCCCTTCGGCAGGATCGATTTCACCGCCTCGACGCGGTTGAGGTCCTCGGCAAGCGGCATGCCGCCGACTTTCATCTTCACCATGGTGTAGCCGGCATCGAGATGGCGCCGCATCTCGTCCTGCAAATCGCGCGTGGTCTTGCCCGGCGCGTACCAGCCGCCGCCGACATAGCAGAACACTTTTTCCGCGACTTGCCGTTGTTGTAGCGCTCGGCGAGCACGCGGTGCAGCGGCTGCTCCGGCGATCTTGGCCATGGCATCCCACACCGCGACCTCGATCGTGCCGATGCCGATCGAGCGCTCGCTGTGGCCGCCGGATTTCTCGTTCTGCATCATGACAGCGAGGATTTTTTCCGGCGCAAAATTGTCACCGGCCTCGTCGAGCAGCGATTTCGGATCGGCGCTTTCAAGATGCGCGGAATGAAACGCGCCCGCATCTGCGCGCCGCAGGCGTAGCGGCCGGTCGAATTGAAGGCGAAGCCCGTGACCGGCTTGCCGTCGCGCACTGACGTCGGTGATGACGGCGACCACCGATGTCGTCATTTCGGAGAAATCGATGCTCGAATTGGCGAGCGTCGAATTCAGCGGGATCGCGGTTTCGCGGATATCGACGATGCGCATCGGCGAGCGCGTCACGCCGTTACTGGATCTGCGGGATTCTTGCGCGTCGACGATGACCTTGTGCCACCTGTCGACCTCCTTCTTGATATAGGCGGCAAATTCCGCCGGCGTGTCGGCGACAATGTCGAGGCCGAGCTTGCTTGCATTTTTCCTGCACGTCCGGCTGCGACAGCGCCTTGACGATCTCGCGGTTGAGCAGGTCGACGATCGGCCTGTGGCGTTCCGGCCGGAAACGAACACGCCCTGCATGGTTTCGGATTCCTGGCCCTCGATGCCGGCTTCGGCGCATGGTCGGCACGTCCGGCACCGCGCCGGATCGCTTGCGCGAGGTAACCGCGAGCGCCGCGCAACGTGCCGCCGACGAATCTGCGGCGTCGGCCGGCGTCAGATGTGGCAAAGCCGACCAGCGTCTGTCCGGCGACCGTCGCTGGATCGCCGGCGCGCCGCCGGCATAAGGCACGCTCGGCTGGTCGAGCTTGAAAGTCAGCTTAAACAGCTCGGCGGCAAGCTGCGGCGTGGTGCCGAGGCCGGAATTGGCGATGGCATACTTGCCGGGATTGGCCTGAAGCAGCGCAATCAATTCCTTGACTGTCTTGGCCGGGACTGACGGGTGAACCATCAACGATATTCGGGGCGGCGCCGCGCCAGTGTTATCGGCGTGAAATCCTTGAAAGGGTCGTAAGGGTTGTTGGCGTAAAGGCTCGGATTGACCACGTAGCTCGAACTCGCCACCAGCATCGTGTAGCCGTCCGGCGCGGAACGCGCGACCTGCGCCATGCCGATATTGCCGCCGGCGCCTGGATGGTTCTCGACATAGAACGGCTGCCCAAGCGCCTGCGACAGCTTGTCGGCGAGGAGCCGCGCGACGAGATCGCTCGGGCCGCCAGCCGTAAACGGCGCGATGATCTTCACCGGGTGATCGGGATAGGGGCCCGCTGCAAAGCCAGCGACCCAGCCCATATCAGGCCGGCACCTAAAACGACGAGACGCAGTGCGCCGCTGATTGCTGCCATACCGTCCTCCCCGGGGTTCGCCCGATGCTATCATTGCCCGGCCGCTTCCGGCAGGGGCGCGCGACATCGTGTTCTATTACCACAGCAAAAGGCAGCAATAGGAAAACCAATGGCCGGGCGCAAAGTGACACGAGAGGATCTCAGCAAAGCAGCGGAGAAGTACAAGAATTGGGGCAAATGGGGTCCCGCACGACGAGATCGGCACGCTCAATTACACGTCGGCAGAAGACATCGTTGCGGCGGCGCGGCTGGTGCGCAAGGGCAAGGTGATTTCGCTCGCGCTCAATTTCGACAATAACGGCCCGCAAGGCGGCAAGACCAATTATCCGGTGCTCGGCCGCATCAATCCGCTGCACACCATGCTGCGCACCGGCACCGACGCCTATTCCGGCGTGCTCGACAAGCGCGGCATCCGCGCCGCCGACGACATGGTGGTCATGCCGCTGCAATGCGGCACGCAATGGGACGGGCTCGGCCACGTGTTCTACGAAAACAACATGTGGAACGGCTACGACTGCCGTGAGGTGTCGTCGTTCGGAGCTGCGAAATGCGGCATTGAGAAAACCAAGGCCAAGATGGTCGGCCGCGGCGTGTTTCTCGACGTGGCGCGGGCGCTCGGCAAGGACTGCCTCGACGACGGTTACGGCATTACCTGCGACGATCTCGAACTCACCGCGAAGAAACAGAACATCGCATTCAAGCGCGGCGATTACATTATTGTGCGCACCGGCCAGATGGAGCGCTGTCTTGCCGCCGGCAATTGGGACGGCTATCCGGGCGGCGACGCGCCGGGTTTTGCCTTCGAGACGCTGGAATTCGTGGCGCGCACCGAGCTCGCGGCGCTCGCCAGCGATACCTGGGGCTGCGAAGTGCGGCCGAACAATACCGAAGGCGGCATCAACCAGCCCTGGCACTGGATCACCATCCCGATCATGGGCATGACCATGGGCGAGATTTTTTATCTCAAGGACCTCGCCGCGGATTGCGCCAGTGACGGCGTTTACGAATTCATGTTCGTCGCGCCGGCCATTCCTATTACGGGAGCCGTCGGCTCGCCAACCAATCCGCTGGCGATCAAGTGACGCCGTGGGCGTCATCCCAGACGGGCGAAACTGGGTCCGGGATATCTCGCCGCTTGCTCCGTCGTCATGCCCGCGCTTGTCGCGGGCATCCCGATTTCCCAGGCACTGCCCGCCTAAGCGGGATGGCCGGGACAAGCCCGGCCATGACGACTAGGATTGCGATCTGACGGGCAGGTATTACGTTTAAGAACATCCCATCATCGTAAAACGAGCGGTACGGCCATGGATACCAAGACGGACACCAAGCAATATCCCGTCACCCGCAGCGACGCAGAGTGGCGCAAACTCCTTACCCCGGAACAGTTTCACATCATGCGCGAGCACGGCACCGAGCGGGCGGGCAGTTGCGCGCTGAACTATGAAAAGCGCGCCGGCACGTTTTCTTGCGCCGGCTGCGGCCAGCCGTTGTTTGCGTCGAAGACGAAATTCGAGAGCGGAACCGGCTGGCCGAGCTTCAACGATCCGGTGCCGGGCGCGGTCGAAACCACCTCCGACCGATCCTACGGCATGGTTCGCACCGAGGTGCATTGCAGCCGCTGCGGCAGTCATCTCGGCCATGTGTTCGAAGACGGGCCGCCGCCGACCCATCTGCGCTATTGCATCAACGGCGTGGCGACGAATTTCAAGCCGGAGTAACTCTTAAGTATGCGTATCGTCGATCTGAGCCGGGAGCTTTATCACCGCACGCCGTCCTATCCGGGACAGCCGCCCGTCATCCATGGCATCTGGAAAACCCACGATGAGGCGTTTGCCGAATCGGGAAACATCCAGGGCAATAGCGTGATGTTCTTCTCGATGCCGGATCACGGCGGCACGCATATCGACGCGCCGCGCCATTTCGGCAAAAGCGGCACGCCGATCGACAAATACCCGCTGGAAAACTGCATCGTTCAAGGCATCTGCATCGATCTGCGCCACATCAAGCCGCGCGCGGAAATCACGCCCGAGGACTTGGCGGCGGCGGTGAAAAACGCCGGCGTGCCGATCCCGCACAAAGGCACGGTGCTGCTTTGCACCGGGCATCATGAACGCACATTTCCCACGGCCGCCTATGCGACCGACAATCCGGGCGTGAATGTCGCGGCGACGGAATGGCTCGCGCGGCAGGGCATCGTGCATTTCGGCATCGACTCGATGCGGCCGGGACCTGAAGGCAAAGTGAATTCGCTCGTGCACAAAGCCTGCCTCGAACTCGACATCACGCATATCGAGAGCCTGTGCAATCTGGAAGGCCTGCTCGGCCAAGGCGAGTTCCAATTCATCGGCCTGCCGCTGAAATGGCGCGAAGGCACCGGCTCGCCGATCCGCGCGGTCGCGGTGTTCGCTGATTAGCGCATGATCCAAAGAGCCTGATCGCGAAAAGTGGAAACCGGCTTCCCGCCTTCGCGAAGCTAGGTCGGGAAAGGTTATGCTCTAAGAAATCAGGAACTCACCCGCTGGCAGGCATCGATGACGTTGTCGATATTATAGGGTTTAGCGACGAACACGCTGCCGGCAACACAGCGTTGCGGGTCAATCGATTTGCCCGACGTATACAGCACCGGTAAATTCGGGCGGTCCGCTCGAAAACATTCCGCCACATCCCAGCCGTTCGCCGCGCCGGCGAGATTGATGTCGGTGAACACGATGTCGATGGCCATGTCCGATTTGCAGAGCGCGATGGCTTCTTCGCCGCTTGCGGTCTCGACCACGACGTAACCCGCCGCTCGCAGACACGTGGCGATATTGTATCTGACGAAAAATTCGTCCTCGACCACGAGAACCACGCAACCATTGTCGCTATTATTGTGGCTATTATTTTCTGCCGATATGGACACGAGCAGAGCTTTCTTGGGTCAAGCGATGAAGCCCGACGCTGGTTGTGAGTAGTCCTATCTAGCTAGTGAAGGCGCCCAGATGTTGCCTGCGAAAGCGCCTAATTAGGCCCAACACTTAAATGGCGGTACGGTTCCGTACATTTTTACTCATTAAATTGGTCATCGGATTCAATAGCTATCGGCCCATCAAAGGCTTATCTAAAGCCTACCGCCAGCCGCGATGTCCGGGCGCCGGCGTTTGGGAGACACTGACGTGCTCTTGCCCTTCTATGGGAAAGAGCCATGGCCAAAGCCTCTGCGCCTCGCGTTTCTTCGCCGCCTCGCAATCGGCTCCTCGCCGCGCTATCGCCAGCCGATTTCGCGTTATTGCGGCCGCATTTGCAGCCGGCGGCGATGCCGCTTCTGAGGGACCTGGAACGCCCGAACCGGCGCATTGACGCGGTCTATTTCATGGAAGCGGGCGTGGCGTCGGTTGTAGCGGTCCAGCCGGACGGGACGCGAGTCGAAGTCGGTCTCATCGGGCCCGAAGGGATGAGCGGGAGCGCTATATTGCTCGGCAGCGATCAATCACCGCATTCCACCTATATGCAGGTCGCCGGTGAAGCACAGCGGATATCAACCCACGAATTGCGCAAGGCTATGGCTGCGAGCGAATCCTTGCACGGCTTGCTGCTCAAGTTCGTCCAAGTCTTCATGGTGCAGACGGCCCATACCGCCATCGCCAACGCGCGCGCTCACATCAACGAGCGCTTGGCGCGATGGATTTTGATGGCGCATGACCGCACCCGCGACACCGCGCTGCCGCTTACCCACGAATTCCTGGCGCTGATGCTGGGCGTAAGGCGGGCTGGCGTTACCGAGGCACTGCAAAGTCTCAAACGGCAGAAGCTGATCGATACGGGACGAAATAAAATTCTGCTTCTTAACCGCAAGGGCATCGAACAATTGGCGGCGGCGTCCTACGGAACCCCCGAAAAGGAATATCGGCGGCTTATCGGCTGAATTTACGTTTCTTCGCCGGTGCCGCCCGCCGACCGTGCCATCGCGCCTGCGGCCAAAAATCCTATCTTTTTAGAGGCTTCTATGACCACTATATTTGTGCGTCGCTACATAGGGTCCTGGAATGTCCCCGCGCCAAAATGCAGCTATCCGCCTCCTGAAAATCATGTTGGTCGCGACGATTGCGATTCCGGCGACCGCTTATTCCTATGCGTGCTGGGTTACCTATCACAACGCGTTCGCTCACGCCGATGAGCAGATTTCAGCGTCATTGGACGTCCTTTCCGAGCAGGCTGTCGAGACTTTCCAATCCGTCGACCTGACCTTCGCCAGCGTCAACGCGCTCATCGGTGACTTGCCGGATGACGGCATCAAAACTTCGGAGCAGGCGTTGCATCTGAAGCTGAAGGACCTTGCCGCCGCGCTGACCGCGGTCGACACCATTTGGATTTTCGATAAAGACGGGCATCCGCTCGTTGCGTCCTCCATATATCCTGCACCCCGCGCTCTCGATGTGTCCAGGCAGGATTACTTCGTGGCGCAAGTGGGACGGAATGCGGGAACTTTTATCGGCGCGGTGGCGCGCCCGCTCATTACGCAGGATCTCTTTATCGGGGTCAGCCGCCGCCGTCCGCTGCAGAATGGCCAATTCTCCGGTGCGGTCGTGGTTGCGGTTTTGCCGCGCGTGTTTACCGAATTCTTCGACCGCCTCGCCGGCCAAACGACAGCCGGTTACACACTGGTCCGAGCCGATGGAGTCATTCTCGCCCGTCGTCCAGCTGCGCCCGCCGGCATCGACCGCTTCGGGCCCGACAGCGGATTCATGCGAATAACGGCAAATAATCCGCAAGGCGGCCTGATCACGGCCATGTCGATCAACGGCAGTGAGCGACGCATCGGCCTGCGCAAGCTGGACTATCCCGGCCTCTATTCAACTGCCGGCCTGGAAATCAACGCGATCTATGCCGATTGGCTGCGGATGATAACAAGCCATCTCTTCTTCGGTATTCCGGCGACTATTTTCTTGTTTGGACTCGTGCTTATGACACTGCGGCGAACGCGGGAATTCTATGCGGAAGCCGAACGCCGTGAGCTGGCCGAGCAGGCGCTGCGGCAGGCCCAAAAGATGGAAGCCGTCGGCCAATTGACCGGCGGCGTCGCTCATGACTTCAACAATCTGCTGACCATCATCATCGGCAATATCAGCATCGCCAAGCGCGGTGTTGTCGAGGCGCGCGCCGAGCGTGCGCTCGACAATGCCATGAGCGGAGCCGAGCGCGCCGCACAGCTGACCCAGCGCCTGCTCGCGTTCTCGCGGCGGCAGCCGCTCGATCCGCGGGCGGTGGATGCCAATAAATTGATTCTCAGCATGTCCGACCTGCTGACCCGCTCGCTTGGGGAGAATGTGAAGGTCGAAACGATCAGCGGGGCTGGACTTTGGAACATCGAGGTCGACGTTTCCGAATTGGAGGCGACGCTTCTCAATCTTGCCTTGAATGCGCGCGATGCAATGACAAACGACGGCAAGCTCACAATTGAAACAAGCAACGCGTATTTGGACGACGAATACTGCCGCTATCACGACGGCGTGAATCCCGGCCAATATGTCATGATCGCCATCACCGACAACGGCTCGGGCATGGCGCCGGAAACCATCGAAAAGGCTTTTGAGCCGTTTTTCACGACCAAGGAAACCGGCAAAGGCAGCGGATTGGGCCTCAGCCAAGTCTACGGCTTCATCAAGCAGTCCGGCGGGCATATCAAAATCTACAGCGAGCTGGGCGAAGGCACGACGATTAAGCTTTATCTGCCGCGCCACGATATTGACGACGCGATCATGCCGTTGGACGAACAGGGCGGCTCCGAATCCGGGCATGGTGAGACGATTTTGATTGTCGAGGACGACGAGGGGGTTCGCCAATATGCCTCCGAAATCCTCAGAGATCTGAGTTACCAGATTATCGAAGCCAAAGACTCTGCCACGGCGCTGCGTCTGGTGGAGGCCGGCAAAAAATTCGATCTGCTGCTGACTGACGTGGTGCTTCCCGGTAAAAACGGCCGCGAAATGGCCGACGAGATCGAACGCCTGCGTCCCGGCATCAAAATAATTTTTATGACCGGCTATTCCCGCAACGCGATCGTTCATCACGGCCGCTTGGATCGCGACACCGAGCTCATCGTCAAGCCGCTTATCGAACAGGTGCTGGCGCGAAAGATTCGACAGGTCCTGGACGCGTCTGCGGCGTCGTGATCGGCGCGATGAACGCGCTGCCGGGCCACGTGATGCCCGCCTGAACAAAGCGTACAGCTGGGGAACGACAAGATGCTGCTCGGACACAATCGCAAAATGACCGGCGCGCAGTGCCTCGCCGACATGCTCAAGGGCTACGGCGTCACCCATGTTTTCCACGTGCCGGCGGTATTGCGGACCACCTATGCCGAGATGGAGCGCCGCACCGATATCAAGCGGCTGCATGTCCATGGCGAGAAGGCCGCGGCCTATATGGCCGACGGCTATGCGCGCGCTTCGGGCAAGCCCGGCATCTGCATGGCGCAGGTGATCGGCGCGCTCAATCTCGCCGCCGGCTTGCGCGACGCCTGGCTCGCCCATTCTCCCGTCATCGCCATGACCGGCGGCCGCGAGCCGAAAAACAAATTCCGTAAAGTTTATCAGGAGGTCGATGACGTGCCGGCGTTCGAGCCGGTGACCAAATTCAACGCCACGGTCGATGACGTGGCGCGCTTTCCCGACATGGTGCGCCAGGCATTCCGCAGCGCGGTGACCGGCTGTCCCGGTCCGGTCCATCTGCAATTTCGCGGCAACGAGGGCCAGATCGACGCCGAGGAAGCGGACATGGAGCCGCTGTGCGAAGCTGCAGTTCGCCCGCGTGCCGGCGTTTCGTCCGGAGCCGGACGAGGCCAGCGTGCGCCACGCGGTCGAAATCCTGCAAGCCGCCGCGCGCCCGGTGATCGTCGCCGGCGGCGGCGTGCGCGCCTCGGGCGCGGCCGCGGCGCTTGTCGCGCTCGCCGAGGCGTTGCAGATCCCGGTGGCGACCTCGCTCAACGGCAAGGATTCGATCCCCGGCAATCATCCGCTTGCGGTCGGAGTTTGCGGCAGCTATTCGCGTGAGAGCGCCAATCGCATCGTCAACGCCGCCGATCTGGTGTGCTTCATCGGCACCGAGACTGGCGGCATGACGACCCACTTCTGGGCGGTGCCGAAAATCGGCACGCCGGCGATCCAGATCGACATCGAGCCGGCAGCGCTCGGCCGCAATTATCCGCTCGCCGCCGCGGTCAATGGCGACGCCAAAGTGACGCTGGCGCATATGCTCAAGGTTGCCGACAAAGCGAGCGCGGGCCGACGCCACGCCTGGATCGGCGAAGCGCAAAAGATTTGCGGCGCAATGGCGCGAGAAATACCAATCCGCGCTGCAATCCGATGCCGTGCCGATGCGGCCGGAGCGGCTGTGCCACGAGCTGACGCGGCACGTGCCCGACGACGCCATCGTCGTCGTCGATACCGGCCATGCCGGAATGTGGATGGGCGGCCTGTTCGACCTGACGTTGCCGCGGCAGAGCTATATGCGCAGCGCCGGCCATCTCGGCTGGGCGTTCCCCGCGGGGCTAGGCGCCAAATGCGCGCAGCCCGATCGGCCCGTCGTCACCTTCACCGGCGACGCCGGATTTTGGTACCACATCGCCGAAATCGAGACGGCGGCGCGCTGGAACATCAATGCGGTGACCGTCGTCAACAATAACGGCGGCGGCAATCAGTCCAAGCGCGGCTTCGACCGGGTCTATGGCGGCAAGCAAACCGACCAGGCGCGCGAACTCTGGACCTTTCGCAAAATGAATTTTGCCCGTCTCGCCGAGGACATGGGAGCGCTCGGCCTTCGCGTCGAACAGGCCTCGGCATTTCCCGCGGCCTTGGCCCAGGCGTTCGCCGCCAATCGCCCGGTGGTGATCGATGTCGTCACCGACATCGACGCGCTCGCCCCGGTTGCTGTCACTTAAGACGTTCCAGCGCGGCGAGGTCCGCGACGCGCCCGATCGTCAAGCGCAGCGGCGGCAGGTGGCCAGGATAATTACGTATATGGAATCAAATGATTCCCCGTCACATGAGTCCCGGATATTGCGCCATCAATCTCGGCAACGCATCGACGCCGAAGGTGGCAACGGCGGCATAAATCGATACCAGCCAGCCGATCGCGCAAAAACCGATAACGGTCCATGCATCGCCGGGTGCTGCTGCTGGGCTTTTGACGGCGCGCGCGGCCGGCATCGCAAGTTCGCCACGATTGGGCATGTCATGCTCCTGTAATGGCCCCTAATAGGATGAATGCAAATCTCGGGCCGTCAGCCGCAATACTCGAGTTGCACGACGAAATGTTGACTTCACTATGGAAACTTTTCGGAAAAGCGAGTCCGCTAGGCGGGAACAAAGCCATAGTTTGCCAAGTTGATGCCTCGGCGTGGGATTTCGGCCGGGCGCCCGTTTGATCATTAGCGAGGCATCATGTTTCATCATCGCTCATCCAATTTCGGCCCGAGCGTCACAGCCATCCAGCAGCATTTAGGCGCCGTCGAGAAAGAGCTCGCAAATCTCGGGCGGATCGCCGGCCGGCGCACTTCGGTTGCTGCGTCGGCGGCGAGCGAGCAGATCGGGGATGCGATCTCCGGGATCATGAGCGACATGCTGGAGCGTTTTCGCCACGGTGGGCAGGCGGCCGGCGACCGCGCGGCGCGTTTGGGAAGCCGGGCGCTCAGTCTCGGCGGCCGCTACGGTAACAATGCGCTGGACCGCGTTACCGCGGAAGTCGAGGATCGGCCGCTCATCACAGTCGGTGTCGCTTTAGGCATCGGCATCCTGATCGGCGCCGCGGTCCTCGGTAGCATGAGCATGACTAACCCGCCGCCGCCGCGCCGCGGCCGCAAATAGCCGCCGGACACTGTCGCCATTTCACGCCCGTTTCCCGGATGCGATGCAGCGTGAAACGGTGCATCGCTGATCCGGGATCGCTCCGGGCTCGGCATCTGCAGCGCACCGTTCCGCTGCGCTCCGTGCTGCGTTGCGCCCAAGCAAACGCGCGCCGCGCGGCGTCACTGGCCTATTGACATCCGTCGCTATTTCGGTTACATTGCAAGAATTGAACTCGCCCTGAAGGCGCCGTCCGGGTGATGCCGGACCGCAAGGGGCGAGTGTGGTTCTGTGCGGGGCGGCCGGCCGCCTGCGCGCGAGCCGCGGTGGAGCGCCGGGAGGCGCAGCGCGCCCGAAGCAGGCGGTTCGCGCAAGCGGATCGTTCTGTGGCGCGCGCCACGCCCGAAGCGCGAGCGAATGGTAACATTCGCCCGCGTGGCGTGGCCACTATCTTTGGCGCCTCCCGGGGCTCCACTGGCCCGTTCGGGGCGTTCGTAAAAATGCTTTTGCGAAACTCGGGCGCAATGGCGCCGCGAGAACGTTTCCGTTTGTCTTACCCTTCGCCGATTTCGCGCAAAATCTCGGCGGTGTGCTCGCCGAGCCGTGGCGATGGCCGCTCCGATGCCATCGGCGCGCCGTCGAGCACGATCGGGGTGCGGATGCCGGGAATGATGCCGTTCTCGGCTGCTTCGCTTTTAAGCTCGATCTGCATGCCGCGATGCACGACTTGCGGATCGGTGAAGACCTGTTCGAGATCGTTGATCGGGCCGGCGGGAATGCTGGCGGCTTCGAGTTTTTCCAACAGCTCTTCGCGCTTCATGCGCGCGTCAGCGCGCAGAGCTTGCCGACGAGCTCGGCGCGATGGCCGAGACGGCCCTTGTTGTCCTTGTAGGCCGGCATTTCGGCGAGCTCCGGCGCGCCGAGAATGCTGCAGAGCTTCACGAACTGAGCGTCGTTGCCGGTGGCGATGATGACGCGGCCGTCGGCGACGGGAAATTCCTGATAGGGCACGAGATTGGGATGGGCGTTGCCGATGCGCTTGGGCACTTCGCCGGAAACCAGATAGTTGAGCGCTTGAAAGGCAAGCATGCCGACGGTGGAATCGACCAGCGCGGTATCGACATAGCCGCCGCGGCCGGTCTTTTCCCGCCGCGCCAGCGCCGCGAGCATACCCACCGCCGAATAGACGCCGGAGAAAATATCGGCGATCGGCACGCCGACCCGCATCGGCGGACCGTCGGCGGCGCCGGTCATGCCCATGATGCCGCCGATGCCTTGCGCCATCAGATCGTAACCGGCGCGCGCGGCCGACGGTCCGGTCTGGCCGAAGCCGGTCACCGAGCAATAGATCAGGCGGGGATTTGACGGCGCGAGGCTTTTGTAGTCGAGGCCGAATTTGACCAGGCCGCCGACCTTGAAATTCTCGATCAGCACGTCCGAGCGCGCCGCGAGTTTCTTGACGATGCGCTGGCCTTCGGCGGTGGTGAAATCGAGCTCGATCGATCGCTTGCCGCGATTGGCGCTATGAAAATAGGCGGCGCTGAGATTGCCGCCGTCGGCGGCCGGCACGAACGGCGGACCCCAGGCGCGGGTATCGTCACCGGTGCCCTCGCGCTCGACCTTGATGACGTCGGCGCCAAGGTCGGCAAGGATTTGCCCGGCCCACGGACCGGCCAAAATCCGGGCAAGCTCCAGCACGCGCAACCCAGCTAATGGACCCGGCATCGACCGCTCCCGGCGCAGACGCGGCAAGCTGCCACGCCGGCGCTTAACTGGCAAAGCGGGCGCATTTTGTCCAGGTTTGTCTCCAGTTGCCGCGCGTTCGCAACTTGTCATCGCCGCGCGCCGCCATTAGTTAACCTTTGCCGGATGGGATGAAGCGGTGAACACCACCTTCTTCAGCGAAATGCTGCAAAGCATCGCCGATCGCGGCCGCGCATTGATCAAGCGCGAGCGGCGCGAGCCGGCGCATGAGCGCTCGGCCGGCCTTGTCGAACTATGCGAGGCCCTGCTCTCGGGCCGCGGCGAGGCGTCCGGCGTTGCGCTGGCGCAAGAAATCCTGGCCGACTACGCCGCGCTGACCACCGGACCGCGCATCGCCTTCTTCGAGGCGCTCGCCACCACGTTCGGTCACGATCGCACCGGCATCGACCGCGCAATCGCAGCTTGGCGCCAGTCGCCGTCCGACCAAACCGCGGCCGACCTGCATCGAGGCCAGCGAGCCGCGACGGCTCGAACTGTTCCGCAGGCTCAATCTCGCGCCCGGCGGCACCGCCGCGCTGGTTCGCATGCGCGAGCAATTGCTCGATGCCATGGATCACCGCGACGATCTCGACGTGGTCGACAACGATTTCGTTCATCTGTTTTCGTCCTGGTTCAACCGCGGATTTCTGGTGCTGCGGCGGATCGATTGGTCGACCTCGGCGGCGATCCTGGAAAAGATCATCCGCTACGAGGCGGTCCACGAGATCCACGACTGGGACGATCTGCGCCGGCGCATCGATCCGCCGGACCGCCGCTGCTATGCCTTCTTTCATCCGGCGCTGGTCGACGAGCCGTTGATCTTCGTCGAAGTGGCGCTGACGCGCGAAATCCCCGGCGCGATCGCGCCGATCCTGTCCGACAAGCGCGAGCCGGTCGACCTGAACGCGCCACCACGGCGGTGTTCTATTCGATCACCAATTGCCAGCGCGGCCTTGCCGGGGTGACGCTTCGGGCATTTCCTGATCAAGCAGGTGGTCGAGGAGGTTTCGCGCGAGGTGCCGCGCGTCGTCGACCTTCGTCACGCTGTCGCCGGCGCCGAATTTCGCCGAATGGCTCAAGCGCGAGCGCGCCAATGCGGCCTCTCTTGCGCTCGACGACGATGATCGCGAGGCGCTCGCCGCGCTCGACACGGCCGATTGGTGGCGCTCGCCGCAAATTGCCGACAATGTCCGCGAGCCGCTGATTGCGCGCCGCCGCCTGGTATTATCTGCGCGCCCGCAACAGCCGCGGCTTGCCGGTCGACGCGGTCGCGCGCTTCCATCTCGGCAATGGCGCGCGGCTGGAACGCCTCGACTGGCTCGCCGATACTTCGGAGCGGGCGCTCAAGCAGTCCTACGGCTTGATGGTGAATTACCTCTACGATCTCGATTACATCGAGCGCAATCACGAGGCCTATGCGCAGCAACGCGCGGTCGTCGCCGCCAGCACGGTGACGCGGCTGGTGACGACGCCGGCGCGCGAAATCGTTCCGGTGTCGGGATAAGTCAAGTCACCCTGAGAGCGCAGCGAGGCTCGAAGGACGATGGCGCATTACGACTTGCCATACACCGGCACGATGGCGCCGCGGGTGACGCGGTTGTCGGGCGAGGCGAGAAAAACAATCGTCGCCGCCACCTCTTCGACCTTCGGCCAGAGTGTAAAATCGGCCTTGGGCATGGACGCACGATTGGCCGGCGTATCCATGATCGAAGGCGCCACCGCATTGACCAGGATGCCGTCCTTGGCCACTTCCTCGGCCAGCGCGGCGGTGAGTGCGGCAACCGCCGTCTTGCTGGCGGTGTAGGCCACCATGCCGGCGCCGCTGCGCCATTCCAGCGCCGCGCGGGCCGCGACATTGACGATGCGGCCGCCGTTGCCGCCCATCGCCGTCACGGCGGCGCGGCAGCACAGCATGCAGCTTAAAAGATTCATGTCGATCTGCTGCCGGATGGCCGCGACTTCGGTCTTGGCCAGCGCGCCTGCGGCAAAGCCGCCGGCAATGTGGATCGAGGCCCATAGCGGCGCGATGCCTTGATACAGCCGGACAATCGCCGCCTCGTCCGCTAGATTGCCGGTCACGATAAGCGACACTTGCTTGTGTTCGCGCAACCGAAAGCGCTTGGCCTCCGCCTCGTCGAAACAAGGCACGCGGCACATCGCGCCGGCCTCGATCAGCGCGCCGACGACGGCGGTTCCGAGCGCGCCGGCTCCGCCGGTGACGACGATATGACGATCGCGAAAGTCCATAGCGACATCATCCGCTATCTTGCGTTGAAGGCAAGGCGGGGACGAAGATTTTGATATCCTGCCGTGAAGGGAGAATCAGTGGCTGATTTCGATCTCGCCATCGTCGGCGGCGGCATCAACGGCACCGGCATCGCGCGCGATGCCGCCGGTCGCGGTCTTCGCGTCGTCCTGATCGAGCAGAACGATCTCGCCTCCGGCACGTCGTCGACGTCGTCAAAGCTCATTCATGGCGGCTTACGCTACCTCGAGCATTACGAGTTCCGCTTGGTGCGGGAGGCGCTGCGCGAGCGCGAAGTGCTGCTGCGCGCGGCGCCGCATCTGATCCGGCCGCTACGCTTCGTGCTGCCGATCAATCGCGGCGCGGCGCTCCGCCACGATGCTGCGGCTCGGGCTCCTGCTCTACGATTTCCTCGGTTGGCGCAAAATTTTGCCGGGCACCCGGGAACTCGATCTCGTCACCGACGAGGCCGGGCAACCGCTCAAATCGCGCTTCCACCACGCGTTCGAATATTCCGACTGCTTTGCCGACGATGCGCGGCTGGTCGTGCTCAATGCGGTGGATGCCGCCGAGCGCGGCGCGGTGATCCGCACCCGCACCCGCTGCGTGCGCGCCGACCGCTCCGAGGTGTGGCGGCTGGTGCTCAATGCCAGAGGCCAGCGCGACGTGGTGACGGCGCGGGTGCTGATCAACGCCGCCGGCGCGTGGAATGAATTGTTTGCCGAGGCCGCGTTGCGGAGTCGAGCCGCAACATCGGCTGCGGCTCGACAAAGGCAGCCACATCGTGGTGCGGCGGCTATTACGACCACGATCGTGCCTATATCCTGCAGGCGCTCGACGGCCGTGTCGTCTTTGCCATCCCGTTCCAGCGCGATTTCACGCTGATTGGCACCACCGACCGCGGCTTTGCCGGCGATCCATCGACCGTGCTGCCGACCGGCGAGGAAATCGATTATCTGTGCGGCGTGATGAACGAGTATTTCCGCGCCGAGATCGGCGCTGCCGACGTGGTCTGGGCGTTCGCCGGCGTGCGTTCGCTCTACGATGACGGCGCGCGCAAGCCGCAAGATATCGGGCGCGATTATACCCTTATCCTCGACGAGCGCTTCGGCGAAGCGCCGCTGCTCACCATCTACGGCGGCAAAGTCACGACCTATCGGCGTCTGGCCGAAGCGGCGCTGGCGCGGCTCGCTCACTTTTTCCCGCCGACGCGGCCTTGGACCGAGCCAAGCCCGTTGCCTGGCGGCGACTTCGTCTATGACGGCCTCGAAGCGCTGGTCGAGCGCACGCAACGAACTTGGCGGTTTCTAACGGCGGACCATGCCCGGCGGCTGGTCCTTGCCTATGGCACGCGGGTGGAGCGTGTGCTGGGCACTGCGGCCGGGCTTGACGATCTGGGCACATGCTTTGGCGCCGATCTCACCGCAACCGAGGTGCGTTACCTGATGACCAACGAATGGGCGGCGACCGCCGACGACGTGTTGTGGCGCCGTTCCAAGCTCGGCTTGCGCTTCACCGAGGCTCAGACCACCGTCCTCGACCGTTTCATGGGAACCGGTTGACCTCCAACGCTTTCCAGTCGGAGTGAAAATGCTCTAGCGTGTGGTGCGCCGTCGGGGGCGCGCCGTTGCGAACGGGGCATCGATGCAGACCGTCGGATCGACACGGGGCTTTGCGAAGCGGGGCTTCGCGCCTTGGGCCGATCCTACGCTGCAGCCGCTGTTGCGGATCGAAGGCTTGAGCAAACGCTTCGGCGCCTTCGCCGCGGTCGATCAGCTTTCGCTCGACATCTATCAAGGCGAGTTCTTCGCGCTGCTCGGTCCTTCCGGCTGCGGCAAGACCACGCTGTTGCGCCTGGTCGCGGGCTTCGAGCGGGCGAATAGCGGCCGTATCCTGCTCGACGGGGTCGACCTTGCGGCGGTGCCGCCGCATCGGCGTCCCGTCAACATGATGTTTCAGAGCTATGCGCTGTTTCCGCACCTTAATGTCGAAGCCAATATCGCCTTCGGCCTCAAGCAGGAAGGTTTGCCGAAGCGGGAAATCGCCGAACGGGTCGCCGACATGCTGGCTCTGGTGAAGCTTGAAAATTTCGGCCGGCGCAAGCCGAACGAACTGTCCGGCGGCCAGCGCCAGCGCGTGGCGCTCGCGCGTTCGCTGGTCAAGCGTCCGCGCATATTGCTGCTCGACGAGCCGATGGCGGCGCTCGACAAGAAACTGCGCGGCGAAACCCAATTCGAGCTGATGGACCTGCAACGCCGGCTGGGACTGACCTTCATCATCGTCACCCACGACCAGAGCGAAGCCATGACGGTCGCCGACCGGATCGCCGTGATGGATCGCGGCCGCCTCATGCAGGTCGCGCCGCCTGCCGAAATCTACGAGCGGCCGAACTCGCGCTGGGTCGCGGATTTCGTCGGCGACATCAATCTGTTCGAGGGCCGCGTCGGCGATGACGGCACCAGCGTCGAGGGCACGGCGTTCGGGCAGCGTGCAGTGTTGCGGCGAAGATCGACGCCGAGCCCGGCGCGACGGTTTGGGTTGCGGTACGGCCGGAGAAAATGCGGATCACGCCGGCCGAGCCGCCGGCAAGCCAGCGAACGGAGCGGGAGAACGGCGTCGCCGCAACGATTGTCGATATCGGCTATCTCGGCGATCTGTCGATCTACAAATTGCGCGACCGCCGCCGGCGTCGCCGCTGCAGCGCGGCGATCGCCAATACCGGCGGCTCCGCGAGCGCGCGATCGGCTGGAACGACAAGGTGTGGCTGAGCTTTCCGCCCGATGCGGCAATCGTGCTGACGCGATGACGACGGCGAGGCTGCGCATGAACGACCGACAGACCGGCGCTCGTTCTTCTGGCGAAGCTCGTCGTCGGGTTTCCTTATGCCTGGCTCGTCGCTTTCTTTCTCGTGCCGTTCCTGATCGTGCTCAAGATCAGCCTGTCGCAGACCGCGATCGCGCAGCCGCCCTATACGCCGGTTTTCGACCTTGCAGCCGGCTGGCACGGCATGCGGCAGCTTCTTTGCCGGCCTGTCGCTCGACAATTACGCCTTCCTCGGCTCCGATCCGCTCTATGTCTTGTCCTATGTGAAAAGCGTTGAAATCGCCGCGTTCTCCACGCTGTTGCTGCTCGTCATCGGCTATCCGATCGCCTATGCCATCACGCGCACGCCGCGGCGCGTGCAGGCGGTCGCTGGTGCTGCTGGTCATCCTGCCGTTCTGGACCTCGTTTCTGATCCGCATCTATGCCTGGATGAACATCCTGCAGCACGACGGGCCGCTCAATCAGCTGTTGCTGGCGCTCCACATCGTGCGCGAGCCGCCGGCTTGGCTTTCGACCAACACCGCCGTCTATATCGGCATCGTCTATTCCTATCTGCCGTTCATGGTGCTGCCGCTCTATGCGACGCTGGAGAAACTCGACGAGTCGCTTCTGGAAGCGGCGGCCGATCTCGGCTGCCCGCGCTGGAAGACATTCTGGCTGGTGACCGTGCCGCTGTCGGCGCCGGGCGTGCTGGCCGGCGCGCTGTTGTGCTTCATCCCGATCGTCGGCGAATTCGTCATTCCCGATCTGCTCGGCGGCTCGCAGACGTCGATGATCGGCCAGACGATCTGGACGGAATTCTTCGCCAACAAGGATTGGCCGACCGCCTCGGCCGTCGCCGTCGTGCTGGTGTGCCTGCTGGTGACGCCGATCGTCGTGTTCCAGTATCAGACGATGCGCGGCGATGGAGCGGGGCTGACGCATGCGAAGGCTTCCGCGTTCAATCTCGCTGGCGATCGGCTCGGCATCGCCTTTCTTTATCTGCCGATCGTCATCCTGGTCATCTATTCGTTCAACGCCTCGCGGCTGGTCGCGGTCTGGGGCGGCTGGTCGATGCACTGGTACGCCGCAGCTCGCCGACGATGCCGCGCTTCTTGGATTCGGCCTTCATCAGCTTGCGCATCGCGCTCGTTGCGGCGACCGCCGCGACGGTGCTTGGGACGCTGGCGGCGGTGGCGCTGGTGCGCTTCGGCCGGTTCCGCGGCCGGCTGCCTGTTTGCCGCTATGATCTATGCGCCGCTGGTCATGCCGGAAGTCATCACCGGCCTGTCGATGCTGCTGCTGTTCGTCGCCGTTTCGATCGATCGCGGCTTCTGGACCGTGGTCATCGCGCATACCACCATGGCGATGTGCTTCGTCGCGGTGATCGTGCAGTCCCGGCTGGTCGATTTCGACATGAGCCTCGAAGAGGCGGCGATGGATCTCGGCGCCTCGCCGGCGCGCACTTTTCTCGCGGTGACCCTGCCGCTGATCCTGCCCGCCATCGCCGCCAGCTGGATGCTCGCCTTCGCGCTTTCGCTCGACGATCTGGTCATCGCGAGCTTCACCACCGGGCCGGGCGCGACCACGCTGCCGATCCGCATCTATTCGGAGGTCCGCCTTGGCGTGAGCCCGGAAATGAACGCGGTCTGCAGCATCATGATCGGCGTCGTCGGCATCGCCGTCATCGCCGCCTCGCTGCTGACCAAGCTCAATGCGGCAAGGGGAACGCCGGCGCGGGCTGTGATCAATCCCGGCTCTCGCCCGGCGGCCGGAACAGGTAAAGCACGAACCAGACCGGCACGATCACCAGCGCGCCGAGCAGCAGATTCGGCAGCGCCCAGGCGAGCGCCCTGGCGCGCCAAGTCCTCGATGCGGTCGGGCGACAGCCCGGCCGTCTTGATCAGCTCATCGGTGGGATGCCGAAATGGGCGAGGACCGTCCCGACGATCAGCGACGCGATCAGCACCTTGACCATCGTGCGCGTGAGGCGGCTGAGCATCGCTGAGCTCCTGGCTCCGGTCGCGGGCGAAAAGCCCGCGCTGATTCGTGCGCCGCGAATCATAGAGCAAAAAATTAAAAAGCTGCCGGCGTGGCCGCCGCAGCAATCAGCCGGTCGCAAATGCCAATTTTTTGGGCTATTGCGACGGTTTCGGCGCCGTGTCGTCGACGCCGGGGAGACCGCCGGCGCGGTGCCGGCGGGCGCCGGCGGCGACGCCAGCAATTGGTCGATCACCGAACGGACGGCGTCGCCTGGCATTGTGGGCCTTGGCGGCATCGAGCAAGCGGCGCCGCCGCGCCCGAGCGGCGGATCAGGCTCTGCGGGTCCGGCAGCATGATCGGATCGTCCCACGGGCCCTGCACCACGAAGGGCAGATCGAATTCGTTGCTCGGTCGCGTCGAGACCAGCGTCGCCACGCCTTTGAGATCGAGATCGCGCGTCGGCACCGAGGCCTGGCCGCCGACCGCGAGCCGCACCGCCGGACCGTCGATATGCATGTCGTCGATCGACACCATGCCCTGGTCGACCTTGAGGCTGACGGCGAGCTGGTCGAACGGCGTGCGCCCGCTGCGGAAATCGCCGTTGCCGGACAGCGGCCGGCGCTCGAGCCGCCGCAGCAATTGCTCGACATTGATGCCGGTCAGCGCGCCGGATTGCGGCGTTGAGCGTCGCCGTGCCGTTGAGCGCATGCGTCACCGCCAGCACGGAATTCCCCGGATCCGTCGATATTGACCGCAAGATTGCCGCGGCCTTCGATCTTGTGCATGCCGAAGACCTGGCCGAGACAGTCGTCCAGATCGACGTCGACGAATTGCATGTGCGAGGTCGACCGCGACGCCGTTGTCGGCGCTGGCGAGACCCAGCGTGCCTTTGGCGACGCCGCCGAAGGCCTGCGCTTCGCCGATCGTGAGATCGAGCTTGCCGTCTCGCATGTTCGCGGCGACCGCGGTGCGGCCCAATTGCGCGTTCGATATCTTGATGCTCGCGGCCGACAGCCGCAGATCGAGATTGAAATCGCCGAGCCCGTCGAGCGCGATCGGCAGATCGGTCCCAATTGCTTTCGTTCCTGGCCAACAGCCGCATGCCCGGAGACATAAGGCGTCAGATCGAGCGCATCGGCCGCGAGCGTGCCCTGCACCAGTGCGATGACCGTCGGTCGACAGCGTCAGCGCGCCTTCGGCGGTATTGCCGTCGAGCTCGACATTGACGTTGGAGAGCGAAACCACGCCGCCGCCGATATCGCTCTGCGCCCGCAACGCGAAACGCCCGAAGCCGCCGAACGGCAGCTTGCTCTTGCCGGTCCAGCGCATGGCGTCGCGCAGCGACGGCGCTTCGACGCCGAGCGTGCCGTCGATCTTCAGCGTCGGCTGGTCGCTTGCCGCGCCGTCGAAGGCGAGCTGCAGCGGCGCGCTGGCAAGCCGCACTTTGACGCCGGAGCGATCGCCGGTCAGCGCCGCGAGAAAATCGCTGAGCGTGAGGCTCGCCTCGACCGGTTCGTCGTGCCAGACGAAATGGCCGTTGGCGCCGAAGCTGCGCGAGATCGACGGCCACGCGACCTGAAATTCGACGTCTTCGAGCCGTTCGGTGCCGCCCTTGCCGGCGTCATGCACGACGACCGTGCCGTCCTGGATGCCGATTTCCGAGAACGATGCGGTGCGGTCGGGATTGGGCTGCAGCGCATGCGCGAGCGAAGCGATCAGTCCCGACCAGTTCGACTGGCCGTCGGCGGCAGAACGTGACGTTGATGGTCGGGCGCACCAGCGTCACGTCGGCGATTTCGATGCGGCCGGCCAGCAGCGGAAAATAACGCAGCCGCGCCGTCAATTCGTCGGCGGCGACGGCCGGCTCGCCGGTGCGGTCGTCGCCGAGCAGCACGTTGCGAAAGCGCACGGTTCCGGACGGGAACAGCGACAGCGAGACGTCGTCGCCCAGCAGCGGATCGAGCCCGGTGACCGCGTGGATTTCCGCCTTCACCGCGTCGCGCACCGACGCGGCCGGAATGAGAAAAGACAGCGCGACCAGCGTGACGAACGCCGCCGCAACCATGGCGGCAACGGCAATCGCGAGGCGTTTCAAGCCGATGGCCGCGGTCACGGGACGTGTTTCCGATTGTTGTGAGGCCGGCCGAATATACCGGGCGGCAGACAGGCTGCAAACATGGCCGGCATCTGTGTCGCTTTCGTGGCCGCAGCCGTCTGCGCCAGCCCAAATCCCTGCCGCGAATAAATAAATAGCGGCTTAGCCTGCCGCAATCCGGTCGCGCTTAGCGGACCGATTCGCCGCCACGCGCTTCGGCATCGCGCGCCTGCGCCACCTCGGCGATCATTTTGCCGATGATGGCCTGGCCGAACGAGTTGAAGTTCTTCGCGACCATGACGAACGCGCCCGGACCGCCGATGACGTTGTTGCGATAATAATTGTCGAGGCCGCCCGGCGGATTGGTGTGGTCCGGATTCCACGACATCGGGTTGTCGCTGAGGATGACGAGACCGTTGATGGTGACGCCTTTGGCGACGGCCTCGTCGCGCGCTGCGGTGACGTCGCGGCCGGCATTGTTGGTGCCGTCGCCGGAAATGTCGATGGTGCGGCGGGCGGATTTGAACGGCGCCTGGCCGAATTGATCCATCGCGAATTCGATGGCGCCGCTGATCGAGGTGCGGTCGGCAAACGAGCGCGGCGCTTCGATCAGGCGGTCGCCGAAATCCTTCGCCGCGGCGGCGTCGCCGACCGCCGTCCAGTCGATCACGACGTGCTGCGCGCCGACGCCCGACCATTCGACGAAAGTCAAGCCGATGCGGCCGTTGTGGCCCGAGCGGATGGTTTCGAGCACGCGCGGATCGGAGACGGCGGCGGCGTAGCCGTCGCGCTGCAACTGGAATTTTGCGGCGTCGATGCTGCGCGACACGTCGGCGGCCAGCACCAGCAGCAGATCGACGTCGTCGGCGGCGCGCGCCGCGGCGGGAACGCAGAGCGGCGCCGGCGAAGATCAACGTAAGGAAGGATTCTGATTGTGCGCATGACCGCACCTGCGCCGAGCATCGCCGCCAAAGACGGCGAAAACTCGACGGCGCCAGAGGGTCTAGCAGGATTTCAGTGCCGGATTTAATCGGCGACGATGCGGCTCGGCGGGAACGCGATTTCGACCAGCGTGCCGGCGTTCGGCGCGCTTTTGATGCTGAAATTGGCGCGATTGGCCTCGGCCAGCGCCTTGGTCAGCGGCAGGCCGAAGCCGGTTCCCCCGGAACCCCAGCTTCCGGACGTCGCGGTCTCTCGGAACGGTTCGAGCGCCGCCTGGATGTCTTTTTCGCTCATGCCGGCGCCGGTGTCGCGCACCCGCAGCACCGCCTCGCGGGCGTCGGAGAACACCGTCGAGACGATCACCTGGCCGCCGGGGCCGGTGAACCTGATCGAGTTCGATCAGCAGATTGAGCACGATCTGGCGCAGCGAGCGCTCGTCGGCGACGACGCGCGGCAGACCCGGCGTCAGCGAGGTGCGGATGATGATGCGCGCGCGGTTCGCCTGCGGCTGCATGATGCCGACGCATTGCTGGGTGAGATCGTTGAGATTGACGTTGGCGAAGTTGAGATCGATCTGGCCGGTCTCGATCTTGGACAGATCGAGCAGATCGTTGAGCATCGAAACCAGATGCGTGCCGGCGCCGTGGATGTCCTTGACATATTCGCGGTAGCGCTCGTTGCCGATCGGGCCGAAGCGCTCGGCCATGATGACTTCGGCGAAGCCGGTCATGGCATTGAGCGGCGTGCGGATTTCGTGGCTGACCTTGGCGAGGAACTCCGCTTTTGCCGCCGCGGCGCGCTGCGTCTCGCGCTTGGCGTTGCGCAGTTCCTCCTCGGTCTGCTTGCGCGCCGTGGCGTCGCGGAACACGGCGCAGAATCGGTCGCCGCCGATCCGCGCGAGCGTCATGGTCAGCGGGACAGTCCGGTCTTCGCCGGCGCGGGCCTCGACTTCGAGGACGTTGTCGAGGACGTTGGTGCCGTGCCGCGACGCGGTCGAAATAATCGCGCGCCGCGCGTTCGCTCTCGGGCGCGAAAAGTTCGCCGAAGTCGCTGGCCGGCGAGTTCGCTCGCGCGGTTTGCCGAACAAGGCAAGCGGCGCGGGCATTGGCGGTGACGATGCGGCCTTCGGCATCGAGCGTGACGATGCCGTCGCTTGCCGCGTCGAGGATCGATTTGAGTTCGCGGTTTTCATTCTCGGCGGCGTCGCGAGCGCGTTCAGCGGTTGCCGGTCGGCCTCGGCCTTCCGCTTTGGCCGTTGGTCAGGATCAGCGCCAGCGCCGAGGCGCCGTTCCACGGCACCGTGAACATGCGGCCTTCGACCGGCAGCTTGTCGCCGCGTTGCGTCATGATCGACAGCGATCGTGAGCCGCCGCCGGTCTCGGCGAGCGCATCGGCAGCGGGTTCGGCAAACAGCGTGTTCAACGCCGCCGGCCGCTTCGATCGCGCGCGAGATTGTCGTAGCCGCTCCATTCGAGGAAATGGCGGTTGGCGTAGAGCAGCGCATCGTGCCGGTAGACCAGGACGCCGATCGGAATGCGATCGAGCAGCAGCCGGCTCGATGACCGGCTCGGCGCGCGGCAGGAGCGGCTTCGGCTTCGTTCCGGGTGTTCGGCCGGCAGCGCCTTCGGCATCGCTCTCGGCGGCCGCCGGTGCCTGTGGCGAGCCGCGCAGCCGCGACGTCAGTTCCTGCGCCAGTTCGCGAAATGCCCTGCGCTCCACCGGGCTCAAGACCGGCGGTGCTTTCGGTTCGGCCGGCGGCGTCTGGCGGAACGGCACCACATTGGCCGGGCAGGCGCAGCGGACTCGGCGCGGGCGCGATCTCGGCCGCTGCGGCGGCTTCCGGTCGTCTCTGGCGGCTGCGGCGGCGGCTGGGTTTTGTTCGCGGAGCCGGAGCGCGGCGGCTGTCGCGTCCGCCGCTTGCAGCCGGCAGCGTCAGCCGCCATCGGCGTGCTCGCGGCGCGCGCGCGCCAATTGGTTGATGCGGTCGATGTCGCGGCAGACGCCGAAACCGCGATAGCCGCGAAAGCTGCGGTCGCGATCGAACACCGGCAGGCCGGACAGTTCGACCGGCAGCCGCTCGCTGGTGTCGTCCACCGGCCAGGACACGACGATGCCGCTCCAGGTCTCGTGGCTCGCCACCGCGCGCGCGACCTGATTGTCCGGATCGAGTTTCAGCTCCGCGGCGATCTCGCTCCACAGCCGGCCGAATGCGGCCATGGTTCGCGGTCCGACCAGTTCGATGAATTCGTCCGAGCCGACGCCGAAGCGGCCGTCCGCATCCATGTGCCAGACGAAGCGCAACGGGTGGCGCCGTTCGGCGACCGGCTCTTCGGTGTGCGTTGGCATCGAGTGCGAGCGCCGGCGCCGGCATCGGCCGGCGTGGCGGCAGGCGAGCCAGGCTCGGGTTCGCATTTCGCTACAGCCGCCGCCGTTGCGGCGCGCGCCAGTTGCGGCGCGTTCGCTCGTCGGCGGCGCGCCGGCTGTGTCAAGCGCAGCATCAGCACGCGCGAGCATCCTTGCCGAGACGCATGGCGGCGACATCGAACGAAGTATTGCCCGAGCGCGCCGTGCCGCTGGCGCTTCCGGTTTCGAGCGCCGTCGCGGCGAGCGCCTCGATGCCGAGCGCCGACAGCGTGGTCGACGCCGGCAAGCCGCGCTTGCGCCGCCGCGTTGGCATAGATCAGCGCGCCGTCGGGCGCGAAAGCCGCGATGCGCGTCATCGCCGTCGGCGAACAGGCGGCGCACGCGCTCGGCAAGCGTCAGCGCCGGTCCGGCCGGCTCGGCCGCGGCGACCAGCACCGCGCTCTTGCCGTCGGCAACGACGATGCGCGAGCAGGCGCAGGTCAGCGCGCGGCCGAAGCCGGCGCCGAAGCCGCGCAAACGTTCGAGCCGCTCGTGGGCCGCCGGCTGGCAGCGTCGCGGCGAGACGGACGATCTGGGCGGCTGAGGCGGTACTGCGAACCGGCGCTGCGGCACGCGATCGCGTCGCCGCGCCGAACATCGCCGCGCCGACCGCATTCGCCCACAGAATTCGCGATCCGTCGGCGCTCCACAGCCAAGCCGGCCACGCGCTTGTCGCCAGCGCCGCAAGACGCGGATGACGCAACAGGGCGAGCTCTGTCTCCACAATCGGCATGCGCGACGGAACTCGTTTCCTAAAGGAATTCTTAATAGTGCGGGCGCGTGTGCGGCGTCCATGGCGCGCGGCCGTCGCGGCGCCAGGCGAGCCGAGATAACCTTAATCGCCCCGAGGCTTAGCGCGGCGCCACCGTTTCGCTTGCCTGCCGGTGGCGAATTCGCGCTAGGATCAGCGCGCCGGCGGTATGAGGAGCGTGCAATGGCCAAAGATCCATTTGAGCAATTTGCTATTCCGAACGAGATGCGGGCCTTCGCCGAGCAGAGCGTGGCGCAGGCGCGCAAGGCCTTTGACGGCTTCATCCAGGCGGCCAACAAGGCCATGGGGCAGTTGCAGGGCCAGGCCCAGGCGGCGCATAGCGGCGCCAACGAAATCGCGCAGAAGTCGATGGGCTATGCCGAGCAGAATGTCGCGGCGACCTTCGATTTCGCGCAAAAGCTCATGCACGCCAAGGACGCGGCCGAGCTCATGGCGCTGCAATCGGAATTTCTGAGCCGGCAGATGCAGACGCTTTCGGCCCAGGTTCAGGATCTCGGCCAAAGTGCCGCCAAGATTGTGGTGGATGCTGCCAAGCCTAAAACGTGACCGCGAAGCGGCCGCGGCGCAGTTCCAAAATCATAATATTTTCAATAATCTTACATTATTTGTGCATTGCAATAATTTCTGTTGCAATGCACCAAAAGTGCTATCTATTGCTCTAGAAATGCCCGGGCTTCGAACAGTTTATGCGTTCAGCCGCGGGATCACGAAATGCCAGGCAACGCGCAACGGGCGGCGAGGCCAAGCAAAAAAAAGCTCTCTAGCGAGACAGCCCAAGAGCAACGAGCAAATCCAAGGATCAAGTCATGGCCGATGCCACAACCACAACTCCCCCCAAAATGAAGACCAGCAAGCCGCGCCAGGCGCATTCGAAATGCCGAAATTCGAAATGCCGAAGTTCGAGATCCCGAAAGTCGAAATGCCGGCCGCTTTCCGTGAATTCGCCGAGCGCGGCGTCGCGCAGGCCAAGGACACCTACGAGAAGATGAAGGCCGCCGCCGAAGAGGCGACCGACGTGCTCGAGACCACCTATTCGACCGCCACCAAGGGCGCGTCCGAATACGGCCTCAAAGTGATCGAGGCGGCGCGCGTGAACACCAACGCGGCGTTCGATTTCTTCGGCGAACTGATCACCGCGAAGTCGCTGTCGGAAGTGATCGAGCTGTCGAGCGCGCATGCGCGCAAGCAGTTCGAGGCGCTGACCGAGCAGAGCAAGGAACTCGGCGCGCTGGCCCAGAAGGTCGCGACCGAGACCGCCGAGCCGATCAAGAGCGGCATGAACAAGGCGTTCAGCAAGGTCGCCTAATCGCGCCCGCGACCGCAAGTTAGCCTTGCTGACGAGGGGAAAGCCCGGGTCTCGACCCGGGCTTTTGCTTTCTGGCGCGGTTGCTGCCGTCTTGCCAAACTTGAGCATTGCCCATAGGTTCCGCGCGCTCTGACCGGAAAAAGGCTACCGGTTTTCCGAAAAGATCATGCTCAAGCGAAAATACACCGCGAGCCCGTGCAGCTGTAGCTCAGTTGGTTAGAGCGCTTGACTGTGGATCAAGAGGCCGGTGGTTCGAGTCCACCCAGCTGTACCAGTCACAGGTCGCCCCAAAGGTCGCCCACGACCGCATTACGTTTCGCAATCTGTGCCGCGGTCATTTCACAATCTGTGCCGCGGTCATAATGTCTAAATAACTTCCTTGGTCTTGTCGTCGGTCTCGCCGTAGCGGCGCAGCGTCGCGGGCTTGGTGCCGGCGTAAAGCTGTTCCAGGCCGGGCGCGATCTTGGCGTTCTCGCGCTCGAACAGCGAATTGCCGGCAAGATCGCTCTCGACCAGGAACGGGCCGAATTTTTCCACGTCGAGCACCCAGACCGCCTGCGCCAGGCCCAGTTCTTCCAGCCAATAGACGCCGGCGACGCGCTTGATGCCGCGGCCGAGCAGCGCGCCGGTGCCGTAGCCGACCGTGGTGAGATAGACCGCGTTGTTCGGCACGAAATGCGTCGCGATAGGTCTGCGACGTCATGCCGCCTTTGCCGATGATGATGTTGCAGCCGGAGAGCTTGAACCAGCCGTCGAGCCATTGCGCGAAGCGGAACGACGCCGTCGCGGTGACCGCGCCGACGGTATAGCTGCCGTCGGGATTGATGCTGGCCGCCGGCGAGCAATGGAAATTGGTGATGCCGAGCGCGTCCTTGCCCGCCGGCATGCCGGCGCCGTCGGCGATCGCGCGCTTGTAAACGCCTTCGCGCGCGGTGAAGACGCGGCCGGTCAGATAGGCGACCGAGCCGATTTCCAGCTTGCGCAGATCTTCGGTGCGCGCCGGCAGATCGATGTGAACCGTTTTCAGATCGGGCATGTTATTCCGCTGCAATCTATTCCGCCGCTTCCGCCGCCTGCTGGCCCCATTCGACCGTGGAGCGCCGCATGTAATCGGTGAACCACATCGGATCGGTGCGGAACGCCGCCTTGCCGTCGGCGGCGATGCGCGCGCAGGCGCGGCGCGACGACAGGCAGAACATGTGCACCGACATCGGCATGCCGCCGGTGTGGCAATAGCCGACCTCGATATGGCAATCGATCACCATCGACGAGCCGACAAAGCCCATGGCGCCCATGCCGATGGTGTTGCCGAGCTCCTTGAACTCCTCTTCCAGCGCGGCGATGCGCGGATCGGGATTGCGCGAGCCGACGACGCGCAGGCACGACGCCTGCTTGCCCAGCACCATGCTGGTGTCCTTGGAGCCGCCGAGGCCGACGCCGACGATGGCCGGCTGGCAGGCGAGCCCGCGCTTGCCGAAGCCGATCAGCGTGTCGAGATAGAACCGCTTGATGCCTTCGATGCCGTCGCCGGGAAACAGCATGCGGTAATCCGAGCCGAACAGGCCGCCTTTGTGCACGGTGGTGAGTTCGATCCAGTCGGCGTCGGGATGGAACGCATATTCGATCTCCGGCGCGCCGATGCCGACATTGTTGTTGTGATCGGTGCGCCACAGCGGATGCACGCGGTTGGGCCGCAGCGGCACGTTCGTGGTCGCCCGCGCGGTGGCGCGGCGCAGCGCCGCTTCCAGCGCCACCGGGCCGCCTTCGATCCGCGCTTCGTTGCCGATCTTGACGTACCAGCGCGGCAGGCCGGTATCGCCGCACATGGCGCGGCGGTCTTCCTTGGCCGCTTCGTAATTCTCCAGCATCGCCTTGATGACGAAGGCGGAGAGATCGCCCTTTTCGGTATCGGCGCAGCGGCGCAGGCCGGCGAGATAATCGTCGGGGATTTCGATGGCGGCCTTCGCCATCAAATCCTCGGCGGTGCGTTGAATCGACGACAGCGGGATCATCGTCCTGACCTCGAGCGCTCATACAGGCGCGTCATCATCCGCGAAGGCGTGATAAGTCTACGTAACTGGATGCTCCGCCTTCGCGCAGCATGACAGGTCGGGAATTTGTGCCAACAGCGCCATTTGCTTTTTGCCTCATTCGGCCGCGATCTGGTCGCGCAACAAGCGTTTCGCCCGGCTTCACGTGCGTGAACTCGACCGGCCGGTCGGTGATCTCGATGCCGCCGGGTGTCTGCCGCGCCACCGTGAAGGTCGAGGTCGCGAGATCGCCGGGCTCCGGGAAATCGGAGCGGAAATGCGCGCCGCGGGAATTCTCGCGCCGCAGCGCGGCGAGCGCAATGACCCGGCTGATCTCGCACAGCGAGCGCAGATTGAGCCAGTCGTGCCAGGTCAAATTGAAGCGGCGGTCGCCGTCGGCAACGCCGGTCGCGAGCAGTTCCGCTTCGATGCGGTCGAGCGCGGCGAGGCCGCGTTCGATGCCGGCGCGGTCGCGCACCACGCCGACATCGTCCCACATCGTGTCGAGCAGCTTTTCGCGCAGCGCGTTGAGATCGCCGGGCTTGCGGGCGAACGGATGCAGCGCGCGGGCGATTTCGGCATCGAGCACGTGCGGCATCGGGCGGCGCGATGGCCCGGATTGTCTGGCGATCCAGCGCGGCATCACGTCGCCGGCGATGCCGCCGAACACGGTCGAGTTGGCGACGCCATTGCCGCCGAGCCGGTTGGCGCCGTGCATGCCGCTGGCATCCTCGCCGGCGACGAACAGCCCGAAGCGTTCCGTCGCGGTGTCGACCTCGCAGATCACGCCGCCCATGAAATAATGCGCGGTCGGCACCACTTCGACCAGGCCGCCGGCGAGATCGAAGCCGCAGTCGCGGCAGCGATCCACCATGCCCTTGAATTGCTTCGCCACCTTCGCCGGGCCGAGATGGCCCATCTTGATATAGACGCCGCCGTTCGGCGTGGTGCGGCCGGCGCGCATCTCGGCATAGATGGCGCGGCTGACCACGTCGCGGGTGGCGCGTTCGAGTTTCGGATCGTAGTCGCCCATGAAGCGGTGCATGGCGCCGTTGAGGAGATGCCCGCCGGAGCCGCGCAAGCCTTCTTCCAGCACGGTGCCGGTCATGCGCGTGTCCGGGCCGGCGAGCAGTCCGGTCGGATGGAACTGCACCATCTCCATGTCGCGCAGCGGCAGGCCGAGACGCAGCGCCATGGCGAGCCCGTCCATGCTCTTGTCGCCGGACGGCGTGTGATAGCGATACATGGTCGGGCCGCCGCCGGTCGCGAGCAGCACGGCTTGCGCGGCGACGAAGCGGAACTCGCCGCTGCGCACGTCGATCAACAGCACGCCGGCAAGCGCGCCGTCTGCCGCCGGGATCAGCGCCACGGCGCGGTGCTCTTCCAGCCGGCGGATCGGCCGCGCCCAGACCTGCTCCATGAGCCGGTTGATGATCTCGATGCCGGTGAGATCGCCCTTGTGCACGGTGCGATCGAAGGTCTGGCCGGCGAACGCCTTGCCGTGCAGCGTGCCGTCGGGATTGCGATCGAAGAAGCAGCCGATCTCGTTTTCCAGTTCGCGCACGCGCTCGACCGCCGTCGAGACCAGCGTCCAGGCCAGTTCCTGATGCGGCAGCCATTTGCCGCCCTCGATCGTGTCCATGAAATGGCGCTCGACCGAAGTCGCCGGGATTGAGCGCGACGTTGTAGCCGCCCTGCACCATGCGGGTGCAGCCGCATTTGCCGAGCAGACCCTTGCTGGCGATCGTGATGTCGAGATCGGGATTGGCCTTCAGCGCGTGCAGCGCGGCGAACAGCCCGGCGCCGCCGGAGCCGAGGATCAGAATGTCGGTCTTGAGATGCTCGACGTTCATGTCGGTTGTTTTGCGATCCTCAGAACACGCGCACGAGAAATATGAAAGCGACGACCGCCGAAACGGCGGCGGCCAGCGTCGCAAGCTGTTTCTGGCCGTCGCGCCAATCGAAATTCTCGATCACCAGGACGCGCAGGCCGCCGAGCAGATGCACCGTGAGCAGAAACACCAGGCCGCCTTCGGCGAGCTTGACCAGCGGCTGATCGCTCCAGCGCAAGAAACTGTCGAGCCGGCATCGCCGTGGATGGCGAGCCCGAGCGCCAGGAAATGCAGCGGCAGGAAAATCGCCAAGCCGAGCCCGGAAAGCCGGTGCACCATGGCGGCGATCCACAATATGCTGCCGCGATGCTTCCTTGGCGCGCGATCACGACAGCACCACCGCGGCGACGGCGCGAAAGCCGAGCAGCGCCAACGCAAACCGAATAGCGACGGCGGACAGACCGGCGCGCTTGCCCGTCAACGGCGACCATTCGGCGAGGATATTGCGGACGCCGATCGCGGCATGGATGGAAACGGCGGCGACGAAAATCCCGTAAAACGCCGCCCAGGCGATGCTGCCGCGGGTGCGCGAAAGAATATCCGCGGCCGTCAGGCCCTGGCGCGTGGCGTAGAAGATGACGGCGATATGGACGAGAACCAGCGGCGCCATGAGCGCTGCCGTCAGCCGCTGCCAGACATAGAGCCGCACATTCATGCTTTGATCTCGCCCTTGAGATAGGCCGCCGCGGTGCGCCGCTTCAGCCCGGCGATCGAGGCGGTCGGATTGAGCGCCTGCGGGCAAAGCTCCTGGCAGGATTGATGCGAGTGGCAGGCATGGCAGCCGCCCGACGCGAAATCGCCTGCAGCCGCGCGGTATTGCCGCCGTCGCGCTCGTCGTTCACCAGCGTCCAGGCGCGATTCAGCGCCGCCGGGCCGAGATAGTCGGAATTCCAGCGCACGGTATCGCAGCCGGCGTAGCACACGCCGCAATTGATGCATTCGATGCCGGCGTCGGCGGCGACGCGCGCCGGCGTGTCCGGCCTGATCTGCGCGATCGGGTCGTGCCGCGTTTGCGTCGGCGCAAAGACCCCCTTGGCGTCCTGCCACTTTTCGAAAAACGCCGCCATGTCGGTCGCCAGATCCTTGATCACCGGAAGGTTCTCGCAGCGGGCCGATTTCGAGCCGGCCGCCGCCGGCGACCTTGGCAACGTGGGTACGGCAGGTCCAGCGCGGCCGGCCGTTCACCGTCATGGCGCAGGAGCCGCACACGCCGACCCGGCAGGCGAAGCGATAGGACAGCGTCGGATCGATATGGCGCTGCACGAAAGTGACCACGTCGAGCACGGTCTGACTTTCGCGCCGCGGCACGGTGTAGGTCTCGTAGCGGCCCTCTTGCGCGCCGCGCCAGAGCGATACCGAAAGTTCCGAAAGCGTGTCGGACATGCAACTCCTTGGTCCGCCCTTGATCTTGTGTTGCGGCAGTCTAGCAAGCGGCGCCGCGCGTAAAAAGCGGCTTTGGCGTCGCTACGGCATGATCTATGATCGCGGGCAAGACAGCCGGAGGCAATGCGATGACCGAGCTCAAACTCAGTTACGTCCATGGCGCGAGCGAACAGCCGCTGATCGGCGAAACGATCGGCCAGTTCTTCGACGCCGCCTGCACCAAATGGGCGTCGCGCCCGGCGCTGGTCGTCCGTCATCAGAATGTGCGGCTGAGCTATGGCGAGCTGCGCCAAGCCGTCGACAGGCTCGCCGCCGGACTTTTGACGCTGGGCTTGCAGCCCGGCGATCGTATCGGCATCTGGTCGCCCAACAACAGCGAATGGGTACTCACCCAATTCGCCACCGCCAAGGCGGGGCTCATCCTGGTCAATATCAACCCGTCCTATCGCATTGCCGAGCTCGAATATGCGCTCAACAAAGTCGGCTGCAAGGCGCTCATCCTCGCCGAGCGATTCAAGACTTCGGACTATGTCGGCATGCTGCGCGAACTGGCGCCGGAACTCGGCCACGCGACGCCGGGCAAGCTCGAATCGGCGCGGCTGCCGGCGCTGCGCTCGGTCGTGCTGCTCGGCGACGGCTGGCATCCCGGCACGTTCCGCTTTGCCGAAATCGTCACGCGCGGCGGTGTGGCGCAGGCGCAACGGATCGCCGAACTGGCGCCGCAACTGCAATTCGACGAGCCGATCAATATCCAGTTCACCTCGGGAACGACCGGCTTTCCCAAAGGCGCGACGCTGTCGCATCACAATATCCTCAACAACGGCTTCTTCATCGGCGAGGCGATGCGGCTGACGCCGCAGGATCGCCTCTGCATTCCGGTGCCGCTCTATCACTGCTTCGGCATGGTGCTCGGCAATCTCGCGGCGCTGACGCACGGCGCCTGCATGGTGTTCCCCGGCGAGGGCTTCGATCCGCTGGCGACGCTGGAAACGGTGGCCGAAGAGCGCTGCACCGCGCTGCATGGCGTGCCGACCATGTTCATTGCGGAACTCGACCATCCCGAATTCGCCCGCTTCGATCTCTCGACGCTGCGCACCGGCATCATGGCCGGCTCGCCCTGTCCGATCGAAGTGATGAAGCGTTGCGTCGCCAAGATGCATCTTTCGGAAATTACCATCGCCTATGGCATGACCGAGACCAGCCCGGTCAGCTTTCAAAGCTCGACCGAGGATCCGCTGGAGCGCCGCGTCTCGACCGTCGGACGTATCCAGCCGCATCTCGAAGTCAAAATTGTCGATCGCAACGGCCGCATCGTGCCGCCCGGCACGCCGGGCGAACTCCTGACCCGCGGCTATTCGGTAATGCTCGGCTATTGGGGCGACGATGAGCGCACGCGCGAGGCCATCGACGCCGCGCGCTGGATGCATACCGGCGACCTCGCCACCATCGACGCCGAGGGCTATTGCAACATCGTCGGGCGCATCAAGGACATGGTGATCCGCGGCGGCGAGAATGTTTATCCGCGCGAGATCGAGGAGTTTTTGTACCGGCATCCGAAAATCCAGGACGTGCAAGTCATCGGCGTGCCGGATGACCGCTACGGCGAAGAGATTTGCGCCTGGGTCAAGCTGCGTCCCGGCATGGCCGCCACCGACGAGGAGATCAAGGCGTTCTGCCGCGACCAGATCGCCCACTACAAAGTGCCGCGCTACGTCAAATTCGTCGACGAATTCCCGATGACGGTGACCGGGAAGATTCAGAAATTCATCATGCGCGAGCGCACCGTCAACGAGCTTGGACTAAAGGCGCAGAAGACGGCGTGAACTCGCCGCCACGCCCGCTTCGTCATTGCGAGGAGCAAAGCGACGAAGCAATCCAGGCGGAGCCGCGGCACTGGATTGCTTCGCTTCGCTCGCAATGACGCGAAAGGATCTTCACTACACCTTGATCTTCTCGTCCTCGACCACGCGCGCCACGGCGGCCCGCTTGAGCAGCCGATCCTTGTGCGCGGTGTAGTTCTTGAGTTCGGCCATCGGCAGCTCGCGGCGCACGCCCCAGGTGTAGAAATACAAAGCCATACGGATCGAGCACCGAATAACTGGTCGCCGAACCATTCGCGTCCCGCCAGCATGCCGTCGATCTGCTTCAGATAGCCATGAAACGTCTTCAGCCCGGCTTCCTTGATGCCGGGGAAGGCGGTCGTATCGGCGGTATAGCGCTCGGGCCGGCCGACATGGGCGTGCGCCGGATGCACGCTTGTGGCAAAGAAACCGATCAGCGACAGCGCCTTCGCCTCGGCCAGCCGCGATCCTTTGGCCATAGGCCGAATCGCTTGCCGAGATAGGGCAGGATCGCAGTGTTCTCGGTGAGCGGCTCGCCGTTGTCGAGACCGAGCACCGGCACGCGTCCGAGCGGATTGAGTTTGAGATAGGCCTCCGTGCGCTGCTCGCCGCCGGCGAGGTCGACTTTCTTCGGCGCGTATTTTTCGCCGCTCTCCTCCAGCACGATGTGCGAGGCCAGCGAGCACGCACCGGGAGCATAGTATAAACGTCAACATCGCAAACCCTCCTTGACAATCCGCCGCAGCAATCCGTTATGGCTGGACATACTATAAGAGATGAAACAGCGAGAAGACATCACGATCGTATGTCAATCGTCAGGCGCCTCACTTTTTCGAGATTTTATCCACTACCGGCAGCCAGGTTTGCTGCTCTTTGTCGACAAAGGCCAGCAGCTTGGTCGGGCGTCATGGCGCGCGAATAGCTGCCGATATTCGCCAACCTCTTCTTGAAATCCGGATCGTCCATCACCTTGCCCCAAATCCGCGCTGACTTTGGCGGCGATCGGCTGCGGCGTGCCGAGCGGAGCGACCAGCACCTGCCATCCTGTCGCGGCGAAGCCCGGAATCGTCTCCGCCACCGTGGGCAGATCGGGAAATTGCGGCAGACGTTCGCGCGCCGCGACCGCGATCAGCTTGACCTGTCCGGCCTTCACCGCGCCGACAATTCCGGAATAGCCCTCGATGATCATCGACACGCGGCCGGCGCCGACGTCGGCGAGCGCCGCCGCCGGGCCGGCATTATAGGGAACCGGAAGCAACTGAATGCCGGCGCGTTCTTGCAGCACCAGGCCGGTCAGATGCGTCAGCCGGCCGACGCCGGTCACCGCAATCGAAATCGTTCCCGGCTCTTTTTTGGCGAGCGCGATCAGTTGCGGCAGCGTGCTCGACGCCGAGTGCCGGGTTCACCGCAATGAACATCGGATTTTCTGCGGTGAATCCGATCGGCAAAAAATCGCGCGGCAGTTTCAGCGGCACATTTGGCGCGACGTCTTTGGCGTGCGATGAACGATGCGAGCGACGGCATGAATAGCGTATAGCCGTCGGCGGCGGCATCCGTCGCGGCGCGGACGGCGATACTGCCGAAAGCACCGGCGTGATTGACAATGACGACCTGCTGTCCCCACGTCTTGGTGAGTCCTTCGGCGACAAACCGCGCATCCACGTCAGGCGTGGAGCCGGGCGGAGCGTCGGAGATCACCGTCACCGGCTTGTCCGGATAATTGACGGCTTGCGCATCGGCGCGCCCCGCCGGCAATGCAGCCAGACATAAGGCAATGTGCCGAGCCATTACGTCGGCTCATAACGTCCTCCCCTGGCCACGCCGCTCGCGGCGGCGACGCGTGCCGTGACAATGTTAATCAAGGATACGGCGCGCCGAGCGCGAGCGGTTCCACCGGGATAGTGCGCTAAACCGACACGTCTGCGATCCCAGCACGACCTTCAGTTATCTCTTTACGTTAACCCGACGTAATCGCGCGGTGGGAATGCACATTTAAGGACTTTCTACTATGAGGGACAGCGAGCCCAGCTCTTCCGGTCCAGATAGTGACACGCGCAACACCATTGACGGCGTTTCGGACCTGCGATTCGCCCGTAGGCGCGGACCACGCGAATTTGAACCACGCCGCGTTCCAGCGTCGGACGGATTTGTCGCGCGAGTTTGCGCCGGACTTGAGTTTCGGCATGTTCATACAGACTTTGACGGCCGTCGAAAGCGAATGGCGCCGCTTCCAGCACATCGCCGACTGCACGGCATTCCAGACCTTTGAATGGCTATCGACATGGCACCGCCATATCGGCGCGAGCGCCGACGCGTTCGTTCCGGTCATTGTCGTCGGCCGCTTTGCCGATGGCGACGACCGCCTTCATCGCTGCCGCTCGCCGTCGAACCGCGGCGCTGGATCAAACGGCTGCGATGGCTCGGCCAAGACCTGTGCGATTACAATGCGCCGCTGTTGGCGCGCGATTTTTCCCAGCGCGTTACGCCCGAGCGCTTCCTTGCGATATGGCGAGAGCTGCGCCGACAGTTGCAATCCGATCCGCGACTGCGGTACGATTGGATCGAATTTGAGAAGATGCCGCAAACGGTCGGCGCGCAGATCAATCCGTTCACTCGCTCTTCGTGTAACGCCCAATGCCAACAGCGCGCATATCACGCTGTTGGGCGACGATTGGGAGACGTTCTATCGCGCCAAACGATCGTCGGCGACGCGGCGGCGCGACCGGTCCAAGCGCAAGCACATGGCGGAGTTCGGCGATATCCGCTTCTCCACCGTCGACCGAGCCGCGACGACGTCGCGGCGCACGCTCGAAACGCTGTGGGAGCAGAAAACGCAAATCTTCGCGCGCAAGGGCATTGCCGATATTTTCGCCCAGCCGGGATATCGCGAGTTCTTTGCCGATTTCGCGTCAAATCCGAATACGCGATCATCTGGCCCATGTCAGCCGTGTCGATATCGGCCACACCTGCGCGGCGGCGAATTTCGCGCTGACATTCGGCGGCTGCTATTATCACGTGCTGTCGAGTTATTGCGACGGACGATTGGCACGCATTACGGCCCCGGCGCGCTTCATCTTCGCGAGCTCCTGGCCCATGCCATCGGGCATGGGCCTGCGGCTGTTTCGATTTCACCATCGGCGACGAGTATTACAAGACTGGAATGGTCCGATCTGCGTTTGAAGCTTTTCGATTACAGCGCGGCCGCGACATGGCGCGGCTGGCCGGCGAGTTTGGCTGCCACCGTGTGGCGCCGCGCTCAAGCGCTTCATCAAGCAAACGCCGCTGGTCTGGCGTTTGGTTTGCCGCGCCCGCTCGGCGGTCGGACCGTTTTGACGCGCCCAAGTGTCCCGCCCGCTTCCCCAACCGGATATCAGGACCAAGGCTTTACAGCGGCCGATGGCGCTCGCCTGCGTCATGGGCGACATGGATTTGCTGCAGCCGATCGCGATGGCCGGCATTCCGTTGCGCGGTCGTGACGCGGGCGGGCGTTCCGTCGCTTTATTCGCGCTTCGCGCATTTGCGCATGCACTTGGGACGATTTCTCGCAAAATACCGAGCGGCTCCTCGATGCGCCTGCTGCGGTTCGGCGTGGCGCAACGCGAACCGCCCGGTCTTGTTTTACGAAGAGGATGCGCAGCTCCTCTTCGTTTCGCGGCATCGCGAGCGGCTGGCGCAAGTCTTACGCTTCGTCGTTGCCGATGCGCCGCTGGTCGAAGACCTCATCGACAAGGCACGGTTTCAAGACTTGGCGCAGCGGCACGGTTTGCCGGTGCCGGCGGCCGCCGCTTCCATCCCGCCGCGTCGAGCCGGACGATCTCGATCTTAAGTTTCCCGTCATCATCAAGCCGCTGACCCGGCTGGATCGCTGGAATGAGACTCTCGGATCGCGCAAAGCGCTCGCGGCGGAAAGCGCCGATGCATTGCGCCGCGCTTTGGCCGCAATTGCTCGACGCCGGCATCGATCTGCTCGCGCAGGAGCTTATTCCCGGCGCGGAAGCGCAAATCGAGAGCTATCACTGCTACGTCGATCGGCGCGGCGACGTCGCCGGCGAGTTCACCGGCCGCAAGATCCGCACTTTCCCGGTGTGCCTACGGCCACACCACGGCGCTGGAAATCACCGACGCCGCGGACGTGCGGCGGTACGGCCGCGATATCGTCGAGCAGCTCGGCCTGACCGGCGTTGCCAAGCTCGACTTCAAGCGCGACCAAGCCGGCAAGCTGCATCTCTTGGAGATCAATCCCCGCTTTACGCTGTGGCATCACGCCGGCGCCGTTGCCGGCGTCAATATTCCGGCGCTGGTTTATGCCGATCTGACGGGAACGCCGCGGCCGCCGGCGGCGCGGGCGAAAGCGGGCGTGCGCTGGTGCCGCGCCTGGAAGGATTTTCCGGCCGCGCGGCATCCGGTGTGCCGCTGACGACGTGGCTGCCTTGGGCCATCGGCTGCGAGGCGAAATCGTCGCTGTCATGGAATGACCCGATGCCGGCTGTGCGCGCGGCGCTGCATCGGCTGTTGCCGGCGGCATGGCGGAACGCAGCCTGCGCGGCTGGGCGCCACGACGTGGATCGGTCTATGAGGCTCGCGCTCATTTCCGACATCCACGCCAATCTCGAGGCGCTGGAAGCGACGTTTGACGATATCGCCGACTCAGGCGTCGATCGCATCGTCTGCCTCGGCGATATCGTCGGCTACAATACGCGACCCCGCCGAGTGCATCGCGCTGATTCGCGACGTCGACGTGCTTTGCGTCGCCGGCAATCACGATCTCGCCGTGTGCGGGCCGCATCACGACGCAGCGAATTTCAGCAGCGCCGCGGCGCGCGCGGTCGCCTGGACGCGGCAGCGCCTGACCGCGGATGATCTCGACTTTCCTCGGCGGCCTGCCGCTCAAGGCCAATATCGAGCGATCAGCTCATTGCTGTGCATGGCGCGCTGCATCCCGAAACCGGCTGCGAGAGCGTGCGGCTCGACAATGACAGAGCGGCGGATGCTGAGCTTTCGGGCGCTGATGACGCATCCGTCCGGCGCACGCATCTGCGCGTTCGGGCATACCCATCACGCCGCGGTCTACGAATTGCAGCGGCGCTCTCGCGCCGACGACGCGGCTGGAACACGATGTCTTGCTGCGCGACGACGTCTTATTATCTGATCAATCCCGGCACGGTCGGCGAGCCGCGGGCGGGCGATCGCCGCGCAAGCTACATGGTTCTCGATCTCGACGCGCGCACCGTGAGCCTTCGCCACGTCGCCTACAAGCGTCGGCCGATATCGTCACCGCGCAAGGCCCGGGCTCGGCCGCGCTTCAGCCTGTCAGTTTTCGCCGTCAGTCTTGGCGAGCCGATGGCGCGGCTTGACCGGGTTTTCGCCTTCGAGCTGATCCAGCAAAGAGGAAGCCGGTTTTCTCGAGAAGATCATGCTCCACTTAAATGCTATAGCGTAAATCGTTAACCGCAGCGATTTACGCTCAGCGTTCGATCCGATCGAGATTGGCGGTCATCCGCGCGACGACGCGACGGAACGCGGCGAGATCGCGCGCGCGCGATCCCCTCTCGGCCTCCTCGGTGATGCCTCGCGCCACCGCCGAGCAATTCGTTGCGCAGCCGTTTCGCCTTCGCGGTCAGGAAAACACGCACCTTGCGCCTGTCGTCGTCGCCGCGCACGCGGCGGATCAGCCCCGCCCGCTCCATGCTGCGCAGGGCGATCACCGTGGTCGGCTCCATCATGCCGACCCGCGCCGATAGTTCGCGTTGCGAAAGCCCGTCCGCGTTCCACAACACGCGCAAAAAATACCATTGGCCGCGCGTCGACGCCGTAAGGCGCGATGCGCCGCTCCAAGCAGCCGTTGAAAGGCGCGGTGAGCATCGCGCACCAGATAGCCGGAACTGAAGCCGCGGCGGGAATTCGACGGCGCGGCGCGCGCCCGGCTTGCTTTCGCTGATGTTGCGCTGACGGCATCGGCGTTGACAGCTCGCGGTTCGTCCTGCCGATAATTACTTAGAAATCTATGCAATGGGAACGCCGACAATGCAACAGCCACTGCGCAAGGAACAACAACACACGCCCCGACGCCGAACCAGGCCTTCGATCTGCGCTCGACGCTGGAATGGCTGCGCGCCTCGGGCGAGCTGATCGAGACCGACAAGGAAGTCGATCCCGACCTGCAGGTCACCGGCCTGCAGAAGCACATGGATGGCGGCTGTCCGATCCTGTTCAACAACGTCAAAGGCAAGCCGAACCACCGCATCATCACCAATCTGTTCGGCGACATGGCGATCATCAACCGCATGTTCGGCTGGAAGGACGATGCCGAGCGCGTGCAGCAAGCTCGCCTATGCGCTGTCGCATCCGCTCAAGCCTGTCGAGATCGCGCAGAGCGAGGCGCCGTGCCAGGAGTTCGTGATCGAGAAGCCGGACGACGTCAACAAATGGATGGTGCCGATCCGCCACACCACCTACGAGCCGGAGCTGACCGTCGGCTCCGGCATCCGCTGCGTCACCGGCGCGCAATTCGATGGCGGCTCCGACCTCGGCTACAACCGCATGAATTTCCGCTGGGGCAATGTCGGCACGTTCCAGATCTCGCCCGGCTCGCACATGTGGCAGGTGGTCAACAAATATTACAAGGAAGACCAGCCGGTGCCGATCACCATGTGCTTCGGCGTGCCGCCGGCGTGCACGCTGCTGGCCGGCGCCGGCTTCGACTATGCCGTGCTGCCGATGGGCTGCGACGAGATCGGCATCGCGTCGGCGGTGCAGGGCGCGCCGATCCGGCTCGTCAAGGCGCGCACCGTCGACGCCATGGCGCTGGCCGACTGCGAACTGGTGCTCGAAGGCTACGTCAATCCGCGCGACCGCCGCTTCGAGACCAAGGAAGCCGAAGATGCCGGCGTGCAGGGCCGCTATCATTTCCATCCGGAATGGGCCGGCTACATGGGCAAGTCCTACAAGGCGCCGACCTTCCACGTCACCGGCATCACCATGCGCAAGCCGGAGACCGAAGCCGATCATCTTTGCGCTCGGCGTGCACATGCTCGACGACCACAATATCGACACCACGGTGCGCGAGGCCGCGATCTACGAACTGTGCAACCGGCTGCAGCCGGGCATCGTGCAGAACGTGGTGATCCCGTACTGCATGACCGACTGGGGCGGCTGCGTCATCCAGGTGAAAAAGCGCCATCAGATCGACGAAGGCTGGCAGCGCAATTTCATGGCCGCCGTTTTGTCGTGCTCGCAGGGCATGCGGCTTGCCATCGCGGTCAGCGAGGACGTCGATCCCTATTCCATGGACGACATCATGTGGTGCCTGACCACGCGGGTGAACCCGCGCACCGATATCCTCAATCCGATCCCCGGCGGCCGCGGCCAGACCTTCATGCCGGCCGAGCGCATGACCGCGGGCGACCGGCAATGGACCGCGTCGAACACCCAGTTCGAAGGCGGCATGGGCATCGATGCCACGGTGCCGTTCGGCTACGAGAGCGACTTCCTGCGCCCGGTCTATCCGGTCGACAAAGTGAAGCCGGAGGACTTGTTCTCCAAGGAAGACATCGCCAACGCCAAGAAGCGCATGCACGGCTGGGTGCATTCGCTGGCGCGGACGGGAAGGTAGTTTCTCGAAGCGTCACCCGCGGCTTGACCCGCGGGTCTATGCTGCGCTTCTGCGCGGCATGGCTTGCCGGACCAAGTCCGGCAATGACGAAGAAGTTAGCCGGCCGCCTCTTTCTTCCACCTGTTCCGCCAGCGCCTTGCGGTCGAGCTTGCCGCGCTCGGTCTTCGGCAGCGAGGCACTGATGCACGATTTGCTTCGGCGCCTTGAAGGCCGGCAGCGCCGCGGCGCAGTAGCGCAGCAGCGTCGTCGGCGTCGATCGTGGCGCCCGGCCGCACGACGACATAGCTCACCACTTCCTCGCCATAGACCGCGTCCGGCACGCCGACGGTCGCGGCTTCGATCACGTCGGCGCGTTGCATCAGGCACGACATCGATCTCGACCGGCGAAATCTTGGCGCCGCCGCGGATGATCAGCTCCTTCTCGCGGCCGGTGAGCTCAGAAAGCCTTCGGCGTCGAGCCAACCGAGATCGCCGGTGCGGAAGCGGCCGCGGCTGTGCATCTTCACTTGCCGTCTTCGCCGAGATAGCGGAACGGATGATCGGCCAAACCGCCGAGCTTCGACATAGCCGATTTCGCCGGCGCGGCAAGCGGCGGCCGTCGTCGTCGACGATGGCGAGGTCGTGATAGGCGAGCGGCCGGCCGACCTTGCCGAGGCGACGCTGTTCGCCGGGGATGGCGGCAATCCAGCTCACCTCGCTGGCGCCGCAGCCTTGCGCGACCGGAATGCCGAATTTCTGCTCGAACCGCTTCCATTCTTCGAGCAGCAGCGGCGCCGAGCTCGAGGTCATGAAGCGCAGCTTCGGCAGATTGTCGCGGTAGCGCAGCATCGTCGCTGTTGAGCAGAATGTTGATGGTGGTCGGATTGCCGGCGGCGATGGTGACGCCGTGTTCGCGCATGTGCGCGAAGAAACGGCTCGCCGAAAATTTCTCGCGCCAAGCACCAGGTGGCGCCGCGATTGACGACAGCGAGCGCGCCGAGAAGTCTGCGCCGAGGCCCAGCTGAAGGGACGGAAATCATATAGCCGGTCATCCGCCGTGATGCCGAAGCCTTCGGCGAACGGATCGATATTGAGAAGATATTCGCGAAAATTCAAAATGACGCCCTTCGGCTTGGCGCTGGTGCCCGAGGTGAACAGGATGATCGCGTCGTCATCCGGCCCCGCCGGCGTTTGCGGCTCGCCCGGCGCAAGCGCGCCAGCGCGGCAAACAGGGTATCGGCTCCGGGCGCGTCCTAGCGCCCGATGCGCAATCGCGGCGCGGTGGTCTGCGGCCAAGAGATCGTCGAGCCGCAAATCGTCCTGGTACAGAATGAGCTTCGGCTTGAGCCGCTCGAAAATATTGTCGAGCTGATTGCGGTTCATCTCGACATGGATGGTGCAGAGGGTCGCGCCGGCTGCCATCACACCGAAATAGCAAAGCAGATGCTCGATCGGAATTGTTGGCGAGCAGCGCGACGCGGTCGTTGCGGCCGATGCCCGCGCCGACGCAGGAAAGCTGGCGAAACGGCCGACGATTTCGCGCAACTGCGCCGTAGCTGACGGTTCGGCCGTCTTCGGCCGCGATCAGCCAGGGCTTATCGGGAGCGCGTTCGGCGGCCCGCGCGATCCAGTCCTGCAATAGGTTTGAGCCGGCGTCTTGCGGCATGATAGGATAATGACCCTGGCGAATTCCTTAGTAATATAAGCATTTCCTGCTCGACAGAAAAAGCCGCCGTGACCAGTACCCCAAATCCACAATGGCCGGATTTGCCGCTCGCGGCCTGGAGCGACACTTGCGACACGCTGCAATTGTGGACGCAGATCGTCGGCAAGGTTCGCATGCGCGCACGCCGCTCGTCAATCATTGGTGGAACGCGACGTTCGCTGGTGACCGCGCGCGGGCTTGTGGCGCCGGCGATGCCCTATGCGGGCGGCACCTTCGATATTATTTTCGATTTTGCCGATCACCGGCTCGTCATCGAAACCAGCGATGGCCGCGTCGAGAGCTTTGCGCTCAAGCCGATGGCGGTCGCCGACTTCTACGCCGAATTCATGCAGGCGGCTGCGCCGGCTCGGCATCGACGTGCACATCCGGACCATGCCCTGTGAGATCGAGAACGCCGTGCCGTTCGATCAGGATCGCATGCATGCGCAATATGATCCGGTCTATGCGCAAAAATTCTGGCGGCGCTGGTGCAGGCCAATCGGGTGATGAATGAATTTCGCGCCTGCTTCATCGGCAAAGCGAGCCCGGTGCATTTCTTCTGGGGCAGTTTCGACCTCGCGGTGACGCGCTTTTCCGGCCGCACCGCGCCGCCGCCGCGGGCGTCACGCCCAATGTCGCGAGCTGGGTGATGGCCGAGGCCTATTCGCACGAAGTCTCAAGTTGCGGCTTCTGGCCGGGCAACGGCGGCTATGGCCGCGCGGCATTCTATGTCTATGCCTATCCCGAGCCGGCCGGCTATGGCGACGCGAAGCTGGCAACGCCGAAGCCTTCTACGACAAGAATCTCGGGCAATTCATTTTGCCATATGACGCCGTGCGCCAAGCGCGCGATCCCGACGCGCTGCTGCTCGGCTTTCTGCAGGAAACCTATGCAAGCCGCGGCCGACCTGGCGCAATGGGACCGCAATGCGCTGGAAGACCCGCGCGCTATCAGCGCCGGTAAGTTCGCGCCGCACCAACGCCGCGCCGTCCGCCATCGCCTGCATCTTGCCGAAGGCGACCGCGCGCGGCAGGTATTTCATGCCGCAATCCGGCGCCACGACCACCCGATCCGCCGGCAACGTCATCGAGCGCGCGCCGGATGCGCTCGGCCACCAGTCTGCGGTGTTTCGATGGCCATGTCGGACAGGTCGATCACGCCGAGGATGATGGTCTTCGACGGCAACTCCTTCAAGATCTTGAGGTCGAGCTTCGGCTGCGCCGCCTCGATGGAAATCTGCTGCGCCTTCGAGCCTTCGAGCTCCGGCAGGAACGAATAGCCCGACGGCTTGTCGTGCACCACGGCGGCATAGCCGAAGCACAGATGCACCGCGACCGTGCCGCTGACGCCGGCGAGCGCGCGGTCGAGCGCCTTGAGGCCATAGTGCCGCGCCTTGTCGGGATGCTGCTGCATCCACGGCTCGTCGATCTGCACCACGTCGGCGCCGGCGGCGAACAGATCCTTGATCTCGGCATTGACGGCCTCGGCATAAGCCAGCGCCACCGCTTCCTCGTCCTTGTAGTAATCGTCCTGTGCCTGCTTGCCCATGGTGAACGGACCGGGCAGCGTCGCCTTGACGGCGCGGCCGGTATTGGCGCGCAACATTTGCAGGTCGCGTAGCTCGACCGGCCGTGTGCGCCGGATCGGACCGACGACGCGCGGCACCGGAATTGGCCTGCCGTTCCGGTTGATCACAGTGCCGGGGTTCTCGATGTCGATGCCGTCGAGCGCGGTGGCGAAGCGGTTGGAATAGCTTTCGCGCCGCTGCTCGCCATCGGTGATGATATCGAGCCCGGCGCGCTCCTGGTCGCGGATGGCGAGCAACGGTGGCGTCGTCCTGCGCCGCTTCAAGCTGGTCCGGCGCGACCAGCCAGAGATCGTCGGCGCGCACGCGCGGCACCTGCTTCGACAGCTTGGCGCGATCGATCAGCCATTCCGGTTGCGGGTAGGAGCCGACGAGGGAAGTGGGCAGAAGCATTGAACGCCTCGCAATTCCCGCTCCGGCAAAAATGCATCCTCCCCCGCGAACGGGGGAGGACGACGTTCGGATAGACCTGTTATCCCAGCGCTTTGCCGTACGGATAGATCACGTTGCCGGTCTTCTCGTCGGCCGGCGTGAGCACGGTCTGATAGCTCATGCCGCGCCAGGTATCGAGGTTCGCGGCATCGGTGATGCCGTGATACTGCACTTGCAACATCCCGGATTTGGTCCACTCGCCATCTTTGCCGAACTTGACGTCGGCCATGATGGTCTTGAAATCGTGGCTGCGCATATAATCGGCGAGCTTGTCGTCGTTGATGCTCTTTGGCGCCTTCGACGGCTTGTTGCAGCACCTGGAAATAGGCATAGCCCCAGCCGCCGAGATAATAGCCGAGCGGATCGATGCCTTGGCCTGCGCGCGATCCTGATATTTTTGAAGAAGTCGGCGGCGGGCGCCATCAATTTCGGCGACGGGACCCAGGTCTCGTAATTTACGATGCCGTTGAGTTTTGACTTAAGCTTGTCCTTGAACACGGTGGCCTGCAATCCGACCATCGCGCCGCCCATCATTTTCGGCTTCAGCCCGAGTTCGTTGGCTGACAGCGTCATGCCGACCGAGCTCAGCGGATAGGAGCAGAACACCACCAGATCCGGATTGGTGGCCTGGATGGCGCGGATGATCGGCGAGAAGTCGGCGGTGTTCGGCGGATAGGTTTTGTCGTAGACGGTGTTAAAGCCGTACTTCTTCACGTTGTTGCGCGCGCCGTCCGCGGCGTTGTGGGAAAAATCGGCGTCCTCGGCGGCGATCGCGACGGTTTTCGGCTTTGGGCTTTGCGCCGGCCGCGACCTGAAAGAAGCCTTCGGTGAAGGCTTCCTTCGGCGTCGGGCCGGACGGCAGCATCGAGAAATATTTCGGATAATGGAATTCGCTGTTGGCCGCGAGCGCGAACAGGCCGATCAAAGTCTTGTTGCGCTGCATGGCGATTGGAATGGCCGGCGCCACCATATTGGTCGCATAGCCGCTGACGATGAGGTCGACTTTGTCGACGTCGAGCAGCTTGGTGTAGATGCCGGGAACGGTCGACGGGCTGGACTGGTCGTCGTAATTGATGAGTTGAACTTGCCGGCCGAGCAAGCCGCCTTTGGCATTGACTTGTTCCTGCCAAATCTGGGCGCCGAGCAGCGCCTGCTTGCCGTTGGCCGCCAGCGGACCGGTCAGCGCCATGCTGAAGCCGATCTTGATGGGTCGCTGCGCCTTGGGCGAATGCCGGCGTCCGGACCAGCGCGGGTGAAATCAGGGCGGCGCCGATACCGGCATTAACGCCGCGCCGGGATATGCGGTGACTCATGGGCTTCCTCCAGAAAACGGGTTTTGTGTTCATGGTACCCTGGCGGGCCGCCCGAAATCGGGCATGCGCGACAGCGTCACCCCCACCATGCCCTGCTTTGGCGCTCGTGAAAAGAGAGTGCTGGGGAGCGTGGCAATGTGCCCGATGGCGCTGGGATTTGAGCTTGGCCGCCGGGAGCCTCGCCGATCCGCCCGTTTCCGGCTGGCGGAATTGATATTTCGCCTCGGAATTGAAACGGGGTAATCTGGCTGCGGCTTGGCAGGCGAGAAAGCGAGCATGATTACGCTGTCGATCAACGGCAAATCCTACGAGGTCGATGTCGACGAGGACACGCCCTTGCTGTGGGTGTTGCGCGACACGATCGGCCTCACCGGCACCAAATACGGCTGCGGGATTGCCCAGTGCGGCTGCTGCACCGTGCATTTCGACGGCGTCGCGACGCGCTCATGCCAGGTCCCCGCCGGCACGATCGGCGCCCGCGAAAATCACCACCATCGAGGCGCTGATGCAGAACGGCAAGCTGCATCCGGTGCAACAGGCCTGGCTCGACCTCGATGTCCCGCAATGCGGTTATTGCCAGAGCGGAATGATGATGGCGGTGGTGGCGCTGCTGCAGGAGAAGCCTAAGCCGACTGACGCCGACATCGACGCGGCGATCACCAATATCTGCCGTTGCGGCACCTATCAGCGGGTCCGCGCCGCGATCCATGCCGCGGCCGAGAACGCATAGCAGGACGATCTGACCGTCATTCCGGGGCCGAGCGAAGCGAGGAGCCCGGAATCCATAATCCCTACGCTGGGCTTATGGATTCCGGAGTGCCGCTTCGCGGCACTCCGGAATGACGAAGGTCACTCCTTCACGCTCTTCACCGGCGTTTCCGGCGTCAGGCCGCCGCGGCGGCGCGCGAACGTTTCCTTGCCGGTCTCTTCCCATCTGCCTTCGACGGCGCGGGCCGCATAGGTGTCCCACATCGCGTCCCAATCGCCGAGCGAATAGCCGTGCCACGGGTGCCGCGGCGTGAGCGCCGGCAGGCCGAGTTCCTCCCAGATCTTGCGGGCGCGCTCCATGTATTCGCGCTTGGGCAGCGAGAGCGGCGGATCGGGCTCCTTCTGCGTTGCGTCGATCAGCATGGTCGAATTCGTCCCCGGGGCCGCCCGATTTCGGCGCCATGGCCCTGCGAGCGATAGGGAATGATCATGCGCATCTTTGACTGGATTGGCGCGGTAAGCGAGCGACCAGAACACCGCGTCGGGATTGTCGGGATCGATATCCTCGCTCACGGCGATGACATATTTGCCGATATCGGCCTGCAGGCTCGCCGCGCCCTGCAACGCGCGCCAGATTTCCGTGTGCGGCACACCGCCGGCGAACTGCACGAACAGCACCTTGCGCAGATTGGTCAGCGCTTCGTGCATGACGACGCGGCGGACGCCCTTGATGGCGAGCGTGTCGCGCAGATGCGAAAGATAGCGCGGCTCGTAGGCGACGCGCTTCATGACGCTCGATTCGCTCGGCGTCACCTCGCTCAAGATCGAGACCCAGACCGGTTTCTTCTTATGCGTGATCGCGGTGACCTGCATCGACATATTGTAGCCTTCGAGCGCGACCAGCCCGTGGCTTTCGCCGAACGGCCCTTCCGGCTCGAGCAATTCGGGATCGATCAGTCCCTCGATGACGAACTCGGCGTCGGCCGGCACGTCGAGGTCGATGGTCGCGGCCTTAACCACGGAGATCGGCGCGCCTGCGAGCCCGCCGGCCACCGCCATCTCGTCACAGTCGATCGGCAGCTTTTGCGGCCCGGTGAACACCACGACCGGCGCCGCGCCGACGACAATCGCAATCGGCATCGGTTTTTTCAACGCGCGGTATTTCTGCCAATGCAGATAACCGCCGGCGCCGCCGGGGCGCGCCGCCATGCGCACGCCGAGCCGGTCTGTGGCCTTGAGCGCCGCACGATAGGTGCCCATGTTGCGGATGCCGGTTTCCGGATCCTGGGTAATGCACAATGTCGCGGTCAGGTACGGCGCTGCGTCATAACCGGGCGTCGAAATCGGCACCGGCAAAAGCTTCAGGCCGCCGTCGGGCCGGCGCAGCGCGTCGCCCTTGATGACGACTTGCTGGCAGGGTGCCTCTTTCACTTCCTTTGGCGGGATTGGATTGGCGATGGCCTGCATCCAGGCATCGCCGATGTCCTCGACCGGCCGGCCCATGCCGACGGCATAGATTTGCGCCGACGCCGCCAGCGCGCCGAGCGCGACCGGCGTGTCGTAGCGGCGGCCTTGGCCATCGGTCACGTTGGTGAACAAAAACGCGCGCCGCTCGTCCTCGCGCAGCCCGCCCTGGAATTGCCAGCGCACCAGCGGATGCAGTTCGGTGTCTTTGTTGATCGCCCGATCGATACGCAACAGCAAGCCCGCGGCTTCCAGCCGCGCCAGATGGTCCTGGAAGTCGAGCGGCGGCCCACGCGATTGGGCCTGGGCGCTGCCGGCTGCGCGTTTGTCGAGCATGGCTACTTCTTGTTCTTCTCATGCTCGGCGATAATCGGACGCGCGATGCGGAAACAGTCGACGCCGATCGGCGCGCCGCAATAGATCATGACTTGCGTCAGCGCCGCGCGGATTTCATTCGGCGTGAGCCCGTTATTGAGCGCGCCGCGCACGTGGGTCGCGAATTCTTCCATTTTGCCGAGCGCTCCGAGCATACCGAGATTGAGGATCGAACGTTCATGCGGTTTCAGCGTTTCGTCGCCCCAGGTCTCGCCCCAGCAATATTCGGTGAGAATGCGCTGAAAATCGCGATTGAAATCGTCGACATTGGCGAGCGCGCGGTCGACATAAGCGTCGCCCAAAACCTTTTTGCGCTTGGCAAGGCCGATATCGTAGCGTTTCTGGTCCATGGTGCTTTCCTTTCCTATCGCAGTTTATTCGTCATGGCCGGTCCCGGCCATCCACACCCCTCACTCTTCCGCCGGTCCGCCCTTCCAGCGTTTGACGGTGCCGGTATCGATGCCGAACAGATCGAGCAGCCGGCCGCAAGTGTGATTGACGATGTCGTCGACCGATTGCGGGCGATTGTAAAACGCCGGAACGATCGGTGCGATCACGGCGCCGATATCGGCCAGCGTCGTCATGGTGCGCAGATGTCCGCCATGCAGCGGCGTTTCGCGAATGGCGAGAACCAGCCGGCGCTTTTCCTTGAGCACGACGTCGGCGGCGCGCGACAGCAGCGACGACGTCACCCCGGTGGCGATCTCGCTCATGGTGCGGATCGAGCAGGGCGCCACGATCATGCCCATGGTCGGAAACGAGCCCGACGAGATCGCCGCGCCGATATCGGTGATGGGATAATTCACCGAGGCGAGCGCGCGCACGTCTTTCGGCTTGAGTTCAGTCTCGTAAGCCAGCGTCATTTCCGCCGACTTCGACATGACCAGATGGGTCTCGATGTCGGCCTTGCGCAGCATTTCCAGAAGCCGCACGCCGTAGATCGTGCCGGAAGCGCCGGAAATGCCGACAATCAGCCGCATCGCACTCGTGTTGGCCGTACTCTTGGCCATACCCACCCTCGCCGTTCAACGCCTTATGCCGAGACTTGTGCCATGCGGCGGGGCGGCGTTCCAGTAGGGTCAGCGCCCGGCAAATTCGCCGTGTCGGACGCCGTCAAAGGCACCGACAAGGATAGCGCGGCGACCTTGGGAAAGCTAGGCCCAACACGCTTTCATAGGCCGCGATATTGGCGCGCGCCGCGGCGGGCGGCGAAGCTGGCGTGCCGAGCGGTCCGGATTCGTGCATTCGTACAGCGCTTCCTGCTGTAATCGCTCGGCATCGAGTTCGAGCGTTTTGACCTTGGTGCGGAAAGCTTCCTGCTTGCCGGCGCGACGAGTGTCGCCACGCCTTTTAGTTTGCGCCGGGCGTCGCGGATCGGAATGATCGTAAGATTGCGCCAATCGCGCACGGTGTCGTCGAGGCACTTGACGTCGTCCGCCGATAATTGCCGGCCGGCGGCAGCGAGCCAAAACAGAAACAGCAGCAGATTGACGTCGACGCCATGCTCGTCTTGCAGCGCGATGCAGGCATCCGACACGCCGGTGTGACCATAGAAATGCAGCGAGAACCGCCAGAACGGGGTCTCGGCCGGTGTTGGCAAGTCAGTCATCGGAGGGAAACCGCTACGCCGTCTTAACGCCGAGCTCCGCCTGCTCCTTGGCGTAAGCGGTATCCATGCGCGGCGTGACGCCCTGTTTGGCGAGCTCGGCCGCGAAGATGCGGCGGATTTCCGGTTTCTCGTCGCTATAGTCGATCTGATCGCCGCCGGCGCGCCGGCTGATCCAGGCTTTCGGTACGCCTTGCGCGGTGCGGATGGCGACGCCTTCGTGCTTGAAGGCGAGATAGCGCGACGGCGTCGTGCCGGTGTTGAAGTGCTGGTGGAACCACATGTTCGGTGGCACGATCATGGTGCCGACTTCCCAGTCGAAGCGCTGCGGCTCGCCGCCTTCCGGCCACATCAGCGAAAAACCGTCGCCGGACAGCACGATGACATGCGCGCCGGGCCCATGCGCATGGCCTTTCTTGTAAGTACCGATCGGGAATTGCGAAATGTGGCTGTTCATCGAGCCCTTGGCCATGTTGAAGCGGATATGGCCGCCGCCGGCGCCGCGCTCTGCCGCCGTGATCAGCGGAATGTTGACGGCGTCGGGCACAAAATTCGTCGTCAGCAAAAATCCCTTCTGCTCGCCCTTGGACGAGAAATAATCCGGCTCGCCGGCGAAGCGGTCCTTGAAATCGTATTTGGTGTTGAAAATGAAATCGAGATCCTCGTAGAGGTTGATCACCGGCGGCGCGTTGGTGACGGCGACGTAACGCGCCGGCTCCTTGCCCGAACCGTTGAAGTGCTGGTGATGACAGTTCAGTGGAATGGCGAACAGCGCGCCGTCTTTCCACTCGAAAGTGATGCGCGCACCGGCATCGTTCCACACCGTGGTCGAGCCGCGGCCGCTGAGCACCAGCACCATCTCTTCGTAAAGCTGCCGGTGCGGCGCCAGGCTCTTGCCCGGCGGAATTTCCATCACGTAACAGTCGTTCGAGGTCCGCGAAGCGTCGTGATTGAGGAACACGGCGCTGCCGCCGCGGCGCGCCCACGGCTTGAGCGCGACAGTGCGTAAGGTTCCGCACGTAGAATGACGGAAGGATGTCGAGGCCTTCCGCCTTGATCCACCGCGTTACGGCGTTTCCTTCTCGGACTTGAATTTGCTTGCCAGTTCGTCGGAGACGATGGCGCTTTTTATGGCGTTCTCGGCCATTTGGCTCACCTTGTTCATTTTCGGCCATTAGCTTAGCAAAATCTATCGGGACGCTAAACCGCGCTCCGTCGTCCTGAGGTGCGAGCGAAGCGAGCCTCGAAGGATGCGGCCCGGGCCGTCGCCCTTCGAGGGCCGCTTCGCGGCCACCTCAGGGTGACGGGTAACTAATGTTCGTGATCATGGTGACTATGACCGTGATCATGATGGTGCTCGTGCTCGCGATGATGCAGCCGCTGGCGCGGCCGCGGGCCGCGCGGGTCTTCGTTGAAGACCAGCGATTTGATGGTGACCGGCACGGTGTAGGACGGCATGCGGATGCGCCCGAGATCGATGTAGTCGAAATCCCATAACACCACGCCGTCGATCACCAGAAGTTCGCTTGCCACGTGCAGTTCCTCGCGCAGAATGGCGCCGAGCGTCTGCGCCACGTCGCCATCGAGCATGATGTAGAGCGGCAGCTTCCTGGCGATGCGGCCGGTGAGCCCGCGCTTGATGCCCTCGGCAAACGCGGCGAGCCGCTGATACGACGGCAGTCCGCTCCAGCGCAAAGCCAGGGCGATCTCCAGGTCGGTGTCGGCGAGGTCGAACGCCGTCATATGGCTGCGGATCGTTTGCGCTAGCTGTTCCGGATCGATCGTGTCGGTGCAGACGAAAGGCGGCAGCAAGACTTGCAGATTGCGGCGCGGCAGGAGTTTTCCCGGCGCCGAGATGTAGCTGGTATTGCCGGATAGCTGCACGCTGTATTCCGAGGCGCCGAGCGCCGTGGCGCGGATGCATTCGCCCGCCGGCAGCAGCGGCCAAGGCAAAGAGCTGATGCGTGCCCGGATGGCGCGGCCGAGCCTTGGCCCGAGATCGCCGAAATCGCGCGCTTCGCGCTGATAGACGTATTCGGCGACGCCGCCCGAAAACATGATGCCGTCGATGCGGCCGAGGTCGCTGATCGGATCGGTGAGATAAAGATGCGCGATATCGTGCGGCAGCGGCTGCGCGGTGACCGCGGCGACGAGCGCATCGGCCATGCCGTCGGCGACCTTCTGCATATCGGTGGCATCGGCGGCGTCGCCGCGGTTCCAGGAAAAGCCCGCGCGCTTGGCGTGATGCTTTCCGGCCGGATCGAGCCGCACAATTTTGCCGTCCTCGACCACTTGCAGCCGGCCGCCGATATGCACCGCGGCCGTCGCGATCACGTTACCGTTCTCGACCAGGCCGAGCTTGGTGGTGCCGCCGCCGATGTCGATATTGAGGATGCGCTTGCCTTGGTCGCTCGAAGCGCGCGCGGCGCCCGAGCCGTAGGCTGCGAGCATCGCCTCCATGTGATGCCCGGCGGTGGCGGTGACGAATTCGCCGCCTTGCTCGGACAGGATCGCGGCGATGCCTTGCGCGTTGTCGCGCCGCAGCGCCTCGCCGGTGAGAATGACCACGCCGGTGTCGATCTTTTCGGGCGTGAGACCCGCCGCGACATAGGCATCGTCGATGATGGCGCCGAGCCTTTGGTCGTCGATGCGCTCCTCGCTCTGATAGGGCGTGAGCGCCACCGGCGATTGGAACAAAGTCTCACGCGAGACGACGTAGTAGCGGCTGGTCAAATCCTCCGCCAAGCGGCGCAAATGCACGCGCGAGAAGATGACTTGCGTGCCCGACGAGCCGATATCGATGCCGACGGTATGGAGCGAGACATTGTCCTGGCGCCACAGCGGATTGTCCTCCAGCGGGCCATCGTCGGCATCGAAATCGTGGTCATGATCGTGGTCGGAATTGTCGGCGTGCCCATGCACGGCGTCGCGACCGTAAAGATGGTCGGCGAGGGTATGGCTTGCTTTCTTGTTGTCGTCCGCCATAGGGCGATCTCCCGGCGCGGACTGTCTTCCCGCGCCAAGGATCGAAGGTCAATGCGAAACACCTCTCCCCGCCGCGCGGGAGTAGCATGTGCTAGCCAGCCGGTGTCACGTTGACCGATACGTCGATGCGCTGGCCGCCGGAACCTAGGATTACGCCGTCCATCGGCGCGACATCGGTATAATCGCGGCCGATCGCCAGCACGACGTGCTCATCGGAAGCGAGGACGCCATTGGTCGGATCGAGTCCGATCCAGCCCCCTTCCTGCTCTCCCCCGCTTGCGGGGGAGGGTGGGAGCCGCACCACAGCAGCACCCAGGCATGCATGGCGTCGGCGCCTTGCAAACGCGTCGGATCGGTGCGGGGGAGGTGCGCAGATAGCCGCTGACATAAGCCGCCGGCAGGCCGATGCCGCGCAGCCCCGAGATCATGATGTGCGCGAAATCCTGGCAGACGCCGCGGCGCAACGCGAACGACATCGGCGGCGTGGTGGTGACGGTGGTGGCACCGATCTCATAGGCGATATCGGCTTTCAGGCGGCCGTTCAGCTCGATCGCGGCGTCGAGCACGGCGCGGCCGGGTGTAAAACTGCGGCGGACATAGTCGCGGATCTCCGGATCGAGCGAGACGATGCGGCTTGGAAACAGGAAATGCGCGGGCGATAGCGGCCCAATATCGCCGGTCGCGAACGCCTCGTCGCGCACCGTTTCCCATGCCGATGTGGTCAGCGGGGCGACCCCTTGCTTCCTTCGCCCGCCTGCGGGGCAAGGAAAGGGAGTGGGTCGACCGCAACGCGCGCCGACAATTTGATCGTCAGCGTCTCATGCGGCTCTTCGACCTCGATCCAGGTCAGCCGGTTGCCGAAAAAATCCTGCCCTTCGCGCCGCTGCGTCGGCTCCGGCACGATCTGCAGCGCCGCGACATGCACGCGTTCGCCGCGGCGCGACACCGGCGTCAGGCGGAGCACATGGCGGGCATGCGCGACCGGGCTCGCGTAGCTGCAGGTCGTGGTCTGCCGCACGTCGTAGATCATGCCAGCGCCTCCCACACCGCTTCGGACCGCTCATTATTGGTGAGATAGGCCGCGCTGATGGCATTCGACAGTTTCATCAGCGCTTGCTCGATATCGACCATCAAGGCGTAGTTGACGGCGGCGGCATCGGCGGTGCGCAAGCGCGTTGCGATCGAGGCGGCGACCTGTTGCACGGGCGAGAGCCGGCCATCGCTATTGCGCTTTGGCAAGGCGCCCAGATGCGTCTCGATGCGGTCGAGTTGAAACACCACGGAGCGCGGATTGTTCGGATCGAGCATGACCAGATCGACGACCGGCGCCAATGCCGCGATCATCACATAACGCTGCCGATAGCTGATCTGGCTGTCGGCCAGCTCCAACAGCACGTCGAGTTCGCCGTCGGGCGCGCCGGCTTGCGCGAAACAGCGCGTCAGCCGGCTGGTCAATAAAGCGCGCTCGATGCGGCGGCCGAGTTCGAGGAAACGCCAGCCGGCCAGCTGCGTCATGTTCTCCTGCGCCAGGCCGGACAGCGCGGCGATGATCCGCAAGCCCGCTTCGACGCGCTCGGCGATCGCGCTTTCGGCGGGGCCGGTGGCGAGCGGCGCGGCGATCAGCTTGAAAAGGTCGTTGATGGCCCGCCACGCATCCGGCGAGAAACGGTCGCGAATGACGGAGGCCGCCGCGCGCGCCGAACCGACCAGCCGCGGCAATGCGCCGTCGAGGTCGGCACGGGTGAGCACGGTGCGCGCAATGAACGTCGCCGGAGCGGCGTCGGCGTCGCTGGGAATCGCGTCCCAGGCGTCGAGCAGTGCGCCGATACTGGCGATAACCGGTGCGGCTGCGTCGTCCGCCTCGGCGACCCGAGCGATGATGGCGCGAATGAGCCGCAGCGTCGCCTCGGCGCGCTCGACATAGCGCCCGACCCAGAACAGATTATCGGCGGCCCGGCTTGGCAGCAGTCCGGTGGCCCGCTGGACCGGCATCCGCTCCGCCGTCGGCAACAACGTGGTTTCGGCAACCGGGCCGCGGGCGAGCACCCAGGCGTCGGCCGTTGCCGCGCCACGCTGCAAGCTCACGGCGCGGGCATCGAGGTCGTCGGCGATGCGCACAAAGCCGGCCGGCAGGACCTGCCACCGCTCGCCGATCTTGGCGAGGAACAGCCGCAGCGTGAATGGCCGCGGCTGCAAGCGGCCGTCGCGCCATACCGGCATGCTCGACAACGTGACGGCTTCCTGAGCCACATAATCGATGCCGCGATCGCGGATCGACTGCATCAACGACCGCCGCTCCGCATCGTCGAGTTTTGCGCCCAATATCTCGTTGCCATGACGCCCGTCGCCAAGCTGCTCGGTAAACGCCGCCGCGATCACCATGCTGTCGAACTTGCCGAGCATTTCCTCGCGCATGTCGGCGCGGCCGAGCCACCAGGTCGCGACATTCTGCATTTTCAGTTCGGCGCCGAGCACGATCGGCGCCAGCGCCGGCAGGAACGCCAGCATGGCGCGGGCCTCGACCAAACCGGCGCCGAGTGAATTGATGATGACGATCTTGCCGTCGCGGACAGCCTGCAGGAGTCCCGCGACGCCGAGTCGCGACGCGGCGTTGAGCTCGAGCGGATCGGTAAAGTCGGCGTCGACGCGCCGTAGCAGCACTTCGGTGCGGCGCAGCCCCGATACCGTGCGGATAAAGACGCCGTCGGCCTCGACGACCAGGTCCTCGCCTTCCACCAGAAGGAGTCCGAGATAACGCGCGAGATAGGCGTGCTCGAAATAGGTTTCGTTCATCGGCCCGGGCGTCAAGAGACAGGTGCGGGCATTGTCGCGGCGATTAAGCGCGAACAGCTCGGCCTGCAAAGCCTGGAAGAACGGCGCTACGCGCTCGACGCGCGCGGTGCGGTAAATATCCGGAATGGCCCGCGACAAAGCGAGCCGGTTCTCGATCGCATAGCCGGCGCCGGATGGCGCCTGCGCGCGATCGTTGAGCACCCACCAGCGTCCGTCGGCGCCGCGGCCGACATCGACGGCATAAAAGCGCAAATGTGCGCCGCCCGGCGGCTCGACGCCAACCAGCGGACGCAGGAATTCCGGATTGCCGGCGATCAGTGCCGCCGGCAATCGGCCGTCGCGCGTCAGCGTTCCCGGGCCGTAGCAATCCGCGAGCACGGCCTCAAGCAGATCGGCGCGCTGAATGAGGCCGGCCTCGAGCTGCCGCCATTCGCCGGGCTCGACGATCAGCGGGATATGGCTGAGCGGCCAGGGCCGTTCGATGCCGGCGGCATCCTCATAAACGCGATAGAACACGCCGGAATCCCGCAGATAACGATCGGCCGCGGCAAACCGGCGATTGATTTCGTCGCCGCCCAGAGCTGAAAGCGCGGCGAGGAACGGTTGCCAATGCGCGCGCGCGCGCCCTTGGGCATCCATCATTTCGTCGAATACGCCGGGAAGCGGCCGATAGCCGGAAATCAACGCTGCCACGCCGTTGCTTTGTGGTGCGACCGCGCTGTCGAGTTGTTGGGATGCCATAGCGCGGACCGTTGTTTCAGTTCGGGCGCCGCAGGTCGAGTGTCGTCGGATATTCGAGCGACATTTCGAGCGGCGGGATCTCGATTGGTCCGCCGGTATAGCCGTGATCCTGGAAGCGGGCGCGGCGGCGCCCTTCGGCTTCGTAGGAATTGACCGGAAAGGTCTCGTGATTGCGTCCGCCGGGATGCGCCACGTGATAGACACAGCCGCCGAGCGATCGCCCGTTCCAAGTGTCGACGATGTCGAAAGTCAGCGGCGCGTGAACAGCTACGGTCGGCTGTAGCGATGCTGCCAGATTCCAGGCTTTGAAGCGCACGCCGGCGACGAACTCGCCCGACCGGCCGGTCGCGGTCAGCGGCACGCGCCGGCCGTTGCAGGTCACGATGTGACGGCCTTCGTTCATGCGCTCAACCTTGACCTGCAAGCGCTCGACCGAAGAGTTGACGAAACGAACGGTGGTGCCCTGATTGCCGTCTTCACCCAGAACGTACCACGGCTCGATCGCCTGCCGCAGTTCGAGCGCGACGCCGCCGTGTTGCACGGCGCCGCAGAGCGGAAAGCGGAATTGCCGCTGCGCTTCGAACCAGCCCGGATCGAAGGCGTAACCGGCATATTTGAGATCGTCCAAGACCTCGGTGAAGTCGCTCCACACAAAATGCTCAAGCATGAACCGGTCGTGCAGCGCCGTGCCCCAGCGCACCGGCTTGCCTTCGAGCGGCGTGCGCCAGAACCAGGCGATCAGCGCGCGCAGCAGCAATTGCTGAGCGAGACTCATGCGCGCATCCGGCGGCATTTCGAACGAGCGGAATTCGACCAGGCCGAGCCGCCCGGTCGGGCCGTCCGGCGAGAACAATTTGTCGATGCAAATTTCCGTGCGATGCGTGTTGCCGCTGACGTCGACCAGAATGTTGCGGAACAGCCGGTCGACCAGCCACGGCGGCACCCAATCCGGGCCGCCCGGTTTCGGGACCTTGCCGACCGCGATTTCCAGTTCGTACAGCAGATCCTGGCGCGCCTCGTCGATACGCGGCGCCTGGCTCGTCGGACCGACGAACAGTCCGGAAAACAGATAAGACAGCGACGGCCGCCGCAAAGCGTAAAGAACAAGACTCTTCAACAGATCGGGCCGCCGCAGGAACGGACTGTCGGCGGCGTTCAATCCGCCGAGCACGACATGGTTGCCGCCGCCGGTTCCGGTATGGCGACCGTCGAGCATGAATTTATCGGTGCCAAGCCGCGAATGATGTGCGTCGTCGTAAACGCCGTTGGTGATGTCGACGGCTTCGCGCCAAGACGCCGCCGGCTGGATATTGACCTCGATGACGCCGGGGTCGGGAGTCACTTTGAGCACATTAAGCCGCGGGTCCGGTGGCGGCGCATAGCCTTCCAGATGGATCGGCAGGCCGAACTCGGCGGACGCCGATTTGATGATCGCCACCAGTTCGAGGTAGTCGTTGATCGTCTCGACCGGCGGCATGAAGACGCACAATCGTCCGTCGCGCACCTCGACGGCCAGGGCGGTGCGCACGGGCAAATCGGAATCGTGGGACGCCCCGGCCGCGCGCGGCGCGCGCGCCATCACCAATGTTTCAGGCACAAGCGATGGCGATGCCGCCTCGCCCTCGCCATGCGGCGCCGGGATACTTTGAGCTTTGATCGGATGGTCGATGCGCGGATCGGACAACGGCAGGCGTTTGGCGAAAGGATCGGCCGGCACCAGATGCGGATAATCGGCCTCGTCGACTTTCGGCAGCGATTGCAGCGGCAGGCGCAAGCCGAGCGATGAATTGCCGGGAACCAAGAACAGGCGGCCGCGGCGGGTGTGCCAAATCTCGCTCAGCCATCCCGGCTTTGCCTGCGCCGTCCAGCGTTGCAGCGGCAGCACAAAGCCCTTCGGCTCGCCCAGATGGCTATCGAACAATTTCAGGGTGCGTTTTCGCTCGTGCGGATCGTCGATCTTGGGATCGCTCGGATCGAAGTTCGGTGGAATATCGCCTTGCTTGAGCATTCGGTCGAGCGGGTCCTCGTAAGCGGGCTGCACGTAATCGGCCATGAGTCCGGCGCGCGCCGCGACACCTTTGGCGAAACGCCGTGCGTCGCCGATGGACACCTTGCGGTCGGCGGCTTCGCGCGTGATCAGGGCGTCGTCGCGCCAGACCGGCACGCCGTCACGCCGCCAGTAGAGCGCGAAGGCCCAGCGCGGGATCGGTTCGCCGGGATACCATTTGCCTTGGCCGTAATGCAGAAGCCCGCCCGGCGCGAAGCGATCGCGCAAGCGCCGAATCAGCTCGTCGGCGCGTTCGCGCTTGACCGGACCCAGCGCCGCGGTGTTCCACTCCGCGGACTGATAATCGTCGATCGAAACGAATGTCGGTTCGCCGCCCATGGTCAGGCGCACGTCGTGCCGCTGGAGATCGGCGTCGACCTTTTCGCCGAGCGCGTCGAGGGCGGTCCAGGCCTCGTCCGAAAATGGCGCAGTGACGCGCGGCCGTTCGGCGATTTGCGTTACACTCATCTCGTGGGAGAAGGTGACTTCGGCCGGTTCGACCAAGCCGGTGATCGGCGCGGCCGAGCGGTAGTGCGGCGTCGCGGCAAGTGGAATGTGACCCTCGCCGCACAACAGCCCGGATGTGGCATCGAGACCGATCCAGCCCGCGCCCGGAATGTAAACTTCGGCCCAGGCGTGCAGGTCGGTGAAATCGCGTTCGGCGCCGGCGGCGCCTTCAAGCGGCTTTACGTCCGGCCGCAGCTGAATGAGATAGCCGGAGACGAAACGCGCGGGCAGGCCGATGTGACGCAGGATTTGCACCAAGAGCCACGCGGTATCGCGGCAGGAGCCGGCGCGGGAGGCGAGGGTTTCTTCGGGCGTCTGCACGCCGGGCTCCATGCGGACGAGATAGCGGACCATGCCTTGCAGGAGTTGATTGAGCTCGACCAGGAAATCGACGGTGTTACGCGGCTCGCGCGAAATCGAACGCAGGAGCTCTTGCAGGCGCGGACCGGCTGGCTCCGGCGCGACGAAGGCCGCAAGGTCGTCATTCAACTCGGACGGGAATTTAAACGGCCACTTGTCCGCATACGGCTCGACGAAGAAGTCGAACGGGTTGATGACTTCCATGTCGGCGCGAAGGTCGACCGTGATGGTGAACGCGCTGGTTTTCTCGGGAAAGACGTAGCGCGCCAGCCAGTTGCCATGCGGGTCCTGCTGCCAATTGACGAAATGCTGTGACGGCGTCACCGCCAGTGAATAGCTCGCGATGCGCGTGCGGCAGTGCGGCGCGGGTCGCAACCGCACGATTTGCGGCCCGAGGCTTATCGGCCGGCTATAGGTGTAACGGGTGGCGTGGTGGAGCTCGACCAGGATTGACATGCTGCTACGCGTTACGCGCGAATTTGTCCTTAAATACCGGATTTTGATGCAATTTCCGGGCCGCCTCTGATCGATCTGGGCCGTGCCGAGGCAGTCACGGCCGGTCGAGTATGCCAGCGTTAGAACGTGCCGGCATCCTGGAATGTGAGCTGGCTCGTCCGGAGCGCGTGATTAATTTTGGCGTCGAAAGTCGCCTCGCTTTTTCCTACGGCAAGAGGTTAAGAGATTGAATCGTGTGGAACTTCCTTCACCGGCAGGCGTTCCGACGCTTACGGGGTACTATGATAATGAGTGGTCAGGGCCCAGGGAGCGTAACGGCGCCGATCGGTTTCGACGCCTTCCTCGCTATCGACCAAAGCGCATTGGACGCCATTCCAACAGGCTTTTGCGTTTGCCGGGCCGATAGCGGCCTCGTCCGCTACAACAAGCGGGCGACCGAACTTTGGGGCAAGGCGCCCCGCCTCGGCGATCCGAGCGAACAAACCAATGCCAATTTCCGCCGTTACCGGCCCGACGGGGAATCGATTGAGTTCGATTCCACACCGGTCGCCGGCGCGCTGCGCACCGGCAAGCGGGTGATCGGCGCCGAGCTTGTGATCGAACGCCCCGACGGCTCGCGCGTGCCGGTGCTGATAAATGTCGAGCCGCTCAAGGATAAATCCGGGCGCGTTATCGGCGCCGTCTGCAGCTTTCAGGAACTAACCGCGCGCAAACGCGTCGAAGAGGCGTTGCGCGCCAGCGAAGCCGAGCTGCAATCCGTCATCAACCGCACGCCGTTCATGCTGGTGCGCTGCGGCCGCGACCTGACCTACCGCTTCATCAGTAAAGCCTATGCGCATCTGATCGACCGCCGGCGCGATGAGGTTGTCGGCAAGACCATCGCGGAAGCGCTCGGCGCCGAAAGCTACGGCAGGCTTCGTCCCTATATCGGCAAGGTGCTGAAAGGCGAGGCGGTGGATTTTGAATGTGAGCTCGATTTCCCGACAGCCGGCCGGCGCCGCCTCGCCATCGCCTACCGGCCGGAGCTCGACCTAAAGGGAAAAGTCGGCGGATGGATCGCGTCGCTTCTCGACGTTACCGAGCAGAGAGCCGGCGAACAGGCGCGCCAGCGGCTGGTGAGCATCGTCGAATCGTCCGACGACGCCATAGTCAGCAAGGATCTCAACGGCGTCATCGTCAGCTGGAATCCGGGCGCCCATCGTCTGTTCGGATATTCCGCCGAAGAGGTCGTCGGCAAACCGATCACGATCCTCATCCCCGCGGAGCTGCAAGCCGAAGAGCCGAAAATCCTGGAACGCATCCGGCGCGGCGAACGTATCGAGCACTATGAAACCATTCGCCGCTGCAAAGACGGCCGCCTGATCGACGTTTCGCTGACGGTATCGCCGATGAGGAACGAGCGCGGCACGATCATCGGTGCGTCGAAGATTGCCCGCGATATCACCGTGCGCAAGGGTAACGAATCCATTTTGGCGCGACGCGCGGACGAGCAAGCCGCATTGTACCGATTCACCGACAGGCTGTATCGCGCCGCGTCCCTGAACGATATTTACCAAGCCGCTTTGGATGTGATCGTTGCCGCGCTGCATTGCAGCCGGGCTTCGATCCTGCGCCGCGATGCCGACGGCGCCATGCGCTTTGTCGCTTGGCGCGGATTGTCCGATCGTTATCGCAGCGCTGCCGATGGTCATTCGCCGTGGACGGTCGAAGAAACCAATCCCGAGCCACTCTGCATTGCCGATGTCGCTCATGCCGATTTGAGCCCGGCGCTCAGAACGGCGGTCCAGCAGGAAGGGATCGGCGCGTTCGCCTTCATTCCGCTGATGGCCGAAGGCAAGCTGGTCGGCAAGTTCATGATCTATTACGAGGCGCCGCGCGAATTTGGCGGCGAAGATGTCGAGCTTGCCTTGACGCTCGCGCGCCAGCTCGGCTTCGGCATCGAGCGCATGCAGGCGGAGCAGACGCGCCTGACCATCGAAGCGGAGCTGCGCAGGCTCAGTGAAAAACTGGAGGCCGAGGTCGAGCGGCGAACGTTGGAGCGGGATCGGATCTGGAACGTTTCCGAGGACCTGCTCGCGGTCTCGAATTTCGAAGGCTATTTCCTGAGCATGAATCCGGCTTGGAGCCAATTGCTCGGTTGGAGCGATGACGAGATCAAGGCCATGCATGTCAGCGAATTGCGCCATCCCGACGACGCGCCCGATGCCATCGCCGGCCGCGCGCAGCTTGCCGAGGGCGTTCCGACCGTGCGCATGGAGAACCGCTTCCGCCACAAAGACGGCTCATGGCGCTGGCTGCAATGGACCATGACCGAGGATAACGGGCTGATCTATGTGGCCGGCCGGCACGTCACCGCCGAGAAGGAAGCCGCGGCAGCGCTCGAACGCGCGCAACGGCAAACCGCGCATTTGCAGAAAATGGACGCCATCGGACAATTGACCGGCGGCATCGCCCATGACTTCAACAACCTGCTGATGATCGTCAGCGGCCATGCCCAGAGCTTGAAAAACCGGATCAAGGACGCCAGGGACACCCGCGCCTTGGCGGCAATCGAGATGGCGGCGACCCGCGGCGAGAATCTGACGCGGCAATTGTTGTCGTTCTCACGCGCGCTGCCGCTTTCGCCCACCGTGATCGATCCGGCCGAAGCAGTACGCGCCATTCGCGACGTCCTGGCCGGCTCGATGCATGTCAACATCGAGTTCAGGACCGATGTGCCGAACGAGACCTGGCCGGTCTGCGTCGACAAGTCGGAACTGGAACTGGCGCTGGTCAATCTCGCCGTCAATGCGCGCGATGCAATGCCCGAAGGCGGCGCTATCTTGATCGCGGCCGAAAACGTTCATCTCAATGCCGGCGACGTGCCGGAGGACATTGCCGGCGACTACGTTGCGCTCTGTGTCGCCGATACCGGCAGCGGCATCCCGCCGGATCTTCTCTCCCGTGTGGTTGAGCCATTTTTCACCACCAAAGGCCCGGATAAGGGCACCGGTCTCGGCCTGTCGCAGGTCTACGGTTTTGCGCGCCGCTCGGACGGCACGGTGTCGATCCACAGCGAGTTGGGGCGCGGCACGAAAGTGACGATCTATCTGCCGCGCAGTCACGCGCCCATCGCGGCGCCGTCGCCCGAAGACAACGCGCAATATATTGCGATCGACCGGCAAACCATTCTTGTGGTCGAGGACAATCCGGAGGTGAGGAGCGTGGCGATCTCGCTGCTCGAGCAGCTCGGCTACTGCACGGTCGAAGCGGAAACGGCGTCCGCGGCGCTTGAAGTTCTGGCCGCCGGAAAAGACGTGTCGCTGGTCTTCAGCGACGTGGTGCTACCCGGCCAAACCGACGGCCTTTCGCTGGCGCGAACCGTCACCGACCGCTATCCGCGCATTCCAGTGGTGCTGACCACCGGCTACACCAAAGTCTTCGAGACCGATCCGGAATTTCCGGTGCTGCGCAAACCCTATCAGATTTCGGCGCTGGGCCGCGTCATCCATCAGACGCTCAGTGCGGCGATGCTGGCGCGATCGGCGATGGCGGGTTGAGGTGCTTCGCATAGCTTGCGCAGCAAGCGAAGGCGATAAATCTTGGCTTGCCAAGCCGTAGCTCGCGTCGGCTGGTGCGGCCCGCCTTCGCTGTGCTTCGACGCGGCAGCCATCGCTCGCTGCGCGGGCGATGGCTGGTGGGCGCACCAGGGCTCGAACCTGGGACCCGCTGATTAAGAGTCAGCTGCTCTACCAACTGAGCTATGCGCCCTAACCGAAGTATTTCAATAGGTTAGGAACTTCCGCCGGTTCTTTGCGGCGCCCATGTGACACCGGGCCAGCAAAGCGAAAGCCGCCCAACTGGCGGCAATCTGAAGCTGGATATAGCCGCCCGTGCCGTCACGAGCAAGGCACCGTTCTAGGGATGCTCGGCTGGGCCAAGCCTAATACTCCCGACGCGGTGCCGATTTGGCTTCGTCACCGGAAGAAGCACAACGTCAAGCCAATGACGACAAGGAGTGAAGCTGTCGCATAAGAGATGATTTCGGACGCATGCGGAGGAGCGCGACCGACATAACGGCACCATGCGCGGTTCCCGGACCCCATCGATAGCCGGCGATCTTTTTCAGCGCTGGCGCCGGAAAGCGGAGCATCGTTTGGGGCAATCGCGACGGCGCCTTGAAAACAACGGCATCTATGTCTAGTATGACAGTTGTAGCCTAGTCGCTCCGCCGCGTCGCGCTCTGGCGCATCGCGTGTTACCAATTCCTGTCAAACGGCTGCTGGCTTGTTCTTCCATATCCGTTTGACGACTGGCGACCAGGTCGAGCAGGTGTCTTGCTTCACCTATAAGGCCGCGCATCACGCAGCGGCCGCGCTCGCGCAAAACAGAAAGCGCATTCATTGCAGCGCCTCCACAGCCGCGGTGCCGATCAAGCGACTGCGTGGCGTTCGCGGCAGATTAACGACGGCACCGCGGTACCGACACGACGGCGGGCGATCCCGATCTTGCTGCCGCGCCGCGGCGCAGTTGGCGCCGCATGCCGCGCTGCCGAGGAGTATCCGCAATGACAGGCCGCAGCCATAAATTCAAAGTCGGGCAAACGGTCGCTCTCATCCCATCGATGTCGCGACCCGGCGCAGGGGGAGACTATGAAATCATCAGCTTGCGGCCGACTGAGGGGGAAGGTCCGCGATACCGGATAAAATGCAAAGGCGAGCTCCATGAGCGCGTTGTTGCCGAGGCCGACCTCGTGCTCTCGGCGCATTTGAATTTCGATTGATTGAGCATGATGCCGCGCTATCGGGACCTCATGGAGGACCGGCGCGGGAATCATGGATGGCACCGGAAGGAAGCCGACAATGTTCAAGGTTCTTGAGCTCAAAGGGGCGGCGGATTTAGCCGGCGCCGCTCAGGTCGGTCGCGGCTACTCCACGCGCGAGGAGGCCTTGGCCGCGGTCAAGATGCATCTGAAAACCTTCAGAGCGTCCGGACACAATTCGGAGGGAAATTATTGGTGGGCTCGCGATTCCGAAGGCTTGCGAAAATGCTGGATTTCCGGCGCTGAATAAAGGCTGCGAGCCGACCGTGCTCAGTTTTCCGAACCAAAGCCGAGTTTTCGATCCCACCCGACGCGCCGTGCGGTTTTGGGGTCATGACAGCGCCATGGAATGGTCGTTTTTTGTTACCGAAGATGCGCTCAATCGGCTGCAACCGAAAAATGCGCGCGATGAAGCCGGTCTGCTTCTCACCTTTGACGCCAATCGGGTCAAGATCTACGCGGCGGCCATGAAGGCCTATAAGCGGGAGCGAAAAGGCTCCTATGAAATCCTGGCGGCGGATTTCTCATAGCGCGCCGAACGTGCGCCGTTACCCGTTCATATGGCGCCGACACTGCGCTTATCTAAAATCCCAAGATATTTTTGCGCTTCAACGGGCATGTCGGGCACGCTGATCGTGCGGCCCATGAATGTCGTCCAGGGTTTTTCGGCGACCGGCTGAAGTTGAGAAAAATTCCAGAATTGCAGCTCCTTCATCACGATCTCGGTAACCCCGTTATCGAGCACCCAAGTGCGGAGCATGCCGAACCGGCTGCGCTCGGCATCGCTGAACATCGTGTCCGGCACGGATTTCCTCATGGGAATATTCCTTTGGCTGATACGCTTGAATTTATTGTCCTGAAAGCGCCGACGATCAGTTCCTACGGCGCCTGAGCAACGGGCAGTGGCCTCACCAAGTGCCGCCGGCCGGAACTGATGTGCGGTCAGGAGCAATGATATTGGCATGCCATTCGTAACCTTTCCCTTAGGATGGCAAGGTGTGCCGAAACGACATCCGCGTAATTTGAAGTGCCTAGCTATCGTCTGAGAGGCGCTTTAAATCGGCCAGAACGGCAGCAATCAGCTTCCGCCTGCGCGGGTCCTGCGCGGCGATTGTCGCCATAAAGAGATTAAGAAGGTAGCGGGCCTTCTCGGCGGCTTCCTGCCAATTCGCCGCCGGCGCCGCCAGCAAGTGGGATTCCAATTCGTCCTGCCGCAGCCGCAGTGCCTCCTCGTTCGCCTCGACGTCGGCCAAAAGCCGGCGCAGCGTCGTAGCCTTCTGCGCAGCCATGCCGCGATGGCGATCGAGGTCCACCGTCTTGTCAGTCACGATCGCGCGGCGCGGGTCAGCGGATATTCGGCGCACTCGTACAAACGGCGGATATCGTCGTTGCCATATCTCTGCTCGTCGACTTCGAGAAACGCGCCGACAAGACATTCCGGCGGCAGGTTCTCCATGGCAAAACGGATGGCCTGTGCGGCTTGCTCAAACCGTTTGTAGCCGAACGCCTGACGCCTCGGTAGACGCCTGCGCGTCGGAAACAGCTCTGCCGCGGCATTGTAATTGAATTCAGCCATCGGGAAGGCCCTCGCGAAAAGGATTGAGTTTCGTCTGAACGTCACTCAAATGATGCTACTAATATAAGTTCAAAGTGCGCCGTTACCAGTCCAACGATGGGGCATCGCTATCAAAAAAATGGACACAAACGAGCGTGTTTGTATCGATTTAGCGGCTTTTGCGTTGTGGACGCGCAAGGTCCCAATGTGTACGATTCCGGACTCAGGGCACAAAAAAGACGCCTTGCTGTTGTTAAATTCCCTTAAGGCCGGCGGGCTACCAACAGATCTGGCGCGGCTCGCTCGCGCATGGCGCCGGCCATGGAGGCAATTCTGAACGAAGCACCGAAAGAAGCCTGCGCGGACGCCGCTGCGACCGATCTGCGCGCCTTGGCACAGAGTCTGGCACGTTATCGCGCGCCGAACCTGGGGCGGAGCATCGTCGAAATTCTTATAACGGTCGCGCCGTTCGTTGTGCTTTGGGTATTGATGTGTTTGTCGCTTCGTGTCGGATATTGGCTCTGTTTGTTGCTGGCGGTTCCTGCCTCGGGGTTCCTGGTCCGCTTATTCATGATCCAGCACGATTGCGGGCACGGTTCTTTCTTTCGCCATCGGCTATTAAACGACTGGGTCGGCCGCGTGATCGGCGTGTTTACGCTGACGCCCTACGATTTCTGGCGGCGCACGCACGCCATCCACCACTCAACGTCCGGCAATCTCGATCTTCGCGGTATCGGCGACATCGACACGCTCACCGTGCGCGAATATCTGGCGTTGTCGCGCTGGCGCCGGCTCTGCTACCGTTTGTACCGCCACCCGGTCGTCATGTTCGGGGTCGGTCCGACCTATCTGTTCATTCTGCGCCACCGCCTGCCGCTCGGTCTGATGCGGGATGGCTGGGGACCCTGGATCAGCACCATGGCGACAAACGGTGCGATCGCGCTCATCGTTTTCGCCGTGATGTGGTGGATCGGCGTTTGGCCTTTCCTGCTGGTGCATCTGCCGATCACGTTCTTCAGCGGCGCGATCGGGGTGTGGCTGTTTTACGTCCAGCATCAATTCGAGCATACGGTCTGGTCTGAAAACCGGGATTGGAGTTTTCCCGCGGCGGCGCTGTACGGCAGCTCACATTATGATCTGCCGGCCGTATTGCGCTGGTTCAGCGCCAATATCGGCGTGCACCATATTCATCACCTGTGCAGCCGCATTCCGTTTTACCGTTTGCCGCAAGCGCTTCGCCACCACCCCGATCTCGCCAATGTCGGCCGGCTGACTTTAGGTCAAAGCTTGGCATGCGTGCGTCTGGTGCTCTGGGATGAAACCGCACGCCGGCTCATTACATTCCGTGAACTGCGAACGCGATTTGGCGCCGGCGCGCCGGATCGCGCCGCGGCGTGCATGCCCGGCCTCTGATCGGTTATGGAGTGGGTGGAAGGCCGCTAAGGTGCGGACTTTGCCGTAACCAGCATGCCTCGGCTGGCCAGCGCTTCCTTCAATTGGCGGACCGCAATATCCGCGGTTGCGGAACTGTTGGCCTTTTCCATACGCCGCAGCAGCGCCTTTAATGCAAGTTCCTTGTCCCTGATCACCCACCTGCGCGCAAATACCTTGGCGTCGTGGAAGCTCGCGATCCGGACGACCTGGGTGGCGCCGGGAAAGCTGGCATCGAAATAATCGCTCGGGGGCAAGGACATTCGCTCTCCACGGATTGGGCGCGATACCATGGAGCGACCGCACGAGAATTACAATCGTGCCGGAGTAATGACCCCCACTATTCTCAGGCGGCAGAGAGCCGGCTCAATAGCAAAACGCCGGGCAGGGACGATTGCATTCCCGGCCTGCGCCGTTTCCCGCTTATCCTACATCAGTCGAATGGATGCGGCGCCCGCCGACGGCGAGCGGATCGAGATTGCCGCGTTGGCGGCGGGCGACGAGCTTGTTGAGCGCCGCAAGATAGGCCTTGGCGGAAGCGACCAGCGTGTCGGGGTCGGCGCCTTTGGCGGTGACCGTGCGGCCGTTCTCCGACAAGCGCACCGAGACTTCTGCCTGGGCATCGGTGCCTTCGGTCACGGCATGCACCTGGTAAAGCTCCAGCACCGCGTCGTGCGGCACCATCGCCTTGACGCAGTTGAACACCGCGTCGACCGGGCCGTTGCCCTCGCACTCTTCAATGGCTGACTTGCCGTCGATATCGAGCTTCATAGTGGCGCGCTGCGGGCCGCGCGTGCCGGCGATCACCGACAGCGAGACGAGCTTGATGTGGTCCTGCGCGGTGGCAATCTCCTCGTCGACCAGCGCCTCGATATCTTCGTCGTAAACGTGCTTCTTTCTGTCGGCCAGCGCCTTGAAGCGCACGAAAGCGTCTTCGAGCTGATTGCCGGCGAGGTGATAGCCCAGCTCTTCGAGCTTATGGGCGAAGGCGTGGCGTCCGGAATGCTTGCCCATGACCAGCGAGGTCTGCTTCACGCCGACGTCCTCGGGCACCATGATCTCGTAGGTCTGCGTGTGCTTGAGCATGCCGTCCTGATGGATACCGCTCTCGTGCGCGAACGCGTTCCGCCCGACGATCGCCTTGTTGTATTGCACCGGGAACGAGGTCACCGCGGCGACCAGCTTCGACGCCCGCGTCAGCATGGTGGCGTCGATGCCGGTCCAATAGGGCAACACATCGTTGCGCACCCGCATTGCCATCACGACTTCCTCGAGCGAAGCATTGCCGGCCCGCTCGCCGATACCGTTGACGGTGCACTCGATCTGGCGCGCGCCGGCGCGCACGCCGGCGAGCGAGTTCGCCACCGCCATGCCGAGATCGTTGTGGCAATGCACGGAGAAGCGCGCCAGATCGGAATTCGGCACCCGTTCGCGCAGCGTCTTGAACAGCGCGTAATATTCGTCCGGCACGGTATAGCCCACGGTGTCGGGAACATTGATGGTGGTGGCGCCGGCCTTGATCGCAGCCTCGACGCAACGGCACAGGAAGTCGAACTCGGTACGGGTGCCGTCCTCGCTCGACCATTCGACGTTGTCGGTGAAATTGCGCGCCCGCGTCACCTGGGCGATGACCATTTCGTAGACTTCGTGCGGCTCCTTCTGGAGCTTGTATTTCATGTGCACCGGCGAGGTGGACAGGAAGGTGTGAATGCGCCGCCGCTCGGCGGGCCGGATCGCCTCGGCGCAACGGTCGATGTCCTTGAGGCTCGCGCGGGCCAGTCCGCAGATGACCGCCTTCTTGGCGCGCTTGGCGATCTCGTTGACGGCGGCGAAATCGCCGTCGGACGCGATCGGAAAGCCGGCCTCAATGATGTCGACGCCCATGGTGTCGAGCAATTCGGCGACTTCGAGCTTTTCCTCGTGCGTCATGGTCGCACCGGGGCATTGCTCGCCGTCGCGCAAGGTGGTGTCGAAAATGACGACGCGGTCCTTCTCGGACCGATGCGCAGTGGATTTATGCTCGGCGGACTTAGGCTCAGCTTTGGCTGGCGTGTTCATGATTTAGGTCCTTCTCGTCCGCGCCCGCCAAAAGTCCGGCTTTCGGGCGGGGCGCAAATCTGTGCGATCTCTCGGATTCCGTCGCTGCGGTCTAACCCCTGAGTGCCCAGGCGCAAACGCCCAGCCGGCCCTCAGGGGGTGCTAAGGAGCAGGAGCCCGCCAAGAATAAGGACAGCGCCGGCGGCGGCCGTTACGGCCGCCCGGGTCGTCGCGCGGAAATCGCGGCGAAACGACATTGCTGCAGTCCTCGTTACGGTCCAAAGCTCACGGATTGATGTGAATTCCGCGTTAACCCCGTGGCGGACCGGGCCCTGTTCTAGCGGAACAGGCCGCGGCGGCGCAAGCGCTTATCGCGGCGCCCGATCCCGGCTTTCGCTCGCGTTCCGCCCTCTTAAGGGCCTGCAGCGCGCCGCCGCTCGTCGTTCCTGTATTGCCGGACGATTTTGGCGAGCTTCAGCGCCAATCGGCCACGCTCATTCCTGCCAGGGGTTGACGAACAATCCGACCATGCCGGTAACGCCCTTGGTGTGTGCGGGAGGCTGGCCGAGCGGCGCGAATTTGGCGATGACCTCGTCGCGCGTCATGCCGGGTTGCTGCATGTCGGCGGAATCGATGTCGGTGGCGATCAGGGCGAACGTATAATGATGCGCCGTCTGGTTGGGAGGCGTGCACGGGCCCGAATAGAACCCGACGCCCTGTGTGCTCTTGCCGCCGACATATTTGTCCGACGCCTTGCTGACCTCACCTTCGGCAAATCCGGTCACGCTGGCCGGAATGCCATAGGCGACCCAGTGGCTGACGAGCCCGCCGCCGCGGCCTTCGGGATCGCTCATGAGGATGATGAAGCTCTTGGTGCCGTCCGGGACGTTACGCCACGACAATTGCGGCGAGACATTATCGCCGACGCAGTTCGGATTCGTCGCCATGTTGGTTTTGCTATTGGCGACTTGCTTCGGCATCATCTTGCCGTCGGCAAATGTGGTCGATGACAGCGTGAATAAGCCGGCGGCGTTGGCCGCCGTGGCGCCGAACCCAAATGCCAGGGCTCCGACAAATGCCGCAGCGAAAAAGCGGCATGACGTGTCAATCATAACTTTCCTCCTTGTTTTAGTCGCGGTGTTTTTGTCGCGCCCTTGGCCCCAGTGTAATCGCGACGGCCTGCAGAACAACCCCGCTCGCGCAAGAAAATTCCGGGATCGGAAAATTCGTTCTTAAAGATTTTTGATCAAGCCGGCGTCGATCAGCATGCGGTTGAAATGCCGCGCTTCCGCGCCGCCGGCGCAGCCATAGAACAGGCCCTTGCAGCGGAGCAAAATGGTCTTTTGCGCGGCGAATGATGGATCGAGCGGCAGCCCGGCGGCCTCCTGGACGACGAGCGGCAGATAGGGCCCTTCGAGCGTATCGAGCGCGGAGGAGACATCGACCGGCGCAAAGTTGATCGCGTCGATGGCGTAATAGGTGGTGAAATAGCGCGGATCCCACGCCGTGAGGCGCCGCGCGATGCCGGCGTCATCGAGCCCCGGCTCGATCAAGTGCTGCGCGAAATCCGGCTGGTGATCGCCGAACCGCACCAGCAGGAACGAGTCGTTCGGAAACTCCCGCCGCAGCCGCGCCTTGAAATCTGCATAGTTCTGCGCGCTCAACGCCTGCCGGCGCAGATATTCGTCGACCGGCGGCGGATTGCCGAAATCCTGCCACTGCGGCATCAAGTCACGCCGATAGCGATAATTCCATGGAAAATGATTGGCGGCGAGATAGACGAAAACGAACATCGGGCTGCGGGCATGGTCGGCACCGATCATCCGCGCCGCGGCATCGAAGAAGAAGCTGTCGGGTTCGATCTCGGTCGCGCCCAGATCGTGCTTATCGAAGAAGTGCTGTACGCCGGTCGTGGTCTGGAAGCTGCGCGCGCTCATGAAGGCGCCGAGCGCGGGATAGAGCGAGAATGTTCGATAGCCGCACCGGCGCAGTGCGGCCGGCAGCCCGCGATTGACCCGGCCGGCGGCAATCCGCGTCACGAAAAAGGCAAAGCTGCCGAACGAGCGCGCCGAAAGGCCCTCGAGCACGTTGTACTCGGTGAACCAGCTCGGACCGCCGGCGCCTTCAACCAGGAAATCGCGTTCCTTGCCGTCGAACGACTTGAAATGCGCGCCGTAGCCGTCCGGCACTTTGATGCCGGGCGCCACGCGGATGTCGAAGCTCGACTTGTCGTGGATCAGGATAATGTGCGGCACCTTGCCGGGCGGCCGGCAGGTCGAATCGCCGACCGGTTGCAAACGCTCGATCGACACCGGGTCGGACTGCAACAGCCCGTGCGCCGACAGTTCGTAAGCCGCGTCGACGCCCGAGCGCGCGAACGAGGATACAAAATTGTTGCCGTACCAGCCGTCGGCCGGCGGCAGCGGATAAGCGAGCCCGATCGCGGTAATGCCGATGACGCACCCCGCCGCCAGCGCGGCGGCCGTCAACCGGCGCACGCGGTACGGATCGAGACGCCACGCCAGGACGAGCAGCGGGACCAGCGCCAGCACACACAGCGCCACGATCCAGCGCAGCGCCGGAAAGATCGTGAATAGAAACGAGACGGTGTCGGTGTCGACGATCATCAGGTCGACGAAATTCGCCGTCATCATCAGCACGTGGTATTTGAGCTGCGACAGCAGCACCAAGACCGACATCATGGTCAGCGACAGCGCGCCCGCGATGAGCGGGCGGCGCAGCAGCGCCAGCCAGAAAAAATTCAAAATGCCCCAGCTGAACAAAAACGCCGCCATGTTCGGCAGCGTGTATTCGCTCCAGGCCATGATGCCGAGCGCGCCAAGCTGTGGCAGCGCCACGAGCGCCGGCCGGACCAATCCGTGCCGAATGATGGGGCTCGTGAAAGCGAGACGACCGAAAAAGGACGCAACGGTGGCACGCATGACTGGCGCGCCCGTGCCCGGAAATGACCCACCCTGGAACGAATTCCCCCCAGCGCAGAGCGCGCTGTCATAAAACTGTATTTAATCCGTCATGACAAGATATGGCGGCTTTACCGTTAAAAGCCCAAATGTCAGTTTTTGCTGCGATCGACCAGCGCCCGCTGTTTGATCCAAGGCATCATTTCACGCAATTTGGCGCCGATTTGCTCGATCGGGTGCTCGGCGAGCTTGGCGCGGGTCGCCTTGAACGAGGTCTGGTTCACCTTGTTCTCCAGCATCCAGTCGCGGGTGAAGCGGCCGGATTGGATGTCGGTCAGGATCTTCTTCATTTCCGCCTTGGTCGCGGCCGTCACGACGCGCGGACCGGAAACGTATTCGCCGTATTCGGCGGTGTTGGACACCGAATAGTTCATGTTGGCGATGCCGCCTTCGTAGATGAGATCGACGATCAGCTTCACCTCATGCACGCACTCGAAATAGGCCATTTCCGGCGCGTAGCCGGCTTCGACCAGCGTCTCATAGCCGGCCTTCATCAGTTCCACGAGCCCGCCGCACAGCACGGTCTGCTCGCCGAACAGATCGGTCTCGCACTCCTCCTTGAATGTCGTCTCGATGATGCCGGCGCGGCCGCCGCCGATGGCCGAGGCGTAAGAGAGTCCGAGATCGTGGGCGTTGCCGGACGCATCCTTGTGGATCGCGACCAGGCACGGCACGCCGGCGCCGCGCTGATATTCCGAGCGCACGGTGTGGCCGGGGCCTTTGGGCGCGATCATCAGCACATCGAGATCGGCGCGCGGCTCGATCAGGTTGAAATGCACGTTGAGCCCGTGCGCGAACATCAGCGCCGCGCCGTCTTTCATGTTTTTGGCGAGGTGATCTCGATAGATGTCGCCCTGCAACTCGTCGGGCGTGAGCATCATCATCACGTCGGCCCATTTGGCGGCTTCTGTCACCTCCAGCACCTTGAATTTCTCGGCTTCCGCCTTCTTCACACCGGCTGAAGTTTTGCGCAGCGCCACCGCGACGTCCTTGACGCCGGAATCGCGCAGATTGAGCGCGTGGGCGTGGCCTTGGCTGCCGTAGCCGATGATGGCGACCTTCTTGCCCTTGATCAGATTGAGGTCGGCGTCGCGATCGTAATAAACACGCATGGTTCCTCGCCCTACTCAGCCGGTTGTTTTAAGTCGTCGTTCCGGCTGCAGTTTCTAGGTTCTATGGGCGGCTTCGACAAGCCCGGATCGCGCCGCTTTGCGGCGCAGCGGCGGTTTCCCATTCGCCGCGCAATTCCCATCAAATTGTTCGCGGGCGCGGGCGATCTTGGCCTGATTGCGGGTCGCCCATTCGCCGAGCGCCGAGACCGGGTTCAAAAGATCGCTGCCGAGCGGGGTCAGCGCATAATCGACCCGCGGCGGAATGGTGGGAAATACGGTGCGCGTGACCAGTCCGTCGCGCTCGAGCCCCCGCAGCGTCAGCGTCAGCATGCGCTGTGAAATGCCGCCGATCGAGCGCCGCAATTCGTTGAAGCGCAACGGATGTTTGCCAAGCCGGGTGACGACCAGCACCGACCATTTGTCGCCGATCCGGGCGAGCACGTCGCTGATGGCCCGGCAATCCGCGGGCAAATGCGTGTGTCCTGGTTTCACCGATGTGCCCTCTTGTGTGCTCTGCGGGTGGTCACCTATCTAGCCCTAGTTACTAATTCTAACCGAGGGATTCAACCATGCCCACCGCGCCCTTGCCCCACGTCGCCGTGATCGTCGGCTCAAACCGCCGTGAATCGATCAACCGCAAGCTCGCTCATACGCTGGCCAAGCTCGGCGCCGGCAAATTCGAAGCCAAATTCGTGCGCATCGACGATCTGCCGATGTTCAACCAAGACAACGAAGGCGCGTTGCCGCCCGAGGTGGCGCGCTTCAAGGACGAGATCAAGCGTGCCGACGGCGTCTTGATCGTAACGCCGGAGCATAATCGTTCGATGCCGACCGTTCTGAAGAACGCGATCGACTGGGGTGCGCGGCCGTTCGGCACCAGCGTTTGGCCCGGCAAGCCGGGCTTCATCACCGGCACGTCGCCGGGCGCGATCGGCACCGCGCTGGTCCAAGCCAATTTGCGCACGGTCATGCTGGGCCTCGGCATGACTCTCCTCGGCGGCGAGTTCTACGTCCAATTCAAGCCGAACCTGATCGACGAAAACGGCAAGATCACCGACGAGACGACCGAGAAATTCCTGCAGGGATTTATCGACCGGTTCGCGACGCTGGTCACGAAGCTGAAGGCGTAGACCCTTCGCCCACATTCCTCCGGTCCGCCGGAAATGGCAACGGGGGCGTTCGACGGCTAGCAGCTTTACGTCATGGGTCGTTTACGCCGCCTTGGCGACGTAGCGCTTGACCTTGATCGCCTTCGTCCGCTTGCGGATTTGCGCCGCCTCGTAAGCCGCCTGAATCCGCAGCAGGTGGTCAACCTCGGGGCCGAATGCCTTTTCAATTCTGAGCGCGAGTTCAGGGGACAGCGCCGCCTTGCCGTTCACCACGGCCGACAACGTCGCCCGGCGCACGCCAAGAATTGCGGCGCCTTTGGTGATGCTGAGGCCAAGCGGCTCCAGTATTCCCCAATAAATGATATCGCCGGCGTGAGACGGTTTTTTCATCGGCATGGCCGATCATCCTCCATGATAGTCCTCAAGATCGACCTCCACGACGCTGCGGTCCACAATGCGGAACGTTAGTCGGTAGTTACGCGTGACGATCATGCTCCAGTTCCCACGGCGGTCCCCCGTAAGCCGATGCAAGCGCCATCCGGAGTATCTTTCAATCTTGCCGATGTTTTCAGCTTCAGCAATTGCAGTCAGCATTGCACGAATTTTTTCGACATACCGCGGGGGCAATCCGCGCCAATCGTTTTCCCGCCAGAACCGCTCCAATCCTTTGTGCCGGAAACTGACGACGCGCATGGCTACGTGTACGGTATGACCGTACGGATGTCAACAACACACAGGGTAACGGGCTAAGCCCATTATCCAACACCGGCAATATCACATCCCCTCCGGGCCACGTGCGATCGCGACCACGCCAGTGCGCGAGACCTCGACCAAGCCGACCGGCAGCATCAGATTGATGAAGCTCTCGATCTTGTCGGACGCGCCAGTGATCTCGAACACGAAGCTCTCGGTGGTGGCGTCGATGACGCGGGCGCGAAAGGCGTCGGCCAGCCGCAGCGCCTCCATGCGCTGTTCGCCGGTGCCGCGCACCTTGACCATGGCGAGCTCGCGCGCGATCGCGGGTCCGGTCGAGGTCAAGTCGATGACGCGATGCACCGGCACCAGGCGATCGAGCTGGTTCTTGATCTGCTCCAGCACCATCGGCGTGCCGCGCGTGACGATGGTGATGCGCGACAGGTGTTTCTGGTGTTCGGTTTCCGACACCGTGAGCGAGTCGATGTTATAGCCGCGTCCCGCGAACAGGCCTATGACACGCGCCAGAACGCCGGGCTCGTTGTCGACCAGGACGCACAACGTGCGCGTCTCGATACTCTCGGACGTGGTCATGGCGGGGTAATGAGTGGTCGTGTTCACGCGGCTTCCTCCGTTAAACGAGCGCAGCGAGGGGCCGGTGATGGGCCACCCATGTCGGCGCTGCGAACCCTCACCCGGCTCGCTGCGCTCGCCGCCCTCTCCCGGAACGGGAGAGGGGATTACACCAGCATCTTGCCTTCGGCGGTGACGGCGTCCTCGATTTTGCCGGCCGCGTCGCCGAGCAGCATCTCGTTGTGGGCGCGGCCCGACGGGATCATCGGGAAGCAGTTCTCCGCGGGATCGACCACGCAATCGAAGATCACCGGCTTCTTCACCTCAATCATTTCGCGGATTTTGCCGTCGAGCTCGTCCGGCCGCTCGCAGCGGATGCCGTGGGCATGATAGGCTTCCGCGAGCTTGACGAAGTCGGGGAGCGCCTCCGAGTAGGAATGCGAGTAGCGCCCGCCATGCAGCAGTTCTTGCCACTGGCGGACCATGCCCATGTACTTGTTGTTGAGGATAAAGATTTTCACCGGCAGTTCGTACTGCACTGCAGTCGATATCTCCTGCATCGTCATCATCACCGAGGCTTCGCCGGCAATATCGATGACCAGCGAATTGGGATGCGCGAGCTGGACGCCGACCGAGGCCGGCAGGCCATAGCCCATGGTGCCCAGCCCGCCCGATGTCATCCAGCGGTTCGGTTCCTGGAATTGATAGAATTGCGCCGCCCACATCTGGTGCTGGCCGACTTCGGTCGTGATGTAGGTGTCGCGATCCTTGGTCAGCTCGAACAGCCGCTGGATGGCATATTGCGGCTTGATGATGTCCTTGGAATTGTGGAACGCGAGCGACTTCTTCGCGCGCCATTTCGCAATCTGGTCCCACCACGCCGCGATAGCCTTCTTGTCCGGCTTGGCCCCGCTGGCGCGAAACAGCCGCAGCATCTCCTCAAGCACATGCGCGCAATCGCCGACGATGGGAAGATCGACCTTGACGTTCTTATTGATCGACGACGGGTCGATATCGACGTGGATTTTTTTCGAACCCGGCGAGAAGGCGTCGAGCCGCCCGGTGATGCGGTCGTCAAAGCGCGCGCCGATACAGATCATCAGATCGCAATCGTGCATCGCCCAGTTCGCTTCCCAGGTGCCGTGCATGCCGAGCATGCCGAGCCATTGCGGCTCGGCGGCCGGAAAGGCGCCGAGCCCCATCAAGGTCGAGGTGATGGGAAAGCCCGTGAGCTTGACCAGTTCGCGCAGCAGCTCCGATGCCTTGCGCCCGGAATTGATCACGCCGCCGCCGGTATAGAACAGCGGCTTCTTCGCGACAGCCATCATCTCGACCGCCTGCTTGATCTTGTCGGGGTCGCCCTGGACTTTCGGCCGATAGCCTTTGTGCTGGAATTCCTTCGGCCTGCTGTAGGTGCCTTTGGCGAACTGGATATCCTTGGGGATGTCGACCACGACCGGGCCCGGCCGGCCGCTAGATGCGATATGGAATGCCTCATGTAGCGCGCTTGGCAGGTCGGCGATGGTCTTCACCAGATAATTGTATTTGGTGCACGGCCGCGTGATGCCGACGGTATCGCATTCCTGGAACGCATCGTTGCCGATGAGATGGGTCGGCACCTGCCCGGTGAGGACGACCAGCGGAATCGAGTCGCACAGCGCATCCGTAAGCCCGGTCACGGCATTGGTCGCGCCGGGGCCCGATGTCACCAGCACGCAGCCGACTTTGCCGGTTGAGCGCGCGTAGCCTTCGGCGGCATGCACCGCGCCTTGCTCGTGCCGCACTAGGATGTGGCGAACCCGGTCCTGCGACTGGAACAGCGCATCATAGATCGGCAGCACCGCGCCGCCGGGATAGCCGAAGATGTGCTCCACGCCTTGATCGGCGAGGGCCTCGATCACCATTTCGGCGCCGGTCATTTCCGTCATCGCTCGCTCCGATTTCCGCTGCCCGCTGAGAATTTGCATCCGGGTAATAAAAAAGGGGCACTCAAGGGCCCCTGGACTACGCACCGCCACGTCTCGCGGGTGGGATCATCCACCCCCGGCGGTGCGCTTCGATACGAGGATCAGCGAAAGTAAAGTCATAGGTCTCTGCTTGGGTGCCTGCATGGGTGTGCCTGCATTCTCAGGTCGAGATTTATAAGCATTGTGTCAGCTTGGGTCAAGCCAAATGCGGCGAGAAGGAGGCCTTGCCGCGCGGCGCGATCTTCAAACTAGCGTTTGAAATCGGAATGGCGCGGCAAACTGCAATCGTTAACCATTTGGTAAGTGTCACAGCTCGGCCGCGATTTCGCTCCGGCTGCGCCCTTAATTTTTCCCGGCGTGTTGCTCAATTGCCGCACGGGGACGAGCGCGTTCTGAAATCTCCGATCACGCGCCGCCGGCTTTTTCTGCTGGAGGGGACATGGTTGCAGGATATGGACTTGTTGCCGGACGCCGGCGCCGCGGCGCCGGCCTGCTCGCAGCACTTGCGGTTATGGTCGCGCTGGTGGTGCCGGCCGCGGCGGCGCCGCCGCTGGGTAAGCCGCTCAATTCGACCGACGCGATCCTGAAATGGATCAATGCGTACCGGCACAAGCCCGAGCCGGAGGCATTGCCCACGGTGGTGCGCGCGCTCAGCAAGATGCAAGCCTTCAAAGACGCCGAGAGTTCGGGCGCCTATATCGGCTTCATCGCCGGCGCGCTTGGCGGCAATCCGGCCGGCGCCGAAGTCCTGATCGCCAAAATGCTGGCGATCGATCCGGCCGATCATTGGATCTTGGTGCGCGCTATCGCCTATTCCGGTCTGCCGGATTGGCGGGAACAGCTCGCCACCTTCGTCGATCGCATGCCGACACGCCGCGCCATGATCGACAAATATCTGGACGGCAAGCTGCCGACGCTCGGGCAGATCGATTATCGGCCCGCGCGGCCCGATGTGCTGGATCGAATCGAAGCGACGCTCCACATCGACAAGCAGCAACCGAAAAAGGTGGCGCTGGCGCCGACCCCGGAGCTGATCGATATCCTGTGGGGCTATTACCTGGCGACCGGGGACTATGCGCCGATCGCGCGGGTGATCAAGCTCCTGCCGCTCGCCAATGACCACGACAGCGTCGACAATCTCACCACCGGCAGCGCCGCCAAGTTCACGCTCGCCAGCAATGCCGTGCGCGATACCGAGCTGTTGGCGATGCTGAAATGGTCGGTCAAAAGCCAGCCCAAGGACGTGGCAGTGGTGCTCAACGACGTCATCGAGACGGCGGATACCGTCGACACCGTCCATATGCGCCAGGAATCGCTCACCGCGATCGAAGAGCTCAAGGAGAAGGGTCCGAATTCGAAGCGCGAGCTTTCAGGCTGGGGCCAGATCGGCCAGGGCGCGCTGTCGATGGGCTGCGTTGTCGCCGCCGCAACCGGCCAAATCGAACTGGGCATTCCCTGCGTGCTCGGCGGTGCCGCCTATACCGCAGGGCTGCAATACATGACGCACTAGAATTGGCTCGGTATCCGTTGTCACTTTGCGAACGCCCGCAATTGCATCTCGATTGCAGCGCGTGCCGCTGACGGCTCGACCCATTTGAATTCCGGAAACTGATTGCGGAACCAGGTCGCCTGCCGCTTGGTGTATTGGCGGGTTTCCAGTTTGGTGCGCTCCATCGCCTGCGCGAGCGTGATTTCGTCCCGCAAATAACGGATCAGCCACGGCACGCCATGCGCCTTCATCGCCGGCAGGTTGGGATCGAGCTTGCGCGCCGCGAGGGCAGAAACCTCCTCCAGGGCGCCCGCAGCGATCATGGCGTCGAACCGCGCATCGATGCGGCGGAATAGCTCATCACGATCCGGCATCAGGAAAACCTTGGCCGCGCCGGCAAGATCGACGCTCGCCGGCTCGTTGTTCTCACGCCAGTCCGACAGCGAGCGGCCGGTGGCCAGCACCACTTCGAGCGCGCGGGCGACACGGGTGCGGTCGTCGGGCATCAAGCGCGCCGCGCCGCGGGGATCGCGGACTTTCAGTTCGGCATGCAGCGCCGCCGCGCCCTCGTTCGCCAGCCGCGCGCGCACCTCGTGACGGATCGCGGCCGGAATTGGCGGCACGGCGGCAAGCCCGCGGGTGAGCGCGTTGAAGTAAAGCCCGGTGCCGCCGACGACAATCGCCGGCTGCGACTCTTGCTTCGCCACAGCGAGCGCCGTGGCAGCGTCGGCGCGCCAGCGGCCGACGGAATAATTCTCCGCCGCGTCGACATGGCCGTAGAGCCGATGCGGCGCGCAGGCTTCCTCGTCCGGTGCCGGCCGTGCGGTGATGACGTGCAGGTCGCGGTAGACCTGCATGGAATCGGCATTGATGACGATGCCGCCGAAATCTTCGGCAAGCTTCAGCGCCAACGCGGACTTGCCGCTTGCCGTCGGGCCTGCAATGAGAATGGTCTGCGACACCGCTTCGACCGCTCCAATGTCCGCAGTTCGGATCGCACGGCATGTTCTACGTGGCAACGCTGATCTCACCTCCCGATCGCCAGGTGGTGACCGATGCCCTGGCCCGCAACGTCGCGCGCTATCTGCCGCATGGCCGCCCGATCGACTGGCTGGCTCTGGGAGCGGCGGTGGACATCGCCTTTCTCGTCGATGAGGACGATGACGGCGAAAAGCGGGCATTGCTCCGGGATTTCGCCGGCGATCTCCGCGATATTATCGGCGGCGCGCCGGTCGACGTGGTGATCCAGCCGCACGACGGACGCCGCAAGAAGCTCCTGGTCGCCGACATGGACTCTACCATGATCGGCGAGGAATGCATCGACGAGCTTGCCGACTATGCCGGTTTCAAGGAGCGCGTGGCGGCGATCACCGAGCGCGCCATGCGCGGCGAGATCGACTTTGCGCCGGCGTTGCGCGAGCGGGTGGCTTTGCTCAAAGGTCTTCCGGCCACGATCGTCGACACCGTGATCGCTGATCGCATTCGCCTCACGCCGGGCGGCCCGACGCTGGTCGCGACCATGCGGGCGAACGGTGCCTATACTTGCGTCGTGTCCGGCGGTTTCACCGCATTCACCGAACGTTTGGCGGCGATGATCGGCTTCGACGAGCAGCGCGCCAATACTTTACTGGTGGACGCCGACGGGCGACTGACAGGCAAGGTCGCCGAGCCGGTGCTCGGCCGCGAGGCAAAACTAGAAGCGTTGACGGCGCTGCGTGACCGCTTCCATCTCAACCGCGACGCCACGCTCGCCGTGGGCGACGGTGCCAACGACATCCCCATGATCGAACAGGCCGGCCTTGGCGTCGCCTTTCACGGCAAGCCGGCGATTCGCGAAGCCGCCGCCGCGCGCATCGACCATGGCGATCTTACCGCGCTGCTTTATGCGCAGGGCTATCGCCGCGAGGAGTTTGTCGCGCGATAAACCTGTTATTGCAGGTTCAATGCCACGAACCGCGTCTCGCCGTTGGCATTGGACACCAGAAGGACGGCGACTTTTTTGCCTTGGGATTTTAGATCGCCGACACGCTTTTGCAGGTCGGCGGGATTGCCGACGCTCTGGTATTGCACCTCGACAATGACGTCGCCGGGCGCCAGCCGCTTGTCGGGATCGGCCATCGCCACGCTCGGATCGGTGCCGGTGACCAGCACACCCTTGACATCGTCTCTGAGCTTGAACTTCTTGCGCAGGGCGTCGGTGATGCCGGCAAGTTCGAGACCGAGAGTTTTCTGCACGACGGATTTTTCCGCCGGCGCGGCGTCCTTGCCGGTGCCGGCGTCGGCGACCTTCTCGGTGTCCTGGAGCCGGCCGACCGTGACTTTGTGGGTCTCTTCCTTGCCCTTGCGTATGATGACGACGTCGACGACCTTGCCGGCCGGCGTGTCGGCGACCGTGCGCGGCAGGTCGTGCATTTCCTTGATGTCGTGACCGTCGAAGTTGACGATGACATCGCCCGCTTCGATGCCCGCGGGCTTGGCCGGCCCCTTGTCGTCGATGCCGGCAACCAGCGCGCCGCGCGGCGGCTTGATGCTCAGACTGTCGGCAATATCGTCGGTAACCTGCTGGATGCGCACGCCGAGCCAGCCGCGGCGCGCCTCGCCGTATTGGCGCAATTGATCGAGGACCGGCATCGCGGTGTCGGACGGCACCGCAAAGCCAATGCCGATCGAGCCGCCCGACGGTGAGATGATCGCGGTGTTGATGCCGATGACTTCGCCGTCGAGGTTGAACAGCGGACCCCCGGAATTGCCGCGATTGATGGCGGCGTCGGTCTGAATGTAATTGTCGTACGGCCCCGAATTGATGTCGCGGTTGCGCGCCGAGACGATGCCGGCGGTCACCGTGCCGCCGAGGCTGAATGGATTGCCGATGGCGATGACCCATTCGCCGAGACGCAGCTTGTTGGAATCGCCGAACTTTACCGCCTTGAGCGGCTTGTCGGAGTGCACGCGCAAGACCGCGAGATCGCTTTTGGTGTCCTTGCCGACAAGATCGGCTTTGAGCTTGGTGCCGTCGTTGAGGATAACGGTGATCTCGTCGGCATCGGCGATCACGTGATTGTTGGTCACGACAATGCCGGTAGGATCGATGATGAAGCCCGAGCCCAGCGAGTTGATGCGGCGCGGCGCCTGATCGGTATCGTCGCCGCCCTGGCCGCCCGGCCCGCCTTGGCCATGATGGTTCTTGAAGAACTGGTTGAAAAAATCCTCCATCGGCGAGCCGGGCGGCAAATCGGGCATGTCGGCCATCCGCGGATCGACCTTTTGCGAGGTCGAGATGTTGACCACGGCATCGATGACTTGTTCGGCGACATCGGCGATGTTGTCAGGTCCCCGGGCCGCGGCGGGCCGCGCCGGCAAGAGAACGATCGCCGCCGCCAGCGCCGCGATCGTCGCGCCGTGTTGCACAATGCGGAATAAAGGGCGCTTGGACCAACGGCGAGAGATTGACGTCAGAGACATGGAAGTCAGCACTCCTGGCATTCGCTTGATCATTCGACTCATGGGGAAAAACTCACCGGCAAAGTGCCCCCGTCCCGCCTGGGACGCAAGGCCATACCGCGGCCGGTGATCGGCGGCCGGATTGGGGCGGAAACGCGGCCTGCCTTTGTGTTCAGCCGCGGACCAGCCAGACGATCAGCACGCCGACCACCGCCGAGACGATGCCGGCGATGCGCAACGGTCCATCCGGCATCTCAAGCACGGTTGCCATGGTGCGTTTGGCGCCGCCGGGGAATGCCGCGAGAAAAATACCTTCGATGGCGAAGAACAAGCCAATCGCGGCGAGGAAATCCAACATCGGCCCGGTTCGCTGCCCTTGGCGCGGCGATTATTTGGTAGCGCTGTTCGCGCGCGCCGGCGTCGTGCCGTCGGCCTGCAATTTGCCGCCAGGATCGGCGAAATAGCGGAAGAAATCCGTATCCGGCCGCAGCACCAGCCGCGTATTGGATTGCAGCATACTTCTTTCGTAGGCCTGCATCGAGCGATAGAACGCGAAGAAATCCGGATCCTGGCCGAAGGCCGCGGCGAAGATGCGATTGCGTTCGGCGTCGCCCTGGCCGCGGACCTGCTCGGATTGCTGATTGGCGTCGGCCACGATCACCGTCACGTCGCGATCGGCCTTGGCACGGATCGCCTGGCTCTTCTGGCTGCCTTGGGCGCGGAACTCGGCCGCCTCACGCTGACGCTCGGTCTGCATGCGGTGGTAGACCGCTTCGCTGTTCTGCTCCGGCAGGTCGGCGCGGCGGATGCGCACGTCCACGACGTGAATGCCGAACGGCTGCGCATCGTGATCGAGCTGATCGCGCATCCGCCCCATGAGTTCTTCGCGTTTGTTGCGCACCACGTCCGTCAGCGTTGCTCCGCCGAGCACGCTGCGCAGCGTCGAATTGAGCAGGATCGCAAGCTGCGAACTGGCGCCGTCGGGACCGACAGTCTGATAAAACTTGAGCGGATCGGTGATGCGGTAGCGCGCGAAGGCGTCGACCACGAGCCGTTCGCCGGCTTGGCCGGCGCCCGCATTGGCATTGTCGCCGCTTGAGGCAATCACCTCTTGCGCCGGCTGTTCGATGGCGAGAATGCGCTTATCGATATAGATGACGCTGTCGATGAACGGTATTTTGGCGTTGAGCCCTGGATCGGTGATGACGCGCACCGGCTGGCCGAGCCGCACCACCAGCGCCTGCCTGGTCTGATACACCGTGAAAAAGGTGCTGTAGGCGACGATGGCGACGATGAGCAGCACAACGGCGATTACGCCGCCGAACAGATTCGGCTTCATTGATTGCCTCCCGACGGCTGGGTCTGGGGCTGCGCCGGCGCCGACCGGTCTTGCGGCAAGTTAGTGAGCGGCAAATAGGGCACGACGCCGGGTCCGGCCGCCGGACCGGTATCGATGATCGTTTTGTCGGCGGCGCCGAGGATGTGCTCCATGGTTTCCAGATACATGCGCTCGCGGGTCACGCTGGGCGCCTTTTTGTACTGATCGTAGATTTGCAGGAAGCGCGAGGTCTGGCCGTTGGCATCGGCGACGGTCTGCTCGCGATAGGCTTCGGCGTCCTGGACGATCCGCGACGCGCGGCCGCGCGCCTCGGGCACCACGCGATTGGCATAAGTCTCCGCCTCGTTCTGCAGGCGTTCGAGATCGGAGCGCGCCGCCTGCACATCGCGGAAGGAGTCGATCACTTGCGCGGGCGGGTCGACTTTCTGCAACTGGACCTGCTGCACCTGGATGCCGGCGCCGTAATCGTCGAGCGTCTTCTGCAGCAGCGCCTGCACCGCCGTCTCGATGTTCTGCCGCGCGCCGGTAAGGATCGGCTGGATGTTCGATTGTCCGATTACCTCGCGCATGGCGCTTTCGGCCACCGCCTTCACGGTGGCTTCGGGATTTTGGACGTTGAAGAGGTAATCGCCGACGCTGGTCGGCTTGACCTTCCACAGCACCGAGAAATCGACATCGACGATGTTCTCGTCGCCGGTGAGCATCAGGCTCTCTTCCGGCACGTCGCGCATGGTGGTGCCGCGGCGCGTGTCGAAACCGATGTCGATCTTGTTGACGCGAAGCGCCTGCGGTGTGAGTGCGCTCTCGATCGGATAAGGCAGATGATAATTAAGGCCGGGCTGCGCCTCGCGGATGAATTGGCCGAATCGCAGCACAACGCCGAGCTCATCGGGCTCGACGCGGAAGAAGCCGGAAAAACCCCAGAGCGCGATCACAATGAGTGCGATCAAGGCAATGCCGCGGCCGCCCAGATTGCCCGGCAGCCAGCTGCGCAACTTTTCCTGGCTCCGGCGCAGGAACTCCTCGAGATCGGGCGGCCTCGAGCCTCCCGGCTGTTGCGGACCCGAGCCCCACGGTCCGCGCGGACCCGAGCCCCATGGGCCGCCGCCGCCGGATTGGTTGCTCCACGGCATGAATTCTCTCCCTCACGGCCAGCCCTGGGGGGCCCGCCTGGTTGCCGGGGTTATAGGGTAGGGGGCCGCCCCTTACAACGCGCAGTTAGGCCGCGTTGAGGCGCTATGCCGCGTCGCTCCGTTGGTAAGTCACGAAGGCGAAGGCGACTTCGTCGTCAGCCGCGGGTTTTTGCTCATGCCGCGCGATTTCACACCAGGCTTTCGGATCGATGCCCGGGAAGCGCGTGTCGCCATCGACCCGGGTGTGAACTTCGGTGATCGCGAGCTGGGTCGCCGCCGGCAAGGCTTGCGCATAAATGTCGGCGCCGCCGGCGACAACGATTGTGTCGCCATTCCGCCGCGCCGCATCGCCGCGCGCCGCCGCCAAGGCCGCGTCGAGATTTGGCGCAACCACAATGCCCGGCGCGGCGAAAGCGCGATCGCGGCTGACCACGATCGTGGTGCGGCCCTTGAGCGGCTTGCCGATCGACAAATAGGTTTTGCGTCCCATCACCACCGGCTTGCCCATGGTGAGCGCGCGAAAATGCGCCATGTCAGACTTGAGCCGCCACGGCAGCGCATTGCCGCGGCCGATGACGCCGTTCTCGGCAATCGCGGCGAGAAGAACGATGTTCATTTGTAGGACATCCAATCCGTCATCCTGAGGTGCGCGCCGAAGGCGCGCCTCGAAGGATGAACGGCCCGGGCCGTCGCCCTTCGAGGCTCGCTGTCGCTCGCACCTCAGGGTGACGGATCATAGTTGCTTACACCGCCACCGCGGCCTTGATATGCGGGTGCGGATCGTAGCCTTCGAGCACGAAATCTTCGTAGTCGAGCGCGAACAGATCCTTCGCCGCCGGATTCATGCGCAAGGTCGGCAGCGGCTTGGGTTGCCGCGTCAGTTGCAGCCGCGCCTGCTCCAGATGATTGAGATAAAGATGCGCGTCGCCGAGGCTGTGGATGAATGTTCCGGGCTTAAGGCCGGTGACTTGCGCGACCGCCACCGTCAACAGCGCGTAGGAGGCGATGTTGAACGGCACGCCGAGGAAAACATCGGCCGAGCGCTGATAGAGCTGGCATGACAGCGCGCCATCCGCGACGTTGAACTGAAACAGGCAATGGCACGGCGGCAGCGCCATGCCTTCGATCTCGGCCGGGTTCCAGGCGGTCACGATCAGCCGCCGCGAGTTTGGATTGCGGCGGATTTCAGCGACTACATTGGCCATCTGATCGATGCTGCGGCCGTCCGGCGCCGGCCATGAGCGCCATTGCTTGCCGTAGACCGGGCCGAGATCGCCGTTCTCGTCGGCCCAATCGTCCCAGATGCTCACACCGTGATCGTTGAGATATTTGATATTGGTGTCGCCGCGCAGGAACCACAGCAGTTCGTAGACGATGGATTTGACGTGCAGCTTCTTGGTGGTGACCAGCGGAAAGCCGCGCTGCAAGTCGAAGCGCATTTGATGCCCGAAGATCGAGCGCGTGCCGATGCCGGTGCGGTCGCGCTTCTCCACGCCCTCGGTGAGCACGCGTTCCATCAGGTCGAGATATTGGCGCATGATCTTGCTTTGTCCGACTCGGCTTCCGAGTTTAGCGTCAAATAAGCGGCCGGCGAAGGGCGCGCAAGGCGCGGCTCTGTCGTGACATAAATGAACCAAGTTTAATCCGCCCGCACGAGAAATTCAGCTAACATGATGGCGAGGTGGACTTTCGGTATTTGAGGGTGTGCGTGGCGGATATTGCCTCATTCAAGTACCGCGCCTTTCTGAGCTACAGCCATCGCGACGTTGGCTGGGCCAAGTGGTTGCATGCGCGGCTCGAAGGCTTTCGCTTCGACAAGGACCTTGTCGGCCGCGACACCCCGCTCGGTCCGGTGCCAAAGGCGTTGCGGCCGATCTTTCGCGACCGCGAGGATTTTTCCGGCGGCCATTCGCTGACCGATGCCACGGAGGCGGCTCTCGATGCCTCGGCAGCGCTGATCGTGCTGTGCTCGCCGGTCGCCGCCAGCCGCCCGGCGGTCAATGAGGAGGTGCGGCTGTTTCGATCGCGCCATCCGGACCGGCCGGTGATCCCGGTTCTCGTCGACGGCACGGCACCGGACAATTTTCCGCCCGCGCTGCGCTTTGAACTTGCCGCAGACGGTAGCGTCACCGACCGCCCGATCACCATTCTCGGTCCTGACCTGCGCGAAGACGCCGATGGCAAGAGTCTTGGCCTCGCCAAGACGGTCGCTGGCCTGACTGGACTCAGCCCCGATGATGTTTTCCGCCGTGCCGAGCGGGCACGAAGGCGGCGGACGCGCTTTTGGGCAGCGGTCGCCGGGTTCTGCGTCCTGCTCGCAGTTCTGGCGACCGGCAGCGCCGCCTATGCGTGGCAGCAACTCAAGACCAACGAGGCCTTTCTCAACGCCACGCTGCAAACCGCAACCGACATCGTCGACACGGCGGTGGCCCAAGCGGAAAAATACAACGTGCCGCGCGCGGCAACACTTCAGCTTCTCACCAAGGCGGAAGGGTTGTTCGACAACATGGCGCAATTCGGCCGGCCAACGCCCGAGCTGCAACATCAGAAGGCCTGGATGCTGCTTCAGTTTGCGCGCAATTACGCACTATTGGGCGATACCGGCCAAGAACGCGCCCACGCCGAAGCGGCATTCCACCTGCTGACTGGACTTGCCGCCGCGAAACCCAACGACACCACCTATCAGCACGGCCTGGCGGCCGCATACGACGAAATCGGCGACGTGCAGAAGGCGCAGGGCAACCTGTCGGCAGCGCTGACCTCGTATCAGGCGAGTCTCGCCATCAGAGATCGCCTCATGAAGTCCGATCCCGGCAACGCCGATTGGCAGCGTAATCTCTCGCTGTCATACAACAATGTCGGCGCCGTGCAGAATTCGCAGGGCAATCTGACGGAAGCGCTGACCTCGTATCAGGCAAGCCTCGCCATCAGAGATCGCCTTACGAAATCCGATCCCGGCAACGCCGGTTGGCAGAGCGATCTGTCGAGTTCGCACAGCAATGTCGGCGACGTGCAGCTGGCGCGGGGCAACCTATCGGAAGCGCTGACCTCGTATCAGGCAAGCCTCGCCATCAGAGATCGCCTTACGAAATCCGATCCCGGCAACGCCGGCTGGCAGCGCAATCTGTCGGTGTTGTACATCAGGGTCGGCAGGGTGCAGATGGCGCAGGGTAACCTCTCGGAAGCGCTGATCTCCCTTCAGGCAAGCCTCGCCATCTTTGAGCGCCTGACGAAGTCTGATCCCAGCAACGCCGGCTGGCAGCATGATTTGTCGCAGTCGTACGGCAATGTTGGCGAAGTGCAGGGGGCGCAGGGCAACCTATCGGAAGCGCTGATCTCCTTTCAGGCAAGCCGCGCCATCTTAGAGCGCCTGACGAAGTCCGATCCGGGCAACGCCGGCTGGCAGGATGATCTGTCGGTGTCGTACAACAATGTCGGTGCCGTGCAGAATGCGCAAGGCAACCCGGCGGCCGCGCTGACCTCGTATCAGGCAAGCCTCGCCATCTTTGAGCGCCTGGCGAAGTCGGATCCCGGCAACGCCGGCTGGCGGCATGATCTGTCGCGGTCGTACCGCAATATCGGCAACGTCCAGGTGGCGCAGGGCAACCTGTCGGAAGCGCTGACCTCTTATCAGGCAAGCCTCGCCATCTTAGATCGCCTTATGAAGTCCGATCCCGGCAACGCCGGCTGGCAGCATGATCTGTCGCTGTCGTACCGCAATATCGGCAACGTCCAGGTGGCGCAGGGCAACCTGTCGGAGGCGCTGACCTCTTATCAGGCGTGCCTCGCGATTTCTGAGCGCCTCGCCTCACTCGATCACAGCAACGCGCAATGGCAAGCTGACCTTCAAATTGCCATTGAGAGAATTGGGGGCGTGGCTTACAGGTTCGTACTCGCGCGCGACTTCGCAACGGCTTTTGCAGCCGCCGACCAAGCCATCGCGCTCGCGCCTGACAAGATTTGGTTTTACGTAAACCAGGCCCACGCACTCATGTTTCTGGGCCGCACCGACGAGGCACGTGCCGCCTATCTGAAATACCGCGGTCAGAAAAATATCCTGAATGGGAAATCGTGGGACGCCGTTATCATTGAAGATTTTGGCGAACTGCGGAAGGCCGGGCTTACCAATCCACTCATGGACGAAATCGAGAAGTTGTTTACGACGACCGGATGATGCGGCTTGAGACCGATGACTTCCAGTTATAACCCAAAGCGGACTCTCGTAGCCGTCGTTCTCTTGCCCGGCGCGACCGGTTGAGAGGTCAACCATGCTTATCCGGCTAAGACCGCATAGCGACTATGGCTCATCGCCAGGCTCGGTAATGCCCGCATCCTCGTCATAGAGGAAAAGCGTCACCGGCTCCGCAAACGCACTCGCCCAAGTGACAGCTTCGCTCAGCGGAATATGCAGGCGTTCCTCGTAAGTAGAAGCGGTACGGCCGTTTGCGCTTGTCGATGATATTGGTAATCATCGGATCAGTCTCTAGTCCCACATCACCTTGTCGTGCCCGCCGACATTCGTCCCAAAGCGCAGTTCAAATTTGTCGCATTTGGGACACCGATAATGTCCGTCGGTCAGCGTGAGGTCGAACCAGTTTTCGATAACGTTGCCGTCTCCGTTCCATTGATGCGGGTCGGTCATTTTGACGACGTTGCTGCTGTTACACGCCTGACAGATCAGCGGCGACTCTTTGAAGTTGGCGGTCGTGACGGCTGAACAATGCTTGCAGGCGACCGGCCATGCCGCGAAGACTTTGAAACTCTCCATGCCGCCGCCAAGCCACATGAATGTGTCGTATCCGCAGGCGAAGCAGTGCGCGTCTGTCGAGCTTCCCACGACTATTCTCCTACGCGAGCACTTTCCCGACCTTCATTGAGAGGTGCACCTCATAGCAGCGCACGGTCGCTATTCCCAATTGCAAATGAGGCATTGATAGTCTCCGAGCTCGTAGGCCCGCGCTAGTTGCTTATCCACCACTTCGGAGCCTTCGGGTGGCTCCCCCAGATCGTACATCAGCGCAGGGTGATTATCGCATATGACGTACTCCGCCGGGGGCGCCCACTCGCTAATTCCGATGTCGGCCAAGCGAAGATCGGAGAGCATGCTCTTTAAACTTTCAAGCAGTGGGGCGTATTGCTCGATACTCGGTGTAAAGTTCTTCACCTTGTCCCAGTTCGTACGTGCCAGCGCCCCATCGACAACCCGGATCATGAAACGGACTTGGTCCTCGAAAGTGTCGCGATCCCATGGCATCTCGTTGAGATCGAAGCCGACTACTCCGAGTCCGCGGTAGGTCTGGTCACGCTCGGCAAGAAAGACGACCAAGTTCTTCTCTCCCTCAGTGCGCGCGATTGCCGTCCCGCTCAAAACCAGCATGATGAGCAGCGCCGCCGTTCCCATATTGCTGAGGTAAATATCGGCTCCTGTTCGGGGCAGCCCTATTCTGTTGCCCATATAGCCTCCTCCTCGCGTAAGATTGCTGCGCTCAGCGGGGTGTCCGTATTACCGCTTGCGGCCGAGAGATCTCATGTGTCGGTTGATCATTGCTACGTTTTTGAGTTGCTTGTCGGCATCCCACCCGGGCGGCTGGGGAACATTGGACCACCATCGCTTCCCTTCACTAATCCACAATCGACGAAGGTGGGCAAACCGTGCAGGTTTATCAGAGCTGTTGTAATCAACCCCTGAATGACAGCCACAGCAATCGCAGATGTTGATGAAATTCGATGCGCCACTCTCATAGAACGGAGAACAGTCGGGATACCCACAAACGGGGACAACCTGGAATAAGAACGTTGTCCATTGAAAATACTCCCGGTAGTTTTCTGAGATCACCTTCTGTCCGTCAGTTTGTTATCGGACATTGACGACCGGTTGCCCATCGATCTCGATTTTATGAGTGCCGCCCTAAACCGCGGGTTCGGGCGACCTTAAACGGCATCCATCGCGACTTCGCCCAGTCCCTCGACGGTGAATACCGCGCGTTCGCCGCGCGCAATGGAGACGGTCGGAATCAAGCTGCCGGTGATGACCACCATGCCGGCCTTTAGACCGCGGCCGCGTTCCGCGAGATGATTGGCGAGCCAGGCCAGCGTGGCGCAGGGATCCTCGGCCGCGCCTTCGCCCGCGGTCTTGCCGCCGACGGCGAGACGGCCGGCGATCCCGACCAGCGCTGCGCAGGATGCCGGCTTCGGCGTGCCGACGACCACGCCGCCGTTCCAGCAATTCTCGACGATCAGCGAAGACGCCTCGGTCTGCGCGTAATCCGCATGGCGATCCTCGATCAGCTCGAAGGCGGGCATGGCGCCGGCGACCGCCGGGGCGACGGAATCGCGCGTCCACGGCGCGCCGGACGCCGGCAGATCGGCGCCGAGCTTGAGCGCGATTTCGCTTTCGATGCGCAAGTTGACGAAATCCGCGGTGCGCAGGCGCGCCGGCGACGGCGTGGATGGTGCGGGCAAAGATCGCGCCGCCGCACGGATGGTTGATGCCCATCAACCGCTGCATCACTTTCGTGGTGGTGGCGATCTTGGCGCCGCCGACCGCGCCGTAGACCGGTTCGGCCAGCCGGTAATAGGCTTCTTGCGCCGCATAGGCTTCGGCGATCGAGCGCGGACGCAAGTCGTCGGGCAGATTGCGGTAGGGCAGGCGGCGCACCCGCGCGTCCCACATCCATCGCGCCATCGCATCGAGACGATCGCTGTTGTCCATTGTTTCCCCTCAGTCTTCAAATCAGTCCGAACAGCCCCAGCAACGCGGCGACGGCAAAGGCCCAGAGCGGGTGCACGCGCATGAAATAGGCGGTGAATGCGGTGCCGGCGTAATCGCCGCCGCGGTCCAGCTGTAGTCGGCTGTGCGTCGCGATCATGATGGCGCTCGATGCCGTCAGCCCCAGCGTCACCGGGACGAGCCCGCGGCTCACGGCGCCACGCCATAGGCTCCCTGAAACGGTCGGACGCGCGGCCGACAAAAAACGCGAACACGCCGCTTGGCCCGCACATCGCCAGTGTCGTGACCACCGCACCCAGCACGCCGGCGACGTGATAGCCGATCAAAGTCGACGATGATGAGGTTCGGTCCTGGCGTGAGCTGCGCCAGCGCGAAGGTGTCGCCGAATTGCCGGTCGGTCAGCCAATGCTGCACGTCGACCGAATAGCGATGCATTTCCGGCACGGCGGAATTGCCGCCGCCGATCGCGAACAGCGACAGCACGGCGAAAAAGCTCGCCAGCGTCAGATAGCGTGCCGCCGTCCGCTTTCATAGCCGCACCCAGGCGATGGCGATGCTCACCGGCACGATGACCGCCAGCACCAGCGGCAGCGGCCAATGCACTAGCCGATCGCAGACGAAAGTCGCGAGCGCAATCAGCGGCCCGTGATGAGCGCGATTGCGAAACAGCGGCCGCATCATCTTGGCGACGGTCGCCATCATCAGGCCCGCCGCCGCCGAAGCGACGCCGGTCAGCATCCGGCGTAGTGCCGGCACGTCGCCGTAATGCGCGTAGATCGCGCCGATGATCATGACCAGCAGCAATGGCGGGCCCATCAGGCCGGCAATCGCAACCAGAGCGCCCGCCGGGCCGCGAAAGCGCGATCCGAAAATCACCGAGAAATTGAGGATGTTGCCGCCGGGCAGGATAGAGCACAGCGCGTAGGCCTCGTTGAACTGCTCCGGCGTGAGCCATTTGCGCTCCTCCACCATCATGCGCCGCGACCACGCCAGCACGCCGCCGAAGCCGGACAGCGAAATCGTGGCGAAAGCGGTGAACAGATCCCAAAGCGTCGGCTGGGTCGGCGCAGCAGGCGCGGGTGGAGGGTTCGGTGCCGCGGCGCCGGGGGTGGGCGGGGAGCTCATGAATTTATTTAGCGCCCGTTGGCTTGCGCAGCCAGATGGTTTGCGCATGGGCGACGCGGCGGCGGCGGCGGTCTAGTCAAGCAGCGCGCGAAGGAAGGCTGACGGCGGCGGCATAGATTCCCGGCGCCTCGCTCGCGCGCGGTCCGCCAATCCCGAGCGTGAGGCCGTCGGGGTAGCGGCCGTGTTGGACGCGCAGCCAAAGCGTCGCGTGCTTGAGCGCATCCGGGGCGCCAAGGTTCGCCGTCAGGAGCGGCTTGCGGTAGCGGTGCGCCAGCTCTTGGGCCAGCATTGTGCCCGCGGAGACGTCCAAGCCGCCGGCGCCGGTGACGATCATGCAGGCATCGGCATCGCGGACGTTCCACTCGGTGCGCTGGGCGGGGTCGGCGAGCGGGGTCTCGGCAAGGTTCGGATATTTCGCCAACAGACCGGGCGGCGCCGGAAAATCCTCGGCCCAGCCGCCCTGCGGGCACCAGCCGCCATAAGCGATGCCCCGTTCCACCGCCACGTCGAGGGCCGCCCGGTCGACCCCCGTCTGTCCGCCGCAAATAAGCTTCATGGGGTTCCTTGAACCGCTTTCGTACTCTTTTTTCCGCAACCTTTTGCGCTTATATTCCTGGGTGCCGGCGCAAGCCGGCTATGGCGATAAATGGCCGTTGTAATAAACCTTTCGGACCCGGGGGCGGTACCCGGCGACTCCACCAATCCCGGAGGACGGACGACAGACTACGGACGACAGACAAATGTGGGCTTATGCAGTCTTCTGTTCTGTCCTCCGTCTTCTGCCTCCGTCGTCCGATACGGGGTCGAAATAGGATCGACGAGGGCGTAAAGAGCGTGCTTTTGCTCGGCATGGTTCCGCCGTTATCGGGCCAATTCCATAGTTGCCAATGACAACTATGCTCCGGTTGCTCTGGCTGCGTAACGCAGTCTGAAAGACCGACTTAAAGTCCTGGCGGGTTAAGCTCCGTCAGGCGGGGTTCGGAGGCACCTGGCAACAGAAGCCTCCACTTTTCAGCGATCAGGTGTCGGTAATCAGGGATCAGGGGACAGAGCGATCTAGACCCCTATGATTTACGCCTTATCTATCATTTGATCTGCTCCCTGATTCCTGATCCCTGACCCCTGATTCCTGATGGCTGAAGACCACATCCGCTACGACATCTTGGCGCAACAGGCGTTGCGCGGCGTGGTGCGCGCGGTGCTCGCGGACGTCGCCAAAAAAGGCCTGCCCGGCGAGCATCATTTCAAGATCACCTTTGCCACCGGCGCGCCCGGCGTGCGGATTTCCGAGCGCACGCGGACGCAATATCCGGAAACAATGACCATTATTTTGCAGCACCAATTCTGGGACCTCCATGTCGGCGACGATGCCTTCGAAGTCGGACTGTCGTTTGGCGGCGCCCCGGAGCTGCTGAAAATACCGTTCGAGGCGGTCACGGCATTCTATGACCCGGCGGTGCAATTCGGATTTCAATTCGAAACGATCGAAGCCGGGTCGGCGAGCGATCGCGGCGCCGACGCCGGCGCGTCCGAGAAATCGGCGGCGCCGGTGAAAGAGGTGCCCGCGGAACGGAGCCCCCGCGGCGCCTTGCCCGCGCCTGCGGCCGCAAAGCCGCCGGAGCCGGCGTCGCCGCCGGAGGGCGGCATGGGCGGCGAAGTCGTGCGGCTCGACCGGTTTCGGAAGAAATGAGGACAGACGACAGAGGACGGACGACAGACGATAGACGGAAAGCCGCTTCATCTGTCGTCCGTGCTCCGTCGTCCGTCGTCCGAACCCGCACCGAAACCGACTCGTTTGGGCCGATCGAGGTCGCCGCCGACCGCTATTGGGGGGCGCAGACCGAGCGCTCACGCGGCAATTTCCGCATCGGCGACCAATCCATGCCGCGCCCGCTGATCCGCGCGCTGGCGCTGGTCAAGCGCGCCGCCGCCGAGGTCAATCTCGGCCTCGGCTTGCTCGACGGGCGGCGCGCCAAGGCGATCGTGCAGGCGGCGCAGGAGATCGCCGACGGCAAACTCGACGATCAATTCCCGCTCTCGGTCTATCAGACCGGATCGGGCACTCAGACCAACATGAACGTCAATGAAGTCATCGCCAATCGCGCCAATGAAAAGCTCGGCGGCAAGCTTGGCGCCAAATCGCCGATCCATCCGAACGATCACGTCAATATGAGCCAGTCGTCGAACGACTGCTTCCCGACCGCCATGCATATCGCGGCGGCGCAGGAGATCTCGGATCGGCTGCTTCCGGCGCTCGCCTATCTGCAAGCCGCGCTCAAGGCCAAGACCAAGGAATTTCGCTCGATCGTCAAGATCGGGCGCACCCACACCCAGGACGCCACGCCGCTCACGCTCGGCCAGGAATTTTCCGGCTACGCCGCGCAAGTCACCTCTGGCATCGCCCGCGTCAAGCTCGGCTTGAAGGAGCTTTATGCCTTGGCCCAGGGTGGCACCGCGGTCGGCACCGGGCTCAATGCCAAGCGCCAATTCGGCAAGCTGTTCGCCAAGACAATATCCGGCATGACCGGCCTGCCCTTCGTCAGCGCGCCGAACAAGTTTGAGGCGCTGGCCTCGCATGGCGCGATCGCTTTCGCGCACGGCGCGCTCAACGCGCTCGCCGCCGACCTGTTCAAGATCGGCAACGACATCCGCTTTCTCGGCTCCGGCCCGCGCTCGGGTTTTGGCGAATTGATTTTGCCGGAAAACGAGCCGGGGTCGTCGATCATGCCGGGCAAGGTCAATCCGACCCAATGCGAGGCGCTGACTATGGTGTGCTGCCGCGTGTTCGGCAACGACACCACCATCATTGTGGCGGCAAGCCAGGGTCAGTTCGAGCTCAATGTGTTCAAGCCGGTCATCATCGACGCCATGCTGCAATCGATCCGGCTGCTCGCCGACGTGGCGAACTCGTTCACCGAACATTGCGTCGCCGGGATTCGCGCCAACGTGCCCCGCATCCGCGAGCTCACCAATAACTCGCTGATGCTGGTGACCGCGCTGTCGCCCCATATCGGCTATGACAAGGCAGCGAAAATCGCCAAAACGGCCCATGCCAACGGCACGACCTTGCGCGAAGAGGCCATCAAGCTCGGCTTCGTCTCGGGCAAGGATTTCGACCGCCTGGTGCGGCCTGCGCGCATGACCCGGCCGGACCCCTGACAAGCCGCCGCCTTAATTTCTCTAAAAAGTTCCATAAAACCGGGCCGCTAACCGACCGCAGGCAACAGCATATTTGTGTCCAATATCACAGCCGCGGACGGTGATCCGGTGGACGATGGCAGCCGTAATACCAGACGGCTTCTAGACCAGTTGGCGGGTCGTTGCCCGTTTTCTCCAGATTCCATGAGTTTTATCCCGTGGGCCCCCTCGTCAATCTTCGCACCGCGCGGAAACAGGCCAAACGGCGCCAAGCCGAGCAAGCGGCCGCGGCGCGCCGGCTGGCCCATGGAATATCCAAGGCGGAGCGAAACCTGGAGCGGTCCCGAAGCGACAAAGCTCAGAGCACACTCGACCAGCACCGGGTCGAAACGGGAGGCGGGCAATGAAATCGCCGGTTGTTAAGCGTTCCATCGTGATCGCGGGCCACAAAACCAGTGTCAGCCTCGAGGATGCGTTCTGGAAGGGGCTCAAGGACATCGCGGTAGGCCGTGGCGTGACCCTGTCGGACTTGGTGGCCTCGCTCGACGCCGAACGCCGCCATGGCAATCTGTCATCGGCAATCCGGCTGTTCGTGCTCGACCATTATCAGGCCCGGACCGCCGATCCGGCCGAAACCACACCGCGCGACATTATGCTGAGGCCACAGCCGGCGCCGTCGCTCTTGCGGGCGGACTAGCACTGCCGGTTCAGAGGCTGACGATCTTGCCGGGATTCATGATGTCGAGCGGATCGAGCGCCCGCTTGATCGCGCGCATCGCGGTCAGCGCGGGTTCGCCGTGCTCCGCCGCCAGGTATTTCATCTTGCCCTGACCGACGCCGTGCTCGCCGGTGCAGGTGCCATCCATGGCGAGCGCCCGCTCGACCAGGCGTTCCAGCATCGCCTTGGCGCGTTTGACTTCATCGCCGTCGGCGAGGTCGACCATCAGCGACAGGTGGAAATTGCCGTCGCCGACATGGCCGACGATCGGCGCGAACAGCCGGCTTGCTTCGACGTCGCGTTGGGTTTCAATCACGCATTCGGCAAGCCGCGAGATCGGCACGCAGAACGTCGCTGGCAATGGCCTGCGCGCCCGGGCGCAAGCCCCGCGCCGCCCAATAGGCATCGTGCCGCGCCTGCCACAGCCGGGTGCGGTCCTCGGCGCGCGTTGCCCAATCGAACGGTCCGCCGCCGAGTTCGCGAGCGATCTCGCCGAAGCGCGCCGATTGCTCGGCGACGCCGGCATCGCTGCCGTGAAACTCCAAAAACAGCATCGGCGTCTCGGGCAGGTCGAGCTTCGAATACGCATTGCAGGCGCGCACCTGCAGCGCATCGAGCAGTTCGATGCGCGCCACCGGAATGCCGGTTTGGATGGTCAGGATGGCGGCGTTGCACGCTGCTTCGACGGTGGGAAACGGACAGACGCCCGACGAGATCGCCTCCGGAATGCCGCTGAGCCGCAGCGTCAGCTCGGTGATGACGCCGAGCGTGCCCTCCGCGCCGACCATCAGGCGGGTGAGATCGTAGCCGGCGGAGGATTTCTTTGCCCGGCGCGCGGTCGCCATCACGTCGCCGTTGGCGAGCACGACTTTGAGCGCCAGCACATTGTCCTTCATGGTGCCGTAGCGCACCGCATTGGTGCCGGAGCAGCGCGTCGCCGCCATGCCGCCGAGCGAGGCGTCGGCGCCGGGATCGATCGGGAAGAACAGGCCGCGATCGCGCAGATGTTCGTTAAGCCGCTTCCGCGTGATGCCGGGCTCTATGACGCAATCGAGATCCTCGGCGTGGACGGCCAGCACCCGGTTCATGTCGCGGAAATCCAGGCAGATGCCGCCGCGCGGCGCATTGACCTGGCCTTCCAGCGAAGTGCCGGCGCCGAACGCGATCACCGGCACGCGATGGCCTGCGCATAGCCGCACGACATCCCGGACTTCCTCGGTGCTCTGCGGAAACACCACCGCATCCGGCGGCTGGTTGTCGACCCAGGTCGTGGTGTTGGCATGCTGCTCGCGCATGGATTGCGAGGTGGACAGCCGATTGCCGTAGCGCGCCGCGAGCGCGGCGATCACGGCCGCGGCGGCTTTGCGATCGTGAGTGGTCCGTTCCGCTGCCTCGACTAAAACCATGGCGCTTCCTTAACTGTTACCCCCAGCGTGGCGGTGCCGCCTGCGCAGGTCAAGCCGCGCGGGTCCGGGCTTGCGGGCGCTGCAAAGAATAGCAACAGTCGCGCCATGCGCGATCGCCGCGATTCCGAACCCGCGTTTGCCGCGCCCTTCGTTTCTTCCGTGATGGCGGTCGAGCCCGGCTGGATCGACTACAACGGGCATCTCAACATGGCCTATTACAATGTATTGTTCGACCGCGCCGTCGACGAGGTTTATGAGCTGCTTGGCTTGGGCCTCGATTACGTCGAGACCACGCGGCATTCGACGTTCACGGCCGAGGTCCATATCCGCTATTTGCGCGAGCTGCATGCCGGCGATCCGGTGCGCGTGACATTCCAGCTGCTCGGTTTCGACGCCAAGCGGCTGCATTATTTCGAAGCGCTCACTCACGCCGAGGAAGGCTGGCTCTCGGCCACGTCGGAGAACATGGCGCTGCATGTCGGCATGGACGCGAAGAAGACCGCCGCTTTCCCCGACAAAATCGCGAAGCTACTCGCCGCCATGAAGGCCGCGCACGCCCACCTGCCGGTTCCGGAAGGCGCCGGCCGGCGCATCGCGATGCCCGGCGAGGTGGTCGCCCGCTGAGCCGTCATTCCGGGGCGCGGGCTCTTGCCCGCGAGCCCGCAATCCATAGGCCCGGCGCCGGGATTATGGATTCCGGACTCGGCGCTTCGCGCCGATCCGGAATGACGAGAGGCAAAGCCTCGTAAAAGCCGCGCCCAGGTGCCATCTTCACCGCATGAGAATCAGTGGCACGAGATCCCTTGGCTGACCCGTTAAAGCGCACGCCCGAGCCGGCCGAGCCGCCGCAACCGGTGCGCGGCGGCATTGCCGCGCGCGCGCAGGCCGCAGCGGCGCCGGCGCCCTATCTGGCCGGGCTCAATGCGGAGCAACGGCTCGCGGTCGAGACGCTGGACGGCCCGGTGCTGGTGCTGGCCGGCGCCGGCACCGGCAAGACCCGCGTGCTCACCGTGCGCATCGCCCACATTCTCAGCCTCGGCCGCGCCCGGCCAGGCGAGATTCTGTCCGTCACCTTCACCAACAAGGCGGCGCGCGAGATGAAGCACCGCATCGGCGACATTGTCGGCGGTGTGGTCGAGGGCATGCCGTGGCTCGGCACGTTTCATTCGATCGGCGTGAAAATCCTGCGCCGCCATGCCGAGCTGGTCGGGCTCAAGCCCGATTTCACCATTCTCGACACCGACGACCAGATTCGCCTGCTCAAGCAAATCCTCGAAGCCGAGAATATCGACGAGAAGCGCTGGCCGGCGCGCGTTTTGGCGATGCTGATCGACGGCTGGAAGAATCGCGGGCTGACGCCGGACCAGGTGCCCGCCGGCGAAGCCGCGGTGTTCGCCAACGGCAAGGGGCTCAAGCTCTACAAGGCGTTCCAGGAGCGGCTGAAAATCCTCAACGCCGCCGATTTCGGCGATTTGCTGCTGGAGAACATCCGGCTGTTCCGCGAGCACGCCGAAGTGTTGCGGCAATATCAGTCGCGCTTCAAATTCATTTTGGTCGATGAATATCAGGACACCAATGTCGCGCAATATTTGTGGCTACGGCTGTTGGCGCAGAAGACGAATAAACCCTCTCCCGTTCCGGGAGAGCAAAGGCGTTCTTCGGACGCCGTTCCCTTGGATGAAGAACACCGAAGCGAAGCTTCGGCTATCGCGCAGAGCGCGCCCGGTGAGGGCCTACCGCCGAGTCCCGGGCCCTCACCCGGCTCGCTGCGCTCGCCGCCCTCTCCCGGAACGGGAGAGGGAAGCAAAAACATCTGCTGCGTCGGCGACGACGACCAGTCGATCTACGGCTGGCGCGGCGCCGAGGTCGACAACATCCTGCGCTTCGAGCACGATTTTCCCGGCGCCAAAGTGATCCGGCTCGAGCGCAATTACCGCTCGACCGGCCACATCCTCGCCGCCGCCTCGCACATCATCGCCCACAACGAAGGCCGGCTCGGCAAGACGCTGCGCACCGACGACGAGCTCGGCGAAAAAGTCACCGTCACCGGCTCCTGGGATTCCGAGGAAGAAGCCCGCACCATCGGCGAGGAGATCGAGCAATTGCAGCGCGGCGGCCCATCGGGCGAACCGCATACGCTCAACGAAATGGCGATCCTGGTCCGCGCCTCGTTCCAGATGCGCGAATTCGAGGACCGTTTTGTCACGCTCGGTCTGCCCTATCGCGTCATCGGTGGACCTCGCTTTTACGAGCGTGCCGAAATCCGCGATGCGCTGGCTTATCTGCGCGTGGTCAATTCACCGGCCGACGATCTCGCCTTCGAGCGCATCGTCAATGTGCCCAAGCGCGGCTTGGGTGACGCAACAGTGCAGCTGTTGCACGATCATGCCAGGAAGCGCCGCATCCCGCTGACCGAAGCCGCCCGCGCGATGATCGAGACCGATGAGCTCAAGCCCAAACCGCGCGGTTCGCTGCGCGGGGTGCTGGAATCGTTCGACCGCTGGCGCAAGCAGCGCGATGCCCTGCCGCATACCGAGCTCGCCGAGATCATCCTCGACGAATCTGGCTACACCGAGATGTGGCAGAAGGATCGCTCGGCCGACGCCGCCGGCCGGCTCGATAACCTGAAGGAGCTGGTGCGCTCGATGGAGGAGTTCGAGAATTTGCAAGGCTTTCTCGAACACATCTCGCTGGTGATGGACAATGAGAAAGGCGCCGAGGCCGACGCCGTGAATATCATGACCTTGCATTCGGCCAAGGGCCTCGAATTCAACACGGTGTTTTTGCCGGGCTGGGAGGAAGGCCTGTTTCCGCATCAGCGCACGCTCGACGATCAGGGCCGCGCCGGCCTCGAAGAGGAGCGCCGGCTCGCCCATGTCGGGCTGACCCGTGCACGGAAACGGGCGAAAATCTACTTCGCCACCAACCGGCGCATGCACGGCCTGTGGCAAACCAACATCCCGTCGCGCTTCCTCGACGAATTGCCGGAGGCGAATGTCGAGGTCATGGAATCGCAAGGCGGCTTCGGCGGTTACGCCGGCTACGGCGCCTCGCGCTTCGACGCCACCACCGCCTTCGGCTCCAGCTACAACACGCCGGGCTGGCAGCGCGCGCAAGGAAAGCGAAATGAGAATAAGGGCGAGGGGTTTTCGGAAAGCGGCTCGCGCTACGCCGCCGACGACGAAAGTGGCGGCTTCGACGACACCCCGCAGCCGTCGCCCTGGCGTGCGCGCAACGAAGCGAGCGGCTCGCGCCGCCTGCCGCTGACCATCGAAGGCGAACTGGTGGCCAAATCCACCGGCACCGTCTCCGCCTTCACGCTCGGCGATCGCGTCTTCCACCAGAAATTCGGCAACGGCAACGTCACCGCGATCGACGGCAACAAACTGACGATCGCGTTCGACCGGGCCGGGGAGAAGCGCGTGGTGGATAGTTTTGTGGAGCGGGTGTGAGGACGCCTGCTGTCTCAGTTTGATTGCGGCGGTACCGGCTAATTATATTTCTCATGAATGCGCCGCCAATATCCTTTGGAGGCAAACTCAGGCTTATCGTAGGCTCCAAAGTAGTAGAGCAACGTCGCTGAACTGCGCCAAGACCCTGTTGTTTGGAAGCAATAACCCGGATGCACCCAGACTTCGCCCCTTTTTATAGTCTCCATTTTTTCTCGCACGAGTGCTGCAGCGGACGGGTGGCGTTTCATAAGCGCAGCTAGTCCCAATCCATTACATAGCCAGATCGTGGAGAAACGTAGGGAGCGCCTGCCGCGCGCGCTTGTGAGAAACCAAATCCCATGCGGAGATTGGTGGGCCGGTCATTCGCCATGGCGACACCCCTCAGATTTTAACGCTATAATGGCAACCAACACTCAGATTGTATCAGAATAGCCCGAAGCCCGAAATGAAATACGCGCAGATGATGGTCGAGATGACAGGTGCATCTTTTGAGGAACGAAACAAGGCGTTCAATGGACTAATTGAGGCCATGCGAACTGACCTCAAGAATTCAAACTAAGACACGACCAAAGTCCGTCATGGCCGGACTTGTTCCGGCCATCCACGTCTTCCTTGTCGTCGACTAGAAGACGTGGATGCCCGCGACAAGCGCGGGCATGGCGGATTGAAGCATGTCGTGGCTTTCAATTACGCTTAGATGAGCGTTTCGTATAAATCATTCCACTCGGGGTTAGCGGAGTGAATGAGGCGAACCTTCCAGGCGCGGGGCCAGTGCTTGATCGTTTTCTCGCGCTGAATTGCGTATCGAATATCGTCAAAGCGCTCCGAATAAACCAATCGCTTCAGGCCGTGATATTTTGTAAATCCATCGACAAGTCCCTCCCGATGTTCATAGGCCCGGCGCGGCAAATTGCTCGTGACGCCGACATACAGAATGCCGTTGCGACGATTAGTCATGAAATAAACCCAGCCGCCCGCCATATCCGGATTTAAGCAAGACGTGGATGGCCGGGACAAGCCCGGCCATGACGACTGAGGGTGGACACGAGTGTCACAATCTACATCTACATCGACGCCGGCCCGGTGAAGCAGGAGATTTATCGCGTCGCCGAGCGGCACGCGCGCAAGGGCACCGCGCTCAAAGGGACGCCCTTACGCTTGGGAAGACACGTGCCCGCTAATTCCCCCAGTACCCTCGCTGCGCCGGATAATAGGACTGGCCGCGGCGGGACTGTCGGTACGACGGCTGCGCATAGCCGGGTGAGCCGAACCAGCCGTAGCCAAATCCGTTGTCATCCTGGTTGCGCGCGACGTTCATGTCGGGCGACTTCGCTCGCGTGATGAAGCCGCCTTGGGGCTGGTTGCTGAGCACCGCGACGAACTCGGTGCGGTAATTGGTTTCGCTCGACAGTGGCTCGTCCGAGATGACGATCGAGGACAGCGGCATTGCGGTGGGCGCGATGCGGTCGAGCACCTCCTGTGGGAAGGTGATGCGGCCGAGCGCGTCCTTGGCGTTATCGCCGTTGTCGATCGAGACTTCGGTCCAGCGCAAATCGCCGCCGGCGCGCGCCACCGCGGTGAAGATGTGCGTACCGAGCGGCTTGTCGGGATCCTTGATCGTGACCGGGAACTCCTGGCTGAAGTCGTACACCTCGCCGCCGTCCGGCCATTTCTTGTGCGTGTCGCGCCGCACGTAAAGCTTATGCGTCGCGCGGCTGATGAAGATTGAAACCGGCTCGCCGGCGAGCTTCGCGTCCGCCGCGGCTTTTGCCGTCTCGATCCGCTTGGCCTCGGCGGCCTTGGCGGCTGCTGCCGCGGCTGCGGCGGCGTCCTGTTTCGCTTTCAGATCAGCCTTGGCGGCGTCGAGCTGATGGGCCAGATCGTCTGCTTTGGCGGCGGCCTTCTGCTGCATGTCCTGCGCTGCGGCCTTGGCCTGGTTAGCTTTGGCCTGATTAGCTTTGGCCTGGTCCGCTTTGGCCTGGTCCATCTTGGCTTGGTCGGCGTTAGCTTGGTCGGTCTTGAGCTGGTCCGCATCGGCCAGATCGGTTTTGGCTTGATCGGTCTTGGCTTGATCGGTCTTGGCCTGATCCGCCGTTGCTTGGTCCACTATGGCTTGGTCCATCTTGGCGGCGTTGGCGCTGGCGGCGGTGAGCGCCTTCGCGGCGTAGGCGAGGTCGGCATCCGCGCGTTGCTTGAGCGAGGTGAGATTGCGCACCGCCGCAGGCGCCGCGGCGGCGGCGCGCTTTGCCGGCGCGACAGCGGCCTTCGCGGCGGCAGCAGTCTTTGCAGCGTCGTCCGCGTCTTGGGCCAGCGCTTGCGCGCGCGCCGGCATCGCGTCGATCACATCCTGCTTGGGCACGAACAGGGCCGGATCGGAGAACGCGACCGGCTCCGTGTCGTTCGGCGAGATGATCACCCGCATGCCCAGCGGCGCCTTGTCGAACACCTTCTCGGCGAAATCGAACGGCATGCGCACGCAACCGTGCGAGGCGGCGTAGCCGGGCAATGGGCCGCCGTGCAGCGCGATGCCGTTCCACGTGATGCGCAGCATATTCGGCATCCAGGCATCGTCATACATGCTCGAATGGTGATCCTTGTCCTTCTCGATCACGGCGAAGACGCCGGCCGGCGTCTCGCGTCCCGTCGTGCCGGTCGAGACCGGTGCGCGCAGGATCCAGCCGTCGGCGTCGTAGAAGGTCACCCGCTGGCTCTTGATCGACACGATGGCCATGATCGGCTCTGCTGCCTCGCGCGGGGCCGCCATCTGCGTGGGTGCCGCCTGCTTGGCAGCGGCGGGCGGCGCCGCGGTCAGCGCCGTCAGCGCGGCCGCGACCATCGCAACGGCGGCAGGTGCGCAACAGCCCGCAGCGCGAAGGCGGATGGATCGCGCCGACGTCAATCGATTGGTCATCTATTCCTCGGTGGAAGCGGGATTCTCGGGACGAAGTCTAAAGATCACCCCCAAAGCCGTGGCCTATGGTACCGATTTTCACGGCTTGCCGAAAGCGACATGTGATAGCCGAATAGGATGATCATTCTCTACATCGACGCCGATGCCTGTCCGGTGAAGCAGGAGATTTACCGCGTCGCCGAGCGCCATGCACTCAAAGGCGTCGCGCTTAAAGTCCTCGTCGTCAGCAACAGCCCCATCGCGATCTCGCGCGATGCGATGATCGAACGCGTCGTCGTTCAAGCCTAAATTGACATCAGTACCCCAATGGGGTACAAGGCCAAAATGCGCCGGGCGCCGGTATCGGTGATCGAGTTTGCCGCATACCGGCGGCGGGCCGACGAATTGCTCACGGCCGGCGAGCAGGACGCGGTGACCGACCTGATCGCCTATGACCCGACGTGCGGCGATCTCATTCCCGGCACCGGTGGGCTGCGCAAGGTTCGCGTCGGGCGTGGCGGCAGCGGCAAGCGCGGTGGCGCGCGGGTGATCTATTATTTCTACAGTGCGGACTTTCCGCTTCTCCTATTGGGGCTCTACGCTAAGAACGAGAAGACCGATTTGAGCGGCCGCGAAAAGAAGAAGTTGGTCGACACGGTGAAGGAGATTACAGGACCATGGCGAAGAAGATAAAACGACGGGTGGCCGACGACCTTTTGGAGAGCCTCAAAGAGGCACGCGACTACTTCGCCGGCAAGAAAACCGGCGCCATCGTCCACCGTGTTACGCCGAGCCACACCGACGCGCGCGAGGCCCGGCACAAGCTAGGCCTGTCGCAGCGCGAGTTTGCATCGTTCGTGGGCACGGCCGTCGGTACTGTGCGCAAGTGGGAACAGGGCACACGGCGGCCGTCCGGGGCCGCGCGCACTTTGATCGAGGTCATCAAGACCGAGCCGAAAGCCGTCCGGCGCGCTATCGCCAAAAGCAATTCGGCGGCGTGACGCCAATCTCGATCTACATCGACGCCGATGCCTGTCCGGTGAAGCAGGAGATTTACCGCGTCGCCGAGCGCCATGCACTCAAAGGCGTCGCGCTTAAAGTCCTCGTCGTCAGCAACAGCCCCATCGCGATCCCGCGCGATGCGATGATCGAACGCGTCGTCGTTGGCGCCGGTATGGATGAGGCGGACAATTGGATCGCGGAGCGCGCACGCGCCGGCGCCATCGTGATCACGGCGGACGTGCCGCTGGCGAGCCGCTGCGTCAAATCAGGCGCAGACGTGATCGCGCCGAACGGCAAGGCGTTTACCGAAGAATTGATCGGCATGACGCTGGCGACGCGCAACCTGATGGATTCCTTGCGCAGCGCAGGCGAGATCACCGGCGGCCCAAAGCCGTTTTCGCCGCGCGACAGGTCGAGCTTTCTCTCGGCGTTGGACCGGGCCATCGTGCGGCTGACGCGCGCCGGATTTGGCTGATCGTCATTCCGGATTGCCGCGAAGCGGCAAGTCCGGAATCCATACTCCCAGCACCGGGGTTATGGATTCCGGACTCGCGCGTTCGGCGCGCCCCGGAATGACCATTGCGGAACCGTCGCTCGCGGCTCGCATTGACGAGACAAGCACGCAGGAAAGTCTCCGCCATGATCCGCAAGCTGTCGTCCGGCAAATACCGGCTCTATTCGCGCAAAATAAATCCGAAGACCGGCAAGCGCCGCAATCTCGGCACCTTCGCCAGCCGTGCTGCGGCCGACAAGCACGAGCGCGCAGTGCAGTATTTCAAGCGGCATTGAAGCAATGCATCCTCACCCGCGAAAGCGGGGGAGGGGGACCACGCGAAGCGTGGTGGAGGGGGCGTCTGAGTCGACGCTTCGCTTTCGTCGCAGAATGATCGGTGAGGTCCACGCCCCTGCCACCGCGCAAGTGCGCGGTCCCCCTCCCCGCTGTCGCGGGGCGGGATAAAAAAACGGGAGGCCGAAGCCTCCCGTTTCATTGCGAAGAAATGGCCGTTGCTATCAGCCGCTCCAGCCGAGGATATCGAGCGACACATGCGCGAGGCCGTCGGAGCCGATCGCCTCGGCGCCGGCTGGCGTGAGATCGATGATGCGGCCGGCGACGAACGGGCCGCGGTCGTTGATCCGCACCACCACCCAATCGCCGGTGACGTCATTGGTTACCCGCACCAGCGTGCCGAACGGCAAGGTGCGATGCGCCGCCGTCAACCCGGTGGGCGACGCTGTTTCACCGTTCGCGGTGACCTCGCCGGAATAGGCGTAGACCGATGCAATTCCGGACTTGTCCGATATTGTCATCGGCACGCTGACCTTTGACGCAAGCAGTACCGAAGCAAGAACGACGATAGACGACGAAAGCTTTATCAGGCTGCCGTCAGCCATGATGCACCTCAGCTTGGTTGATGAAATTGGTGACGCCGGCGTCAGCCGCTGTGGCCGACGACGTCGAGCGAGACATGGGCGAGGCCGGAGAAGCCCAGCACTCGCGCTCCGGCGGGCGTCAGGTCGATCACGCGGCCGGCGACAAACGGCCCGCGATCGTTGATCCGCACCACGACGGAGCGGCCATTGCCGTTGTTGGTCACCCGCACCAGGGTGCCGAATGGCAGCGTGCGATGCGCCGCAGTGAGCGCAGAAGGCTGCGGCCGTTCGCCGTCAGCGGTCCGTCCACGGGAGTAAGCATAGACGGAAGCAATTCCTGACTCCGCTGAGGCAGTCAGCGTAAAGCCGATAGTCGAAGCAGTAAAAGCGAAAGCAAAGGCAAGTTTTCCCGGGCTGTAACAAGCCATTATCTGCCTATTGAGTTGTTGATGGGGAAGGGTGATTTGGTCGCTGATCGCGAACCGTGTGCGCTTTGACCGCTGAAATGTGGTCATTGTGCGTCGCAACATGACGCTCAAGACTTTAGGCGAGACTATGAAATCTATTGGGCATGAGCAGAATTCACGAACTATTCTGCAAATGACTGAAAGAAAATAACTATTCGCCGCTGGCGCGGGTCCGCGCGCCGCCAATTGCGGCAACACTATTCGGTGCGTGCATACCGCAAGGCCGGATGCATCGCCTCACGCAGAGCTCGCCGCGAGGCGATTTGTTCAAATTCCAGCGAATCATCCGGCGGCGGTGGTCGGCAGCACGTAATCCTTGAATTGCGTGCGCAACGCCGTTTTCAGAATCTTGCCGGTGGCGGTGTGCGGAATTTCTTTGACGAAAGCGACGTCGTCCGGCATCCACCAATTCGCGATCTTGCCGTTGAGGAAGGCGAGCAATTCCTGCTTGGACGCCGTCTGTCCTGCCTTGAGCACGATGACGAGCAGAGGCCGCTCGTCCCATTTCGGATGGCGCACGCCGATCACCGCGGCCTCCGCGACTTTGGGATGGCCGACGGCGAGGTTTTCCAGTTCGATCGAGGAAATCCATTCGCCGCCCGACTTGATCACGTCCTTGGAGCGGTCGGTGATGTTGAGATAGCCGTAGCGATCGATCGTGCCGACGTCGCCGGTATCGAAAAATCCTTCGTCGTCGAGAATGTCGGCGTTGTCCTTGAAATAGGCCTTGGCGACGGCCGGACCGCGCACTTTCAGGCGGCCGAAAGTCTTGCCGTCCCATGGCATCCGGCAGCCTTCATCGTCGGTGATTTTCATCTCGACGCAGAACGGGGCGTGGCCTTGTTTCTGCAATATGTCGAGCAGCGCCTCGCCTTTGAGCCCGCCATATTCCGGCTTGAGCGAACACACGGTGCCGAGCGGGCTCATCTCGGTCATGCCCCAGGCGTGCATGACCTCGACGCCATAAGTGTCCTGGAAGGTTTTGATCATGGCGCGCGGACAGGCCGAGCCGCCGATCACGACGCGCCGCAGATCGGGCAGCTTGCCGCCGGTCTTTTCCAGATCCTGCAGCAGCGCGAGCCACACCGTCGGCACCGCGGCGGTGCAAGTCACCTTGAACTCCGTGAGCAGATTGTAGATCGACGGTCCGTCGAGTTTCGCTCCGGGCAGCACCAGAGCCGCGCCGGCCATCGGCGCGGCAAAGCCGAGCGCCCAGCCATTGGCGTGGAACAACGGCACCACCGGCAGCGCGATATCGCGCGCGGCGAGCCCTATCATATCCGGCCGCAAAGCCGTCATGGCGTGCAGCACATTCGAGCGGTGCGAATAGAGCACGCCCTTGGGACCGCCGGTCGTGCCGGAGGTGTAACACATGCCGGCGGCCGTGTTCTCGTCGAACTCCTTCCAGGCGAAGTCGCCGTCGACCTCGCCGATCCATTCTTCGTAGGGCACCGCATTGCGCAGTGTCGTCGCCGGCATATGCGCGGCGTCGCAGAACACGACGTAACGCTCGATGCTTGGCAGCCGGTCGGCGAGCTTTTCCAGAAGCGGCAGAAAGGTCACGTCGGTCATCATCACGCGATCTTCGGCATGATTGACGATCCAGGCGATTTGATCGGTGAACAGCCGCGGATTGACGGTGTGATAGATCGCGCCGACGCCAAGAATGCCGTACCAGCTTTCGAGGTGCCGCCAAGTGTTCCACGCCAGCGTCGCCACGCGATCGCCGTGCCGAATACCGTCGCGTGCGAGCCGCTGCGCCACCTTAAGCGCGCGGGCGCGGATCTCGGCGTAATTCGTGGTGTGGATGGGCCCTTCCAGCGAACGCGAAATCACCGGCCGCTCGCCATGATTAACCGCCGCGTGATCGATAATGCGATGGCACAGCAGCGGCCAATCCTGCATCAGCCCAAGCACGATAGGTCCTCCCGCACACGGTTATCTTGGACGGCATATCGGCCCAATCCGGCCGCAATCGGCCTTGAGCTTAATCCGCCGCGGCGGCAAGGCAAACTCCGTATTTCGCCGGTGCTTGAACCCATGCCGCGCTTGAACCTAAGAGGGCACTTGGCCTAAGCAGGTGCGCGTGAGAGGTCCCGTTATCATCGCCGCGCTATTGTGCATGGCCGGCACCGCGGCGGCGCAATCCAACGCGCCGGATAATTCCATAGCAGCGGCAACATCCGCCAAAGCCGCGCACAGCGCGCGGCAGACGCGGCCGTTGCCGGTTGTCATTCCGCAGCAATTTGCGCCGCCGCAAGAGGAATATGCTTCATTTCCCCAAGCCGCGGCCGCCGCGGCGCCGGCAGCGCCGTCCGCCTGCCAATTGCGTTTGGCCAAGATTGCCGCATTCCAACCTTTGCCGGTCATCATCGGGGCCGGCGAATGCGGCGCCACCGATGCCGTGCTGATGGATAACGTGACCCTGCCCGACCAGAGCAAGGTCGCAATAGTGCCGCCGGCAACCATGCGCTGTTCGATGGCGGAGGAAATCGCGGATTGGGTTCGCGACGATGTTGCGCCGTCGCTAAAGGACCAGCCGCCGCTGCGCCGGCTCGACAATTACGCTTCTTATGATTGTCGCGGCCGCAATAACATTCGTGCCGCTCAGCTGAGCGAGCACGGCCGCGCCAACGCGCTCGACGTGCGCGATTTCAAGCTCGCCGACGGCCGCGAGCTCAATCTGACCGACGTCAAAGTCGACAAAGATTGGCGCGACGGCATCCGCGCCAGCGCCTGTGCGCGTTTTTCGACCGTGCTTGGTCCGGGCTCCGACGGCTTTCACGAGGAGCATATTCATCTCGATCTCGCCGAGCGCCACAACGGCTACAAGCTGTGCGAGTGGGAGGTGCGCAAACCGCCACCTCCCGCGCAGGCGCAAGCCACAGTGCCAGCAGCCGACGACGCGGCGCCGCGGGCTGACGAGCCGGCGCTCATCCCGCTCGACGAGATCCCGCTGCCGCGGCCGCGCCCGGTTGCGCAAATCGACCGGGCCCTGTCCAGGCACCATAATATCGAGCAATAAGGAGCACGATCCCGAACGGCGGTCGCCGAAGTTCGGAACAGATCGGGCGCAAAATCTAAAGGACTTTTATGACTCCGCTCAGCAATCTCGCTACCCGCGACGTTCGAAACGCTGGTGCACCCTTACATCAATCTCGCAAGCTTTCGCGAGACCGGCCCACTGATCATCGAGCGCGGTCAAGGCGTCTATGTCTACGACACCGAGGGCAAGCCCTATATCGAAGGCATGGCGGGGCTGTGGTGCACCGCGCTCGGTTACGGCAATGAGGAATTGGTCGAAGCCGCGGCGGCGCAGATGCGCAAGCTGTCCTTCGCCCATTTGTTCACCGGCCGCAGCCACGATCCGGCGATCGAGCTTGCCGAAAAGCTCAAGGAGATGGCGCCGGTGCCGATCTCCAAAGTGTTTTTCTGCAATTCCGGATCGGAGGCAAACGACACCCAGGTCAAGCTCGTCTGGTATCTCAATAACGCGCTCGGCCGGCCTAAGAAGAAAAAGATCGTCAGCCGCGTGAAGGGGTATCACGGCGTCACCGTTGCCGCGGCTTCCTTGACCGGACTGCCGGGCAATCATCGCGACTTCGACCTGCCATTGCCGGGTTTTTTGCATACCGCTTGCCCGCATCACTACCGCTTCGCGCAGGCGGGCGAGAGCGAGGAGGATTTTGCCACACGGCTGGCTGAAGAGCTCGACGCGCTGATCGTCAGCGAAGATCCGGACACCGTTGCCGCCTTCATTGCCGAGCCGGTGATGGGCGCCGGCGGCGTGATCGTGCCGCCCAAAACCTATTTCGAGAAGATCATGCGGGTCTGCGCCAAGCATGACGTGTTCACGATCAGCGACGAGGTCATTTGCGGCTTCGGCCGGCTCGGCACGGCGTTCGGCTGCGAACCCCTCGGCTTTCGCCCGCACTCGATCTCGATCGCCAAGGCGCTGTCGTCGGCCTATCTGCCGATCGCCGGCGTCATGATGCCCGAGAGGATGTATGAGGCGCTTCTCGTCGAAAGCAAGAAAATCGGCGTGTTCGGCCACGGCTTCACCTATGGCGGACATCCGGTCGCCGCGGCGGTCGCGCTCAAGGCGCTCGAGATTTATGCGCGCGATCGCATTTTCGACAAAGCCGCCGAACGCGCGCCGCAATTTCAGGCGCGGCTGAAGGCTCTCGGCGACCATCCTTTGGTGGGTGAGGCGCGCGGGCTCGGCCTGATTGGCGGGGTAGAGCTCACCGCCGACAAAAGCAGCAAGCGGCCATTTGTCGCGCGCACGGCGTCGGGGCCCGCGTGGTGCAATTCGCCGAAGCCGAAGGCTTGATCGTGCGCGCGGTGTTAGGCGATGTGCTGACATTGTGTCCGCCGCTGGTCATCAGCGCGCAAGAGATCGATGAATTGTTCGATCGGCTTGTGCGCGCGCTCGACAATGCGCTCGCATGGGTGCGGCGCGAGCACCTCGCGCATTCGTGAAGGCGTTAAGCGTAAAATTCACGCCGACAGGAAGATTCGATTCATTATTCGCGCGCTATGAAGCGGCCTGGGATTTGACATAGTGCTAACGGCAACCAAGGATATCGAGCAAGGCGAGCGCGCCGGAAAGCCGCGCCTAACGCGGCGTCGTTTAATCACCGGCGCCGCCGGGCTCGTCGGACTAACCGCATCCGCGACGGCCGCCTATGCCGGAGCGATCGAGCCATTCGGCCTCGTTGTCACGCCCTACGCGTTCACTCCGCCGGGCTGGATGGCCGGCCGCAAGCTGACGATTTCCGTGATTGCCGACCTGCATGCCGGCGGTCCCGACATGACTCTTCCGCATGTCCGCCGCGTGGTCGACACCGCAAACGCGCTGCGATCCGACCTCGTGGTGCTGCTTGGCGATTTCAAGGCGTGGTACCAATTCAAGACGGAGCCGGTCGCCGACCAGGACTGGTCGTCCGAAATCGCGCGACTGCAAGCGCCGCTCGGTATCTGGGCGATCCTCGGCAATCACGATTGGTGGCACGACCTCGAGGGCGTGCGTAACGCGCTCGCCGATATGACATCCCGCTCTTGGAAAACAACGCCGTGTTGCTCGGGCCGCCGGGACAACAGTTCTGGCTCGCCGGAATCGGCGATCAGATTGCATATCGGCTAGGCCATGGACACTTCCGCGGCGTCGACGATTTGCCCGGCACGCTTGGGCATGTCAAAACCGACGACCCGGTAATCCTTTTGGTGCATGAGCCGGATATCTTTCCGCGAATTCCGTCGCGCGTCGCGGTTACGCTTGCCGGACATACTCATGGCGGACAAATTCGCCTGCCGCTGATTTGGCCGCACTTCGTGCCGTCGCAATACGGCGCGCGCTTTGCCTATGGCCACGTCGTTGAGGACAACCGCCACATGATCGTATCCGGCGGGCTCGGCACCAGCATCATTCCAGCTCGCTTCGGCGTGCCGCCGGAAATCGTCCACATCACGCTTGGCGCTTGAGGCTAAAGACAAACGGCGCCGGCAAAGACCGGCGCCGGCTTGTCGTTTTTAAGCGACAGGAAGCTTGGCTTGCTAACGCGCAGCCGAGATTTCTGGCCCGGATGCGACTTGCTGCGGGCTGAACGAGCCCATCGCCCTGCTTCGGCGCCAAGCACAACGACGATCGTGCCGACCTTCACGCGATTGTAAAGATCGATTGCATCCTCGTTGGTCATGCGGATGCAGCCCGACGAAATCGCTTGGCCGATATATTCCGGCTGATTGGTGCCATGAATGCGATACAGCGTGTCCTTGTTGCCGGAATACAGATACATCCCGCGCGCGCCCAACGGATTATGCGGTCCGCCGGTGACGAAGGCGGGGAACGGGCCGAGTCGCGCCTGCTCACTGGGCGTCGGCACCCATGCCGGCCATTGTTCCATGCGGCCGATCTTGGCGATGCCGCTCCAGACCTGGGCATCTTCGCCGACGGCGATGCCGTAACGGATCGCCTCACCCTTCGGCAGCACGTAATAGAGGAACTTGTTGTCGCTATCGACGACGATCGTGCCGGGGGCTTCCTGGCGCGTGTAATCGACGATATGGCGCTTATACGCTTCGGGGATAGCGGCCTGCGCGTAGGGCAGGTTGGACATCAGCTGCTTGTCGCGCGAGTTCCAGCCGACTTGGCGTCGACGGATCGAGCGTTTCCTGCATGCAGCCGGCCAGGGCCAGCCCAACAATCACAAATGCAATTAAACGTACTGCCATCACGCGCCTACTTCTCCGCCCGCGCCACCCAGCTCAGGGGTTATCGTAAATCCCAATACCCCAAACCATCGCGATCATGCCAGTCTTACGGGGCTCCGACCGTAAGGTCTGCGCCATGTGTTGCAGGAATGCCGCAGTCTCGCTGGACACCGTGGATAACCAGCCGTCGAACATCGCGCAGTCTGCCTCATAACGTTCCCCAGCACTATGGCCCGGACCCATTAAGCAACGGTTTACCACAATCGGTGCAAGTGACCGCCGCGATCGGCACCCGGTGCGCGCTCAACAGCAGGAAATGTCACTGCAACGCACGATTTGTCGCCCATTTTCGCCGCACTCGCCGCCTAGAATCTGATCATCCGGCGGGGCGAAGGGAAATGGGGTTCCATAATGACGCGCGCGACTGCCAAAACGGCCAAAAAAACCGATCAAAATGCTAAGCCGAGTACAGTTCACGCGACTTTCCGGCAAAAGTGCCGTCGAAAGCGGCGGGGACGGCAGTTCGCTCGATGGCCGCTACCGGCAGATTGGAATTTCCGCGGTGGCGGCCGCCGTGCTTTATCAGGGCGTGGCCAAGAACCCCGCCTATGCGCCGGCGCCGATCGACTGGCACGACTAGCCCGAGGAAACGGCGGCCTAAACGGCCGCAAGCGGTCTCCTCCCGCTGCTGCCGGCCAAAGGGCAGGCGAAATCCCTTTTTATTGGGCGGTTATGGTGCCGCCCGCGCTCTTAATGCTGGCGCGGTGATCCGCGGCTCGCGATCGCGCGTCAGCCAGACCTCGAATGCGGCCAGCGCCGCAACGGCGCCGCCGATCGACGACAGTCGATCGCTCATGGCGTCGCTGTTCTGGAAGCCGAGCAGCCAGGGCGATACGATCAGCGCCAGTCCGGCGACCAAAATGAACCATTCCTCCCAGACAGCAAAAGCAGCGAGCGCGGCAATCGACAGCACAGCGATGAGGATGCCGGCAATCGATGCTGTCTGCGCTCTGCGCGCCGGTCGAAAAATCGAACAGCCAAGGCGAGAAAAACAACACCCCGCTGAGGACCAGATTCGCGATGTCGCAGAGCTTTACGTTTGACCAATCGTCCATCATGTCCTCAGCGCCGTATGCTTTTCGCCCCGGCGTCTGCGGCAACCGCAGCCCGGTGTTTTGGTTCCGACTCGAACGCAGGACGCACGGCAATGACGCTCCGCCAGTCAGAGCGACGGCTTCACCAAGGCCGAAATCGAAACCGGCCGCCGGCTGTTTGCCGGCGAGTGGAACTTCGTCTCGGCGGCCAGCTCGCCTGCCTCACTACCGCCGCCGGCCGGACCGGAAATCGCGTTCGCCGGCCGTTCGAATGTCGGCAAGTCGTCGCTCATCAACGCGCTGACCGGCCGCCGGGCGCTGGCGCGCACCTCCAACACGCCTGGCCGCACCCAAGAGCTGATCTTCTTCGGCGGGCCGCACCGGCTGCTCTTGGTCGATATGCCAGGCTACGGCTATGCCGCTGCGGCAAAGAGCAAAGTCGTCGCCTGGACCAAGCTCATACAGGATTATCTGCGTGGCCGCGCCGCGCTGGCTCGCGTCTACGTATTGATCGATGCGCGTCATGGCCTGAAGACCGCCGACGACGCCATTTTCGACACGCTTGGCCAGGCCGCCGTCAGCCACGAGATCGTGCTCACCAAATGCGACCAGATCAGCGAAGCCGCGCTGGCCGAGCGTATGGCCGCGATCAAGGAAGCGATGCGGAAAAGGCCGGCGGCCTTTCCCGATCTGATCGCGACCTCGGCGCGTACCGGCGCCGGCATCGCGCAATTGCGTGGCGCCATCGCGCGGCTGCTGGCTGAACGGGTGCGCTGAGCCGAAGCTCATTGTCGCGGAGCCGTCGCGCGGCTACATAGACCTTCGCCAATGCCGGGAAGACTAAGCCGATGAGCACGAGCGACCCCGTTAGTCCCGAGGCGCAGGCCCGCATCCTGTCGGAAGCCCTGCCCTATATGCAGCGCTATGACGACGAAATCGTCGTCGTTAAATACGGCGGCCATGCCATGGGCGCGGAGAATCTGGCGCGCGAATTTGCACGCGATATCGTGCTTCTGGAGCAGACCGCGATCAATCCGGTCGTCGTCCATGGCGGCGGCCCGCAAATCGAAGCGATGCTCAAGAAAGTCGGCGTGCAGTCGCAATATGCAGCGGGGCTGCGCATCACCGACGAGAAGACGCTGGAAATCGTCGAGATGGTGCTGGCCGGCTCCATCAACAAGCAGATGGTCGGCTACATCAACGAAGCCGGCGGCAAAGCCGTCGGGCTATGCGGCAAGGACGGCAACATGGTCGTTGCGCGTAAGCTGACGCGCACCGTGATCGATCCGGATTCGGCCATCGAGAAAGTGATCGACCTCGGCTATGTCGGCGAGCCGGACAAAGTCGACACCACCGTGCTCGATCAGATTCTCGGCCGCGAGCTCATTCCGGTCTTGGCGCCGGTCGCGGCGGCGGCGAATGGCGGTACGTTCAATGTCAATGCCGATACCTTTGCCGGCGCGATTGCCGGCGCGCTCAAGGCCAAGCGCCTGCTGCTGCTCACCGATGTGCCCGGCGTGCTCGACAAATCGAAACAGCTCATCAAGGAGCTTTCGGTCGACGACGCGCGCCGCCTGATCGCCGACGGCACGATCTCCGGCGGCATGATCCCGAAGGTCGAGACCTGCATCGATGCGCTTGAGCGCGGCGTCGAAGGCGTCGTCATCCTCAACGGCAAGGTGCCGCACGCCGTGCTGCTCGAATTGTTCACCGAGCTCGGCGCCGGCACGCTGATTCACAGCTAGATCGCCCTTGAATTCAAAACAATCTGCTTCCGCTCACTCCCGCCATCGCCGCGGGCACCGCGCTCGGCATATCCGACGTGCTGGCCAAGCTCATTTTCGCGACCGGATGCGATGTGCTCACCATGCTGTCGTTTCGCAGCGTAGTCGGGCTTGCCTTCGTCGCGACCTGGCTGCGCTTCGGGCCGAAGCCGACGGCCGACGCGCGCGTGCGCTGGATCTCGATGGGCATCGGCATCATTTTTACCGGCCTGATTTTTTGTCTGTTCAAGGCGATCGAGGCGATCGACGTGCCGACCGCGATCCTGTCCTATTTCACTTATCCGCTTTTGACCGGACTTGCCGCGTCGCTGCTCGGCCTCGAACCGTTGCGCTGGCAGAGGCGTGCTGTGCGCTCGTCGCGGCTTTCTGCGGGCTCGCGATCATGATCGGCGCGCATCCGGCAGGCTCGCTCTTCGCCGGCGTTGCCTATGCGCTGGGCGCCGCTTGCTGCCGCACCGCCGTGCTGTTGGTGACGCGCGCTTATCTGGTCGGCGGCGATGCGCGGCTGACGACCTGGTACTCGGTGCTGTCGTCGACGGTGGTTTTCGTCGGCGTGTCGGCCGCCGACGCAAGACCTGAGCCTGCCGCAGACGACTTTGGGCTGGGCTGTCGCTGGTCGCGCATCAGTCTGGCCACCACCGCCGGGATTCTGTTCGATCTTCGTATCGACTATGCGCATCGGGCCGTTCCGCACGGCTCTGATCATGCATCTTGAGCCGTTGATCGCGATGGTCCTCAGCGCGCTGTTTCTCGGCGAAGTGATCACCCCGATCCAGGGCGTCGGCAGCGCCATCATGCTGGCGGCACTGGTCGCGTTTCAGTTGTGGCGATAATCGTCGAAGCTTCCTTCGCGCTCGCGGGAACCGAGCGCGAATAATCAAATCAAGCACAGTTGATCCGAATCAGGCCGCCGTGCCACAAACTCGGCCAGCTTTGCGCCGAACTTCGCCGGGAACTCTACAGACCATGTCCGTAAAATCGGTGAGGCTGGAACTATGCGGGGGTTCCACAACACCTCCTTCGATCCCCAGACGCTTGTGGTCCTGGAGGCCGCATTCGACGAAGCATGGCTGACGCTTAAAGCGGTCGGCAACAACACCGTGAAGCCGGATGAGCTTGCGCGCTGCGTGCTGCGGCTGGCGATGGAAGGCGAGCGCGATCCGGTGCGGTTGCACGACGGCGCGCTCCAGGGTCTTATTCCGGCAACGTCGTGGCGCGAGGCCGGTTAGCGCCGTTGCGAGGAGCGACCCGACCTATCAAGCCCGATTATCATGCCCGATCTATCAAGAATGGGCCGCGTAAAGCGCCACGCCGGCGACGCCCGCGCCGGCCAGCGCGCCGATCAATATCGCCCACAAGAACGGAATCGACTTTCGTAAAATCTTTCGCATTGATTGCCCCCATCGCGCCGACTGTTAAAACTGATTCGGTTCGGATCAAAGCCTAGTCGCCGCGAACTGTGGCAACATCGAGTGACCCGGAAATGACGCGATCCGCCGCCCCAAATCTTGGTAAGTCCAGTCTTGGCAGACCCGGTTTCGGCAAACCTGGTTTCAAGCATATCGAGACCTGGGTGTTCGATCTCGACAACACGCTCTATCCGCATCATCTCAATCTTTGGCAACAGGTCGACGAGCGCATTCGTGATTACATCGTCAATCTGCTTAAGATCACACGCGACGAGGCATACCGGCTGCAAAAGGACTATTACCGGCGCTACGGCACGACGCTGCGCGGCTTGATGGCGGAGCATGACCTGGAGCCGGATCAGTTTCTCGAGATCGTGCATCAAATCGAATATTCGCCGCTGCAACCCGACCCTGCGCTCGGCGCGGCCATCGCCGCGCTGACCGGCCGCAGGTTCATTCTGACCAACGGCACGCGGCATCACGCGGACGAAGTCATGCGGCGGCTGGACATTGATAAGCACTTCGACGACGTATTCGATATCAAGGCGGCCGAGCTCGAGCCGAAACCGCGGGCCTCGGTCTATGAGCGCTTCCTGGCCCATCACAAGGTCGATCCGACGCGGGCCGTGATCTTCGAAGACCTCGCCCGCAACCTCGAAGTGCCGCATGCGCTCGGCATGACCACTGTGCTGGTGGTGCCCGCAGGCGCTCGTGTGGTGCTGCGCGAAGAGTGGGAGCTTGCCGGCCGCGATTCACCGCATGTCGATCACGTCACTGACGATCTCGCCGGCTTTTTGCGCGGCATTGTCGCTCAGTAGCGTGCGTTCAGAGATAGCCGGCAAGCTGTCCAATATGCCAAGCGACCGGAATGAGAACCGCGATAACCAGGCCGGAATCGCGGCGATAAACCAGCTGCGTTTGGTTGTCGCCGCGCAATGCGCCTAAGGCACCGTAGGTGATTGCGTAAATCAGAATCCAGAATGCCAGCTTGTAGCAGCCGAGCCAGTAAAACACGCCGGCAGCGACGCCTATACCCATCGTGATCATTGCATGTCCCTTGATCGTCTCGTTGCCAATCGGGCTATGCAAGAAAGGTTCCAACTTGGGTGTCGGTGCGGACTTGCGACGCTTGACATCGCTCCAGCGCGCCCCGACAAAATGCGCAGCAGGGGCCCATTCCATGTCGTCCGGGATTGTGGAAAATCTAGCTAAGACCATCGACGCTGCTTTCGAGCGGCGCGACGAGATCGGCGCCTCGACCAAGGGCGAGGTGCGCGAGGCGGTCGAGCGGGCGCTCGATCTGCTCGACCGCGGCGCCGCCCGTGTCGCCGAACGAACGAGCGATGGCCTCTGGCGCGTCAATCAATGGCTCAAGAAAGCGGTACTGCTGTCGTTTCGCCTCAACGATATGAGCGAAATCTCAGGCGCGCCCGGCCACGCGGTGTGGTGGGACAAGGTACCGTCGAAATTCGATCGCTGGGACGAAGCGCGCTTTCGCGCCGCCGGATTCCGCGCGGTGCCGGGCTGCGTGGTGCGCCGCTCCGCTTACATCGCGCCGGGCGTCGTGCTGATGCCGTCATTCGTCAATCTCGGCGCCTACGTCGATTCCGGCACCATGATCGACACTTGGGCCACGGTCGGTTCCTGCGCGCAAATCGGCAAGAACTGTCACATCTCCGGCGGCGCCGGGATCGGCGGCGTGCTTGAGCCGTTGCAGGCCGGGCCGGTGATCATCGAGGACAATTGCTTTATCGGCGCGCGCTCGGAAGTGGCGGAAGGTGTGATCGTGCGTGAAGGCGCGGTGCTGTCGATGGGTGTCTTCCTCGGCGCTTCGACCAAAATCGTCGACCGCGACTCCGGCAAAACGCTCCAGGGCGAGGTGCCGGCCTATTCGGTGGTCGTGCCCGGCACGATGCCGGGCGCGCCGAGCAAGTCCGGCGCGCCCACGCCCAGTCTTTATTGCGCTGTGATCGTCAAGCGCGTGGACGAGAAAACGCGCGCCAAGACCAGCATCAACGAACTGCTGCGGGATTGAGCCGCCACAATATCAAAGCAAGCCTTGCCGATGGATTGGTCCTATCTCCTCAACAGTTTCGACGGCCGCATCGGCCGTAAGACGTTCTGGATCGCGATGGGGGCGGTGACCGTCGCCGAGATTTTCGGCCACATCCTCGCCGAAGAAATCCAGGGCGATCGGCTCAGCGCCATCGTCGATCTGGCCTACACTTATCCCGAATTTGCCATCGCCGTGAAACGCGGCCACGACCGCAACACCCCGCTTTGGCTGCTGATCGTTTTCTTCGGCGCCAGCGCGCTGCTCGATTTGCTCACCGTGCTGGAATTGACGGGCACCGAGGATCAGCCGAGCATGCTGTCGCTCGCCATCGCGGTGCCGTTCACGGTGCTCGGCGCCGCTTTGCTGGTCGAGCTCGGCTTTCGCCGCGGCACGATCGGTCCGAACCAGTACGGGCCCGACCCGCTCGCGCCGGGCGCAACCCCGCCAAGTTGAAGATCGGGGATTGACCTGCGCACTTCAGTGCACGATCTTGACGCTATGAGCCGCTCAATCAACGTCGATGCCCGCTGGGACGCCGAAGCGAGCGTCTGGATCGCCACCAGCAATGACGTGTCCGGTCTTGTTATCGAAGCCGATACTTGGCCCGCCATGATCGAGGAGGTGAGGCTCGTGCTGCCTGATCTTTTAGAATTGTCTGGCGAACGGAGCGACAATCTCTCCCTGACTTTTCGCGCCGAAGAACATCTCGAGGTTGCCGGCGCCTAATGGCCGATCTCTATCGAGATCTCGTGCATATCCTTCAGACGCATGGCTGTTACCTTGTGCGCGCAGGCAAGGGCAGTCATGAAATCTGGTACAGCCCGGTCAGCAATAAGAACGTCACGGTTCCGCGCTCGACCAAGTCGCGCCACACCGCGAATGATGTGCTCAAGCAGGCTGGACTTGCAAAAGCGTTTTGATCATGACCGCCGATCCCGTCACGATTGCCCGCGCTCTCGTCCGCTGCCGTTCGGTGACGCCGGAGGAAGGCGGTGCGCTGACCTATTTGCAGGACCTTCTCGCGCCAGCGGGCTTTACCGTGCATCGCGCGGTGTTCACCGCGCCCGGCACCGCGCCGGTCGATAATCTTTACGCCCGCATCGGCACCGCAAAACCCAATCTCGTGTTCGCTGGCCATACCGACGTGGTGCCGGCGGGCAACGAAGCGGCATGGTCGCATCCGCCCTTTGCCGGCGAAGTCGCGGGCGACAGGCTTTACGGCCGCGGCGCCGTCGACATGAAAGGCGGCATCGCCTGCTTTGTCGCGGCCGCACTCGATTATCTCGGCGCGCAATGCCGGCAAGCCGAAAGGTTCGATCTCGCTCCTCATCACCGGCGACGAGGAAAGCGTCGCGGTCAACGGCACGATCAAATTGCTGCGATGGGCGGCCGATCGCGGCGAAACGTTCGATCACTGCATTCTCGGCGAGCCGAGCAATGTCGAAACGGTCGGCGACACCATCAAAGCCGGGCGGCGCGGCTCGCTTAACGGCACGCTCATCGTCACCGGCCGTCAGGGCCACGTCGCCTATCCCGATCGCACCGACAATCCGATCCGCGGGCTGGTGACGCTGATTGCGGCGCTGCAAGCGCCGCTTGACGACGGCAGCGCGCATTTCGCACCATCGAACCTCGAGTTCACCTCGGTCGATGTCGGCAATGCCACCGTCAATCTCATCCCGGGCGAGGCGCGGGCGCGTTTCAACATCCGTTTCAACGACCGCCACAGCCAGACCGCGCTCAAGACGCTGATCGAGCAGCGCGCGCGAGCGGCCGCGGCCGGACGCGTGCATCATGCGTTCGAGTGGCAGCCGTCGAATGCCGACGTTTCGTCACAAAACCCGGTCCGTTCACCGATCTTGCGGTCGCGGCCATCGCCGAGGTCACCGGCCGCAAGCCGAAGCTTTCAACCAGCGGCGGCACGTCGGACGCGCGCTTCATCAAGGATTATTGCCCGGTGCTGGAATTCGGTCTGGTCGGACAAACCATGCATCAGGTAGACGAATGCGCGCCGGTTGCCGACCTGGTCACGCTGACGGCGATTTACCGGCGGATCATCGAGAAGTATTTCGCGTAAACCGTCATTCCGGGCGCACCGAAGGTGCGAGCCCGGAATCCATAAGCCCTGTCTTTCGAAAGATTTTCAGAGACTATTCTGTCAGACCTGTGGTTATGGATTCCGGGCTCGCGCTACGCGCGCCCCGGAATGACGGGCAACTAGTAATCCACCCGCACCAGATAAAGGCCGTGCGGCGGCGCGACTTGGCCGCAGGCGGCGCGGTCGCGGGCGGCGAGCGCCGCGGCAAGATCGTCGGCTGCTCCATTTGCCCTCGCCGACATGGACCAGCGAGCCGACCATCGAGCGCACCTGGTGCTGCAGGAACGAGCGCGCCGACGCCGTGATGCGGACCTCGTCGCCGTCGCGCGCAACATCGAGACCGTCGAGCGTCTTCACCGGCGAATTGGCCTGGCACTCGGTTGAGCGAAAAGTAGTGAAGTCGTGCTTGCCGATCAGCTGTTGCGCAGCGGCATGCATGGCTTCGCAATCGAGCAGGCGCGGCACGCGCCAGGCGCGGTTGAGGTCGAGCGTGAGATCGGCGCGGCGATTGACGATGCGATAGAGATAATGGCGCTTGACCGCCGAGAAGCGCGCGTCGAAGTCCGGCGCGGCTTGCTCGGCCGCAAGCACGGCGACCGGCTGCGGGCGCAAATGAAAATTGATGGCGTCGCGCACGCGATCGATATCCCAATCCTTGGCGAGATCGATATGCGCGACCTGGCCGAGCGCATGCACGCCGGTATCGGTGCGCCCGGCGCCCTGGACGGCGACGCGCTCGCCGGCAAAAGCCGCGATCGCGTCGGTCAGCACGCCCTGCACGGAGCTGCCGTTGTCCTGCGCCTGCCAGCCGATATACGGCGTGCCGTCGTATTCGATGGTGAGTTTGTAGCGGGGCATCACTGCAATGCGCTGCCGCGCGCGATCGGCGTGCCGCGCAGAAATTCTTCCGCCGGCATCGGCTGCCGGCCGGCGCGCTGCAATTCGACCAGCCGCACCGCGCCCTCGCCGCAGGCGATCGTCAGCCGGTCGTCGAGCACGCGGCCGGGCTCGCCTGCGCCGGCGCCTTTGGTCGTGCGCAGCACTTTGATGCGCCCGGCGCCGGCGAACTCGAACCACGCGCCGGGAAACGGCGACAATCCCGCGGCAATGATCGTGCGCCGCTTGCCAGGGCTTTTTCCAATCGATGCGCGTCTCGCTCTTGTCGATCTTGCTGGCGTAAGTCGCGCCCACGGCGGCTTGCGGCGTCAGCGTCAGCGAGCCGCGCTCAAGCGCACCGAGCGCGACCACCATCAATTTCGCGCCGAGCCGCGCCAGCCCGTCGTGCAGTTCGCCGGTGGTCGCGTCGGGGCCGATCGGCACGCGCTCCGCCATGCGCGATCGCGCCGGTGTCGAGGCCCTCGTCCATCTTCATCACCATCACGCCGGTCTCTCGGTCGCCGGCCATGATAGCGCGATGGATCGGCGCCGCGCCGCGCCAGCGCGGCAACAGCGAAGCATGCAGATTGAAACAGCCGAGCGGAAAGACGTCCAGGATCGGTTTCGGCAGGATCAAGCCGTAAGCGACGACCACCGCCGCGTCCGCGCCATGCGCGCGCATGGCGTTGCGGCCGCATCGGCATGTTTCAAGCGTTTCGGCGTGAAGACCGGCAGACCGAACCGCTCCGCTTCGCGCGCCATCGGCGACGGCTTGAGCGCCATGCCGCGCCCGGCCGGCTGCGGCGCGCGGGTATAAACCGCAACGACCTCATGGCCGCCGCCGACGAGCTCAAGCAGCGTGGGCACCGCGAAATCGGGCGTGCCCATGAAGACGAGGCGGAGCGCCAATCACGCCTCCACTTTTTTGGCGGCCTTGGCGAATTTTTTGATGACGCGATCGCGCTTGAGCTTGGAGAGATGGTCGATGAACAGAACGCCGTTGATGTGATCGATCTCGTGTTGCAGGCAGGTCGCGAGCAGGCCCTTGGCCTCGATCTCGTGCTTCTTGCCGTCGAGGTCCATGTATTTGACCTTCACCTCCGCCGGCCGCTCGACCTCCTCGTAATATTCCGGGATCGACAGGCAACCTTCTTCGTATTTCGCCGTCTTGTCCGACGCCCAGGTGATCTCCGGCATTGATGAACACCTGCGGCTCTTGATTGTCCTCTTTCTTCGACAAATCCAGCGTGATGACGCGTTTGGCGACGCCGATCTGGATCGCCGCGAGCCCGATGCCGGGCGCCTTGTACATGGTGTCGAACATGTCATCGACCAGCTTGCGGATGCCGGCATCGACTTGTTTGACCGGCTCGGAAGCCCGCCGCAGCCTTTTGTCGGGAAGTATTATGATTTCGCGCACAGTCATTGCTCTTCCAAAGTATCTGGCGGGCGATTTAAGGGCTGGAGAAAGCGGGGTCAATGCGCGCGTTCCATTGCGCCTTGGCCGCCGAGCGGGTATGACCGTTCGCTCTTCGTTCCGGGCACCGAATTGCGGAAGGACTAGATGACCGACAAGCTTGATCCTGGCGGCGAGTTCTGGCCGGCTGCGCCGCGCTCCTGATGCTTGGCGTGGTGCTGTGGCGGGCGCGCCATGCCGCGGATCCGCATGCCGCCGTGATGGCCGAATTGGCCCGGGCGCAAACCGACGCCGCGGCGCGGCTCGAAACCATGATCAGGATGCTGGGCGACCGCCAATCGCAATTGCAGCATGCGGTCAATGAGCGGCTCGACTCGGTTTCGCATCGGCTCGGCGACTCGATGCAGAAGACGACCCAGAACACCGCCGAGAACCTGCAAAAGCTCAACGAGCGCCTCGCCGTCATCGACAGCGCGCAGAAGAACATCACCGAGCTCGCCACCCAGGTGACCTCGCTGCAGAGCGTGCTCAGCAACAAGCAATCGCGCGGCGCGTTCGGCCAAGGCCGGATGGAAGCGATCGTGCAGGACGGCCTGCCCAAGGGCGCCTACGCGTTTCAGCACACGCTGTCCAACCGCACGCGACCGGACTGCTGCGTGTTCCTGCCGGACAAGCGTCTGCTGGTGATCGACGCCAAATTTCCGCTCGAAGGCCGTCACCGCTTATCGCGACGCCAAGGCCGACGAGGAGCGCAAGACTGGCCGCGCAGCGCCTGCGCACCGACGTCGGCAAGCATGTCGGCGATATCGCGCGAGAAATATCTGATCCCGGGCGAGACCCAGGAAATGGCATTCATGTTCGTGCCGTCGGAATCGGTCTATGCCGAGTTGCACGACGGTTTCGACGACGTGGTGCAAAAGGCCTTCCGCGCCCGCGTCGTCATCGTCTCGCCGTCGCTGCTCATGCTGGCGATCCAGGTGGTGCAGCAAATCCAGAAGGACGCGCGCATGCGCGAGGCAGCCGATCAGATTCGGCGACGAGGTCGGACGGCTGGTGAAGGATGTCGGCCTACTGGGGGATCGCGTCCGCAAACTGCAAACCCATTTTAATCAAGCGAACGAAGATATCCGGCAGTCTATTGTCTCGATCGAGAAGATCGAAGTGCGCGGCGAGCGCATCACCAGGTCGAGCTTGGCGGCGCGCCGGCGGCCGCCGCCTCGAATGTCATCGCTCCGCCGGCCTTCAAGTTGGAAGCGGGCGAGTAGCGGCTGATGGCCGAAACGCCTGAGGCCGACGAGCACCGTCGCAGCGCGCGCGCCCGTCGTTCGCGGACACGCTCGCCGTCTATCTCAAGCGGCGCGTGCTGATCGTCATGTTCCTCGGCTTCTCCTCGGGCCTGCCGCTGGCCTTGTCGGGCTCGACGCTGCTGGTTTGGATGACCGAGGCGAATGTCAATCTCGGCACCATCGGCCTGTTTGCGCTGGTCGGCACGCCCTACACGATCAAATTCCTCTGGGCGCCGCTGATCGACGCACTCGACGTGCCGGTCTTGTCGCGGCGCTTTGGCCGGCGGCGCGGCTGGCTCTTGCTCTCGCAATTTCTCCTGATCGCGGCGATTGTTTTCCTCGGCGCTTGCGATCCGGCGATATCGCCGCTGTTTGTGGCTATCGGCGCGCTCCTGGTCGCCACCGCTTCGGCGACGCAGGACATCATTGTCGATGCCTTTCGCGTCGAAAGCCTCGACGAGAGCGAGCAAGCGGCCGGCATGGCGTCCTACGTCGCCGCCTACCGCATCGGCATGCTGGCCTCGACCGCGGGCGCATTGTTCCTGGTCAGCGGATTCGAATCCGGTTTCGGCTTGGACCGCCATGCCGCCTGGACCGCGGGCTATGCGACCATGGCCGTACTGGTCCTCATCGGCGTCGCGACGACGCTTGTCGCCGCCGAGCCGGAAAAGTCCGCAAGCGCCGATGCAGCGCATGGCAGCGAGAATACGCTGCAGCGCGTCGTGGAAGCTGCGATCGGGGCGTTTTTCGAATTTCTGACGCGCGATCTGGTCTTCGTCGTCCTCGCCTTTGTCGTGCTGTTCAAATTCACCGACGCGCTGTCGGGCGCCATGACGGCGCCGTTCGTGATCGATCTCGGCTTTTCGCGCAACGAATATGCCGCCATCATCAAAGGCGTCGGCCTCGCCGCGACGCTGCTCGGCGGTTTTGCCGGCGGCTTCTTGGCGCGTGCCTATTCGCTGCCGGCGAGCTTGTGGATCGGCGGCAATCCTGCAAGCGCTCGCCAATCTCACCTTCTCCTGGCAGGCGGTGCTCGGCCACAATGCCGCATGGCTGACCTTCGCGATCGTCGCCGAGAATTTCACCAGCGCCATCGCCACGGTGATCTTTGTCGCTTACCTCTCGGCGCTGTGCCGCAATCCGCTGCATACGGCGACGCAATATGCGCTCCTCACCGCGTTGGCGGCGTTCGGGCGCACGTATCTGTCGTCGGGCGCGGGCTTCCTGGCCGCCGCCGCCGGATGGGCGTGGTTTTTTGCGATATGCGCCGCCGCCGGACTGCCGGCGCTCGTCCTGCTCGCCTTCCTGCAACAGCGCGGCCATTTTGACGGTCTATCGCCGGCTAAGACATGAACGGTCTATGACCGCATAATTGTGGCGCAGCCACCTTGGGCACCCCGCAAAAAAGTCTTTTTGTAACGGTCAGATCGCTATAATCGCCGTGGTACCGTCGCATCCCTCGAACCCGGCCGCCCGCCGTCAGTCTCAGTCCCCATGGACACCATCCTGGTCAAGATTTTTGCGACGGCGCTCGCGCTGAGCGAGGTCACGACGGCGCCGCAGGCGGTAAAGACGCATTTCGATGCCGCGCAAGATCAAGCGGAAGTCGTGCAGATTTTACGCAACGGCTGCACCCACATGGTGCAGGCGTTCGGCATCGAAGCCATCAATGTCGACGATCTCATCGCCACCGCGCTTAACGATCCGAAGGCGATGGGCAGCGATGTCCCGGCCTTCCACGGCGTCAATTTCGCTGACCTCAATACCGCCTACCATCAGTTCTGCAAGAACGAGCCGCTCACCAAGCCGGTGGTCGACCTCGGCCAAGTTATCGATTTCTTCAACACTGCCGCGGCCGATCTGCCGGATCAAACCACCCTGAAAGGCAAAAAACTGCCGAGCATGAGCGCGGTGCTCGATGGTTCGGACAAAAATTTCGCCGATGTGTTCTTGCCCGGCAACCGCCGCATCTGGGTGCCGCTCGCCGACGTTCCCGATTCGGTGCAGAAGGCATTCGTCGCCGCCGAGGACCGGCGCTTCTTCGAGCATCACGGCGTCGACGAGCACGGCATTATCCGCGCCTTCATCGGCAATCTGGCCGATCCCGGACGTCCGCAGGGCGGTTCGACAATCACGCAGCAGGTCGTGAAGAATCTCCTGGTCGGCGAGGACGTGACCTATGAGCGCAAGATCCGCGAAATGATCGTGGCGTCGCGGCTCGAAAACACGCTGAGCAAAAACGAGATCCTCGAGCTCTATCTCAACTCCGCCTATTTAGGCCGCGGCTCCTGGGGCGTCGAAATGGCGGCGCGCAGCTATTTCGGCAAATCGGCGAAGGACCTGACGCTGGCCGAGGGCGCCATGCTGGCAGGCATGCTGAAGGGACCGAACTATTACAATCCCGACCGCCATCCCGATCGCGCCAAGGACCGTCTCGGCTACGTGCTCGATCGCATGCAAGATGACGGCGTCATCACCGCGGCGCAAAAGGATCAGGCGCTCGCCGCGCCGCCGACGCTTGTCGCCTTCGCTCACGCGCACCGTAACAGCGGTTTTAATTTCGTCGATTTTCTCGGCCGTGAGGCGAAGGCCGACGGCGTGACCAGCCTGACCGCCGATTCCTATACCGTACACTCGACCATCAATACGCAATTGCAGCACGACACCGAAGTGGCGTTGCAGGAAGGCTTGGCGCATTACGAGATGTCGTCGGGCCGCGTTCAGTTTCGCGGGCCGGAGGCGAACATCGCCGACGCCGTGCGGAAACTCGAAGTCGACAACCACGCCGGCACACCGGCTTGGCTGCAGGCGCTGCAGGCCGTTCGCCTGCCGCTCTACGACGTGCATTGGACGCCCGCCGTGGTGGTGCAGAAGGGTAACGGCAAAAAAGACGACGATACGATCCGCGTCGGCCTGCCCGACGGCCGCATCGTGCCGCTGACGGCAATAAGTGGTGCGATCCGGCGCGGTCTCGGTCTTTATGACGTCGTCTACGTCAATGTTGTCGAGCCCAAAGGCGGCAATCAGGGCAGCAATGCGCCCAACACCGCGACCACCGCTAAGAGTAAAAGCAAGCCCGCCGGCTCCAGCGGCGGCGCGCAGGCGCAATTGCGCGTCCGGCCGACCGTGCAAGGTGCGGCGCTGGTACTGGAAAACAAGACTGGCCGCATCCTGGCAATGGCCGGTGGCTTTTCCTATCCGCTCAGCCAACTCAACCGTGCTGTGCAGACGCAGCGCCAACCCGGCTCGGCGATGAAGCCGCTGACCTATCTCACCGCCTTGCAGCACGGGCTGCAGCCGAACACGCTCGTCCTCAATCAGCCGATTACATTCCCGCCGATTGGCAGCGGCATCGACGGCCGCGACACGATCAGCCGCGAATATGGCGGCAATTTGCGGCCGGAGGATTTCTGGTCGCCGCGCAACGCCGATTTCGGCGAGGGCGGCGTATTCACCATGCGCCGCGGACTGGAGAACTCGATCAATGTCGTGACCGCGCATCTGCTCGACGGCGGCATCGACGCCAATCCGGCCAAGAGCCTCGATGCGGTTTGCGCCACCGCGATGGCGGCAAAAATCTACAGCCAATGCGTGCGCTACTATCCGTTCGTGCTCGGCGCGCAGCCGGTGCGCATGATCGATCTCGCTGGTTTCTATGCCGCCGTTGCCAATGAAGGCGCGTTGCCGCAACCGCACGGCATCGACTCGATCGAGCAGGACGGCAAGACCATTTATCAATATCCGCAGACGCCATTGCCGTGGATCGGCGCCGCCGACCGTGCCTCGTTCTACGAGCTCAAGACCATGCTGCAGGGTGTGGTGGCGCGCGGCACCGCGCGCGGCATCGGCGGACTGTCGGCCTATGTCGCCGGCAAGACCGGAACCACCGAGGACGCAGTTGACGGCTGGTTCATTGGTTTCACCAACGACGTCACCGTGGCGGTCTGGGTCGGCTACGACAATGGCGACGGCAAGCGCCGATCGCTCGGCTCCAATGAAACCGGCGCGCGGGTGGCGCTGCCGATTTTCCAGCCGATCATCGAGGCGATCTGGGCGGAGCATATCGCGCCGAAGGCGCCACTCAACGGACCCTCGCCCGAGGCAAGGCGTCAGCTCGTCGATATTCCGATCGACTATGTGAGCGGTGACCGACTCAACGGCGCGCCAAGGCAGGTCCAAGACTTCGGATTCGGCCAAGCACAAAGCCAAAGCCAAGCCCCAGCCTTTATCGAACATTTCCGCCGCGGCGCCGATGGCCGGGTCGCGGATACGCAATATCAGCTGGTTTCGCGCGACGACGCATATGCGTCGCAGGGCGAAAGCCAGTATGGCGACGACCAAAACTGGTTCTGGGGTGGACAGAATAACAACGGCCAATCGGGCGGCGGCCGATCCTATTTTCCAAATCAGGGCTGGCAATCGCGGCAACAGCAGCAGCCATCCCGTGGCATTTTTGGTCTGTTCCAGCCGTGGAACAGCCAACCGCAGCCGCGCAATCAGGATTACTTCTGGGGCGGGCGGATCAACTGACCCGGCTCCATCAAAGAAGAATCAAGAGAGAATTTAGAATGTGGACGCGGCACACGATCGTGCTTCTAGGCTTATTTGGTTTTGCTTCGGCCGCCGGCGCGCAGGATTTCAGCATCGAGGACGTGACCGCGGCGCGCAAGACCGAAGTGGCGCAGCTCAAACCCGACACGATCGCGTTTAGCGACCACACCAGCGCCGATGCGATTGCCAGCGAAACGGGACTCGTCCGCTTTGACGAGTGGGCGGATAAAGACCCAACTGAGAAGAAGTTCCTGGCGCTGTTTCCGAGCTACACCGAGCCCACTGTCGGCAAGACCATTCACGGCAGCAGCGCGCAGGTGACCGAGAAGCTCTACATGTATTTGGCGCAAGCGCGCTTTTTGCTCGGTCGCGCGCCAGCCGCCATCGATCTTTCGCGCGAGGTGACGCTGCCCTTCCTCGAACAGATCGATCCGGCCATTACCCATAAACCGATCGCCGCCGCGGACGTGGGCCCGTTTACCGACGAGGCCGGCACCGGCAACGACAATCCCGACCGCAAGTGGTGCACGGGCGCCGCGACGTTGATTTGTATTCAGTCGAGCTATAAATTCGAAGGCAAGATCCCGCTGGGCATCATGTTGGTCAACAAGCTGCGCGACACCAAGAAAGTCGCCGACCACATCGATTTCCAGAGCGAATTGTCGGCGCTGCCGCCGGCCGGCCTCGATCAGGCCGGATTGCAGCAATTGACCACGCTCGCTACGCCGATCACGGGCGTTCTCGAACAGGATATTTTTTACGTCAATCAGATCATGAAATTCGGCAAGTTATTCGCGGTATTTCAGGATCATCCCACTGACGCCAAAAAGACCGTCGTCACCGCGTTCATGGCGCTGGCCATCAAGGCAAGCGTGCTTGACGAAAAGCGCGGATTCGAGAATGTGCCGGTGCTGCGCAATCTGGTGCCGGCACAGGTTTTGATGGGCCAGTCGTCGTTCAATGCGGGAAGCTCGATCAGCGCCGGCTTGCCCAAATATGCCCGTAACGAGATCAAGACCATCGCCGGCCTGTTGGATAAGTAGCGGCCGAGGCGCGCACTTCCGATTACGCCGCAGCTCTTGCCTTATCGCCGCGTTCGAGCGACTGCACCGCCTCGTCCACCGTCTGCACGTCGCCGAACAGGCCGTAGAAAATCGACAGCGCCGCGTTGTGCTCCTCATCGTTGTGGGTGGCGAGCGCATCGGACACCATGATGACTTTGAAATTGAGCATCATGGCGTCGCGTGCACTGCTTTCGCAGCAGATATTGGTGGCAGTGCCGGCGACCAACAGCGTGTCGATGCCGCGGTCGCGCAACAGGCGCTCGATATTGGATGAGCCCTGAATAAAGGCGCTGTAGCGCGTCTTCATCACTTGCGCGTCATCCGGCCGGATATCGTTCAAGTGCCAGTATTGGTAACCGTCGCCGCCGACGTCCATCGCCGCATAACGGCGTTCGCAGCGGTCCGGCAGATGCAGGAATTCGTGATAATTCGACCAGCTCTCGCGCGTATCGCGCGTGCCGTTGCGGACCCACACGACAAGACCGCCGCGGCGGCGCAGATCGGCGGCGAGCCGGTTGATGTTGGGCACGATATCCCGCGCTGCCGGGACTTCGCCCTGATGGCCCGGTTGGCAGAAATAGTTCTGCATGTCGATGACGACGAGAGCCGTCTTGCGCGGATCGATCTCGTCGAAAGGATGCAACTTTCCGGTTCGCGCCGTCATGCGGTCTCGCGCAGCGGCCGAGATTGCGATCTTGTGCATCTGGGCTTCCTCAATTAACCGTCTAGCGGGCTCGTCTCGGCCCAATGTGGCATAAAAGCAGGTCTGGATCGAGCGTATGTCCGGTCGCACGTCCGCTAGCTGGGAATTCTGGATCGATCGCGGCGGCACCTTTACCGACGTGATCGGCAGGCGGCCGGACGGCGCGCTTATCACCCACAAATTACTTTCGGAAAATCCCGAAGCCTATCGGGACGCCGCAGTACACGGTATCCGCCACTTGCTGGGCGTCGCGCCCGGCGCGCCGATCCCGAGCGCGCGCATCGGCGCGGTGAAGATGGGCACCACCGTTGCCACCAATGCGCTGCTTGAGCGCAAGGGCGACCGGACGCTGCTTCTGATCACCAAGGGTTTTCGCGACGCGCTGCGCATCGGCTATCAGGCACGGCCGAAAATTTTTGCCAAGCACATCGTCAAGCCGGACATGCTGTACGAGCGCGTTGCCGAGGTCGACGAACGGGTGCGGGCCGATGGCATCGTCGAGCGCGCGATCGATCTTGCCGCCGTACGCGGCGAGCTGGTGCGCGCCAGGGCCGACGGCATCCAGGCTGTCGCCATCGTGCTGATGCATGCCTACCGCTACAGCGATCATGAAAGGTGCGTGGTGGCGCTGGCGCGCGAGCTCGGCTTCCCGCAAGTGTCCGCCAGCCACGAAGTCTCGCCGCTGATCAAACTCGTCGGCCGCGGCGACACCACCGTCGTCGACAGCTACCTGTCGCCGATTCTGCGCCGCTACGTGGCGCAGGTGGCGGAAGCGTTAAATTCATCATCCCCTGCAGGGCAAGGTGAAGCAACCCGCCTGATGTTCATGATGTCGTCCGGTGGGCTCACGGCGGCCAAGCTGTTTCGCGGCAAGGACGCGATCTTGTCGGGGCCCGCGGCCGGCGTCGTCGGCATGGCCGAGACCGGGCGGTCGGCCGGCTTCACGCGGCTGATCGGCTTCGATATGGGCGGCACCTCGACCGACGTGTCGCATTTTGCCGGCGAATACGAGCGCGCTTTCGAAACCGAGGTCGCCGGCGTGCGCATGCGCGCGCCGATGATGCTGATTTACACCGTGGCGGCGGGCGGCGGCTCGACCCTGCATTTCGACGGCGCGCGCTTTCGCGTCGGGCCGGATTCCGCTGGCGCCAATCCCGGACCGAAATGTTATCGGCGCGGTGGGCCGCTGGCCGTGACCGACGCCAATGTAATGGCCGGCAAGCTCATTCCGGATTTCTTTCCAAAAATATTTGGGCCGCGACAAAACCAGCCGCTCGACGCCGGCGCGGTGCGCACGGCATTTGCCGCGATGGCGAAACAGATCGGCGACGGCCGCTCGGCCGAACAAGTCGCCGACGGCTTTATCAAGATCGCCGTCGAGAACATGGCGAACGCGATCAAGAAGATCTCGGTGCAGCGCGGCTATGACGTGACGCGCTATGCGCTCAATTGCTTCGGCGGCGCCGGCGGCCAGCACGCTTGCTTGGTGGCCGACGCGCTTGGCATGGAAAGCGTGCTCATTCACCCGCTGTCGTCGCTGCTGTCAGCCTACGGCATGGGTCTTGCCGACATCCGCAGCGTCCGGCAGCAGGCGATCGAAGAAGCATTCGGCGACAAGGCGCGCGGAACGCTCCGAGGCGTATCGCGGACTTTGGCGCGCACTGTGATTGACGAGGTCGCCGCCCAGGGCGTTGCGGCGAAACGCATCAAACTGCACGTGCGCGCGCATATCCGCTACGCCGGAACGGATACGCCGCTCGTCGTCGACGCCGGCACCGGGAAAAACCCCGCATCACTTCGGAAGATGAAATCGGCGTTCGAGAAGGCTCACAAAGCGCAATTCGGGTTCATCGACCGAAAAAAATCTCTGGTGATCGAGGCGGTGTCGGTCGAGGCGGTTGGCGGCGGCGCGGCTTTTCAGGAAAAAGCGGCCAGCCGAAAGCGCACGAAGCTGCCGGCACCGGCATTGCGCACGCGTTTTTACTCGGGTGGAAAGTGGCACAAGGCGCGCGTCTATAAGCGCGACACGCTGTCGCCGGGACATAAGCTCAAAGGGCCAGCGATCATCATCGAGCCGCACCAGACCGTCGTCGTAGAGCATGGCTGGCAAGTCGAGCTCACCGCCAAAAATCATCTGGTTCTGCGCCGGGTGCAAAAACTCGCCCGCGGCCGCGCCATCGGCACCCATGCCGATCCGGTCATGCTCGAAGTGTTCAACAATCTGTTCATGTCGATCGCCGAGCAGATGGGCGTGGCGCTGCAGAACACGGCTTACTCGGTGAACATCAAGGAACGGCTCGATTTCTCCTGCGCGGTGTTCGACGGCAACGGTTCGCTGGTCGCCAATGCGCCGCATATGCCGGTGCATCTCGGCTCGATGGACCGCGCGGTCGAAACCATTATCCGTGAAAACAAAGGCACCGTTCGCCCCGGCAACGCTTACGTGATCAACGCGCCGTATAACGGCGGCACGCATCTGCCCGACATCACGGTCTGCACGCCGGCCTTCGACGGCAAGAAAATCCTGTTCTGGGTCGCCTCGCGCGGCCACCATGCCGATGTCGGTGGCATTTCACCGGGCTCGATGTCGCCCAACGCCACCACCATCGAGCAGGAAGGCATCCTGTTCGATAATTTCAAGCTGATCGATCGCGGCCGTTTCCGCGAGAAGGAGCTTTATGCGCAACTGACCGGCGGCAAATATCCGGCGCGCAACCCGCTGCAGAACGTCAACGACGTCAAGGCGCAGATTGCCGCCAATGAAATGGGCGTGCGCGAATTACGCAAGATGGTGCGTTATTTCACGCTGCCGGTGGCGCGCGCCTATATGCGGCACGTGCAGGACAACGCGGCGGAGAGCGTGCGCCGCGTCATTGACCGGCTGCACGACAGCGCCTTTGCCATCGAAACCGACCAAGGCAATGCGATCAAGGTCCGCATCGCAGTCGACAAGAAAAAGCGCGAGGCGACTGTCGATTTCACCGGCACCAGCCCGCAACAGCCTTCGAACTTCAATGCGCCCGAGCCGGTGACGCGCGCCGCGGTGCTCTACGTGTTCCGTGTCATGGTCGATGACGATATCCCGATGAATGCCGGATGCCTGCGGCCGATCCGCATCATCATTCCGAAAAAATCAATGCTGACGCCGCAATACCCGGCGGCCGTCGTTGCCGGCAATGTCGAGACCTCGCAAGAGGTGACCAATTGCCTGTTCGGCGCGCTTGGCGCCATGGCGGCGGCGCAGGGCACCATGAACAATCTCAATTTCGGCAATGCGCACTATCAGTATTACGAAACGATCTGCTCCGGCTCGCCGGCCGGCCCCGGCTTTCCCGGCACCGATGCGGTGCATACCCACATGACCAACACCCGGCTGACCGATCCGGAAATTCTGGAATTCCGCTATCCGGTTCTGCTCGAAGATTTCCACATCCGCAAAGATTCCGGCGGGCGCGGCGAGTGGAACGCGGGCAGCGGCATTCGCCGCACCATCCGCTTCCTGGAAAAAATGGAATGCACACTTCTTTCGGGTCATCGCCGTGTGCCGCCGTTCGGGCTTGCCGGCGGCGGCGACGGACAGGTCGGCGAGAACTGGGTGCGGCGCAAGGACGGCCGCATGGAAAAGCTGCAAGGCTGCGACGCCACGATGATCGATGCCGGCGAGGCGATCATCATCCAGACGCCGACCGCGGGCGGCTATGGCAAGCCGCTGCCGAATTGGCGCCGCTTGGCGCGCGCCAGTTTCGGTGGGCGCACGCGCCGCGCATAGGCTTCGACGATCTCGAAGGCGCCGAACGCCAAGAGACCAAGCCCGGCAACAGCCAGCATCCACCGGCCGTAGTTTTGCTCCTGCAGCGTGCGCAGCACGCCGGACACGCCGATCACTTCCCTCGAATTAAAGTCGTAATCGGCAATGCCGAGGAAAATGCCGATCGCCAGAAACACAAAAGCGCGCGTCATGATGCCGACCGATCCCAGCGCCACCACCCATACCAGCGGCATGAGTTTTTTATCGAATTCGTGGCGGTAGGGTGCGCGCACGACCTGCACCATGAGAGCGATCGCGACACCGATCAGGACCATGGCGATCACGGCGATGGCATCGCGGCCAAGCGGCTTGGTCATCGCCCAATGCGTCCAGTCACGCGCCGATTGGTCTTCGGTCGCCGTTCTTTCCTGGACGGTGATGCGCGCCGTCGCCGTGGCAAGCGCCAGATAGAACAATCCGGCGACGGCAAATGAACTGCGGCGCATCAAACCAATCAAACCATTGCCAAGGTCATCGGCGTCGAAGACGGATTGCAAAAACCGCCAACCGGAGAAACAAGCGAGGCCGAGAACGATGGTCCATAACATGAAGCCGCCGAGCGGCTCATCGAAAACCGTCTGCATGGCATCGCGCATGCCTTGCGGCCGATCGGTCGAGCCGCCGGCCGCGAGCAGAGCCAAGCCACCGATGATCAGGAAAAGCGAGCCGCGCGTTGCATAACCGACCCGCGCCAGCCACGAGAACGTCTCGGTATCGGAAATCTTGGCGACAATTTTGGATTTGGCTTTGGAACTCACTGTATGACAAATAGCAGGTGACCTGTAAGTTCCATAACGCGCTGCCGGCTTTCACGACGATTTTCGCGAGATCGAATACTTCATATTCGCCTTGTTGCCTTCCCAGTAGAACATGTAGTCCACGGTGACATTGGCGCCGTCGGCCAGCGGCAGAACCGCGCTGCAAACGACCTGCTCCTTGCTGCTCGATACCGTTTTGATCGGGTCGTAGCGGACCGGTGCGAGCTGCAGCTGTTTGAGCACATCGGCCAGCGTGTGCTTGGCGCGATTCGAATCGCATTCCGGCAGCACGACATAATCGCGCAGCCCACTATAGATGAACACGCCGGCGACGGCGGCGGCGGGGATGACGATGAGACGCAGCATAAAGCGATAGCGCCGCGCCGGCGCGCCCGGCGGCGGCGGCCTCGACCGGTGCCGCGCACGGATCGGAGCAGATGGTTTTGGCGAAGAGCTGTCGGACATCTTCGCGACGCTACACCGACTTGACGATCTCTTCCGTCATTTTCTTGGCGTCGCCGAGCAGCATCATGGTGTTGTCGCGGTAGAACAGCGGATTATCGATCCCGGCATAACCCGAAGCGAGCGAGCGCTTGTTGAACATCACGGTGCCGGCCTTCCACACTTGCAGGACCGGCATGCCGTAGATCGGCGACTTCGGATCGTCTTCGGCGGCCGGATTGGTGACGTTGTTGGCGCCGATCACATAGGCAACGTCGGCTTGCGCGAATTCGGAGTTGATATTCTCAAGCTCGAACACGTCGTCGTAGGGCACGTTGGCCTCGGCGAGCAGCACGTTCATATGGCCCGGCATGCGGCCGGCCACCGGATGGATGGCGTATTTGACCTCGACGCCTTCGGCTTTGAGCTTGTCGCCCATCTCGCGCAGCGCGTGCTGCGCTTGCGCCACCGCCATGCCATAGCCCGGCACGATGATGACCTTGCCGGCGTTTTTCAGGATGAAGGCCGCGTCCTCAGCCGAACCGATCTTGACCGGCCGGTCGCCGTGGGCCGCCGCGGGACCTGCCACTTCGCCGCCGAAGCCGCCGAGGATCACCGAGACGAACGAGCGGTTCATGCCCTTGCACATGATGTAGGACAGGATCGCGCCCGAGGACCCGACCAGCGCGCCGGTGATGATCAGCGCCGAATTGCCGAGCGTGAAGCCGATGCCGGCGGCGGCCCAGCCGGAATAGGAATTGAGCATCGAGATCACGACCGGCATGTCGGCGCCGCCGATCGGGACGATAATCAGCGCGCCGAGCAGGAACGACACCGCGGCGATCAGCCAGAACGCGGCGCGCGGCTGCGCTTCGAAGAACCAGACGATGAGAGCGACGAGACCGATGGCGAGCGCGACGTTGATGACGTGGCGCGCCGGCAGGATGATTGGCGCGCCGCTCATGCGGCCCGACAGTTTGAGGAACGCAATGATCGAGCCGGTAAAGGTAATGGCGCCGATGGCGACGCCAAGCGACATTTCAATCAGGCTCTGGCCGTGGATGGCGCCTTCGCTGCCGATGCCGAACGCCGCGGGCGCATAGAGCGCGCCGGCGGCGACCAGCACCGCCGCCATGCCGACCAGCGAGTGGAAGGCCGCGACCAGTTCCGGCATCGAGGTCATCGGCACGCGTCGCGCGATCACCGCGCCGGTGCCGCCGCCGATCGCCATACCGAGCCCGACCAATCCGCAGGCGCTCAAGTCCGCCGGTGGATGCGAGGCCAGCGTGGTGGCGACCGCGATCGCCATGCCGATCATGCCGAGCAGATTGCCGCGCCGGCTGGTCTCCGGATTGGACAAGCCGCGCAGCGCCATGATGAACAGCGCCCCGGCGAGGAGATAGCAAAGCGCGGCGAGATCGGCGCTCATGAGCTGCTCACTTCTGCTTCCGCTGGAACATCGCGAGCATGCGCTGGGTCACCAAAAAGCCGCCGAAAATATTGACCGAAGCGAAGGTGAGCGCGACGAAACCGAGAGCGCGCGCCCAGATCGGGCCGGTATCGTCGACAACCAGGGCGACGCCGACCGCGAGCAGCGCGCCGACAACAATCACCGAAGAAATAGCGTTGGTGACCGACATGAGCGGCGTATGCAGCGCCGGCGTCACCGACCACACGACGTAGTAGCCGACAAAGACCGCGAGCACGAAAATCGACAGGCGAAACACGAACGGATCGGCGACATCGTTTGCCGCATGCGCCGCGCCGGCAAGATCAAGCTGGGCGAGGATGGAGAGTGTCACCATGGCTTGGCTCCTGTTTTACGTCTTCGGCTTGAAATTCGGATGAACAATCGCGCCGTCGCGCGTGAGCGCTGTCGCCTTGACGATGTCGTCGTCCCAATTGACGGCGATCGCCTTAGTCTTCTTGTCGATCAGCACTTCCAGGAATGCATAGAGGTTTTTGGCGTAAAGGCTCGACGCCGAGGCCGCGATCCGGCCCGGCACATTGCGATAGCCGACGATTTTGACACCGCCGACTTCGGCGACCTTGTCGGCACTGACACCTTCGACATTGCCGCCGCGCTCGACTGCGAGATCGACCACGACCGATCCCGGCCGCATCGACGTTACCATCTCTTTCGAGACAAGCCGCGGCGCCGGCCGGCCCGGAATGAGCGCCGTGGTGATAACGATGTCCTGCTTCTTGATATGCTCGGCGACCAGCGCTGATTGCTTTAGCTGGTACTCCTTCGACATTTCCTTGGCATAGCCGCCGGCCGTCTCGGCGGCTATGAATTCCTCGTCCTCGACCGCGATGAACTTCGCGCCGAGGCTCTCGACCTGCTCCTTGGCCGCCGGCCGTACATCGGTCGCGGTGACGATGGCGCCGAGCCGGCGCGCGGTGGCGATCGCCTGCAGGCCGGCGACGCCGGCACCCATCACGAACACCCTGGTGGCCGGCACGGTGCCGGCAGCCGTCATCATCATCGGCAGCGCCCGGCCGAATTCCGCGGCGGCGTCCACCACGGCGCGATAGCCGGCGAGATTGGCCTGGCTCGACAGCACGTCCATGCCCTGCGCGCGGGTGATCCGCGGCAACAGCTCCATGGCGAAGGCGGTCACGCCGGCTTCCGCCATGGCGCGCAGCGCCGCGTCCTGGCCGTAAGGGTCCATCATGGCGATGACGATCGCGCCCTTCTTCAGGGACGAAAGCTCGCTTGGCTCCGGCCGCCGCACCTTGAGGACGATATCGGCGCCGCTCATCGCACCAGCGGCCACCGTAGCGCCGGCAGCGGCATAATCCGCATCGGGCACGCCCGATTTGATCCCGGCGCCCGGTTCGACCGCGACCTCGGCGCCAAGCCCGATCATTTTTTTGACGGTTTCGGGCGTCGCGGCGACGCGCGGCTCGCCTGGATCGGTCTCGGCAACAACCGCAACCTTCATAAATCCTCCGACGGCGGCATGGCCGGCAATCAGACCGATGTCGGTATGTGCAGCTGGATCACGTCAGGAAGTACGCCATCAAGACAACGATCGCGACGATGATGGCTATCATTACTTTGGTCAAAGAGATGAAAGTACGGTAGGTTTGTTCGTGAGCGGGGTAATCGTTGCCCGTCGCAGTCGAATATTCGACCTCAGCGTGATCGGCCATCCCATCTCTCCAAGCGGCGGCTACCCGGTGGCGGCGGACTTAGCGTAATTGCGGTTGCGGGGCAACCGCGCCGGCGCAATTGCGTTTCCAGGGCAACCGGACGCCGCGCGGCTTGCCCGGTTGTGACCGAATCCCTACTCTTGGAGGAACGGCGTTACGGACCAAGCCATGCTGCGAATAGAACAGAACGATCTTCTGACCCAGACCGGCCCCGGAACCGTAATGGGGCAAATGTTCCGGTCCTATTGGCTGCCGGCGTTACTCGCCGAGGAGCTGCCGGAGAACGATTGCCCGCCGGTGCGGGTCAAGCTGCTCTCGGAACGTCTCATCGCCTTCCGCGATTTCACCGGCTGTTATGGCCTGATGGACGAATTCTGCGCCCATCGCGGCGTGTCGCTGTGGTTCGGCCGCAACGAGGAAGGCGGCCTGCGCTGCCCCTATCACGGCTGGAAATACGACGTCACCGGCCAATGCCTGGAAGTGCCGTCGGAGCCGGTGGCAAGCGGCTTCTGCAAGAAGATCAAGCTGACCTCCTATCCGCTGATCAAAATCGGCGCGGTGCTCTGGACCTATATGGGGCCCGCCGACAGCAAGCCGCCGCTGCCGGAATGGGAATTCGCCGCTGGTGCCGCCGGAACAGAGCTTCACATCAAAGCGGACACAGGAGTGCAACTGGCTGCAAGCCATGGAAGGCGGCATCGATTCGAGCCATGTCTCGTTCCTGCATCGCGGCGACCTGGGCTCCGACCCGCTGTTCAAAGGCGCCAAGGGCAACCAGTACAATCTCAACGACATGGCGCCGCATTTCGAAGTCGTCGAGCAGCCCGGCGGCTTGTTCATCGGCGCGCGGCGCAACGCCGAGAATGGGCACTACTACTGGCGCGTCACGCCATTCGTCATGCCGTGCTTCACCATGATCCCGCCGCGCGGCGATCACCCGATTCACGGACACTTCTGGGTACCGATCGACGACGAGAATTGCTGGGCCTGGTCTTACGACTTCCATCCGGTGCGGGCGTTGACCAAAGCCGAGGTCGACGCGATGAAGGACGGCGCCGGCGTGCATTGCAAATACACACCCGGCACTTTTCGCCCGCTCGCCAACAAGGACAACGATTATCTGATCGATCGCGCCGCGCAGAAGTCCGGAAAGACTTTTAGCGGCGTCTCCGGTATCGCCATGCAGGATGCTTCGCTGCAGGAAAGCATGGGGCCGATCTGCGACCGCACCAAGGAAAACCTGGTCTCGACCGACAACGGCATCATCATGGCGCGCCATCGCCTGATGCGCGCGGCCAAGGCGCTGATTGAAAAGGGCACGACACCGCCCGGCGTCGATCCCGCGCATCAAAAGGTGCGCTCCTGCGCGATGGTGTTGCCGCCCGACGTGGCGTTCAAGGACGGCGCCAAGGAGGCGCTTAACGCCAAGCTCGGCATGGCGCAAACCACGGTGTAGCACAGCGTGAAGCCATAATGCGCCGGCAATATCTGCGATCGCTCGGATCACAGGGCAAGGTTGCGGTAATCTCTCTCCTGATGTTGCGCGCGGTGCTGATCGCCCCGTTCGCCGCGCCGGCTTCGGCCGACCAGCACTTGAGCTTCGATCGCGCAGCGACAGAACAAAAAGTGGTGGCGCTGACGTTCGACGCCGACATGACGCCAGGAATGCTGAGTGAACTAAAGAGCAAAAGAGTTGCGTCCTGGTACAACGAGAAGGTCATTGCAACGCTGCGGCAGGAACAAGTCCCGGCGACCTTGTTCATGACCGGTCTCTGGATCGAGACCTACAGCGCCGCGACCAAGGAATTATCCAACGACCCGCTCTTTGAACTCGGCAATCACAGCTATAGCCACGGCGCCTTTCATTCTCCCTGCTACCGGCTTTTTCCGATACCCGAATCGAAGCAGGCCGCCGAAGTGCAAAAGACCGACGATCTGCTGCAAAAAAACGCCACGTCTCATAAAAAATATTTCCGCTTTCCCGGCCTGTGCTCGGATGCGGCGGCCGTCAAGAAAGTCGAGGATCAGGGCTATACCGTTATCGGCGGCGACGTGGACGGCGCCGACGCCTTTGTAAAGAATCCAAAATGGATCGCCGCCGATGTCGTGGCCAATGTCCATCCCGGCAGCATCGTCGTTCTGCACATGCATGGCGGCCCCAACGCGCCGGAAACCGCGTTCGCGCTCCCGGATATCATCAAGAAGCTGCGGTCGGAGGGATACACGTTCGTCAAAGTGTCGGACTTGCTGAAACTGCCGCCGGGCGAACCTGTGGCGAGGCCGCGCCAAGCGCTACCGCAGCAGGCGGCGCGTTCAGGCGCCGGCGTCACGCCGGCGCATTATCCGTCACGGCATGCCTTCCGGCGATAAAGCCCTGGCAGATCGCGCGCGGCAATCCGTGCATGGAAAAGCCGCCGGCCGACTCGCCGCCGCAATAAAGGCCGGGGATCACCTCGCCGTTCATGTCGATCACCTGGCAACGCGCGTTGATGCGCAAGCCGGCGCGGGTGTCGTGGATCACCGGCGTCGCCCAGGCGGCATAGAACGGCGGCTTTGCGATCTTGTAGAGCGGCTTCGGCTTGCCGAAGTCGGCATCCTTTTCGGCGTCGACGAATGAATTGTAGCGGGCGACGGTCGCGACCAGATTTTGCGGCGGCATCGGCACGCGCTGGTATTTCATTTCGATCTTGTGCGCGAGCTCGGCGATAGTGTCGGCGCTGAAGAAGAAACCGGCAGCGATATCGACATGCGGCGGCGCCGGATCCCATTTTTCGCGCGCGGCGGCGTCGGTGTCGAAGATCGCCCAGATCGGGCCGCCGCCGTTATGGCCGTCGCCGATGCCGGCAAGCGCCGCATTGATGAAATTATTCGGATTGTATTTGACGGTTCTTGGCGTTGAGATAAGAGTGCGGCTCGTAGGGATCGGTGCTCTGATAGGTATTGTAGGTGAAATGACCGCCGGTTTCGTCGTAGAATCGCTTGCCGATCATGTTGACCAGGATGACATCCTGCCAATCCGCCACCTTGAGCCCGATCGCGCGCGCCTTGTCGAAAACCTCGCTGCCCGGATGCCAGCGCACGTTGATGTAGCCGTACTGGCAGCCGATCGCGCCCGGCTTGGTGATGCCGCAGCCGAATTCGCCGGTGAAGTTGACCAATCCCCACAGCGCGGCGCCGACCGCCATGGCGGCAATTTCGCCGCTGGCGTCCTGGTTCGACCACGGCATGCCGGCGAGCCCGCAATATTCCTCGGTGAGGCGCGGATCGAACATGCGGCGGAAGTTCACGTTTCCGGTCGAACCGCCGGTGGCGACGATGACGGCCTTGCGGGCGCGGATATTGCGGCGCCTGCCGTTGTGATCGACGGCAATGCCGAGCACGCGGCCGGAATTCGCTGTCTCGCGGTGGATCGCCGTCATGCGGTGCTCGAGTAGGATTTCGACGCCGGCCTTGCACCGCCGCGGCGTGCAGCGGCCGCATCAAGCCGGCTGCCGGCTCTGATTTCCTGATCGGTCGGATCGGCCGGTTTGCCGGTATGGACCATCGGCCAGTCCGCGACATCGATCTGCATCGTGCGCAGCGCCGAGACACCGATCTCGTGCCCGATCGTTGTTCGGATGCCGGTCGATGACTTTCACGCCATGCGCGAGCAGGAATTCGAACGCCGCCACGCTGTTGTCGGCGAAGGCGCGGATGATTTCGCGGTCGTTATAGCGATAAGGCGGAAAGCCGTTGGTCTCGACCACCGACCAGTCGGTCAGGTCCTGGAAGAACAGCTCGGGCGAATCCGCGATGCCGTATTTTTTCTGGTAGCTGGTGCCGCCGCCGAGCGGCAGATTGCCGCCCGAGGTGATGGCGTGACCGCCGATGTGGTTCTCGGCTTCGACAATGATGACCGAAGCGCCGGCTTCGCGCGCGACGATCGCGGCGGGCAGGCCCGTCGCACCCGACCCGATCACGACGACATCGGCCTCGCGGTCCCACTTCATCGGCGGCGCCAGTTTGTCCACGCTTTCGACCTTTATTCATTCCGCCGCCGGCGGCCGGGCCCGGAGACTAACAGCATCGCGGATTTTATGTCATTGGGAAGATCGATCGCCGTCGCGGAGGACCTATGCCATGGCCGATGTCGTTCCCACCCACCGTCTCACGCATGAAGCGAGCATGAAAATGATCGCTGCCGGCGTGACAAAGGCAAACGAACTCGGCTGCAAGGTCTCGCTTGCCGTTGTCGACCAGAGCTGCCGGCTGATCGGCTTTCTGATGATGGACGGCGCGCGGCATTTCTCGATCATCACGACGCAACGGAAAGCGATCACCGCGGCGTCGCAGCGCCTGCCGACCGGCTACGCGCCGGAAGAGAACGCGCTCTCCATGACGGTGCGCATGGGCGACTTCACCAATGTGCCGGGCGGATTTCCGATCGAGGTCGATGGCGAGGTCATCGGCGCGGTCGCCGCCGGCGGCGCCAAGATCGAGCAAGACGTCGAAGTGGCGAAAGCAGCGTTGGCGGCGCTTAATCTGTAGCGGAGAAATTATCGACCAGCGCGCATCTCCATCGCGCGCCGCCTTTACCGCTTTGATGATGTTCTGATAGCCGGTGCAGCGGCACAGATTCGAGGCCAGCACGTCGATCAGGTCCTCGTCGCCGATATGCGGATTCTTTTCCAGCACATTGGCGGCGAGCATCAGGAAGCCCGGCGTGCAATAGCCGCATTGCAGGCCGTGGTTCTCGATAAAGGCGCGCTGCAAGCAGGTGCAGTTCGTCACCGTTGGCGAGGCCCTCGACGGTGCGGATTTTCTTGCCCGCCGCCTGCACCGCGAACATCAGGCACGAGCGCACCGCCTCGTCGTCGACGATGACGGTGCAGGTACCGCAGACGCCATGCTCGCAGCCGATATGGGTGCCGGTCTGACCGCAATCGTCGCGGATGGCGTCGACCAAAGTGCGGCGCGGCTCGACGCGGACCGGATAATCGCGGCCGTTGATGTTGAGCGTGATGTCGAATTTTTCGTTCATTGCGCGCAGTCTAGCGCGGCAGCGATCTTGCGCATGAGCCGAGCGCAGCGCTTTACATGTCGAGAACCAGCCGCTCGGTCTTGCAGCCGCAGCAGCAGATCATGACCTTGTCGTTGGCGGCCTGCTCCTCGTCGCTCAGCACCGCATCGCGGTGATCCGGGATGCCGGAGATGACGCGCGTCTCGCAGGCGCCGCAGATGCCGAGTTCGCAGGAATAATCGACGTCGACGCCGGCATCGAACAGCACTTCGAGGATTTTCTTGCCCTCCGGAATGAAATATTCCTCCCCGGAACGCGCGAGCTCGACCCAAAAGCCGCCGGTGCGTCGACGCTTCCTCCTTGGCCGTGAAATATTCGACGTGAACGCGGTCGCGCGGCCGGCTCGCCGCCGCGGCCTCAAAGGCCTTGAGCATCGCGTTGGGGCCGCAGCAATAAAAGTGCGCGCTCCGGCGGCGCCGCGGCGATTACGGCCGCGAGGTCAAGCACCTTGCCGTCTGCTTCCTCGTCGAAATGCAAATGACGGAAATCCGGATCGAATTTCTCCAGCGTGTCGAGGAACGCCATTTCGGCGCGCGATCGGCACGAGTAATAGAGCTTCCACGACCGGCCGAGCGCGGTCAGCTGCTGCGCCATGCACCAGATCGGCGTGATGCCGATGCCGCCGGCGACCAGCACGATATGATCGGCGTTTTCGACGAGCGGGAAATTGTTGCGCGGCGCGCTGATCTTGATGTCGTGGCCGACTTTCATCTCGTCGTAGATGTAGCGTGAGCCGCCGCGGCTTTGCGCATCGCGCTTGATACCGACCACATAGCTGTCGGGATCGGTATTGGGCGCGCACAACGAAAATTGCCGGATCATGCCGTTGGGAAGATGCAGATCGATATGCGCGCCCGGCTTGTAGGGCGGTAACGCGCCGCCCTCGACACGCCGGAACGTGTAAAGGTTGGTGTCCTTCGCCACCGGCGTGATTTCGACAAGGCGCGCATCGATCAAGCCTGCGTGTGCTGGCTTTGTCGGCGCGACGGCGGGTGCGGTCAGGGTGTCCATGTGGGGCTTAGATAGTCGGCCCAGCCGGGCCTTGCAAACACGCAGTTTCGGCTTAGTTCCGTTGCGCAATCCGCGATTCGCGCGCGGTCATGGGCCGATCCGGGGTCTTTTGCCGGGGCTTCGCGTTGCGGCGGCTTCGAGGCAATCCGCGAACACGCGTCCGATCATCACGACGACCGGACCCGTTGGCGGCGCGGCGGCGAGCCGCGCCGGCAGGGCGGCGATCGTCGCGCGCGATCACGCGCTCGTCGGCGCGAGTCGCGTGTTCGACCGCGACGGCGGGCGTTGCCGGATCAAGCCCGGCTTGCACGGCGGCCGCGACCAGTTCGGGCAAGGTCTTCGCCGGCATATAGACGACTGTGGTCACCGCCGGATCGGCGAGCGCCTTCCAGTCGATGTCGGCGGGCAGCTTACCGTCGCGGCCGTGCCCGGTGATGTATTGCACGCGGCGCGCCTCGGCGCGGCGCGTCAACGACACCAGCAGCCGGCTGGCGGCGCCCTGCGCCGTGGTGATGCCGGGCACCACCTCGACCGCGATCCCGGCGGCACGGCAGGCCGCGATCTCTTCGTCGGCGCGGCCGAAAATCATCGGGTCGCCGCCTTTGAGCCGCACCACGCGCCGGCCGGCTTTGGCGAGCGAGATCATCAGCGCGTTGATGTCGTCCTGCCGGCACGAGGCTTTGTGGCCGGTTTTGCCGACCAGCATTTTCTTGGCTTCGCGGCGGGCGAAATCGAGAATGTCGGTGGCGACGAGATCGTCGAACAGGATCACGTCGGCCGATTGCAGCGCGCGCACCGCGCGCAACGTCAGCAATTCCGGATTGCCGGGACCCGCACCGACGAGGACGACGGAACCTGCTTCGCGCGCCGCCGCCTGGCGCGAGCAGCGCATCGAGATCGGCGTCGGTCGGCGCGCGATCGGGCTCAGCGACCGCGCGCGCCGTGAATTTTTCCCAAAGGCTGCGACGGCCGCGGAACGGCAACGCACAGCGCCTGCATCGCGCGGCCGCCAAGTCCGCGCCGCCTCGGCCCATCGCGCAAAACCCTTCGGGATCAGCGCTTCGATCTTGGCGCGGATCGCTTGGCCGAAAACCGGCGAGGCACCGTCCGTCGAAATGCCGATCACGAGCGGCGAGCGATTGACGATGGCGCCGAATGCGAAATCGCAGAACGCCGGACGGTCGATGACATTGACCGGCACGCCGGCCGCGCGCGCGGCCGCGGCGAAGCGCGCGGCTTCGCGGTCGTCGGCGCAATCGGCAACGGCGATAGCGGCGCCGGCGAAATCCTGCGCTGCCCAGATACGCTCATGGATGGTGATTGCGCCGCGCGGCAGCGCAGCGCCAAGCGCAAGCATGTCTTCGCTCACGGTCGGCGCGAAGACATCGACCGCGGCACCTGCGGCCGAGAGCAGCTCGGCTTTCCACGCCGCGGCATGGCTCCCGCCGGCAACGACGGCGCGCTTGTTTTCCAGCGCAAAGAAAGCCGGCAGGCGCGCCAACGGGCCGATACGGGTAGTTTGAATTTCCGAGGGCGTACGTCGTCATGACGAGGCTTTCTCGATCCGGACCTTAGAATAGAAGAAAATTCCGCTACAGCAAACTAAGTCCTGATTTTTTAAATTATTATACTATTAAATACCGTAGATTATCAGTCATGTTATTCCAACGCGACCGGGCATCGCGGAAAGCCCAAAACTTGGCGGGCGCCCGGCGGGGTTCCGCCGGGCGCCCTTAGTTTCACGTCAGCCGGCCTATAAGCCGGGTTCTGGATGGCCTGCGGACAATGCCCGCAGACGTGACGGCCATTCCTCTGGGACGCCGGTTACCCGGCGCCTCAAGCAACCTACCCGGACGGCAGGATCCGGACACGATCCCGAAGTCTTGTTTGCGCTCGCGCGCAACTTTGGCTTCGCGCCGTCCCTATTCGGTCTTGCTCCCGGTGGGGTTTGCCGTGCCGCCGGCGTTGCCGCCGGCGCGGTGCGCTCTTACCGCACCGTTTCACCCTTACCGCGCCCTACCGAAGGCGGACCGCGGCGGTCTGTTCTCTGTGGCACTGTCCCTGGGCTCGCACCCGCCGGATGTTATCCGGCACCGCTTGTCCATGGAGCCCGGACTTTCCTCCCCGGCAACCTTTCGGTTTCGCCGGAGCGGCCGTCCGGCCGACTGACTGCGAACAGGGATGGGGGCGGCAGGCTTCGCCGTCAAGGGGCGGCCAAAGCGTAGCGGCGCGCGCGCGCGCGACGATGGCCGCATGGTCTCGGCCCGCGCTTCGCCAGCAGCTCTTGCAAGGTGCTGCGCGTCGACGGATCGGCAGATGCCGTCGATGCGCTCGGGACGGAAATGGCGCTGGAAAGCCGACAACGACTTCGCGCGTCACGGCATCGTATTCGCCATTGGCCTCGACGCCGTAACCGTAATCGCCGAGCGACTTCTGCAACGCGGCGACAGCGTCGCCGCGGTCGCCGGGCCGCAGCATTTGGCCAAAATCCATGATCGCCGCCGGCTTGACCCAATGGCCGACGCCGGACTCGTAAAGCGTGCGCCAGGGAAATTTCTCACCCGGATCCTGCTTGCGCGCCGGCGCGACGTCGGAATGCGCTACACACCCGTACCGGCGGAATGGTATTGCGGGTCTGGATACTGCGGCACAGCGCCGTCACCGCGGCGATCTGGCGCTTGGGGAAATCCGGATAGCCGTGGTCGTGGCCGGGATTGGCGATCTCGATTCCGATCGAGCAGGAATTGATATCGCTCTCGCCGGCCCAAAGCGCCTTGCCGGCGTGCCAGGCGCGGCGGCTCTCCTGCACCATCTGGATGACGCGGCCGTCCTCGAACACGAAGTAATGCGCCGAAACCTCGCTGCCGCGCGCTGTCAAAAGTTCGAGCGCAGCCGCGGCATCGGACATTCCGGTATAGTGCAGCACGATCATGTCCGGACGCCGGCCGTCTTTGCGCTCGCCATGATTGGGCGAGGGCATAACGTCGGCGACAACGCTGGACTCCGGAGCAAACGCGGGACGCGACATGCCGCCACTTTAGGATAATGACCGTTAGCGACAAGCTGATTTACACGCCGCGGCGCGCGAAGCCGCAAAACCGCGGGCGGCGGCCACGCCCGCGCGCCTCAACCATTCTTTAAGCTTACCCCTCACTAATCGTAACCGAGCGGAGCTGCCGACCGGGGCGGCCGTTCCGTGGCCATCCACATCGTCCATGACAGCGATTTCTCCCCGCAAGATACTGTTTTTCATGGACAAAATAATCAGCTTCGGCCGCATATTTCAAATCTGGCAGGCCGCCCGCTTTGGCGCGGAACGCGGCGAGACCACCGGGAAGATCGCGCATGTTCAAGCCTGGACTCGGGCACCCCGACTGCGGCAGCAAAGCCGCGCGGAGCACGGGAATGATGGCGGGCAGCGACAGCACGGCTGTCGCTGGCGGACCGGCGCCGTCATATTCCGGTGCTCGGCCGCCGCGCCGTCGACTGGCTCGGCGTCCATGACGGCGGTCTTTATATCGACGCCACATTCGGCGCCGGCGGCTATACGCGCGCCATCCTGGAGACGCCCGGCACGCGCGTGATCGGCGTCGACCGCGATCAGACCGCCATCGCGCAGGGCGCGGCTCTGGTCGAGACGGCGCACGGCCGGCTGGAACTCGTCGAGGATCGCTTCTCGAATCTGGACGTCGATCGCCGGCGCCGCCGCGGCCGATGGCGTCGTGTTCGATCTCGGCGTCTCGTCCATGCAGCTCGACGAGGCGGACACGCGGCTTTTCGTTCCGGCTCGACGGGCCGCTCGACATGCGCATGGGCGCGACGGTCCGAGCGCCGGCCGACATCGTCGCGCAAAGCCGGCGAGCGCGATCTCGCCGCCATCATCTCGCACGCTCGGCGAAGAGAACCACGCGCGCGCCGTCGCTCGCGCCATCGTCAGGGCGCGCGACGAACAGCCATCGAGCACGACGCTGGCGCTCGCCGAGATCGTCGCCCGCGTCGTGCATGCGCGCGCCGGGCGCCATCCATCCGGCGACGCGCACGTTCCAGGCGTTGCGGATTTTCGTCAACGACGAGCTTGGCGAATTGGCGCGCGGACTTGCCGCCGCGGAGCGCGCACTCAAGCCGTCCGGCCGGTCTCGTCGTCGGTCGCCTTCCATTCGCTCGAAGACCGCATCGTCAAAACTTTCCTCGCCGAGCGTAGCCGCACGCCGGCCGGCTCGCGCCACCGGCCGGACGTGGTGGCGCCGCCGCCGACCTTCCGCGTGCTCACGCGCCGGCCGCAAACGCCCGACGACGCCGAGATCGCCGCCAATCCGCGCGCCCGCTCGGCCAAGCTGCGCGCCGCCGAGCGCACGCGATGCGCCGCCGCGCGCGACGCCGATCGGAACATCTGCTGCCGCGGCTGCCTTCGCTCGCCGACGTCATGCGGGGGCGGCCGTGATCCTGCGCGTGCTCAATTTCGTCGTGATCGGCGCGCTCGTGCTTGCCGCGGCCCACGTCTACCGGATCAAATTCGACGCCACCGTCCAGGCCGAGCAACTCGCCAAGCTGCGCGGCGCGGTGCGCCACGAGCGCGACGGCATCGCGGCGTTGCGCGCCGAGTGGGGCGAGCTCGACAATCCGGCGCGCATCCAGGCGCTGGCGAACGCTATCCTGCAGCTTAAGCCGATCGCGCCGACGCAATTCGACACACTCGATCGACCTGCCCGACCGGCCGGCGCAGCAACCTGCAGCCGCCAGCAGCGATCCGATCGGCGGCATGATCGAAAATCTCGAGCCGCGCCGGCAGCACGCGACGCGGAAGCATGCCGTCACGCCGCCGCAGTGCCGCCAAGCCGGCAGTCCCGGCAAGCGGAGCGCCGCGGCATGAGCGCGACCGCGGATACATCTCACTGCCGCCGGACGAGCATCGGCGCGCGCACGCGCCGAAATGCCGTGGCGGCGGCGGCTGATCCGCAAGCTGCTTTACGGCCGCAACATCGATCGCGGCGCCAAGGCGAAGGCGCGGATCGGCCTCGCGATCCTCGCTTTCGCCGCGATCTATTCCGTCATCGCCGTGCGGCTCGTCATGTTCGCCGCCGGTCTCCGACAGCCACATCGCCCACCGCGTCGTCTCCGGCGACGCCGTCGCCACCGCGCGCCCGGACATCCTCGACCGCAACGGCGAGATCCTGGCGACCGACGTGCGTGTACCCTCGCTGTACGCCGAGCCGCGCCGGCTCATCGACGTCGACGAGGCGGTCGAACTGCTCACCGCGGATCTTGCCCGATCTCGACGCCACCGAATTGCGCGAGCGGCTGTCGTCGAAGCGCGGATTCGTCTGGCTCAAGCGCGATATCACGCCCGAGCAGCAGCGCGAGATCTATCGCCAAGGGCTGCCGGGCATCGGCTTTCTCAACGAGAACAAGCGCGACTACCCGAACGGCGCCGAAGTCTCGCACCTGATCGGCCACGTCGATATCGACAATCAGGGCATTGCCGGCATCGAGAAATGGCTCGACGGCCAAGGGCTCGCCGCGCTTGCACATGGCGGGCCTTGCCACCGACCGGCTGCAAAATGCCGGTGCAGCTCGCCGTCGATCTGCGCGTGCAGCACGCGCTGCGCGACGAGCTCGTCGCCGCGCGCGCGAAATTCAGCGCGATCGCCGCCGCCGGCCTCGTGCTCAACGTGCGCACCGGCGAGATCGTCGCGATGGTGTCGGAGCCGGACTACGACCCGAACAATCCGCACGAAGCGCTCGATCCGACCCGCATCAACCGCCTGACCACCGGCGTCTACGAAATGGGATCGACGTTCAAGGCGTTCACCATCGCCATGGCGCTCGACTCCGGCAAGGTCACGCTCAAATCGACGCTTCGACGCGCGCAACCCGCTGCATTACGGCAAGTTCAACATCCACGATTTCGAGCCGCAGCACCGCGTCCTCACGGTGCCGGAAATCTTCACCTATTCGTCGAACATCGGCGCCGCGCGCATCGCCTGTCGGTCGGGCGTCGATGCGCACAAGGCGTTCCTGAGAAAATTGGGCCAGCTCGACCGGCTGCGCACGGAATTGCCGGAAAGCGCCGAGCCGATCGTGCCCAAGCGCTGGAGCGAGCTTAACACCGTCACCATCGCCTTCGGCCACGGCCTTTCGGTCGCGCCGTTGCAGGCGGTGATGGGCGTCGCCGCGCTGATGAACGGCGGCTTGCTGATCCCGCCGACCTTCCTCAAGCGCACCGAGGCCGACGCGCAGGCGCTCGGCAAGCGCGTCATCAAGCCCGAGACCAGCGCGATCATGCGCTACCTGATGCGGCTCAATGTCGAGAAAGGCACCGCCGCGAAGGCCGACGTGCCGGGCTATTACATCGGCGGCAAGACCGGCACCGCCGACAAGGTCGTCATTCGGCCGCTATTCCAAGACCAAGGTGCTGACCGACTTCATGGCGGTGCTGCCGGCCGATCAGCCGCGCTATCTGCTGCTGATCATGCTCGACGAGCCGCAGGCGACGCCGGAGACGCACGGCTTCACCACGTCGGGCTGGAACGCGGTGCCGACCGGCGGCGCCGTGGTCGCGCGCATCGCGCCGCTGCTCGGCATCGAGCCGCGCTTGGATCTGCCGACCGCCGACCAGCTGATACTGGCCTCGGTCAAGGAAAGCAGGTAAGGCGCTTGGCCGCATTGTCGACCGAGCCGATCAAGAGCTCGCCATGAAGCTTCGCGAGATTTTGCCTCCTGACGCGGAATGCGACGCGCGCCATGCCGATCTCGACATCGGCGGGGTTACGGCGGACAGCCGCGCGGTCAAGCGCGGCGATGTGTTCGTCGCGATCGCCGGCAGCAAGGCCGACGGGCTGCGCTTCGTCGCCGTCGGCGATTGCCGCCGGCGCGGCCGCGATCGTCGCCGAACAGGCCGCCGGAAGCGCCGCTGCCGGACGACGTCGCGTTCGTGCGCGTCCACAATGCGCGGCGCGCGCTGGCGCTGATCGCCGCGAAATTCTTATCCGCGCCAGCCGCGCGACCATCGCCGCCGTCACCGGCACCAGCGGCAAGACCTCGGTCGCGGCTTTCACGCGCCAGATCTGGAGCGCGCTCGGCTATCGCGCCGCGAGCATCGGCACCGATCGGCGTCGTTTCGCCGAGCGGCGAGACCTATGGCTCGCTGACCACGCCCGATCCGGTCGCGCTGCATCGCTCGCTCGATGCGCTCGCCGGCGAAGGCGTGACCCATCTCGCGATCGAGGCGTCTTCGCACGGCCTCGACCAATACCGGCTCGACGGTTTGCGCATCGCGGCCGGCGGCTTCACCAATATCACGCGCGATCATCTCGACTATCATCCGACCTTCGAGGCCTATTTCGCCGCCAAGATGCGGCTGTTCGAGGATTTGCTCGCGCCCGGCGGCGGCGGCGGTCATCGATGTCGATCACGAGCATGCCGACGCGGTGGTCGCCGCGGCCACAGCGCGCGGCCTCTCGATCATGACGCGTCGGGCGCAACGGCACGGGAATTCGTCTCGTTCGATGCCGCGATCGACGGTTTTGCGCAGACGCTGCGGCTCGAACACGCCGGAAAGAACTTTCACGTGCGCCTGCCGCTGGTCGGCGAATTCCAGGTCGAGAATGCGCTGGTCGCCGCCGGGCTCGCCATCGCGACCGGCGGCGATGCCGGCCGCGGTGTTCGCGGCGCTCGAAGATCTGTCCGGCGCCAAGGGCCGGCTCGAGCTCGTCGGCATCAAGCCGCGGCGCGCAGATCTTCGTCGACTACGCGCACAAGCCCGACGCGCTCGCCAAGGCGCTCGAGGCGTTGCGGCCCTATGTGACCGGCCGGCTCGTGGTGGTGTTCGGCGCCGGCGGCGACCGCGATCGCGGCAAGCGGCCGCTGATGGGCGCCGTCGCCGCCGAAAAGGCCGACCGCGTCATCGTCACCGACGACAATCCGCGCAGCGAGGACGCCGCCGCGATCCGCGCTGCGATCATCGCCGCGGCGCAGCGGCGCCGCCGAAATCGGCGACCGGCGCGAGGCGATCCGCCGCGCGATTGCCGATTTGCGCCCCGGCGACGTCCTGCTGATCGCCGGCAAGGGCCATGAAACCGGCCAGATCATCGGCGACCGGATCATACCGTTCAGCGATCATGAGGCGGTCGCCACGGCGCTGAAGGAACTTGCCGCATGAGCGCGCCGGCGCTGTGGACCGTGGACGCGATGGCGGCAGCGATGGGCGCCGAGCGGCAGGGCGCGCTGCCGCAATCGATTTCCGGCATTTCGATCGACAGCCGCAGCATCGACGCCCGGCGAAGCGTTCTTCGCCATCTCCGGCGACATCGCGACGGCCATGATTTCGTGCCGGGGGCGCTCGCGGCAAAAGCCGCGCTCGCCGTCGTCGCCGCCGACCGGCGCGCGCAGTTTGCCGCCGACGCGCCGCTGCTTATCGTGCCGGATGTGCTCGCCGGCTTGCGCGACCTTGCCGCCGCGGCGCGCGCGCGGACCAACGCCAAAGTGATCGGCGTCACCGGTTCGGTCGGCAAGACCGGCACCAAGGAAGCTTTGCGGCTCGCGCTGTCGAAGGACGGCGAGACCCATGCCTCCGTCGCCTCCTACAACAATCATTGGGGCGTGCCGCTGTCGCTCGCGCGCTGTCCGGCGACGCGCGCGCTATGCGGTGTTCGAGATGGGCATGAACCACGCCGGCGAGATCGCGCCGCTGTCGCGGCTGGTGCGGCCGCATGTCGCCATCATCACCACGATCGCGCCGGTGCATCTCGAATTTTTCGGCACGCTCCGCAAGATCGCCGACGCCAAAGCCGAGATCTTTCTCGGCATCGAGCCCGACGGCGCCGCCATCATCAATCGCGACATCGCGCAATTCGCGCAGCTCCAGCGCCGCGCAAAAGAGGCGGGCGTAACGCGCATCGTCTCGTTCGGCGAGCAAGAGACCGCCGACGCGCGCCTGATCAAATGCGCGTTGCATGCCCACTGCTCGACGGTCGAGGCGGAAATCCTCGGCACGCGCTTCAGCTACAAGATCGGCGCGCCGGGCCGGCATCTTGTCATCAATTCGCTCGCGGTTTTGGCGGCGGCGGAACTTGTCGGTGCCGATCTCGCGCTCGCCGCGCTGGCGCTTGCCGAACTTGCGCCGGTCTCCGGCCGCGGCGCGCCGATCGAAATCGAGCTGCCCGGCGGCTCCGCGCTCGTCATCGACGACAGCTACAATGCCAATCCGGCCTCCGTCGATGCCGCGCTGGCGGTGCTCGGGCAGGCCGCGATCGGGCCGCAAGGCCGGCGTATCGCCGTTCTCGGCGACATGCTGGAGCTTGGGTCGCGGGGTCGCGCCTTGCATCGCGGGCTGGTCGATGCCGTCATCGCCAATGCGATCGACCTGGTATTCTGTTGCGGTCCGCTGATGCAGTCGCTGTGGCAGGCTCTTCCCGCCGGCCGCCGCGGCGGCTATGCAGAGGACTCTGCCGCGCTCGAGGCGCAGCTGCTGCCTGCGATTCGTGCCGGCGACGCCGTCATGGTCAAGGGCTCGCTCGGCTCGCGCATGGCGCCCATCGTCAAGGCGCTGCAACGCGCTTATCCACGACACGACGCATTTCGAAGACGTGTCCGCACAAGGTTGATGCGATGCTGTACTGGCTGGTCGATCTATCGGACAAGCTCTCCGTCCTCAATGTGTTTCGCTACATCACGTTCCGCACCGGCGGTGCGGTAATCACCGCGCTGCTTTTCGTTTTTCTGTTCGGCCAAAGCATCATCGATCGGCTGCGGCTGTTGCAGGGCAAAGGCCAGCCGATCCGCGCCGACGGGCCGAAGTCTCATATCGTCGGCAAAGCCGGCACGCCGACCATGGGCGGGTTGATGATCCTGTCCGGCATGCTGGTCTCGACGCTGTTGTGGGCCAACCCCGCCAACCCTTATGTCTGGATCGTGCTGTGGGTCACGCTCGGCTTCGGATTCGTCGGCTTCTATGACGATTACCTGAAAGTCACCAAGCAGCAATCGGCCAATGGTTTCACCGGCCGCGCGCGGTTGGGCGTCGAGGCGATTATCGCCGGTCTGGCTTGCATCGCGCTGGTCGAGCTTGGACACGTGCCGTTCTCGACTTCGCTGGTGTTTCCGTTCTTCAAGGAACTGGGGCTGAACCTCGGCTGGTTCTTCGTGCTGTTCGCGATGTTCATCATCGTCGGCGCCGGCAATGCGGTGAACCTGACCGACGGTCTCGACGGCCTCGCCATCGTTCCGGTCATGATCGCGGCCGCGAGCTTCGGCATGATCGCTTACCTGTGCGGCAACGCGGTATTTTCCGACTATCTGCAAATCCACTATGTCGCCGGCACCGGCGAACTCGCGGTGCTGTGCGGCGCCGTGCTCGGCTCCGGCTTAGGCTTTCTCTGGTTCAACGCACCGCCGGCGTCGATCTTCATGGGCGACACCGGCTCGCTCGCTCTCGGCGGCATGATCGGCGCCGTCGCCGTCGCGACCAAGCATGAGATCGTGCTTGCCGTCATCGGCGGCCTGTTCGTGCTCGAAGCCGTGTCCGTGATCGTGCAAGTCGTGTCGTTCAAGCTGACCGGCAAGCGCGTGTTCAAGATGGCGCCGATCCATCATCACTTCGAGCAGCTCGGCTGGACCGAGCCGCAGATCGTCATTCGTTTTTGGATCGTCTCGGTCGTGCTCGCGCTGGCGGGGCTCTCGACCCTGAAACTGAGGTAGCGTCCCCATGATCCCGGTCACGACCTTTGCCGGCAAGAAGGTCGCGGTGTTCGGGTTGGGCGGTTCGGGGCTGGCGAGCGCGAGCGCACTCTTGGCCGGCGGCGCCGACGTCATCGCCTGCGATGACGATACGGCCACCATGGCGAAAGCGACCGCCGCCGGGATTCCCACAGCCGATTTACGCAGCGCCGACTGGTCGAAGATCGCGGCGCTGGTGGTCGCGCCCGGAGTTCCACTGACGCATCCCGCGCCGCACTGGGTCGTCGCGCTGGCGCAAAAAGCCGCCGTCGAAGTGATCGGCGATATCGAATTGTTCTGCCGTGAGCGGCGGCGTCACGCGCCGGGCGCACCTTTCGTCGCCATCACCGGCACCAACGGTAAATCGACCACCACCGCGCTGATCGCTCACCTTGCTGCGTCGGCGGGCATGGACGCGCAACTCGGCGGCAATATCGGCACCGCGATCCTGTCACTGCAGGAGTCGCAAGCCGGCCGCGTTCACGTCATCGAGTGCTCGTCCTACCAGATCGATCTCGCGCCATCGCTCGATCCATCGGTCGGCATCCTCATCAATCTCAGCGAAGATCACCTCGACCGTCACGGCACGATGGCAAATTACGCCGCGGTGAAAGAGCGCCTGATCGCCGGCGTGCCGAGCGCGGGCACGGCGATCGTCGGCATCGATGACGATTTGTGCCGGGCGGCCGCCGACCGGCGCGAGCGGTCCGGCCGGCGCGTCGTCCGTATTTCAGTGCGGCAGCATTTGAGCGAGGGCATTTATGTCGAGGGGCAACGCATCATCGGCGTCGAGGGAGTCATCGCCGAACTCGGCGGCATCGGCTCACTGCGTGGGCTGCATAACGCGCAAAATGCCGCCTGCGCCGTGGCGGCGGCGCTGGCGCTCGGCCTCGAGCCGGCGGCGATCCAGACCGGCCTGCGCTCGTTCCCCGGGCTGGCGCACCGGATGGAGGAAGTCGGCCGCCGCGGCGCCGTCCTCTTCGTCAACGATTCCAAGGCCACCAATGCCGACTCGGCGGCGCAGGCCCTCGCCTGCTTTCACGATATTTTCTGGATCGCCGGCGGCAAGCCGAAAACCGGCGGCATCGAATCGCTGCGCTCGTTCTTCCCGCGGATCCGCAAGGCCTATCTGATCGGCGAGGCGGCGGATGAATTTGCCGCGACGCTTGCCGGCGATGTGCCGCACGAAATCGACGGAACCCTGGATAAGGCGGTTGCAGCGGCGGCGCGCGATGCGGCAGCTTCCGCGACGAGCGAACCGGTCGTGCTGCTGTCGCCAGCCTGCGCCTCATTCGACCAGTACCGCAATTTCGAGTTGCGAGGGGACGCCTTCCGGAACCTAGTGCGGGCGCTGCCGGAAGTAGTGTGAAAAACTAGTGATATTACCTTTCATCTACAGGACGGCCCCATGACCATCTACATGACGAAGGTGTTTGGTTTTGGTGTGCCATGTGGACCACTCCAATTCAGCGCGAACGGCTGGCGAGAAAAAGCGCGCGACAATCTTAGGAGAGGGGATTTGGTGGTCCTCGTCGGCACAAAAGGCGAACCGACCGATCCCGAATCCCAAGGCCGAATTCTTGGAATGATGGAGCCGACAGCCGAAGTGGTCAGCTCTTTGGATTTTGATTTGAACACACGCGCCGTAGACTTTGACGCGGAGGGTAATTACCGCTGGCCTTACGGACTTCTAAATCGTCGAGCCTGGAAGTTTTTCAGCCCGCCGCTATTTGAGGAAATCTCCTCACGACAATTCGCAATGGATTCTGCTTCCGGTATCGTTCCGCTTACCGATGAAGAAGTACAACGAATTGAGCGCCTGCCAAAAGAAGAAGTCCCATTGTTGGCCCCGGTTCGCGCAGTTGCGCGGGTTGAGGGCGAGGAGGTAGCGCGCAGGCGAGCGGCACCGCCGCCTACGACACGACGATCCGGAGTGATGCATTTTCGTCGAGCACCGGCCTATACTTATGCAATGAAAATCGAGGGGGCGTCGGCAACGGCGTTCAAAGTCGGTTGGGCATTTGATTATAAGATGCGTGAGCGCGGTTTCAATTTGTCATCGCTCCCGGAACTTGGCGGACTCCGTTATCGGGCTGCGTTGCATCACTTGTGGGATACGGCTCGCGGCGCATACAAGATGGAACAGGCAATTCTCAGAAAATTCGATGCTCAGCGTCAGCCCTTGAATCATGAGGTAGTGTGGGGAATCGAGTATGAGCTCCTTCAAGCAGCATGGATCGAATATTTGCTTCACATCCACGCCAGAAGTTAGCGCGGCCGGGTTACAGCGCTGTTACACCGGAAGCATATGAAGATTTTTAGCTGTTTGGTCAGAGACAAGCGCACCTCGCGCAAGTGTTGTCTCGCCGTTGTCGCGCCACCCACCGAAAATCCATTTTATCGCGCGAGGCGCTTCATAGATCTTTCAATTGACCTTTCATTCTCCTGTTCTTGCATATATCGGTCATGTTCAGTCACATCCGCTGCTGCGTCCGCAAGTGATCCTGGATCGGGAGCGTACTGTGCTGCCGCTTCCGACCCTACGGTTCCATTCTCATTCACGGCGAAGATACCGCTCACTACAAAACTGATGTACGTTGGATAGGGAGACCACCAGCTTTCATCATAATTTCTAAATGCAATTTCTCGGAACGAACCGGCTAGAAGGGCATATGAACCCTCCTGCATAGAGGCCAGAAATGAAATCACGTTGGTGTCGCCCTTAGGTACAACCGTCAATAACAATGTAGAGTGATTACAAAGCGTTTTAAATTCGGCTGCTACCATGCCGTTATTCATTGTCCGTACGGAATTTAGTTTTACTGCCCATCTATCGAGTGTCGTGTGCTTAGCAAAGAATTCGTGCACTGTAGCATTAAACTTCTGATGCGATGCGCGCTCAGCGTTTTCCGACAGCTCGCGTCGAAGATCATTATTAGAATCGTTTAACGCAGTTCCAGCTAACTCGCTTAGCTCGCTACTGTGTCGGTCCAAAATAGCGCAATACTCATATTCACTTTCAGCCAGCTTCGGTGCTGATGCTCCGCCACAGCCGGCCAACAGAGCCGAAAAAACGTAAAGAAATACAATCCGGTTTCTCATTACGTGGCCCTCCAACCAACGGTCGCAAATTGACGAGTGAGATCGAAACAGCCGCAAAAAGGCCCGTCAATAGGCTTAAGGCGAATGACGACGAAAAGACCGAGGTAGAGGACGCTTATTCCGCTTTGCGCGAAACGACCCGAGAGATGTCGATGAGGCGCCTTGTGACGTGCTGTGAGAAACATAGGCGCGTCGGCCGAAAAACAAGCGACGCATGATCGGATTATGCGGCAACGACTCATTGTAAGCCACATCGGCAAGCGTTGTCGCACGTCCTTTCGAGCGGAGAACTTGCGGCACGGATCAGATCGCAACAGCGTATTATTGCCGATCTATAAGCCGCAGCCCTGTGGATACTCGATTAGGAAGCCATAATCACGATCTGGACGATGACTTCGATAGCGGTATTTATTGTTTCCGGGCTCGCGCCTGGAGCGCGTCCTCGAATGAGAGCCGCGCCGATCTTAATCCCGTGGAAACCATCGTGGTGTCACCACTATGCGGGGACTTCTCTCTCGAGGAGGTCGATGGCTTCGCGCGCGCAACCGACGCCGTTTAGCGAATGGTGGTGGACGATCGACCGGCCGACGCTGGCGGCGCTCGGCGCGCTGATGCTCGGCGGCATCGTGCTGTGCCTGGCCGCGAGCCCGCCGGTCGCTGCCCGCATCGGGCTTGACCCGTTTCATTTCGTCGACCGGCAGGTGGTGTTCCTCATTCCCGCCGCCGCCGTCCTGATCGCGACATCGTTTTTGTCGCCCCGCGACATCCGCAAAGTGGCGCTGATCGTATTTGTCGTCAGTCTCATTCTGACGGCGGCGACGCCGTATTTCGGCGCCGAGATCAAAGGCGCGCGGCGCTGGCTCTCTCTGCTCGGCGTCAACGTGCAGCCGTCCGAGTTTCTCAAGCCCGCCTTTGTGATCCTGATCGCTTGGCTGTTCGCCGAAACCGGCAAGCGGCCGGAAATGCCGGCCAACACCATCGCGCTGGCCCTGCTCATTGTCGTCGTGGTGCTGTTGGTCATGCAGCCCGACTTCGGCCAGACCATGCTGATTTCGCTGGTTTGGGGCGCGCTGTTCTATATGGCCGGCATGCGCCTGATCTGGGTGTTCGGGCTCGCCGCGCACGGCGGGCATCGGCCTGATGGCCGCGTTCTTTACCGTTCCGCATGTCGCGCAACGCATCAACCGCTTCCTCGATCCGGCCTCGGGCGATACGTTCAACATCGATATCGCGACCGAATCGTTCATCCGCGGCGGCTGGTTCGGCCGCGGTCCGGGCGAAGGCACGATCAAGCGCATCCTGCCGGAAGGCCACACCGATTTCGTCTTTGCCGTCGCCGGAGAAGAATTCGGCATCGTGCTCTGCCTCATTCTGGTCGCGCTGTTCGCCTTCATTGTGATCCGCGCGCTGGTCAAGGCGATGCGCACCGAAGATCCGTTCATCCGTTTCGCCGCGGCCGGATTGGCGATCCTGTTCGGCCTGCAATCGACCATCAACATGGCGGTCAATCTGCATCTCATGCCGGCCAAGGGAATGACGCTGCCGTTCGTTTCCTATGGCGGCTCGTCGCTGATCTCGCTCGCCTACGGCATGGGCATGCTGCTGGCGCTGACCCGCGAACGGCCGCGCGCGCATCTCGCCGGCGACTATTTTGCTCGCCGGGAATCGCAGCCGTGATCCGGTGCAATGCCGGAGCCGGCGCCGGTGCTGGTTGCGGCCGGCGGCACGGGCGGCCATCTGTTTCCGGCCGAAGCGCTGGCCGCGCGCGCTGATCGAGCGCGGCATCGCCGTCCATCTCGCGACCGACCGTCGCGCCGCGCGCTTCGGCGGCGCGTTTGCGCAAGACGCCATCCACGTCGTCGCCAGTGCGACGCTGCGCGCGCGCAACCCGCTCGCCTTGACGCGGACCGCCGCCATGCTCGGCGCTCGGCTTCCTGCAGGCGTGGGCGCTGATCGGCCGGCTCAAGCCCGCGGCGGTTATCGGCTTCGGCGGCTATCCGACCATCCCGCCGGTTCTTGCCGCGGCCTGGCGCGGCGTGCCGAGCCTGATCCATGACGCCAACGCCGTGATCGGCCGCGCCAATCGCTTCTTGGCGCCGCGTGTCAGCGCGATCGCCACGACATTCCCCGACTTTTTCGATGGTCGCGCCGGCTTGGCGGCGAAGGCGACGCTGACCGGCAATCCGGTTCGCGCCGCGGTCATCGCCGCGGCGGCGACGCCCTATCAGGCCGCGGACAATCGGTTGCGGCTTCTCATATTCGGCGGCAGCCAGGGCGCCCGCGTCATGGCCGATATCGTGCCCGCCGCGATCGGCCGGCTCGATGCCGGCCTGCGCGCGCGGCTGGCCATCGTCCAGCAAGCGCGCGACGAGGATTTGGCCCGCGTTCGCGACGCCTATGCCGAGCACGCCGTCGCCGCGGAAATAGCGCCATTTTTCTCCGATCTGCCTGCCCGCATGGCGGCAAGCCACTCGTGATCTCGCGCTCCGGCGCCTCGACCGTCGCCGAACTCGCTGCGATCGGCCGGCCTTCGATCCTGGTGCCGCTGCCGCACGCGATCGATCAGGACCAATTCGCCAATGCCGGCGTGCTGGAACATGCCGGCGGCGCGCTGCGGCTGCACGCAAGATGCGTTCACGCCGGAGCGGCTTGCCGCCGAGATCGCCGCGCTCGCGGCGGCCCCGCAGCGGCTCGCCGCCATGGCGGCGGCGGCCCGATCCGTCGGCAGACTTGATGCCGCCGACCGGCTTGCCGATCTTGTGCTGCAGGTGGCGGCAGCGGGCGCAAAGCAGTAGTTTTGCCGGCTCCGTTTTCGAGTCGGAGGAAGCCCTATGAAATTGCCGCTCGACATCGGCCCGGTGCATTTCGTCGGCATCGGCGGCATCGGCATGAGCGGCATCGCCGAGGTGCTGACGAATCTCGGCTATACCGTGCAGGGCTCCGATCAGTCCGACAGCGCCAACGTCAAACGCTTGCGCGACAAGGGCGTCAAGATCGCGATCGGGCATGCCGCCGAGAACTTGGCCGACGCCCGCGTCGTGGTCGTCTCGTCGGCGATCAAGCCCGATAATCCCGAGCTCGTTGCCGCGCGCGCGCAGCGGCTGCCGGTGGTGCGCCGCGCCGAAATGCTGGCCGAGCTGATGCGCTTGAAAAGCTGCGTCGCCATCGCCGGCACGCATGGCAAGACCACGACGACATCGATGGTGGCAGCGCTGCTCGATGCCGGCGGCTTCGATCCGACCGTGATCAATGGCGGCATCATCAACGCCTACGGCACCAATGCGCGGCTCGGCGCCGGCGAATGGATGGTGGTCGAGGCCGACGAATCCGACGGCACCTTCCTCAAGCTTCCGGCCGACATCGCCATCGTCACCAATATCGATCCCGAACATCTCGACCACTTCAAGACCTACGAAGCCGTGCAGGACGCGTTCCGCGCCTTCGTCGAGAACGTGCCGTTCTATGGATTCTCGGTGATGTGCATCGATCATCCGGTGGTGCAAAGCCTGGTCGGCCGCATCGAGGATCACCGCATCGTCACCTATGGCGAAAACCCGCAGGCCGACGTGCGGCTGGTCGATGTCTCGCATGCCGGCGGCACCTCGCTGTTCACCATCGTGTTTCGCGAGCGCGCCGGACAAGTGCTGCACGAAATCAAGAACATCGCGCTGCCGATGCCGGGGCGGCACAATGCGCTCAATGCCACCGCCGCGATCGCGGTCGCCCATGAACTCGGCATCGGCGACGACGTGATCCGCGACGCGCTGGCCCAATTCGGCGGCGTGCGGCGGCGTTTCACCCGCACCGGCATCGTGGAACGGCGTCACCATCATCGACGATTACGGCCACCACCCGGTCGAGATCGCAGCCGTGCTCAAGGCGGCGCGGGAATCGACCAAGGGCCAGGTCATCGCCGTGGTGCAGCCGCATCGCTATCACGCGGCTTGCCGCACTGTTCGAGCAATTCTGCACCTGCTTCAACGATGCCGACGTGGTGATCGTCGCCCATGTCTATCCGGCCGGCGAAGCGCCGATCGCCGGCGCCGACCGCGACTCGCTGGTGCAAGGCTTGCGCACGCACGGTCACCGGCAAGTCATCGCGCTCGATAGCCCTGACAAGCTCGCCGCCCTGATCGCCGGCAATGGCGCAGCCGGGCGATTACGTCGTCTGCCTCGGCGCCGGCTCGATCACGCAATGGGCCTATGCGCTGCCGGGCGAATTGGGCGCAGCCGCACACTGATCATCATGACCAGGATCGGGAGAGGCCGCTGCTTCTCTAAAAGTGGTCACGCTTCACCGAAATGACTCCGCGAAGTATTTCGGATCCATGACCAAAGACTGCCTTGCGGTTCGCCACGTCGCCTTCGAGGATCTGGGCCTCCTCGGCCCGCTCGTCTCCGCGCGCGGCTACGACACCCGCTGGCTCGACGCCGGCGTCGATCCGATCGATGCGGCGGCTCTGGTCGAGCCCGATCTTGTCGTCGTGCTCGGCGGACCGATCGGCGTCTACGAGGCGCGACACCTATCCGTTCGTCACCGCCGAAATCGCCGCGATTGCCGCGCGGCTGCAACGAACAAGCCGATGCTCGGCATCTGCCTTGGCGCGCAGATGATGGCGGCGGCGCTCGGCGCGCGCGTCGCGCCGGGACCGGTCAAGGAGATCGGCTGGGCACCGTTGACGCTGACCCGAGGCCGGCCAGGCTTCCGTGCTGGCGCCGCTCGCCGCGACACCCGTGCTGCACTGGCATGGCGACAATTGCGACTTGCCGGCGGGATGCGAACGGCTCGCGTCGACGGCGCATTGCCCGGTCCAGGCGTTCCGCCGCGCGCCGTGGCAGCTTGCGCTGCAGTTTCATATTGAGAGTCGAGCCGGCGCGCGTCGAACGCTGGCTGATCGGCCATACGGTCGAACTCGGCAAAGCCGGCATCGACCCGCGCACGTTGCGGGCGCAGGCGAAGGCGCACGGCGAGGCGACGCGCGGCAGCCGGCCGCACCGTGCTGTCGACATGGCTCGACTGCGATTGCGGAGGCAGCCGCATGAGTTTTCCCGACATCGGGCCCGCTCTGAAAGCAGCGATGCCGAAATTGCGCGGCCGGCTGTTGGCAAACCAATCGCTCGACGAGCTGACCTGGTTTCGCGTCGGCGGACCGGCGCAACTTTTGTTCATGCCGGAGGACGAAGCCGATCTTGCTATTTCCTCGCCAACCTGCCCGCCGACATTGCGGTGACCGTGATCGGGCTCGGCTCCAATCTGATCGTGCGCGACGGCGGCGTGCCGGGCGCGGTGATCCGGCTTGGACGCGGCTTCAACGAAATCGCGATCGAAGGTATGCGTATTCGCGCCGGCGCCGCGGTGCCCGATGTCAAAGTCGCGCGCGCGGCGCAGGAGGCCGGCATTGCCGGCTTGTCGTTCCTGCGCGGCATTCCGGGCGGCCGTCGGCGGCGCGTTGCGCATGAATGGCGGCGCCTATGGCCGCGAGACCAAAGACGCACTGGTCGAAGCGCGCGCCGTCGATCGGCAAGGCCGCATTCACGTTCTGAGCAACGCCGACCTGCATTACACGCTATCGGCATTGCGGCGCGCCGGACGATTATATCTTCACGCAAGCTTTGTTTGCCGGCGAACGCGGCGATCCGGCCGCGATCGCTGCGGAGATGGAAAAGATCACCGAGTCGCGCGAGGCGACGCAGCCGGTGAAAAGCCGCACCGGCGGCTCCACCTTCAAGAACCCGCCGGGCCATAAGGCCTGGCAGCTTATCGACGCCGCCGGCTGCCGCGGCTTGCGCATCGGCGACGCCCAGGTGTCGGAGATGCACTGCAATTTCCTGATCAATCTCGGCAACGCCACGGCCGCCGACATCGAAACCTTGGGCGAGACCGTGCGGCAGCGCGTGAAAGAGAATTCCGGCGTTGACCTCGAATGGGAGATCAAGCGGATCGGCATGGCAAAGTAGCCTGCTTTCCGTTCCGCAGCGTAGGGCGGATTAGCGCAGCTAATCCGCCATTTCGTCGATGCCGTAGGGCGGGTTACGCCTTCGGCTAACCCGCCCTACGGCGCTGCCGGAAGACTCTCGATTTTTGGCCAATTGTCGATTTTATTGGTGTCCCTGCGAATCAGCGGCTGAGCCTTGGCGAGCCGCGTGAGTGGCATGGGACCAAATTAGTGACCAAGCATGTCGCCGTCCTGATGGGGGGCTGGTCGGCCGAGCGCGAAGTCTCGCTGCGCTCGGGCCAGGCTTGCGCCGATGCGCTCGGCCGTCTCGGCTACCGCGTCTCGCCGATCGACGTCGGCCGCGACATCGCCGCAGCGCTGACCGCGGCCAAGCCCGATATCGCGCTCAACGTGCTCCACGGCCGCCCCGGCGAAGACGGCACATTGCAAGGGCTCCTGGAAATCCTCGGCATTCCCTACAGCCATTCCGGGGTGCTGGCCTCGGCGGTCGCCATGCAAAAGGACACCGCCAAGGTGCTGTTTCGCGCCGCCGGGGTGCCGGTCGCCGAAGACCGTGTGCTGTCGCGGTTCGAGGCCGCCAAAGCCCATGCCATGGCGCCGCCTTACGTCATCAAGCCGATCGCGGAGGGGTCGAGCGTCGGCGTCTACATCGTCACCGCGGAGCATCCGCACCCGCCGCAGGAGCTTTATCGCGACGATTGGAGCTTCGGCGACCTGGTCATGGTCGAACGCTACATCCCGGGCAAGGAGCTGACCTGCGCGGTGCTGGGCGACCGGGCGCTGGATGTCATCGAAATCGTGCCGACTACGCGGTTTTACGACTACGAGGCAAAATACGCCGCCGGCGGCTCAAAACACCTCCTGCCGGCGCCGATTTTACCAAATGTTTACCAGGAGGTCCGCAGACTCAGCCTGGCTGCCCATAGCGCGCTTGGCTGCCGCGGCGTGAGCCGTGCGGACTTCCGCTACGACGATCTGGGGACGGGAAAGCTGGTCTGCCTTGAGGTCAATACGCAACCGGGGATGACCGAGACTTCGCTCGTGCCCGAGCTTGCCGCATACGCGGGCATCACGTTCGATGAGCTGGTGCAATGGATGGTGGAGGACGCCTCGACCAACCGCTGACGCGGTCGAGGCAATCAGCGGCGGTACGGGCTGGCGCGCCGGTTGACGAGCCGATTTCCGCGCGCGTGGAAGCCAACCCTTACCGCCAGCACGGCGGCCGTTTCGCCCGCGTTTCAAGCCTCCGCCGGCTGGGAGTCCGCTGGAGCGCGAGAATCGCGCAATTGCCGCGCGGCATCGGCGTCGCCGGATCGATCCTGCTGCTCGGCGCCAGCATCGGCTACGGCGCCGTCGCCGGCCAGCACATCCCCGCCGCCGTCGATTGGCTTAAGGATGCGCGCGATATCGCCGCGAATTCCCTGGGTTTTCGCATCGCCGCGCTTTCGCTCACCGGCGAGAAGGAAGTCAGCCGCGAAGCCGTGCTCACCACGGCCGGCGTGACCGCCCGCGCCTCGCTATTGTTCCTCGATGCCGACGCCGCCCGCGCACGGCTGATGGCCAATCCGTGGATCGCCGACGCGACCGTGCTCAAGCTCTATCCCGACCGTCTGCAGATCACCATCACTGAGCGTTTGGCTTTTGCGCTGTGGCAAAAGGACGGCCATGTCAGCGTCATCGCCGCCGATGGGACGGTGCTCGAGCCCTTCGTCGCCACCCGCTATCTCGACCTGCCGCTGGTAGTCGGCGCCGGCGCGGAACGCCAAGCCAAGGAATTTCTCGCCGTCATCGATAATTATCCCGACATTCGGTCGTTACTGCGGGCGTCGATCCTGGTGGCTGATCGCCGCTGGAACCTGCATCTCAACAACGGTATCGACATCCGGCTGCCGGAATCCGATGTGGCGGACGCGCTCGATCGGCTGGTCGCGCTTGATCGCGACAAAAAGTTGTTGTCGCGCGACATCACCGCGATCGATCTGCGCCTGCCCGATCGCGTGACCGTGCGCCTGTCGGATGCGGCGGCGCAGGCGCACGATGAAGTTCTCAAGGCCAACGCCAAGAAGAAAAAGGGCGGCGACGCATGAACGCCCTCAACTACGGCCTGACGCCCAAGATGAAACCGATCTCGCCGCGGCGCAGCGCCACGGTCGCAGCCCTCGATATCGGATCAAGCAAGATCGTTTGCCTGATCGCGCGGCTTCGGCCGCACGCGCCACAGCAGGTTTTAACCCGCCGCAGTCATGCCATCGAGATCATCGGCTTCGGCCATACCGTCGCCCGCGGCATGAAAGCGGGAAGCGTCGTCAATCTGGCGCTCGCCGAGGACGCTATTCGCCAGGCCGTCGATGGCGCGGAGCGCATGGCGGCGGTCGAGATCGAAGCCGTTGTGCTGTCGCTATCGGCCGGCCGCCTGGCCAGCGAACTGTTCGCAGCCGATATCGAAATCGTCGGCTCCGCCGTCTCCGAGGGCGACATTGCGCGCGTCCTTGCCGCCGGCAGCCAGCATTCGCTGCGCGACGGCCGCGCTGTTCTGCATTCGCTGCCGGTCGGTTATTCGATCGATGGCGTCGACGGCATTCGCGATCCGCGCGGCATGCTCGGCGCGCGGTTCGGCGTCGACATGAATGTCGCCACCACCGATATCGCCGCGGCGCGCAATCTGATGCTCGCGGTCGAGCGCTGCCATCTCGATGTCGAGGCCATGGTGGCGTCGCCCTATGTCGCAGGCCTCGCCGTGCTCGCCGACGACGAAGCCGATCTCGGCGCTGCCGTCGTCGATATGGGGGCCGGCACCACCACGATGGCGGCGTTCGCCAATGGACGGCTCGTTCATCTCGATGGCTTCGCGCTGGGCGGCCATCACATCACCGTGGATATTGCCCGCGGGCTGAACGCCCGCATCTCCGACGCCGAGCGAATCAAGACGCTTTATGGCAGTGTGCTTGGCGGTGGATCGGACGAGCGCGACATGATCACGGTTCCGCCGCTGAACGAGGATGAGCGCGACCCGGGCCAATTCGTCACCCGCGCGACGCTGGTGAATATCGTCAAGCCGCGGGTCGAGGAAATCCTCGAAATGGTGCGCGACCGGCTCGCCGCGTGTGCGATCGCAGCGGAGCGGCGCGGACACGTGATCCTGACCGGCGGCGCGAGTCAGCTCAACGGCTTGCCGGATCTCGCATCGCGAATTCTCGATCGGCCGGTGCGCATCGGACGGCCACTCGGCATTGCCGGGGCGCCGGATGCCGCCAAGGGCCCGGCGTTCGCCGTGGCGGCCGGTCTCCTGGTTTATCCGCAAGCGGCGCATCTCGAGCGTTTCGAGTTGCGGCGCAAGCAGCAAATGATGACAGGCACGAGCGGCTATTTCGCTCGGGTCGGACGATGGCTTCGCGAGAGTTTCTGATGGCCCCCAACAGCGAAGCTCGAAAATCTCAACACCCGGTGGCGGACCGGATGGGGTTGGACGTGGACGACGCCGGTGCGACGAACAAGAGGCAATCATGACCATCAATCTGAATATTCCCGACATCCGCGAACTTAAGCCCCGCATAACCGTATTCGGTGTCGGCGGCGCGGGTGGCAATGCGGTGAACAATATGATCACCGCCGGCTTGCAAGGCGTCGATTTCGTGGTCGCCAATACCGATGCTCAGGCGCTCACAATGTCGAAAGCCGAGCGTGTCGTCCAAATGGGCGTGCAGGTGACCGAGGGCCTCGGCGCCGGCTCGCAGCCCGACATCGGGCGGGCGGCCGCCGAAGAGGTGATTGACGAGATCCGCGATCACATTTCCGGCGCGCATATGGTTTTCGTCACCGCCGGCATGGGCGGCGGCACCGGCACCGGCGCCGCGCCTGTCATCGCCAAGACCGCGCGCGACATGGGAATCCTCACCGTCGGCGTGGTGACAAAGCCGTTCCACTTCGAAGGTCAGCGCCGCATGCGCATCGCCGACGGCGGCATCACCGAATTGCAGAAGGTCGTCGATACGCTGCTCATCATACCCAATCAGAATCTGTTTCGCGTGGCGAATGAAAAGACGACATTCGCCGACGCCTTCGCGCTGGCGGATCAGGTGCTGTATTCAGGCGTCGCCTGCATCACCGATCTGATGGTCAAGGAAGGCCTCATCAATCTCGATTTCGCCGATGTCCGCGCCGTCATGCGCGAGATGGGCAAGGCGATGATGGGAACCGGCGAGGCCGAGGGCGACAAGCGGGCGCTGACCGCTGCGGAAGCGGCGATCTCCAATCCGCTGATCGACGATGCGTCGATGAAAGGCGCCCGCGGCCTCTTGATCTCGATCACCGGCGGCCGCGATTTGACGCTTTACGAAGTCGACGAAGCGGCGACTCGCATCCGCGAGGAAGTCGACCATGACGCCAACATCATCGTCGGCGCGACCTTCGACGAAAGCCTCGATGGCATGATCCGCGTGTCGGTCGTTGCCACCGGAATCGACCAGGCGGTGGCGCAACGCGCGGAACCGCGCGTCCCCGAAGTGGCGCGGGGGGGTCGGGCGGAGCGCGCCGAGCGGTCTGAATTGGGCCGGGTCGCCGCGGCGACGCCGATTCCAGCGGCATCGATGCCGAAGGCGGCGACGCCGGTGCAGCCGATGCCCGTTGCTCCGATCCCCGCGACACCACCCGCAAGCGTCAACGCTTCGATCGAATCGGCGGCCAAGGCGGCGATTGCCTCGGCAATCGAGGACGTCACCATCCGCCCGCTCGCGCCGAAGCCGTCGCTGTTCATCGATCCGGCCGCAAACGGGCCGGCCGCACGTCGACCGCAAGACCCAGAGCCGGCGATGTTCCTGCCACCGCAAGCGGAACGAATGCCGCACCGCGCACCGCGCATGCCGCGCCTCGATGAATTGCCCATCCCGGCGCAGAACGAGATTCGCGCCCGGCGCGGCGAGCGGCCGGACAACGCCCAAACTGAGAACCGGCCGCGATCGCTGTTGAAGCGATTGGCGTCGGTGGGTTTCGGACGCCGAGAGCAAGAAGAGCAGGAGGCCCCACCGGTTAGCCCGCGCGCCGCGCCGGCCGGCTCACCGTCGGCCGAGCGGCTTCCCAGCCGGACCATGCCGCGCCCGGCGGAACCGCGTCCTGAGCCGGTCTCCGACTATGCCAAGCGGGCCGCCCCGCAGCGGCTGGACCAACATGGCCGGCAGAGCCCTGTGCATAACCCCAGTGAGGAGGACCAGCTCGACATCCCGGCGTTCCTGCGTCGGCAAGCGAACTGAGACGTGGCGGCGGTTGGCGGCGATTGGCGCAATTACGAACTGGTATCCTTTGCGCCGCCACGGCGGCGGGTCAGCAGTCACGGGCTTTCAGCTAAATTATTGATCTAAAATAACTTTTATAGATGGACTGCAATCCGTTCCGTCGCAACCCATTGCGCCGGGGCGGATTTTGCATTTTCGGTCAGCCAGGCAATGGCGAGTTTGTACGATTTTGGGGCGGCGAGCCGACAACAGTGCGGCCAGAAAAAGGTAACACTCGGTAAGAAAGCGTGAATTGGCCTAATCACGGGGCGCCGTTAAGTTTCGCGTCGGAGGGGATTGTTTTGGGGGCTGTGTTCCGGCGTCGCGCCGACCCGCCCTGTGTGTGGAGTTCAAAACATTCCTTTCGGGTTGGGGTGGCCACAATTGTTCGTGCAGTGTTTCTGCTCGCGTAGTTTGGCCGTAAAGTGTGGGACCAGGGCATGACACGGGGCGTATTCGCCGGCAGGCAGACAACGCTGCAAGATCATGTGACCGTTGCCGGCATCGGCGTCCATTCCGGTGCACCTGCGACCCTTACATTGCATCCGGCCGAAGCCGATACCGGCATCGTGTTTTTACGCTGCGGCAGCGACGGCAAGCCGGATCGCGAGCTCGGCGCAGATTATCGCGCGGTAACGGCGACCGAATTTGCCACCGTACTCGGCGATCAAAGCGGTCCAGCCGTTTCGACAACCGAACACGTGCTCGCGGCCTTGCATGGTCTCGGCGTCGATAACGCGGTCGTCGAGGTCGACGGACCGGAAGTTCCGATTATGGACGGCAGCGCTGAGCCGTTCGTTGCCGCAATCGACCAAGCCGGCATTGTCACGCTTCCGGCGTGCCGCCGCTACATCCAGGTGCTCAAGCCGGTGCGCGTCGCCAAAGGCGATAGCTACGGCGAATTGCGGCCGCATCCGCGCGGGCTTCGCATCGAAACCGAAATCGAATTCGAGAATCCCTTGATCGGCCGTCAGGCCTTCGCAACCGATATCGAGCCCGATCTGTTCCGCCGCGAACTGGCGCGGGCGCGAACGTTCGGTTTCATGCGCGACGTGGCGAAGCTGTGGAGCGCGGGCTATGCGCTCGGTGCCTCGTTCGAGAACACCGTGGTGATCGCCGAGAGCCGCGTGCTTAATCCGGAAGGCGTGCGCTTCCCGGATGAGTTTGTCCGCCACAAGGCGGTCGATGCGATCGGCGACCTCGCGCTCGCCGGCGCGCCACTGATCGGCGCCTACCGTTCGGTCCGCGGCGGGCACAAGCTCAATCACGCGGTGCTCACCGCGTTGATGGCCGACCGCAGCGCATGGGCCTATGCGGAAATGCCGGAAAGCCGCCGCTCCCGCGGCCACGCCGATGTCGGAGCCGGCTTCGCCAGCCCGGTTTACGGCCCGGACGTCGCTTAACCCTCTTAAACTTTTGCGCCTTAATCCGGGCCGATTGTCGGCCATAATTGCTGTATTGTCATAGGGCTGCGGGGCGTCCACCCTGGCGCCTGGGACACTGGCGGGATGGCCGCCCGGGTGGGACTTAAATCAGGTTCATAATGTCGCTGTTCCGAGGATCGCTGCGATCCGGTTGCAGGCTGCGCGCGCTGGCAGGGTGCCTGACGCTCGTGCTTGTCGCCCTGCCTGTTATGGGCTGCAGCCTGTTCAACAAGGGCGACGATTACGTTCCCGAAGATCCCGCCGACATGCTTTACAATGAAGGCCTCTACCTGCTGAACAACAAGCAGGACTACAAGGAAGCGGCAAAGAAATTCGATCAGGTGGACCGCGAAAACCCGTATTCCGACTGGGCGCGCAAGGCGCTCTTGATGTCGGCTTATGCCTATTATCAGGCGGAAGACTACGACGATTGCGTCAACTCGGCGGAACGCTACGTGACGCTGCACCCCGGAAGTCCGGACGCCGCCTATGCTCAGTATCTGATCGGAGCCTCTTACTACGATCAGATTCTTGACGTTTCGCGCGACCAGGCGCGCGCCGACAAGGCGATCGACGCGCTGCAAGAGGTCGTGCGCAAATATCCGACGAGCGAATACGCCGTCAGCGCCAAGAAAAAGATCGATATGGCGCGCGACCAGCTCGCCGGCAAAGAAATGGATGTCGGCCGCTTCTATTTGAAGAAGCGCGACTTCATCGGCGCCATCAACCGGTTCAAGGTGGTGGTGACGCAGTATCAGACCACGCGGCACGTCGAAGAGGCGCTGATGCGGCTGAGCGAAGCCTATGTCTCGCTCGGCATCATGGACGAGGCGCAGACCGCCGCGGCCGTGCTCGGCCACAATTTTCCGGACAGTCCCTGGTACAAGGACTGCCTATAATCTCGTGAAGAATGCCGGCGGCGAGCCGACCACCGAGAACAAGGGATCCTGGATCAGCCGCGCCTTCGGCAAAATAGGCCTGGTGAGCGCTCAAAGCGGATGACCGACGACAGGCCACAGACGACAGAATAGCGAATCGATAATATCATCTGTCCACCGGCGTCCGTCCTCTGTCGTCTGACCCCATGCTCGACTCGCCTTTCAATCCGCGACATCGTCCTGATCGATCGGCTGGATATCGATTTCGGCTCCGGCCTTGCCGCGCTGACCGGCGAGACCGGCGCCGGCAAATCGATCCTGCTCGATGCCTTTGCGCTGGCGCTCGGCGCGCGCGGCGACGCGGCGCTGGTGCGCGAGGGCGCCGAGCAAGGCCAGGTGATCGCCGCTTTCGACGTCGCCAAGGACCATCCGGCGCGCCGCGTGCTCGCCGACAACGATCTTGGCGCCGATGTCGGCGCGGAGGACGAACTGATCGTGCGGCGCGTGCAATTCGCCGACGGCCGCACCCGCGCCTTCGTCAACGATCAGCCGGTCAGCGTGCAGGTGCTGCGCGCGCTCGGCGCGGCACTGGTGGAAATTCACGGCCAGCACGACGACCGCGCCTTCGTCGATGCGGCGACGCATCGCGCGCTGCTCGACGCCTATGGCGGCATCGAAGACCGAGCCGCCGACGTGGCGCGGCTGTGGGCCGAGCGGCGCGATTGCGAAGCCGCCGTCGCCGCTCATCGCGCGGACGTCGAGCGCGCCAATCGCGAGGCCGAATGGCTTCGCCATGCGGTCGACGAGCTCTCAAAGCTGGCGCCGCAGACCGGCGAGGAGACCGCGCTCGCCGAACGCCGCGCCGTCATGATGCAGGCGGAGAAAGTCGCCGAGGATTTGCGCGCGACGTATGACAGCGTCACCGGCGCGAACTCGCCGGTGCCGCCGTTGTCCACCGCGGTGCGGCGGCTCGAACGCCGCACCGCGCAGGCGCCGGCGCTGATCGAGCCGGCGGTGAAGGCGATCGACGCCGCGCTGACGGCGTTGGACGAAGCGCGCAGCCATCTCGAACATGCTTTGCGGGTGGCGGAATTCGATCCGCAGGAGCTGGAACGCATCGAGGAGCGTCTGTTCGCGCTGCGCGCCGCCGGGCGCAAATACAATGTGCCGGTCGATGAGCTTGCCGCGCTCGCGCGCCGCTACGAGGGCGATCTCGCTTTGATCGACGCCGGCGCCGAGCGGCTCGCCGCGCTGGAGCAGAAAGCGCAAGAGGCTTCGGCGCGCTATCGCGCCGCGGCGCAGGCGCTGTCGGCCGCGCGCCGCCGCGCCGCTCTGTCGCTCGACAAGGCGGTCAATGCCGAGCTGAAACCGCTCAAACTCGAACGGGCGCAATTCTCGACGCAGATCGAGAGCGAGAACGAAGGCCCGCACGGCCTCGACCGGATCGAGTTCTGGGTGCGCACCAATCCCGGCACGCGCCCGGGACCGCTGATGAAAGTCGCCTCCGGCGGCGAACTGGCGCGCTTTCTGCTCGCGCTCAAAGTCGTGCTCGCCGATCGCGGCTCGGCGCCGACGCTGGTGTTCGACGAGATCGATACCGGCGTCGGCGGCGCGGTGGCCGATGCCATCGGCGTGCGGCTGGCGCGGCTTGCTTCCGGCGTGCAAGTGATCGCGGTGACGCATGCGCCGCAGGTGGCGGCGCGCGCCGACCGGCATTATCTCATCGCCAAGGATGCGCTCGCCAAGGGCAAACGGGTCGCCACCCGCGTCGCTCGAACTTGAAGGCGAGCGCCGCCGCGAGGAGATCGCCCGCATGCTCGCCGGCGCCGAAATCACCGCCGAAGCCCGTGCCGCCGCCGAGCGCCTGATCCGCGCCGCGGGTTAGCGTCATTCCGGGGCGCCGCGCAGCGGCGAACCCGGAATCCATAACCACAGTCTAGCAACCAACATATAAGGTGCCATGTTTACGGCTGACCATTATGTGAACGTAGTACACAATCCCTCGACCTGTGGTTATGGATTCCGGGCTCCAGCCTTTGGCCGGCCCCGGAATGACGAATAGTATGGCAGCAAAAGATACATCCGAAACGCCGGTCGGCGATCTCACCGAAAAGCAGGCCAAGGCCGAGCATGCGCGGCTTGAGGCCGAAATCGCCGCGCACGACCGGCGCTATTACCAGGACGACGCGCCCGACCGTCACCGATGCTGAATATGACAAGCTGCGGCGGCGTTATGGCGCGATCGAAGCGCGCTTTCCGCAATTGCGCACGCTGGCAAGCCTGACCCAGCGCGTCGGCGCGGCGCCGTCGGCGCGTTTCGCCAAAGTGCGCCACGCGGTGCCGATGCTGTCGCTCGACAACGCGTTCGCCGACGAGGACGTTGTCGATTTCGTCGGCCGCATCCGCCGCTTCCTGCGGCTGCCGCGAAGACGAAGAGATCGCGTTTTCCGCCGAAGCCGAAGATCGACGGCCTGTCGATGTCGCTGCGCTACGAGAACGGCGCGCTGGTCACCGGCGCGACGCGCGGCGACGGCAGCGAAGGCGAGGACGTCACCGCCAATGTGAAAACGCTTGCAGACATTCCGCAGCGGCTGAAGGGCAAAGGCGTGCCGGCGGTTTGCGAAGTGCGCGGCGAAGTCTACATGACCAAAGCTGCGTTCCTCGATCTTAACCGCAAGCAGGCGGAGGCCGGCAAGCCGCTCTATGTCAATCCGCGCAACACCGCGGCCGGCTCGTTGCGTCAGCTCGATCCGACGATCACCGCATCGCGGCCGCTCGGCTTCTTCGCCTATGCCTGGGGCGAGATGAGCGAGATGCCGGCCGACACCCAATCCGGCATGATCAAATGGTTCGCCGCATGCGGCTTTAAGACCAATCCGCTGACCAAAATGTGCCGCTCGGTCGAAGCGCTTGCTGCAATTTCCATCGCGAGATCGAAGCGCAGCGCGGCAGCCTCGACTACGACATCGACGGCGTGGTCTACAAGGTCGACCGCCTCGACTGGCAGGAGCGGCTCGGCTTCGTGTCGCGCAATCCGCGCTGGGCGATCGCGCACAAATTTCCGGCGGAACAGGCCACCACTGTCGTCAAAGATATCGAGATCCAAGTCGGCCGCACCGGCTTTCTGACGCCGGTCGCCAAGCTTGAACCGGTCACGGTCGGCGGCGTCGTGGTGCAGAACGCGACACTGCATAATCGCCGACGAAATCGCGCGGCTCGATGTCCGCATCGGCGATACGGTGACGATCCAGCGCGCCGGCGACGTCATTCCGCAGGTTCTCGGCGTGGTAGCGGACAAGCCAAGGCGGCGCGAAGCCTTTCCAGTTTCCCAAAAAGTGTCCGTGCCCGCTGCATACCGAAGTGGTGCGCGAAACTATCGCCGGCGGCGCCGAGGGCGCGCGCGTGCATTGCACTGGCGAGTTTGCCTGTCCGTTCCAGACCGTCGAGCATCTCAAGCATTTCGTGTCGCGCCGCGCCTTCGATATCGACGGACTCGGCGAGAAGCAGATCGAACTGTTCTACGAGCGCGAATGGGTCAAGGAGCCGGCCGATATTTTCACGCTGGAGGAACGCAACAAGAAAATCCGGCTCGAAGAGGTCGAAGGGTTCGGCGAAACATCGGTGCGTAATCTGTTCGGCGCCATCGCGGCGCGGCGCGATATCGCGCTGGAGCGGTTCATCTACGCGCTCGGCATTCGCCATGTCGGCGAGACTACCGCGGTGGCTTTGGCGCGCGGTTACGGCACTTGGGATGCCTTCCACGAGGCTTGCCTCAAGCTCGCCAAGGACGACGAGGAGACCAAAGAGGACATGGATGCGCTCGATCAGATCGGCGATACCGTGATCGAAAGCCTGCACGACTATTTCGGCGAGGCGCACAATCGCCGCCGCATCGAACGGCTGGCGGCGCAAGTGCGCATCCGCGACGCCGAAAAGCCGCGCCGCGATTCGCGCGATCGCCGGCAAGACCGTGGTCTTCACCGGAAGCTTGGAAAAAATGACGCGCGACGAAGCCAAAGCTTCGGCGGAGCGGCTCGGCGCAAAAGTGTCAGGTTCGGTATCGAAGAAGACCGATTACGTGGTCGCCGGGCCGGGCGCCGGCTCCAAGCTCGCGGAAGCGAAAAAACACGGCGTCGCGGTTTTGACCGAGGACGAATGGGCGAAGCTGATCGGCTAAGCGCCGCCGGCGCTTGCCTTTGGCAACGCACCGCGTCGCCGCAAGCCGCGTTTGAGCACCAGCGTGGTCCAACCGTCGATTTCGATACGCCGCTCCAGCGGCAGGCGATAGGCCGCCAGCGCGGCATTCGCTTGCGAGGTGAGAAGGCCGGACAGCACCAGACGGCCGCCGGGCGGCACCAATTTTGTCAGCGGCGTTGCCAGGCGTTGCAGCGGTTCGAGCAGGATATTGGCGAAGACGAGATCGAACGGCGCGCGGGACCGGATGGCGGGCGTTGCCACGCCCTCGGCTTTGACGAGTTGGATCATCGGAGCGGCGCGATTGAGCCGGGCGTTGTCGCGCGCCACGTGGACCGCCGCGGCATCGATATCGGTTGCCAGCACGCGCCCGCGTAAAGCCCGCGCGGCGGTAATGGCGAGAACGCCGGAGCCGGTGCCGAGATCGAGAATGCGCGGCGCGCGACTTCCGTGGCGGCGCGCTTTGCAAATCCGGTCGAGCGCAAGCAGGCAAGCGCGCGTCGTGCCGTGATGGCCGGTGCCGAAGGCAAGCGCCGCCTCGATCTCGATGCCGATGCGGTTGCCGGCAATGCCGGTGCGATCATGCGCGCCGTGTACGACGAAGCGGCCCGCCGTGACCGGCTTCAGTCCGGCAAGGCTCTCGCCGACCCAATCCTTCGCCGCGACCCGGGTGAAGCGAAGGGCGCTGCCGGCCTGTGGTCCGGCCGCCGCGGCCGCCAGCGAGCGCAGGACGTTCCTGATCCGGCGCGGCGCGAAAATAAATCGCGACCTGCCAGCGGTCCCGGCCGGCATCCACAAGGCTGATGGCCACCGTGTTCGCGGCGAAGCTCTCGGCAAGCAGATCCGCTAGTTTTCGCGCCGAATGTCGATCCGTTGTAAGCATGGCAACGAATGTTTCGGGGATTCTGGAAGGCATTGAATACGCGCCTATTTTCCGATTTTGACACGGAGTTCACAGGCCCAATCGTAAAAGCCCATCGCCGCGGCCCGGCGAGTATTCCACATTGTGACCGACGCTTTATCCTCAGCTTATTCACACCGATTTCCCCAGGTTTTTCCATAGCTTTGCGGCAAGCATCGCCGCTTGTGGCTGGCTCTGGGACCGCAGTACGATGGAACGATCGGCGCATAAATCGCGCCTACGCTGTTCGTATTGAACACGCCAAGGCCGGGAGATTGAAATGATTGCAGGATGCGCGCGCCGGCTATTCGCGGCCGCAACCTTGGGCTTTCTCACGTTGGTAACCGGCGGTGTCGCAGCCGGCAGCGCTTGGGCCCAAGCCGCGCCGGACTATGCCGCGCTCCTCGCCGCGCCGGACCGCAGCGACGCCGACCGGCAAGCCGACAAGCGCCGCGATCCGCTGCCGTTTCTCGCCTTCGCCGGCCTGCGCCCCGGCATGAATGTGCTCGATATGGCTGCCGGCGGCGGCTATTCGAGCGAGCTCGTGGGGCGCGCCGTTGCGCCGGCTGGCGTGGTTTACGCGCAAAACCCAGCCGAACTCGGCGACAAGCCGAAGGCGGCGTTCGCCGCGCGCATGGCGACGCCGGCGGCGAAAAATATCGTCGTTGATACCGCCCCCTACGACGATCCGGTGCCGCCCGGCGTCAGCGATCTCGATGCGATCACGTTTCTGTTCTACTACCACGACACGAGCTACATGACCGTCGATCGCGCCGCGATGGACCGCAAAATGTTCGCAGCGCTCAAGCCCGGCGGCATCCTGGTCATCGCCGACCACTCGGCGCTGCCCGGCCAAGGCATCTCGGTCGCGCACACGCTGCACCGCATCGAGCAGAGCACGCTGCAGCAGGAAATCGAGGCCGCCGGTTTCAAGCTCGTCGGCGAAGGCAATTTCTGGCGCAACGCCGCCGATACGCACGACTTCCCGAGCTACAAGGCGGACATGCCGGTCGATAATTTCGTGCTGAAGTTTCAGAAGCCGATGTGAAACTAACATCCTCCGCCGCTCGCGGGAGCGGATGAGCGTTACTGCAACTGATCCTTCACCTTGTCGAGCGCGGCATTCACGCATTCCTCGTCGACGCCGGGCGAGCCGGATACGCCGACAGCGCCGATGATCTCGTCGCCGATCTTGATCGGCACGCCGCCGGGAATGGCGATGATGTTGGGCAGCGTCACTTGCTGGTGAGCGACCGAATTAGGATCCTGAAGCTTCTTGGCATAATCCGACGTGAGCGTTTTGAAGGCGACCGCCGTGTAGGCCTTGCGGCGTGCATTCTCCATGGTGTGCAGGCCGGCATTGTCATAATGCATGGCGACCATCGTCTCGCCGTCACGATCGACGACAACGGCGGATGTTGCATAGGTCCTGGCCGCGCAAGCGGCGATGGCCTCCTCGGCGATGGTCTTGGCGATGCTATAGGACAGGTCTTTGTGCACGATCAGCGCGGCGCCGGCGGGCGCGGCCAAGACCAGTAAGAAGACGAGCGCGAAGGCTGCAGCGGCAAAACCAAAACGTTTGACAAACGACACGGCAATATCCTCCTGGAAAAGCATCCGCTGCTGACAACAGCGGCGGTGAGAATCTATTCTATTTTTGGCCACGGCGATGCGGCGGGCGCCGGCCGCGCGCTCAACACCGCGTGAACGGTGAGATGTTCACCACTGCCGGTAATAGGTCTGGCCATAAACGGGCGGCGGTTGGGGCGGGTAACCCTGCTGTCCATAAGATTGGTCGTAATTGGGGCGCGCATAATAGCGCTGGCCGTAACCGGGCTGCGGCTGGCCATAATCCGGCTGCGGCTGGCCATAGCCAGGCTGCGGCTGGCCATAAGCGGGTTGACCGTAGGCGGGTTGACCGTAAGCCGACTGCTGGTCATCCGGCGCCGGCTGCTGCTGGTATTGCGGCGCCATCTGCTGGCGCGCGACCGCGCCGTTGTTGCCGCCCGGTGTGTGGCCGCTGACGACGACGCTGGTATTGGCCATGCCCTCGGCCTTGACCAGATCGAACAGCGTCGTGGCATGATCGGGCGACAACCTTACGCAGCCATGCGACACCGCAAGCCCGAGATGCTTGACGTCGAAGAAGCCGTGAACGGCATGGCCGTGCAGGTCGAAGAAGATGGTATGCGGCATCGGCGCATTGTCCCACTCCTGCGACAAGTGGTCGGCATCCATGCGATTGGGCTTGAACGTGCCGTTTGGCGTGTCGTAGCCCGGCCGGCCGGTCGACACCGCCCACATGTAACGCGGCGAGCCGTCGACCGTCACCGACATGCTCTGCGTGGTCTTGTCGATGCTGATGAGGATAGTGGCGCGGGCGGCAGAGGCCAGCGGCAGGGAAAGCGCCAAAGACAGCGGCAAAGCCAGCGCCAATGCCGGGGCCGCGACCCAAAACAAGGTGCCAAGGCGGGCGGCGGAAACGCAAGAACGCGGAAATGTGGCGGAATGCATATGGACACCTAACGGCCTGTCGCCCAACTCTAGAAGTCTTTGTCCGGTCTTTGGTTCAAATCAAGAGCGTCGCAGCGCTGTCCGGCGGGATGGTGAACGGGATAGGGCATCGGTAAGTAGTCTTACGCGGCACCTAGCGTCCACGCCGCCGATCTGCGACAGCGGACAAGGCAAATCGTTCTCGCGGCGCGCGTGCGTCCGAGCCTTGCCAAGCAATTTCAAAAAGCTCCTCCCCGACGCATGATCCCGAAAAGTGCACTTGCGGTTTTCGGATAAGATCATGCGCAAAACGAAGGGAGGCGGAGCGCCGATAGGCGCATCCAGCCATTGGCCGCACCACACTTTCAGGCGTTGCCGCCTCAAAGTGCTTCGGGCGCGGCAGCGGTCTCAGCGGAGACCGCTCGCCTCTCGGCGCTCCACCGCGGCGCTTGCGGCGCAAATGAATGCCACCGCTCAGCCCAGGCCAGGCCAGGCCGTGTTTCCTGGGACGTGCGTTACGGCGGGCGTTACCCGCCATGCGCTGTCCCAGTCCAGCGAGGCACCTCGCAGACCGGTCTTTATGCCGGCCGATACGATGCCCGGGACCGCCCGGGAGCGGGGTTACGAGCCCCGCCCGCAGGAACCGCACCCGCCCCGTCAGTCGGCCGTCACCGGTGACGTCCCGTCGTGGGCGTGATTCGCTGAATGTAACTGAAATGGGGACTAGCGTCAAGAATTTTCTCTAATTCAGTGACAGAAAGGAGAATGAATCTTGTAGAAGATCTACATAGGGTATAAGGTGGACGACGACTCAGGGACGGAGCGTCATCGTGACTGAAATTCGTCTTACGCAGCCGGCGCTTAAAGTGCTGCGCTTCTTCTTGGACAAACCACGCGATTCGCGATCCGGTGCGGAAATTGCCAAAGCGACTCGGGTATTGTCAGGAACACTCTATCCAATGTTGATCAGGATGGAATCGGCAGGATGGCTTAGGAGCGAGTGGGAAGAGATCGACCCGCGTGAGATCGGCCGGCCGCGTCGACGTTTCTACAAGCTTACGGCGGTCGGCCAAAACCAAGCCAACCGAGCACTCGCAGACCTGCAAATTAACGTAGGGATACCGCAGTGGATAACCTGAAGACGATCATACTCGGGGCGCTTGGGAGCCTGTTTGCCGCCGTAATAATTGCGCTCGGGAAACCGATTATCCGATGGCTCTATAACTTGGATAGCTTGAGGACAATCATACTCGGTGCGCTGGGCAGCGTGCTTGCTGCAGGAATTCTTGCGCTCGGGAAACTGATTATCAGATGTTCGAATAACAAGGGAATCCAGTGCGTTTTGGCTGCCGAGATTCTCGCATTTGGGACAGTGATAAGCCGATGGCTGATTAACAAGGCTGTCATGCGGTTGCCGGATAATGATCGTGTCCGTTTCCGCGAGGAATTGCTCGGTCATCTCGACGAGGTTGACGGCTTCTTCGCAAAACTTAGGCATGCTTCGGGCCTCGTTTTTAATGTAAAAAAATTGAGAAATGAGTTGAGAGAGCAGAAGGCAGATCAGGCGCGTCTTGCTCATATCGGGACGAGTTCGAAGAATTGTGTCCCTGGCTAAGTTTGCTATAGGAGCCTTTAGGTTCAGATTGGTAAGGCGCAGTTGGGCAGTAGCAATGAGCTTGCTCTGCCTCTTCAGTACGGCGACTCCCTTCTTTAAGGACCTTCCGCCTCCGATCGTTATCACGACGCGAGACGATCCGTCTGCCGCACCGCTTTCGAGTTCGGACCTCGTTGCTTCTTCGTCGCCAATTAGGATAGGCGCGACTTCGCTGAGCGGCGTTTCTTTTACCTCGCCTGGTCAGCCTCTCGGCGTCAATCTTTCCTCGCTCCCATTATTTACAGCAATTGCTGCACCGTCACCGATCGACGAAACGTCCGTTTCGCTCAATCGGTTTCTGAACTCAAGCGCATATGCCACGAACACCGCGCCATTTGGTGAACAGACAGCGTCGAGCCAGCTTCTGAATATAGGCGTATATCCAAGCAAGACCGTGCTCTTGGGGCAACCACTGTCGGCGTCCGATCAAATTCTGAACGCTGGCGTCTATTCGACAAATGCCTCGTTGCTGGGTCAGCCGTTGTCGGCCTCTAACCAACTTCTGAACTCAGGTGTCTATTCGACAAATACCGCGCTGCTGGGTCAGCCGCTGTCGGCGTCCGATCAAATTCTGAACGTGGGTGTCTATTCGACAAATGCCTCGTTGCTGGGTCAGCCGTTGTCGGCCTCTAACCAACTTCTGAACTCAGGTGTCTATTCGACAAATACCGCGCTGCTGGGTCAGCCGCTGTCGGCGTCCGATCAAATTCTGAACGCTGGCGTCTATTCGACAAATGCCTCGTTGCTGGGTCAGCCGTTGTCGGCCTCTAACCAACTTCTGAACTCAGGTGTCTATTCGACAAATGTCTCGCTGCTGGGTCAACCACAACCAAGTCTGTTTCCATTAAACGGTCAAAGCAATGACTTATGCTTTGGCAGTGGCCGGAGTCAGTAGCGCGCACAAGGCGAACCGCGCGTAGTTAGTCAGATCAAGCCCGACCATCACGGCGTGGAGAGCGCAAAGGGTAAGCACGAAGAGAATAGGCGTCGCGTGCCGCTACTCCGCCGGCTGCTTGGGCTTTGGCTTGATGAACGTGCCCTTGAGATTGTCCCAGAGCTGAATCTTGGCGCCGTTCCTGTGCATGATCACGCTTTGCTGCAGCACCGAGAGCGAGTTGTTCCACGCCCAGTAGATCACGAGGCCAGCCGGGAAAGCCGCCAGCATGAAGGTGAAGATCAGCGGCATCCAGTTGAAGATCATCTGCTGGGTCGGATCGGGCGGCGCCGGATTGAGCTTCATCTGCACCCACATGGTCACGCCCATGATCGCCGGCCAGAAGCCGAGATGCAGAAAGCCGCCGAGCATCGGCAATACCGACGGATCGAACGGGATCAGGCCGCCGAGCGTGAAAATGTTGGTCGGGTCCGGCGCCGAAAGATCGTGGATCCAGCCGTAGAACGGCGCGTGCCGCATTTCGATGGTGATGAACAGCACCTTGTAGAGCGAGAAGAACACCGGAATCTGGATCGCGATCGGCAGGCAGCCGGCAACCGGATTGATCTGCTCTTTCTTGTAGAGCTCCATCATGGCCTGTTGCTGCTTCACCTTGTCGTCGGCATAGCGCTCCTTGATCATCGCCATCTGCGGCTGCACCGCCTTCATCTTCGCCATCGAGGCGTAAGCCTTGTTGGCGAGCGGGAAGAACAGGAACTTGACGATCACCGTGACGATCAGGATAGCGATGCCGAAATTGCCGACCAGATGAAAGAAGTAGTCGATGCCGAGAAACATCGGCTTGGTGATGAAATAGAACCAGCCCCAGTCGATCAAGAGATCGAAATGGTTCAGTCCGAGCGCGGCGTTATAGCCGCCGTCGATGTCGCCCAAAAAATTGATGCCGACGACCGAGACTTCCTTGGCGCCGGCGAATAGCCGTGCATCGGCGCTGCCGGTTGCGCCCGGCGCGATGGTCTGCGGCGGCGCCAGATAATCGGTCTGATAGGTCTTGAGCCCCCCGGCCTCGCCGGCGGTGAAGCGCGCGGTCACTTTGGCATCGGTGTCGGGCAACAGCGCCGCGGCGAAATATTTGTCGGTGAAGCCGAGCCAGGCGTCGGTCGCCTCCCAGCTCTCGCTCTTCTTGTCGTCCATCTTCTTGTAGGTCTCGGTCTGCTCGCCGTCATTGCCCATCACGCCGATCAGGCCTTCGTGCAGAATGTAGTAGCCGAGCACCTTCGGCGCGCCGTGACGCGAGACCAGCGCGTAGGGAAACAGCGTCACCGCATTGCCGCCCTTGTTCGCCACCTCGTCTTTGATGGTGAAAAGATAATGGTCGTCGACCGCGATGGTGCGGGTGAAGACGAGGCCCGAGCCGTTGTCGTAGGTCAGCGTTACCGGACGGTCGACGCCGAGCGCGCCCGAGCCGCGTTGCGTCCACACCGTATCGGGGCCCGGCATTTGGCCGCTGGTTCCGGCGGCGGGGACCCAGCCGAACTCGGCGTAATACGCTTCCGGCGCGCCCGACGGCGAGAACAGCACGATCGGCGGCGAAGCGGGATCGATGGTTTCGCGATATTGCTGCAGCGTCAGGTCGTCGATGCGGCCGCCCTTGAGGTCGATCGAGCCGCCAAGCCGCGGCGTAGCGATTGTCACGCGCGGTGTCGACCCGATCACCACTTCACGGGACGCGGCTTGCGCCTGCGGCAAGACCGGCGTGGCACTCGGTGTTCCCGGCACGGCCGGCGCTTGCGGTGGTGCGCCAGGTTGCGCGCCAGATTGCGCGTCAGGTTGCGCCGCGCCCGGCTGCGTTGCGCCGGGCTGAACCTGCGTCTGCTCCTGCTGCTTGAGCGCCGCTTCTTGGCGCTGCTTTTCCATCTGCGGATAGCCGATGAAATATTGCCAGCCGGCGACCACGAGGATCGACAGCACGACCGCAAGGATGGTGTTTTTGTGCTGGTTCATTCAACGTTCTTCGCAGTTTTCTTTGCAGATGTCTTGCCGGCTTGAGCTTGGTGAACGCGATGCAGTGCGGCGGCAAAATCCCGCGCCATGTCGCCAAAGCGGGCTTGCAGCGCCGTACGCCGGCCGATCAGCACATAATCGTGGCCGGCGCAGAGCGCCTTGGCGGGGGCTAATCTTACGATTTCGCGCAGCCGCCGCTTGACGCGGTTGCGCTGCACGGCATTGCCGACTTGCTTCGATACCGTGAAACCGACCCGCACCGGTGCGGTTTCTTGTCCGGTTTCTTGGCCGGCCTCGTCGCGTCGGCGCGCCTGCAAAACGAAGGCGCTTCCCGGCGCCCTTGCACCCGCGGCGGCAGCCCGAAAGTCCGTCCGGCGTTTCAACCGTTCCATGCGTTCGACTTATGGCTCGATGATGGGAGCACGCCGAACCAACCCGCGCTCGGCCCACGTGTCTTTGGAACTATGCGCTAAGCTTTTTGCGCCCCTGCGCGCGCCGCGCGTTGATGATCTTGCGGCCGCCCTTGGTCGCCATGCGGGCGCGAAAGCCGTGGCGGCGCTTGCGCACCAATTTGCTCGGCTGGTAGGTCCGTTTCACGGCTTCGTCTCCGCTGCGCGCGAGCGCCAAGATGGCGCGGCTTATACGGGACCCCTCCCGAACCGTCAACGTGACGGCTGCGCCATTGCCAGCGCTTTTTCGCGCTTTTCCGGCCGAATCGGCGACCCGAATGCCGCGCCGGAAGGACTATAGAATAGGCGTGACAGGAGCGAGACGTTCTGAGACTTCCACATGACGGCGAAGCGTCAGGCCAATGGCGCAAGATAATCGGGCCAACGCGACACGACGCGCTATTCCATCTTGGTTTGACCCGTCCACCGCTCCGGCGCATCATGGGCTGGCTGCGTCGTTTTGGCTGATGAACGGCAGATTGCGGCAAGGCCCGCGGCAAGGCTCGACCATGACTGAAGAAACCGCCGTGCGGCCGGACCCGGTCCGGACGCCGCGTTTCGGACTTTCGGTAAAACTCCTCGTCCTCACGATCCTGTTCGTGATGATCGCGGAAGTGCTGATCTACGTGCCGTCGGTCGCCAATTTCCGCGTCGTCTGGCTCAAGGACCGCCTGGCCACCGGCTATACGGCGGCACTGGTTCTCGAAGCCGCGCCGAACGGCGTGGTCTCCGACCTGCTCGCCAAGCAAATCCTCGCCTCGATCGGCGCGCGCGCCGTCGCCATGAAGATGGGCACGCAGCGGCGCATGCTGGCGATCGACGATATGCCGCCGCCGGTCGCCGCGACTTTCGACATGCGCAATTTCACCACGGTCGATGCCATTGTCGATGCGTTCGCGATGATGCTCAACACCAAGAACGACGAGATGCGCGTCGTCGGTCCGGCGCCGATGGGCGGCGAATATATCGAGCTCATCATGGACGAGCGGCCCTTGCGCGAGGCGATGCTGCGCTATTCGTTCGACATTCTGTTCTTGTCGCTTGTCATCTCGGCCATCACCGCGGCGCTGGTCTATCTGGCGCTGCATTACATGTTCGTGCGGCCGATGCGCCGCGTTACCGCCAATATGATCAAGTTTCGCGCCGATCCGGAAAATACCGACCGCGTCATCGTTCCGTCGGCGCGTGCCGACGAAATCGGCATTGCCGAGCGCGAGCTTGCCACCATGCAGACCGAGCTCGCCTCGATGCTGCACCAAAAAAGCCGGCTCGCCAGCCTCGGTCTCGCGGTGTCGAAGATCAATCACGACCTGCGCAACCTGCTCGCTTCGGCGCAGCTGTTCTCCGACCGGCTTGCCAAAATTCCCGATCCCGGCGTGCAGCGTTTTGCGCCCAAGCTGATGCACGCGCTCGAGCGCGCCATCGCATTTTGCCAATCGACCTTGTCCTACGGCCGGCTGCAGGAGCCGCCGCCGGAGCGCCGCCAAATCCTGCTCGAGCCCTTGGTCGAGGAGGTGCACGAGACTTTGGGGCTCGGCGCCGACGGACCGATCCGCTGGATCAGCGCGGTGGAACGCGGCCTGACCGTCGAGGCGGATTACGATCAGCTGTTCCGTATTCTGCTCAATCTCGCCCGTAATGCCGTGCAGGCGATGGATGGCCAGGCTTTGGAGAGCCGCGCCCATCGCGATCCCGGCCGCGACCAGATCCGCATCACCGGCCGCCGCGAAGGCGCCGTGGCGGTGATCGAAGTGTCCGACACCGGGCCGGGCTTCTCCGAGCGCGCCCGCGCGCATCTGTTTGAGGCCTTCCAAGGCTCGACGCGCGCCGAGGGTGTCGGTCTCGGCTTGGCCATCGCCGCCGAGCTGGTGCGCGCGCATGGCGGCGAAATCCGCCTGGTCGAAGGCACGATCGGCGCGACGCTGCGGCTGACGATACCCGACCGCGCGGTCGAGCTCGCCGCGCATCGCGGCGCCCGCGCTCACGGCTAAATGCTAATAATGAGGGCTACCACGACGCCTTCGCCGCTCGCTTGCGCCGACAGTTACCGGGAGTAAACACAATGATCACGCTCTATCATCACGGCTCGTCGGTTTGCGCCGCCAAAGTGCGCATTGTGCTCGCTGAAAAATCGCAGCCCTGGGACGGCATCTACGTGGATATCCTGCGCGGCGACCAATTCGATACGGATTACATGAAGCTCAATCCGAAGGCGGTGGTACCTACTTTGGTGCATGACGGGAAAGTCATCGTCGAGTTTGCCGTCATCGCCGAATATCTCGATGAAGTGTTTCCCGCTCCAGCGCTCAAGCCGGCCGATCCGGCGCAGCGCGCGGCGATGCGGGTGTGGACAAAGGCGGTCGACGAGCAATTGCACCCCGCCTGCGCAGAACTAACTTTCGCGTCCTGTCATCGGCACATCATTGGCCGTCTGCCGCCGGAAAAGGTCACGGCATTCCTCGAAAGTACGCCGCCGGTCTCGGTGACTCCGAACTGGCATGCGCGCAAGAAGGAAATTGTGCGGCAGGGCATGGCGGCGCCGGGCGTCGGCCGGACCTTCCGCCTCTACGACGGTTATCTGCAAAAGATGGAAGACACGCTGCGACATCAGCGGTGGCTAGCCGGCGATACTTACTCACTCGCCGACATCGGCTTGGCGCCCTACGTTAACCGGCTGGATATGTTGGGCATGTCGGACATGTGGATCGGCTCGCGGCCGCGGCTGACGGATTGGTTCGAACGGATCAAGTCGCGCCCAAGCTTCAAACCGGCGCTCCTGGATATGTGTCCGCCCGATCTGACCAACGATCTCAGGACCTTCGGCACGCAAAGCTGGCCCAACGTTAAACGTCTCTTGGCTGCGTAAGCCGACGATCCGCAAGCGGCTATTCGTCTTGCCATAAAGCGTCGAAGCCTATAGCTACGACGCGCCGCGCCCGTAGCTCAGCTGGATAGAGCACCAGACTACGAATTTGGGGGTCGGGAGTTCGAAATCTCTCCGGGCGCGCCAGTCATTTAAGACGGCGCGCGGACCAGCCGTGACGATCGATCGTCGTTCAGTGCGCTCATGATCCATAGAGCAAAACGCCGAGCAAAAAGCCAAAAACCGACGAGTGCGGATTTACCAGTTGCGCGACAATATCATCGATCCGGCTCGCCGTGGCAGGTGTTGCTCGTTTTCGCCAAACTCGGCGTCAGCTGCTTTGGCGGTCCGATCGCTCACATCGGCTATTTCCGAGAGGAATTCGTGGTCCGGCGGCGCTGGATCGATGAGACAGCCTTCGCCGATCTCGTCGCGCTGTGCCAATTTCTGCCGGGGCCGGCCAGCAGCCAAGTTGGATTTTCCATTGGCTTGATGCGCGGCGGCTACCTCGGCGGCCTTGCCGCTTGGATTGCCTTCACGCTGCCATCCGCCATTTTGCTCATCCTGTTTGCTTATGGCGCGAATGCGCTGCAGGGCCCGTTCGGTGCCGGCCTGCTGCACGGCCTCAAGCTCGTCGCCGTGGCGATCGTCGCGCAAGCCGTTTGGGGAATGGCGCGCACGCTCTGTCCTGACCGCGAGCGCGCATCGATCGCCGTCATCGTAGCCGTGATCATTCTGTTCAGCTCCGCATCGATCGCTCAGATCGGGGCAATTGCCTTAGGTGGCGTTGCGGGTCTGTGGTTATGCCGCGCGCGCGCCGCCGGCATCGAAGGACGACGGGCATATGTCCGATGCCGGTCTCGCGCCCGGTAGGCCTGTTGGCTCTTGCCGCGTTTTTCCTGCTGCTCGGTGCGCTGCCACTATTGGATACCATGATCCATTCGCAAGGCCTCGCGCTGTTCGATGCGTTCTATCGATCCGGTGCGCTGGTGTTCGGCGGAGGACACGTCGTGCTGCCTCTGCTGCGCGAAGCGACCGTGACGCCGGGATGGGTCAGCGACGATGCTTTCCTGGCCGGCTATGGCGCAGCGCAGGCCGTGCCCGGACCGCTTTTTACCTTCGCGGCCTATCTCGGCGCAGTCATGAAATCGCCGCCGAACGGCATAGCTGGCGCGGCCATCAGCCTGATTGCCATTTTTCTTCCGGGCATCCTCGTGCTCATCGGCGCGTTGCCGTTTTGGGAAACTTTGCGGCGGCGCGCCAACGCGCAAGCGATCATGCGGGGCGTCAACGCGGCGGTGGTCGGCCTCCTCGGCGCGGCGCTGTACGACCCGGTGTGGACCAGCGCGGTGAAGACGCCGGGAGATTTCGGGCTGGCGCTGGCCGGCTTCGTGCTTCTCACCGTTTGGCAAGCACCGCCGCTCGTCGTTGTCGCGATCGGTGCGCTTGGCGGGATCGGTTTGGCGCTGACGGCGAGGTGATTGAAGTATTCGTGCGTTTCACACGGCATTATTTGTGCTTGGCCATAGCCAGCACGCGAGCGCGAAAGCGCCCAGCGCGCCAAGTATCTGTGCGATGATGAAGGCACCCACGTCCGCCGGCGCAATCCCTGCATAAGTGTCTGAAAGGGCACGTGCGATAGTCACTGCCGGATTGGCGAATGACGTTGAGGCTGTGAACCAATAGGCGGACGTGATGTAGAGGCCGACGGCATAAGGCACGGCCGCGGGCGTTCGTGCGCCGCATCCCAAGATCGTCAGCAACAATCCGAACGTGGCGACGGCTTCCGCGAACCATTGGCCTGGACCCGTTCGCACCGTGACCGACACTTGCCACAGCGGCAATTCGAACATGAGATGCGCGGCCCACACGCCGAGGATGCCGCCGACGAACTTGCGCACCGATATATATGGCCGCGATGCTTGCCGGCAATTCGCGGCGCAATGCCATCGCGATGCTGACGGCCGGATTGAAGTGCGCGCCCGACACCGGGCCGAACGTGAGAATCAGCACGGTGAGAATTGCGCCGGTCGGCAGCGTGTTGCAGAGAAGCGCCAGTGCGCCGTTACCGCCTGAGAGTTTCGCGGCCATGATGCCCGAGCCGACGACGCCCGCGAGCAAAAAGGCCGTCCCCAAGCACTCGGCAACGCCGCGTTGGGTCAGCGACGGCATTAGGTGCGGCCGATTTCTTTGAGCTTTTTCTGCAGGCTTATTTGATCGAGCGAGCGAAGCGGCAATGCCGTGAATATACCGATGCGCTGAAACAGCATGCGATAAGCATCCTTGAACGCGAGCGCGATCTCCGCCGGATTGCCCTTGGCTTCGGCCGGATCGGGAATGCCCCAATGGGCCGTCATCGGCTGACCCGGCCATACCGGGCAGGTTTCGCCAGCGGCGTTGTCGCAAACGGTGAAAGCAAAATCGAGCGACGGCGCGCCGGGCTTGGCGAATTCATTCCATGACTTTGAACGAAAGCCGGACGTGTCATAGCCGAGGCCCTGCAACAGCCGGATGGTTTCCGGATGCACTTGTCCTTTCGGCTGACTGCCGGCGCTGTAGGCGCGGAATTTTCCCGCACCTAGCTTGTTCAAGATCGCTTCCGCCATGATCGAACGGGCCGAATTGCCGGTGCAAAGAAATAACACGTTGAACGGTTGATCGGCCACGGCGCGCCTCACGCGGCCGCACCACAGCGGCGGCCGGCGACCTGCGGCGCGCAACATGATTTCTCATGCGCGACGCGCGCAACGCGCTCGCCCGTGCCGTCGCCATAGTCGATGCTTTCGCCCGTGGTGAGAAATGTTTCCCACGAAATGCCGGCCGGATCGTCGATCCACGACTTTTCCGACTTGGCGTAGCAGCAAGCCGTTTGCCCTTGCTCGATGACGTTGCCGCCGGCCTTGTGCAGCCGGGCATAGATCTCTTTCAGTTCGTCGCCGTTCTCGACTTGGATGCCGAGATGATCGAGGCCGGGTTGCCGGCCACGCGTCGAGATGGCGAAATTGACGCGCGGATCGTCAAGCATCCACTTGGCGTAATCGGTTTTGATGACGGCAGGCTCCGCAGCAAACAGCGCCGAATAGAAGCCGATGGATTGCTTGAGATCGTCAACGGCGACGTGCACGTGAAAACGCTTCATCTCTCGGCCCCTATATAGCGGGCAACGGCTGGTAGCCGATGCGCGCCATCATCGATTCAAAATACGCGCGGACCTTGTGCGGAAAGCGAAGTCCCTTCACGATTGCCGCGGATCGCAGCAGCGGCAGCACGCGAACGTCGTCAAGCGACAATACTCCATTGATCGCCGTCGGGCTTTCAACCAAGCGGTCGAGCTCTTCAAGGTCGGGCATCAACGCATTGATGTGATGCCGCGTATTGGCGCGAAGTTCGACGAAATCGCCGAACGTCTTGCGCTTTCGCAGATGGTAGTGGTCGAGCGCGGCGACCGTGCCGAACTCAGGCAAGCCGAGCAGCGGATAACGTGGCATCGTCAGCGGCGCTGTTTTGGCGACAACCTGGTCAGCCCACGCGGCGACTGCGCTGCGCTCAGGTCCGGTCAGGACGCGGTCGCCGATGCCATCGATGTACGACACCATATCCATGCTTTCGAGCATCGGGTCGCCGCAATCCTTCACCAGAATGGGAATCACACGCTTCCCGACCAGGCCTATCATCGTGTCGGTATCGTCGTCGAGAACCACTGTCTCCTGCAAATGCAGGCGCTTTAGCGCCGCAATCATGCGAACCCGAAAGCAAAGCGAGCAATGCTCGAACATGTAGAGCCTCATGAAACGCGCTCCTTCTTCCGCGATGTCTTGGCAGGCTTGCATTCGATGGGCGCGCACGACGCGGCCGCGCCTCGACAACAATTTTCGGTGAGGAAAGCGAGTAGACCGTTCATGGTCTCGTAGCGCGCCGCATAAATCATTGAACGGCCATCGCGGCGCACCGCGACCAGTCCGGCGACGCGGAGTCGGTCGAAATGAAACGTCAAGGTGTTTGGGGCAAGACCGAGCTTTTCCGCCACGACACCGGCGGCCATCCCGTCAGGTCCGGCTTGGACCAGCAACCGGAAGACATCGAGCCGATTGTCTTGGGCGAGCGCGGCCAAAGCCGCCACCGCAAACGACGTTTCCATATTTCAACGAATATCGAAATATATTCCCGCTGTCAAGCAGCGGCCGTCCGCCGATCCGACCGTTTCGCATTGCGTTGGCCGTGCGAGCGGTGAACGATGGCGCATATCATTTTCGCTCCCATATCTAACCGATCGGGACTGCGAGGATACTCCATGAAATTCGGCATCGGTCAGCCCGTGCGGCGGCACGAGGATTTGCGTCTTATCACCGGGCGGGGCCGCTATACCGACGATGTGGTCCTGTCGGATATGACGCAGGCGTTCGTGCTGCGCTCGCCGGTCGCTCATGCGCATATCAAGCGCATCGATGCCGCCGCGGCGCGGCGCATGCCGGGCGTGTTGTTCGTGGCCACCGGAGAGGATGTCCGGGCGGACGGGCTCGGCGACATTCCCTGCGCGACGCCGTTGACCAATCGCGACGGCACGCCGCGGCACGATACGCCCCGCCCGGTGCTGGCGCTCGGCAAGGTGCGGCATGTCGGTCAGCCCGTCGCGCTGGTCGTGGCCGAGAGCTTGGCTCAAGCGCGCGATGCCGCCGAGGCGATCGAGGTCGACTACGAGCAACTGCCGGCCGTCACCGACGCCAAGGACGCGCTCGCGCCTGGCGCGCCGCAATTGTTCGACCACATTCCCGGCAATCTCGTGTTCGATTGGGACAACGATATGGGCGACGCCAAAGCGACCACGCCGCGTTCGCCGAGGCCTCGCGCGTCGTCACGCTCGAACTCGTCAACAACCGCGTCGTTGCCAATTCGATGGAGCCGCGCAATGCCGTTGCCGATTACGATCCGGCGACCGGCCGCTCGACGCTGTATACGGCGACGCAAGGCGCGCATTTCGTGCGCGATCCGCTGGCCGAAGCCGTGCTCAAGATTCCGAAGGACAAGCTCCGCCTGATCACGCCCAATGTCGGCGGCGGCTTCGGCATGAAAGCCTTCGTCTATCCCGAACAGGCGCTTGTGGTCTGGGCCAGCCGCAAAATTGCGCGGCCGGTGAAATGGCAAGAGGACCGCTCCGAAGGATTTGTCTCCGACAATCAAGGCCGCGATCACTTGACGCGCGCCGAGCTCGCGCTCGACGACAACGGCCGCTTCCTCGGATTGCGGGTTTCGATCCTCGCCAATCTTGGCGCCTATCTGTCGCCGTTCGGCAGCTTTGTTCCGACCCGTTCGACGGATCTCGTCTCCGGTCTTTATGCGATCGGCGCCATCGCCGTGAACGTCAAAGGCGTTTGCACCAACACCGTGGCGGTGTGCGCCTATCGCGGCGCGGGGCGGCCGGAAGCGGCGTATTTGCTGGAGCGGCTCGTCGATGCGGCGGCCCGCGAACTCGCCATGACGCCTGACGCCATCCGCCGCGTCAATTTCGTGCCGCCGTCGGCGATGCCCTATACATCGGCGACAAAGCTCGTTCTCGATTCCGGCGAGTTCGAGGAGGTCATGGATCGCTGCATGACCGCGGCGGAATGGTCGTCGTTCGTTAAGCGGCGCGCGCAGAGCGAACGCAATGGCAAACTGCGCGGCATCGGCATGGCGACTTATACCGAACGCTGCGGCGGCGGTTTTCCCGAGACCGCGTCATCGAATTCAAGGACGATCACGTCGAACTGGTGATGGGCAACCAGGAATATGGCACCGGTCTGGTCACCGCCTATAAGCAGGTCGTCTCGGACCAGCTGGGCATCGATGCCGATCGCATCGACGTGATCATGGGCGATACCGACCGCACGCCGTCAGGACTTACCGGCGGCTCGCGCGCGCTCGCCGTCGCCGGCGCCGCGCTCTACGAGGCCGGGCGCACCATCATCGGCAAAGGCAAAGAGCTCGCCGCGCATCTCCTGGAAGTCTCGGCGCAGGACATTACCTTCGCCGACGGCGCGTTCGCCGTGGCCGGGACCGATCTCCGCGTCGATATTTTCGAAGTGGCGAAGGCGGCGCGCGACACAGCGAAACTGCCGGCGGGAATGGAGCCGGAACTCGACACGACGCATCACCGCGTGCCGCCGGCACAGACCTTTCCCAACGGCTGCCACATCGTCGAGGTCGAGATCGATCCGCATACCGGCGGCGTCGCGATCGAACGCTACACGGTCGTCGACGATTTCGGCCGCACCATCAACCCGCTGTTGCTCGAGGGCCAAGTCCATGGCGGGATCGTGCAGGGGATCGGGCAGGCGCTCCTCGAGCACGCGGTCTACGATCCGGATAGCGGGCAATTGCTGTCGGGCTCGTTCATGGACTACGCCATGCCGCGCGCCGGCGATATCCCGAGTTTTGCCTTCGCGACCCACAATGTGCCAACGACGGCCAATCCGTTAGGCGTCAAAGGCGCAGGCGAGGCCGGCGCCGTCGGCGCGCCGCCGGCGGTGATCAACGCCATCGTTGATGCGCTGCACCGCCGGGTCGGATTGCGTCACATCGATATGCCGGCGACGCCGCGCCGCGTGTGGGAGAAGCTCAACGGAATCCCATAGGCCGTTTGGCGTCCAAGGATATGACGCTTCAGTGCAAGGGACGTGTCCCCCGGTTTGAGCGCGGTTGCTGGCGCTTGGCACCGGCTACCCTCCATGATAGCCTTTTTCCAGCTCATAAGGGTTGAGCCAACGAACAAGTTCAAACCGGCTCGAATCGCGTGTCGAGCCAGTCCCTGGGATGCGAGAAAGGATACGCCATGGCAGAGAAATCGAGTGCTTCGTAAGCGATCGGATCGAAGATCGCGGCGTCGACCGAGACGCGCGAGGAAACGGCCTCGAAACTGGTTGACCGTTTCGCCATCTGGTCCGGCGTCGCCGGGCTTATCCCGTTGCCGGTCGTCGACGTGCTTGCCGTCGGCGGTCTCCAGGTCCAGATGCTGCGCCGAATTTCGCAAATCTATGACGTCGATTTCTCGGAAAACCGCGGCAAGGCGCTGATCGCGGCGCTGGCCGGCACGCATGATCCCGGCGACCAGCGGCATGGGCGCCGCCAGCGCGCTCAAAGCTGTGCCGATCGTTAACCTGATCGCGGCCGGATTTGTGATGCCGGTGCTCTCCGCCGGCGCCACCTACGCCATCGGCAAGGCTTTCATTCAGCACTTTGAATCCGGCGGCACGCTGCTTGACTTCAATCCGCCGGACTATCGCGACTTCGTCAAGGCCCAGAAGGAAATGTGGAATTCCCGTTCGAAGACGACGGCGCGGTATCTTGACCGGCGCGGCCTGTGCCCGCCGACGACGAGTAGCTCTATAAAGGGTGACAATCATCGCGCGACGTGAACGAGCCCCGATCCGAGTCCCATGGCCGTAGCCATCCTAGCTTACATTCTCGTGTGCCTGCTCACGGGATTTTCCGGCACCCACCGTCGCATGGGGTTTTGGGGGACATTCTTAATCGCGCTTGTCACGACTCCGCTGGTGGTGTTGCCTGTCCTGTTCATCACCGGACCATCGCGGCGCGTCGAATGGCGTCGCCGTAACGTAGAGTAACTGTCGGCAAGCGCATCCGTCTCTAAAGCCGTCGGCGGCGCGTGTTGAATGTAGACGGGCGACGCGACCTCCAATGTCCTTCTTAAAGCTCGTTCGCGACGAAATGCACGGCTCGATGCCGAAGCTGCTGGTGATGTCCGGCCTCGGCGGCATCAGTAATGCTTCGATCCTTGCCGCCATCAATACCGGCGTGCAGGAGGCCGGCAGCGGACAAAAGCCTGGCCTGTGGGCCGCCGCGCTATTTGTGATCGCGCTGTTTCTGTTCATGAAGACGCAGCAATTCGTGACCATTACCGCGACGGCGGAAATCGAAGCGATCATTCACAAACTGCGCGTGCGCATCATGGATCAGATCCGGCGCTCCGAGCTTCTGGAAATGGAGCGGATCGGCCGCGCGCGCATCGTTGCCGCGGTCACCAGCGATACCGCGATACTCACCCAGGCCAGCAACATGCTGTGCTTTACGGTGCAGGGCGCCGTGCTGGTATTCTTTGTCGGATTTTACGTGGCCTATCTGTCGCTCGCGGCGTTTCTGTTGACCGTCTTCATCTTTGCCGGCGCGGCGACGGTCTTCCACTATAAAAGCCGCCGCCTCGCCGAGCAAAAGGCCGAATTGGCGGCGTGGGAGCGCCGCTTGTTCGACCGGCTGATCGACTTCCTCGACGGCTTCAAGGAAGTGCGGCTCAACAAGCTGCGCAGCGATGCGCTGTACGACGACGCTCTCGACGTGTCGAAGACCGCCGCCAACATCAAAATCCGCACCCAGGCCGAAACCTTCAAGATGATCGTCTTGACGCAGATCTCGATGTACATTTTGCTCGGCGCCGTCGTGTTCGTGGCGCCCAATTTGAGCGACACGCTTGGCGGCTCGTCGACTCGCCAAGGCCACGACGGCACTGCTGTTCGTCGTCGGCGCCTGTTTCGGCCTGGTGCAAGCGATACCGATCCTGCTCAACGCCAATGCCGCGGCCGACCGTATCGCCAGATTGGAAGCGGCGCTGCACGACATCGTCGGCGACGCCGAGCCGCGTGAGGTCGCCGCGCCGAAGCGTTTCGACCGGATCGAAATGCACAACATCGTATTCCGCTACGTCGACAAGTTTTCCGATACCGTCTTCAAGATCGGGCCGATCGATTTCTACCATAAAATCCGGCGAGCTCATCTTCATCACCGGCGGCAACGGGTCGGGCAAATCGACATTCCTGCGTGTGCTCTCCGGGCTCTATCCGCCGGATTCCGGCGAAGTTACGCTCGATGGGCGGCCGGTCACCAACGCGACGCGCGACGAATATCGCGGATTGATGTCGGCGATTTTCTTCGATTACCACCTGTTCCAGCGGCTCTATGGGATACCGGATGCCGACACCGCCGAAATCGGCCGGCTGTTGGAGAAATTCCGGCTGACCGACAAGACGTCGCTGACGAACGGCGAGTTTCGCACTCTCGACCTCTCCGGCGGCCAACGCCGCCGCCTCGCCCTGATCGTCAGCATGCTGGAAAAGCGTCCGATCATGATCCTCGACGAATGGACGGCCGAGCAGGACCCCGAATTCCGCCGCAAATTTTATGACGAATTGCTGCCGGAAATGTTGCAGGCTGGGGCGACCATCGTGGTGATCACCCATGACGACCGCTATCTCGACGAGCTGCATTTGCCGGCACGCCGCATCCGAATGGACGAAGGCCGTATTGTCGAAGAGCGCACTTTGGGCGGATGATAGGGTCGGTGAGGAAGGCTGATGGCGAACTACCCGGAGTCCATTGACGACTTGTTGGCGCCGCCGCGGCGGCGCCGCTGGTGGCGTTTTATCGGCCGCCATTTGCCGGGCCTTTCGGTTCTGGTGCTGATGGCCATGCTCACAACCGTCGTGCTGTGGCCCTACATGATCATCACCGTTCCGAGCGGGCAAGTCGGGGTCCTTTGGAAACGCTTCAATGGCGTCGACCTTTACTGCTTCTGCTGGGTTGGCCGCGGCACGGTGCTTTCCCCTACCGAACTGCGGGAAGAAGGCCTCCACCTGATCTGGCCGTGGGACAAGCTGTTCCTTTACGATTTGCGGCTGCAGTCCAACACGCAGACCTTCAACGCCATTTCCAAGGACGGCGTGAACGTGACCGCGCAGATCAGCGTGCGGTATCAGCTGCTGCACAATTCCGTCGCCGTGCTGCACAAGTTCATCGGGCCGGGCTTTATGGACTCGGTCCTGAGTCCGGAAATCGGCAGCCAGGCGCGCCAGGTGATTTCGCAATATACGGCGCAAGAGGTTTACACGTCGCGCGAACAGATTCAGAAAGAAATTCGGGAGAATGCGCAAAAGAGTCTCGGCGCCAACCTCGACAAATTGGTGCAGCCAGAGGCCATGGAGCAACCCGATCCCAAGCACTACAACGATTTCCTGCAATCCTCGATCCAAATCCTCGATACGCTCGTGCTCTCGATCGAATTGCCGCCGGACATCGTTGCGGCGATTAATCGCCAGACCGAGCAGTACTACATGATCCAGGAGTTCAAATTCCGTGTCGCGCGTGAGGCCGAGGAGTTGAAGCGCAAGCAGATCGAAGCGGACGGCATAGCCGCGTTCCAGAAGACGGTCAGTCAGGGAATATCGGAATCATATCTGCGTTGGCGCGGCATTGAGGCGACGCTGCAGCTTGCGCAATCGCCCAATTCGAAAATCGTCGTTATCGGCAGCGGCAAAGACGGCCTGCCGATTATTCTTGGTAATGATGGCGCTGCCGGTCCGTCGCCGCTCGGAGCGCCAGCGGCTCCAACTCCGCAAACGCCGGCGGCCAGGCCGCCGAACGGAACGTCGGGTGAAGCCGCGCCGCCGCCGGGGTCCGATAAGGCGGCATCGGCCGCCCCTTCCAATAATGAGGGTGTGGTGGCGTCCTCCGTCCCGCTCAGTCTGCCTGATGTCCAAGCCATTATTTCCCGATTGTCGGGCGCTTTGCGCTCGCCGGGATCCGACGCAGGCTCCGAAAAACCGAAACAGCAATAGCCGGAGGCGCAAGGTGCCCGATAGAACGGATACCGGCCGCTCGGTCCGGAACAGACCTCGGCGGCGTTGGCTCGTGTCGGGCCTGAGGTGGTACGTCGTCTTCGCTTTCACCGCCATCGCACTCGGCATCATCGTCGGCGGCCATCTCTACGGACGTTATCTGGCGTCCGAGGAGTCACAAGGCCGGGATAACGCCATCGCGCAACTGCGGGCTGAAAGTCAAAAGCTCAAGACGCAAGGCGATGCCCTAAGCGCGCAAGTCACGCAGCTGCAAGGCAAGCTGGCGAACGCTCAGGCTACGGTGGAGGCGATGATGCCTTCCAAGAACACTTACAACTTCGAACCCAACCAAACGCGCATTGTTGCGGACGGACATTTGACGGTCGGCTTGATAGGGTCTCCCGGCAATGAGAACGTGAACCTGAGCATCAACGGCAAGCAGCAGACGGTCGTCGCCGGACAGGTTGTCAATGTTGCCCCCGATTGTCAGGTGAGCGTGCAGTCGTTCGATATGTTCAAAGCGGTGCTGACCGCATCCTGCGCCAGCCAAAAGCAACAGTGAGACTCCGCCCCTGGGCACCAACACAAAAATCCGGCTTTGATTCCGTTCCATTTTTTCCGGAAAAAGTCCGCCCAAGAAAACGGAATTGAACTGCGCCTACTTCCGACGGCGAGCCGACCTGTCATTGCGCCGTTCATGTCTGCTGTTCAGGGTTAGAGCAGACATCACGAATAGACTTCGCCACGTCTGCTAATGACCCGAAGCGGTCCCCGCCGTGGTTATCAATTTGCGATGCAACATCTCGCCGCCTCGGCCAAGTACCATGAGCGGAATTGTTACCGCCATGCCACACCTGCGGGAAATCGGTCGCTCCGTCTGTGTGATACGCTTCGGCCCTATTGCACGCCCCCGCGAGCAGTGGTTCGCTTTAGGCTCTCCGCGGGGGCTTTCATGCGCGGGACTTTGTTTTCGCGATCCATCAAGGTCGCAATAGTTGGTCTATCCGTCGGCGCGTTTGCTGTGGCTTCTAGCCAAGCCGCGCACGCCCAAACCAACTATTGCTGGATCAATCCGCAAACCGGTGCTCCCTATCCATCTCAGAACCTCGTGCCACTCGGTACGAACATCGCTCAATATCAAGGCGATCCCAATCACGCGCACATACCTAGTGGTCCAACCGTTCCGGGCAGTGACTGGGTTAGAGTTAATGGTACCTGGATCAATCCGCAGACCGGTGCTCCCTATCCATCTCAAAACCTCGTGCCACTCGGTACGAACATCGCTCAATATCAAGGCGATCCCAATCACGCGCACATACCTAGTGGTCCAACCGTTCCGGGCAGTGACTGGGTTCGCGTTCCTTGTCCGCCTACCCAAACTGCCGCCTCCACCGGCCTCTATCTCGGCGGCGAACTGGTGAAGAACTGGGGCTGGGTGCGTTCGACCGAGCGGTCGGCAGCAACCGGCGCGATTACTAACCAGTTCAGCGACCGTGCCGATCCGTTCGGCGGCGGCGTGATCGTCGGCTACAAATTCGCGCCGTGGGCCGACAACATTGCGGTGAGCCCGTTCGCCTCGTTCGACTTCGTCCACGCGCCGGTCAACCACACCTTCCCCGGCGGCAGCTTCCTCGGCACCACCGGCAACTTCATGGGCACCGCGGGCGTCAAGATCGGCCCGCAGCTACCGATTGGACTGTGGCTCTACGGCATTGCCGGCGTCAGCGTGCTCGACGAAAAGCTCAACATCAATTTCATCCCGGTCGCGAGTTCGCAATCGGCGACCGTCGCCGGCGGCACCGTGGGGCTTGGCGGCGCATGGCAGCCGAACTTCCTGCAAGGCTTCGGCCATCCGGTGTCCCTGTTCCTCGAATATCAGCACACCTGGTGGCAGGATGCGCACTTCAACACACCAGCCGCCTCGCCGTTCTTTAACTACAACTTCCGCCGCGATGACGACGTAATGAAGTTCGGCTTCACTGTATCGCTCAATCCGCCAGCGACTGCTTTGCCGGCGCCGGTCATTCACAAATAGCTCGGCGGCGGATTTCTAGCCGCTGTGCGCAAAAAGCCGAAGGGAGCATTAGCTTAGGGAGTGTTGTAAAATGGAAGAACGATCAGGACTGCCTCGGCTACGTCAGGCGTGCGGGCTTGTTCTATTGCTAAGTTTTGGTGGGTGGTTCGGCACAGGCGTCGCACTGGCAGAAGAGCCGAAGCCCGTCAAACAGTGCAATCCCAAGAAAGAGGCTCGAGCAAGCCTTCTTGTTACGGGGTATGGTGCGGCAAAGATAGAGCTTAGGTGCGGAACTGATCTTATGGGCACTTGTGGCCCTGTATCAGCCACTGGTCCACGTTATCAGGGATCGTGCTCCGCCCCCGATAACAAACAATGGGCACGAGAAAGCGCAGGGGACCTGACGTGCAGGATAGTGGTAACCAGGGGGCATCCCGGGGTTAAGTGCACATTGTTCGAAAAGTAATCGCGTCACGCATCGGCCGGTCCGTCCCCGTTTTATATGAGCATACTGGTGTTGCCGTCGTTGGTTAGACGACCGGCAAGGGGCGCAATTTTAATAAATCCCGCAATATTTGCTGCTGCGCACTTCGGTCGTTAATGGCCCGTTTCTACCGTGAACGGCTGGGCAGAGCATGTCTGCTCTGCCCAGGTATTTCAGACGTTCGACCTGTTCCGCTATCTCCAGGGCATCATCTACCTCAATGCCGAGGTATCTGACGGTGCTTTCGATCTTGGTGTGGCCGAGTAAGAGCTGCACGGCTCGGAGGTTGCCGGTTCGCCGGTAGATCAGCGTTGCCTTGGTTCGCCGCAGCGAATGCGTGCCAAAGAGCTTTGGGTCCAACCCGATGCTGGCAAGCCATTCTGAGAGAAGCCGCGCGTATTGCCGCGTGGTCATGCACCGACCAAAGCCGCGTCGGCCGGTGAATAGAAATTCGCCCGGCTTCTTACCCGCGGCCTTCAGATAGTCATCGATGGCCTGACGGGTCTGATCTGTCAGCTCGAACTTGACTGGGTGCCCCGTCTTCTTCTGCCGCACCGTTGCCCGGTCCATCGTATAACCATTTGGGGCAACGTCCTCGACTTTGACAGCCACGACATCGCAGCCGCGAAGCTTGCTATCGATGGCCAAGTTAAACAGGGCGAGGTCGCGTATTCGTCCCTCCAACAGCAATCGAGTTCTGATCGCCCAAACGTGCTTTGGTCGTAATGGAGGCCTCGCCCCGATCAGCTTGCCTTTGTTCCAAGGCGTGCGTCTGTTACCCGGTGAGCAATTTTCATGGTCTGGCATGGTCGTCCTCCTCTGTTGCTGAGGATGACGAACATGCGCCCCGCACGAGGGCAGCGAAATCGCCTCCGCTTTCAGAGTGTTACGGTCATCGGGATACTTGAGCGCCAATTGGATCGGTGCCGATTGACCCAAGGGCGACATCCAGAGTGCATTGCAGCAGTCGAGACATTTTGACTGTGCGACAGTCGAACCTACGCGATCCGACGACCAATCCAGCGATGTACACTTTTGGCGTAAGCGGAAAAGGTTATGGGATGTAATTGAAGAAGATCAGCTTCTTCTTTCGGAATGACGAGGTAATTGACAGCAACGAAATGGATGAAAGGTACAGTCGCGACGACAGCAATCATGACTAGGCTCTCGTTCCTGTCAATAATTCTGAACAGGAGCACCAGCGACCAAAGCAGGTTCTGCACGAAAGTCGTGAGATAGACAGGATTGCGTGAGTAGCGATAAACCCCGTTCGTGACGAGAACAAGCGACCGTCGGAATGTTCGTGAATTGCCGCCGCGCCGTTCGATCAAGAGCAACAACGCAATCTTCGTAAAGTTTGCGCCCAGCACGATGATGGCGATGAGCTTGATCTCCCCGATAGCATGGACCGTTCGGGGAGACATGTAGAAGAGATAGACGGTCGCAATGACATAAGCCATGGCCGAAATGAAATCTAAAATGAAAATAGGCGAAAACTCTATTTTTTCACCGCAATAGCCCAAGAGCGCGCGAACTTGGAATGCACCCCTCATTGACGCGCTCTTCGGCAAAGCTGACTGAAACATGCTGGCGACGGCTTTCGTATCGGGGGCCCAAAATATGTGTTTTTCGTTAAAAATTGCCTAGTGGCATGGTCGAATGACGGGCAATTGTTCCCGGCACTTTCTCAGGCGCGCCGACTGTGTGATCGCCGAGGAGGTTAGTCGCTTCATGGCCATAAGCTGCCGCCCCGGCCGCCGACAGCCGTGGCAGCTTTCGGGGGTAAAGCGGACACGCCACCTTGACCGGGGCTGCGGCAGCTAATGACCCTTAGCCGACATGCGGACCGCTGGTTGGTGTCCGCTTGTGAGGGAGAAACGGACATGCGACGCGGCCAAAAATCGGTGGGACAATCTTAAAAATATCCATTGAGACTCAATGGGACGACCGGCGAAGGTAGGACACGCTAAGCCATTGAGGCCCAGCGGAAGTTTAACGCCGCCCGTTACATCATTCCCAAATGAGCACGTTGGGAAGCGACGGATCGATCTGCCGCAATAGCGTGTAGCCGACGCCGGCAAGGCCGCGAAACAAACCCAAATTGAATTGCCGTTTGCCGCTGTTCCAGCGGTAATCGCCGGTCGTGGCGGCGCGCTGCAACACGGCCATCAGCCGCGACGCCGCAAGCGCGCGCAGATCGTCACGTTCAAGCGCGGCGCCGGCCTCGCAAAAGAATTCGACTGTGCCGAGCGTGCCGCAACACAGCGTATCGACCGGGGTGGGCTTGCCGTGCGCCATCCCCGCGACGGCGTTGCGGATATCGGTTGCGATCGCTTTCGTTTCCATGCCGCCGCGTTTTATCGTCGCCAACCGGGCGAGCCCGATCCCGACAGCGCCGTGACACCATTGGCACGGCCAATGCGGTTGCGCGGCGCGCAGGTCGGGCCAGTTGTGGCGATCGGCATCGTAGCTCGCATTCTCGAAGGCCATGCATTGCGCGGCGGCTTGCGCGAAATCCTCGCGTCCGGTCGCCGCCGCCAGAGCGGCAAGCGCGTAGGCAAAGCCGGCTGCGCCATGCGACATGCCGTTAAGCGCATGTGCGGGCCCTTGCGCGCCGGAGCCTTGTCCAACAAAGCTGCGGTAGCCTTCCGCTCCGAACCGGTCTTGCGCCGTCAGATGCTCGCCGCATTTGACCGCGCGGCCGAGGCCGTCGCCGGACCCGGTGTCGCGATAAAGGCGAAGCAGGGCGAGGATGGCGCCGGCGCTGCCGCCCATGACGTCCAACTGCTTGTCCGCGGCGATGAGCTCATCGGTGAATAGTCGTGCCGCCGCCTCGGCGTCGGCGAGCAGTTCGGCATTGTCGAGGCACTTTGCCATTACGGTGAGCGCGTAGACGATCGAGCCCAGGCCGGTGGCGCCGCCGATGCCGAGCGCGCGGGCCATGCGCGCGGCGTTGCGGCTTTTCAGGTTCTTGCGAAGATGCGACAGGCCGGCGAGCGCGAGTTCGCCCGACGGCTTGCTGTCCGTCGCCGCGGCATGGGCGGCGAGAAACAGCGCGATGCCGGTTGCGCCGTTATAGAGATCGGGGCCGAAGCAAACGAGCTGGAAAACATCGGAATCGCCGAGCCAATCGAGGCCGATCCAGGCCGCGCCCGGGCCGCGGCGAATGGCGTAACGCGAAAGCTCCGCGGCGATCCGTGCCGGCTTCGGCGACGAAAATCTCCTTGGCCGGCGTGGTGTCCGCAGGTAACGGCAAATCATCCTGTGGCGTTGCCGCCGCGGCCGGGCGCGCCGCCGAATTCGTATTCTCCCTGATGACCTCGACCTGCCAAGCGATCTCCCGCTCATCCAGATCTCGAACACGCGCGCGCGGCCCGATCGAGGCCCGAAGTCGCCGCCGGTGCCGACCGCAATGCCGCTGGCGTCGCTGATCGTGCCGCCGTCGCTGGGCGAGACGAAGTGCGGCACGTTCAGCGCGAGCAGCGCCGAGCGCTCCGCGCGCTGCAGCGGCCACAATGGATCGGAATCCTTCTCCCATTCCGACAGCCGCGCGACGAAGTCGGCTTGCGCCGACCAGATCGCGCCGTCGTCCATGGTCCGATGATTTTTCAGCCGCTGCAGCAGCATGTAATAGAAGCGGGTCGGGCGAATGACCTTGCGCACCGGAAGGCCGGCAAAGCCATCGAACAGCGCTGTCGGCGGTCCTGCTTCCAGCGCGACAGGAATTTTGCGTAATCGGCAAAGCCCGCGACGAAGCTATCGATATGGTCGCCGAACTTCGCGTAACGGCCGCCGACATGCGGCAGGTTGGTGTTGGTCTCGCCGGGCTCCTTCGCTTTCGATCGGCCGCATCGCGTCGGAATTGATGTCGTTCCATTTGATGACGGTTCTGGCGCCCCAGTCCGCGGTCATGCCGCCCATGGCGAAGACATCGTTGTTGTCGACGGAGCGTCCATAGGCCGGCAGCAAGCCCGACCGTCATCACCGAGTTGCCGACGATTTCGAGCGCGGCATCGAAGGCCTCGCTCTCGGCATCGTGGGCTTTGTGCTCCTCGGCGCTCGGCTGCAGGATCGTTTCCAGATCGATCGGCACCGGGTGCTCGCCGGCCGCGATCATGTTCTCCTGATGCATGTCGGTCGCGGCGAAACAGTGCAGCAGCGCGAGCCAGGCGCCGGCGCGCCGGAAAAAGCGCGCGCAAGCCGGCATCGTCGGCGCAGCCGGTGTGATCGATGAATTCGGTCCAGCCATAGCCGTCGCGCGCGATCGCGCGCACCGCCTGCAGCGCGATCGGGGGATCGGCGCGATTGAGCCGCTCGACCAGATCGTGCCAAGCCACATCGAGCCGCAAATCCTTTGGCTTGTAGACGACCCGCGCGCCATCTTCGAAAGCCACGATCTGCACCGAACGGCCGTCATTGTGCGGATCGGAGAGGCCGCCTTCGATCTTCGCGACGCGGCTCGTGGCGCCGGATTTGCAGGATATCGCGCGGATCGCCGGCAGATCGGCGTCGAGCCGCAAGACGAATTCGCGCGAGGTGTCGATCCACTGCCGCGTGATGCCAGCGATGAGCCGCAACAGCACCGGCTTGTCTTCGAACAGGAGCCGGAAGCCGCCGGCTTTCATGTCGGCGACGAACCGCATCGTAGTTACGCGCTTTGGCGAAGCGCTCGTAGAGCGCCGCGGCGCAAAGCTCGGATAATTCCTTGAGCAGCGCATGGCGGAGATCGCCGCGCGCGCGCCTCGGTCAGATTGTCGCATTGGCGCGCGTCGAGGCCCGACCAGAGCCGCGCCTCGGCCTGTTCGACGACCGGCGTGAACAGCTGTTCGAACGGATAAAGCGCGGCGCTGCCGGAACCCGTACCGGGCTTGCTACCGGACTTGGCGCTTTTGTCCGTATCGGCTTGGCGCTTTTGCCGGAGCTTTGCAGCGCCGCCTCGATCCAGATGGCGTCGTCGAGCCATGTCGGACGCGGCGCGCAAGCGCGGCGGCGCACCGCGGAGAACCGCTGCTTGCAGCCGCGCGATCGAGACGCCATCGCGATCGAGCCGCCGGGCAAACAGCGATTGGTCGCCCGCGGCAGCGGACCGGCACCATGCGGTGAGGCGCCGCGCGGCCAAATCGGCGTCGCCGTTCGCGGTCGGGCACCGGCTCGAACGCATCGGACAAAAGTTCGTCGATGGTCGCGGCGCGCACCCAAAGCGCCTCGTAAAAAGCATCAGCGGTGGGACTGGCTCAGATGTCTCAATCATGGTTCCGCGCGCACTCCATATTTCCGTGCAGCCTTTTCATAGCGGGTGCGGCGGCTCGAACTCTGGCTCAGTTACGCGCTCAATTCCTTGCCTCTTGTGCCGCGCAGTGGCACCTTTTTAGGCCCGATTTGCGGCCCAAATCCATCGCCGACGGCGACCGATTTATCTTCATAAATCAGTGACCTGCGCATATCTGGACGCACTTTACACCCATCGCAGCCGATGATTTAATGGGCAAGTGGCGGGGGGTTGAGCGAATTTCTCGTCCTGCCTGGTGACTTGCCGGCGCAGCTGGCGAACGAAAGGAACAAGGCTATGAATGATATCAACATCGACCAGAGGGAAGAAGATATCCTCATCCGTGAAGTTTCCGACGAGGCGCTGGAAGCCGCGGCGGGCACGGTGACGGAGAAGGCGGGAGCCTTCACGCTTGCGTTCTGCTCCGGCTTGGATAGCTGCCCGACCTGATTGGTCCTTTGACCGGTTTGGCATCTTATTCTCGAACTGATGCAGGCTTTTGACGAGGCGCCGGCGACCCTGGCGCCTCGTCTTTATGTCCCATGCGATCGAGCAGTTCGCACCACCGCGCGAAGTCCTTGCTGCCGCGTGAAGTGCGCGGCGAGCATCGTGCGCGCTCGCTGGCCCAGCTCGCTTACCAATTCCGGCTCGGCGGCAAGCCGCCGTAACGTGCCGGCGAGCGCGTCCGCATCGCCGGGCGTGACGACGACGCCGCAGCCGTGCTGCTGCACCATTCGCGCCGCTTCGCCGGTCTTGTCGGCGATGACGACGATCGGCTTTGCCGGCGGCGGCGATACCGTAAAATTTGCTCGGCACGATCAAGCCCTTCGAGCTTCGGATTGAGCGACAGCCAATGCGCATCGGCACGCCGAGGGAATACGGCAGCATTGTCCGCTCCTGGTAAGGCATGAAGCGGAACGAGCGGTCGAGCCCGCGCCGTCTGACGGCCTTGGCTAGTTCGTCGAACCGTTTGCCGCCGCCGATCATCAGGAAAACAAAGCGGGTGTCGCCGCGAAGCTGTTCGGCGGCGGTCGAGCACGGTGTCGAATTCGTGAGCCCGGCCGAGATTGCCCGAATAGCCGAAGACGAATTTGCCGGCCAAGCCCCAGTCTCTGGCGCAACGGATTGTCCGCCGGCGCAATCGGCTTGATATCCTCGTCATTGCACCAATTGGGAATGACATGGATGCGCGCCGGCGCGACGCCCAGGCTTCGACTTTGCGGGCCATGAGTTCGCCGACGACAACGGTCGCCTCCGCCCGCCGCAAGGAGCGATTGCGCAGCGCGGCGAGACCTGCGGCTACCGGGCCCGCGCATGAAGGGCACGTCCAAAACCGACGGCGGTTTCCGGATAGATGTCTTGCAGCCAATTGACCAAGCTGGGCGCCGCGGCGGCGCGCGGCCGCCATGGCCACGACGGAAACCAGCGGCGGGTCGGTTTTGGCGATGATGATGTCGCCTTGCCGCGCAATCTCGATCAGGCGAGCGCCGGACCGATCGATAGAACGACAGGTAATCGATCGAGCGGCCGAGCAAGGCGCCGCGGCCAAATCGCGTCGAGGCGACGCGATGGACGTGCACGCCGTTGATGATTTCACGATCCGGCAGTGACGCTTTGGGGTCGTCGTAGATTTGCGTGCCGGTGACGACGTGGACGTCGCGGCCGGCGCCGGCCAGATGGAAGGCGAGATCGGACAGAATTTGGCTGGTCGCGGAATGGTCGGGAAAGAAGAATCTATTGACGAAAATCAATCGCGGCATCTGAGCTCGGCTTCAATTACGAAATGGCCGATGGCGGCACGTCACGCCTGTGCGCCTTGTTCGTGAACGATGAACGGGCGAATGGCTTCGTCGCTCAGCAGTTCTTCGAAATACGCGATTGTCCGCATGAGGCCTTCCGCCAGCTCGGTCTGCGGCGCCCAGCGCGAGCAACGTCGTCGGCCTTCGAAATATCCGGCCGGCGTTGCCGCGGATCGTCCTGCGGCAGCGGCCGATGCACGATGCGCGACGCGCGATCCGGTGAGATCGATCACCAGCGCGGCCAGTTCCAGCATGGTGAATTCCGTCGGATTGCCGATATTGATCGGTCCGGTCACGTCGTCGGCGGTGTCCATCAGGCGCACGAGGCCATCGATCAGGTCGTCGACGTAACAGAACGAGCGCGTTTGCAGCCCGTCGCCGAAAACCGTGATGTCGCGTCCGAGCAGCGCCTGGACGATGAAATTCGATACCACGCGGCCGTCGTTGGGATGCATGCGCGGCCCGTAGGTGTTGAAGATCCGCGCGACCTTGATGCGCAATTTGTGCTGCCGCCAATAATCGAAGAACAGCGTTTCGGCGCAGCGCTTGCCTTCGTCGTAACAGGAGCGCGGGCCGATCGGGTTGACGTGGCCCCAATAATCCTCGGTCTGCGGATGAACGCTGGGATCGCCGTAAACCTCCGAGGTCGAGGCCTGGAGGATTTTGGCGCGCAGCCGTTTGGCCAGCCCAAGCATGTTGATGGCGCCGTGCACGCTGGTCTTGGTGGTCTGCACCGGATCGTGCTGATAGTGGATGGGCGAGGCCGGACAGGCCAGATTGTAGATCTGGTCGACCTCGACATAGAGCGGAAAGGTCACATCGTGGCGGATCAGCTCGAAGCGGTGATGATCGAGCATGCCGTCGATATTGCGCCGCGTTCCGGTGAAATAATTATCGACGCAGATGACGCTCGCGCCGTCGCGGAGCAGGCGCTCGCAAAGATGCGAGCCGAGAAACCCGGCGCCGCCGGTTACCAGCACGCGGGTTTCGAGATGCATTCGGTACCCCTAGAGACAGCCGCCGTACCGCCATGCAATTGATTAACGCCGGTCAGCCAAGGCGAGCAACCGGCTCAACGATGCCGAGTCGCGCTTCGCCAAGTGTCCGATGCGAAATATAGCCGACGCCGTAGCCGATGCAGCCCGACGCGAGACCAAAGTCAGTCGAACATTGCGTCTCCACGGAATTCCGACGTCAACATGTGCTCCTATGGGCACGTTATGTCTAGTTTAGACTCGCCCATGTGAAAATTCGCAACACAGTCCGTTATTGATCGAGCGCGGCGATGTAAGGCGGCGACTCGATCGCGCGTACCAAATAGTTTCCTAACACCAAAACATCCATTTTGGTGCGCAGAAAGCAGTCCAATGCCTCTTCCGGCCGGCAGACGACGGGCTCGTTCTCGTTGAACGACGTGTTCAACACCATCGGAACGCCGGTCAGCCGGAAGAACGCCTGGATCAACGCGTGATAGCGGGGATTGCCGGCGCGATCGACGGTTTGCAGCCGTCCGGTGCCGTCGACATGGGTCACCGCCGGTATCTGCTCCGCGGCGCTCCGGGCGAATCGGAAACACCTGCAGCATGAACGGAACGTCGTCGTCGCGCTCGAACCAGTCGGCGACCGCCTCGCGCAAGATCGAGGGCGCAAACGGCCGAAAGGATTCCCGGCGCTTGATCTTCAGATTGAGGATGTTCTTCATGTCGGCGCGGCGCGGATCGCCGAGGATCGAGCGATTGCCGAGCGCGCGCGGGCCCCATTCCATGCGGCCCTGGAACCAGCCGACCACCAGCCCGTCGGCGATGGCGCGCGCGGTCGTTTCGACGAGCTCGTCCTCGTCATCGATGCGCCGGACGCTGCAGCTGCTCGGCCTCGATGGCCGCGCGCCGCTCGGTCAGCAGCGCGCCCAATTCGGCATCGCGTAAATGACGGGCCCCAATAGGCGTGCGTCATTTGCGGCGTCGCGGGCGCCGTTGCGATGCCAGACGGCATAGGCCGCGCCGATCGCGCCGCCGGCGTCGCCGGCGGCCGACTGCAAATAACATTGCTTGAAAGCGGTGCGGTCGCGGATCTTGCCGTTGGCGACGGAATTGTAGGCGCAGCCGCCGGCAAGCGCGATCGCGCTGTGGCCGTAGCGCCGCTGCAGCGTGTTCAAGAGATGAAAGAACGCATCCTCGTAGACGGCTTGGGTCGCCCAGGCCAGATTGCGATGCCGGTCTTCGATCGGCGCATCGGGGCCGCGCGGCGGGCCCGAGCGCGTCGACCAGCGCCGGCGCAGAACAGCGGACCGCAGACCGGTTCGCCGCCGTGCCACTCATAGGCGATGTCCTCGCTGATGATGACGAAAGAATTTCAGGTCGAGCGCAAAACTGCCGTCGTCCAGCAGCGAAACAAGCTTGTTGCACTTCGTGCCGGCAGGACGAATTGCCGTAAGCGGCAAGCCCCATCAGTTTGTATTCGTCGCCGTAATGCGGAAAGCCGAGATATTGCGTCATCGCCTGGTAAAAAATGCCGAGCGAATGCGGAAACAGGACCCGGCCGTCGAGCGACAATGCGGTCGCCGCTGCCGCAGCCCCATGCGGCGCTGGCAAAATCGCCGAAGCCGTCGACCGAGACGCACGGCGGCTTCGCGAAACGGCGACGGATAAAAGGCCGAGGCGAGATGCGCCAGGTGATGCTCGACATAGTCGATCGCGCCGGTAAATGGCCGGCCCGGCAGCGCGGCGAGCTCGTCGGCGATGCCGGCGACCTGTTTGCGGTTGCGCAGCCGACTGAGCAGCAGTCGCGGGCTTGGCCGGTGCGACGCGACATAGGCGAGCTTGCGGAAAAAATTGGCGCGGCCGCTGCGGTTGACGGCGACGTGGGTGACGTCGCCGAAATCGACCTTGGCTTCGTTCAGGCAATAGCCGATCGCCTCGGACGGGAAGCCGGCCCAATGCTTGATTCGGCGAAACCGCTCCTCCTCGGCGGCGGCCACCAAGTCGCCGTCGCGCACGATGCAGGCCGCCGCGTCAGCGTGGTAGGCGTTGATTCCGAGTATGAGCAGAGTCCGCTGCCATCGCTTCGCTTGATGCCGCCCGCTCGGCCGAGCCGCGTCAGCGGCATTGCGCGGTACATAGCGAAAAGCTCGGGGCCGGAGAGATAGATCATGTCAGTGCCGAGCCCGCCGTTGCGCGCGATCCACTGGCGAATCGGAGTCGGGTAGAAGCTCCACAGCGTCCGCGTCGCGGGCTCGTTGGTGACCTTAAATCCGAGAAAACCCGGACGCCAAGCCGCGTGAAAGCCGAGCACCGCGTTCGGGGTGACGCAAATGCGGTCATGCGGCACGATGCCGAGCACCATCGTGCAGGCGGACGAGCATGTGCCGTCGATGACAACCTGCTCGCCGGAGTCCCGAAGCGCCATATAGCGCGACCAATATTGGCCGATATTGCCGCCCCGTCGTCGGTGATGCGTACGCACGCCGCGGCTGCGACTATGCGGCGGGCGCCGCGCCAAGAAGGCGGCAACAGATACAAGCGCGACCAGCAAAAGCGTGCGTCGCGCTTGCACCAAAAGCAAAACATCCCCGCTGCCGTGCAGCGGGAGTGCTGATAATCGAAGCGAATTGAGCGGAATCAGCGCCTTAGGAGGGCTTACGGGTACGGAGGTAATGCTAGGCGTCGTACTGCTGCTTGGGTGTCTTGGGATATTTCGTAGATGTCCGAACGCCACGAGAGCTCCCGCAGCGATGCCAGCCTGCATGGCCAGCCATCGCCAGTCGCCGTTGCTATCCGCGTATGGACCAGACGCACAAGGCGATAACGGAGCGATCGTCGTGACCGAGCCGGGCTGGACATCGACCTTGCAGCCATCGTCGTAAGACGACCGTCGCGGCGCCGCCGGGACCGACCATAACGGAGTCGCCGACATTGGCGTCGACGCGGCCATTGACCGGCGAAGCCCTGGCCCTGATTGATCGAAAGATCACCCTGTCCGGGCTGAGCGTGGCGGCCCAAGTCGAGCTGCTCAGAAGCATCGCGCAGCAGAACGCATGCCAACGAAGGCTCGTTTGCTCATTGCAATTTCCATCCCGCAATTCCGCAACCTCAGCGATTTATAACACCCAAAATCATTACATCAAACCTAAGATTTGGGTTTAGCTGTCGCATGTGTAGCCTTTGTGCAACATGCGATGTCTTAACCGATATAGACCATAACACTACCCGTATTTTCCTTGACAGCTAGGTAACTGGATGCCTAACAGAGTTTTCATGGGGAAAGTGGGGACTCGGTGATCGACCTTCATTGCCATATCCTGCCCGGACTCGACGACGGCGCGAGTGATTTGGCCGTATCGCTGGCGATGGCGCAGGGCCGCGGTCGACCAGGGCGTGACCGTTGTCGCCTGCACGCCGCATATTCTGCCGGGGCTCTATCACAATACCGGCCCGGCGATCCGCGCAGGCCACTCAAGACCTGCAGGAGGTCCTCGACCAGGAGGGAATTCCGCTTCAACTCGTCACCGGCGCGGACGTTCACATGACGCCCGATTTCGTGGCCGGGCTTGCGTTCCGGCGCAGCTGCTGTCCATTGCCGATTCGCGCTATGTGCTGGTCGAGCCGCCGCACCATACCGCGCCGCCGCAATTGGAGGATTTTTTCTTCAATTTGGTGGTCGCGGGCTACGTGCCGATCCTCACCCATCCGGAGCGGCTTTCCTGGGTTCCGTCGCGCTATGAAATGATTAAAAAGCTAGTCCGGGCCGGGGTTTGGATGCAGATCACCGCGGGCTCTTTTGCTGGCGCCTTCGGCCGCAATGCCCTATACTGGGCGCAGCGTATGTTGGACGACGGGTGCGTGCACCTCATTGCGTCCGATGCTCATGATGTAGAGCGCCGGCCGCCTGATTTGGCGGCGGGGCGTGAGTTCGTGGCAAAGCGCGTTGGTGCTGAAGAAGCGCAACGCTTGGTGTTAACGCGGCCTATGGCGATATTGAAGGATCAACCGCCTTCGAGCTTGCCGGGGCCATTAGGGGTGGCAGATGCCGAATCCGCGTCTTCCCGAAGAGCGCCGATCGTTCCCGGAAACCTGGCAATGGCGATGCGGATCGGCGACGCTGCTGATGGTTTGCGCGGCTTGTCTGGCCGGCTGCGCCGGCTCTTCAGGTAACGCTCGCGCGACGGGCGACGGCGGCGCGCGGACGATTCTGCGTCGGCGGCTACGACACAGCGGCACGGTCGCGGCGCGCGTCGGCGACGGCTTTTGCGCCGACCGCGCCGGCTCGGTGCATTCGACTGCGGCAAGCGCAGGCCGCCGACACGCTCACATCGGTCGCGAAACCCGGCAACGCCGCCTACAAGATCGGCCCGCTGGATGTTCTCGATGTGATCGGTCTTCAAGGTGCCCGACTTGGCCAAGACGGTGCAAGTCGCGGAGGACGGAACGATCAATTATCCCGCTGATCGGCGACGTTCCGGCCGCCGGAAGACCGCGCACGAGCTCGAACGCGATCTGACGCAGAAGCTCGGCGCCAAATATTCTGCGCAATCCGCAAGTGACGGTTCTGGTCAAGGAATATAACAGCCAGCGCGTCACCATCTCGGGTTCGGTGAAAACATCCGGCGTCTACGCCATCAAAGGGCAATACCTCGCTGATGCAAGTGATCGCGATGGCCGGCGACGTCGACATCGACCATCGACTCGGGCGACGTCGTCGTATTCCGGACGATCGACGGCCAACGCTCCGCCGCAAAATTCGACATCGATGCAATCAAGGCCGGCAAAGCCGAGATCCGCAGGTGGAGCCTGGCGACGTCATCGTCGTCGACACCGTCCGCCACCAAAGTTGCCCTGTCACAACGTCATGAAAGCGTTGCCGCTGGCCACGACCGCCGCCGTGCTTTGCTCGGCGCATATGAGCGTCGCATCAATGAATTTTCATCGCGCCAATTTGCCGGAAGACGGCGAGCCAAGAGCCGGAAGTGTCGTCCCGGCGGCGTCAATATGTTCCGGCGCCGCGCGATCCGTATAGCAGCGCGGTCGGCCGACCTATGGCGCCGCGGACCGACGCGCCGTCGAATTTTCAGCTCGATCTTCTCGAATATTTGCGGATTCTGGTCAAGCGCCGCTGGCTCATCCTCAGCATCGTCGGGGCGGCTCTCGTCATCGGTGCCGTGATGACGTTGATGAAGACGCCGCTCTATACGTCGACGGTCCGGCTGCAGATCGATCGCAACGTCGCCAAGATCGTCGAGGGCGGCAATATCACGCCGGTCGAAGGGTCGGATCTCGAATTCATGCGAACGCAATACGAGCTGCTCCAGAGCCGCACCATGGCCGAGCGGGTTGCCTCGGCGCTGAAGCTCGGCGAGGATCCGACGTTTTTTCCAGCCGCGAGAATTTTCGATTCTCGGATTTCATCAAAGGGCTGTTCGTCTTCCGGCGCGCCGCCGGCCAATCCAAGGCAGCAAAAAAGTCAATCTATGAAGGCGCCGCCGCCGGCGTCGTGCTCGGCAATCGCGCGGTGCAGCCGATCGTCGGCTCGCGGCTGGTCGACATCGCCTATTCGGATCCGGATCCGGCGCGGGCGCAAAGGATCGCCGACGCTTATGCCGATGCCTTTATTGCTTCCAATCTCGACAAGCGATTCGAAGCCAATTCCTATGCCAAGGTTTTTCTTGAGGATCAGCTCGCGCAGTTGAAAGTGCGGCTGGAGCAATCCGAAAAAGCGCTGCTGGATTTCGGGCAGAAAGAGGAAATCGTTCAAACCAACGACAAAGCATCGATCGCCGAAACCAATCTGGCGAGCCGCCAACGCCGCCCTCGAGCACGCTGGTCGCGGAGCGCATGAAGAATGAGGAACTGTGGAAGCAGCTCGAGGCCGACCAATGCCGATCGACGTGCCGCAGCTTCTTACCAATCCGCGTCATCGAAGGCTTGCGCGCCAAGCGCAGCGCGCTGCAGACCGAATATCAGGAGAAGCTCGAGACCTTCCAGCCGAGCTATCCGGCCATGGTTCAGCTCAGCAACCAGATCGCCGAAATCGACCGGCAGATTGCCGCCGAGGTCAACACGCTGAAGAACTCCTACAAGGCGGCTTATGACGTCTCGTTGGAGCAAGAAACCGGAATGAAAAAGCGGATCGAGAGCTCTGAAGCAAGACGTGCTCGATCTGCAAAAACGCAGCATTCGAGTACAACATTCTCAAACGCGAGGTCGATACCAACCAATCGCTCTATAACGGCCTGTTGCAGCGCTACAAGGAAGTCGACATCGCCGGCGGCGTCGGCGCCAACAACGTCTTCATCGTCGACAAGGCGACGTTGCCGGGCGGGCCGTCGTCGCCGAACATGTCGCGCGCGCTGTATGTCGCTTTCGTACTCGGGATCGGCGGCCGCGCTCGGCGTGGCTTTCGTGCTGGAGCGTCTCGATGATACGTTGCGATCGCCCGAAGAGATCGAACGCGCGCTTGGGCTACGCCACGCTCGGCATCATCCCCAAGATCGGCCTCGGGCAGCAGCGCTCGAAGCGGAACTGGCGGACCCGCGATCGCATATGTCGGAAGCGTATCGCTCGCTGTGCACCGCGCTGCAGCTTTCGACGGAAAAGGGTCTGCCGAAAACGCTGCTGGTGACCAGCGCCGGCCCGGCGAAGGCAAATCGACGACCTGCATGACGCTGGCGCGGCATTTTGCCAATATCGGACTCAAAGTTCTGCTCGTCGATGCCGACCTACGCAAGCCGTCGCTGCACACCAAGCTCAATCTCGACAATGCAATCGGGCTTAGCAACTATCTGACCGGCGCTTCGCCGCGCCGCCGGATCTTCTGCAAAAGACCGATGTGCCCAATCTTGCTTTCATGGCGTCCGGTCCGCTGCCGCCCAATGCCGCGGATCTGCTCGGCAGTTCACGTTTGCTGTCGCTGCTCTCGGTCGGCTTGGAAGTGTTCGATCTGATCGTGGTCGATAGTCCGCCGGTCATGGGGCTGGCCGACGCGCCGCTGTTATCGAGCGCGGTTGCGGCGACGATTTTTGTTGTCGGCGCCGGCAGGTGCGCGACGCGTTGGTTCGGGCCGCGGTCAAGCGGCTGCAGTTTTCACGCGCCTCGCTCATCGGCACGGTCATCACCAGGTTCGATGCCCGCAGCAGCTACGGTTATGGCTATGGCTATGGCTATGGCTACGGCTATGGCTACGGCTACGGCTACGGCACTCACGGAGCGGCGCGGCGGCCAGGCGATCGCCGCGACTGGAGGCGCGCAGCAGCCGAAGCTGACGAACGCGCCGGCGGAGGGATGATGTCCGACAGGATGGCACTGAAAATTGCCATCGATCTCATGCATGTCCCTTCGCAGGTGCGGCTCTTCAGATCGGAGCCGCTGCCGGACGGCGTGCTGACGTTGCTGCGCATTGCGGCGCGGTGACGACGAGGCGGGAAGCGCTGCGCGCCGCTCTTGACCGACCGGCCGCGAGACACCGTGCGGCAAGCCGCGACGTTCTTCATCGAGCAGATTCTGTTTGCGCCGAACGCCGACAGTTATCGGGTGCTCGGCGCCAGCACGTCAGCGAGCGCCGGCGAGCTCAGGCGCAATGTCGCGCTGTTGTTGCGCTGGCTGCATCCCGATCTCGATCCGCGGAGCGAGCGCTCGATCTTCGTCAGGCCGGGTCACGGCGGCTTGGAATGACCTGAAAACGCCGGAACGGCGCGCCGCTTATGATGAACTGTTGCGGTAGGTCAAGGACATGCCGCGAGCAAGTCCGCCGCAAAAGCGGCAAGTCCCGGTCGGCGGCGGCAGTGGCGATCGGCAAGCATTTCGCACCGCGGCGGCCAAATCGGAGCCGGCTCGCCAGCAATGCGCAACTCGATGCGAGGCGCCGACAGGATCGGGTTCCTCCGCCTCGCGCTTTCGGTTCTCGTTTCATCGGCCGCCATAGTGATCGTTCGGACATGATGGCGCGTGCGAGTCGTGCTCCAAATGGCGAATCTCCGTGCCGCCATTTGAATCTCCAACGCAGCTTTCGCATCGGCATGCGTCGAATCCATGAACATTCGCGACACTGCCATGCTCTAAGCGCTCGCGAACCGATCGTCTTAGCAGTGGTCCGGCCGTGGTTTTGACTTGGCTGGTGGTGTCGCGAAGTCTTGCCGCCTTTTTTGCGGACGCAGCGCCGCACGCGGCGCTTGTGGCTTGACCCGCGGCAACCCGAAGCGTTGGTCAATCTCGCCGATCAGGCGCTCAACACAGCCGCTGCGCCTGGTGCGGGCGCCGGTCATGCCGATCAGACATCGCCGCAGCCGGAAAACGCAGCCGATGGCAGCCAACACGCTTCCGACGATACGCGTAAGGATACCGAAAAATTCGATCACGCGTTTTCGGCATTTGAAAGAGTCGGCCGCAATCAGAGCATGAACCGGCCGATCGCGCCCAATGACGAGGCAGTCGTGCGGGCAGTGGGCCGACAACGGCATTGACGAACGATCCGCTCAATGCGCGATGGCGCTGCGAATCCTAGGTCAGCTCGCCGAGGCCGACAATGACGACGCCGGCGCTGCGAAGTTCATGCATGCACGCCGCCCGATTGTCGCTGCACGAATACGCTCGCCGCTCTATTGGCTTTTGAGCAAAAGCGCCCAGGCGGGCGACTACAAAGCCGCCATCGATTACGCGGATGTGCTGCTTCGCGCCAGCCCGCAATCGGACAGACTTTGTGGTGCCGGTCTTGGCCCAGATCAGCGAGGACAAGGACGGCGCTGCCATGCTCAAGGCGGTTCTTGCCGGAGATCCGCCGTGGCGGGGACAGTTCATTTCACAGCTTTCCATATAATGTGACGGACGCGCGCACGCCGCTTGATCTGTTGCTGGCGCTGCGGGCGACCCCGGTGCCGCCCACGCCCGATGAGATCGAGCCTTATGTCGATTTTTTGATTGGGCACCGTTTTTATGGACTGGCCTATTATACTTGGCTGCAATTCTTACCGCCGGAGGAGCTGCGCCACGCCGGCCTGCTATTTAACGGCAATTTCGAAGGCGAGCTTCGGGCTTGCCGTTTGATTGGAAAATCACGCCCGGAGCAGGCGTCACTGTCGATGTCGTTCCGCGACCCGATAAAAGCGGCGGGCACGCGCTATTGGTCGACTTTCAGTATGGCCGCGTCGACTATCACAGTGTCACGCGAACTCGTCATGCTCGCCCCCGGCACCTATCAGTTCAGTGGCGAATATAAAGGCTCGCTTGTCGGTCCGCGCGGCATGAAATGGCGGGTGGTTTGTGCCAACGGTACGATGACGAACGGTGGCGAGAGCTCGCACCATCATCGGCATAACGCCGATCTGGACAGAATGTATCTTTCACTTTCACCGTTCCGGCAAAAGACTGCCCTGCGCAATATGTTCGGCTCGACCTCGATGCGCGAATGGCGTCCGAGCAGCTCGTTTCCGGCTCCATTTTGTTCGATGAACTGCAAATATCGCGCGAGGCCAATCCTTCGACCCCGGGAGGATAAGCCTGACTAGCAACCTCGCATTCAGGAAACAGCGGCCAGTCATGGTTTCGCTAGGCTTTTTCCAGGACCGGCCGGTTCGCGGCCGTTTTGAGCAGACTTGTCCCCGCACAAATACGGCAATACCGGCCCAGCATCGTCTTTTGTACCGGCGCCTTCATGCTGGTCTGCTCGCTCTGTCCTGGCGGCGGCACGCAGGGCGGCTTTCTGTCGGATGCGATTGCTGGAATTGCTTGCGATTCCGCCGTTACTGTTGGCGCTGACATCGCTGGTTGAATTGCCGGTCTGGCGAACCAAGACGAGAACCGACGCCTATTGGGTACTGGCGTTCTGTTTTGCGATCGTCGTTATTGCCGCTCATCCAGCTCGTGCCGCTGCCGCCGTCGATCTGGACCATGCTGCCCGGCCGGCAAGAAATAGTGAAAATCTTCGATCTCTTCGGCGGCCCGATGCCCTGGATGCCGATCAGCGTTTCGCCGCATGCGACTTGGCTCAGCTTCCTGTCGCTGTTGCCGCCGATGGCGATTTTTCTTTCGGCTATCCAGATGGGTCATCGGGAACGTCGTGCCCTGACTCTACTCATAATCGCGATCGGCGTTGTCAGCGTTTTCCTCGGTCTATTGCAGTTGGCAGGTGGTGAAACCAGCCCATTGCGGTTTTATGCCGTCACCAATCCGACCGAGGCGGTCGGCTTCTTTGCCAACAGGAATCACTTTGCCGCGCTGCTCTATGCGGTTTTGCTGTTTACCACAGTATGGGCAATCGACATCGGCTTTCAAACTGGGTCCTGGACCGATGTCAGGAGCTTTGAAGCCGACAAAATCATGGCAGCGACCGCGATTTTCTTGAGTCTCTTCGTCATCATTGCCGGCGAGGCCATGGCGCGCTCGCGGGCGGGGCTCGCTTTTACCATCGTCGCGCTGTTGGCGGCTTTCGTGCTGGCATTTGCCGATCGGCGCAATACGTCTGGAGCTAAGCCTAGCAAGCTTTTGCTCGCAGCGATGTTTCTCGCAATCATACTATCCGTGCAATTTGCGCTCTATCGAATTCTCGGGCGCTTTGCCGCCGACCCCCTGAACGATGCCCGCGGCGTTTTTGCCCATAACACCATTATCGCGGCGAAATCCTTTTTTCCGTTTGGCTCGGGGCTGGGCACTTTCGTGCCGGTCTATGCGATGTTTGAAAAGCCGATCGATACGATCGCGAACAGTTACGTCAATCACGCCCACGATGACATTCTCGAAATATGCCTCGAAACCGGAATCATGGGCGCGGTCCTGCTTTGTTTGTTCGTGATTTGGTTTGGCTTCTCCAGTTTCACGCTGTGGCGGAAACCTCGGGCCGACACGAGCGCTTTCGATTGTACGCTCAGTCGCGCCGCAACCGTGGTCATCGGCCTTCTGCTGGCGCATTCGTTCGTCGAATTTCCGCTGCGCACCGAAGCGATCATGGCGGTATTTGCAGTGTCCTGCGCGCTTTTGATCGCGCCGTTGTCGCCCGCGGAATCCGCAATGCCGGGTGCGTTGTTGCCCGCGCGGAATGAGGCGCGGCGCAGACCGGCGCCAAATCTTGCGGTGCAAAGACTTCCGGGCGCCGGCGCTTCGGCTATCCCTGGGCGCGGATCTGTCACGTCGCATGCGCTGCAGACCGGCGGGCGCTGGGGCGATGAGATCGACTGGCCGGATGAATGGCGTGATTCGGCAGCACCAAAACGTTCCGGTCCCGCCGCGCCGGAATCTGAGTCTCACGGTGCCCCCGAATCTGGCGAAGACGACCCCAATTCGGGGCCGGCGAGCTGAGCGGCCCTTAGCGGTACGGGACTGGAATTTTTCCCGCGGCGCGGCTGGCGGCGGCGTGCACGACCTCGCGCCAGCGTAAATAGGGCTAACCAGGGTAAATGGGCTAAGCTGTGTGGTCTTATCGGTCGATACGGGCATTCCCAAGCTGGCGAGAGCAGCCCGGAGCCAGACTATACCCGTGCTATGTGCTTGGCCGGGCGGAAGCTATTCCCCGGTAGTGCGGCGCAGGCTATACTTGGGCGGTAGGGAAGTTTTTCTGAAATCCAGGCGGCTTTGTCTGCGTCTTTTGGCTTTGAACGGCTCTCATTTGGGTGAATTCACCCGAACAGCGGTAGCTTTTGACCTATCGCCTTGCCGCGCATCCGGCGATTAATGACGCCAGCCAAATTCGGCGCCCGCGGCCCAGCGGCAGCTTAACAATACCTCCGCTGTGCTGAGCTCCCCTTCCTAAATCATGTGCGGGATCAATGGCATTTTTGCCTATCATCCGGCGGCAGGATTGCCGGCCGAAACCGAGCTGTTGCAAACGCGGGATCGCATGCGTGCGCGCGGTCCCGACGGCCATGGCGCATGGTGGACTACGAACCGGCGCTGCGGTCTTGGTCATCGGCGCTTGTCCATCATCGATCTCTCCGATCGTGCCGCGCAGCCGATGGCCGGCGACAGCGGCAATCTCGTCGTCACCTTCAACGGCGAAATCTACAATTATCCGGCCTTGCGGACGAGCCTTGAGGCAGAGGGCGCTCGTTTTACAACGACCTCCGACACTGAAGCGCTTTTGCATCTCTACGCCAGACACGGCGCCGACATGGTGCATCAGCTTCGCGGCATGTTCGCTTTCGCCATCTGGGACGAACGAAAGCGCGGTTTGTTTTTGGCGCGCGATCCGTATGGCATCAAGCCGCTTTATACCGCGGACGACGGCAAGACCTTTCGCTTCGCCTCACAAGTCAAGGCGCTGCTTGCCGGCGGACAGGTTTCGCGCGACCTCGAACCGGCCGGCGTGGTCGGGTTTTATCTGTTCGGCAGCGTGCCAGAACCGTTTACGCTCTATCGTGAAATTTCCGCGTTGCCGGCAGGTCACACGCAATGGGTCGATGGCGCCGGCGCGCAAGCGCCGAGGCCGTATGCCAGCATCGCCGAAATTCTAGCGGCGGTGCGCGTCATACAATTCCTCGGACCGAACTGCCGCAGCGGCTTCGCGCCGGTGTGCTCGACAGCGTCCGCGCGCATTTATTGGCCGATGTCGAGGTCGGCATTTTTCTGTCCGCGGGCGTCGATTCCGGTGCGCTTGCTCGGCTTGATGCGCGATGCCGGCCAGCGCGACATCCGCGCCATCACGCTTCCTTTCGACGAATTCCGCGGCACCGACGAAGACGAAGCGCCGCATGCGGCGCGTGTCGCCGAGCGCTACGGCGCCCGGCATATTGTGCGCCGGGTCGGCGAGCGGGAATTCAGCAACGATCTGCCCGCGATCTTCGATGCCATGGATCAGCCCTCGATCGACGGGGTGAACACTTGGTTCATCGCCAAGGCCGCCAAGGAAGCCGGCCTGAAAGTCGCACTGTCCGGCATTGGCGGCGACGAACTTCTCGCCGGCTATCCGAGCTTCATCGACGTGCCGCGCTGGCGGCGCCGTTTTGGCGCCTTGGCCAAGTTGCCGGGATTTGGCGCTCTCGCGCACAGGCTCGTTGGTACGCTGACGCCGCAATGGGCGCGGCGGCAACCGAAGGCGCTCGGTATGTTCGAATATTCCGGCAGCTGGGCCGGCGCCTATCTGCTGCGGCGTGGATTGTTCCTGCCGCGCGAGCTCGAAGTCTATTCTCGATCCGGAGACGGCGCGCGAGGGCCTGCGCCGGCTCGACCCGATCAATCGCCTCGGCGCGAGCATCACGCCCGACCCCGGCTCGGATGTAGCCCGTATCTGCGCGCTCGAATCCTCGCACTATCTGCGCAATCAGCTCCTGCGCGACGCCGATTGGGCCGGCATGGCGCATTCGATCGAAATTCGCGTGCCGCTTGTCGACGCCGACCTCCTCAAAGGTTTCGCGCCGGCGCTCGGTGTTTTGCTGCCTGGAGCCGGCAAAGGCGCACTGGCGCGATCGCCGTCGCTGCCGCTGCCCGATGACATCGTTGCGCGCGCCAAGACCGGCTTCGGCGTGCCGACGGGCGCCTGGATGGCAAAGGGCTTGGCGCAACGGTCCGCGACGCCGCCTGCCGCCGAACCGAAGGGTCTGATCTCTCGCGCCTGGTCGCACGTGGTGCTGTCGAGCGTGATGTCGGCCAATGAGAACACCAAGCGTGAGGCGCTCGCCTCGTGATGTGGCCGACCGTTAGCATCGCCTTCGCCCTGAGCGGCAGCCGCCGGCCCTCATATGATCCGGTCAACCAGCTGCTGGCCGCGTCCTGCGGCCTGCGGATGATCGCGAGCGAAGAATTCATGACCGGCGCGCTGTCGTCGCCGTCGCCGTCGCCGTCAACTTGGGGCATCGCCCATATGTTGCGGAAATGAGCGCCGTTAAGGAGGCCTTACCTCCTCAGTACGAATTGGTCATCCGCCCGACGCGCGGCTGGCCGAGCTTGCAGCTCGGCGAACTGTGGCGCTACCGGGACCTTTTGTTCCTGCTCGTCTATCGCGATTTCGCCGCCAAGTACAAACAGACCATCTTGGGACCGGTATGGTTCGTTTTGCAGCCGCTGTTGACCTCCGTCGTCTTTAGCGTGGTCTTCGCCGGTGCGATCAAAATTCCCACCGACGGCGTGCCGCCGATCCTGTTTTATTTTACCGGGCTGCTCGGCTGGAACTATTTCGCGCAGACGTTTCAGAGCATCTCCGGAACGCTCGTCAACAATGCCGGAGTCTTCGGCAAGGTGTATTTTCCACGCTTGGTGGTACCACTTTCGACCGTCATCTCGAACCTGCTGTCGTTCGCGCTGCAGCTCGTCACGATGCTGTGCTTCTGGCTCTACTACAAAGTCTTCACCGCGGCCGGCGCGCAATTCGGCTTGTCGCCGGCGATCGTGTGGGCGCCGCTCGTCGTGCTGCAAATCGCGGCGCTCAGTCTTGGCGTCGGCATCTGGCTGTCCGCGCTCACCGCAAAATACCGCGATTTCGCGCTGTTGAGCGGCTTTGTCATTCAGCTATGGATGTATGCGACGCCGGTGATCTATCCGCTCTCGCAAATCCCCGAGCGCTGGCGCTGGATCGCCATCGTCAACCCCATGGCCATGCCGGTCGAGATCCTCAAATACATGTTCCTCGGCCAGGGCGTAATCGTTCCCGCTTATATGGCAGCGTCGGTCGGTCTCACCGTGTTGGCGCTCGTGTCCGGAGTGGCCGTGTTCAATAAGGTCGAAAAGACCTTTATCGATACAGTGTAGGCCGGTCCGCCAAAGCCATGCCGCGACCGATTATCGAGGTCGAGAACCTTTCGAAGCGCTATCGCTTGGGGCAGTTCAACGCGCGCACGCTGCGCGAAGAATTCGAGCGGCTGTTCCAGCGCGCTGACAGGACGGGCAACGGCAAGGTCGACGAAACCGAATTCTGGGCGTTGCGCGACGTATCCTTTACCGTCGAGCCTGGCGAGGTCGTCGGCATCATCGGCCGCAACGGCGCGGGCAAGAGCACGCTGCTTAAGATTTTGAGCCGCGTCACCGAGCCGAGCTCCGGCGTCGCGCGCATTCGCGGCCGCGTCGCCTCGCTCCTGGAGGTCGGCACCGGATTTCATCCCGAACTCACCGGCCGCGATAACATCTATCTGAACGGCGCCATCCTCGGCATGACGCGAGCAGAGATCAAAGCCAAGTTCGACGAGATCGTCGACTTTTCGGGCGTGGAGAAATTCCTCGACACGCCGGTCAAGCGCTACTCATCGGGCATGTATGTGCGGCTCGCCTTCGCGGTGGCGGCGCATTTAGAGCCTGAGAATTCTCATCGTCGATGAGGTGCTGGCGGTCGGTGACGCCGAATTCCAGAAGAAATGCCTGGGGAAGATGGGAGAGGCGGCCCGCGGCGGGCGGACGGTGCTGTTCGTGAGTCATAATATTGCCGCCGTAAACCGGCTTTGCAGACGGGCGCTGATGTTGGAATCTGGCCGGCTCACGTGCGATAACGAGGTCAATGTCGTAACCGAGTATTACCTGGCGCGCCCAACAAGCCAAAATTCGCAAGCCGCGTCGGCCCAACGCGCACACCTAACGCTTGCCGCCAAGTCAGAAATTCAGGGCCTGCGTATCACCGGTGTGACAGTCGTGAATGAAGCGCACCTCGAGGTGGGGCCCAGAACGGGCGACCCACTCCTTATTAGGATCGAGTACGAAGCTAGGCGTCACATTCCGGGAATTGCTTTCCTGATCAGGGTTTCCGACCGCCTCATGGGAGAGGTATTTCGTCTTTCGACCAGGCCCATCAGTGGGTTCGCGATCGAGAAACTATATGGACGCGCCCTCGTCGAATTGCGCGTGGAGTGGCTTGCGCTGGTGGCGGGACGCTACACGCTTGACCTCGAGGTATTTCAGGAAGCCCGCTCAAAACTGCTTGAATTCAGCGAATTGCTGGATTTCGAGGTGGCGCCAGGCGACGTTTACCGCAGCGGTCTCGCGCTCGATCGGAGTAGGGGACTCATTGCCGTGCCGCATGAGTGGACCCATACCCCCAAGTAGCTTTGTTGCCGCTTGAGAAACCGCGGACAGCGGGTGCGCTCGAGAATGAGTGCACACCTAGTAAAATTCCATCACTTAGCGATCGTTGGATACTTCTATGAACAATAAAAACTCAGAAAGCCCTTCGGAGGGCCGGTTGAAACTTATCTTCATAATCTCAAGCCAGAGATCGGGATCCAGCCTGCTGCAACAAATGCTGGCGAAGTCATCCCTCCATTGCCACAGAATCCGAACCTTGGCTGCTGTTACCCTTGGTATATTCTCGCCGCACGTCAGGAATCTGCGCCGAGTATGACGCGCACGACTACAGGCAAGGTTACAAGGAGCCGCTGGATGTATTTCTAAATCGTATCGACGGAGTTCAGCTTTACGACGAATGCATTCGTCAGTTTGCAATGTCGCTATATACGCGAGCGGTGCGCGAAAAAAAGGCTCTCTACTTTGTAGATAAGACACCTCGGAACTACCTTATACTTGACGACATAAAGAGGATATTCCCGGATTCGAAAATCATCTTCCTCTTGAGACACCCGCTTGCGATTTTTTCATCTCTGCTCGATTCCTTAAACTGGGACTGGTCAAAACTGCTTACATCGCCCGGCAGGCGTCTGGATTTAGTGGCGGCACCTCGGCTGATTTCCCAAGCCATAGACGAGGACGATCAGCCTATTGTCGTACATTATGAAGATCTGATCGCTTCGCCGCGCAGCACAATGGAGACTTTGTGCGGTCGGTTAGGTGTTGAATTCCATTCGCGCACCTTGACCTATGAGCCTCCCGACGAAACGGTCTGGTGCGACCCAGTTAACATCCGGAATCATTCTGGTCCTGTAAATATTTACGCTGGGAAATGGTCTGAAGAGCTCCGCCGTCATAACCTTATTGGTCTTGCCCAGGCATACATCGAGACTTTCGATAGGCAGACCTTGCTGACCTATCGGATCGAAAAGGAGTCGATGATGTCGGAGCTCGATGGTCTTGGGGCTCGCGGCGGCAAAAAAAGATGGTCTAAAATATGGGCCCGATATGATTCCACAGAGCGTTTGGCCGGACCGGGCGCGAGGGGCCGATATATCTTTCAGCCGACCGCCGCATTTTTGGTCGCGAAATTATTGGGCTGGCTGCGTTGCCAACACTAGCCGATAAAACCTCTTAGAAGTCGATGGCAATTAAGGTGCCTCCAGAGCTCGATCCGGCCGAACGTGCTGAGATAGAGCGTCTTTTTGCTCTCGTCGGCACCGACGATCTGTCGCTTGAACAGATGTGGCGGTGTATGGACACCATTTGGGACGAATATGGCTGCGACAACAGCAAGCCGCACCAGAAAAAGATCGCCCAGTTTTACACCCATCCAGTCTGGCTGCTGAACGGGCTCTTCATCGAGCATCATGCATTGTCGATGCAGCACCGTCGAGATGTATCAAACTGGGTAGCATCGCGGTCTGTCCGACGCATCGCTGAATTTGGGGGCGGCTATGGAACTCTCGCGCGCCTGATTGCGACCCAGTGTCCCTCCGTGGAAATCGAGATCGTTGAGCCGTTTCCGCATCCGCTAGCAATCAAGAGGTCGAAACAATTCACTAACCTGCGATACACGCGCGAACTCGCGGGAATGTTTGACCTAATCATTGCGATGGACGTTTTTGAACATGTCGAGGATCCACTGGGCCTGATACGCAAAACCGCGGTGCATCTTCGCCCAGGGGGCCTCTATCTAACAGCCAACTGTTTTCGTCCGGTGATAAAGTGCCACCTACCGAGGACTTTTCATTTTGAAAGGTCATGGCCTGCGGTTATGCGGGCGCTTGGCATGGTCTATGTGGAAGACGTTGTCTATGGGAGCGCGTTTCGGAAGGAGGGAAATGGCAGTGTGTTGGTTGCCCGGCTTGTCGAGGCGAGATCTCGTCTCGCTTTCAATTCGCTCCGGTGGTCCGAGGCGCTAACGCCGCACTTAGGCTTGAAGACAGGATTGCGGAAAACTCTTGCGCGTCTTGCACGTTAGTCTCCGTGATCAAGCCGGCGGAGCCTCGCGCGCGGCCTACCGTTTGCACACGGGGCTGCGGGATCTCGGGATCGACTCGCGGATGATAGTCGCTTCGCGAGCCAGCGACGATCCCACGGTTCGGACGATTGGTTGGTCGCGTTCGCTTGGCGCACGAATTCGTAGACGTTTACGCGGCCGAGCGCTCAGGGTCGAGCAGCAAGAAATCATGCGGGCGCGCCCGGCTGGTTCGGAAATCTATTCCATTGCCCGTACCCCTTATACGGACTGCTGGCCTGAAGTAGTTCGTAGCGCAGATGTGCTCAATCTGCACTTTGTTGCCGGGTTTATTGACATACCTTCTTTCTTCTCCGCTCTGCCGCCGCGTTTGCCGGTAGTCTGGACCCTGCACGACATGAACCCCTTCACGGGTGGCTGCCATTACGCGAATGGTTGCAACCGATTTAACGCGGCGTGCGGAGCCTGTCCCCAACTCAGCTCCTCGAAAGAAAATGATATTTCACGCCGCGGCTTAGAAATCAAAAAGTGGGCGTATGACAGCCTTGATCCACGATGGACCGTGCTAGCGGCGCCGAGCCGTTGGGTTGCGGCCGAGGCTCAACGGAGCGCGCTCCTCGGGCGCTTTCGTACGCAGCATATTCCGAACGGCCTGGATCTTCGCGTTTTCCGGCCGCGAGGCAGGGAGTTGCGTATGGCACTCGGGTTTATCCCGTCAGACCGCATTATTCTTTTCGTGAGCAGTAGTCTGGAAGCCAGCCGTAAGGGTGCCGACCTGATGATGGATGCGGTTAAGAGTATGCAGCGCAAGGACGATGTCGTACTCGTTTCGGCCGGCTATGGTTCGGGGCTGCCAATTAATGGTATTCGTCAGCTTCATCTCGGATATATCCAATCGGATGACATGCTGGCCACGACCTACAGCATGGCAGATGCTTTTGTTATTCCGTCGCGTGAAGACAACTTGCCTCAAACTGCAGTAGAGGCCGCCGCCTGCGGCTGTCCGGTAGTTGGCTTTGCAGTCGGGGGAATTGCCGACATAGTAGAAAATGGCGTGACCGGCTACCTTGCGACAGCTTTTGACACCAGAGAGCTAGCTGAATGCATCGAGGCAGCAGCAAAGCGGCGCGACGAATTATCTGCCGCTGCGCGCTCCCGGACTGAACGCCTTTTTGGCATCCAAGCTCAGAGCCGACTGTACGAAAAGCTCTATGATGAACTGATCAGCCGGACGGCCGATGAAGACGCGCTGCCCCGAAATTCGCGCAGCGTCCTCGAATTTAGTGCCTCGCGTAAAGCAACGCTAGCTGAGCGATAGCATGCCTGCACCGTCAATTGGCAATCTACTTCGATGCCCGATCAGCGGTGACAATCTTCGCACCGTCGCTGGAGAGGACCTCGTTAGGCTGCGCGCCGACATCGATGCAAAGCATTTGGTGCAACTTGATGGGTCACCAGCAAAATCTAGCTTCGATGGATTTCTCCGTGCGCACGACAGCGCCATCTACTACCCGGTGCAGCAGGGTGTGTTCATTCTGCTGCCGGACTGCGCCATGGTCACTGCGGCCCAGCGGAAGACTTACGAGGTACACCTGATGCCGGCGGCGACCCGCGCCGTTATGGGTTTCTATGATCAGATCGGCTGGCGGAAGACCGACAGAGGCGTATTCCATGATGCGGACATCAATGAGGACTTCCGTCAGGTAAGCCGTAATTACATTCACATGTGCCATTTGCGTGTGAATGACTATCTGCCGCACGGCGGCAAATACTTACTCGACGTTGCCTCCGGGCCCATTCAGTACGACGAGTATCTGACTTATTCCGCGAATTTCGAAAGACGTATTTGCTGCGACGTATCCCTCGGGGCGCTCAGGGCAGCGGCGTTGCGGCTTGGTACAAATGGCATCTACATTCAGGGAGACATCACCAATCTTCCATTGAAAGACGGAGTGGTGGATGGATTTGTCAGTCTGCACACCATCTATCACGTGCCCGCGGAAATGCAGATACTCGCTTTTCAAGAGCTAGAGCGCGTAACCCGTAACGGGGGCGGTGGAGTTGCTGTTTATACCTGGGGTCGTCACAGTTGGGGAACTAAAATAGCCGCGCCTTGGCGAGCGTTCGCCGCGATGCCCGCGCGAATGCGTACGATGTTGCGTCCGTTCATTCCCGATGCATTGATCAAGTGGTTGAAGCGCGGTACGGTTCCGACCGGGGCGGAAACTAATTTCGTTGGAAATTACGCGGCTTCGCAGTACAGTTTTCATGCCTACGACTTTCACTGGTACAGTGAGAATATTGCGGCTTCGCGACGATGGAGCTTGCGGGTCTGGCGAAGCGTGAGCCTACATTTCCTCAAATCTTACATCCCAGACAATGCGGTCGGTCGCTTGCTGTTGGTATTTATCTATACGGTGGAGAATCTTTGTCCGAACGTATTCGGGCGGATAGGGACCTATCCGATGTTTGTATTCAAAAAGCCCGCCACGACGAACTGAATTCTGCCGTGCACTGCCCACGCCTGGAATTGCTTCCGCCGCCACCGTCAGAACGGACCGGTTGGCCGTGGACGGTAGAAAGCGGTCCGCTACCGGCAGCCAAATCCGACGGCTCGCCGTGGCCGCGCATGTCGATCGTCACGCCGAGCTACAATCAGGGCCGCTATCTAGAAGAAACGATCCGCTCGATCCTGCTGCAGGGCTATCCCGATCTGGAATATATCGTCATCGATGGCGGCAGCACGGACAACTCGGTCGATGTGATCCGGAAATATGAGCCTTGGATCGCTTATTGGGTCAGCGAGAAGGACAACGGCCAGGCTGACGCGATCAATAAGGGCCTGGCGCGTTCGACCGGGGAGATTTTCCAGTTCATCAATTCCGATGATTATCTGAATATGGGGGCGCTGGAAATCGTCGCGCGCCTTATGGACGATCACGATTGCGTCTCCGGATCGGTGGTTGAATTTCAACAAGATGGACCCGGCAAGAACCGCTATGCTGCCCGAGCGCTCACGGCAATGAACTTCATCACCAAGCCACCGGCTTTTTGCTATGCCCAGCAGGTTGTCTGGCTTCGTACGAAGTTCGCCAATGCCCTCGGTGGCTTTGACACGCAGTTGCATTACAAGTTCGACTGGGAGTTCATGCTCCGCTACCTCGATCGTTATCCTCTGGTCGCTTATACCGACTGCATTCTTGGATTTTCGCGGCTACATCCGGCTTCCAAGACAACGACACAAGGTCCTGAATTCACTCGGGAGGGTTGGCTGGCGTGCGAACGCGCCGTCGATCGCCTGATTTCCGAACCGGCAAAATCAGAGCTTGCGCGGATCGTCAATCGGAAGCGTTGGCGGCAGCGGCTGGATAACGCGCTCATCGACAAGTCAGCGGGGCAAACACTGCTCGCCGCGCGCTTGTTCCTCGAAGCTCTAACGAGTCCAGCTGCTCGCATGGACCGTTATTTTCTTGGCACAATCAGCAGATTATTGATCCACTAATCCATTCATGCAGGAAGCGGATCTGACCGAGGCGATTATCACTCAAGAATGGATCGCGACGCCTATCGTGGTGGTCGTGGCGCATCCGGACGACGAGACAATCGGCATGGGCAGTCGGTTGAGCCGGATGAATAAGATGACGCTCGTCCATGTGACCGACGGCGCGCCCGCGAATATGCGACGTGCGCGGTCACTGGGTTTCGCCAGCGCTGAAGCTTATTCACGCGCACGCTTTGACGAGTTGAAGAAAGCCTTATCGGTTCTAGAGGCGCGGCCGATCCGCCACCTAACTCTCGGATATACCGACGGCGAGGCGGTTCTTCATCTCGCTGACCTTGTCAGTAAGGTCGAGGTGTCAATCGGCAGCGCGGCCGCGGTCATAACCCACGCCTATGAGGGTGGTCATCCGGACCATGACGTCTGCGCGCTGGCGACGCAGCTTGCCTGTGCGCGCATTGCCGCGGCGGCGGGCGTGGCGCCGCAGCGCTTGGAATTCGCCAGCTATCATGGTTGCGGCGGTCGATTGGCGGCCAATTGCTTTTGGCCAGATCCGGATTGTCCGGAGGCGGTTGTCCGGCTTTCGTGGCGTGAGCGGCGGCGCAAGCGCAAGGCGATGCGCGCCTTCCGGACGCAATCGTTCATCCTCGAGGATTTTCCGCCGCTGCGCGAATGCTACCGCCGGGCGCCGATCTACGATTTCCTGAGGCCACCGCCGCCGGGCGAATGGTATTACGATCGCCACGATTGGCCGCTGAAGGGCGAGGACTGGTTGCGGCAGGTGCGGGATAGTTTTAACGCGGCGGGATTTTACAAGCGCCTCACGGTAGATTGACACATACCTAATATCAAGAATGTCGGACCCAGCGTTTCAGCCATCGTATAGGAGGCCCGAGCGGAGATCGTGCCAGTACCGTCCGCACTTGCGATGCGCGCCGAACAAGCCGCTGAGGATAACGGCGGTCGATGCTGCCACGCACCACAGTGATTTCTCCGTTCATCAATCGCCTCTTATACAAACTGCTGCCCCGGTCGAGATCGATCACACGTACTCCGATTGACGGCGCGTATGCCGCCATTTTCAAAATGAGATTTAATCCCGGCGAATATTTTGCTACGCGCATGTCATAGGCAGGAAACCAATAATGCCACACCGTGCGAGAGCGCATCCCGAAATGACCGGCCACTATCTGGTCGCCGGCGTATAGAAGAGACAACATTCCGAAAAATTCATCGTTATGTGTGGAATGGATTTTCTCAATCACCCTTCGTACCCACTCAATAGCAAAGATATTCCGATTTCCCGTCCGCAGATATTGGTCCCCCTTTAGACCAAGCACATGCCGCAGCTTATCGGGATCCGCGGAATGCGCTACGAAGGTCAAGGGGCCGACTTCACGCTCCATACGGCGGGCTAGATTTGCACAGCTCCTGATCAGGTTGGAGCCCTCGTTTTGCTTCTTCTTCGCGTACACATCGTATCCTTGCGACAAATCGATCTGTGGCGAAGGATCGCGCTCGAATCGATACCCTGCGAACGATTTTTGTGAAGCAAGGAGATGGTCAAAATCAAAAGTCGCCAGTTTGCATTGCCGGAGAAGCCACAGCGGATTGCAAACAAATCCCGGCTTGCAGATGAGCCCCTGAAAGTCGGACATAAGGTTCGCCACCGGAACACCGCGCGAAGGGTCTGTCTCGTCTCGCTGAAACGGGAAAAAGGCAATCGGCTTGCTATCTTGCGAGATGACCGCGACTTCTACGTCGTCGCGCACTGAGGCAACAATTCGCGTGAACTCCGCCGCAAAATATGGACTTTGCAATTCTGGATTACTGCATCGAATCTCTTCCCAAGAGTGCGAAAGCGGCGCATCCAGGGCCCGGCCGTTGATCACGTTGATCCGCATTGCCCACATTCCAAATTTTCTTACCGGACGCCAATGCCCGTTTTTCGGCAAAGGTAATGGATCGAATAGTCTTGCACTGTCTCTCTCAGATTAAGCTTGCGACCGTCCAAGCCAAGACGCAGCTCAATTTCAAATCCATGTTCTTGTAGCTCCCGTATTTGGTACTCACCTGTCGAATAAAAGTGGGTGAGGCCGAAATTGTGCGACCCGTCTTGTAAATAAGCCCAGCCGCGTTTTTTGATCTCGGTCGGGTCCTGTTTCCGGTTAGCCCGATATCGCTTCCCATGCCAGATTGCTTTCCTTGCCAAGGCCACCAAGGAGCGCAACGGCCGTGTCAGGCTAAACTTAGGCCATTCGACCGGCCAAGGGAAAGAATCCAATGAATGTGTGGAATAGAAAAAATAGCCATCTTGTTTCAGCAGACGATGAACCTCACGAAAGATTTTTTTTCGTCGCTCTAGGTCAACGTAGTCGATGCCGTTAAAGCTAAAAAGAATGAGGTCGAACTCTTGATGACCCAAAGCGGAAAGATCCGATGCATCGAGACGGATAAACGTTTGCCGGCTGTCTTCGCCGAAACGGCGGCGACAAATCTCGACCATCGACTCCGCGTAATCCACACCCACGTAATTGCGCGCTAAAGCCGCAAAGATAAACGATGTTCGTCCGGCGCCCACACCGAGATCAAGCATGTCGAAACGGCTGAGCCGATCCCGCAAGATGACGAGCAACTCCCGTTCAGGCGGACGCAGATCGCTCGCCAGGTACTCTTGAGCGAGAGCTTCAAACGTCAGCCGATTGTTGTCTTGATACTCCGCCACCGTGTGCTCCGTGTTAACCGAACTTTATCAGCCCGTCAGGTCATGCCCGCAATAGCCGCCCATAGTTTCGACCCTCCATCTAAAACATTCATCCAGGATCACATCCGACATTTCGCTACACCTTGGTTTCAGCCGGCCGAACTTCCGGGTTTCGGCCAATGGCTTGCCGTCACAGGTTGCACGCATGTCTACGATTTTATGAAACGCAAGGATTTCCTTTAATTCCAGCGCCCAATCGTCAGTTTGTCACATGTCAATCTCGCTTGTGAGATCCGCCAAGATGAAACGGAGTCTCGGCCTGTTTCGAACCCGACTTCTACAACTCCTTAGGGGCCGATTTCGGCGTGCCTACGAGGATATCCTCGAGTGCATGACTCCATATGTGGCGGTTATTCGAAGCGGCTGCGTGTTTTACCTTCCGCCCCGACAAAGAGCGCACGGGCTGAGCAGAGAGCTAATCATTTCATTGACCTCCTACCGCCCGCGGTTCGGTACGTTAGCCCACACGCTGCGCTGCTTGGTCTCCCAAACCGTGAAGCCGGATCGCGTCATTCTTTGGATTTCGCAGGAAGACGCTCCGTTCTTGCCGAAGAGCGTTACCAAACTTCAGCGGTACGGTGTCGATATTCGAACAACCGAAGATATCGGATCCTACAAAAAAATAATTCCGGCGCTTCTTGCGTTCCCTGATGCCATCATAGTCACGGCCGACGACGATATTTTCTACGAGGCCGACTGGCTTGAGGCACTGGTGAGCGGATGGAATGGCGAACCCAAACAGATTGTATGCCACCGAGCTCATAAGATCACATTAAATGATAACGGTCTTCCTCGGCCGTACAATGAATGGATACTGAATGTCCGAGAATCGCGAGTGTCAACGAGCCTTTTTCCAACGGCAGGCCGAGGAGCTTTATTTCCGCCCGGGTCGTTAGCTCATAACGTGACCGACCATAATTTGTTTCTAAGGCTCTGCCCGAACGCCGATGACCTGTGGCTTTATTGGATGAGCAGGAAAGCCGGCGCTACCTTTAAGCCCGTAGCGCCTCCAAGGCCATGCGTAACTTGGCCAGGTTCCCAAACGATCGGATTATACACGCACAATATGTTCGCAGGTGGGAACGACGAGAAGATCCGAAATCTGGTAGTTGAATTTGGATTTCCGAACCTTGACTCGTGATAATTCAAATACCGAGATGACTGCATCGGATTGGCAGAATTGATGCCCTCGCCCAGAGTGCGCCGATTTGCCGGTCTCGTCTTCAAGCAGCGGCGTTGTCCGTTTTGCGGTTGGTTCGGCTACCGGTTCGAGCCGTTCGGCAACGCGATGGTGCGGCGCGCCGACGCGCAATGCCCGATTTGCGGTTCGCTCGAACGTCATCGGGTGGCGCTCCTCCTGCTGCGCGGCGAGATCGCGCCGGGCCAAAAGGTGCTTCATGTCGCCCCGGAGCAGGTGATGATCCCCTGGCTGGTGTCGTTGTCGTGCGAATATCTGAATGTCGATTTGTGCAATCCGGCCATGCAGCGCATGGATATTACTACAACCGGACTGCCCGACGGCAGCAAGACGCTGGTATGGTGCTCGCACGTGCTTGAGCATGTTCCCGACGATCGCAAAGCGCTGTCGGAGATGTTTCGTATTCTCGCGCCGGGCGGCCTCCTCGTGCTGCAAGTTCCGATCGGCGGCGACAAGAGCTTCGAAGATTTGTCTGTGACGAGCGAGGCGGAGCGCTTGGAGAAGTTCCTCCAGGAGGATCATGTCCGCCTCTATGGCCGCGACCTAAAGCAACGCGTTGAAAGTGCCGGTTTTGCTTGCGAGATGCTGACGAGCGCCGATCTGCCCCCGGCCGAGCAAGCACTTTACGCAATCAAAACGCCGCTTTATCGCGAAGTGTTCCTCTGCCGTAAGCCGTCCGAAGAATGAATTCACCGCCTCTCGTTACGGTGGTTACGCCGACAAAGAATCGTTGCGTGCTTCTGGCGGAGACCATGGACTCGGTGCGTCGGCAGACGCTTGCGGCGTGGGAGCACATCATTGTCGACGATGGTTCCGACGATGGCACGGCTGAGGACGTGACGCGCCGTGCCGCAGACGATGTCCGGCTGCGCTATCTACCGCGTACGGGCGACCACGCCGGCGCCAATGTGTGCCGCAACCAGGGGCTCGCAGCCGCGGCGGCCAATCTGATCGTGTTTCTCGATTCCGATGACGTGCTCGAGCCGAACTGTTTGGCGCGACGTGTCGAAATCATGCAACGCAATCAAGGCCTCGATTTTATCGTGTCTGGCATGGGCGCCTTCTTGAAGACGCCAGGCGATCTGGACCGCAAGCCCGTCACCGACCTCATCGGCGACGATCTCTTGGGCTTTTTAACCTTTGATCTGCCGTGGCAGACAACAGGACCGACATGGCGGCGGCAAACGCTCAAGCGCTTGGGCGGATTCGATGAAAGCCTGCCAAGCTGGCAGGACGTCGATCTGCATGTCCGCGCGCTGGCCGCAGGGTGCCGCTATCTCCGCTTCCCTGAAGTCGACTACCACATGCGGTGGCAGTCTGAAGAAACCAAAGTCAGCATCGAGCAACGCCGCGCGCCCGATCACCTCAAGGCGGCAGAGCGGTTACTGGTGAAGTTCGAGCGTGTGGTGCGCGAAGGACCCGGCATGACCTGGATTTGCCAGCGCGCTTTGTGCGGTCTTTATTTTTTTGTCGCCGAGTGCTGGATGGAGCGCGGCAACCTATTTTCGGCCTTGTCAACGTGGCGGCAAATTCGAACGCGCGCGCTTGGGCCGGAATTCCTCCATCTCACCGGTGCGTTGCTGTTGGTCGCGCAAAAGTTTGACCCCACCCGGCGCCTCGGCCAGCGCGTTGCCCACAAGTGGAAGGGCTGGATGCGCCTGCGCATTAATCCGGAATTGATCGCCGGCCAAAAATGAACAGCCATCAGGATGATCTGCCGGGCGATTTAGCCCGCATACCTGCAAATGAACGAATTTCAGCGATCGACGGCTGGCGCGCCATCAGCGTCTCCTTCGTCATCGTCAGTCATGTGTTGGCACATCTGCCGTTTGTCGGCCAGTCCGCCAGGGCCGTTGCGATCTCGCGCGACTACGGCGCGCTCGGGGTCAGAGTGTTCTTCGTCATCAGTGGGTTCGTGATTTGCCGCGGGTTCATTAAGGAACAATATAAATACAAGAGGATCTCGGTTGCCGCCTTTTATGTTCGGCGCGTCTTTCGGATTCTGCCGCCGCTTCTGCTCTATCTGCTGGTGATTTGCTCGCTGACGCTTGCCGGACTTGTCGACCGCGATACAATCGGCGCTGTAAAAGGCCTGCTGTTCGTCTGCGATATCGAGGGCATCGACTGCGGCGGTTATCTGGGAAACCACCAGTGGAGTTTGGCCGTCGAGGAACAATTCTATCTCGTTTTCCCGTTGCTTTTTCTATTCTCGGGTCAACGTCCGTGGTTCTTCCTTGCCTTCCTGTTGGCGGTTCCCTCGATTTCCCTCGTGCTGGCTATTCTCAAATTTGCCGATGCGGCAAGCTTCATCGGAACTTTCGTATTCATCAGCACCGGCGTGGTCTGCGCTTTCAATGAGCGGCGGATCGTCGATCTCGCAGCAAAGCTGCCGGCCGGATCGATCGCAGCGGCGATTATTGCCGTGTTGGTGATTTCCGTCATGCCGCCTGGGCGTTCGTACACGATCCTGGGCAATTTCGTATTGCCGCTATTGATCGCCTTTGTCTTGTTGGTAACGACATTGGTCAAATCGTCGTGGCAGCGTTTTTTGGCGGCACGGCCGATGGCGATCTTCGGCCGGATTTCCTATGGCGTGTATTTGTGGCAACAGCTCGCGACCTATCCGTTTCCCGACGCCGGGTACCTATTTTATCTGTGTTCCATTGGCACTTGCTTCATTTTCTGCCTTGGCAGCTTCTACTATTTCGAGAAGCCCTTGATCGCCTTCGGCCACGAATTGTCGAGACGGTTGCAAGCGACACAGGCTCTGAGCGGCGAGCCCGCCGGCCATGCCTGATTATCGCGAAGGTGTCGACGTCATCTATGTGGCCGCGTGTTCGCGCGACACGCGGTTCACACGCATCTGCGTGGCCAGCATTCGATATTTTTATCCGAACGTATCCATCAAGATTCTTGCGGGCGACAATCTCGATAACTGTCTAACCGAAGAACTGCAACGGTATTGGAATGTCGGTCTCGCCGATCTTCCCGCCGGCAACTATGGCTGGGGCTTCGTCAAGCTGGAGCCGCTGTTTGGACGGCCGGGTGAGCGATTTTTAGTGCTAGACTCCGACACGGCGCTGACTGGGGATGTGGTTGCGGCGTGGAGTTCCGCTGCTTTTCTTGTCGACGACGAAAAGAAATCCGAATCTGATACGCATCAGCTCTATTACGACTGGCGCAAAGTCGCTGCGATTGACCCGGCTGCCCGCCCGCCGCAATTCGTTTTCAATACCGGCCAGTGGTTCGGCACCGCCGGTGTGCTGCGCCGCGATGATTTCAGGTCGCTTGTGGATTGGACCTGTCTGCCACGCCGCCTCCGTCATTCCGAGCTATTTATGCCCGGCGAACAGGGGGTGCTGAACTATATCCTGAATCAGAAAGCTATACTCGGTAGCATTGCAGTGGAGCGGCGCGAAATCATGCGTTGGCCGGCGCGCGGGATGGAAGGACTTCACGTGCATACAGTGGCGGAACGCCGTGCGCCACCGCTCATAGTCCATTGGGCCGGCATGAAGGCGATCTTTTTGCGCAACATGGTCGGCGGCGATTTGCTGCTGTTCTTCGAGAAATTTTATTATTCCAGGCTTCCGGCCGGCGCGTTACGCCGCGTATTCGCTCTCTGGCGCCATGCCTGGATCAATGTCGCATTCGCCGTTAGCCGCCGTATCACACTGCGCTGGCAGATTTGGTTCGGTGATCCGTCGCCGGACGGTCAGCCCATGATCATCAAGAAGCCAATCGGTTCGTGACTTGGCCGCCTCTCGCACGGATACCGCCTACCTCGATGTTCTGCGTAAGAGCTGGTTGCCGTCGTCGGCGCAATTGTTCGAACGCCTGCCGCGCGCGCTGCGCCGTCATCGCCTGATGAAAACCTGGATGGCGCTGACCGGCGAGAACCCTGTGCAATTGGTGCGCATCCGCGATCAGTCCTTCGGCTATGCCGATATGAGCGACGGGTTCCTGCGCCTGATCGTGATCGACGGCGATTTCGAGCGCGAGTTTTTCACCTTGGCGGATGCCCTTTTGGAGAACGGCGGCGTCTTCCTCGATGCCGGCGCCAATTTTGCACTGCTCAGCTGCGGGCTTGCGGGACGGCACGGCGACAGAGTTCAGTTTCATCTGTTCGAGCCCAATCGAACGCTTGTGGCGTGGATCAAGCGCAGCGTCGCGCGCTATCCGGCAATGAACTGCAAGGTCAATTGTACCGCGATATCGGATCGGGATGGCACCGTTTCGTTCCTCGTCAATGAACGACAAACAGGCGTCTCGCACATTACCGAAGACGGCGGCGACCAAACTCCCTCTACGACGATCGACCGTTATCTCGATCTTGAAAATATTCCTCGCGTCGCGTTCATGAAAATGGATATCGAAGGCTATGAGCTGACCGCAGTGCGAGGCGCGGTAAAGAGCCTGCAAAGCCGCCGCATCCAAGCGGTCTATTTCGAATATTTCGAAAAATATCTGGTCCGGGTCGCGCCGCCCGGCGAACTTATCGCAGCGTTCGATGCGCTCTGCTATGAGGTCTGCTTCTGCCGACAAGCCGACCTTACCGCACATGGCGGCAAGTCGCATACCATCCGCGCTGACTTGCCCGGGCACGGCATCGCGCTACGGCCGGTTAGCGGCCATCAGATGCCGCCAATGACCGATCTGCTCGCGGTTCCCAAAGAGAATCTGATAATTGTGCAGCCATGAAAGTAGGCGTCATTATCTGCACGCATAATGCGCGGCTCGATTACTTCGCGCGGTGTCTCGCCGCGCTGCGGGCGCAGACGCTGCCTTTCGGGCAATGGGATTTGCTGATTGTCGACAATCTCAGCGACCGGTCGGTCGCTGGCGCGATTGATCTGTCGTGGCATCCGAACGCGCGCGTGGTATACGAACCGACACTGGGATTAACGCCGGCCCGGCTGCGCGGCATTCGCGAGAGTAGCGCGGATCTGCTGGTTTTCGTCGACGACGATAATGTGCTGGCGCCAGATTATTTGCAATCCGCCGTGGCCATCGCCGATAAATATCCGTACTTGGGCGCATGGAGCGGACAGTGCTTGCCGGAATTCGAAGCGACCCCTCCGGAGTGGACACGCCGTTACTGGGGCACGCTCTGCATTCGCGAATTCGACCAAGACGTTTGGTCGAATCTCCCGCTATTGCCGGAGACGATGCCGTGCGGTGCCGGGCTTTGCGTGCGCCGGCCGGTGGCGGTGCATTATCTCGGCCTTTACGATCGGGGAGCGCGCTCCATGATCCTGGACCGCGTCGGCACCTCGCTCGTTTCCGGCGGGGATAATGATCTCGCGGCTTGCTCTTGCGATCTTGGTCTCGGCGTCGGCCTGTTTTGCGCGCTCAAGCTCAACCACCTCATGCCGCCGCAGCGTCTTACCGAAGACTACCTGTGCCGGCTGGTCGAAGGCATCGAATACTCCGGCGCCATTTTGATGGCGGAGCGTGGCGTACCCGCAGCGGGGCGCGGCCTGATCGGCAAGACCGCCGACATGCTTCGCGTATTGCGGCATCGCGGTTCCCATCGAAACATTCAGCGCGCCGCCTTTCGTGGCCGTGCTGCCGCGGCGCAGTGGCTGGCGCAGCGGTCAGCGGCAAAGGCGAATGGGTCGGATTCGTCGGCAGCCACGCTGTCGAAGCCGGAGCAGGTTGGCGGCTGACGCTGCCGAGCAAATCTGAATGTCGGCGACACCGCCTAAATCGCAACCGGGAAATCGGCAGTCCGCCATATTGCTTCGGTGGCTTGTCGGCGATCTTGAGTTTTCGATTGTTTCGAAACAATTGCTGGGGAGCGCACGTCTACCAGGCACTCGAAATGCCGTATCGCACGCCGTTCGTCGGCCTCTTCATTCCGCCGAAGAGCTACCTTAACTTACTGCAAAATTTTGCCGACTGTATTCGTGCGAAGCTTGTCTTTGCACAAAACAGTAAACTCAACTCGCTCAATTCCTGGCGTAAACGCGAACGCTTGAGCTACCCAATCGGTCTGCTTTGCGGTGAGATCGAGATTCACTTTCTGCACTACAGCAGCGATGACGAGGCCTATTCGAAATGGCGTCGTCGCTGCGCGCGGCTCGTCGACGATCCAAATCGGCTTTTTTTCAAAATCGACGACCGTGACGGAGCAGTTACCGACGATATCGAGGCATTCGACCGTATGCCAATTCGCAACAAAGTCTGCTTTACGGCTAACAAATCTACCGTTCAGACCGTCGTCGCGCCCGCCGAGGTGGTCGCCGGCACCGTTGTCGATAGTGTGGCGTTGGCGCGAATATCGCGCCGCTATTTTAACGCCCTGCGGTGGCTGAGCGCGCGACCAAAGTGGCTGCCGCTACCGTCATTGCTGTGATCGCCGTTGCGTGGCGCACGACGCGAGTATGGCAACAGACGAGGACATTCGTTGACCATCAAGAACGGCCCGCCGCGCGTCATCCATGTCATTGATAATCTCGACAAAATATCGGTCGAGATGTGGCTCTTACGGATGCTCGGTTATGCCGTCAAGAACGGCGTTGCCGTCGATTGGACGTTTTATTGCACGCTGGGCGAGGGGACACTGGACGCGCAAGCGCGCGCACTCGGCGCCAGCGTCGTTTATGCCCGGCTTCCCATCGGACAGAAACTCGGCGCCATGCAGGAATTTCGCTCCGAGCTGGGGCTGGGGCAATATGACGTTCTGCACTCGCACCATGATCTTATATCGGGCGTTTACCTCCTTGCCGCCGCGGGCCTGCCCATCAAGCGCCGCGTCGTGCACGTGCATAATGCCGACGAATCCGTTCTGACCCCGAGCACCATCAAGCAAGCGGTCTTCAAGCCGGCGCTGCGGCGTATTTGCCTGGCGCTTGCGGATCAAATCGCCGCCAATTCCAACCACAGCCTCGATACCTTCCTCGGCGGGCGCAAGCGCCGGCCTGGAATAGACGTCGTCCACTATCTTGGCATCGATCCGGAGCCGCTGACCGATGCCAAGCCCGACCATGCGACCTTTCGCCAGCAGCATGGCTTTGCCGCGGACGCCCGCATTGTCCTGTTTGCGGGCCGCATGGTGCCGGAGAAAAATCCGGTCTTCGCGGTCGACGTCATTGCCGAGATGCGGCGGATGGACCCGAAGGTGGTCGGTCTGTTCGCCGGTTCTGGATCGCTTGCCGCTGACATACGAGCACGGGCGGCCGCACTTGGCCTCGACCCGTGGATCAAATGCCTCGGCTGGTGCAACGACACCGCGGAATTGATGGCCGGCAGCGACTGGTTCATCCTGCCGCACCCGGAGCATCCACCCGAAGGATTCGGCATTGCAGTCGTCGAAGCGCAGCTTGCCGGACTGCGATTGCTGTTGTCCTGGGGCGTTTCCGACGCTCCGCTATTGCCGACTGCCTCGGTGCGCCGTCTCTCGCTGCGACAAAGCGCAAAGGATTGGGCGGCTGCAGCATTTGAATTGTGGTCGGCGCCTGCGCCATCGCGGGCGGCGGCGCTATCCGCCTTCCAGCGGTCGCCGATGGCAATGGGTTACGCCTTTCGCGATCTCCTTCGCCTGCATGGGCAGGACGAAAACCCGGTCGCAACCTCCGCGCGCTAAAGCGCCAGTATCGTTGTTGCTTTAACCATGACCGAACACTGCGAAGTTTTAGCGATTATTGCGCATCCGGACGATGAGATATTTGTGTCCGGCACGATATGTCTATGCGTGCAACGGCATTGCCGGGTGAGCTTGATCTGCGTCACCGACGGCGGTGGCGCGGCCGGCGAGAACGAGCCGCCGGCCAGCATCGCGGCGCTCGCTGCGGTGCGCCGGCGCGAACTCGCCGACTCGGCTCGCACGCTCGGAATTACCGAGGTCGCGCGTCTCGGATTTGCCGATCTCGCCGATCCCGCTGTCGGACCGCAGGCATGGGACCAGCCGACGCTCATCGGCCTGCTGTGGGAGAAAATCGCGGCCGCAGCGCCCGCGCTCGTGCTGACGCACGGCCCGTTCGGCGGCTACGGTCATGCCGCGCATCGGCTCGTTCATCGCTGTGTCATGGCCGCTGCCGAGCAAGCCGGTTTCGGTGGCTCAATTCTTTCGTTCGGCGCCCAGGTCCCCGGCGCATATTTTTCCTGGTATTTCGATCAGCCCAGCGATGTCCGAATCAATGTGCGCGAATTCGAGTGCCGCCGTGCCGCTAGTCTTGCGTGCCATCGCTCCCAGCTCGATTTCTTTCTGCAGCCTTATCGGCCGCAGACGGTTCGCAAATGGCTGTCCGCCGCGGCCGGCCGGCTTCTGGCCGCGACCGAATTCGGCCGCAAACGGGTGCCGGTCGGCACCAGCCCGCGATTCTTCCAATTGTTTCCGGTCGAGGGGTTGGCGCTGCAAAAGGCTCCCGGCAACGGTCGCCATTTTTTTACCGAACATTTCGCTAAAGACGCGCGCGTCCAGTTCGGCTCATGAATCCGAAGTCGCCTTCACTCACGGCGGAAGTCGTATCCGCCGCGAAGCTTTCGTCGGATCACATAAGGGGCAATCTTCTTTTGCGGCATCTTTGGCGGACTGCATGACAACGCGAGTTCTTGTCATAGAGGCGGCGGGAAATTTATGGGGTTCTGAGCGCGCACTGCTCGATCTCTTGCAATCTGTATCAGGCATGGCAATAGCGGTGTGCATCCCACCGGGGCGGCCATTGAATTGAGAGCTCGAAAAACGACAGATCCGAAAATTCCAATATTACATTTATGAACTCGACAAGAAGTCCAGATGGCAGCGGATTAAAGCCGCGATCGGTGTGCTGCGAGCTTGTCTCGAGTTTCGGCCTGACGTTTTATATTTGAACCACGGCGGATCGTATAAGGTAACTCTTATTGCAGCAATTTTGCTGCGATTGCCGATCGTGGCGCATGTCCGTATTTTCGAGGATGCCGCTTATCTTGCCCAACTCAACCGCGCCGCTCTGGCGCACTTGCGTGCGATCATTGCCATCAGTGCAGCTGTGGAAGCGGAAATCCGGCGATTCGAAACGCTCAAGAAGGTGACCCTATATCGGATCTATGATTCCTACACGCCGGCCACCGAAGACGTCGCGCCTTCGCCGGCCGGGCGTATTGCTAACCGGATTGCTTGCGTCGGCAGGATCGTTCCTATCAAAGGCCAGGACACCCTCGTTCGGGCTTTGCATGGCCTAGCTAATTCGAACGACGCGGTGGAATGCCTAATGGTCGGGGAAGGCGAACAGCGTTTCGTTGATGCGCTCAAACAGCTCGCTTTCGAATCCGGCGTCCAATTGAAGATTTAATGGTGCGGCTTCATTGGGGAAATCGTACCGCTGCTGCGAACATGCTCGATTTTGGTGTGTCCTTCCCGCCGAGAACCGCTGGGACGAGTCATCCTCGAAGCATGGGATGCCGGTGTAGTTCCTATCGCATGCAGTGAAAGTGCCGGCGCGGCAGAAATTATTGCCGCGGCCGATGGCGGCATTCTATACCCCGAACAAACGCCGGAATCGCTCGCGCGGGCATTGCATGTTGCCCTGCGATTGCCTCAAAAGGAAGTCATCAGGCTCGTTGCGAACGGCCGATCGTGGATGCGCATGCGTTGCGACCCTTCGCTCTATGGTGATACGGTCGCCAAGATACTGCGCACGGCTGCCGGCTAGCTGGGATAACCCAGACAATGTCTCAATTGAAAAAGATCTGGCGCGCTCTTGTCAGCATGTTTCTTTCTCAAAAGTGATTTGATAGTTGTCTTTAGCCAGCCGCCTGTGCGGTGACGCTGCCAGCGTGAATCCGTAAGATGAAAGTTCTCCATATTCTCGGTTCCCTCGGCATGGGGGGTGCCGAAAGATGGCTACTCGAGGTGCTTAGGCACTGGCAGGAGCGGGGGGCCGACGCGCCGCAATTCGACTTCATCGCGACAAGTGGTTGCCAAGGAGTTTTTGACGAAGAGGTCAGGATGCTTGGCGGCGAAATATTCTATACCCCTTTTAGCCGTTCAACCCTGATACCGTTCACAGCTGAATTTCGCCGAATTCTGCGAAACGGCGATTACGCGGCGATACATGACCATCAGGCTTGGGTTTCCGGCTGGCATTTTTTGCTAGGTACCGGCTTGCTTCCGCCGGTCCGAATTGTACACGCGCATAATGCAGCGTTCGAGCTTCGTACTCTCGATCCGGTCAGGAGGAGCCTGGCGAGCGTTGGGCTACGCTTTATTTCTACCTACGCCACACATATTGTCGCTACCTCGCGCCCGGTGCTGGCCGAATACGGCTTCACCTCGCCAATTTTTACCGGCATTCCCAGATTTCCGCTCTATTGTGGAATTGATTCAGCTCGGTTTCGCGGCGATCCAAACGTGGCGAAGGCGTTGCTCTGCCGAGAATTCAGGTGGCCTGGTAATAACGTTATTATCTTGGTCGCGGGCCGTCTCGATGCGTTCGCCGATGAAAGTCATCCGCTAATTTGGAAAAACACTCGCAAGGCTATCTCGATCGTTATCGAATGTGCCAAGCGCGATCCACGCATTCACGTTCTGTTCGCGGGCTCATTGAATCCAGCCGTTCCAGCCTTCCAGCAATTGATCAAGGACGAGGGCCTCTCCGACCGGATCGTTTTTGCGGGACTAAGGCTGGACATTGCCAATCTGATGTTAGCGAGCGATGTGTTGTTGTTTCCGTCCCGCGTGGAAGGGCTTGGCATGGTGGCAGTAGAAGCCCAGGCGGCGGGCCTGCCGGTGCTCGCCTCCGATGCCGTGCCGATCGATTGCGCCGTCGTTCCGGGGTTAGTGCGGTTCCTCAGCGCCGACGCCGCAGCCGATGTTTGGGTCGAAGAAATCTTCCAGCTGATAGCGCGACCGCGCGACGTTGCAGTTGGCAATGGGCATGTGGAAAATTCCCAGTTTTCGATTACCCAGTCCGCCCAGGCGCTAATCGAAATCTACACCGGTTCTAAAAGTGTTTAGTTCGACGCCCAGATCGCCGTCCAAACGTACATGAAGATTTTGTTTCTTGGTGAGATCGGTGTCGGGCAGACATCGCGCATGCGCATGCGGGCGTTGGAGCGGCTCGGCCACCAAGTTACCGGCGTCAACACCAATGAAGCATGGAAACGGGCTTCATGGTTGCAACGTCAGGTGCAGCGGCGCATTCAGAGAGGCACGATCCCAGACGCTATCAATCGAAAAGTTCTTGACCAGGCACGCCAGTTTCGCCCCGATTTGGTATGGGCGGAAAAACAGGAATATTTGAAGCGCGAAACAGTCGAGGAATTGCGCCGCCTCGGCGCGCGACTCGTCCATTTCACCCCGGACCCATATTTTTATTTGCAATGGAAACGTACGCGGCTTATGGACGAAGCGATCGGCGCGTTCGACGTTCTGGTCTACTGCAAATCTTATGAGCGGCGCGACTATGAGGCGCTCGGCAAGCCGTCGATATACATGCCGCTAGGCTTTTGTGACGAAGTTCATCGGCCGTTGCGCTCCGCCGATTCCACATGGAATTGCGCTGTTGGTTTCGTCGGCGGCTGGGAGCCGCGCCGGCAGCGGATGCTTCACGCCGCGGCTGGTGCGGACATCGAGCTGAAGATATGGGGAAAATATTGGGACTTTCTTCGCGACGGCAAATGGACCCTACGGCGGCACGTCGTTCTGCGGCAGCTCGCCGGCGGCGCCAGCGAACGTGTCCGAATTCATCGCGACGAACTGGTCGGCCGCGCATGGCAAGGCGACGAAATCTATGACGATGATTATGCGCGGGCGCTAACCGGTACCAAGATCGGTTTGGGATTTCTTCGGATCGTTTGTCCCGATCAGCACACCACCCGAACGTTCGAAATCCCGGCTTGCGGCAGCATGCTGTTGGCGGACCGAACCCAAGAGCATCGCGAATTCTTTGAGGAAGGTCGCGAAGCCGATTTTTTCGGCTCTGAAGAGGAGTTTATGGATAAGGTGAGGTTCTACTGCAATAACGAATCGACACGCGCGCGCATCGCTGCGGCTGGCTATCGCCGCTGCATAGAGGGACGCTATGCCTATGTGCACCGGTTGAAAGACGTGGTCGATCGTATTTCGTCAATTGTATAGGGACTTCACCGGCGCGATAATATGGTCATCGTGCTAATATTGATAATCTAAGCAATGACCTCGTGAAGATTTTCTTCGAGACCCCGACTAATAGTTGGATCGAAATATACGGGAATCGTACCGAATGGCAAAAATTTGTCGCAGCCGTAGGCTCATTCGCGCCGGGAAAGGTTGTAAATGATCCGGCAGCGGCAGATGTAATGATACACTCATCCAATGAGCAGCTTCAAGGGACCGGCTTTTCGGCCCTGCTTCGCCCGATTTCCAAGTTCGATATAAAGCACATCGTTTGGGATTGGGGTGACCGCCCAACGGGGCGCCATAGTGGCTTTTATAGTTCCCTGCCAAGGAGGCTCTTTGATCATCGCCGTCATCGAACTTTCATATACCCTCTTGCATTCAATGAGATGGTCGACGAATTCCCACTAGCCGATGCGCGATACAATTTCGGCTTTATCGGTGGGGTGACCGCTAGTGTCCGCGAAGAGTTGTTCAAGGCCTTAAAGCCAAGAGAAGCGGCTGACAATGCGATTTTCAAAGTACAAGGTGCAGATTGGTCGAAGGTATCCGATCGTAGTGGTGGTCCGATCAAGAGCGAGTATGCGGAATTTCTACGGTCGACGAAATTTATTCTGTGCCCGCGAGGCTACGGCGTCGGAACAGCACGTTTATTTGAGACTATGAAGGCGCGACGCGTACCGGTAATCATAAGCGACCAATATGTCCTGCCTGCTGACATTGATTGGGGTGCATGTTCCATTTCCGTTAGCGAGAAGGACGTTTCAATTATTCCAGGATTGGTCAGTGCGCGGCTGAATGATTGGCCAAGTATGGCCACTCAAGCCCGCAAGGTATGGGAGTTAAATTTTTCAGAAGCGTGTCTAGCCAATTACATGATCGAGCAATTGCAACAAATGGTGCCGAATACGTTGACAGGCAGCTTCTCTTATCGGGTCGGCTATTCTGCGCGCGTTGCCAGTGCTAGCTTTACTCAAAAGTTTCGTCCGGTTTTGGGACGCGTGAGGCGGCAATTTAAGGCAACTCGGCGGACTCGTAAATCATAAAACCAGCCTGCACTTGGCTTCGTGCCGTCGCAATGGCTGAGATTTCAATCAAGCCCAAGGTCCTACTTTCGGCTCAATCGCTCGCTCCGGGCAATGGCGGCATTTGTGCGGTTGCGCGGCTAACGGCATCCGCGCTTTTAGACCGCTGTCGAATAAAGGCACTGGCATGCCAGGATTTCGCCAATTATCGGATTGACACAGTTCCGGTCCGGTCATTTGGCGATCAACGCCTGCGGTTCTTTATGGCCAATCTGGCGGCCTCGCAGCACGCAACTCATGTCATCTATGATTTTGCTGGGACCGCGCGGGCGCATGTCGATCTGCCCTTTCGCCGGCGGCCCTATGCCGTATGGGTGCATGGGTTGGAGGTTTGGGACGCATCGCCGCGCAAATATTTGCATGCGGTCTCCGGCGCAAACTTGATTCTCGCAAATAGTTTTTACACCGTAGCGCGGGCCGGAGGCGCGCTTCTTAGCGGCGTGGAAGTCGTCACTTGCCCGCCTGGAACGCCTGAGGACGCCGCTCCGGCAAAGATCGGTCCATCGGAAGGGCCGCCGACAGTGATGCTGCTGGGGCGTGCCGATGAGTTGTTCGCAAAAGGCCATGATCTTTTGATCGAAATCTGGCCTGATGTCGCCGCCGCGGTGCCGGAAGCAAAACTTCTCTTCGTCGGCGGCGGGAATGCTCTCCAGAAAGTGTGCGATTTGGCCGCCGCCTCGCCCGCGCGTCACGCGATCGAGATCGCGGGCTTTGTTCCGGACGATGCTCTCGAGGCATTTTGGCGGCGCACGACGGTATTCGCCATGCTTGGCTTCGCCGAAGGCTTCGGACTTGTCTACGCCGAAGCGATGCGCCGCGGCTTACCGGTGATCGCGTCGACCGAGGATGCCGGTCAGGAAATCAATCTCGACGGCAAGACGGGGTTCAATGTCTCCCGCAAAGATAAGAGACGCATCACCGAAGCACTGGTGACATTGTTACGTGATCGCGATTATGCGCGCACTCTCGGCGCCGCGGCACATTTACGCTGGAACGAGCAATATACTTTTGCGGCGTTCAAACGCCGGCTTATTGCGGCCACCGATCGATTTTTAACAGCGTGATAAGTCTGGTCGCAGCGAATCCCAATCGGTTTGGCGGATATTATGACGGCGGCTAGAATATCGATCTTAGAAGAGCTGCTGATAACTTACGCTCGCCGATTTCCCTTGCGCAAAGGAAAGCTGAGGCTGATTAACGCGCTTTGGTCCGTCGCGATCAATGGCAATGATACTAGGCGAATCGCGACGCTAAACTATGGCGGGTTTAAGCTGCCTTGCGATCTGCAGGAAGATTTGCAACGACAGTTTTATTTCTTCGGCACTTATTTTCTGGAACAGGACATTCTGTCCTGTTGGGAAAAGCAGGCAAAGGGTGCAGAAGTGATCTTTGATATTGGAGCGAATGTGGGCATCTTCAGCTTTGCTGCACTAGCCGCCGAACCAAATGCAACGGTACATGCATTCGAACCGACCCAGGAAATAGCAAAACAACTCCGGAATGCCGCTGAGTTGAACGGTCTCGGTAAGCTCAAGGTTCACGCGCTGGCGGTTTCGAGCAGCAATGGCTACGCAAGACTAAACCGCTGCGGCGGTGATATGGGTACGAACAGCGGCATGAACTTTATCTTCGGAAGCGCCGACGATGGCGCCGCCGATCGCGTCCCAATTGTGCGCCTGGATGACTTTTGCCAGGAATATGCTATCCATCACATCGATCTCCTAAAAGTTGACGTTCAGGGGCACGAGGCTGAAGTATTTACGGGGGCCGAGAGATTGTTGACCGCTGGTCGCATCGGACTTATCTGCTTTGAATTGAATTGGACCCAAGATCCGAATTCCAGGTGTCCAGCGCGCGATAGCATTCAGTTTCTTGAGAAATGCGGCTACCAATTTGCGGCCGTTGGTAAAACGTTAAACTGGCGTCAATCTGGGGAATGGATGCAGCGTCTAGGCGACGTGCTCGCCCGGCCAGCATCGAGGAGTTGACGGTAGTGCCCGCAATAGCACTGTGGATCCTGCTTTGCGCCGGAGCCTTCGTTTGGCTCGGGTGGTTGCTCCGGCGCGATCGGTTGTCACTGGGGCTTCCTGTTGCTTACCTAAGCGGCCTGCTATTGATCCATGTCCCCGGCGCCTTCGTCCGGCTCATGACCAATCTCTTCGATTACGATAAGGAAGTCGTCACAATAGGAATTCGTCTCACTGCGATTGGATGCGTATGTTTCGTCGTGGGCGTCTATGCCGCTCGTTTTCTCAACAAGGGAAAAAGGCCGGTCTATCGCTACGTCGAGCAACGCCAATTTTGGTACTTTTGTTTGATTGGCGGACTTTTCGTTCAGTTCGGCCTCACCGTCCTTGGTGATCTGCCGAGTATCCGGTCTGCCGTGGATAAGGGCGGCGTTTTATGGATGTTGGGCGTCATGCTGGGGCTGAGATATGCCTTTAGCCAGGGCAAGTGGAAAGCCATGGCGGGTTGGGGTGCTGCGTCGCTGATCTATCCAATCCTTATCCTTTTAATGGCGGGCTTCTTGAGTTACGGATCGGCGGCCGCCATTATCGTGGCGTCGGCTCTCGTGATATCGGTTCGTAGCCGACTGAAGTTGATTATCGCCGGATCGGTTGCGGTCTATCTTGGGCTATCGATTTTTGTGAACTACTTCGCTCATCGTGACGAATTCCGAGAGATTGCCTGGAGCAATGCAGCGACCGGCGATCGTCTCAGTGCTGCGGCTGCGATGTTCTCGGACTTCCAATGGTTCGATCCCACCGACGATACGCAGTTGTCTGCCCTCGATAAGCGGCTTAATCAAAATTACTTCGTCGGACTCGCGGTCGAGCGCCTTGAGCAACAGCAAGTTGACTATTTATATGGCCGTTCGATCTGGGAGGGCGCCATGGCGCTCGTACCTCGCTTCCTTTGGCCCGATAAACCGGTATTTGGCGGCAGCGGGACAATTGTCGCGGATATGACAGGCCTCAAGCTCAACGAGGAGACATCGTGGGGCGTCGGCAATGTGATGGAATTCCAGATTAACTTTGGCACTCCCGGCGTGATCGTTGGATTTCTGATACTTGGTTTTTCAATTGGATGGCTGGACTTCAAGGCCGCGGCGGCCGACGCTCGCGGTGACATAGGCAAGCTTATGCTGTTCTTTTTGGTCGGTGTGGCGCTCATTCAGCCAAATGGTTCGATCGTCGAAATTGTCGGGGGCGCGGCGTCCGCGGCGGTTGCTGCGTATGTATGGAAATGGACGTGGCAGCTTTTGTTGCAGCGGAGCAAGCACCGGACGGCCGGTCGAGAGTTCGCCGCATCGCGATGAAAATTGTCCTTGCCGTGAAAAGCCTGCTCCCGCGTTACGGCGGACCGGCATTCTCGGTGTCTCGGCTGGCCCTTGCATTGGCGGATGCCGGCGCCAAGGTCGGGCTCTGGACCAGCGATATGTCGGTGGGAACGAGCCCGCTCTTGGCGCAACATTCGCGTCTGCGGCCGATGATGGGGCCGATTGCCGAAGCGATGGATCGGTTCGGGCCGCCCGATATCTTGCACGACAACGGCATATGGCTGCCGCACAATCACCGTCTCGCCGCGCTGGCCGCACGGCAAAATCTGGTGCGGGTCGTGAGTCACGCGCGGCATGTTGGAGCCATGGGCAATCGGCCATAAAAAATTGAAAAAGATACTAGCCTGGTGGCTCTATCAGCGGCGCGATCTATGCCGCGCCTCCTTTCACCACGCGACCGCCGTGGCGGAAGCTCAACACCTGCAACAACTCAAGCTCCGTGTGCCGGTGGGCGTGATTCCCAATGGAGTCGACGTTGCTCATGTCGATCGTTTACAAAGACAGAGATCCGAGACCAGGACGGCGCTGTTTCTAGGCCGTATCCATCCGGTCAAAGGCTTGTCGTTTTTGCTGGACGCTTGGGCCCGGCTGCGCCCGCCGGGCTGGCAATTGCAAATCGTCGGTCCCGATGAAATTGGCTATCGCGCCGAGCTCGAGGATAAAATTACGGCCGCGTCCCTTTCCGATGCCGTTCATTTCCTCGGCCCGCTTGACGGCGCGGCGAAGGAGCGCGCCTTCCTCAATGCCGATCTCTTCGTGCTGCCGAGTTTGTCAGAGAGCTTCGGCGTGGCCATCGGCGAAGCTCTCGCGTATGGCGTGCCGGTTCTGACCACGACCGGCGCGCCGTGGCCGATGATCGCAAAACGCGGCTGCGGCTGGAGCGTTGCTCCGACGGTCGACGGAATTACGGAGGGGCTTCGCCAAGCGACCACGCTGGACCGCGCCGCACTTATGGCGATAGGTGAGCGGGGAAGGGTTCTGACGAAGGAGGAATTCTCCTGGGAAAAGGTCGCGAAGCAATTCATCGAGACCTACCAGAGCTTACTTCACCAACGGCATATCGCAAAGGAGTTCGATTCTGACAGTCGCATATACCCGGAATCCCTGCTATCGCCAGATTGGCTGACAGCGTTTTTGTGAGTTCGATCAAGAGTTAGATCAGACTGGCAAACATCCAACTGCACCGTCGTCTACGACTCGATATCAACGTGAACGCCTTATGAATCGAAATGTGCACATTCGGGCAAACAACTCTACGCGTGACAGACAAGTCGGTTGAGCAAAAAAGATTTAGAAAATGTGCAATATAGCTTAAAGCGCGGTAGTACTTAATGACCAACATTTTCGTCACCGGCGGCGCCGGCTATATCGGCAGCCACACTTGCAAGGCCTTGCGGCACGCGGGCTACCTCCCTGTCACCTATGACAATCTTTCGCGTGGCAATAGCGAAGCCGTGCAATGGGGTCCGCTCGAGGTCGGCGACCTCGCGGATCGCGCGCGGCTGCGTGAGGCTATCGCGCGCCACCGTCCCGCGGCGGTGGTGCATTTTGCTGCGCTAGCTCACGTCGGCGAATCGAACGAGAACCCGGCCGCCTATTACGGCAACAATGTCGGCGGCACAGCCGCGCTGCTCGAAGTCATGCGCGAGGCCGGCGTTCGCCACATCGTCTTTTCCAGCACTTGCGCGATCTACGGTACGCCTAAGACGGTCCCGATCTCCGAACTGTCCCCGAGGCGCCGATCAATCCGTACGGCGCCAGCAAAATGGTCTGCGAGCGCATGCTGCGCGAATGCGCTGCCGCCTTTCCACTGACTTTCACGGCGTTACGCTATTTCAACGCGGCCGGTGCCGATCCCGATGGCGAAATCGGCGAGTGCCATGTGCCGGAAACCCACGCGATACCGCTCCTCCTTGACGCTGCGGCGGGCGCGAACGATGGCTTCACCATATTCGGCGACGATTATCCGACCCCGGACGGCACTTGCGTGCGCGACTATGTTCACGTCACCGATCTCGCGGCAGCGCATGTCGCGGCGCTACGTGCGCTGACTGACGGAGCCGCGAGTGCGGCGCTCAATCTCGGCACCGGCCGCGGCTGGTCGGTGCGCGAAGTTATCGATAGCATGCGCCGCATCACTAATCGAGATGTGACGGTGCATGTCGGGCCGCGCCGGCCGGGTGATCCGCCGGTTCTCGTTGCAGACGCCGCCCGCGCTCGCCAAAAGCTCGGCTGGCAGCCGCAGCACTCGGACCTCGAGACCCTCGTTGCGCATGCCTGGGCATGGCGGCAGGGCAACGGCAAAAAGTGGAAGCGGATGATCGATTTCGATCGCCGCCAAAATGCGCTGCAGGACGTAAAATAACTCTAGGGTGATGCGTTGAACGCGAACGACAATAGTTCCCAAACAGCCCAGCATTGCCGCTTGTGCAACGAACCGGCTTTGCGCGAGTTCCTCGATTTGGGCCGCCAGCCGCTGGCCAACAAATATCCGATCCAGTCGCAGTTCGCATCCGAGGATTTTTTTCAGCTCGCGGTCTATTTCTGCACCAACTGCAAGAACGTCCAATTGGGTACGATCGTGTCGCGGGCCCGCATGTTCGAGGATTATTACTATCTCTCCTCGGTGAACGCTGGCCTGGTGCGGCATTTCGAAAAGCTTGCGAAACGGCTGGCGTCCGCCCGATTCGTCGTCGATATCGGCTCCAACGACGGAATTCTGTTGCGGCCGTTGCAGGAATTGGGCGTCAGAGCCGTCGGCATCGAGCCGTCCGTCAATGTCTCGAAAGTCGCCAACGACGCGGGGCTCACCACCCTCTGCGCCTTCTTCGATCCCGCCAGCGCGGCCGACGTCGAGCGCCGCTTCGGCAAGCCCGATGTCATCATCGCCAGCAGCGTTTTCACCCATCTGGAAGATCCGCACCAATTCATCGAGGCAGTGAAACGACTGCTCGCCGACGATGGCCGGTTCATTATCGAGGTCGAATATATCGGAGACATATTGCGCCAGACTCAATTCGAGCGCTTTTATCTGGATCGCATTTTTTATTATTCTTTGACCTCGCTGCATCACCTGTTCAAGTCGCACGGCATGGCCGTTGTCGACGTAGAGCATATTGAGCCGCATGGCGGGTCGCTGCAGGTGACCATTGCGCACGAGCGCCATGTATCCGCGCCAACGGCCAGTGTCGCTGCATTGCTTGCGAAGGAGAAAGACACGTTAAATCCAGCTAAGCTGCAGGAGTTTCGGCACGAGGTCGACAAGCAGATCGGTAACTTTCGCAAACTGCTCGAAGCCTATAAGAAGGCAAACCTCAAGGTCGCCGGCTACGGCGCGCCAGCACGCGTTTCCACGATCTGTAACTACGGCAAGATCGGCCCGTCACTGATCGAATTCACCATCGACGACAGCCCTTTGAAGCAGAACAAATTCACTCCAGGGACCCATATTCCCATCCTTGCCAAGGAAGCGCTTGATAAAAATCGTCCGGATATTCTCGTTGTCTTCGCCTATGAATATTTTGCCGATATTCGCCAAAAGACCGGAAACGCCTATCGCTATTTGGTCCCAATCCCGCCGAGAGAAGTACAGTGATGCAGCAAGATGACATTCGCGAAATAATCGAAAGCCTCGGCGAGGACGTACACCGTTTCGCCGGCAAAACCGTTCTAATTTCCGGCGGAGCGGGGTTCCTTGGCCGGCATTTTGTCGCGCTGTTTCGGCGCCTCAACGGGGATGTGCTGTCGCAGCCGTGTAAGGTGATTTCCGCCGATAATTACATCACCGGCGAGCAGGTCGTGCTGCACGAGGGCGGCCGCCACGATCCCAATATCGTCGATGTGTGGGCCGATGTTTCCTATCCGCTGCCGATCCGCGAAGACCTGCATTATATTTTGCACGCGGCCGGCGTCGCTTCGCCGGTCTATTACATGAAGTATCCGCTCGAGACGATCGACAGCGCCGTGCAGGGAACCAAAAATCTGCTCGAGCTGGCGCGCAAGAATAAGGAGCTGCAGGGTTTCGTGTTTTTCAGCTCCAGCGAAATATACGGCGATCCCGATCCGAAGGCGGTGCCTACGCCCGAGACTTATCACGGCTATGTATCGAGCGTCGGGCCGCGTGCCTGTTATGACGAATCCAAGCGCCTCGGCGAGACGATCTCGACCGTCTATCAGCAGCGCTACGGCGTGCCGGTGACCATCGTGCGGCCGTTTAACGTGTTCGGCCCCGGCATGAAGCACAACGACCGGCGCGTTATTCCGATGTTCACCTATGAAGCTCTCAACGGCCGGCCTTTGCCGGTTCACGGTGACGGCTCGCAAACGCGCACCTTCTGCTATATCACCGACGCCATCGCCGGCTTCGTCAAGTTGCTGCTCAAAGGCAAGCCGGGCGAGGCGTATAACATCGGCAATTCCGATAATGAGATTTCGATGCGCAATCTGGCGGCCATGTATGGGGAATTGGTGCCTGCGGCATCGTTCAGCTGCGTTTCATATCCCGACACTTATCCGGGAGGCGAACCGCAACGCCGCTGCCCGGATCTGCGCAAGGCGGCACAAGAGCTCGGTTACGCATCGAAAATCGATTTGAAAACCGGACTGTCGCGTTTCATCGGATGGGCGCGGACTCAAAGCGGCTATCAAGGCCCGCCCGACACCTAGCCGGGCAAGGCATCGGAAATGGTCACGCGGCTTGGTCTCATTGGGCGCGGCAAATGGGGCCGCAATATCGAGCGCACCCTCCTCTCGCTTCCCGGTGTCTCGGTTGTCGCGCTCGGTAAGGCGCAGCCGCTGCGGCGCGACCTCGATGGCGTTCTTATCGCTACGCCGAGTGCCACTCACGCCGATTTGGCATTGCCGTATATCGAAGCCGGCATTGCCGTTTTCATTGAAAAGCCGATGGCGACATCGGTGACGGATGCCAAACGCATCGAGGACGCGGCCAGACGCTCGCGCTCGGCCGTGTTTGTCGGCCATATCCACCTGCACAATCCGGCCTTTGTGGCGCTACGGAGCGCCCTGCCGCGCCTCGGCGCCGTTCGTTACGTGCTTTGCGAAAGCGCGAACGGCAGCCCGCGGACCGATTCATCGGTCTTGTGGGATTGGCTGCCGCACGACCTGTCGCGCGCGTATGCGCTGTTCGGCAGCAATCCGGTCAGTGTGCAGGCTTGGAGCCTGACCGGGCTGCAAAGCTGTCAGGCCGCAATTGCGCGTTATCGCTATGGCACAGCTTCGCTGGTGTCGACGATGACTTGGCTGTCGCCAGTCCGCCGCCAAAGCATGACCGTCACCGGCGAGCGTGGTGTCATTATTTTCGATGATAAAGCGGAACGAAAACTTGTCGTGCACGACGAAGCGGGAGACACCTCCTACCCGAGCTACGATGACGAACTGCCGCTGACACAAGAATTGCGAGCATTCTTGGAGGTCGTCCGGCATGGTTCCGCCGGTCCCTCTCATATCGCCCTCGGTATCGCAATCGCAGAGGCCATAGCGGCAGCCGATCAATCGATCGCCGGCGACGGAGCGCCGATCGAAATTCGCGATGAATAATCCCGCTGTCTGTTCGGGCCTTGATGTCACAGCACCGCGCGGGCAACCGCGCCATTCAGGGTCAAGATCGAGTCAAGATTGATTTCACCCAAGCGCTATGCAAGATGGCGGCTGCAACCGCAAGCCCTATCCATCGCGATCACGTAACCAGATTCCATCGCCTTCATGTCATTGCGCCTTAGCGTCATTGTGCCCGTCTACAACGAAGAAGCGACGATTCTTCCGATTCTGCGGGAAGTCCGCAAGCAGTCGGTGGATGGCGTCGAATTTGAAGTCATCGTTATTGACGATGGATCGCGTGACCAAACCGGCGCGCTGTTGGACGGCAATCCTGGTCTGTACGACAAGCTCATAAAGCAGCCAACAAACGGCGGTAAAGGAAAGGCCGTGCAAGCAGGCCTGCGCGTCGCGACCGGACAATACATTCTGTTCCAGGACGCAGACCTTGAATATTCGCCGTCGCACTATGCCGTGCTGCTGTTTCCGGTTCTGCATTTCGGCGCCCAAGTGGTGATGGGCAGCCGCTTCCTCGCCGCGCAATTTTCTCGCGTGCAATTCTTCTGGCACAAGCTCGGCAATACCGCGGTGACGTTCATTTTCAACGCGCTGTTCAACACCACATTCACCGATATCTACACCTGTTATCTTCTCTACCGGCGCGATCTCCTCGATCCGGAAGAATTGGCTTCGTACGGCTGGGAGCAGCATGCGGAGATCCTGTGCCGCGTCGTTCCTCGTGCCAAGGTTATTTATGAAGTCCCCGTGAGCTATCAGGGGCGCGACTACGACGAAGGCAAGAAGATCATGGCGCATCACGCGCTGGCGGTGGTGCTGACCATTTTTCGCCGCCGGTTTTTCAAGTAAATCTGTGGCGCGGGTTACGGGTTTCGATTGTCCGCCACGGGTTTCGACGCAACGAGAATCAAATTCTTGCCGAATGGCGGTTGATGAAGCGATTCGGTGAGTCGCGACACGGGTACGACAATGCGGTCGTTGAGACGAACAAGGATCGGGTTGAAGGTTGTACTGCCGAGGATTTTGTTCAGGAGCAACCACGGTATGACGCCGAGAACGTCAAAATAGCGGCAGGTTATAATCTTGCCGCCGGCGGCTCGGACTTTCGCCGTCAGGTCCGGTTCTTTGTATCGCCTAAAATGCCCGTGAATGAGATCGAGCTTGCTCATCAGCAGCGGCAAAGCGGGAACGAAGATTAAAAGATGGCCGCCTGGCTTTAGGATCTGCAACAGGCGAGCGAGCGCCGCGCGATCGTGTTCGATGTGTTCGAGCACGTTCACCAAGATGATGGTGTCCGCCGAACCATCCGGTACCTGCGCAACGTGGTGTTCAAGCCTCTCGTTGACGATCTCGACCTTTGGGTTGCCGGAAAACTGAATTTTCAAATGCTCAGCAAGATTCTTTGATGGCTCAACCAGAGTTAATTTTTCGGCCAGAGGCACGATGCGCTGAGAAATTGTGCCCGTCCCGGCGCCATATTCGATAACATGACCTGATATATGCGGCGCAAAAAACTCCATGATCCAGGCATAATAATTCGGCATGTCGGCGAGGACCTCAAGGTCCCGCCCCTCATAGGTCACATCGTCCATGCGATACCTGCACCCAATGGCGGTCTGTTGATTTGCTGCAGTCGTAGGTAATCTCAACCAAGCGGTTGGCGTCAGGATGGAACAGCGTCGGTGTGGTCGAAACGCTTGGCCGTCTCGCTCGTCATGTCTTGTCCGATCGGTCCCGGTTCGATCGGCACCCCTTCGTCGACGCAATCGCCGCCGGCCCGCTCATCGAGAGCAGTTGCGATCGCCTGCTCGTCGCGCCTTTCGCCGGCCAGTAACATCCATATCGTGCGCAGGACGATGATGAAATCAAGCCGAAACGACGCCTTCCGTATGTACCACTCATCCAGCGCGTTTTTTTCGTCGATCGAGATCAGCCTGCCGCCGCAGATTTGCGCCCACCCGGTCAGTCCGGGCCGTACCACAAGCCGAAAGGTCGAGTCTTGCGGCTGATCGATCGGCAATAACGGCCGTGGCCCGATGATGGACATGTCACCAACGATGATGTCCCAAAGCTGCGGCAGCTCGTCGAGCCGCGTCGCCCGCAAGAATCGGCCGATCGGAGAAGAGGATTGAGCTTCGCGCTTTTCCTTGGTGCGGCGGTCAAACAACGTTTGCAGCGTACGAAATTTATGCAGATGCAAGGGCACGCCATTGCGGCCCATCCGTTGCTGCCAGAACACGACGGGGGCGCCAACGTCCAACAAGACAAAGAAGCAGACCGTAAGGATGAGGGGGAATAACAGAACCGCCAGGGTTAGCGTAACGGCGAGATCGATGCCGCGCTTGATCTTCCAGAACGGGCGATCCAGCGATGTCGATAATGCGATGTCCGCAAGCGTAGGCACTTCAGTGTGCGGCAAGCCGCTCGCGGCATTTTCGTTCGCGGCGTGGCGCTCCGACATGAGCCGCTCGGGTAAAACCTGGAGACCGATATCGAGTGCTGCACACACCCGGGATACCTCACCCCATGCGAGGGGCGATAGGTCTTCCGGCTGCGCGGCAACGACGACCTTGTCGATCCGCACGCCGTGTGCCGCATAATCGGCGATGATCTTTTCCAAATCCGCCGGCGCGCCGACGATTGGATATCCGTTGAGCGACCGATGCTTCAGTTTTGGCCGCTGATCTAAAATCGCAACGATCTGATAGCTGCCTGGCGCAAGCTCTTCCACCATTTTCGAGAAAAACCAGGCCAGGCGCGACGCTTCGATAATCAGGACGTGTTCGACGCTGCCATTCAATATACCCGGCGCCTGACCCCGCCGACGCGTGTCGCGCAAGCGAAGCAGGAGCCTGGCGCCCAATAGGCCTGATGCCAGAAACATAAAATGCAGGATAGGAATTGAGCGGGGTGCTTCCTCAAGCCGGGTAAACAAAAACGTGATGACTGCCGAGAGCACGGCAATCAACACGCACGCCTTTATCAGCTCGAGCGCGTCTCTTATCGAATAGAAACGCGCAATCGGCAAGCTGGTTTGAAACCATTGAAAGACAAGCAATGAAACAAGAAAGGCAATGCCGCAATATAACGCAATGGCTTCGGTGCTGATCGCGGCGGAAGGTCCGACCGGCACGGTGCCGCCGCGGAGGTAAAAGGCGACGAGCGGGCTGATGCCGCCCCAGGCCACATCCCAAAACGCAATCCTCGACCGTAGCCGCGTGTGTGAAGACGGCGTTTTTAGGCGAAGATTTATCTTGGCCACAGCGAAATACCCCGGGTGTAGAGACGTAACCGGCTTTTCTCTTGGGTAACCGCAACGCTGACAATAACCGCGCGACTCGGTTGAGTCTAATATAGTCGCCCCCCGCAAACGATACACTTTAATTTGCCGCGAAACCGTCTTCAATCAGAGGCCGCTGCCCTATCTCTGATAGTCTATTTCCTCCAAGTCATCATCGCGGCCTTCTTCCCGGTTTCGCGATTTTTGACATAACATACGTGCCGCGCAGTTGAATCCCAATAGTGTGCGAACCGGAGGCGAATCTTGAAGCGGCAAGTCTTCGAGTCGGATGAGTGACAGTTGCGGCAGGACGTGGCCGTGAGTCTCGTCGAACAACTCTATCCGGAAAGCCGCTTCGGCGGATTTTCCAACGTCGATGGCACAGTATTGTTTTATTCGCGCGTGCACGCATTGCTTCACTCCGACATGACGGTGCTGGACATCGGATGCGGGCGTGGTGCCGGCTTGCTTAACGACCCGGTGACATTTCGGCGCGAGCTGCGAGGGCTGCGAGGAAAATGTCGAAGCGTCATCGGCATCGATGTCGACCAGAATGCCGCGCAGAATCCCGGAATTGACGAATTCCGGCTCATAACAGATGGAGCAGCGTGGCCGGTCGAAAACAACTGCGCCGACCTTATCGTGTCGGACTTTGTGCTGGAGCACGTTCTCGACCCGGATTTTTATTTTGGCGAAGTTGTGCGGGTATTGCGACCGGGAGGAATCTTCTGCGCCCGCACCAGTAATCGGATCGGGTACGTCGCGTTGTTAGCGAGCGTCATTCCGAAGCGAAAGCACGTTAAGATATTGCAAGCTGTGCAGCGCGATCGACAACAAGCTGATATTTTTCCAGCCCAGTATCGCGTGAACACGGTCTGGAGAATTCGTCGCGCCCTCGATGCGGCGGGACTCGCCGGCATTGCCTATGGCTATGAAGCGGAGCCGTCCTACCTGCAATTCTCGGTTCCGCTCTATGTCCTCGGCAAGTATTTGCACGCCGTCATGCCGCCATTCTTACGGTCATCTTTGTTCGTCTTTGCGCGCAAGCCGCCATAATGCGTCGGCAAACCTGCCGCGGCGCTGATCTGTCGTGAGTTACGCTCAGGCCTCCATCGCGACGCGCGATATCAGTTGTGTATGCGAGGAAGGCCCTTTTCAAATGGTGATTTGCTTTAGCCACAGCAAAATACTCGGTTCCAGTGCGCTCGATTCCCGGATAGTATTTGATTCTATCGATTGACACGTCCAATCCAATCACCGCTCACTTACCCTTATTGGCTTGGAATTACTGAGCGTCCATGGCCGCTTGTGTTGCGCCCGACTGCCGTCTAGCTTGCAAAAAATCCGTTACCAGCAAAAAATCATTCCACAGATAATGCCGCTCGATCGCAAACGACTGGCCCAGATTGCCGATTGGGAAGCTGTTGCGGTGGCTGCGTCGCTGCCGTGGTCGACCTCGGCGACCTCTATTCTCCTCGCCGTATGGCTCTTGACCTTGCTTGCGACCTTGGAGGTCCGATCGGTGCGGCGCGAGATCGAGACGGCGGCCGGCGGCTTGCCGGTCTTGCTCTGGCTGCTCGCGGCCGTTGGCATGTTGTGGGCCGAGGTCAGCTGGTCCGAACGCTTCGGCGGTCTCGACGGATTTCACCGCCTGCTGACGATCCCGTTATTGTTGGCGCAGTTTCGGCGGTCTGAGAGCGGCATCCGGGTTCTATATGGGTTCTTGGCGTCGGCTGTCATTTTGCTGCTCACGTCGTGGCTCTTGGCGCTCGACCCCGGCTTACCGTGGCCGCACCGTGTGATCTACGGTGTTCCGGTCAAGGATGTCATTTCCCAGAGCACCATATTTACCATTTGTGCGTTTGCGCTCATTTGGCGCGCCTGCGATCTCGTGCGCGAACGAAACTTGCAGCTTGCTTCTGTGCTCGCCGTGTTGGCTGCGCTATTTCTCGCCAGCTTGGTCTTTGTCGCAATAAGCCGTGCCGACGTTGCCGTAGCTCCGTTTCTCGTCTTGTTGCTCGGCTGGCGGCAATTCGGCTGGAAGGGAACCATGATCGCCTGCCTTGCAGCCATCATCGTGGCGGCGGCGGCGTGGGCGAGTTCGCCATACTTACGCGGTCGCTTAGTCACTGTTGTTTCGGATGTACAGAGCTATCAAGCCGCTCGCGTGAATAATGACATTGGCGACCATGTTGAATTTCTGACCAAATCGCTCGCCTTCGTCCGCGACGCTCCGCTGATCGGGCACGGCACGGGTTCGATCGGCGATCTATTCCGCCGTTCGGCGGCAGGCCAGACAGGCGCGGCCGGCGTGCCTTCGGTCAATCCGCACAATCAAATTTTCGCGGTGGCGATACAGTTGGGACTTCTCGGCGCCGCCATACTGTTCGCCATGTGGGCCGCGCATTACTTTTTGTTTCGCGCCGCCGGATTTAGCGCCTGGATCGGCACGGTGGTCGTTGTTGAGAATATCGTCTCCTCGCTCACGAGCTCGCATTTGTTCGATTTTATGCACGGCTGGCTCTACGTGTTCGGTGTCGGCGTCGTTGGCGGGATGATATTGCGCGACAGAACTATCGCGACCGCGGATTGAGCATGCCTGCGTGATTCCGGCCACCAGTCACTTCATACAAGGCGCGGCTATCACGGGAGTTGCTTAGACGCCGTAACACGGCTAAATCTGGGGCGTCTTTTGTTCAAGGTGGAGTGCAACGATGCTTCGCTGGGCAAGTCTTTTCCTTGTATTTTCCATGTCCGTCGCGGGTGCGACGGCGCAGACGCAGATTCCCCCCGACAGCCGCCTGCAAACCATCATCGCCAAAAAATCCATCCGTATTGCCTACCGTACCGACGCAGCGCCTTTTGCGTTCGCAAACGACAAGAACGAGCCGACCGGATATTCGATCGATCTTTGCCAGCTGGTGACGAAATCGATTGCGCAGCAATTTGGGCTGCAAGATATCCAGATCGAATGGGTTCCGGTGAACGTGCAGACGCGCTTCTCGGCTATCTCCGGCGGCAACGCCGACATGGAATGCGGCTCGAGCACCGTCACGCTCGGCCGCATGAAAGAGGTCGACTTTTCCAATATCATATTTGTTGAATCCACCGGCGTCGTCGTCGCGCGCGCGTCGAATATCACGAAATTTTCCGATATGAGCGGCAAGAAAATCGCGGTCATCTCCGGCACCACCAACGAGCGCGCGGTGCAGGAACAGAGCCTTAAAGATAATCTCAATATTGCGTTGGTCGCCGTGGCCAATCGCGATGAAGGTATCGCCGCGTTGGAGGCCGGAAAGGTCGACGGCTACGCCAGCGACAAGCTGTTGCTGGTGGGCAATCAAATGAAAAATTCTCCGGCATTCATCATGCTGCCGGAAGACCTGTCTATCGAATCCTATGGGATTGCGCTGCCGCGCGGCGATTGGGCATTGCGGCTGGCGGTCAATACCGGGCTGGCACAGATTTACCGCAGCGGACAAGTGGTGACGGTGTTCAAGCAGTGGTTCGACCAGATCGGCTTGCAGCCAGGCGTTTTGATGCGGGCGGCGGTTGCGCTCGGGGCGCTGCCGAACTGATTTGGCGTTCGATCCGCCATCGCATTTACCGGGTCCGGCGGCGGATTTCCTCGATGACGATGCTGTTGTCCTGCTCGCTCTCGCCGTGGCGCATGCACGCTTCCAACACTTCGGCGTGAATCTCGAGGAGCGGCAGCTTCTGCCCGGCTTTGCGCGCCTGGTCGAGCATGAGGTGCGTGTCCTTGAGCGTCTGCCGCACCCGGCCTTCCGGCGCGAAATTGCGGTCGACCATTTTCGCGCCCTTGGTGTCCATGACCTGCGAGGCGGCCGCCGACGAGCGCGCCACGTTCAGGAACGCCGCCGGGTCGAGACCGAGCCGCGCGGCAAAGACCAGTCCTTCCGCGAGCGCCAGGCGGTTGAGGCCAAGAATGAGATTGATGGCGAGCTTGGCGCGGCCGCCGTCGCCGGCCTTGCCGATGTGGAAGCGTTTGGAGAATAGCGCGTCGAGCACCGGCGCGGCATCCGCTGCGATTTGCGCGTCGCCGCCGATGAGACCGACGCCGTCGCCCTGGCGGACCTGCTCGCTGGTGCCCGACACCGGCACTTCGAGGAAGCGCAACTTATCTGCCACCCGCGCGCTCAACGCCGCGATGCGGTCGGGATCGCAGGTGCTGGTGCACAACACGATCCTGCCGGTTGCCGTTGGTAATAGGTCGCGTTCGACCACCTCCTCGACCTGATCGGTTGAGAACACCGCCAGCACGATCGGATCGCAATTTTGCGCGATGTCGGCGAGCGATCCGGCGCGGGCGCCGATGATCTGCGCGAGCCTTGCGCTCTTCTCCTGATCGATATCGAAGCCGACGACGGTGAATCCTGAAGCGATCAGGCGTCGCGCATAGACTCCGCCCATCAGGCCCAGGCCTACGAGTTCCACGCACGAGTGATCGACTATGTCATGGAACATCGCGATCAAAGTAGGCAGTTGGTGCGCAGATCGCAGAGCGTTTCAACATTGATCCCTCGCCGTAAAAACATGAGCCTTGCAACTTGAGCGGCCGAAACACGAATGCTAGCATTGGCTGCGCTTTCCCTCAAATATTTACACCGGCTGCGCTTACATTGTCAGTAGAAAATAATGATGATGAATTTGGAGCGAATAGCAGGTTTGCTTCCATTAATATTTCTTGCGCTTGTAGCGCTGCTTCGCCGCACACAGGGTGCCGATAAGTCGCGAGCGATCGTCGATGCATCTCGGCTGAATTACTAAGCATATTCCAAGCTATACTGTTTCTTCCAATTCTGCTTCTGTGGCTTATTTCAATTGGAATAGTTCTTGCCCAATTATCTAAATCGCGAGAAGCGCTAAAATTTTTTGGCGATCAATCGCTGAAAATCTCCGGCATTATCATCGCTCTTATCATGCTAACAACCCTGTTTATCGCGCTGACGGCCGTTCCCAACAATTGGGATTCCCTGACTTACCATCTTCCGAGAATTGAGCATTGGATCCAAGATGGATCCCTTCAATACTATCCAACGGCGATTGAGCGCCAAAACTGGCTGCCGCCACTCGCTGAGATTCTGATTCTGCATATCCGTTTGCTCGCATACTCTGATCGATTTGATCTCTTGGTTCAGTGGACTTCGATGGTATGCAGTTTAGTTGCTGTTTTTCGCGTGACGCGCCAACTGGGTGGAGATGAGCAACAAGGTTGGATTGCTTCCGTTTTCGTTGCCACGCTGCCAATGGGAATCTTGCAAAGTACAAGTACACAAAACGACTATGTAGCCACAGCTCTTCTTTGCTGTTTCGTGACATTGGGGCTGCAACTGTTAAAGGAACCGGTAGTTCGCTCGATGGCGGCAGTTGAAATGTTCGCGGCTGGAGCATGTGCTGGCATGGTCAAGCCGAGTGCTTATCTCCTAGGTGGTGGCTTTGCGGTATGGTTTCTCATCTCAATTGCGCGACGACTTTCAATCACGTCATTCCTTAAACTGGGGGCGATGGCGTTAATCACCCTTGCGATTGTGGCGGGTCCCTTTGCGACTCGCAATTTCCGAGCCTATGGGTCGTTACTATCGAATTATTCACGCATCACGATCAACGGAAGTTTTGGCGCGAAGCAAACACTCGACAATCTTATTCGGGACGTTGTATCAAACCTTGTGAGCGGGCAGCCGCGATTTGATGATTTCGTCGGCAGGGCGACTCTAAAGGCGACAGCGATACTTAACTTGGATATTCATCGCTCGGAAACGACTTTTCCCGCCGATTTCGTTTTTGCGCCAACGCGCGACACGACGCACGAGGATACCGCTCCAAACCCCCTCCATACGATCCTCATTCTTTCGGCACTTACCGTCGCGGTGAGCAGATGGCGGCTCGAGTTATCCTCGCGGGTGCTATATTGGGGGGCTTGGCTGGTCGGTCTTGTATTGTTTGCGGCCGTCTTGAGATGGCAACCTTGGATCGTGCGTCTTGAATTACCCGCGTTTGTCCTTGCGGGGCCGTGCGCAGCATTACTATGGCCAAGTTGGCGGCCAGGAAAACTGCAACAGGCCACAATGCTTATGGTCGTTTGTTGCGGTGCGCTACCGGCGCTTCTATTTAATTACATGCATCCACTTTTGTCACGCGGTAACAGAGCATCGTATCTAAGCCAGGATGCTGTTCAGTCTTTATTTGCATCGCGTCCGGAACTTGCAAACGCTTACGTCGAGCTAATCGATAAAATTTTACAATCGAAGGCACGCGAGATCGGTTTAATTACCGAAGCTAACGACTGGGAATACCCGATCTGGCGAATGCTTCGTGACCGTAACATCGATTATCCCATTCGAATTGAGCATGTTAAGCTTGTGAATGTTGCCGATCAAAAGGAATTATACGAGCCGGCTGGCCAAGCGGCGGCTTCGTGGCCGCTTGGCGCGTTCACGCCAGAGGTTGTCGTTTGGACTCCTCATACACAGGATGCGGCGTCTAGCGGGCGTATCGTCGTGCTAAAGGACCGCAATAATCCTTTCAATCAAAAAAACTAAGTCTATTCGGCGTTAGTTCGCACAATATGGCAACGGTTGGCTTTATATATGTTGATGGTCCAACGGCGCGATGGCAAGATCGCGCGCCACCGCATCGAGACTTTCGCGCAGGCTTTTCGGTATCGGCACGCCGCGCGCGCGGCGCTCCACAAGCTTGGCATGGCTTTGCTCGCCCGGGAGCCAAATGCGCTCGACGCCGGGCAGCCGCCGCGAGTTGCGGATATCGCGGATGACCTGATCGACGGCGCGCTTGAAGTCCACGGGCGGCAAGAACGCCTCCACCGCGATCGCTACGATCGCCTGGCCGGTATTGGTCGCCGTGCCGGCTTCCTTGACGAAATCGATCACCTCGCGCCCGACCGCCGCGCGATTGAGCGCGCCGGCAAGGAGCCCGATGATCAGGCTCAAGCCGGAGCCCTTGTAGTCGCCGATCGGCAGCAGGTGGCCTTCGTCGGCCCGCTTCGGATCAGTCAGCGGCTTGCCTTCGCGATCGATCATCCAGCCGACCGGCATCGGTTCGCCGCGCTGCGCTTTGAGCCGCACCTTGCCGTAAGCCGCCACCGTCGGCGCCATGTCGAGCACGATCGGCGCCTCGTCCAGCGCCGGCACCGCGACCGCCATCGGATTGGTGCCAAGCAGGCTTTCGCTGCCGCCCCATGGCGGCAAGTGGTTGCTGCTGCCGACCGCGAAATAGAGTCCGATCATGTCGTATTTGAGCGGCATGGTCACATAAAGCGCAGCCGGACCGGCATGGTTGCTCATACGCGTGCCGACCCAGCCGATCCCGGTTGCCTTGGCTTTTTCGATCGCGAGCGCGGCGGCGCGGCGCATCACCAGATGGCCCATGCCGTTGTCGCCATCGAGCAATGCCGCCGACGGCCGGTCGCTGATCGCGCGGATATTCGGCTTGGCATTGACGCCGCCGGCGCGGATGCGGCGCACGTAAAGCGGCAGCCGGATCACGCCATGGGTGTCGCTGCCGCGCAAATCAGCCTCGACCATGAGTTGCGCCAAGGTGCCGCTGTCCTCGGCCGGCAGGCCGGCCGCGACGAAGGCGCGAGCGATAAAGGTTGCAAGGCGCTCGGCTGGCACGCGGCTGGGCTGTTCGGACATGCTGGTTATGCGCTCCGGCGAAGATCAAGGACTGGTTTAACACCGCGACAGATCATAAAATCAACGACCCCGGGAGGTAAGCCGATATGAGCGCCATGACCGCCGAAAAAGTCGAGACACTGGACGCTTGTTTCGGCACCTATCCGCACACCCGGCCGCTGAAAAACGGCGATATCAAATCCGATCGCGTGGCGCTGCGCTTCACCGAAGTCGAGCCCATCAATAAAGCCTTTCTCCAGATGGTGCGGCAGGAGAAATTCGACGTCAGCGAAATGGCGATCGCCACCTATCTGCAAGCAAAAGCCTATGGCAAGCCGCTGACGCTGTTGCCGGTCACCATGATGGGACGGTTTCAGCACGGCACCATGCTGTACAATTCCGAGCGCGGCACGGTGACGCCCGAAAGCCTCGATGGCCGCCGGGTTGGAGTGCGGGCGTTCTCACAGACCACTGGCGTGTGGCTGCGCGGCATACTCTGGAAGGACTATGGCGTCGATCTCGGCAAGGTGAAGTGGGTGACCTTCGAGGATGCCCATGTGCTCGAATACCGCGATCCGCCGGGCGTCGAGCGTGCCGCCGCCGGCAAGGATCTCCTGAAGATGCTGCTCGACGGCGAGCTCGATGCTGGCATTTTCGGCGGCAACATGCCGGCCGACCCGCGGCTCAAGAGCGTCATTCCCGATCCCGAGGCGGCGGCGCAGGAGTGGTACAAGAAGCACGGCACCGTGCCGATCAATCACATGGTCGTCGTCAAGGGCAGCCTTGCCCAGTCCGACCCGGGGGCGGTGCGCGAGGTGTTCCGTATGCTGGCCGCGAGCAAGAAGGCCGCGGGCTTGCCGAAAGCCGGCGCGATCGACACGATCCCGCTCGGCTTTCACGCGGTGAAGCCGGCGCTCGATCTGATCTCGAGCTACGCACTGGAAATGAAGATCATCCCGCGGCGTTACGCGGTCGAGGAATTGTTCGACGACACGACGCGCGCGCTGTAACGCGCCGCGGCGGCCATCGGCGCGGGCCAGCGCCGCTTCGGCGTAAACCATTGTGGCAGGCGCCCCCACAAATACCTCAGATTCCGACACAATCCGTCACGCTTCCGCCCGCTCGACCGGCTGAGATCGGGCTGGTCGGGTCGGGGAGCCACGCGTCATGCGTTGCCGGGGGATTGCTGTCTTCCTCGCGGGATGTCTTGCGATCGCCGCTTGCGCAAGCGCCGCGGCGGAAACTGCCGATTCCAAAACCGCCGATTCCGCGATCACGGTTAACGGCAATCGGCGCATCGGCGCCGATATGATCCGTTCTTATTTTCCTGCGGCGCCCGGCGGGCATTTCGACGCGACAGCTCTCGATGCGGGGCTCAAGCGGCTCTATGCCACCGGCCTGTTCAAGGACGTCAAGATCGCGCACGAGGGCGACCGGGTACTCGTGCTGGTGGTCGAAAATCCAACCATCGGTGTGCTTGCCTTCGAGGGCAACAAAAAGGTCAAGGACGACGACCTCAAAAAACAAGTCCAGTCCAAGGCCGGTGGGCCGCTGTCGCGCGAATTCGTCCAAAGCGATGTCGTGCACATCATCGATCTTTATCGCCAGCGCGGCTATTTCGGCGTGCAGGTGGTGCCGAAGACGATCGCGGCCAAAAGCGGCGCGATGAGCGGCGACAAGAATGCGCAGCTCAATCTCGTCTTCGAGATCAAGGAAGGCGACAAGCTCGCGGTGCGCCAGATCGCGTTCACCGGCAATGCCGCTTTCTCGGCCACCAAGCTCAAGGCCGTGGTCAAGACCGGCACGTCCAATGTTCTGAGCTTCCTGCTGGACAACGATATCTACGACGCCGATCGTATCGACAACGATCGCGACCTCGTCCGCCATTTCTATTTGGATCACGGCTATGCCGACGCGCGGGTGTCGGCATCGGCCAGCTACGACGCCGCGCAGAAGGGTGTCGTGGTGACCTTCAAGGTCGACGAAGGCGCGCCGTACCGGCTGGGCAATGTCAAAATCGAATCTGTCGTCAATGGCGTCGATGGGCCGGCGCTGCGGCAGGCGCTGCATACCCAGGCCGGCGATACTTATGACGCCGATGCCGTGGACAAATCGGTCGACGACCTCGCCGTCGCGCTGGCTAAATCCGGCGAGCCTTTTGCAAGCGTTGCCGTGAAAACCGAACGGCAAGCCAATGCTCACGCGATCAACCTGGTTTACACGATCGGACAGGGCAAGCGGCTCTACGTCGAACGCATCGACATTCACGGCAATGCCAAGACCCATGACGAGGTGATCCGGCGCGAATTCGATTTCGGCGAAGGCGACGCCTACAATCGCGCGCTGATCGAGCGCGCCGAGCGTCACCTCAAGGCGCTCGGCTACTTCAAGTCGGTCAAGATCGCGACCGCGCCCGGCTCGGCGCCCGATCGCGTCGTGCTCGATGTCACGGTCGAGGAGGCGCAGACCGGATCTTTCTTCGTCTCCGGCGGTTATTCGACGGTCGACGGCGCGCTGGCCCAAGTTTCGATCAGCGACAAGAACTTTCTCGGTACCGGCGACACCGCGAAAGCTTCGGTAACCTACGGTCAATATGCCAGGAGCTTCGATGTTGCTTTCGGCGATCCCTGGTTTCTCGGCCAGCACGTCGGCGTCGGCGTCGACGTATTTGGCCGCCAAAGCTTTGCCAATGACAATCAAAGCTTCAACACCAGTCTCTACGGCGCGAAGTTTTCGATGACGACGCCGATCAACGAAAACCTCGGCGTGAGCTGGACCTACTCGATCTACAATCAAGGTCTCAGCCTCGATCCCGCGCTTGGCACTTCGTCACTGCCCATTCAGCAAGCGGCGGCGGCAGGCTCTTATTGGGTGTCGTCGATCGGCAACGGGGTCACCTATTCGACGCTCGACAATGCCAAGGATCCGACCAGCGGCATGCGGATTCAAACCAATAATGAATTGGCCGGTCTCGGCGGCGCGGCGGACTTTCTAAAAACCACCGCGGACATCCGCTATTACCATCCGATCGTGGGCGACGTGGTCGGCATGGCGCGCGCCCAGTCCGGCTATGTGACGCCGTGGGGCGGTCAGCAGCTGCCGCTGCTCGATGGCTTCTTCGGCGGCCCGCAACTGGTGCGCGGCTTTGCGCCGAACGGTTTCGGGCCGCGCGACATCACGCCCGGCACCACGATGGATAATCTCGGCGGCAATGCTTATTGGACGACTTCGGCGGAGCTGCAATCGCCGGTGCCTTTCATTACGCCCGATGCGCAGCTGAAGGTCGCCTTGTTCTCCGACACCGGCAGCCTGTGGGCCACCGGCGCATCGAGCGTTTCGAGCCTGTCCTCGCTAACGCCGTCACAGCAGATCGCCAATTCGCGCGCGATCCGCTCTTCGGTCGGCGCCAGCCTGATCTGGGATTCGATGTTTGGGCCGATCCGGGTCGACTACGCCTATCCGATCGCCAAGCAGCCCTATGACGTTACCCAGCGCTTCCAATTCAGCGCCGGCGGGTTTTAGCCACTGGCATCGTCGGCGACTATTGCTTCCATAGCGGCGCAAATTCGGCGGCGACCACGCTGTCGTAGGGTATTTCACCGTCGAGAATGCCTTGGCTGCGCGCGAACGCGGTCATACCGGCGATGAATGCGGGTGACAGCGCCGCATCGTAATAGGGCAAATCGCGGCGAATAAGCTCGACGATCAGCGCTGCCTCCGATCGCGGAAAAAGCCGCTCGCCGACCTCGGCCGCGCGCATCACATCGGCTTTGAGCGCAGCCTGGGTTTTTACGATCGCCCGCACGGCGGCGGCGATTTTGTCCGGCGCGCGCGCGATCGCCGCATCGGTCGTAGCGATCGTTGCCGCGGTGAAGTTGAAGCACGGTTTGGGTCCATCGCCGCGCCGCACGTCGAGCACGACGGTGCCGACGCCGCGGCGCACGGCGACCTCCGCGCCCATGCCGTTGGCCCAGAAGCCGTCGATCTTGCGCTCCTCCAAAGCCTTTGCCGCGGTGAGGCCGAAATTGATGCCGGCGCCGGCGGCGCCGGGCACCGGCGCGATTGTCACATTGTCGCGTTCGAGATCGATGCCGGCTGCGGCGAGCAAGCCGCGCAAGCCTTTATCGACCCACGGCGCGGCGCCGATGCTGCGGCCCTTCACGACGGCAATATCGCCGCGCCGCGCTTTCAGATCGGCGTGCATGACGAGAAACCAGTACATGCCTTGGGCCTGCGCGCAGAGAAGCTTCACGCCGCTGAAATTCGGAAACGCGGCCAGCGCCGAATGCGCCGAGCCGCCGACGAAATCGACCGCGCCGTCGCGCAGCGCCGCGTAAGCCTTGTCGACTGGAAAGATCAGCTCAAGGGCAACATCGAGCCCTTCGGCCTTGAAGAAGCCGAGTTCGACCGCGGCCTGCGCCGGAAAATACGAATTCGAGATCATATCCGGCACGGCAAGCTTCATTGGCATGTCCTGTGATCCAGCCCTGACGGCCGGGTCTAACCATTGTTGACAATACTAGACCCATTTCGCCGATAATGGCCGCCGCAAAACGGCGGGCCTATTCTTGTCCCAGTCCGCCGATGCCGAGGGAGCGTCACGCCATGAACCGCCCGCAGCAAGGATTTCCGCCGATCCACGACAAGCGCGGCGCGCCGGCCGTGCGGCGGTTCGACGAGCAGCGCTGGGTCATCGACAATATCATCCGCGCCAACGGCATCGACTGGGACCAGCCGCGTTCGCTCTACATCCATGCGCCGTGCGGCATCGAAGCTAATGCCGATTTTGCCGGTATTCGCGAGCGGGTGAAGAAGATGGCCGATATCGGCCCGGCTTTCGCCGCTGTGGCGCGGCGCCGCGAGGCCAAGGCCAATGCCGCGGCACTTGCCGATCGCAAAGTCACAGCGCGCGACAATTTCTTCATGGCCGCGGTGCATTGGGGCGCGGCGCAATGGCCGTACGACGAAAACGACGAGACCAATATCGGCTATAACAACAAGAAACGCGAATGCTACGCCAAATATGCCGCGCTCGCCGATCATCACGTCGAGGCGGTGTGGGTGCCGTTTGCCGACAAAGCGATACCGGCGTGGCTGCATCTGCCGCCGAATTATTCCAGCGGCCGCCTGCCGGTCGTGATCGCGGTTCCCGGCATGGATAGTTACAAGGAGATCCAGGTCGCGCTTTACGGCGACAAGTTCCTCAATCGCGGCATGGCGGTGCTGGCGATCGACGGGCCCGGCCAGTACGAAGCGCCGATGATCGGGCTTTACTTCACCATGGAGAACTGGGTGGCTACGGGGCCTGCTTTGGCGGACTGGATCGCCGCGCGGCCCGAGCTTGACGCGGCGCGCATCGGCGTTGCCGGAACCAGCTTCGGCTCGCTGTTCGCCACCGTGCTGACCGGCAACGAGCCGCGCATCAAGGCTTGCGCCGTGATGTCGGTATGTCACGAGCCGGGCTGTCACACCATTTTCCAGGAGGCGTCGCCGACATTCAAGAAACGTTTCATGTATATGTCGGGCATTACCGACGAGGATGAGTTCGACGCGTTTCGCCGAAAAATCACTTGGCAAGGCCACGCCGATAAAATCCGCGTCCCGTATCTGTGCGTCGCCGGCGAAGCGGAGGAGTTAAGCCCGCTGCAACATTCGGAGCGGCTGATGGCGGCGCTCAAGGGGCCGAAGCAGATGGTGGTGTATCAGGAATCGCGCCATTCGGTCGGCAACGTTCCGGCCGCCAATCTCGGGCCGTTCCCGCCGATTCTTTTCGCGGATTGGCTCGCCGACCGGCTCGCCGGCAAGTCCTTTATCAGCGAGCGCTGGTATGTCACCGGCTCCGGCGAGATCAACAAGACGGCCTATTGAGCCGCGCAGAACCGTTCAAATGACATTGCGGTTGAAGTAGTTGGAGCCCCAAATCACCACGGTCCAGACCGCGGCGAGGCAAACGACTGCTAACACGGCTATCATCTCATCACTCCCTCGCTAGCGGCGTTCCTCCGATTCCATTTTTTCTTGAATTTGTATCGCCGAGTTGTCTCGACGCGCTAGTCGGTCTCGCCCTGAGCCGCGACCACGCTGTCGTCAGCCGCCGCGCGCCGCCGCGTCAGCTCTTGCATCAGCCGTTCTGCTTCGTCCTCCATGCCGATCCAGCGCAGTTTGCAGATGAGCTTGATCAGCTCATCCGATGCCGCGGGCAGCACGGACGCGTCGGCCGCAGCTTGTCGCTCAAGCGACATTGCCATGAAGCGTTTCTCCCAAATGTTTTCATTGCCCGCCCGGCGGATCGCGCCGAGTCATTGGCGCCAGTCTTTACTTGTTGGGAGGTTGCGGCAAGGGACCATACGTGCGCCGCACCATTTCTTGGAAGCACTGCCGCATCCGCATCCGGCGCAGCGCTGCTGCTGCAACATCACGCCGCGATGGCTTCGAGACGGCGCTTGGTGACCGCCGGCCCGAAGGCTGCGATGACGATGAACACGATGGCCATGGCGCCGGCAATGAAACCGAAGACGCCGATGGTGCCGTAATGGCCGAGACAGAACGCGATGATGAAGCCGGAAAAGATCGCGGAAAACCGGCTCCACGAATAAACAAAGCCGACCGCCTGGGCGCGGATGCGGGTCGGATAAAGCTCGGCCTGATAGGCGTGGAACGAGAACGACATCCAGTTGTTGCACAGCGTGATCAGCACGCCGCAGACGATGACGCCGGCGGCGGCCGCTCTGCTGCGGCGAACAATAATCCGAACACGGCGATGCCGGCCGCGGCCCAGGCGATCTGCCATTTGCGCTCGAAACGTCGGCGAAATAGACACCGATCAGCGGCCCGATCGGCGCCGCCACCGCGATGACGAATGTATAGGTCAGCGATTTGGTCACGCCGATGCCCTGCGCGATCAAGAGCGTCGGCACCCAGCTGGAAAAGCCATAATAGCCGATGGTCTGAAACAGATTGTAGATCACCAGCATGATGGTGCGGCCGCGATAGGCCGCGCTCCACATTTCCATCCAGCTGCCGGACTTGTGTTCGGCCTCGCCGCCGATCGCTTCCGGCGGCGGCAAGTCGGTTGCCGGTATCGGCGCGGATGCGGCGTTCCAGATCCGCGACGATGCGGTCGGCTTCGCGCGGTGCGGCCATGCTGTTCGAGCCAGCGCGGCGATTCCGGCAGGCTTGCGGCGGATCCACCAGATCGCGAACGCGCCGACCGAGCCGATGATGACCACGACGCGCCAGCCGTCGAGGCCGAATATCGTCAGCGGCACCAATTGCCAGGCCAAAAACGCCACCACCGGCACCGCGGTGAACATGACGAATTGATTGTAGGCGAAGGCCGGGCCGCGCTGCTCCTTCGGCACCAGCTCCGAGACATAGGTGTCGATGTTCACCAGCTCGACGCCAAGCCCGACGCTGGCGATGAAGCGCCACAGATCGATGGTCTCCGGCGTGTTCTGAAACGCCATGATCAGCGCGCCGATCGAGTACCACAACAGCGCGAAGGTGAAGATGGAGCGGCGGCCGAAGCGGTCGGACAGCCAGGAGAAGGCCAGCGTGCCGACGAACAGGCCGAGGAACAGCGCGGCGACGAAGCTGGCGAAGCCTTGCAGGTCGAACAGGCCTTGCGTGGTCGGCTTGAACAGGCCGGCCTTGAACAGCCCGATCGCCACATAGGCGGTGAAGAACAGATCGTAGAATTCGAACCAGCCGCCGAGCGACAACAGCGTGACCAGTCTGCGCGTGTGGCGCGACGGCGGCAGCCGGTCGAGCCGCGCCGCCACCGTGATTGCTTTATCCGTCGCCATGTGTCCCCCCCAACTTCCGCGCGTTCGGCATTCGCCTTTGTCGGCTGATAGTATACGACCGTGATGCCAATCAGCATGCCAAGTCAGCATGCCAAGTCAGCATGCCATAGTCAGCATGCCAAGTCAGCATGCCAAGTCTCAGCATGCCAAGTCTCAGCATGCCAAGTCTCAGCATGGATCGCCACCATGGACGTTTTCGAAGCCGTCGATTCCCGCTTGTCCTGCCGCTGGTTCCTCGACAGGCCGGTCGATCCGAAGATTGTGCGCGATCTGATCGCGCGCGCCGCGCGCGCGGCGTCCGGCGGCAATCTGCAGCCGTGGCATGTTTATGCGCTCACCGGCGCGCCGCTGGCGGAGGTTAAACGGCGCGTCGCCGCATTCATCGCCGGCCGCGACCCGCGCCACACCGCCGCAGAGTATCCGATCTATCCCGAGACGATGTGGGAGCCGTATAAATCGCGCCGCGAACACCACGGCGTGCAGCTTTACGGCGCGCTCGGCATCGACCGCGGCGATGCCGCGGCCCGCCTCGAACAGTACAAGCGCAACTTCGAATTCTTCAATGCGCCGGTCGCGCTGTTGATCGCCATCGAGCGCAAGCTCGGGCCCGGCCAATGGGCCGATCTCGGCGGCTATATCCATGCGCTGATGTTTCTGGCGCGCGGCTACGGGCTCGACAGCTGCGCGCAGGAATCCTGGGCGCGCATGCACCGCATCGTCGGCGACTTCGTGAATATGCCGCCGGAACAGATGCTGTTCTGCGCGGTTGCGCTCGGCTATGGCGACCGCGCGCATCCGGCCAACACCTTCCGCGCGCCGCGGGCGGAGCCTGCGGAGTTTTGCCGGTTCTTCGGGTTTGATTAGCCGCGGAGCGCGCCTTTCGCCTCTCCCGTTCCGGGAGAGGCTTACACGTGCCGCAGGCGCGCGGGTGAGGGCCCGAAGGCTTGCGCGCGCGGCGGCCCTCACCTGATCGCGCTTCGCGCGATCTGTCCTCTCCCGGAACGGGCGAGGCGTAAAGCATCGCGGTGTACCCACTCGTCCCTCCCTACTCATAAAAGTCGAGCGGCATGTATTGCCGCGCCTTGCGTTCGGGTGCGCCGAAATTGCGCGGCGTCGCGTCGAGGATGTCTTGGCGCACGCGCCACTGGATGTCGCGCGGCACGCGGCCGAGCGCCCGTTGCAGGCAGGTCTGCGCGTCGCCGGCGCAGCCGTGGGATCTGCGGCAGGATCTGAGTCGGCAGGTCCGCCATAGCGTGAAGGCGTCGCAATAGCGCCGTTGCTGCAAAAGCTTTTCGATTGCGAATCGACGCGCGAATTGTGGCGGGCGCAATTTCGCTTTGCGCTTGAGCCCGGCTTGCACCATGGCGAGCGACACGGTCAGATCGTTGGCACGATTCATGGACGCGCTCTCCCGTTCTCGCGGCGCGGCTGCGCGCCCGAGCTGTGCCAATGCGGTCACGTGAAGCGCGAAGCCGGGTGGCGCTTTAGGAAAAGCCGGGGGTGGTGCCCGCCTTTCGCTAGCCGCTTAAGCCCGCTTCGCAAAAGCCAACAACAAAGCCAAGCCTTAACGCCAAGACATCAAGAAATGAAATAAAGGATGCGGAACGCCGGCAGACGCATTTCCATCCTGCCGTGCCGCTGGCACGGCCGCGCATCCAGCGGGATGCGCACGCCTGTCGGCGTTCCACCGCGGCTTTCGCCAAAGGGGGTCATCGTCCCTAAGGCTCAGCTTCAGGCCAGGCTTCCTGGGACGTGGTCTGAACGGGCGTTACCCGCCTTCGCCTGTCCCAGTCCAGGGAAGCACCTCCCGCCCCGGTCCTAGTGCCGGGAGACTGATGCCCAAGCCGCCCGAGAGCGGACTGCAAATCCGCCCGCGGGCACCGCCCTCGCCCCAATGGCCCGGTGTGCCTCCGGGTCATGTCCTTTAAGTGAGCGAGGATGCCGATGTAACTATATCGGTGACGATTGTCAAGGGGTTTGTAACTAAAAATGGGACGCCGTGGCCGGGCTTGTTCCGGTCATCCCGATTCAATTGGCAACGCCGTGCCCGCCTAAGCGAGATCGCCGGGACAAGCCCGGCGATGACGAGAGAGGCGAGCGTCGCCCTTAAATCCGCCTCCCCGCCAGCCGGATGTCCTTGATCAGCACGAACAGGTGCCGCGGGTCGGTCGGTGACGGCGTGAAGCCGAAGTGGCGGTAGAACGCGACCGCCGTGTCATCCTTGGCATGAACGGCGAGCGCGCGCACGCCGATCATGTCGGCGACTTGCAGCGTGCGGCCGAGCGCGTCGAGCAGCAGGCCGGCGCCCAGCCCGCGGCCTTGCGCCTTGGTGTGGACGGCAAGGCGCGCGAGCACCAAGAGCGGGATCGGATGGCGCGGCATGCCCTTGATGACGCGCTCGGGGGCGTGGGCGTGCAAAACCTCGCCGGCGACGATGGTGTAGAAGCCGACAACCTCGCCGCCGCTCACGGCGACGTAGGTTTGCGAGGAATTGGCCTGTTGCGCTTGCAGCGCGTGACGGCTGAGAAAGCGGTCAAGCTGCGGCTGCCCGCAGGTGAAGGGCTCGACGTTGTGGCTGCGGTGCAGTTTCTCGATATGAAGCGAAGCCGTCACGGCTCGCTTTTGCGATCGAACACCGAACGTTCGCGAAACAGCCGCTCAAGGCGCGCCTGACGGCGCGGCGGCGCATCGAGCGCGGCGACGAATGCGTTCCACGCCTTGGCATCGAGCGTGAAGACCCGCCGGTCGGCGAGCCGCTCTTCGGCCTCGCTGAGCGCGGAATCGAGCACGAATTCGCTGACGGATTTGCGTTCGGCGGAAGCGGCCGCCTGCAAAGTCTGCTTGGCGGCGCGGCTCAGCCGCAGATCGAGCTTTTCCGTCCGGTTGGTGCGTCGGGTCATTTTGCCTCCGAAGGGGGACAATAGCATAAATTGCCAGACAATGTCATGACAAATGAGATGCGCCGGAAAGCCGGCTATTCGGGGCCGTCATGGCCCGGCTTGTCCCGGCCATCCCGATTCAGTTGGCAACGCCGTGCCCGCCTAAGCGAGATCCGCCGGGACAAGCCCGGCGATGACGAATAGAGAACCGCTTGCGCCGCCCGTCATGGCCGAACTCGTTCCGGCCATCCACGCCTTCCACTTTACGGAGCTGCAAGATGTAGATGCCCGGGACAAGCCCGGGCATGACGAAGAAGGCGGCGCCACGCTCGCTTGGTAACGAATTATTAATTGCGTCCATCGACGCCGCCTTTCATCCGCAAAGTCACCCCCGTGCCTCCCACAATTGCCCGCAATTGCCCGGCTCATTGCCGGCCGGGAACGACGGGTATTCGGGGCGGCTGGTGGCTGCCGACGCGGCGCAGCGCGTCACGCCGGCGCCGGCCGGCAACGGGGGACGGCTCATGAAGAAACTCGCGATCGCTGTCGCTTTGTGCGGGTCGCTGTTGTGCTCGCCGGTCCACGCCAAGACGTTTGTCGGCGTGTTATGGCCGATGTTCGGGCCGTTGCCGGCAATCGGCCTCGTCGAATTGGTCGCCGAACTGAGAACGATGCCGGATGTCGAAGTGCAGACTTACCTGCATGAAGAATGGCCGAGCCTGGTCGAGGACATCGACCGCCAGCCGCCGGGAACGCGCACCCTGGTCATCGGCTATAGCCTCGGCGCCAACAGCTCGGTTTTCGTGGCCAATAAGGCGAAATACGTCGATGTCATCATTGCGCTCCAGCCCTCGATGCTGAGCTGGAATCCGCCGCTCACGGGCAACGTGGGACACATGATTGAAATTTATAATCCAAACCCCTGGATGACCTTCGGCGGGATGGGATCGAAGAAACTGGAAGGCGACAATATCGAGTACATCGCCAACAACGATTCGCATCCGGGGGCGCAGTTCAGTCCGGAATTTCGCAATCTGGCGAAAAGCGAAATCACCAAGCTTAACGCGGGAGCTGGCTTGGCCACCGCGCAAGCCGCGATGCCGCGGCCGCTCAAGCCGGCGCAGCCCGATCCGCCGACTACGCTTGCATTCGCCGAAGATCGGCCGGCGCCACGGCAAAGCAATTTGGCGGCCGCAAGTCCTCGCCGCATGACGCAAGGTAACCCCATTGCGCAAAGTAAAATGCCCGCGTTACCGCAGCCAGCCGCGCCAGAACACGTGGCGCAGCAGCCGCCGAAACCGCCGGAACGCGAGCCAACAGACCGGCCAACACGCGACCCAAATGAGTCGGTGGCTTTTCTCGATGCCCTGTCAGGCGCGGTGAATTCGGGAGACTTGTCCGTCAAGCGCGAGCTCACGGCCGCCGATATGACGGATTATGCGGAAAGAACCTACGGTGTTTCATCTCCGGCCGGCAATTTCAACAGCAAACAGCCTGCGGCCGCAGGCGGCGATGTCATCGCCGCCGCTTTGCCAAGCAACGGATCGCAATGAGGAGATAAAGCGGCGCGCGCGGCGGGCCGATCAAACAGGAGCGAGCGCGGCGGCGAGGAATTCGTAGGCTAGATAGAGAAGGCCGACAACGCTGAGGCTGCCCACCAATCCTGAAAAGGCCGCGCATAATTTAGCGCCAAGCGCCAGCAGCTTTTGCCACCAGGCCGGTTGCGGGTAATTCGATGCGCTGCGCCACAGCGCCACCGCGACAACGGGGATAGCGGCGCTCGCTAGCGTGAAGAGCGCTATGATAAATCCGGCAAGCAACGGCTTGCCGATACCCCAGCCGAGCACCATGCAGGCCCCGCTGGCATCCCAGAGGACAGCGAGCGGCACTTCGATCAGCCAGAACGTGCGCCAAAGCGCGATCTGGCCGGTCGCCAATCTCATCAAGAATTTCATCGCCTTAAGATTAGCGGGCCGCGTGGCCAAGCGTCACCCTGAAAAATGCCGCGCCGCGGTTCTCGCCAACTGTTATTGATAGGGCATGGTTCAAGCCAAGCGCGTTGCCGCCAAGTCCATTGCCGCCAAGTCCGCTGCAGCCATTTTGGCGGCGCTCACGATCGCGGCCTGTCTCGCCACAGCCGGCCAAACCGCGATGGCCCAAGCGCCGGGCGGCGCCGAAAACGCCGCGGCCGCTGTGCACGGCCGCGCCTATCTGTTCCGCGGCCTGATCGGCCTGATCGATTGGGGCATGGACCAACTGGCGGAGCGCATCACCCGCGCCGGCGTCGCGGCCAACATCAGGCTCGCATCTGATGTGGCGCAATGTCGCCACTCAGGCCATCAGCGATTACCGCCGCGACCCCAAGCCGATCACCGTGATCGGCCATTCCATCGGCGGCGATTCCGCCATGTCAATTTGCCGAAGCGCTCGACGCCGCGCATGTCCCGGTGGCCTGCTCATCACCTACGATCCCACCCGCTCCGCCGGGCAGGTGCCGGCGAATGTCGAGCGCTATATCAACCTCTACCAGTCCTCCAACTTCCTGGGCGGCGGCGATCCCGCGCCGGGCCGCGGTTTCCATGGCCATTATGCCAGCTTCAATCTCAAAGACCGCCCGGAAGTCATCCATGTCAATATGGACAAGTTCGATCGCATCCAGGAGCAATTGGCCGCCAAGATCAGGACGATGGCCGGCGCGGGGCGAGGGTGAAGCCGTGCCGCTGCACATCGTCTTTCCGGCCACCGGCCCGATCGAACTGTGGGACTCCGGCCTGCCGGTCTCGGCGCAAGCCGGCGATACGCTGCAAATCTCTCGCGGCGACCTATCATGTGCCGCTTTGGGCGATCACCCAGATCAATCAAGAAGCCGGAGAACGCAGCGCTGACCGAAGGCGAGCGCATCGTCGTGCCGCGCTATCTCGGGCAGCGCGCGGTGCCGGCTCCCGCCTCGAGTCCGACACCGGCTGCTGCCGCGGGCTCCGCACCACCTGCTGCCGCGAGCCCGACACCGGCTCCGGGCGTGGGCCCCGCGCCGATCGCACACTGATTGCGGCGCCGGGTAAAATGCTCCGTCGCGCCGCTTGTTCCACCCTCTCCCCGCGTGCGGGGAGAGGGTAGGGTGAGGGGGGCCTCGACGCATGCGCGGTGCAAAAGTAACGAAGACGCGTTTGGCTAGAGAGTTGCGAAAAAACTCGACGCTCGCCGAACGAAAGCTTTGGCGTTACCTCCGGTCGCGCTCGCTCGCCGGGTTTAAATTCGTGCGGCAGGAGCCGATCGGTCCTTACGTCGTAGATTTTGTCTGTAGAGCGAAACGGCTTGTCGTTGAGGTCGACGGTGGTCAACACGCCGATAGCAGACGCGACGCCGTGCGTGATCGATGGCTCGTCGAGCACCGTTATCGTGTTCTGCGGTTTTGGAATAACGACGTGCTAGGCAATATCGAAGGTGTTTGGGAGACGATCTTCGCGGCAGCATTTTCGGCAGCGCCCCCTCACCCCGACCCTCTCCCCGCGCGCGGGGAGAGGGAGTCGCCAAGCCGGATTGCTGAATGAAACTCTCTTCACTGATCGTGACGACGGCTTAACAATGCGCCAACCAGGTTACGTCCGCTTGCAGCACTCAATTTACGCCTTAGGTTCAATATGATATGAGTCTGCCAGGAGACCCGCGATGAATCTCAACGCGCTGGGCTATGTCGGCATCCGCACCAAGAATCTCGACGATTGGGCGGAGTACGGCACGCGTTTTCTCGGCATGCAGATGGTCGACAAGAGCCGCGGCACGCTGGCGCTGCGCATGGACGACCGCAAGCAGCGCGTCATCATCCATAGCGACGAGGACGAGGGGCCGTCGTTCTACGGCTGGGAGGTCGCCGACGCCACGGCGCTCGATGCGCTCGCCGCGCATCTGGAAAAATCCGGCGTCAAGATCGCGCGCGGCACGCGGGCGCTGGCGGACGAACGCCGGGTGAAAGACCTGATTGTCTTCTCCGATCCGGTCGGCAACCGGCTCGAAGTTTTCCACGGCGCCGAAACCGCGACCGATCCGTTCAAGCCCGGCCGTTCGATCTCGGGCTTCCGCACCGGCCCGCTCGGCATGGGCCACGCCGTGCTCACCGCGGCGCGGCTCGACGACGTGGTGCCGTTCTATACCGAGATCCTCAACTTCAAGCCGACCGATTACATCCTGCAGCCGTTCAAGGCTTATTTCTTCCATATCAATGCGCGCCACCACAGCCTCGCCTTCATCGACACCGGCAAGAACGGCATCCATCACATGATGTTCGAGGTCTGCTATCTCGACGACGTCGGGCAGGCCTACGATATTGCGCTCGGCAAACCGGAAATGATCGGCACCACGCTCGGCCGCCACGTCAACGATCATGTCACCTCGTTTTATTCGTGCTCGCCGTCGAATTTTCTGGTCGAATACGGCTGGGGCGGCCGCAGCATCGATACCGCAAACTGGACGCCGCACGAGCGCACCGAAGGGCCGAGCCTATGGGGCCACGACCGCATGTGGCTGACCCCGGAAGGCCGCGACGCAGGCGCGCGAGCTGCGCCATCGTGTCGCGCAATCCGGCGGCCGCGAGCCGGTCAATGTCATGGACGGCAATTATCTGCGCGCCGGCGATGTCTGCCCGTGGTGGAACGCCAACGTGCCGGCGCGCAAGACCGGCTGAAGCGCGTAGGGTGGGCAACATCGTCAATCGATGCCGAGACGCTCGGCATCGCATTTCGTAACGATTTTGCCCACGCTGCACGTCCGGCCGCGTGGGCATTGCGCTTGAGGGGATGATCATGCGGCAGGGCTGAGCACACGCAATGCCCACCCTACGGCGTTCGCTAGTTCGCCGCGCGGCGCATCGCGCTCCAGGTGCCGTAACACTGATTGTTGCCGGCGCTCCAGCGGCCGCGGCCGATTGCGGCCGCGCAGCCGGCCATAGCCGGTGGCGCTGCCCACGCCGTTGCTCACGGTCACGGCGATCGCGCCGCTCGACACCACAGCGCCGGAGATCTGATAGCTGAAATTTTGCTGCCGGCCGGCACGATCTGTCCGCCGACGATGCGCGCTGGGTAGCGGTAGCTGGCGTCGCACGGGCCGTACTGCGTGCGGATCGAGACGCTCCATAGCCCGTCATAGGCGTGCGATCCGGCTCGCGTTGCGCCGATGATCGCTCGCCGGCGACGGTGTTGCCGCGCATTGCCACCAGCAGCCCGCAACCGCGATCGCGGCTACGGCACTTTCCAGGCGTTCCTCATTGGTTTGCTCCGGTTGCGGTCTGCTGGATCGGTCGATGATCAATTTTGGCGGCTGGCCCGGATAGGGCGGCGGTGCGTTGGCGAACGGGTTCGCGCTTTTGCCCTGTTCGAAGCCGACTTGAACAGCGCCTTCATGTAATCGGGATCGAACGCGCCGCGGCTTGGCGTATTGAAGCTTGGCGGGAATGGTCGCGACATTGAAAGCGACGCCGCTGCGCTTGGCCACGATATAGGCGCGGTCGAGCATCAATCGCGTATCGACCTTCACGGCGACGCCGACCGATTGGGTCAGGATCGACGGCACGAAGCGTTCGACCACCTGAAATTCGGGCTTGAGGCCGGTATTGATCACGACATAAAGCGCGGTCGCCGGCAGCCGATAAGTCGCTGGTGCTCGCCATCAACGCCGCCGGCGCGACGAAGAACTGGCCGCCGACGCCGCCGTCGACGTGCATCTCCTGAAACTTCTTGCCGTTGGCCTCGACGTCGATCAGCACCGGCGGAAATGCGCCGGGAATGCTGGCCGAGGCCAGCAGCACGGTGCGGAACAGCTTGAGCGCCTCGTCGCCGCCATGCGCGGCGATGGCGCCCATGTTCCAGACCACGGAGCGTTCGGCATCGAGATCGGTAGTGACAACGAACAAGCGGCGGCCGCGCGATAGTGCGTCGGCGATATCCGCGAGCAGTGCCGGGCGTGACCTGCTTGGCGATCAGGTCGCTGCAGCGGCCAGGAGTCGACGAAGCTCTCGCTGGTGCCGCCGACCTCGAAAATGTCCGCCGAGGTGATCTTGGTATAGGCGTCGCGCAACGCGTCGTCGTATTTCGGGCCGGCGAAGACGAACGGCGCCATCAGCGCGCCGGTGCTCACGCCGGTGACGACCGCATAATCCGGCCGCTTGCCGGATGCGGTGAGGCCGTTGAGCAGGCCGGCGCCGAAGGCGCCGTCCGCGCCGCCGCTGGAGAGTGCGAGCCAAGGGCCCGGCTGCGACGGCAGCGCGTTGATGAAATCGGTCACCGAATTCGCCCAGAACCGCGCATCCGGCATGCCGGGGATCGCCGCGGCGGCGTCATCGGCGGCGGTGAAGGGCGTGCGCGGCGGCGGTTGGTTCGACGTGCTTGGCGGCCGGCGGGTTGCCGGGTCCTTGGCCTGCTGGCGCTGCGTGGCGCCGTGGGCCTTGCTCGAACTTTGCGCATGGGCCGGCGCGGCCGCGAATGGCAGCTCCGACGGCGAGCAAGGCCGCCAGCATAGCGGCGGCGCACGTGCAAAATGTCCAACGCGAATTGTTCATTTTGCGATGAGTGTCCCGAAGCGGTGGAAGGTTCGGGTCTCCTGCTTTTTTACCCGAGAACTAGCACGACGGCCTGAGACGGGACCGCAAATAGGCGCTCCTGCGCGAACTTCAATCTGGACCGTCGATTCACCTCAATCCTGAGCTGCTTCGGTCACGCTGCTGGACGCTTCGGCAGACGTACGCGCAAGGTTCAATCAGTTATTGCGCTGTTGTCATCGGTGCTGCGACACTATCCGCAGCCTGTTCAGGCATGCCGATCGGCAACGAATTGCGCGCCCTCGATCAGGATCGCCGCCGCCGGCGCCGAACGGCGCCAGCGCCTTCTCGGCCTCCGCGACCAGCTCGCGCAGCCGCGCCTTCGCTCCCGGCACGCCAAGCACGCTGACCATGGTGGCCTTGCCGGCGGCGGCATCCTTGCCGGTCGATTTGCCGACCAGCGCCGGATCGCCTTCGATATCGAGCAGATCGTCGGCGATCTGGAAAGCCTGGCCGACCGCCGCTCCGTAGCGCTCGAGCGCTTCGCGCTGCGCCGGCGTCGCCGCGGCGAGAATGCCGCCGGCCTGGCAGCCAAAGCGCAACAGCGCGCCGGTCTTCATCGCCTGCAACATGCGCACCTCGTTGCGCGCCGATGCGTGTTGCGCGCCGAAGCGGCCCTCGGCGGCGAGATCGAGCATCTGGCCGCCGGCCATGCCGCCTAGGCCGGAGGCGCGCGCCAGCGCGTTGACCAGCTCGATGCGGACGGCCGGGTCGGGATGGGTTTCCGGCCGCGACAGAATATCGAAGGCGAAGGTCAGCAGCCCGTCGCCGGCGAGGATCGCGGTCGCTTCGTCGAATTTCTTGTGCGCGGTCGGCTGGCCGCGCCGCAGCGCATCGTTGTCCATGGCCGGCAGATCGTCGTGCACCAGCGAATAGCAATGCACGCATTCGAGCGCCGCGCCCGCCATCAAGGCGTTGCTGCCGCGGCACGTCGAACAGGCTGCGCCGATTCGACCACCAGGAACGGCCGGAATCGCTTGCCGCCGCCGAGGCTCGCATAGCGCATGGCCTCGATCAGCCGCGCCGGGCGGCTCAATTCGCCCGCCGCCGGCGCCGCGGCCAGAAGCCGGTCGAGCAGCGCCTCGGTTTCCGCCGCCACGGCGTCCAGACGCGTCGAGAAAAGGGCTGTTTTTGGCGTTCATTAGTTGCTCATTCCCCAGCGTTGCCCAGCGACGGCCGCCTGCGGGGTCCTATATCAGGTCCTACATTTACGGGATAACGAAGCGCCGCCGCCGCGGGCGTCACCCGCACGGCGCGACGGCCTAGTCTGCCCCTTAAGGGACTATCTGTGGCCAACGACCTCATAGCGTCAATGGTGCTGGCGATCTGGCTCTATCTCATCGCCGCGCGCGGCGGTTTTTGGCGCGCGGCCGACGCGACGACGGCGATGCCGCCGGCCATGGCCGGGCCCATGGCCTGCCGTCACCGCGATCATCCCGGCGCGCGACGAGGCCGAATGCGTCGGGCGAGACCATACGCTCGCTGTTGCGGCAGGACTATCCGGGCGCCTTCCGCGTGATCCTGGTCGACGACCAGAGCCGCGACGCCACCGCGGCGGTGGCGCGCGAGGCCGCGGCGGCGCTCGGCGCCGGCGCGCGTCTGACCGTACTGTCCGGGCGCGCCCTGCCGGCCGGCTGGACCGGCAAGCTGTGGGCGCAGCAGCAAGGCGTCGAACAGGCCGAGAGCGCGCCGGCGCCGCCGGACTATCTGCTGTTCACCGACGCCGACATCGTTTACGCGCCGGACGCGCTGACCGCACCTTGTCGCGCGCGCGCACGCGGGCGGCTTGGTTCTCACCTCGCTGATGGCGAAATTGCGCTGCGAAAGTTTTGCCGAGCGCATGTTCGTCCCGGCCTTCATCTTCTTCTTCCAGATGCTTTATCCGTTCGCCTGGGCGAACGATCCGCGCCGCGCCACCGCGGCCGCGGCCGGCGGCTGCATGCTGGTGCGCCGCGACGCGCTGCATGCGGCGGGCGGCATGGCCGCGATCCGCGACGCCCTGATCGACGATTGCGCGCTGGCCAAGCTGCTCAAGGCGCACGGCCCGATCTGGATCGCGCTGACCGAGCGCGTGCGCAGCGATCCGCGCCTATCCGGCGATCGCGGACATCCGCCGCATGGTGTCGCGCACCGCCTATGCGCAGCTGCGCTATTCGCCGCTGTTGCTCGCCGGCACCGTTCTCGGCCTGGCGCTGACTTATCTTGCGCCGGTGGCGCTCGCGCTGTTCGCCGAGCGGCGTGCGCGCAGTTCATCGGCATTTTCGTCTGGCTGCTGATGGCGTTCGCCTTCCGGCCGACGCTGCGCTTCTATCGCCTGTCGTGGCTGTGGGGCCGGCGCTGCCGGCGATCGCGGCCGTCTATATGGCGTTTACGGTCGATTCCGCTTATCAGCATGCGCGCGGGCGCGGCGGCATGTGGAAAGGCCGCGCGCAGGCCGATCTCAATGCGAGTTGCGAAAAAGCCCAACGTTTCGGAATTGCGATGAACGCACGCGTTCAAACACGGACGCCGAGGATTGGCGCTCGGGCAAGGGCCACCGGGATGAGAATTTCCCGGTGGCGTCGTGGCTCATCCATCCGCGCCATCGCGGCCCGATTTTGGCGTTCTACAATTTCGTGCGCACCGCCGACGACATCGCCGACCACGCGACGCTGACGCCGGAAGAAAAACTTGCGCTGCTCGATCGGCTCGAAGCGCGGGCTCACTCGGCGCGAATGCCGACGATGCGGTCGCGGTGCAGTCTGCGCGCGGCGCTCGCCGAGCGCAATCTTTCGCCGAAGCACGCGCAGGATCTCTCGCCGCGTTCAAGCTCGACGTCACCAAGCTGCGCTATCGCGATTGGGACGATCTGATCGGCTATTGCGCGCTGTCGGCGATGCCGGTCGGCCGTTTCGTCTGCGACGTGCACGGCGAGAGCCGCGCGGTCTGGCCGGCCAACGATGCGCTGTGCGCGGCGCTGCAGATCATCAATCATCTGCAGGATTGCCAGGAAGACTATCGCAATCTCGACCGCGTCTATATTCCGCACGACGCGCTGGCCGCGAGCGGGGCGAGCGTCGAAGCGCTCGGCGGCGCGCGCGCCTCGCCGGCGCTGCTCGACTGCCTGCACAAGCTCGCCGCGCGCACCGAGCGGCTTGCTAAGCGAAAGCGACGATTTTGCGATGTCTGATCAACGACCGCCGGCTCGGCCTGGAAGTTTCGGTCATCAACACGCTGGCGCATCGGCTGACGCATATCCTGCAAACGCGCGACCCGCTGAGCGAGCGCGTGCATCTGCCGCTGCCCGCCGTTGCCGGCCTGACGCTGCTCGGCGTCTTGCAGCGGCGCGTCGCGCCGGCTCGGCCGGCGGTTGTCCGCCACGTGCGCAGAAGCCGCGGGGGGCGTAAGTGGCCAAGCCCAATCAAGCGGCGGAGCGCGCCTCCGGCAGCTCGTTCTATGCCGGCATGCGGATCCTGCCGCGCGCACAGCGCGAGGCGATGTTCGAAATCTATTCGTTCTGCCGCGCCGTCGACGACGTCGCCGACGATCCCGGGCCGCGCGAGCCGCGCCGCGGCGCGATCGAGGCGTGGCGCGGCGACATCGACGCGCTTTATGCGCGGTGCGCCGCCGCACCATCTTGCCGGTCTGGCGCGGGCGGTGCGCACTTTCGATCTGCAGCGGGACGGATTTTCTCGCCGTCATCGACGGCATGGAGATGGACGTGCTCGCCGATATCCGCGCCCCGGACCGCGCGACGCTCGACCTCTATTGCGACCGCGTCGCCTGTGCCGTCGGCCGGCTGTCGGTGCGGGTGTTCGGCATGGAGCGCGAAGCGGGCTTCGAGCTCGCCCATCATCTCGGCCGCGCGCTGCAGCTCACCAATATCCTGCGCGACCTCGACGAGGATGCCGCGATGGGCCGCCTCTATTTGCCGCGCGAGCAACTGGCGGCGGCCGGCATCGCGGCGACCGATCCGGCCGCGGTGCTGGCGCATCCCGCGATCGGCAGGCCGTGCGCCGCCATCGCCGCGCTGGCGCGCCAGGAATTTGCCGAAGCGAGCGCGATCATGGCGCAAAACCCGCGCCGCGTGGTGCGGGCGCCGCGCATCATGGCGGAGGCCTATCGGTTGATTCTCGAAGCGCTGGTCGCGCGCGGCTTTGAGCCGCCGCGCGATCGTATTCACCTGCCCCGCGCGAAATTCCTTGTCATCGTGTTGCGCAATCTTTTCTAGGGCGCGGACTGATAAGCCCTGCGCATTCATTTCCCGCAAGGGGAACCGCATTTCAAATTGGACACCGAGCGGATCGCTTAGCCATTTATGGGTCGACCCGAGCTGTTCGCCAAGCGAGCGAATAAATCGCATCCCCAAATGTCCATCGTGGGATATGTCAAATGCTTCTGGAAATCCCACACCATCATCTTGATAGAAAAAATGCAATTCGTTGGTCGGGGTTTGACTGCAAGAAACCGAAATTTTCACCGGCAGCCCGGTGGGATGCGCATATTTGAGTGAATTAGAAAACAGTTCCGCGGTTATGAGACCGAGCGGCAGCGCCACGTTGAACGGCACGACGCGTTCAGGGGAACAGTCAACCGAATAATCCGGCGTGTTCGTCGCAAGCACGCTGCCCAGCCGGTCGCAAATCTCCTGCAGATACTGATCGAGCCGAACATTTCCACTATTGGAATAAGCTAAGAGGCGATGCAGCTTGGCGACCGTGTCGATGCGGTCGGCGATCTCCAAGAGGAACGTCTTGGGGTCCACAACGCCGTCGATAGCCCGTGCACGCACGCGAACCAATCCGCTGATCGCCGCCAGGCTATTCGCGATGCGATGGTCGGCCTCAGCGCTTGGCCCCAAAGGGGGCTGGGAATGTAAAATCGTTACATTATGCGCGGACATGACAACTCCGGAAAATATAGCGTGTGCTAAAAATTTTCTGACGACAACAATTACTTTATGTTCAACTTAGCAAAGACCAGACGGTTGCTATGAGTGGGTGAGAAACTCAGTTTTAGTTTTAGTGAATACTTCCTCCTGTTTTGCAGTTTGCTCTATCGGCTAAACTTGCGTTATCGACTTTAATTGAGTAAGTTTAGCGGACTGAGCAAGAGGAGATTGCCATGCCTTCCGATCCTCGGGGCGAGCGCCTGCAAATCATGCTCACCAAGGAAGAGCTTACTGCTGTCGATAGTTGGCGGTTCAACAAGCACATGCCGAGCCGCGCTGCGGCGGTGCGCGAGCTACTGCGGCGTGGCTTAAGTGCCGAAGGCTTCGCAATTGCCAATGGCGCTACAAAGTCCGGCGATTTCGGTGTGGTCGCTAACGGCTCGGCAAAAGCCGGAAAAGCGCAGCGCGGTGCCTAGAGCCCTTATCGGTTTTGATAGTATCAAAAGCGGGCTCTAGCTTTTTTGATTGAGCATGATCTTTTCCGAAAACCGGAATCCACTTTTCGGGATCATGCTCTAATGCCGTAGTGCTGGCGAGCCTCAACAAACCCCGGTATGTCGCGCCATCACGCGTTGCAAGTCTTGCTTAAGAAACGGCTTTCGCACGAGCGGGAAGCCGGAACCGTCCTGTTCTCGACCAGACAGCAAGATCACCTTCAACTGTGCGCGCATCCGCGTGGCCACTTCGGCCAGTTCGTAACCGTCCATTCCGGGCATGTTTACGTCCGTGATTAGGATTTCAACCCGGCGGTCGCTAGAAAGCTTCTTCAAAGCGTCGTCTCCACTAGCCGCCGTAATCACCTCGCAGCCGAGGTCTTCCAGCATTGATGCTATGACTTCGCGCACGAGCGCTTCATCATCGACGATAAGGACCAAACGAGACAAACACGTCTCCCTTAAACCCCATAATTTCAACCGGTAAGGCCGCATGATAGTTCCGATGGGACGAGCCGACAGGCGGGTTCCATCCCTGGCATTTTGAGTAAGATGTCTTCTGGCGGCCCCTGTAGGCCCGCGATTACGGTGGCTCCGAGGCGCCGCTAAAGGCTGCCGATAGAATAATGCAATCCCAAACAGTCCAAACAGGCTTGGAGCTGCGTTTCCCGGCTCGCAATAAGTTGCCGTGACATATGTCAATCAAACCATGACGAGAACGATTCACATCATCGGCGGAGGTCTCGCCGGCTTGTCCGCCGCGGTCAAACTCAGCGCGCGCGGCGAGGACGTGGTGCTGCATGAAGCCACCGCCTTTGCCGGTGGCCGCGCCCGCTCCTATCACGATGCATCGGTCGGCATGGTGATCGACAACGGCAATCATCTGCTGCTCTCCGGCAACCACGCTGCGCTCGGCTATTTGCGCGAGATCGGCGGCGAACGTCATTTGATCGGCCCGGTAGAAGCCGAATTCCGGTTTTTCGATTTGGCGAGCCGCGACAGCTGGACGCTGCGTTTGAACGACGGCCGCGTGCCGTTCTGGATCTTCGACCGCTCGCGGCGCGTCCCGGGAACGCGGCTGCTCGATTACCTGGCGCTGGCGCGGCTGTTGTGGCCGGCGCCGGGCCAGACGGTGGGCGATATCATCGCCTGCAAAGGGACGCTGTATCGGCGGCTGGTCGAGCCGCTGCTGCTGGCGGCGCTCAATATCGATCCGCCGCGCGGTTCGGCCAAGCTCGCGGCAGCGGTGATCCGCGAGACGCTCGCCGCCGGCGGGGAGGCTTGCCGGCCGCTGCTCGCGCGCGACGGCTTGAGCGCGACGCTGATCGAACCGGCGCTCGCTTTGCTGCAACAGCGCGGCGCCGCGGTGCGGCTGGAGCACCAGCTCCGCGCCATCCGCTTCGGCACCAGACGCGTCGATGCGCTCGATTTCGGCGGCGAGACGATTGCGCTTGCGGACGAAGATGCGGTCATCCTCGCGGTACCGCCTTACGCGGCCGCCGCGCTGGTGCGCGGCCTTGACGCGCCGACCGAGTTCCGCGCCATCGTCAATGCGCATTTCCGCATCGCGCCGCCGGCCGCGCAGCCGCCGATCCTGGGCGTGCTCAACGGCACCGTCGAATGGCTGTTCGCATTTCCCGGCCGGCTGTCGGTCACGATCAGTGCGGGCGACCGGCTGATCGACACGCCGCGCGAGGAGCTTGCCAAGGCGATCTGGACGGAGGTGGCAAGCCTGACCGGGCTGCCGGACGCGCTGCCGCCGTGGCAGATCGTGCGCGAGCGCCGCGCCACTTTTGCCGCAACGCCGGCGCAGGATGCCAAGCGTCCCGGCGCCGAAACCGCGTGGCGCAACCTTGTTCTGGCCGGGGATTGGACAAATACCGGCTTGCCGGCAACGATCGAAGGCGCGATACGGTCCGGCAACCTTGCTGCCGAAATCGTCGCTAGTCGCTGAGCGGAACGCCTAACCATGAATGTCCACATGGCCCAATCGCCGGTCAGCGGTCCCGATCTCGACCGTGCGATCGCGGCGGCGACGCAGGCGCTGCTCGCCTGCCAGCGCGCCGACGGTCATTTCCTGTTCGAGCTCGAAGCCGACGCCACCATTCCGGCCGAATACGTGCTGCTGCGTCACTACCTTGGTGAACCGGTCGATGCCGCGCTGGAGGCCGGCATCGCCGCCTATCTGCGCCGCATCCAGGGCGCGCATGGCGGCTGGCCGCTGTTCGCCGACGGCGCCTTCGACATGAGCGCGAGCGTGAAAGCCTATTTCGCGCTCAAGATGATCGGGGAAGAGCCGCAAGCCGAACATATGCGCCGCGCGCGCGAGGCGATCCGCCTGCGCGGCGGTGCCGAGCGGTCGAATGTGTTCACGCGCTGCCTGCTGGCGCTCTATGGCATCGTGCCATGGCGTGCGGTGCCGGTGATGCCGGTCGAGATCATGTTGCTGCCGAAATGGTTTCCGTTCCATCTCGACAAGATCTCGTATTGGAGCCGCACCGTGATCGTGCCGCTTCTGGTGCTGATGGCGAAGAAGCCGCGCGCGCGCAATCCAAAGGGCGTTAGGATCAACGAGCTGTTCCTCGAGCCGCCGCAATCGCTCGGGCCGACGCCGAAGGCGCCGCAGCAGAAGGCGTGGTGGTTCTGGTTCTTTCGCGCGGTCGACAACGTTTTGCGCGCGGCGGAGCCGTATTTCCCCAAGCGCCCGCGGCAGCGCGCCATCGATCGCGCCGTGGCGTGGGTCGGCGAACGGCTCAACGGCGAAGACGGCCTGGGCGCGATTTTTCCGGCAATGGCCAACAGCGTGATAATGTTCGATGCGCTCGGGTTTCCGGACGATTATCCGCAGCGTGCGATCGCGCGGCAATCGATCGAAAAATTGCTGGTCGTGCACGAGCACGAGACCTATTGCCAACCCTGCGTATCGCCGATCTGGGACACCGGGCTCGCCTGTCACGCGCTCTTGGAAGCCGGCGGCGACCACGTCAACGCGCAGGTCAAGCGCGGGTTGGATTGGCTCGTGCCGATGCAGGTGCTCGACCTGCGCGGCGACTGGATCGCGCGGCGGCCCGAGCTGCGGCCCGGCGGCTGGGCGTTCCAATATGCCAATCCGCATTATCCCGACGTTGACGACACCGCCGTCGTCGCCATGGCGATGGACCGCATGCAGCGCGTCACCGGCGCCGACTACAAAGCCGCGATCGCGCGCGCCCGCGAATGGATCGTCGGCATGCAAAGCAGTAGCGGCGGCTGGGGCGCGTTCGACACCGACAACGAATTTTATTATCTCAACAATATTCCGTTTGCCGACCACGGTGCGTTGCTCGATCCGCCGACCGAGGATGTCAGTGCGCGCTGCCTGTCGATGCTGGCGCAGCTCGGCGACACGCAAAGCCCCGCCGTCAAACGCTCGATCGCTTATCTGCGCGACACGCAAGCGGCCGACGGCTCGTGGTTCGGCCGCTGGGGCATGAATTACATCTACGGCACCTGGTCGGTGCTCTGTGCGCTCAACGCCGCGGGATTTGATCGCTCGGCGCCGGAACTGCGCAAGGCGATTGCCTGGCTCGCCGCCATTCAGAACGCCGACGGCGGCTGGGGCGAGGACGGTTCGAGCTATAAGCTCGATTATCATGGCTACGAGCGCGCGCCATCGACCGCGTCGCAGACCGCCTGGGCGCTGCTCGGCTTCATGGCGACAGGCGACGTTGATCATCCGGCGGTGGCGCGCGGCATCAAATATCTCGCCGACAATCAAGGCGCCGATGGCTTCTGGGACGAGCCGCGCTATACCGCCACGGGTTTCCCGCGCGTGTTCTATCTGCGCTACCACGGCTATTCAAAGTTCTTCCCGCTCTGGGCGCTGGCGCGGTACCGCAATCTTACAAGCGGCAATGCGCGTGGGGTCGAGTGGGGGATGTAGCTTCATAGAGCAGCTCAGGCGCAACCGTAACCCGCTGTGGTGAGCGGAAGGCCGGCGGATTACGTCTATAGGCCCGACAGGCAACGTAAGCTGATGGTTGACATATGTCAGCTTTTAGCTTACAATTTTGTGTGTGATCAGGAACTTCAAAAGTAAGGGTCTGGCCGAGCTTTGGGAGCATGGGCGGACCGGAAAGATCGACGCGAAGATGCACGCGCGCATCTTACGTCGCCTGGACCGCTTGGACGTTGTCGCGCGGCCGGAGGAAATGAACATTCCCGGCTTTGATTTCCATCCGTTGCGAGGCTTCCAACCGATCCGCTATTCGGTCCATATAAATGGACCGTGGTGTATCACGTTCGAATTTGACGACGGCGACGCCTGCCGCGTTGATTTCGAGCAATATCACTGAGGAGAACAATCATGGCTCATGTCGCCAAGCGTAATCCGGCCCGCTGCCCGACGCATCCGGGCGCGTTGTTGCGGGAGGATGTGATTCCGGCAACGGGGCGGAGCAAGGCCGAGATTGCGCAGCTTCTCGGCATTTCCCGGCAGCATCTCTATGACATTTTGCGCGAACGGAAGCCGGTGTCCCCGTCGATCGCGGTTCGGCTCGGCAAGCTGTTCGGCGACGGCGCTGCGGTCTGGGTCCGCATGCAGGGCGCTTACGACACCTGGCATGCCGAACGCAAAGAGGATGTCAGCAAGATTCCGACGCTACGGGCGAAGGCGGCATAAAATCCACAATGGGCCTATTTTTATAATGGGAATAGCCGGTTATCTTGCAGGCCTGCTCGTGTCGAATTTCCTTTCCGCCATCGCCGCCGCAAAGCAGGGAACGGTCACTGTTGTGGGCCGGCCATGAGACAGTGACGCCATGAAATTCGCCCACTTCTCCCATATCTGGGCCAAGCCCGGCATGACGCCGCATCGGCGCTACGAGGAGCTGTGGCGCGAGTTGCAGTTGTGCGACGAGCTCGGCTTCGATTATTCGTTCTGCGTCGAGCATCATTTCCGCCCCGACGAAAGCTGGATGTCGTCGCCGAGCCTTTATGCGGTCGGCGCCGGCGCCCGCACCAAGCGGCTTCGCATCGGGCCGATGGGTTATATCGTGCCGCTTTATCACCCGCTGCGGCTGGCCGAGGAAATCGCCATTGTCGATCAGATGCTCGGCGGCCGCATGGAGCTTGGGCTGGTGCCCGGCATCAATGCCGATTATTTCCGGCCGTTCGGCTTGGATTACAGCCAGCGCAAATCGCCGACGCTGGAATTTGTCGACTACATGGCCGCGGCGTTCGGCGACGCGCAGCCGTTCTCGTTCCACGGCCAGGATTTTCATACCGACAACGCTCAGATTTCGGTGCAGCCGGCGCAACGCCCGCATCCGCCGCTGTGGATGATGAGCCGCGATCCGCAGACGCTCGAATTTTGCGCGCGGCGCGGCATCAATCCCGGCTACTTCCTGGTCTATCCGCGCGCCGACGCCGCGCCGCGCTATCGCAAATTCCTCAGCGACTGGCAGGCCGCAGGCCGTGCGCAAAAACCGAACATCGCCTATTGCACGGTGGTCTATGTCGACGAGACGGACCAAAAGGCGATAGACACCGCTTTGTTTCGCGCCAGCCGCGCCTATGAGGGATTTCTCGCTCCGGGGAAGCCCGGCGAAACGTTCGAAACGCGCGCGAAAGAGCACGCCAAAATGTTCATCGGCCGCGGCGAGCCCGGCGCGTCGGACATCATGCAGCATCTGTTCGATGCCGATTATCTGTTCAAAAACGATCTCGTCTTCATCGGCTCGCCGCAAACCGTCGCGGCCAAAATCCGTGCCGCCGCCGCACAGGGCGTGTTCAACGTGTTCATGGGCGAGTTTAATTTTGCCGATTTGCCGCAGGACGCACTGCTGCGCTCGATAAAACTGTTCGGCGAACAGGTGATCCCGGCGCTGCGCGGGTTTGAGCCGTTTTGAAGTTCGTCATTCCGGGGCGCGCGCAGCGCGAGCCCGGAATCCATAACCCCTGCTGTGCATATCCTGCACTGATTGTGGTTATGGATTCCGGACTTGCCGCTTCGCGGCAATCCGGAATGACGGGAGGCTACTGCGCCTTCGCCAAGGCCGGACGCGCCCGCAGCCGGGCTTGGTTGAGCATATAGATGATGAAGCACACCACCGCGCCGACGGCGAACGGGATGGCCGACCACATGTAAAGCTGATCGACCGGCAGGCCGACGAACAGCGCGCCGAGGAACGGGCCGGCGATGGCGCCGAGCCGGCCGATGCCGAGCTGCCAGCCGGAGCCGTTGGCGCGCAACGAGGTCGGGTAGATCAGCGCGCCAACCACATTGATGCCGGATTGAATGCCGAGCACGATGAAACCGGCGAAGAAGGTCGCCAGGATCAGCATGGTCGTCGAGGTCAAGCCGGCATAGCCGATCGCGCTCACGACCGGCACCGCAATCACGAACAGGATGGCGATGGCGAGGAAGCGCGCGCGTTGCAGCCACCAGCACAGCACGAGCGCGCCGACAGTGCCGCCGACCTGCAGCGCAGCGCCGGCCAGCGCCGCCATCTGCGGCGGCACATGCGCCGCGCCCATCAGCGTCGGCGTCCAGCTGATAAGAAAGAAATAGCCCATCAGGTTGCAGGCGAACATCAGCCAGGTGAGCGGCGTGATCGCCGCCAGGCCATTGGCGAACAGATAGATCGGGTTCGAGCTCGGCGACTGCTGCTCGTCCTCGATGACAAAGCGGGCGTTGGCAGGCACTTTGTATTTGGGACTGATGTCGGCGATCAGCGCCACCATTTTGGCGCGCTGGCTCTCGTGCAGCGTCATGAATTTGATCGATTCCGGCAGGCCGGCGATCGCCAAGAGCGCGATCAGGATCGGCACCACGCCGCCGATCTGGAACAAAATCTGCCAGCCGTATTGCGGCACCAGCGTCGCGGCGACGAAGCCCGCCAGCGCGCCGCCGAGCGGCACCAGGCCGGCGGCGATGATCGGCAGCGTCGCGCGCAGGTTGCGCGGCGCCGATTCGGCATTGATCGACACCAGGTTCGGGATGACGCCGCCGATGCCGAGCCCGGCGACGAAGCGCAGCCAGGACAATTGCGTCAGGTCGGTCGAATAGGCGGCGATGAAGGTGAACGCGCCGAACAGAAGGTTCGCGAGAATCAGCGCAGTCTTGCGGCCATAGCGGTCGCCGATCCAGCCGAAAATCTGCGAGCCGAACAACACGCCGATATTGCTGGCGCTCAGCACCAGGCCGAGCGCCTTCGGCGGCACGTGCCATTCCGCGATCAGGTGCGGGGCGGCAAAGGCGATGGCGCCGATGTCGTAGCCGTCGATCATCGCGATCAGGGCCGACCAGACGATCAGCTTGATCTGGAACGCGCCGAGCCCGTGCTCGTCGAGAAGGTGCGAGACTTGAACTTGCGCTGCGCCGGCCATCGTTTTCCCCCGCGATATTTTCCGTGGCGCAAGGCCGTAGGCCGGTCCCGGCGCCGTTGGGCGAAAACGTAGGGCACAAAGGCGGCAAAGGAAAGCGGCATTCGCACGCAGTCCGGCCGTTGGGCCGTCGCCCGCATTGCCATTGCCAGTCGCTTTGCGCCACACTCGGCCAAAGCCGGCCGGATGGGAACCAGCCCCAATTCAACGGCGACGAATGGCTGGCAAAGGTCATAGCAACGCGGGGGGCATGGCAAAATGAATTTGCGAACGTCATTTCCGCTTTCACTACCCGCTCTGCTTCTCGTCACGGCATCGGCGGCGCTGCCGCCGCGGGCCGCATTCGCGGCTGCGCCGTGCAGCGGGCATCAATTGCTGCCGCAACCGCGCGCGCAGGGCAGCTGCCAAAACCTCAAGCCCGAGACCTTTACGTCGCCCGACAAAAAGACGATCGCGGCGGTGCTTGGCGTCGACCGGAGCCTCAACGCCACGCCCGATATGGAAAGCCAGGTCGAGATCCGCTCTGGCAGCGGCGGCGCGTCGACCGCCAAGGATTATTCCTCGCCGAACGGAAGCAACGGCTATTACGTTCTCAATGCCAAATGGTCGCCGGATTCGCAATTTTTCGTTTACAGCATGATGTCGTCGGGCGGTCACTCGCCGTGGTCGTTTCCGATCTGGGTCTACAGCGTCAAGAAGAACGCGTTCGCTAGCTTCAGCGACACGATCAACGGTTCGCCGACTGTCTCGGGAACGTTCACGATTGCCAAGCCGCATACGCTTCATGCCAGCACCTGGAAACAGCCGGGCGATCTCACCGACAAAGTCCCGCTCAGCGTCGATCTCGAGACGGCGTTCGATAAATTACCGGCGCCGTCGAAGTAACGCGCCGGCTTTTCATATTGCCGTAGACGCGCCGGAGACATCGCTTCAGTACCAGCGTTTCCTCTCGCGACAAGCCGGTGATCGCCGCTTGTTCATACGCGAGCGCGATCGGGATGAGACGGGCGACCAGCGCCGCGCCCTTGGCGGAAAGTGCAACGGCGACCTCACGATGGCTGTTCGCGGAGCGCGTGCGCAAGACCATGCCCATGCGCACCAGCCGCGTCACCAGCCGTGACAAAGTCGAGGCTTCGATGCTGGTCAGATCGACGACGTTGATCTGACGCTGACTGCCGGCCGCCGCCAGTGCCGCCATCACTCGCCACATCGCGATGCTGAGCCGATGCGGCGCCAGTGCCTCGGCGCCGAATTGATCGGCGATGATGGTGCCCACCCGATTGACCAGATAAGGCAGGTAATCGCCGAGATCGAGTTTAGATGGGTGTTTCACAATCGGCTTTGTATTCGTTAATTGATGCATTTACAACAGATGCATCTTCAACTATCGTCGTTGCCGAAGGCCGCAACGAGCCTCAATTCGCGGCCTTTTGGGAGGCTGTCATGGAGTTCGGCTATTTCACGCTGAGCGACAATCACTACGAAAACAACACGCGGGACTCGAACCAGTTCGTCGCCGACATCACCGCCGAGGCGCTTTACGCCGACAAGCTCGGCATGCATTCCGCCTGGATCGGCGAACATCATTTCAACTCGCTCGGCGTTCTATCCTGTCCGGACATGGTTTTGGCTTATGTCGCCGCCAACACCACGCGCATCCGGCTTGCGCCCGCGGTCACCGTGCTGCCGCTGCACCATCCCATCCGCGTCGCCGAGCAATGGGCAACGCTCGATCTTCTGTCCGGCGGCCGCGTCGATTTCGCCTGCGGCCGCGGCTATGACCGCCGCGAATATGAGCCGTTCCACGTCTCGTTCGATGACAATCAGGGTATTTTCGAAGAAGGTCTCGAAGTGGTGCGGCGGTTGTGGGCGGCGGACGACCGCATCTCGCACCACGGCAAACATTATTCGTTCGACGACGTGCGCATCACGCCAAAGCCGATCCAGCGGCCGCTGCCGACCTATGTCGGATCGTTTTCCAAGCCGTCGATCGAACTGGCGGCGCGGCTCGGCTGCGGCCTGATCGTGGCGCCGTTCGCCGCCGCGCTGAGTTATGGCGGCCTCAAGCAGGTCGCCGACCTTTATCAGGAAACCTGCGCCAGGCAGGGCAAAGCGCGCGGCCGGCTGATGTGCAGCTATTTCATTCACTTCGCCGACACCACGGCGCAGGAAGACGCGCAACGCGCGCGTCAGATTCGCTACTACAGGGAATGCGTCATTCCGGCGCTGCCCGGCGATCCGAAAACTGCGCCGCCGAGTTACCGTTATTTCGTCGACATGGTCGCCCGGCTGAGCAAGGTCACGGCGGAGGATTTGACGGAGAATTCGGTGCTGCTCGGCTCGGCGGCCCGCATCACCGAAACCCTCAAGAAAGTCGAGGCGGCCGGCTACGACGAAGTGATCCTGTATTTCAATGTCGGCCAAAAGCCGCACGGTCAGGTCAAGGACGAGATGGCGCGCTTCATGGCCGAGGTCGCGCCGGCATTTGCCGGCGCGCGCAAGGACTACGCGGCGTAGCGGACTTGCCTTCGGGCGAGGAGTTCGCCGATTACGGCGCTTTCGGCTGATACGCCAGCGCATCCGTCGCTGCATCGGTCTTGACGGCATCGCGGGCCGGCAATTCGCCGGCGGCTTCCAGCACCGGATAGGCGACCGAGCAGATGTGCGAGTGGATGCGCTTGAGATCGGCCAGGATGTCGAGGTGTAGCGACGTCGTCTCCAGGCTCTCCGGCCGGCCTTCGCGCAGCCGCTCGAAATGCCGGTCGGCGGCATCAAGCTCGGCGCGGCGCAGCTCGGATTTTTCCCGCAGCAACTTGCGCGCGGCTTCGACGTCGCCGGTCATGAAGATGCCGAAGGCGGCCTGCAGGCTTTCGCAAACGCGCTTGTGAAACGCGGTCAGCTCGGCCGCGCCTTCGGGAGAGAACTGGTAGCGCCGCTTGATCTTCTTGGCGGCGAGCTCGCTCAGATTCTTGTCGATGATGTCGCCGATATGCTCGAGATTGATGGTGAACGACACGATCTCCATGGCGCGGCGGCCCTCGCGCTCGTCAAGGCTGTCGCGCGTGAGCTTGGTGATATAGAGCTTGATCGCTTCGTTGAGCCGGTCGACGACGTTGTCCATGCTGCGAGACGTCGGCGACGAGCTTGCGATCGTTGTTCATGAGCGCCGTCATGACCTCGCGCAGCATGGTCTCGACGGTATCGCCCATGCGCAGCGTCTCGCGCGCGGCATTGGCGAGCGCCAGCGACGGCGTTTCCAGCGCGGCTTCGTCGAGATAGCGCGGCATCGAAGGCATCGGCCGGCTGCTTCTTCTCCGGCAGGAAGCGCACCAGCAGCCAGGCCACGGCGTCGAGCGGCCCGATGAAGATCGCGGCAAGCGCGACATTGAACAGCATATGAAATTCGGCCGTCATCTTCGCGGCGTCCGGCTGCAACGCCATCAATTCCCGCGCGATCGGCCGGCAGGAACGGCAGCGCGATCAGGATGCCGACGAGCCGATTGATCAGATTGCCCACCGGCAGGCGCCGGCTCGCCGGATCGCCGCGGCTGCCGCTCTCGATCAGCGGATTGATGGCGCTGCCGAGATTGGCGCCGAGCACCAGCGCCAGCGCCGCCTCCGGGGTGACGAATTGCGAATAGGCAAGCGACATGACCAGCAGCACGACGGCGACGCTCGAATGCGCCGCCCAGGTCAGCGCCGCGGCGATGACGATGCACAGCACGGGATCGCCGGTGATCGACTGCAGAAGCGCGCGCACCGCCGGTGCTTGCTCCGCCGGCGCCAGCGTATCGAGCAGAATATGCAGCGCCAGCAGCATCAGCCCAAGTCCGATGGCGACGCGGCCGAGCGCACGCGTCAGACTTGCGCCGCCGATCGCGGAAGGTGACGAGGCCGATGACGAACAGGACCGGCGCCGCCGCCGAGATATCGAACGACAAGAGCTGCACGATCAGCGTGGTGCCGACATTGGCGCCGAGCATGATGGCGAGCGCCGGCACCAGGCTGACCACGCCGTCGGCGGCAAGCGAGGCGGTCATCAGCCCGGTCGCGGTGCTGCGTCTGCAACAACGCGGTCAAGCCGACGCCGGCGGCAAAAGCGGTGAAGCGGTTGCGCAGCGCCTTGCCAAGGTACGGCGCAGGTCGGGACCGAACGCGCGCAGCACGCCGGTCAGCACCATGTGCAGGCCCCACAGCAGCAGCGCCACGCCGCCCATCAGATCGAGCATCACCAGCGATCCCATCGCCAATAAACTCCTATCGGGCCCATTTAGGTCCAAGCAGAAGCTGAGACAACCCTTTTCGAATTCGGCGGAGCCAATGAAATCCCGCCGCGTCATGCCCGGCCTTGTGCCGGGCATCCCGCTTATGCGGGCACGAGCATGTGGAATTCAGATGGCCGGGACAAGCCCGGCCATGACGGCTCAGATACATTCGAGTAAGCGCTGGGTGTAATGGCATTGCATCACCCGCGCTTACGGATCGAGCTCGGTGTCCCAATAGAGATAATCGAGCCAGCTATCGTGCAGGTAATTCGGCGGGAACAGCCGGCCGTTGCGGTGCAGGTGCTGCACCGAGGGCTGGAACGGCCGCTGCGACGGCCACATTTTGGATTCGTCCGGTGTCAGGCTGCCCTTGCGCAGATTGCACGGCGAGCAGGCGGCGACGACGTTGCTCCAGGTCGTATGACCGCCGCGCGAGCGCGGCAACAGATGATCGAATGTGAGATCGTCGCGCGCGCCGCAATATTGGCAGGAGAAGCGGTCGCGCAGGAAGACATTGAACCGCGTGAAGGCGGGATGCGTCGACGGTTTTACGAAAGTTTTCAGCGATACCACACTCGGCAGCTTCATCGCGAAGCTCGGTGAGTGCACCAAACGGTCGTAATTGGCGACGATATTGACCCGCTCGAGAAACACCGCCTTGATCGCGTCCTGCCACGACCATAGCGACAGCGGGTAATAACTCAGCGGGCGGAAGTCCGCATTCAGCACCAAAGCCGGAAAGCCCGATTGCGAAACATGAGCGTTCACGACGCCCCCAACCTCGACTGAATGCCGCAGTGCGGCGATGAGCGCTAGTTTATAGGCAGGCGTGACAGGATTGTGAAGCCCGTTCCGGGGGTTGCCTACTGCCGCGAAAATTCGGCAGCGCCGGCAATTCGCGCCGCTTCGAGCGCCCGCCGGCCGCGGACGAGGTCTGCGGCCTTCTCGGCGATCATGATGATCGGGCCGTTGATGTGGGCGCCGACGAGGTCCGGCATCACCGCGCCGTCGACGACGCGCAGCCCCTCGGTGCCGAACACGCGCAATTCGGAATCGACCACCGCCATCCGGTCGGAGGGCACGCCCATCTTGCAGGTGCCGAGCGGGTGATGAACGGTGATGCTGGTCGCGCGGATGTGAGCATCGAGATCGGCGTCGGAGGTTGCGGCTTCGCCCGGCCCGATCTCGCGCGCCATGAACGGCGCCATCGGCGCTTGGCGGCAGACATCGCGCGCGATGCGCAGCCCGGCGCGCAGCGTCTTCCAGTCGTTGTCGGTGGCGAGAAAATTCTGCCGGATGCGCGGCGCTTTTCGCGGATCGGCCGAAAGGAGCTCGACGCGGCCGCGGCTCTCCGGCCGCAGCACCACGGCGCGGCAGGCATAGGCGTCGGTATAAGGACGGCGGAACGGCGGCAGGTAGGGCGTCGCCGTCATCGGCGCCGCATTGAAGATGAGTTCGATGTCGGGCAGCGCCGTGTCGGGGCGGGATTTGAGGAACGCCAACCGGCCGGTCGGCAATTCGGTCGCCGGGCCTTCGCCGCGCAGATAGGCGCGCAACAGCGCCGATACGATGCGATCGAGCCGCATCGCGCGATGGAACGGACCCGGCTCCTTGCGCTGATAGACGATCGCCGCGGAGATGTGGTCCTGCAAATTCTTGCCGACGCCCGGCAGCGCCACTGTCACGGCAATGCCATGGGCGCGCAATTCGTCCGGATCGCCGATCCCCGACAGCATCAAAAGCTGCGGCGAGTTGATGACGCCGCCGCACAGGATGACTTCTTTCCCGGCATGCGCGGTGATGTTTCGGCCGTTCTGGACATAGTCGACGCCGGTGGCGCGCTTGCCGTCGAATACGAGTTTCGTCACCAGCGCGCCGGTTTCGACGGTGAGGTTGGTGCGCGTCAGCGCCGGTCGCAAATAGGCGTCGGCTGTGCTGCAGCGGCGGCCGTCTTTCACGGTCATCTGCCAGGCGCCAAAACCTTCCTGCTGGGCGCCGTTGTAGTCGGGCGTCGCCTTATATCCCGCGGCACGTCCGGCGGCGGCGAAAGCATCGACCAGCGGATCGGAAAACCTGGTCATCTGCGTCGTCAGCGGGCCGTCACCGCCGCGATAAAAGCTGGGGCCGCCCTGCCACGATTCCTGACGGCGGAAATAGGGCAGCACATCGGCGTAGGACCATCCGCGCAGACCCGACGCCGCCCAGCGGTCGTAATCGCCCGGGTGCCCGCGCGTATAGGCCATGGCATTGATTGACGACGTGCCGCCGATGACGCGGCCGCGCGCGCATTCGAGACCGCGGCCGCCGGCCGTCGCCTCGGGTTCGGCGAAATATTTCCAGTCGTGCTTGCGCTGGGCCAGCATCCGCACCCAGGCGATCGGAATTTTGATCCAGGGATCGCGGTCCCAGCCGCCGGCCTCGAGCAGCAGCACGCGGCTGCCCTTGTCCTCGGTCAGCCGGTTGGCCAGCGTGCAGCCGGCGGAGCCGGCGCCGACGACGATGATGTCGTAGCTCTTGGCGTTGGGCATTCTCGCACTCGCGGCCGTAAGCTTAGCGAGCGCGGCGGCGATCTGTCCATGGCGATAAAGGAACGCTGGCGCGCGTCAGTCACACGTTCATTGCGGCGTCACGCCGTCCACTTTCCGTTACCGGCAGACCCCTTGCGAACGCGCGGTATCGAGTGCCGCCGATGCCATCAGCCAATCGGGAAGGCCCACCGCAATTTTTGCCCAATCGTCGCCCCATGGGGTGGCGCCGCTATCCCACCAAATCTTGCACCAGCCGTCGTCCAATCTCACGACGGCATAGTCGGCGCGCACGGGCGTTGAAGCGGCGAAGCCGAGCGCCAGAAGGCCAGCAGCAAAAGCCAATCGTTTCATCGTCAACTCCTGAATTGTGCCCGCCCTGAGAGTTCACATAGTCCCAGGCCAGAGTGGCGGCAAGTACGGCTGGTGCAATTGCCATTCGTCGACGTCAGCTCACGCGATATTTCCTTAACACCGTCTCATCGACGGCGATGCCGAGCCCCGGACCATTGGGCACGCGCATGAATCCGCCCGGCGCCTCGACCAGGTCGCCAAGCGGACTTGCTTCCAAATCGAGATAAAACCGCTCGACCGTCGGACGCTCGGGGAGACTTGCGGCAAAGTGGATGGTGGCAATCAGGCCGGGACCGAAATACGGCGAATGCGGTGCAAGCTTCGTTCCGGCGCGCTGCGCCATCTCCGCGATCTGCCGCATCGCGCTGACGCCGCCGATCTTGGTGATGCTGGGCTGAATGTAGTCGACGCCGGCAGTGCCGATGAGCTGCGCGATATCGGCCAGTGTTCCGGCATTCTCACCGGCGGCAATGGCAATGCCGCCTTGCGCTTTCAGGCGCGCCATCCCGGCATAATCTTCCGGCGGCCACAGCGGCTCTTCCAGCCACTTGAGATGACTGGCGCGCAGTTTCTCCGCCATCGCAACCGCCTGCGGCAAAGTCCAGGCGCAACTGGCGTCGACGGTGAGCGCAATGCCGGCACCGATCGCCTCGCGCGCGGCGGAGATTGCCGCGACGCCGATTTCATGAAGCTTGATGTCGCGATAGCCGCGCTCGACCGCTGTCGCGCTGTTTTGCCCGACGATATCGGCATTGCCGTAGCGCAGCAGGCTCGCATAGGCGGGCACGCGCTCGACCGTTGCCGTGCCGCCAAGCAGGCGATAAAGCGGCTGGCCGGCGCGCTTGCCGGCAATATCCCAAAGCGCGATGTCGAGCGCCGACAGCGCGAAGCCGACCGGGCCGTTGCGCGCACAGTTGCGTTGCCGGTAGGCGATATCGGCCGTCAGCGCCGCAATGTCGGTCGGATCGCATCCGATCGCCAGCGGCGCGATCGCTTTTTCCACCGCGGCTTTGGTGATGCCGCAAGCCGCCAGGCCAAATCCTTCGCCCCAGCCGACAAGCCCTTCGGCGGTCGTCACCTTGACGAACAGCGTCTCCATCTTCGGCCATTGCACCGCTGCCGCATTCGCAGCGGTATTGCCGAAGTCATAAGGCACGCTGATGTGGAAAGGCTCGATGGCGGCGATTTTCATGGGCTGTCTGTATGGCTTTCCCTACCGCATGCGGGCGGCCGCGAGGTCATGGCACTAACGGCCATTGCCGCTTTCGTCGGGACGAGGTGGACTGCCGGGCACCAACTCGCCGGCAGGGGTCACGAAACGGGGATCGGTTTGGAAGATTGTTGACAGAAAGCGTGCCAAGCGGACGAAGGCCAACCCCTGCGGCGTGATCCGAAAGCCGGTCGCGGTCGCAGAGACGTTCCCCGATATTTCTTGCTCCGCCAGCCGCCGCTCGATCTGCCGATACCGCTCGACATAATTGTCCACGAAGAGATTCCGCATGTCCGATGACGTGAAAACTCGATCTGGCCGCTCCGCCATCTGGGTCAGCATGAAAACCGAAATTGAGCGGTCGATCGTCACCGGAAGTACGATCAGCAAACAGATCGCAATTCCGGCGGCGAAGGCACACGCCGAAACCGCGTCACGCACCTTCCAGCCAGGCCACTTCCGGCATGCGAGCAGCAGGACGATAAAACAGAATACTTCACCGATCGCTATAAGCGCCAGACCTCGGTAGAATAAAATAGGAATCTGATGCAGAAAACCGATCCAGAACAGCGCAATTACGGAACCGATCACCAGCAAAGCCGCGCCAGTGAACCAGGCACTCGCTGCAAGGACCATTTTCATTTTTCAGCCTCCCGAGGGAGATTGCGCGTGGCGATCAGACGCACGTGCGACGAAGCGAATAGAGCGGGCGTGGACCAAACCCAGTCATGCTGATTGGTCCAAACCGGATCTGCAGACGACACCACGAGAACGTCGATCCCATAGGCAATGGCGCGGGCTCTCACTTCAGCCGCGGACAACTGGGTCGTAAAAATCGGCCCGATGGCGGCAAGCCGCGCGCTTACCTCGGCCCTCGGTGCGCCATAGAGGGCGGCTTCGCTATCGGCAACGGCAACCCGGTTTCGCCCATATAGCCCGAAATCGAGGACGCGCAGATCGCTGACGGGATCGTGCTGCAGGACGGCATCTCTCGCAACGTGAGTATTGGCCCAGCTGTAGGCCGACGCTAGCGCCTCGTCGACTTCTGGATTGAGAACAACATGAGGTACATAGTCCACATTCGGTGCGAGGAATGGATATGCTCGCACGCCTATCAGCTCGTAAATATTGCCGGCATATCCGAGCATCAGCAATATGCCCATTGCACCCGGCCATCGGAGACATTCAGTAATCCGGAATTTTTTACCGTCAGCCAGGATCACGGCGGCGGTCCAGATGAGGAATGCAAGCTGCGGCAGTAGCATGGCGCGCCAGCCGAGATCGTTGTAGAGCACCGTCGAACGCGTGAACGTTCCAAGCAGCAGACCCGCGGCCGCGGCGCATGCGAGAATGTATGCGGCCTCAGTCTTGGTCTCGAAGCGACGATCGCGCCAGAACAAAACCGCGCCGACGGCAAAGACGCCGAACTCAATGAAATAGTTTACGGGCAGCAGAATGAGACGGAGAACGTCGCGATTGAAGCCGGGCCCGACCAGCCCGTCCGGCGCGTAGAATGCCCGGATGGTAAGGCCGATCGGGCTGCCTTGGTCCGCCCGACCACGCCATAGATCGAAGATTTCTGGGACCAGAAGGACTCCGGCCAGGCATCCAGCAGCGGCAAGCGCCATGGCCAGCCGATACCGATGCCGGATCATGAGCGACATGAGCCAAAATAACGCGGTGAGCGCGATGGCGAAGCCGATCCATACCGACGCGCCGACACACGATGCAAAGGCGATGCCGCCGGCGATAACGGAGGTCGTGCTGGGCCTTTCGGAGATCAACAGGAGTCCGAACACGCCGGCAATCAGGGCTAAGATATGATGGGGCACCCAGAGCAGCGATAAACTCCAGGGTGGGATCTGCTCGTTCCACCATTCGATCTCGATGGGCCAAATGTGAGAGACGACGGCAGACGGAAGGTTGCCGACGATATCGAGATTACCGCAGAGCAGAAGTGCGATGAGAAGCACCACGACGTTCGTCGACGCGGGTGGGCCGAGCTTGCACTTCTGCCAAAGCACAGTGGCGAGCGCCAGCAACGCCGCGCCGTCGAGGACTGCGAGCGCCCCCACTGCGGCGCGCGCATCGACAAGGCCCATCGTCAGCCTGACCGGCATCGCCGCTACAATGTAGAAGAAGTAATAATAGCCTGCGGGTTGCGCTCGGCTCACGAACGGATCGGTGAGCGGCAATCCCCAGGACAGGATCGAATTCACGGTGGCGGCGTGCTTGACCATGTCCAGTGCGAACGTCGCGTGATACAGCTTTCCGTTCCACCGGTAGTCGCTAAGCTCGAACGCGACGACGACCGCACAAGCCAGTAGTCCGCAGACGGCTGAAAGAGGCGGTCGTTCCATCTTTCTTATCGTCGGAATGCCGAGGAGCGCGAGGAGGACCTGGACCGCCAGCGCGGCATCGACGCTGACGAGACGGGCGATCAGGCTCAGCAGCGCCGGTAGGGCGGTGACGGAAAAGAGCAGAGCCGCGCTCCAGTCGTAGGACCGCCCGAGGTTCTTCACGCCGAGCCAGCCAGTGAACGCGGCGATTGTGGCTCCCGACAAAAGAAGGAGGCTGGCGACTAAGGCGGTGGCGGCGAGCAAGCCTGCAAACTCGCTAAAAGTCTCCCACATAAGCAGCCCCGTTCAGACGCCGCTTCGCGCTCGGACATTCGTGATGATGCCAATTCTCGGCGATAAAGCGGGTAGATTATTGCGCCGAGCGGTTACCGTGATAAGACGGCGGACGCCATCCAAACCGGGGTCTCCCTTGCGCGTCAACGAAAATCTGACGACCGAGCGCCCGACCTTCGTCACCCACCTGGAATGCTCAGCGACCGGCGAACGCTATGCCGCCGACGCGATTCACAATCTCTCCAAAGCCGGCAAGCCGCTTCTGGTCCGTTACGATCTCGCTGGCGTCAAGCAGGCGCTGACCAAGGCGGCGCTGGCGGACCGCCCGCCCGATCTGTGGCGCTATCGTGAATTGCTGCCGGTGCGGCGTGTCGCCGACATTGTCAGTCTCGGCGAAGCGATGACGCCGTTGCTGCCGCTGCCGAAACTCGCGGCAAAAATAAACGGCGGCGAACTGTTGGTGAAAGACGAAGGCCGTTTGCCGACCGGCTCGTTCAAGGCGCGCGGACTGGTCATGGCGGTGTCGATGGCGAAGGCGCTCGGCATCAAGCACATGGCGATGCCGACCAACGGCAATGCCGGCGCGGCGCTGGCGGCCTATGCCAGCCGTTGCGGCATCAGGACCACGATCTTCTGTCCCGAAGATACTCCGGAAGTGAATGTCAGCGAGATCGGGCTGCAAGGCGCGACGGTCTATCGCGTCAACGGCCTGATCGACGATTGCGGCAAGATCGTCGGCGAAGGCAAAGCCAAGGCCGGCTGGTTCGATACGTCGACGCTCAAGGAGCCGTATCGGATCGAAGGCAAGAAGACGATGGGATTGGAACTGGCCGAACAGCTCGGCTGGACTGTGCCGGATGTCATCTTCTATCCGACCGGCGGCGGCACCGGACTGATCGGCATGTGGAAAGCCTTCGCCGAACTGGAAGCGATCGGATTCATCGGCAACAAGCGCCCGCGCATGGTCGCGGTGCAGGCTGCCGGCTGCGCGCCGATGGTGCGCGCCTACGAAGACGGCGTCGAACACGCGCCGCGCTGGGACAACGCGCAGACCATCGCCTCGGGCATCCGCGTGCCGCAGGCGATCGGCGATTTCCTGATCCTGCGCGCGGTGCGCGAGAGCAACGGCTTCGCGATCGCGGTGACGGACGACGCGATCACGGCAGGACTTGAGGACGTGGCGCGCGAGGAAGGTTTTTTGATGTGCCCGGAAGGCGCGGCGACCTATGCGGCCTATAAGCAAAGTCTCGCCGACGGCCGCGTGAAGAAAACCGAGCAGGCCGTGCTGTTCAATTGCGCGATCGGCCTCAAATATCCGCTGCCGCCGATCCATCGCGCGCTCGACCGCCATAAGCCGATCGACTTCGCGGCGTTGTGAACGAATCCGCTTGACGGCTCGCAAGGGCGTCTCCAAAATCATTGGCGGTGGTTCCCGCAAGGGATCAAAAGGGAACGCGGTGCGTGTGCACTTGCTGCATGTAACGCCGCGGCTGCCCCCGCAACTGTAAGCGGCGAGTTTTCGGCCGATTTGCCACTGGGAGCTTTGGTGCTCCTGGGAAGGCGGCCAAAGGCGGTGACCCGCGAGCCAGGAGATCTGCCACCGGCAACGAGTCACGCGCGAACGCGTTGGGCGGGGTGTCCTGACGTAAAAGTCGAGTCCGGTTGTTTTTGCGGTCCGCACCAGGGGCGAATGGGACCGCCAATCAGCCAAAATCGCGGTGACGGGTACGGTCTTCGCCGTTGGGGCGTGACGTGGTTCCTGTCAACAATCGCGGCCGCGATCGTGGCCGTCGTTCTGCATTCCATTCTATTTTCCTGTCAACTTCGACCTTTGTGGCAGCCGCCCTGATCGCGGCAGGTCCGGGCGTTGCGCAAACGGCAACGCCGCCGCCGCAAACGGCGCCCGCGCCGGGGCAAGTGGCGCAGGGTCAGGGACATCTGCCACCGATTAACGTGGCGGGTCATCGTCCGACGCAGCGCGGCAAGGTCAAAAAGCCGCACACCGAGGCCGCGGCTCCCTCCGCGCCCAACCCCAATCCGACGCCGCCCGGCAGCCTGGCTGGGATTCCGATAACGCCGCTCAATACCGTCGCCACCAGCGCGAGCCGGTTGGGGCTGCCGGTCCTCGAAACGCCGGCCTCCGTCGACATCGTCACTAAACAGACGATACAGGATCAAGGCTACCGCACCACCACCGATACCGCGCAAGGCGCGGTCGGCGTTTTAGCCGGCGATGCCGGCGGCGCGCCGGCCAACTTTTCGATGCGGGGCTTCGTCGGCGGCGAGGTGAACACCCTTTATAACGGCATTTGGACCGGTCCCTCGGACATCGAGTCGCGCTGGATGGGCACGGCCAATCTCGAACAAGTCGAATTCCTCAAAGGTCCATCGTCCTTGATGTCCGGAATGAGTGCGATCGGCGGCGCGGTCAACTACGTAAACAAGCAACCGACAACGGGTCCGGTTCAGAACGAGGCGGATGTGTCGTTTGATTCGCTCGGTTCGATCCTCTCGCACTACGGCTCCGGCGGCAGCACGCCGGTGCCAGGTCTCGATTATCGCTTCGACATGGCGGGGTCCAAATTAAACAGCTTCATCGACGGCGACTATCGGGATTTGGCCGACCTTGCCGGGCAACTGAATTATCACGTGAACAACAACTTCATGGTGTTCGGCGCCATCGATTACAAAAAGGACTCCGGCCACGCTTATTGGGGCACGCCGCTGGTGCCGACCTCGTTTGCCGGAGCAAACGCAGTGAATGGCGTCGTCTCGGGCACGGCGGTCAATACGTTTTTGGGCGGTAACATTGGGCCGGTGACGATCGACTCACGAACATTGACGACCAATTACAATGTTGCCGACAATGCCACCGGCGCCCAGGAACTGTGGTTACGCACTGGATTCGAGTGGACGCCGCTTAACAACCTCACGATCAAGGACCAGGTCTATTCCTGGCGGGCCAAGGCAAACTGGATCGATAGCGAAACCTATGCCTTCGATGACGGTACCCAGCCCGGCTCTCTTGGAACCAATGTCATCGATCGCGACCGCTTCTTCGTGACACACGATCAGCAAATGATCGGCGACAATGCCGATCTGACTTGGGATTCGCGACTACTTCGGCTTCGATAACCGTTTTGCCGCGCAACTGCAGGCGAGCAGGAACTGGATCACTTTCGTGGAAGAGGGCGATCCGAATGATTATCCCTACGACGCGGTCAACGTCGTCGATCCGGAACCCGGCACTTACGGCCCGGAGTTTCCCGATACTCGAATCAGCCGGCTCACCGATATCGCCGGATCGTTTGAAGACCGTCTCAAGCTCACTTCCGCTTTCGCGTTGATCGGCGGCGTACGCCTGGAGGATTTGACTTTGGATCGGTCCGGCACCGATTACGACGGTACAGTCGATCCCGCGCCGTTCACCAAGACATGGAAGCCGGTGTCCTACCGTGCGGCCTACACTTACGAGCCGATCCCCAACCTGATGTTCTACAGCATGTATGCGACCGCCTACGATCCCGCGGTCGCCGGCGTTTTTTCGCTCGCGCCAGACCCCGCTAGCGGCAACGCGCTTCAACTGACGAGCTCGCGTCTCTATGAGACCGGCGCCAAGCAACTGTTCTGGGACAACAGGGCGGAGTGGACGGTCGCCCTCTACGACATCAGCCAACGCAATGTCCTTGTGCCGGTCAGTACGACGGTGGACGATGTCGCCGGCGAAGTGGCGACCAAAGGCATCGAACTGGCCGCCGCCGTGAGTCCGATTGACGGTCTCAAGCTCTGGGGCAATGCCGCATTCACGCGCGCGCGTTTCACCGATTTCGATGTGTGGACCGGCAACACGCCGCCCGACGTGGCTCCGGTTATCGTCAACGCCGGGGCATCCTATCGTTTCAACCATTGGCGCTGGCCGGTCGAATTCGGCGGCTCGGTGCGCCATGTCGGAGCCCGCGCTCTCGATCAGACCAATCTCACGATCCATGGATTCCTATACAACCGCGGACGCCTATGCGTTCGTCGATATCCCCGGCAAGGATGTCTGCGATGCCGGAACTCAAGACCGTGCGGCTGACGTTCCGCGTGCGCAATCTGACCAACGCCATCTACGCGCAATGGTCCGATCCGGGCCTGCCGGACCAGGTTCTGCTCGGCGCGCCGCGGACCTATGAGGTTGCCGCCTCAGCCAAGTGGTGAAATCATCGGGCAATGCGCGCGCTCATTCTGCTGCATCGCTGGCTGGGCGTCGCATTCTGCTTGCTGTTCGCGATGTGGTTTGCGAGCGGCATCGTCATGCACTTCGTGCCGTTTCCGGCGCTGACGGAGGCCAATCGTTTTGCCGGGCTCGCGCCGATCGACCTCGGCGCAGCTCGCGCACGGCCCGGCGGAAGCGATAAAAACCAGCGGGTTCAGCGATGCCGCGCGCGTGCGCCTGCTGCAGCGAAGCGATGGGCCGGTTTATCTGATCGCGGGTCCGTCGGGCGCGGCCGCGCTGCGCGCCGCCGATCTTTCGGACGCTGCCGTGCATGGGCAACAATCGGCGCTGGCGATCGCGATGGATTACGCGCGGCGCCGGGGCTGGAGCGCCGCGGCGGCCAACGTCGCCGCGCCGGCCGCTGACGATCAATGGACGGTAGCGGAAAAATTCGATCGGCACCGGCCGCTCTATCGGATCGCGCTGAATAACGACAACGGTACCGAACTCTATGTGTCGTCGACGACCGGTGAGATCGTGCTCGAGACCACGCGCCGCGGAGCGCGCCTGGAATTATGTCGGCAGCGTCGCGCATTGGATTTATCCGACGGCGCTGCGCCGTCATCCTGCGGCCTGGAGCGTTGCGGTGTGGTGGCTATCGCTTGCGGCGTTGATCGGCGCGAGCGCCGGCGCCGTTATCGGCATGCTGCGCCTTGGCGCCGACGGATCGCATCGGCTCTCGCCCTATCGCGGCTTGCAGGCATGGCACCACTGGCTCGGTCTGGGCTGCATGCTGTTCGTTCTGACCTGGATATTCAGCGGCTGGCTGTCGATGGACGACGGCTTGCTATTTTCAACCGGCAAAGCCACGGCCGCCGAAACCCAATCGCTGATCGGCACACCGGCGTGGCCTACGCTGGCGCCCGGCGAAACCCGGCTTTTGTCCGCGCCGCTCCGGGAAGTGGAATGGTTCGCCTTCGGCGGCCGGATCTATCGCCGCGAGCGCGCCGGCGCCGATCGCCAGCTTTTGGTCCTTGCCGACTCCAATAACGGGACGCCGATTCCGGACCGCGCATTTCTGCAGGCCGATGAGATCGATACCGCCGCAAGGCATCTCGCACCGGGGTGCGATCGTTCGTTCGTGGTCGAGCCCGATGACGGCTACGCAATCGTCTCGATCATGCCCGGTGCACCGGTGTTCCGCCTGGTCTGCGGCGCGGATTGGTTTGACATCGACGGCGCCAGCGGCGCCGTGCTGGAAAAGCGCGATTCTTCGCGGCGCGCCTATCGTTGGCTTTACGGCGCCTTGCACACCCTCGATTTTCCGGTTTTGACGGCGCGTCCGATGTTGCGAACGGGCTTGATCGTCGTGCTATGCGGCTGTGGCTTCATATTCAGCCTGACCGGCGTGGTCATCGCGTGGCGAAGGCTCAAGTCTTGCTTTCAATCGCCGGAACGACGGTAATGGATTGAACCGGGAGATGGGCCGCGATGTTCCCGCCGCAACGGATCGTTTGCCTGACCGAAGAGACCGTCGAGACACTCTATCTGCTCGGCGAAGAGCATCGCATCGTCGGTATTTCCGGCTATGCCGTGCGTCCGCCGCGGGCGCGGCGCGAAAAGCCGCGCGTTTCTGCTTTCACCTCGGCGGATATCCCGAAAATCCTCGACCTTAATCCCGACCTCGTTCTGACCTTCTCCGATCTGCAGGCCGAGATCGCCGCGACGCTGATCAGGCACGGCGTCGGCGTTCACGCCTTCAACCAGCGCACCGTTGCCGAAATCCTCGACATGATCCGCACGCTCGGAGCGCTGGTGGGCGCCGGCGATCGCGCCGCAAGGCTGGCGGACGAGCTTGCGGCCGCGCTCGCGCCGGCGCGGCAGCGCGCAGCGCAGTTGCCGCGGCGGCCCAAAGGTCTATTTCGAGGAATGGGACGATCCGATGATCTCCGGCATCGGCTGGGTCTCCGAACTGATCGCGGTTGCCGGCGGCGTCGATATCTTTGCCGATCTTGCGCGGCACGCAAGTCGGCCAAGGATCGCATCGTGACGGCTGAACGAGATCATCGCGGCGTGCGCCGGATATCATCGTCGGCTCCTGGTGCGGCAAGAAATTTCGGCCCGAGAAGGTCGCCGCACGACCCGGGTTTCGACCGCGTGCCGGCGGTGCAGCGCGGCGCCGTTTCGAGATCAAATCGCCGCTGATCCTGCAGCCGGGGCCGGCCGCTTTCACCGACGGGCTCGCGGCGCTGGCGACGCATCATTGCAACAGCCGCCGCTGGGATTAATCACAGTACCGCCGTTGCCCGTAATTCGCTATAGCGACGGCGCCAGCCCCGCGTCTTGCGGCTGCTGTTGCGACCGGCATAACGTCGTGCGGGCGGAACGCTCAGATTCGGAGGCGGTCTGTGCTCAAGGGGCTTCTCACATTCGGGTTGACCCGGCGGCCGCTGTCCTGCTCGGCTTGGGCTCTGCTGTTCGTCGTCGCCGGCCTGTTCGCATTTTCCCGGCTCAATATCGAAGCCTATCCAAATCCGGCGCCGGTGATCCTGGAAATCACCGCCCAATCGCCCGGCCAGTCGGCCGAGGAGATGGAGCGCTATTTCACCATCCCGATCGAAGTCGGGCTTGCCGCCACGCCGGGCGTCGACGTCATCCGCTCGACCTCGTTCTATGGGCTGTCCTTCGTGCGCGTCGTGTTTCAATACGGCGTCGATTATTATTTCGCGCTGACGCAGACCGCGATCAATCTGCAGCAGAATGTCAGCCTGCCGAATAACGTCACGCCGCAAATCCAGGGCACCAGCCTGGTCGGCGAAATCTACCGCTATCAGGTGGTCGGGCCGCCGCATTTCGGTCTGACCAATCTGCGCACCGTGCAGGATTGGATCCTGCAGCGGCGGCTTCTCACCGTGCCGGGCGTGGTGCAGGTCAATACCTGGGGCGGCACCACCAAGGAATACGACGTCGAGGTCGATCTGCATAAGCTCGACGCCTACAACGTCACGCTGCCGCAGGTGATCACGCGCGCTCGGCAACGCCAATATCAATGTCGGCGGCCGCACCATCAATTTCGGCCAGCAGTCGGTGAATATCCGCGGCGTCGGCCTGATGGATGCCGGCGGCGCCGACGATCTGACCCAAGGCTATCACGTCGGCGACATCGAGAACGTTCCGCTCGGCCAGTCGAACGGCGTGCCGGTCTTCGTCAAAGATGTCGCCAAGGTCTCGGTCGGCTATGTGCCGCGGCTCGGCAAGGCCGGGCGCGACCATGAAGACGACGTGGTCGCCGCGATCGTCATCATGAATCGCACGCTGCACACCAACGACGTCGTGGCGCGGGTGCGCGATGAGATCAAGAAGATCAACACCGACGGCAGCCTGCCGCCCGGCGTGAAGCTCGTGCCGTATTACGACCGCACCACGCTGGTCGACGTCACCACCGCGACCGTGCTGCACAATCTGGTCAACGGCTGCCTGCTGATCTTCTTCATTCAATGGCTGTTCCTCGGCGATCTGCGCAGCGCCATCATTGTCGGCGTCAATATTCCGTTCGCGCTGTTCTTCAGCGATCATCATTCTGGTGCTGCTCGGCGAGGACGCCAATCTGCTGTCGGTCGGCGCCATCGATTTCGGCATCATCGTCGATGCCGCGGTGATCCTGGTCGAAAATATCTATCGGAATTTCCAAGCGCGGCCGGAGGCGCGGCAGGCGCTGCTTGATGCAGCTTGCGCCGGAGCAGATGGGGCGCCGATCCGACGCGATGGAGCAATGTCGCGGGATTGCGCGGCTGGAACGACCGCCTGCGGATCATTCTGGCGAGCGCGCTGCAGGTCGACCGGGCGGTGTTCTTCTCCACCGCGATCATCGTCGCCGCCTTCATTCCGCTGTTCACCATGCAAGGGCGTCGAAGGCCAGATCTTCGGGCCGATGGCGCGGACCTATGCCTATGCGCTGATCGGCGCGCTGATCGCGACCTTTACCGTGACGCCGTGTCTTGCCTCGCTTCTGCTCTCCGACATGTCGACCGAGGCCGAAACGGTGGTCGTGCGCCGGCTGCGCGCGGTCTATACGCCGGTGCTGCGCTGGTCGCTCGACCAACCGGCGGATCACGGTCGCGATCGGCGTCGATCTTCCTCGCTGGTCTGCGGCGTTCCTCGGCTCGCGGCTCGGCAGCGAATTTCTGCCGACGCTGGAAGAGGGCAATCTGTGGATCCGCGCCTCGATGCCGCCGACGATTTCGCTCGAGGCCGGCGAGCCGATCGTCACCAAAATCCGCGAAATCCTGCTGCGCTATCCGGAAGTGATCACCGTGACCTCGCAGCAAGGCCGGCCGGACGACGGCAGCGATGCCGCGGGCTTCTACAATGCCGAGTTCTTCGTGCCGCTAAAGCCGTTCGACCAATGGCCGCCGAATGCGACCAAGGAATCGCTGATCAACGATCTGCAGGCCGAATTTCGACAAGCAATTCGTCGGCATCGATTTCAATTTCTCGCAATATATCCAGGACAATGTCGAGGAGGGACTATCCGGCGTCAAAGGCGCCAATTCGGCAAAGATCATCGGCCCCGATCTGGCGACGCTGGAACAGATCGCGCGAGCGGCCATGCAGCGAAATGGCGCAAGTCCAGGGCATCACCGATCTCGGCGTGTTTTGGGTGCTTGGCCAGCCCAATCTGAATATCAAGATCGATCGCGCCAAGGCGGCGCGTTACGGGCTCAACGTCAGCGACGTCAACAATGTCGTTCAGGCGGCGTTCGGCGGAACGGTGGCGACCACGCTGCTGGAATCGGATCGCCAATTCGGCGTCGTGGTGCGGCTCGCGCCGCAATACCGCGACAATATCGATGCCGTGCGCAATCTCAAAGTCGGCGTCCAGACGCCGGCCGGCAACGCCTATATTCCGTTGAAGCGAGCTCGCTGCGATCTCGCTCGATACCGGCGCCTCCTATATTTTCCGCGAACGCAATGAGCGCTTCGTGCCGATCAAATTCTCGGTGCGCGGCCGCGATCTTGCCGGCGCGGTGGAGGAAGCGCAGCAGCGCATCGCCGCGCAATGTGAAACTGCCGACCGGCTATCGCATCGAATGGTCCGGCGAGTTCGAATGGCTGCAGCAAGCCAAGAAGCGGCTCGCCATCATTCTGCCGATCACGCTCGTCTTTATCGTGGTCCTGCTCTACGGCATGTTCAATTCGCTGCGCGACAGCATCATGGCGCTGTTCGGCCTGCCGTTCGCGATCTGCGGCGGCATTATTGGGCCTTTATGTTTCGGGCCTGGATTTCAGCATTTCGGCCGCGATCGGATTCATTTCACTGTTCGGCGTGTCGGTGATGAGCGGCATCCTCATCATCAATGCCTATTATCGCTACGCGGCGGACTATTGCCGATCCGGTCGAGGCCATGTTCCAGGCCGTCGAGGAGCAGATGCGGCCGATTCTGATGATGACGCTGTCGGCCTGTATCGGGCTGCTGCCCGCGGCGATCTCTACCGGCATCGGCAGTCAGGTGCAGCGCCCGCTCGCCACCGTGATCGTCGGCGGCATGCTGGTCGGACCGATCCTGCTGCTGATCGTCGTGCCGGCGCTGCAGACCTTCTTGCTTGGGCGCAACGGCGCCACTGCGCGCACGGTTCCGGCGGCCCCCGGCGAGCCGACTTGAAGTTCAGGAAAGCCGCGGCTTGTCCGATCCAACAGCGCGTGTAGTAACCTTAACGCCGCGTTGCCACCCGCCGGAGAGAGCCGGTTTATTCTTTTCCCGCAACGAATAATCAATCGGTTTCCACTATTGCGGAAGGTGCAGAACCGATTTTACGGCAGGCGTATCTGTTCTATTGAACGGGGACACGTTCGGTATGTTTCGAAATCTGGCGAAATTTCCGGCGGGATATTCGCCGTTTCTGCGTTGCGCGGCGTGGCGCGACGGCCGTCGAATTTGCCCTGATTGCCCCTGTCTTTATCGGAGATGCTTTTTGCGATCATCCAAACGACGCTTTTTCTGTTTGCGCAGCAGGTGTTGCAAAACGCAGCCGTCCAGTCCGGGCCGCCTTTTCATGACCGGATCGGCTCAGACCAGCGGGCATGACACAGACGAAGTTTCTCACCGATGTCTGTCCGCTGGTTCAGGCCTTGTTTACGTGCAGCAAGCTAATGGTCAACGTGACATCACTCTTCGTCATTCAGCGGCGCCAGCACATCGGCACCGACGTTGACCTACAATTCAAACGGCACGGTCTCGAACACCTGGAACTACTCAACCGGCACCCAGGGCGAAATCATGGTTGTGCAACTGATCTATCAATGGCCGATCGTCGGCATGCCGCTCGGCAACGTCCTTTCCAATCTCGGCAATGGCACGACCGAGATGATGGGCGTGACCGCCTTTCGAGTGGAGCCCTATTGATCATGCGGAAGCTGCTCGAAATTCAGCGGCGTTTTATCGCATCGACGCGCGGCGTGGCCGCAGTCGAATTCGCGACGATCATGCCGGTCATGGTGGTGCTTTTCCTTGCGACATTTGACGGCGGCAGGGCTTTAGCCATCTACATGAAGATGCGATCGGCGACTTACGCGTTGGCCGCGATCACCAACCAATACCAGACGATCCAATCCACGGACATGACTTCGATCGTGGCGGCAACCGCGGCGGTGTTTGCGCCCTATGCGACAACGTCGACTAATCCTGTCGTCAAGATCACGCAGATAGCGGTCAGCAGCGGCGGCGCCGCTACGGTAAGTTGGAGCTATTCACAAGGCGGGACCGCTCGCACGAAGGGCGCTTCGATAACTATTCCGAGCGCGCTGCAGATCAAGAGCACTTATCTGATTTTCGCGGAAGTAAGCTACACCTTTACCCCGATGTTCGGCTATTTCACCGTAGCCCCAATCACTTTTTCCGATAATCTGTATGTGACGCCGCGTATCAGCAATTGCATCAATTACCCTCCCGCAAGCGTCTCCGGCTGCGCCTGAACGGCGCGCGGCAATCTAGCCTTGAGTGGTTGGCTGCGGCGGCGACCTAATGGTCTGACAGAATTTGATGACGGCGGCCAAAGGCCGCTGCGCCGCGACAAGACACGACGCTTGCATCCTGCCGCCGACCGTCCGACAGCGATAATGTGAACTGCGGCCCTCAGCCATCCAGCGCCAAGTGAGGCGGGTACGCGCGCTGGAAGCGCTGCGGCTTACCGGTGCGGCGGCCGTTTGATAACAGTGCGACGAAGCGTTGAGCTGATCCGAACGTCCGCGGACGCCAGGCGCTAATTCGAGATGTGAGCCGTACTCACGGCCTGGTCGAACATCGCGATGAGCGCGTTGTTGATGTCGGTCGGCGTGTTCGCGGTGAAGAAGAAGTTCGGCGACGCGCAAGTTTGCAGCGCCGCCGGAATGCTCGCAATGTTGGCGTTGGCGTAGCCGTCTTCGTTATCGAAAATGGTCGTCGCGTTCTCGATCGTTTCATAGGGAATGTAAAGAACTGCGACCGTGATCCCGCGATTCTTCATCGTCGTGCAGTAGTCGGCGGAAGTCTCGGTGTTAGGCGGGATGATCGTCGCCGAATTTTGATAGGGAACCGTGGAATTGGCCGTCCAGTTCTGTGACGCCCAGTTGCCGCCCGATTGCGTTTGGTAGTCCTGCGAGCCGTCGGTGATGATGAACACATAGGGCTGCGGGCTGGACTGGCTCACTCCCGTTCCGACGGTCGTGATCAGGCTGTTCATGCTGGATAATGCATTCTCGAAATGCGTGCCGCCGGATCCAAGGTTTGTATTGGTGCCGGTGTCCAGCAAAGTTGCGATACTCGCCGCATCGGTGGCAATGGTCCCGGTCAGGTTTGTGGTCATCGGAACGTAGGAATAGAGATACTGGATGAACGGATAGAGCCCGACCTGAAATTGATTAGTGACCGTCTCGTTGCTGGCTGCGGTCGACAGCAATTGCGTCACCGCATAGCCGATGGCGTCGGCGCGCAATTGGATGCAAGATGTGGTTCCGGCCGTCGGGCAGGAGGTGACCTGCGAATTGCTCCAATTTACATTGTTTCCGTTGGTCGTATTGTTTGTATTGGCGGCAAAGGAAGTCGGGGTCGTGCCGAGCCGCGTAATGATAAATCCCTGGCAATAGCCGCCTGGAGACGGGTTCGTGTTTTTACCCACGGCGGGGATCGGTCCTTGATAGGGGTTCGAAGACGAAGTTTGCCCGCAAGCGCCCTGGGCGCTGAAATGACAAGCGAACGTGCAGCCGCCCGGATAGCCGGGGCTGCCCTGCAGGTTGTCGGGATTGACGGCCTGGAGTTTTGCCTGCTCGGCGAGCGTGGAAGGGAAGCCCATGGACCCGGATACGTCGAGCATCAGATAAAAACTGATGTAGGTCGGCAGCGTGTAGATCGATGTCGAGGTGCCGCTGACGTTCACGGTGTTGTAGCCCATGATGCCCATGAAATGGGTCGCGACTTGAGCGGTAAATGCGACGGTCGCGGTGATCGTCGTTCCGCTCAGCGTAACGGTCGCCGTCGGCGCAAGGTTGGTATAACCGGTGTTCTCCGGAGCCGCGGTCAGGTTGGCATTGAAAAAATTGACGGCGTAAGTCGAACCGCCCGAGACGGTGCCGTTCTTTGTCATGTTATTGGCGGTGGCAACGACCGACGAGTTGATGGAAACGGTCGCGAGGCTCGCTGCGTCGGCGGCGGCCTGCAGCTTGGTCTTGATCATGCTCGCGGTCGTGTAATCGATGGCGCAGCCGGCGGCGGCAATCATCGGCAAAGCGGCGAGGGCGGAAATGACCGCCACATTGCCGCGCCGATCGACGCGGAAATTTGAGACGAGCGCCCGTAGCCACGCGAACCGCGCGCCTCGGGCTAGCTTTTTGATCGCTGCCATGACCTTCGCGCACCTGACCTTCGCGCACCTGATCCAACAGGCCGCTTCTAAGCCAGATTTGCTAGCAAAGCGTTACCGGATACGACGACTGGGGGTTAAATCTTCTGGCGTTTTCAGGCTCTTAGCCCGAACCGGCGGGCCAGGAACTCACCGCCATGGCGCAAACCCTCAGCGTCGATGCCGTGGCCGACGCCTGGCGACAAATGCCACTCGGCCGCAACCCCGAGCGCGGCGAGGCCTTGCGTGGACTGGAACAGGGCCTGCGGCGGAATCAGATCGTCGCGATCGCCATGAACCAGCAGCACCGGCGGGCGTGATGTGATCGCGGCGGCGAAGGCCTCGGCGCTGACATTGTCCGGCGGCTCGACCAAGAGGCCGGAATAACCGACGATCGCCGCCGGAGCCGCGGCGCGGCGCAGCCCGACATGCAGCGCCATCATGGTGCCTTGGCTGAAGCCGACCAGCGCCAGCGCCGACGGCGGCAGCTTGTGCCGGTTCAGTTCGGCATCGAGAAACCGCTGCAATAGCGGCGCCGCCTTGTTGACGCCGATCCAGCGTTCGTCCGGATCGCGGAAGGTGAGCGCGAACCATTGCCGTCCGGTCGGCGCCTGCCCGCACGGCTCGGGCGCGTGGGGCGAAACGAACGCCGCTTGCGGCAACATAGGCTGCCAGGCGCGGCCGAGCTCGATCAGATCGTTGCCGTCGGCGCCGTAGCCGTGCAGGAACACGACCAGCTGTTGCGCGGCGCCGGAGCGCGGCGCCAGTCGCGGTCCGTCAAGTTCAACGGCCATTGCCATTCCTTTTCTTCTTCGGGTTCTTTTCAGGTAGAATCTTTTGCACGCCCGGAGCGCCGTCGCGGCCTTTGACCGCGCGATAATAGGTCCACAACACCCGCGCCGCCACGGCGCGACGCGGCCGCCACGGTTCCGCGAGCGGCACCATCTCCTTCGCGCTCGGCCGTGCGCGCAAGCCGAAGGCAAGCCGCGCGGCTTCCTGAAGCGCCAGATCGCCGGCCGGCCACGCATCGGCATGGCCGAGGCAAGACAACAGATAAATATCGGCGGTCCATGGCCCGATGCCGTGGACGGCCGTGAGCGCCGCATGGGCGTCGTCGGCCGGAATATCTGCAAGCGACGCCAGCGGAAGCTTGCCGCGGGCGATGGCGCGGGCGATTTCCTTCAGCGCCCGGATCTTCGGCCCCGACAGGCCGAGCCGGGCCAGCCGCGGCGCCCGCGCCCGCATGATCGCCTCGGGCGCGAACGGATCGAACGCCGCGGCGAGCCGGCCCCAGATCGCGCCGGCGCTGGCGGTCGAAAGCTGCTGCGACACAACCGTGGCGGCCAGTCCGGCGAAGCCGTCGGGCCGCCGCCGCAGCGGCGGCCGCCCGGCCGTCGCCATCAGCGCGACAAAGCGCGGGTCGGCTTCGCCGAGCGCGGTGAGCGCCGCGTCGAGATCGGCTTCGGTACGGATGTGGGTCAGCATGGTAGACTGCCTTGAACAGGGTCGTTCGCCAGCACGTTGATCCTCGACCGTAATCAGTAGCGTGCCGGGAAGCGTCATGTCGATGTACAGCCGCGTCTTGCGTTTCGCACCAAGCCCGAATGGATATTTGCATCTGGGCCATGCCTATTCGGCATTGCTCAATCACGACATGGCGCGGGAATTCGGCGGACGGCTGTTGCTGCTGCGTATCGAAGACATCGACGCCGAGCGCTGCCGCTCCGAATACGAGGAGGCAATCTACCAGGATTTGCGCTGGCTCGGCCTGTCGTGGCCGGAACCGGCGCGGCGGCAGAGCGAGCACTTCGACGATTATGCCGCCGCCATCGCGCAACTCGAAGCGCAAGGGCTGCTCTATCCGAGTTTCGAGAGCCGCAGCGAGCTCGCAGCCCTCGTCGCCGAACTGGATCGGCGCGGCGGTTGGCCGCGCGATCCGGACGGGGTGCCGATTTATCCCGGGCCGGGCGCGCAAGCTCTCCGCCGCCGAGCGCGCGCGGCGCCGCGACGCCGGCGAGCCTTACGCCCTGCGGCTCGCGATGGATCGCGCGGTGGCGCGCGCCGGCGTGCTGACCTGGACCGAGACCGGCGTCGGGTCGCGCGGCGAGACCGGCGTGGTGACGGCCGCGCCGCAAATGTGGGGCGACGTCGTGCTGGCGCGCAAGGAGCAACCGACCAGCTATCACCTCTCCGCCGTAGTCGATGACGCCTTGCAAGGCGTCACCGACGTTGTGCGCGGCCAGGATTTATTCTGGTCCACCAGCATTCATCGGCTGTTACAGGTGCTGCTCGGACTGCCGGAGCCGGCCTATCATCATCATGAGCTCATCCTCGACGACGAAGGACGCAAACTGTCGAAATCGACCCAAGCGACGGGCTTGCGTGAATTGCGCGCCGCCGGCGCAACCGGGCTCGACATCAGGCGCATGGTGGGGCTTGGGCGCTAGAGCAAAATCCGACCAGATTGACCCCTCATTGCGAGCGGAGCGAAGCAATCCAGGGAGCGGGGCGAGGTGCTGGATTGTTTCGTCGCTATGCTCCTCGCAATGACGACGCTGGCCTCAATCTAAGCGGTGCAGATCGCTTTTTAGCTGGTTTTTTTGGTTCGCCGCCGTGTCATGCTTGCCGTGCAGCGGGGCCTGCCAATGTTGCGATCAGAGAATCAAACAAAAGTCCGCCGCCAAGCCGGCGCGGCGCAAGCCGCGGAAAAGCCCGCGGCGCGCGCCGGCGACCGGCGCCGGCGAAGCCGTGCTGGCCGTCTTCGCGCACGATATCCGCACCGCGCTCACCGGCATCCTCGCGCTCGGCGAATTGCTGGCAAGCTCCAATCTCGGCGAGCGCGAGCGGCGCTGGGCCGCGGGCATCAAGGTCAGCGCCGAGCATCTCGCCGCGCTGACCACGCTCGTCATCGATGCCGCCAAAGCCGAGGCTGGGGCGATTACGCTGCAGCAGGAGATTTTCCGGCCGCGGCGTCTGATCGACGAGTTGCGCGAGACGCTGAGCGCGCGCGCACAGGCCAAGGATCTGCGCGTTGCGGTAACGGTCGCGGACGACATGCCGGAACTGGTGCTGGGCGATCCGGTGCGTTTGCGCGCGGCGCTGGAAAATCTCATCGACAATGCGGTGAAGTTCACCGCGCAAGGCCTGGTTCGGCTCGAAGCCCGCGCCAGCCGGGCGCCGCGCGGACGCATGAAGATCACTTTTGTCGTCAGCGACAGCGGCATCGGGCTTAAGCCCACCGAGATCAAGCGGCTGTTCCGCCCGTTCGCGCAGGCCAATGCTGAGATCGCGCGCCGCTATGGCGGCGCAGGCCTCGGGCTTGCGGTCGTCAAAGTCCTGGCCAAGGCGATGGGCGGCGATCTCACCGTCGTCAGCACGCCGGGCCGCGGTTCAAGCTTCCGTTTCTCGGCGGTGCTGCCGATCGCGCGCGCCGACGCGGCGGCGATCGCACCCGCGCGCCAAACCAGCGCGCCGGTGCGGCGCCTGAACGTGCTTTGCGCCGAGGATAACCCTTACGGCCGCGTCATCCTCAACACCATCCTGACCGAGCTCGGCCATCGCGCCGATTTCGCCGGCTCCGGCGAAGAAGCGGTCGCCGCCGTGCCGCGCGGCTACGACGTGGTGCTGATGGACGTCACGCTGCCCGGCATCGACGGCCTCGAAGCGACGCGCCGCATCCGCGCGCTTGGTGGCCGCGTGGGCGGCACGCCGATCATCGGCGTGACCGGCCGCACCGCAGACCGGCGACGAAACGGCCGCACAGACAGCGGGCATGAATTTCTTTTTGCGCAAGCCGCTGAGCCCGAGCGCATTGAGCGCGGCGATCGCGGCGGTGGTTCGTCCTTCTGGGGCGCCGCGAACGGGCCGGCCACTTCGGGCCGGACCCGTTGGCGGCAATCCGGAATGACGAAAGAGAAGCTATTCCGCCGCGTCTGCTGTCGCCGTGTCCGCCGAGCCTTCGACGATGCGCACCAGATCGCTCATGATGCGGTTGAGCTCGAAATCCTTCGGCGTGTAGACCTCGGCGACGCCGGCGCTTTTGAGCGCGCTGGCGTCCTGCGGCGGGATAATGCCGCCGACCACGACCGGCACATCGTCGAGGCCGGCCTCCTTCATGCGCGCGACCACGTCGCTGACCAGCGGCATGTGCGAGCCCGACAGGATCGACAGGCCGACCACGTGCACGTTCTTTTCCGCCGCCGCCGCGACGATCGCCTCGGCGGTCAGACGGATGCCGTCATAGACCACCTCCATGCCGGCGTCGCGGGCGCGGGCGGCGATCTGCTCGGCGCCGTTGGAATGGCCGTCGAGGCCCGGCTTGCCGACCAAAAATTTCAGCCGCCGGCCGAGCTTTTTCGACACCCGGTCGACCTCGGCGCGGATGTCGTCGAGGCCTTCGGCGTCGTTGCGCATGGCGGTGCCGACGCCGGTCGGCGCGCGGTATTCGCCGAACGCGGAGCGCAGCGCAAAGCCCCATTCGCCGGTGGTGACGCCGGCTTTGGCGCAGTCGATCGAGGGCGGCATGATGTTGTCGCCGCTCTTTGCCGCGCGGCGTAATGCGTCGAGCGCGGCGGCAACGGCCTTGGCGTCGCGCGCGGCGCGCCAGGCGGCAAGCCGCTCGATCTGCCCGGACTTCGCTTCCGCCGACACGGTGACGACCGATTCGGCGGCGTCGGTCAGCGGCGAGGCTTCGGTTTCGGTAAAGCGGTTGACGCCGACCACGGTCTGCTCGCCGCGCTCGATCGCCTCGATGCGGCGGCCGTTCGATTCGACAAGCTGCTGCTTGAGGTAGCCGGACTCGACCGCCTCACCGTGCCGCCCATCGCCTCGATATGCTTGAGTTCCTCCTTCGCCGCGGCTTTCAGTTCGGCGACCTTGGCGGCGATTACCGGCGAGCCGTCGAAAACGTCGCCGTATTCCAGCAGGTCGGTCTCGTAGGCGAGGATCTGCTGCATGCGCAGCGACCATTGCTGGTCCCACGGCCGCGGCAGGCCGAGCGCCTCGTTCCAGGCCGGCAATTGCACGGCGCGGGCGCGGGCATCTTTCGACAGCGTCACGGCCAGCATTTCGATCAGGATGCGGGCGACGTTGTTTTCCGGCTGCTGCTCGGTCAGCCCGAGCGAATTGACCTGCACGCCATAGCGGAACAGGCGATGCTTGGCGTCGCGTCACGCCGTAGCGCTCGCGCGTGATCTCGTCCCACAATTCGGTAAAAGCGCGCAGCTTGCAGATTTCGGTGATGAAGCGCAGCCCGGCATTGACGAAGAACGAGATGCGGCCGACCACCTCGCCGAATTCGTCCGCCGCGCATTGGCCGGACGCCTTCACCGCGTCGAGCACGCCGATCGCGGTGGCGAGCGCGAAGGCAAGCTCCTGCACCGGCGTCGCGCCTGCTTCCTGCAGATGGTAGGAGCAGACATTCATCGGATTCCATTTCGGCATTTCCTCGGTCGTGAACAGGATCACGTCCTTGGTCAGCCGCATCGACGGCGCCGGCGGGAAGACGTAGGTGCCGCGCGACAGATATTCCTTGATGATGTCGTTCTGCGTCGTGCCTTGCAGCTTTTGCGCGCGGCACGTCCTGCTCGTCGGCGAGCGCGACATAGAGCGCCAGCAGCCAGGCCGCGGTGGCGTTGATCGTCATCGACGTGTTCATCGCGCCGAGCGGAATGCCGTCGAACAGCATGCGCATGTCGCCGATATGCGAGATCGGCACGCCGACCTTGCCGACTTCGCCTTTGGCTAACGGATGATCGCTGTCGTAGCCGGTCTGGGTCGGCAGATCGAAGGCGACCGACAGTCCGGTCTGGCCCTTGCCCAGATTCTTGCGGTAAAGCGCGTTCGACGCCGCAGCCGTCGAGTGCCCGGCATAGGTGCGGAAGATCCAGGGCTTATCGCGTAGTGCTTGGTTGCGGCGCGGCTGATCGCCCATCGGTGTTCCACCGCAATCCGGCGCAGCCAATGTGGCGCGGATTTTGCTGCGACGCAACACACAAGCTCAGTGGCTACGCTCATCCCCGCATAAGCGGGAATCCAGCGCGAGATACTTACTGGGTCCCCGCTTTCGCGGGAACGAGCGGTTGGGTAACCGCGCGGTACACGATGAGCGCCAAAACAATCAGGACCGCGGCGAGGCCGACCTGGGTCTTGGCGTAGGGAAAACTGAGAATGAGCGTGCCGGCGGCGGACAGGCCCAAAATCTCGCTCGGCCAAAAGCCGCGTTCGAGCGCGTAGCGGAGCAGGAAAGCGGCGGCGACGGCGAGCACGACGAGATCGTACATATAGAGATAAGGTGTCGCGAGCAGCACGCCGCAAGCGAGCGCGGCCGCTTTGAGATCGTAGGGCAGGCGGCTGCGCCACAACCAGGTGATTGCCACAGCCACAGCGAGGCTGCCGGTCGCCTGTATTGTCCACGCCAATTGTGCGCTGCCGCCATGCGAACGCACCAAGCCGAACAGGCTTTGCAGCCGGCTCCAGTCGGCGTGCCCTTCGCCGAGCACGACGCGGCTGGTGATCGGCATCCAATGCACGAAGGCGTCCCAGCTCGCGCTGCCGAAGGCAAACCATGACAACAGGGCAAGGCCGCTCGCCACCGCCGCCGCGACCGCCATGGTCAGCCAGCGCCGGTCCGCGATCAGGACGAGCGGAAACAGCAAACCGAATTGCGGTTTGTAGGTGAGCAGCCCGAGGCAGACCCCGGCAAGCGCCGGACGCCGCTCCAGCAATCCGAGCGCGCCGCCGATCAGGGCCGCGGTGAGGAAGCCATTTTGCCCGGCGGTTACGTTCCAAAGCGCTGCGGGAAATCCAAGCGCGACAAAAACGCCGGTGCGGCCAAGGATGCCCGCCATTGCCGCGACATAGGCGGCAAGCGTGACAGCAAGCGACACCAGGGCCGCGATTAGAAACGGCAGCGTCGCCAGCGCCGCGGCGGCAAACAAGAAGGTCGGCGGGTAATGCCAGCCGTAATAGTCTTCGAAGTCGTGGCCGATGGCGCGGACTTCCGCCTGCTTGTGGGTCGGCCAATCGTAGGCGGCAGCGGGCTCGCCAGCGAGCGTGAGGCGGCCGGCGGCGTAAACGTCGACAAAGTCGTTGGCGATCGGCCGGTCCTGTGCGTCGGCCAGAAAGTCGCCTTTGAGATAAGTGCCGCCGAGCACGATCAGATAACCGAGTGCCAGCGTGAGACCGATCACCGCGACATAACGGGTGGCCTGCGGCCGCGGCCAAGCACCCTTTGGCAACGCGCTGCCGGCGATCTCGTGCGCGCTCATATCCGCTCGCTCCGCGGCGCCAGCGCGCGGCGGGCAATCAGCGCCGCGACGACGACGACGGCAGCGAAGCCGACCGGCGCCTTGACCAACGGGAAGATCAGGATGAGGACGCATGCCGCGCCGATGCCGGCCGCTTCGTGCGATAAAAACCCGCGCGCGCGGCCAAGCCGGAACAGAAATGCCAGCGGCACCGCCAGGATCACCAGGTCGTAGGTGTAGAGATAAGGCGTCGCCAGCATGGCGCCGGCGCCGAGCGCCGCGGCTTTGATCTCGTAGGCGGCAGTGCTGCGCCACAGCGCGGCGATCGCGCCCGCGGCAATGAGCGCCACCGCGATCTGCACGGTCCAAGCCAGCGCCGTACCGCCGCCGAGTGTGCGCGTCAGCCCGAAGGCGGTTTGAAACTTGCTCCAATCCGCCAAATCGTTGACGAGAAAGGCCTGCGAGGCTTGACCGAGGCTTGCGAAAAAAGCCTGCCAGCTGGCGCCGCCGAAAGCGAGCCATGAGGCGGCTGCCATCAGCACCGTGACGATCGCGGCAGCGGCGAAGGCGCGCCAGCGCCCGCTCGCGGCGAGCGCGACCGGGAACAGCAAACCGAGATGCGGCTTAAAAGACAGCAGTCCGATCAGCGCGCCCGCGGCAACCGGTTGCTGCGCCAACAGCGCCAGCGCGCCGCCGATCAGGCCTGCGGTGAGAAAGCCATTCTGGCCGACGATGAAATTCGACAGTACGGCGGGAAAGGCGGCAGCGAGCAGATAGCCGATGCGGTCGCCGACAATGACGCGGATCGCTATGAGATAGGCCGGAAAGGTGGCAAACACCCAGAGCAGAAACGCTGTAGCGTAAGGCAACAGCGCCAGCACCGCGGCGACAAACAAAAATGTCGGCGGGTACGGCCAGACATAATATCCAGCGAATGGATGACCGACGGCGCTTTGCTCGACGAGCTTGTGTGCCGGCCAATCGTAGGCGGCTGCTGCATGCCCGGCGAGCGCGAGCTTGCCGGCTGCCCAAACATTGACGAAATCGGCCGGCACGCCGGAGCCGTCCGGCGCGATCACCCAGATGCCGTCGAGATAGGCGGTGGCGAGATAGACCGCGTGCGCCACGACCAGCGCGAAGCAGACAAGCTCAACCGGCCGCGCCAGCTTTGCGCCGGCGCCGCGCTCGGGCGTCATTTCGTACAGGGCCATCACGGTCTAGCCTCGCCTGCGATCGGGGGCGAGGCTAGACGCGTGTGCTTGAAGAACCCTTAAGTCAGCGCCTGCGGTTCGCCCGCTAGGCGCGTTTGACCAGCCGCAGGATGATCAAGAGGATCACCGCGCCGATGAAGGCGTCGATGATCGCGCCGATCAAGCCGCCGCCGATCACGAAACCGAGCTGCGGCAACAGCCAGCCGGCGATCAAAGCGCCGACGATGCCGACGATGATGTCGCCGATCAGTCCGAAGCCGCCGCCCTTAACGACCATGCCGGCAAGCCAGCCGGCGATGGCACCTACGATGAGCCAGATAATGAGGCTTTGTGCGTCCATGGTTTTCCCCTTGCGTCCTTTTCTCGGTAAGGGCTGAAGCCCTTGAGCGCTTTTGCTACGGCGCCTTCCGAAGCTTAGCCGGTTCGCTCATGGCTGTCAGCACGCGTCAGCCCCTCGGCTTAATTTCTCCACGTCCAGCAACTAATTATTGCGCTGCAACATAGAGTGCGGCACACTACGGGCTATCGTCGCGACACCGCGCCGCGAATGCCGGTGCAGCCGGGAGCCCATTTTATGGCCGTTGCGCAAAAGAAACCGTCCGCCGCGCCGCTGAAGGATCTCTACGAGATCGGCGAAATCCCGCCGCTCGGCCACGTGCCGGAGAAAATGCATGCCTGGGCGATCCGCAAGGAACGTCACGGGCCGCCGGAAAAGGCGATGCAGCTTGAAGTGGTCCCCACTTGGCCGATCGCCGAGGACGAGGTGCTGGTCTACGTCATGGCCGGCGGCGTCAATTACAATGGCGTGTGGGCCGGCCTCGGCATTCCGATTTCGCCGTTCGACGGACACAAGCATCCCTTCCATATCGCCGGCTCCGACGCCTCCGGCATCGTCTGGGCGGTCGGCTCCAAGGTGAAGCGCTGGAAGATCGGCGACGAAGTCATCATCCATTGCAATCAGGACGACGGCGACGACGAAGAATGCAATGGCGGCGATCCGCTGTTGTCGCCGTCGCAGCGCATCTGGGGTTACGAGACGCCGGACGGCTCGTTCGCGCAATTCTGCCGCGTGCAGTCGCGCCAGCTCATGGTCAAGCCGCCGCATCTCACCTGGGAAGAATCGGCCTGCTACACGCTGACGCTGGCGACCGCCTACCGCATGCTGTTCGGCCATGCGCCGCACATTCTCAAGCCCGGCGACAATGTGCTGGTCTGGGGCGCGTCCGGCGGGCTCGGCGTGTTCGGCGTGCAGCTTGTCGCCGCGTCCGGCGCCAACGCCATCGGCATCGTGTCCGACCAATCGAAATCCGAATACGTCTTCAATCTCGGCGCCAAGGGCGTGATCAACCGCAGCGAGTTCAAATGCTGGGGCCAGATGCCCAAGGTCGGCACGCCCGAATACGACGCCTGGGTGAAGGAAGCGCGCCGCTTCGGCAAGGCGATCTGGGACATCACCGGCAAGCGCGACGTCGATATCGTGTTCGAGCATCCCGGCGAGGCGACGTTCCCGGTGTCCTGCCTGGTCGTCAAGCGCGGCGGCATGGTCGTGTTCTGCGCCGGCACCACGGGCTTCAACATCACCTTCGACGCGCGCTATGTCTGGATGCGGCAGAAGCGCATACAGGGCTCGCACTTCGCGCATTTGAAGCAGGCCAGCGCCGCCAACCAATTCGTCATCGACCGCCGCGTCGACCCGTGCATGAGCGACGTGTTTCCGTGGGAGAAAATCCCGTATGCCCACGAATTGATGCGCACCAACCGGCACAAGCCCGGCAATATGGCGGTGCTGGTCAACGCGCCGCGCCCGGGCTTGCGGAACTTCGAAGACGTGATGGAGGCTGTGGGTCAGTAGCGTTGCGCAGATCGTCGATGTGGCGATCGGCTTGCCGGGCTAGCGTCGCCGCACCCGCATCGGCAAAGACGGCATTACTTCTCGACGCGATTCGGAGTCATCGAAGCGATCGCCCGCTCGCGGGCGATCGCGGCATTGAGCTCGCCGCCATAGATGAAGATCCATGCGGTGAAATAGAGAAACACCAGCGCGATCATCGCCGAAGCGAGGCCGGCGTAATAATTCACGTAAGCGTAGGAAAAGTCCGACAGTAGCGGCCGAAGGTAAAGCCGCAGGCGAGCCACAGCACCAAGCGTCGCGAAATGCCGGGCCAGACCCGCTCGAACGGCCGCCGCCCGGCCGGCAGCCACATGTGCAGGATCATCAGGGCCACGGTGAGCACGAACGTCGCCACGCCAAAACGCCCGACATTGTAATGGCTTTCCAGCGGCGTCAGCCAAGCGCATGGGCCAGCGCCGCGCGGAACAAGCAGCGGCCCGAGCACGACCAGAAACGCCAGCGCCAGCAATCCCAGCGCGCCGACCAGCACATAGCCGATCAATTCCAGCCGCAGCAGCCACCACGGCCGCGGTTCGGTGAGGCCGTAGGCGCGGTTGAGGCCGATGCGCAGGCTCTCGACGCCGCTCGACGAGAAATAGAGCGCGAACACCGCGCCGACGTGAGCATGTCGCCGCGCGCGGTCGTCAGCACGTTGTGCATCTGGCCGGCGATGCCGCCGGCAACCTCTCGCGGCCATGCGGCGATGATCAGCCGCGCCACCTCGTCGGCGAGATCCTTCGAGCCGATGAAACCGGCAATCGCCGTCACCAGGATCAGAAACGGAAACATCGCCATCAGGGTCGACAGCGCGATGTGGCTCGCGATCGCCCAGCCGTCGTCGGCGTTGAAGCGATAAAAGGCGTCCATGGCGACGCGATAGCAAAGGCGGATCATGTTCAAGGGTAGTGGGCCTCCCGCGGCGAAGCGGTTCAACACGAGCATCCGGGCAGACCGGGGAGGGGCGCGCGGAGAGCTGTGAAACTGTACCGATGCTTCTGGAGAGAGTAGGTTACGCCGCCTGCACGTCGGTGAGGAAGCGGCGCACTTCGCCTTGCAGGCTTTCCGCCTCGATCGGCGAGCGCGTCGGCGAGCGCCTTGACGTCGGCGGCGGTGGAGCGGGCGCCGGTCGAGGCGCCGGCCACGCGGCTCATGGCTTCGGCGCCGTCGCGCGCCTCGCTGGAGGCGCGGTTGACGCCTTCGGCGATCGAGGCCACGGCGTTGTTCTGCTCCTCGACCGTCGCGGCGACGGTCGCGGCGATCGCCGACATGTCGTCGATGATCGAGGACACCTGCTCGATCGCCTGCGCGGCGTCGGCGGTCGCCGACTGGATCGCGCCGATCTGGGCGGCGATGTCCTCGGTCGCGCGCGCGGTCTGCGCGGCGAGCGATTTCACTTCCGAGGCGACGACGGCGAAGCCGCGGCCGGATTCGCCGGCGCGCGCCGCCTCGATGGTGGCGTTGAGCGCCAAGCAGATTGGTCTGGCCGGCGATCGCCTGAATAAGCCCGACGACCTCGCCGATGCGGGTCGCGGCGGTGCCGAGCTCCGACATGGTGTTGACGGTGCGCTTTGACTCGGCAACCGCGCGGCCCGCGACGTCGGTCGATTTGGTCGCCTGCGCTGCGATCTCGCCGATCGACGCCGCAAGCTCCTCGATCGAGCCGGCAACCGTGGTGACGTTGACGGAGGCGGCGCCGACCGAGTTCTCGGCGGTGCGCGCTTCGGACGAAACGGCATCGGCGGCATCGTTGAACCCGCTCGAGGCATTCTCCAGGCGGCCCGCCGATTCGCGCAGCCGGTCCAGCGCCTGCTCGACCGAAGCGCGGAATTCCCGGATCAAGGTGGCGATCGCCTCGCCGCGGCGCTCGCGTGTCGCGCTGGTTTCGCCCGCCACGCCCGCCAGACGCTCGCGCTCGATCATATTGTCGCGGAAAACCACCACGGTGCGCGCCATGGCGCCGATCTCGTCGTGCGCATGCGTTGCCGGGAACCGGCGCCGCCGTGTCGCCGTCGGCGAGCCGCTTCATCGCGCCGGCCAGATCTTCGAGCGGCACGGTAATCGAGCGGCCGATGCGCCAGCTGCAATCGAGCCCGATCAGCACCACCGCCAATCCGACCCAGATCATGAAGCGCCGGGTCTGCATCCGCGAAGCCGTAAGCGCAGTTCCAGCCGAACTGGCGCTGGATTCCGCCGTTGCGATGATGCGGTCGGCCTCCGGCAGCACGCTCGCGGTGTCGCGGCCGATCAGCGCCAGCAGCGGCTCGATATTGTCGGTGCTCGCGACCCATTGCGCGAACGAATAGCTGTAAGCCTGAACCTCTTGATTAAGCTTCTGCTTCATCGACGGCGCGCCGTCGACGGATTCGAACAGCGCGTTGAAGTGCTTGACCTCGTCGGCAAAGTGCCGCTGCGCGGCCGGGTCGCGGGCCAGCCGGTATTCGATCTCGTAGCGGCGCATGGTGAGAAGCGACACCGACAGCTTGGCATTGTCGGCATCCGCGACCCAGGACAGGTCGTCCTGGATGATTTTCTCGACCGCATTGCTGGCGGCGATCAGGTCGGCGGTAACGCCCTGGGTTTCGTTGAAGCCCAGCGTCTTTTGCGCGTCCACCAAGCTGCCGAAGCTCGACTTGAGATCGCGCACAGTGATGCGCAGCGGCATGATGGTGTCTTGCTGGGCGGAGGCGAGCGCGACCTCGATGCGATCGAGGCAGCGCATCGCCATCGCCTGCCCGTCGTTGAAATTGTCAACCGCGGTGTTTGACGGATGCGCGACGAATTCGGTGGTCGCCGCCCGCATCACCAGGAGCCCGGTCTTGAGATCGCGGCTGGCATCGGCCACGTCGCTGTTGCGATGCACGCTGTCGAAGGCGGTGCCGACTTCGGCATCGCCGCTCAGATAGGCGATGCCGTTGGCAAGGAAACCGATCACCGGAATGACGCCGAGCACGACGATGCGGACACGCACCGAAAGCCGCGAAAAAATCTGCATGAAAAGCATTTGGACCCGATTGACCGGCGCCGCGGCATGGTTCGATATTTCATGCCAGCACACCGTAAAATCGTTAACATTTGGCAAGAATCCGGGTCATCGGTCCGGCGATCCGGCGCGGTTTGCCGGGGGAGCCCGCAATTCGCATTCACGGCTGTGAAAGATTCAAAAGTTCGGCTGGCTCTGGCCGTTTTGGAGGAGCAATTCCGGCCTCGCCGCTGGGCGCGCGCCCAATCGGCGGCCCGGCACGTTTCCCTTGAATGCATTGGCTTTTGTGCAGTGCACGCGTAAGGTTCTCGCCCAGGCCGGTCCGTCCAATGAACGCTCATCGGAGCCAGTCATGCCCCTTGCCGCCTCCCAATCCTCCGCGGGCCAAATCCCCGGCCAAATCCCCAGCCGCGAGCTGATCGCAGCGCTCGGCGATGCCGTCGGCGCTGCGGAAGCATTGTTTGCCGATGCCCGCCGTACGGTTGCCGACCTGGTTACCGTCGAGGGCCGCACGGTGGCGCGGGTGTTCGATCGCGAACAGCGCGCCACCCACGGGCTCGCTTGGCTCGCCACCTATGTCGAGGCCATCCGCCAGCTTGCCGCCTATGCCCAGCGGCTTTCGGACATTGGCAGCTTCGGCGAGACCGAAGAGCTTTTGGTGCGGATCGGCGCCGGCGAATATTTGGCGCAGATCCTCGGCGGCATTGCCATGAGCCAGGGCGAGATCGTGCGGCTGTCCGATCTCGGGCTCACGCCGGCCGCGGTCGCGGCGCGCGTGACGCCCGCGGTCGAGCATCTGATCGCCACCGGCAACACCGCGGAGCACCGCGCCCGCCTCGTCGAACTCATCCGTCAGCAGCACGACGCGACGGTCGGCGCTTGCGGCCTTGAAGACACGCTCGAATTCGATCCGCGACGAGATGCGCAAATTTGCCGACAGACCAGGTCCTGCCCTACGCGCAGCAATGGCATCTCAAAAACAACTACATCCCGCTCGATGTCATCGCGCAGATGTCCGAGCTCGGCGTGTTCAGCCTGACCATCCCCGAAGATTACGAGCGGCATGGGGCTTGGCAAGGAGTCGATGTGTGTCGTCTCCGAGGAACTGTCGCGCGGCTATATCGGCGTCGGCTCGCTGGGCACCCGATCGGAGATCGCCGCCGAACTGATCCTGGGCTGCGGCACCGAGGACCAGAAGCGCAAATGGCTGCCGAAGATCGCGTCCGGCGAAGTGCTGCCGACGGCGGTGTTCACCGAGCCGAATACCGGCTCCGATCTCGCGTCGCTGAAGACGCGCGCGGTGCGCGAGGGCGACGTTTATAAAGTCTACGGCAACAAGACCTGGATCACCCATCCGGTGCGCGCCGATCTGATGACGCTTCTGGTGCGCACCAATCCGGCCGAGACCGGCTATCGCGGGCTGTCCATGCTGCTTGCCGAAAAGCCGCGCGGCGACGACGGCAATCCGTTCCCGGCGACGGGCATGTCCGGCACCGAGATCGAGGTGCTCGGCTATCGCGGCATGAAGGAATACGAGATCGCCTTCGACGGCTTTGCAGTGAAGGCCGAAAACCTGCTCGGCGGCGTCGAGGGGCTTGGCTTCAAGCAGCTGATGGCGACGTTCGAAGCGGCGCGTATCCAGACGGCTGCGCGCGCGATCGGCGTGGCGCAGGCGGCGATGGAGCAGGCGCTGACCTACGCCACTGCGCGGGTACAATTCGGCGAGCCGATCGCGGGCTTTCCGCGCATTTCCGACAAGCTCGCCATGATGGCGGTCGAGATCATGATCGCGCGGCAGCTCACCTATTACGCCGCGCGGCAGAAGGATTCCGGCCGGCGCTGCGATCTCGAGGCCGGCATGGCGAAACTGCTCGCCGCCCGCGTCGCCTGGGCCGCGGCCGACAATGCCGTGCAAGTCCATGGCGGCAATGGCTTTGCGCTGGAATTCCCGGTGTCGCGCATCCTGTGCGACGCCCGCATCCTCAACATTTTCGAGGGCGCGGCCGAAATCCAGGCACAGGTCATCGCGCGGCGGCTACTGGACGGGTCGAACTAGTAAAAGTCTTGAAGACCCAGTCCATTGCCTTGCCCTGTGTTCGCTTATGAGATTTAATTTGCCGGCAAGGGGTCTGGGGATTTGCGTCATATTATGGCTCGCACTTTGGCGGCAAGCGCGCTCGTTGCTCTTAGCGTGCTCGTCGCTCTTAGCGTGCTCGTCGCTCTTGGCGTGAATGGCTTTGCCTGCGCTGCGGACATGCCGACCAAGGCGCCGCCGCCCGTCGCGGCCCCGGCCTGGACCGGCTGGTACATCGGCACCCACCTTGGTTATGGTTGGAACAATGCGTCGGTCGGCGTTGCGCCCGATACACCGGCGCTTGCCGCTCTCATCAGAGTTGGCACCGTTCCGTCGTCGCTGACGACCGATCCGAAAGGCTGGCTCGGGGGCTTTCAGCTTGGCTATAACTACCAGATCAACAAGATTGTGGTCGGCGTCGAAACGGATTTCTCGTTTGCCGATATGTCCGGAGATGCGTCCGTCAAAAACCCCGGGCCCGTCTTGCCATTCGCCACCTACACGACATCGGTCGAGCAGCGCTTAGACTGGCTTGATACGCTGCGTGGCCGCGTGGGCTTCACGCCGTTCGATAAGCTGCTGGTCTATGGGACGGGTGGTCTTGCTGTTGGCAGGGCAAACTACAACGGCAATATTCAGCGTTCCGCTATTCTCTTGAACTTTAACGTTCCAGCATCGACCTCCGTCACAAAAACCGGATGGACAGTAGGCGGTGGTATCGAATACCCGATCTCGAACAAATGGTCGGCTAAAGCCGAATACCTTTATTACGATCTCGGTAACGACACCCTGACCGGAAACCAGACGCCGCGACCCTTGATCTTAGCGAGTTCCGCGAGCTACTCATTCGTCACCTCCGGCAGTATTGTTCGTCTCGGCCTCAACTTTAAGATCGACTAAGGTCGGATGGAAACGCTCAAGGGGCCTCCACCCGCAACGGAGCCCGCTCCAGACTCGGCGCAGGCGTGGCGCCGCCTTGGCGCAACGATGCTGGTCTCGACCATCGGTGGCGTCGGGATGTGGTCGGTGGTGGTGGCGATTCCCGCCGTGCAAGCGGAATTCGGCGTGGCGCGGGCGGAAGCCTCGTTGCCGTTCACGCTGGCCATGCTTGGTTTCGCGTTTGGCGGCGTGATCATGGGCCGGCTGCTCGATGTCGCCGGAATTTTGGGACCGCTCAGTCTCGGCGCCATGGCGCTTGGCATCGGCTATCTCGGCGCCGCAAGCGCAACCAGCCTGACGGTGTTTGCACTTGCGCATGCCGTGATCGGATTTGGCAGTTCGGTCACGTTTGGTCCGCTGATGGCTGACATTTCGAACTGGTTTGTCCGTCGCCGCGGCGTGGCCGTGACACTGTGCTCGGCCGGAAATTATATCGCTGGTACCGTGTGGCCCCCCATCGTGCAGCACTGCATGGCGCTCTACGGCTGGCGCGCCACCCATGCCGGTATCGGGCTTGTCTGCTGCGCGGCGATGCTTCTGGTCGGTTTTGCCACGCTACGCCGGCGGGCGCCTGCCGCTTTTCTTAGCGCGGGCGACCGGGGCCGCGCTGGAATGCCGGCAACATTCGGCCTCTCGGCCGGCGCGATGCAGGCGCTGCTCGCGATCGCCTCCGTCTGCTGTTGCGTGGCGATGTCCATGCCGCAGGTTCATATCGTCGCCTATTGCGGCGATCTCGGTTACGGCGTCGCCCGCGGCGCCGACATGCTGGCGCTGATGATGGCGTTCGGCATAGTCGGCCGCGTCGGTTCGGGACTTATCGCCGACCGGATCGGCGGCTTGCCGACATTGATGCTGGGCTCGGCGCTGCAGGGCGTCTCGCTGCTGCTCTACCTTTTCTACGACGGGCTGATGTCGCTTTACGTGATTTCGGCCGTGTTCGGCCTGTTCCAGGGCGGTATCGTTCCGAGCTACGCGATTATCGTGCGCGAATATTTCCCAGCCAAGGAAGCAGGCGTGCGCGTCGGAACGATCTTGATGGCGAGCTTGTTTGGTATGGCGCTGGGCGGCTGGCTGTCGGGATATATTTTCGATTTGACCGGCTCTTATCGGAGCGCGTTTTTCAACGGCCTTATCTGGAACGCCGTCAACGGCGCGATCGTGTTGTGGATGCTGTTCCGACGCAGCTCGCGCATCGTCTATGCGTGATATTTGGGCGGCCGCTCGCATCGCCTGGGCCGCCGCCGCCAACGCGGTGCGGGTCCATGGCGGCAATGGCTTTGCGCTGGAATTCCCGGTGTCGCGCATCCTCTGCGACGCGCGCATTCTCAATATTTTCGAGGGTGCCGCCGAGATCCAGGCGATTAGGCCACTTCTCGCCCGTGTACCAGCATTTCTCGAGAGCGGCGTGCGCCGGGCCGGCACCGCCGTCATTCTGAGTCTGCTGGCGGCAGTGGCGGCACGTGCGGACATCATTCTCATGACCGACATTGCGCGCGGCATTGTTATGACGCAGCCGCAATGCGCCGCTATCCCGCAGGCGGTATGGATCAATGCGATGGGGCGCAACCTTTGCATGCGCTACTATCTATCCACCGCTGGCGGCGAAGGGTTACGGCCGGTCGTATTCCTGCAAGGCGATTTGGGCTTCAACGTCGACCCGAAAACCGGGGCCTGGCTGGTCCCGCCGGGTCTCCCGGACACCAATACCGACGATCTGGTCAAGTACGCGGATCAGATGTCGAGAAAGCAAAAGACGACGGCGATCTATCTCGCCCGCATGGGTCGCGATGGCTCGTCCGGTTGGCACAGACAGCGCCACACCATGTTGGAGGTGCAGGCCACCGATATCGCCCTTGAGGCCATCAAGCAGCGCTATAAATTCGACGGTTTCCATGTCTATGGACACTCGGGCGGGGGTCTTCTGGTCGGTGGCTTGCTTGCATTACGCAGCGACATCGGCTGCGCCGTGCCTGCCGATGGCATCCTGTCCCCCAATCCGATGCCGAAATCGCCGGACCCGGCGCTGCAGTATTTCGATGCTTCCGCTTATGTCGCGGCCATCGCGAAGAACTCTGCGGCCAAAATTCTTGTGATTACCGATCCGCAGGACACGGTGGTAAAGCCCCAGAACCAGACCCCATTCGTGGATAAGCTTCGCAAGGCCGGCCGACAGGCCGATCAGTTCCTGGTCGAAGCGACCGACGATGAGCACCACTTCACCACACCTCACGCGGAGTTGGTTACGGCCGACTGCCTTGGCGGGGCGAGCCACGACGAGATTGCGGACGATCTTGCGAAGCTTGATGCCCGCTTGCTCGCGGCCAAGGCTAAGGCGACTGCCGACGCGGCGGTGACGGCCGCACCGACACCGAGCGTCGGCAGCATGGCAAACGGCGTTAATCTGTATGGCGCGGACTACTCCAACTTCTGGAGTGCGTCGGCAGAACCAAAGCTTTGCCAGGATGCTTGCCGGTCCGACGCAAAGTGCGCGGCTTGGACTTATGTGCGGCCCGGCGCGCAAGGTCCTCAAGCGCGGTGCTGGCTCAAAAGCCGAGTGCCGCAAGCATCCAAAAACGAATGCTGCACATCGGGTGTGGAGCGCGCCGAGGGTAGTGCCAATAAATAGGCCCCGGCGATCCGGCCTGTCGAAGCGGAATGCCCGATAGACCTTGAATATATGGTCGTGCTTGCGGGCTTTATATAAGTTGCCACGCTCGTTCCGCATGGTCTATCTGACTGAGAACTGATAAGTTCGCAAAATGTGCGGTGTGATGGGATATGGTGAGAAGGTGTGACGGCGATGGAGAAGATAGTGAATCGTGTGATGTCTCGGATCGCCACGACGGCGACAATCGCGGTGCTGATCTTGCTTCCCGCCTCCATAACCAAGGCTGAGGAGCCGCACGAACAGCTCGATGCCGTCATCAAACAATATCTCGCGGCGCATCCCGACGAAGTCGGCGAAATCGTCAAAGATTACGTCGTCAAACATCCGGATATTTTTATGAACGTTCTTGTCGACGTGATCAAACGGCGGCCGGCGGTCGGCGGCGCGCCGGACACGAATGCTATTCCGGCGGTGGCCGTCAACCAGGCCGATGCGGCATCAAGAAATAACGCCGCCGCGCTGTTCGGCTCCGCGCACCAAGTCACGCTTGGCAACCCGAATGGCGATGTCACGATGGTCGAGTTCTTCGATTACAATTGCGGGTACTGCAGGGGCGCGCTTCCGGCCTGCTGACGCTGCTCGGCGACGATCAAAGCTGAAAGTCGTGCTCAAGGAGTGGCCGATACTCGGGCCCGGCTCCGTCGAAGCGGCGCATGTGGCGATTGCGGTCCGCATGCAGGACCCGGCGGCAAAAAATATCTGGCATTCCATCGCAAGCTTTTGGGCGATCCCGGTCCGGCAAATAAAGAAAAGGCGCTCGCGGCCGCGGCGGCGGTAGGCCTCGACGTTACACGGCTAGAACACGACATGGCGAGCGACGAAGTAGGCGCGACGATCGACGAGGACTTCAACTCGCTCGCGCCTTCGGAATCAACGGCACGCCAGGTTATGTCATCGGCGATACGGTGTCGTGCCGGGTGCCGTGGGGCTGGACGGACTTAAGGATCAAATCGCAACCGCACGCGTTCACATCAACTGACCGAGTCTGCAAAATTCGTGGCTTGCGGACACTCGCTATGCCGCTGTCGGATGCTTGCTCAGCTTGGAGGCGCATGGGACGCTGCGGCGATGTTGTGACGAGGATCGCGATGTGCGAGCCCTTGCACTGTGCCGGATTGGCGGCGCCATGATGTTTCGGATCGCTGTGCACGCGGTTTGAGGAGATCGAAGTTGAGTCGGGGTGGCCTCAACTTTCATGGCCGACGCGGCGCGCATTGACCGCGGTTCGCGATTTGCGTTACTCTTCGATCAATCCGATTGCCGCCTGGTTGGACGCGTGCACATCGTTTGCCGGAACGCTGGTCGGTACTCGCGATTCTGATCTCGGGATCGCGAACCTTGACCCAGCTTGGGCGCAAACGTCTGCTGCCGGCATCTTGGCGCCCGGCAACGCCATCGTCACAGGTTTTTCCGGCGCGCCGCCGCCGGCGCAGATCGCGCCGGGGACGGATCCCGGCGATCTGACTTTCATCGATCCCAACGGCCCCTCGGCGCGCGTCTTCAATCTGCAGGCGCCGGGCGCGCCGCCGCAGGCCCAGGTGCTGGCGACGCCGGCTCCTTTCACGGTGACGGCCGCGCAGGTCGGGCAAGTTTTTGGCGTGGCGCTCGACAACGCCACGCCGCCGAACATCTATGTCGCCGCCACGTCCGCTTACGGATTGCCGATCGTCGTGCCGGGACAGGGCGGCGCGCCGAGCGGGTGCATCAGGGCGCGCCCGGCGCAACCTTCATGGCGGCATTGTTCGGACCGGCGGCGCAAGGCGGCGGCCCCGGATCGATCTGGCGCATCGATGGCGTGACCGGCGCCGTCAGCCTGTTTGCCAATGTCACGCTCAACGGCGTTGCGAACTCTGGTCCCGCGCTCGGCGGGCTCGCGTTCGACGCATCCTCCAGCTCTTTGCTCGTTGCCGACCGCCAGACCGGCATGATCCATCGCTTCAATCTCTCCGGCACGGAAATCGGGCGCTATGATCACGGCGTGCAAGGCCTTGCCGCCGCGGGCCAGCCGCCGGTTCCCTACACGCCAATCACGCTCGACATCACCAGCCCGCAATTCAGCAGCGATAATCCGGAGACTTGGGGCTACGCGGCGCCGGCGCGGCGCGTCTTCGGCCTCGCGGTGCACAGCCGGCCGGCTCTATTACGCGGTGGCGCAAAATCTTCAGATCTGGTCGGTCAGCATCGCCCCGGACGGTTCGTTCGGCGGCGACGCCCGCATGGAAGTGCAGGTGCCGCCGGCGCAGGGCCAGACCGAAATCTCGAAAATCGCTTTTGACGATCTAAGGCCACATGCTGCTCGCCGAACGCGCCGCGCCGACCGGCGATTATGAATTGATGGCGCTGGCGCAAGCCGGGGATCGGCCGCGTGTTGCGCTATGCGCCGGCTGCCGGGCGCGCCGGGCGCGTGGCAACCCATTGCAGACCAATATGCGATCGGCTTTCCCGGCCCGATGACCAATGCCAATGGCGGCGTCGCCATCGGCTATGGCTACGACGCCAATGGCAATCTCGACCGCGCATCCTGCGGCGGCTTTGTCTGGTCGACCGGCGAGCAGTTGCGCAACGCCGCCGATCCCAACCTCGCCGCTCTGCTTGCCGCAAACGGCACGCTTTACCTCAATGGTCTGCAAGGCAACGCGATCGACCTTGTCGAGCCGGCGAACGCTCCGCCGCTGCAGACCTATTTTGTCGATTACTCAGCCCCGCTCGACGATCCCGCCGCGCGCGGTCACATGGGCGACATCGCGATCCCGAGGACCTGCGGTCAGGCCGCGCTTCCCGGAATTCCCGTAATTGCGTTGCCGTTCCCGCTGCCATTACTGCCGCGAGGATGGCTCATCTGCCTCCGCACCTGTCCTATTGTCCGCCCGGCCAGATGAGTTCGATCGGTCGGTGCTGCCCGGCGTCGCAGCAGATGGTCAACGGGCAGTGCAATTGTCCGGGCGGCCTGCCGCCGGGGCCGAACGGTCAATGCGCGTGCGGTCCCGGCACCTCGCAGCAGAAGGGTTTCACATGCTGCCCGTTCGGCGAGATACCGGGTGCCGGCGGTCAATGTCAGTCGCTGTGCCCCAACGGCGCGACTGATCCGCAGAGTTTGGAGTGGTGCACACTCGGATTTAATCCCGTGCCCAGCAACGGCCAACTCCTCTGCCTCGACGGTTCGACCCCCAATCCTCCAGTACCGTGGCCGACAACCGGCTTTTCCAACGCGTGCATGGCCCACTCGCCTTACGCCAACGCCGCGAATTGTCCGGCGAGTTGGACATTGCAGCCGTCTCCCAGCTTCAACAACGCGATCCTCTGCCAGCCGCCGCCAGCATGCTCAGGCTCGATGACAGCGGATCAGACCGGCCTCAATGGCACGTGTCAGCAGCTCTGCCCGCCGGGCGAGACTGGTTATCCGACCACGCAGTGCTGCCCGGTGGGCGTGACACCGCAACCGAATGGATTGTGCCCGCAATCGCCGTGTCAGGGTGCAAACTGCCCGCAACCGCCCTGTCAGGGTGCGAACTGCCCGCAGCCGCCCTGTCAGGGTGCAAACTGTCCGCAACCGCCCTGCCAGGGTGCAAACTGTCCGCAGCCGCCCTGCCAGGGTCCGAATTGCCCGAGCCAGTGCACTACTCCCGGCACCACGCCGCAACCGGGCTTCATCTGTTGTCCGCACGACACGTTGCCTGGAGCAGGCGGCCAATGTCAGACGCTCTGTCCGAACGGTGCGACCGATCCGAACAGCATCAATCTATGCCTGCACGGCTTCAATCCAGTACCGGTGAACGGCGTCTATAATTGCCTCAACGGCAACCCGGCCAATCCCCAACCGAGCCCGGGATCGGAGCTCGGTTGCATCGCGCAGTCGCCGTTGGCCAATCCGGCGAACTGTCCGCAGGGTTGGGCGATGGCATTTGATGCCAAACTGGGTATCGCGGTCTGCCAGCAGACGCCGCAAGAGAAGGCTTGCAAACAACAGGGATTGGACGTTCGGGCTCGACGGCACCACTTGCGAGCACCTGTGCCCGCCGGGCGGTATCCATTCCCGGCCACCCAGTGCTGCCAGGTCGGCGTGCCGGTGCAGCTGAACGGGGTGTGCGGACCGCCGCCACCTCCACCGCCGCCTCCGCCGCCACCTCCACCGCCTCCGCCACCTCCGACGAATTGTCAGTCGACCGGTGGCTCACTCTACTGTGCCCCCAACGCCGGCGGCGGCTGCCCACCAGGATCGATCTATGCCGACAGCGCATGCATCGCGACCGGACAATCTTGCGGCGGCGGAATCCCGTCGATCTGCTGTCCGTCCAACACGACGGCGAGCTTCACCAACCCCGCGCATCCGTCGTGTCAACAAAACCCGACACAGACTCCCACTCCGCCGCCGCCTCCGAGCAACTGTCAGTCGTCCGGTGGCTCGCTGTACTGCGCAACACAGCAGAACAATGTCTGCCCCAGTGGAACGACCCCGTATAACGGCGGCACTTGCCTAGCCACCGGAGCGACTTGCCCGACTAATCTTCAGCTGTGCTGTCAAGGCAACACGCTGCCGAACTTCGTCACCTTCCAATGCTGCCCGCCAAACACGATACCGCAGGGTTCATCGTGCGTGCCGCCGCCTCCGCCTCCGCCGCCTCCATCGAACTCCTGCCCGCCGTCCAGTCCCGCACTGTATTGTGCGCCCAACGCCGGCGGCTGCCCTCCAGGAACGGTGGCGCAAGGTCAAAATTGTTACGCGACCGGGCCGTCTTGCCCTGGCGGCGGGCAGTCGGTGTGCTGCCCCAACTTTGGCACTCCGAACTTCGTCACCGGCGGCTGCTGTCCGTTCAATAACACGGTGGTGAATGGCGCGTGCGTCTGCCCCGGAACTGTGGATACGAAGGGGTTTTGCTGCCTCTCGATACTGGATAAGAACGGCGCTTGCACCACCGGCGTCGGCTTGTCGCCGCCGTTGTTCTGTCCGCCAGGCACCGTGAAAGTTCCGGGCGGCGCGTGCCAGCCCTGCGCTCGCGGCTATGTGCCGGGTGGTCCGAACAACACCATGTGCGTGCACGTGTCGACCGTAACGCCGACGATACCGACGATCACGACAACGACGATCATTACTCCGACGACCCCGACGATTACTCCGACGACCCCGACGACGACAATACCGCCAATACATTGCCTGAACGGCCTGGTGCCGACTTTCCGCGGTTGCGAGCCCCCGCCCGCCTCGACGATACCGTCCACCGTGACGACAACGACGACGCCGGTGAAACTAAACTGTACGGGTGGCGAGGAGCCTGTGGGCAACAACTGTGTGTGTCCGGCCGGTCGCCGCTGTGGGACAACATCATTGCCGTCGTCGGGGGCCACAATATCGGAGCCGAAGACGACAATAGAGAACCCAAAAACGACAGTAGTGACGCCGCCGCTAAAGCTGGGGACGCCGCCGGTGAAGCTCGGGACGCCGCCGTTAAAGCTGGGGACGACGACAACGGTTGCGCGACCGCTGGCGCCACTGACGTTCAAGCCTTTGAGCCTCCCCAAAAAGCGCTGACGACTGCTATCGCGCCTGCTCTGCCACAGGCGGTTCCTTGAGCAACAGCCCGACATTGCCGGACAGTATCCGCTCGCCATCGGCACCGAGCGCGCGGATGTCGCTGACGAAATCGCGCACCACTTCGCGTTTGCGGATTTCCTGCGGGTAATCGGTGGCGAACACGATTCTCGAGGCCGGGATTTCGCACAGGCCGGCCTTGAGCGCGCCGATGCCGCCGGCAAATCCGGCGGTGTCGAAGACGAGATTGTGGTGCATGTAATAGTCGAAATCCTTTTGGCCCTTGGCGCCGTGGCGGGCATTGCCGGCGGTGCCCCAAAACTCCTTGTCCTGGAAGCAGCGGATGCGCGCCAGCATGCCGGCGATGCCGCCGGACAGGTGCGCCATGTGCACGGTGAGCTCCGGATGGCGGTCGAACACGCCGGAATTGATCAGCCGGATGGTCGCCATGATCAATGAGAATTCGCGGCCGACCGCGCGCGCGGTGTCGTAGCTGTCGAATGGCTCGGCGTGATTGAGTTTTAGCGCCGGATGCACGAACACGAACATGCCGAGCTTGCAGACTTCGTTCCAGAACGGCTCGAGCGCCGGATCGTCGATGAACTTGCCGTCGAATTCCGAGGTGATGGTCACGCCCTGGAAGCCGAGCTCGTGCCGGCAGCGAGCCAGCTCCTTGAGCGCCGCAGCGCCGCCGAGCGGATGGGCATGCGCGGCGCCGATGAAGCGCCCCGGATAATCGCGTTCGGCCTGCTTGGCCTTGTCGTTGACGAGCCGCGAGGTGTCGAGGTCGGCGCACATGCCGGCGGCGCTGGTGAGCCAAGCGGCATCGATGCCGGCAACATCCATCATGCGCACATGCTCGTCGAGATCGTAGAGCAGCGAATGCACCGTGTAGCTCGGCGCGCCCAGCGCGTCATAATTGAGCACCAGCCGGTCGCCCGGATCGTCCTTGATCAATTCGCGCGGCGTGAAATGGTGCTGGAAATCGACGATCATCGGGCGGGTTCCTCCGGTCTTGCGGCGTTGTCTTAGCGCATGCCGCCACGTCCGTCATTCCGGATTGCCGCGAAGGGGCAAGTCCGAAATCGTCGACCGCGCAGGTCGGCGAAGAGGTTTCCGGGCTCCTCGCTGCGCTCGGCCACGGAATGACAGGACCCCCAACCCGGCTACAACAGGCGCCGATCTGCGAGGATTCATGGCACATTTCATGTCCTATGTCGGGTTCCCGATCGCCGTCGGCGCGGTCGCGATCGTTCTTGCTGCTCGGGCTCATCAACATGATGATGGGCGGCTCGGGCAACACCTCGCAGAAGCTGATGCGGCTGCGCGTCCTGCTGCAAGCCATCGCCATCGGCGTCATCATGCTGACGCTCTGGTTCATGGGGAAGTGAGCGCGACCATGGTCGTCCTCAATAAAATCTATACCCGCACCGGCGACGACGGCACCACGGCGCTCGGCACCGGCGAGCGGCGCAAGAAATACGATCTGCGGATCGCCGCCTACGGCACGATCGACGAAGTCAATGCCGCGCATCGGCGTGGCGCGGCTGCACACCGCGGACGACGCGCGCGCTCGATGCCGCGCTGTCGCGCATTCAAAACGATCTGTTCGATGTCGGCGCCGATCTGTGCACGCCCGGCAAGGGCAGGGGCCCGGCGGCGCGCGGCTCACCGTCACCGACAAACAGGTGACTTGGCTCGAGAGCCGAGATCGACCGGCTCAATGCCGAGCTTGCGCCGCTGCGCTCGTTCGTGCTGCCGGGCGGCAGCGCGGCGGCGGCCTATCTGCATCTGGCCCGCACCATCTGCCGGCGTGCCGAGCGGATGATCGCCGAGCTTAAGGACCAGGCAGGCGAAAGCGTCTCCGACGAGGTGCTCAAATACGTCAATCGCCTGTCCGATTTTCTGTTCGTCGCCAGCCGTCATGCCAATGGCGAAGGCGCGCGCGACGTGCTGTGGAAGCCCGGGCGAAACCGCTGACTGGCCGAATTCGTGAAAGTGGCGTCCGTGATGGCGAGGCTTGATGGCAAGGTCGCGATCGTCACCGGCGCGGCGAGCGGCATCGGCCGCGCCAGCGCAGCCTTGTTCGCCCGTGAAGGCGCGCGCCTTGTCATCGTCGATCGCGACGCCGATGGACTCAACGCCACCGCGAGCGTCGATTGTCGAGAGCGGCGGCACGGCCAAAATGTTTGTCGGCGACGCCGGTCGCGAAGCCGATGTGAAGGCTTTGTGCAACTCGCGCATCGACAGCTTCGGCGCGCTCGACGTTGTCTATGCCAATGCCGGCATCCTCGGGCCGCCGCACGCCGATGCTCGAGCAGACGGTCGAGCAATGGCACGACGATTCTGCAGACAAATCTGATCGGCCCGTTCCTTGCCATCAAACATGCCGCCGCGCACATGGTCGGCAACGGCAGCGGGTCGATCGTGCTCACCGCCTCGACCGCGGGATTGAAGGCCAATGCCGGCAGCGCGCCCTATAGCGCCAGCAAAGCGGGCGTCATCAGCCTGGCCCAGACGGCGGCGAATTCGTTCCTCGGCACCGGCGTGCGCGTCAATGCGATCTGCCCGGGACTGATCGAGACCGGCATGACGCGGGACACGTTCGCGGCGCGCGCGCGAACGCGGTACGCGCCGGCAAGATCGGCCAGCTCAATCCGCTGCAGCGCGCCGGCGCGCCGGAAGAAATCGCCGCCATGGCGCTGTTTCTTGCCAGCGACGAGTCGCTCTTATGTCAACGGCCAGGCCTTCCCGGTCGATGGCGGCCTGTCCTCGACGCTGCCGTTCCGGCGACCGATCCGTTGACCGCCAGCGCGCCGGCCGTTAGGTTTCCCGCACCGCAGCATCAGGCCAATCCGAACGCGCCGCGGCGGCAAATAACCGCAGCGAAGCGGCAAAAGCAATACCGCCAAGATAGTCATCGCCAGTAGAGCCCGCCAAAATAAGCCGCAAGACAAAGCCATGAAAATTCTCGTGCCCGTGAAGCGGGCGATCGACAAGGATGTGAAAATCCGGGTCAAGGCCGACGGCTCCGGCGTCGAGCTCGGCAACGTCAAAATGTCGATGAATCCGTTCGACGAGATCGCCGTCGAAGAGGCGATCCGGCTCAAGGAAGCGGGCAAGGCGACCGAGATCGTCGCGGTCTCGATCGGTCCGGCAGCAGGCCGCCGAGACCATCCGCACCGCGCTCGCCATGGGCGCCGACCGCGGCATCCTGGTGAAGACCGAAGGCGCCGGTCGAGCCGCTGGCGGTCGCGAAAATCCTCAAAGCCATCGCCGATGCGGAACAGCCCGGCCTGATCATTCTGGGCAAGCAGGCGATCGACGACGACTGCAATCAGACCGGCCAAATGCTGGCGGCGCTGCTCGGCTGGCCGCAAGGCACCTTCGCCTCCAAAGTCGCGCTCGATGGCGACGCGCTCATGGTCACGCGCGAAGTCGATGGCGGCTTGCAGACGGTCAAGCTCAAAACTGCCGGCGATCGTCACCACCGATCTGCGCTTGAACGAGCCGCGCTACGCGTCGCTGCCCAACATCATGAAGGCGAAGAAAAAGCCGATCGAGGAAAAGACCGCCGCCGATTACGGCGTCGATATCAAGCCGCGGCTCGAAGTGGTCAAGACCGCCGAACCGCCGGTGCGCAAGTCCGGCGTCAAGGTCAAGACTCGGTCGCCGAGCTTGTCGAGAAGCTCAAAGAAGCGGGAGCGATCTGAGATGCCCACGCTGCTTCTCGCCGAGCACGACAATACGTCGCTCAAAGACGCGACCAACAAGGCGCTGACCGCGGCCAAGGCGCTCGGCGCCGAGGTGCATGTTCTGGTCGCCGGCCATAATTGCAAAGCGGTCGCGGACGCCGCCGCCAAGCTCGACGGCGTCGACGAAAGTGCTGCTGGCGGATGCGGCGGCTTACGAGCACATGCTGGCCGAGCCGATCGCGGCGCTGATCGTCGTCGCTCGCCGGCCCTTATGAAACGATCATGGCGGCCGCGACCACCATCGGCAAGAACATCATGCCGCGCGTCGCGGCGCTGCTCGACGTCATGCAGATTTCCGACATCATCAAAGTCGTGGCGCCGGACACGTTCGAGCGGCCGATCTATGCCGGCAATGCCATCCAGACCGTGCGCTCGACCGAGAAGAAGCGCGTCATCACCGTGCGCACCGCGGCCTTCCAGGCGACCGGCGCAGGGCGGCGGTTCGGCGCCGATCGAAAATGCCGCCGCTGCCGCCGATCCCGGCCTGTCCGGCTTCGTCGGCGAAGAACTGTCGAAATCGGAGCGGCCGGAACTGACCTCGGCCAAGATCATCATTTCCGGCGGCCGGGCGATGCAAAACCGCGAGAACTTCACCAAATATATCGAGCCGGTGGCCGACAAGCTCGGCGCCGCGATCGGCGCTTCGCGCGCGGCGGTCGATGCCGGCTATGCGCCGAACGATTGGCAGGTCGGACAGACCGGCAAAGTGGTGGCGCCCGACCTCTATATCGCGGTCGGCATTTCCGGCGCCATTCAGCATCTCGCCGGCATGAAGGATTCGAAAGTGATTGTCGCGATCAACAAGGATGAAGAAGCGCCGATCTTTCAGGTCGCCGATTATGGGCTGGTCGCCGATCTCTATCAGGCGCTTGCCCGAACTCGCGGCCGAACTCGATAAGGTTAAGCGCTGAGCGAACTGGCGCGATGGCCGAGATCGTCGTAGAAGTCTTGAAAGGTGACATCGCGATGGTCGACGTCAAGGAACGGCCCAAGGCGCGCACCGAGCAGATGCGCGGCGAGCAGGCGGACAGAATGGCACATGCCATTCGCAAGATCGGCATCGTCGGCGCGGGCCAGATGGGCAACGGCATCGCCCATGTCTGCGCGCTGTCCGGCTTTAACGTGCTGCTCAACGATATCGTGCCGGACCGCATCACCGCAGGGACTGGCGACCATCAACGGCAATCTGGCGCGTCAGGTCAGCCGGCAGCGCATCAGCGACGAGGAGCGCGCAGGCCGCGATCAAGCGCATCACGCCGGCCAACACGCTCGACGAGCTCGGCGACTGCGATCTGGTGATCGAAGCCGCGACCGAGCAGGAAGACGTCAAGCGCAAAATCTTCGCCGCGCTGTGCCCGTCGCTCAAGCCCGAGACCATCGTCGGCACCAACACGTCGTCGATCTCGATCACGCGGCTTGCCGCCTCGACCGACCGGCCGGAACGCTTCATCGGCATTCATTTCATGAATCCGGTGCCGCTGATGGAGCTGGTCGAAGTGATCCGCGGCATCGCCACCGACGACCGACCTTCGAACTGACCAAGCAATTCATCACCAAGCTCGGCAAGCAGATCGCGGTGGCGGAGGATTTCCCCGCCTTCATCGTCAACCGCATCCTGCTGCCGATGATCAACGAGGCGATCTACACGCTCTATGAAGGCGTCGGCAATGTCGAGGCGATCGACAAGGCGATGCGGCTCGGCGCGCATCATCCGATGGGACCGCTGGAGCTCGCCGACTTCATCGGGCTCGACACCTGCCTCTCGGTGATGCAGGTGCTGCACGAGGGCTTGGCGGACTCGAAATACCGGCCGTGCCCGCTGCTGGTGAAATATGTCGAGGCCGGCTGGCTCGGCCGCAAGACGCAGCGCGGCTTCTACGATTACCGCGGCGAAAAGCCGGTACCGACGCGATAAAACTTGCCGTCATGGCCGGGCTTGACCCGGCCATCCACGACTTCCTTGATTTTGAAAGTCGTGGATGCCCGGCACAAGGCCGGGCATGACGAGGTTTGCGTAAGACCTGTTAAATCATCAGTTCGACGAACAGGCCGATGACGCCACGAAGCCGAGCGTGAAAACCAGCGTGCGCAGGTATGGAATGGCCGCCCAATAGACGATCGCGTGCGCCACGCGCAGCCAGAAGAACGACTGCGTCCAGAATGCCGTCATGGCATCGGCCTTGCCGGTCAGGTGAATGAGGATCACCAGCGCCGCGAACGGCGCGAACGTTTCCACCGCATTGATATAGACCCGGTCGGCGCGCTTGCCCCACAGCGGCACCGGCCGCGGCGCCGGATCGACATAGTTCGCCGGCGTCAGAGATCCGTTGGTCATCACCTGGCAGACGACATAGGGAATCCACAGCGACGCCGTCAGCATGGCGGTAAAGGCCAGGTATTTGAGATCGGTCGACATTTGATCGTTCCTCCCGGTTATCGTGTTTATTGGTTGTCCGCTTCCTCTAATCGCAACAAGAATCCGAATTCTTCGGCTGCTGATAAGCCGCCTTGGCATCGACAACGGCGCCCTCGTAGCGGTCGTGATGGCGCACCCAGGCCATCGACCATTCCAGTTCGTCCTCGTCGCGGCCTTTTGGCGCGAGGTCGAGGAAATTATAGGCGCCGATCAAAATATCGAGCCCGCGCCCATAGGTCGAATAGGTGTGGAAGATCTCACCCGAGGCGTTCTTGAAGAACACGCTGGCGCCGGGCCGTTCTTCGCTCGGGAATTCGGTCATTTCATAGTTGTAATCCGCCTTGCCCGATGCTTTTTCTTCCGGCGTGGCCGAGACGTGATAGTCGAAATTGAAGTCGTTGCCGAACGACGATACCCATTTGAACCGCCAGCCCATGCGGCGCTTGAATTTTTCGATCTCCGCAAGCGGCGCGCGCGACACGACAACGAAGCTGACGTCGCGCTGCGCCAGATGGATCACGGCGCCGTCGAAATGGTCGGCAAGCAGCGAACAACTCGGGCAGCCCGCTTCCCAACCGGGGCCGAGCATGAAGTGATAGACGATCAGCTGGCTCTTGCCGCCGAACAGGTCGGCAAGCGATCGTTTGCCGTTCGGTCCGTCGAACACGTAATTCTTTTCGACTTTCACCCACGGCAATTCGCGGCGCTTTTTGCTCAAGTCATCGCGGGCGCGGGTGAAGGCCTTTTCCTCGGCCAGATAGGCCTTGCGTGCCGCGATCCATTCGTCGCGGGAGACGATCTTGTGCGGTTCCATGGGATGCTCCTTACTTATGATACCGGCGTCATCCAGCCGATGCCGGCGCCGCCGGGCTCCATCAGGATCGCGATGCGGCCGACACCGGGCACGTCGAAGGCGGGCTTCATCAGCTTGGCGCCGGCCTTGGTCGCTTTGACAACGCGCGCGTCGACGTTGTCGACGGCGATATAGGGCATCCAGCCTTCCGGCACGCCGTTATAATCCGGCCCGCTGATATCGAATATGCCGCCGACCGGCTCGCCGCCCATTTTGGCGATCCAGTAGGTCGCGCCGCCGCCCATCGGCATGGCGTCGAAGTCCAGCCCATCGTCTCGGCATAAAATTTCTTGGTCTGCTCGACATGGCGCGTCATCAGTTCGTTCCAGTAGAATGTGCCGTGTGACCAGGGCATGCGTTACTCCTTCCGGGCTATATTTCTTCACGCGAGAAATTTTTCCATCTTGTCGAGCGCGCCGTTCCAGCCGCCCTGATGACGGTCGCGCGCGTCTTCGTCGAAGAACTGCTCGTGGGTCAGCGTCAGCAACGTGCCGTCGCCGTCCGGCTTGAGCAGCACGGTGACCAGCGACTCGCGCTCCGGCGTGCGTCCCAGGCCCAGGTGAAGACCAGCTTTTCGTTCGGAACGATCTCGCGATAGACGCCGCCGACGTCATGCTGCTCGCCGTCTGGAGCTTTCATCACCCAGCGGTAACGGCCGCCGACGCGGGCGTCGCTCTCGGCGGCCACCGCTTTGATTTCGCCGGGCCCCATCCAGCGCTTCACTTTTTCCGGGTCGATCCAGGCCGCGAAGACTTTGGCGGGCGGCGCTTTGAAGCGGCGCTTGAGGGTGAGGCTCGGTTTGACGGCGGTTTGGGTGGACATGATTCATCTTCCTCTTGCTCGAGAAATGCGGCGAGGCTCGACAGCCGCTCGGACCAGAATTTTTCGTAAGCGATTGAGCCACTCGAACGCTTCGCGCATCGGCTTGGCGTCGAGCCGGCAGGCGACGACGCGCCCGGTTTTCGCGCGCGCGACCAGCCCGGCATCGGACAGCACGCTAAGATGCTTCATGATCGCCGGCAGCGACATGGCGAACGGCGCGGCAAGCTCGCTTACCGACAGATCGGGCTCGGCGGCAAGCCGCATCACCAGCGCGCGGCGTGTCGGGTCGGACAGCGCCGCAAAAGTACGGTCGAGCGGGGCGTCTAAAAACTTAACCATATGGTTTAGTATCAAGCAGGCACGGGCGTGTCAATGATGTCATGGCCGGGCTTGTCCCGGCCATCTCGATTATGGGTCTAATGCGGTGCCACTTCTGTCGGGATGCCCGGCACAAGGCCGGGCATGACGGCTCTACTGACCGGTGATCGCCGCGCTCACCAGTTTCACCCCGTCGTCGCTCGCCCATGCGGCGGGGCCGGCCATGGTGCCGAGCTCGCAGCCCGCGCGATCAACGATCACAGTGGTCGGCATGCCGAAGGCTTTGCCGGCGGTTTTCAGGTCCTCGAAAACGCGCGCGCTGTCGTCGGAGTAATAGGCGAGGTGGCTGATGCCGATGTCTTTGAGGAACGCCAGCGGCTTTTGTGGATCGCGGGTGTCGATGTTCACGGCGACCACTTCGAAATCGGGCCCGCCGCGTTTTGCCTGCAGCGCGTCGAGCGCCGGCATTTCGCGGCGGCACGGCACGCACCAGGTGGCCCAGAGGTTGAGCAGCACGGTGCGGCCGCGCCAATCGGCGAGCGTTTTGTCGTGGCCTTGGCCGTCCTTGAACGCCGAGATTGGGCACCCGGAACGGCGATTGCGCCAGCGTCAGCGCGGCGACTTCGCCATGAACCAGCGGGGCGAGGTGCGCCGCGGTATTAACCGCGGCCCGACAGGCCGCATCGGCCGGATTGCTTCGCAGACGGGCAATCCCGTATACCCCCGCCAGGACAACGAGCGCTGCCATAGCCGCCGCGGCCGAAATCAGCCGCAAACGGCCGATTTTTCGCAACGGGTCATTGCGCGATTTGGCGGATTGCTCGGTCATGAGAGACTGGACCTCGGCGCAGCTTTTATAAGTATCGCATCATGAGCAACAAAATGTGGGGCGGCCGCTTTGGGTCCAAGCAGGATCCGCTGATGGAGCACTTGAATGTCTCCATCGACTTCGACCGCAGCCTCTATCCGCAGGATATCGCCGGCAGCAAGGCTCATGTGGCGATGTTGGCGAAAAAGGGCATCATCACGGCGCAAGATGCAAAGAAGATCGCTCACGGTCTAGACACGATCCTGTCAGAGATCAGAACCGGCAAGTTCAATTTCAAGCGCGAGCTGGAAGATATCCATATGAATGTCGAGGGCCGGCTTGCCGAGCTGATTGGGCCGGCGGCTGGGCGGCTGCATACCGCGCGCTCGCGCAACGATCAGGTTGCGACCGATTTTCGGCTCTGGGTGCGCGATGCGATCGACGGCTGCGATGCCGTGCTGGCCGATTATCAGCGCGCGCTCGCCGCCAAAGCGCTGCAATCATGCCGACGCGGTGATGCCGGGCTTCACCCATCTGCAGCCGGCGCAGCCGGTGACGTTCGGTCATCATCTGCTCGCTTATGTCGAAATGGCGGCGCGCGACCGCGGCCGCTTCGCCGATGCGCGCGCGCGGCTGAACGAAAGCCCGCTCGGCGCGGGTGCGCTCGCCGGCACGCCGTTTCCGATCGACCGCGGCATGACCGCGAAAGCGCTCGGTTTCGCCCGGCCGATGGCGAACTCGCTCGACGCCGTTTCCGACCGCGATTTCGTGCTGGAGACGCTGGCGGCCTGCGCCATCGCCGCCGTGCATCTGTCGCGCTTCGCCGAAGAGATCGTGATCTGGTCGTCGCCGCTGATCGGCTTCATCACGCTTTCGGACCGGTTCACCACCGGCTCCTCGATGATGCCGCAGAAGCGCAATCCGGACGCCGCGGAATTGGTGCGCGCCAAGACCGGCCGTGTGTTCGGCGCGTTCGGCGGACTTTTGATGGTGATGAAAGGCCTTGCCGCTCGCCTATCAGAAGGACATGCAGGAAGACAAGGAAGGCACCATCGACGCGTTCGCGCACGCTGTCGCAATCCATCGCGGTGATGACCAGATGGCTGACGATATGACGCCCGACCTCGCGCGGATGCGGCAAGCGGCCGGCGAGGGGTATTCCACTGCGACCGACCTGGCAGATTTTCTGACGCGCACGCTGAAGCTGCCGTTCCGCGAAGCGCACCACATCACCGGCCGGATCGTCGCCAAGGCGGCCGCGGCCGGCGTCACGCTCGACAAATTGCCGCTGCAAACCATGCAAGCCATCGAGCCGCGCATCACCAAGGCGGTGTTCGGCGTGCTGTCGGTCGAGAAGTCGGTTAAGAGCCGCGCCGCCTATGGCGGCACGGCACCCAATAACGTGCGCGCCCAGGCCAAACGCTGGCTGCAAAGGCTGAAGAAACGCGGCATAACCGCGTTCATGGCAATAGGTTGCCGACACAATGTCGCCGCGGCGCTACGATGTACTCTGTGACGGTATGAAAGGGCTTGGGGAGCGTGTTTTGAGTGGCTTTCGCAACAGATTTCCGCTTGTTCCGTGGCGATAGCCGCGCTGGGGCTTTACGGCTGCGGGCGCGCCGGACCGCTCGAATTGCCGCCGGGCCCGGCGACGGCCGTGCCAAGCGCGCAGTTGACGCAGCCCGACGGCTCGCCCGCTCCCGGCTCGCCGCGCGATACGGCGATGAAAAACGGCTTCGACTCCCACGGCAATCCGGTGGCGACGCCGGGTGAGAAAAAACCCTTCATTCTCGACCCGCTGGTGCAGTAGCGGTAACGCCTGCGGCTATCAGCCGTCGCCGGGCGTCCCGGAGCCAACCCGCAATGCTCCTAAACACCTGCCATGCACCATTTTGCCTATCGCGGCGGCGTGCTGCATGCCGAAGCGGTCGATCTGAACACGCTGGCGGACGCCGTCGGCACGCCGTTCTATTGCTATTCGAGCGCGACTATCGAGCGGCACTACAAAGTCTTTGCCGGCGCCTTCGCCGATGTCGATGCGCTGGTCTGCTACGCCATGAAGGCGAATTCCAACCAGGCCGTGATCGCGACGCTGGCGAAACTCGGCGCCGGCGCCGACGTCGTCTCCGAAGGCGAGCTGTTGCGCGCGCGCAGTGCCGGCGTCGCACCGGACAAGATCATGTTCTCCGGCGTCGGCAAGACCGCGCGGGAATTGGCGCTTGCGGTCGAGCAGGGCATCCTTTGCGTCAACGTCGAATCCGAAGGGGAGCTTGCGCTTCTCGCCGGCATTGCCGACGCCAAGGGCCGCACCGCCGACATTTCCATTCGCGTCAATCCCGATATCGATCCGCAGACCCACGCCAAGATCGCGACCGGCAAGGCGGAGAATAAATTCGGCATTCCGATCAGCCGCGCGCGCGAGGTTTATGCGCGCGCCGCCAAGCTCAAAGGCGTGCGCGTCATCGGTGTCGACATGCATATCGGCAGCCAGATCGTCGACCTCGATCCATTCGGCCAGGCTTTTGCGCTGCTGGCGGATTTTGTCGGCACGTTGCGTGCCGACGGCCACAGCATCAGCCATATCGATCTCGGCGGCGGCTTGGGCATTCCCTATCGCGAGGACAACGAGCCGCCGCCCGATCCGGATGCCTATGCGGCGATCGTCAAGCGCGCGACCAAGGGGCTTGATTGCAAGCTCATCTTCGAGCCGGGCCGGCTGATCGTCGGCAATGCCGGGATTCTGGTCACCCGCGTGCTCTATGTGAAGCGCGGCGAGGCCAAGACCTTCATCATCGTCGATGCCGGCATGAACGATCTCATCCGGCCGACGCTCTATGACGCGCACCATGAAATCCGCGCCGTGGCCGAGCCCGCCGTCGGCGCCAAGCGAATCATGGCCGATGTCGTCGGCCCGGTTTGCGAGTTGGGCGATTTCCTTGCGCTCAATCGCTCGCTCACCGAGCCGAAGCCCGGCGATCTTCTCGCCGTGATGACCGCCGGGGCTTACGGCGCGACCCAGTCCGGCACCTATAACAGCCGCCCGCTGATCCCCGAAGTGCTTGTGCGGCAAAGCGAATGGGCGCTGGTCCGGCCGCGCGTCACGGCCGAGGAACTGATCGCGCTCGACCGTATGCCGCCGTGGCTGTGAGCTGGCTTTGATCTTGCTTACTTAGGACGGGCGTCAGAGGCGAACGCCCGAGCGAGTGCCTTGAACCGGCCCTCATGTTAACGTGTTGTCACGCACAATTGCCGCGGGCCCAAATGACAGGACAGTTGTGACGGAACAGCCTGTGCCTCCGCCTGAACCCGACCGCGCAGCCGATCCTGCCGCACGCTCGCTCGTGGCCGCGGCGGTATGGCGCGCGCGCTGGACGATTTTCTGGGAGCGGCTGTGGCCGCCGTTGGCGACGCTCCTGACCGCGCTCGGACTTTTCTTCAGTCTATCCTGGCTCGGCCTGTGGCTGTGGCTGCCGCCGCTCGGCCGCGCGGTCATTCTGATCCCCCTGGCGATTGTCACCGTGGCGGCGATCGTCCCGCTTACCGTCTTGCGCATTCCGGCGATCAATGACGGCTTGCGCCGGCTCGATCGCGGCAGCGGCCTGCGCCACCGGCCCGCGACCGCGATTGCCGACGAACTTGCGGTAACCTCGAAGCGACCCGTATTCGCTCGCGCTGTGGAATAGTCATGTCGCGCGCGCTTTGGCGGCGGCGCGCACGTTCAAGGCCGGTGCTCCGTCGCCGCGCATCGCCTGGCGCGACCCTTACGCGTTGCGCGCGCTGGTGCTGATCGCCTGCATTGCGACCTTTGTCGCGGCCGGCGGCGAACGCTGGAAGCGTGTCGCGGCGGCGTTCGACTGGCAGGGCGTCGGGCTGCCGGCGAATTTCCGCGTCGATGCCTGGGTCACGCCGCCCGCTTACACCGGCAAGCCGCCGGTCATCTTGCCCGGCATCCATCCCGGCGATGCGACAGCGGCGGCGCAGGTCCAAGGCGCGAACGGCTTACCGATTGCCGTGCCGGTCAACTCGACGCTGATCGTGCGCTCGACCGGCAAGCTTAATATCGACGTCTCCGGCACCGGCGGCGTCACGCCGTCCGAGGATGCTGCGCCGGCGCCGGCCGGCACGCAGGAGCATCGCTTCAAGATCACGGCGACCGGCGCGGCAACGCTGCGCGGCGCCGGTGAAAATCTCACCTGGGCGTTCAATGCCATTGCCGACAAACCGCCGACCATCGCGCTGACCAAGGACCCCGAGCTGCAGAACCGCGGCTCGCTCCTTTTGTCATACCGGCTCGAAGACGATTACGGCGTGACGCAGGCGGAAGCGACGTTCGCGCGCAAGGACGACCCGGCGGCATCGGCCGCCAAGCCGCATCCGCTGTTCGGTCCGCCGGATTTCGCGCTGGTGCTGCCGCAGGCGCGCACCAGGAATGGCGTCGGCCAGACCATCAAGGATCTCACCGATCATCCCTGGGCCGGCGCCGAAGTGACGATGACGCTCGTCGCCCACGACGAAGGCGGCAACCAGGGCACCAGCGCGCCGTTTTCGTTCCGGCTGCCCGAGCGCGCCTTCACCAAGCCTCTGGCGCGGGCCTTGATCGAACAGCGGCGCAATCTCGCGCTCGACGCCAATTCGCGGCCGCTCGTCATCACCGCGCTCGATGCGCTCGCCATCGCGCCGGAAAAGTTCACACCCGAGGCCGGCGTCTATCTCGGCTTGCGCACGCTCTTCTGGTCGCTGGTGCGCGCCAAGACCGATGACGACCTGCGCGACGTGGTGACGCGGCTGTGGCAGATGGCGGTCGGCCTTGAGGACGGCAACATTGCCGACGCGCAGGACGCGCTGCGCAATGCCGAGAACGCGCTGCAACAGGCGCTCGATCGCGGCGCCAGCGACGACGAGATCAAGCAGTTGATGGATCAATTGCGCGCGGCGATGGATCGCTTTATGGCGGCGATGGCCGAGCAGATGCAAAACAGCCAGCAGCTTGCCCGCCCGCTCGATCCCCACGCCAAGGTCTTGAGCCAGCAGGATCTGCAAAACATGCTCAACCGGCTTGAGGCCATGGCGCGCGGCGGCGCCAAGGACGCCGCGCGGGCGCTGTTGCAGGAGCTCCAGCAGATGATGGAAAATCTGCAAATGGCGTCGCCGGACGAAAACGGCGACGATTCCGACGACATGATGTCGCAACTCGACGAACTCGGCGACATGATCCGCCAGCAGCAGGATTTGCGCGATCGCACGTTCAAGCAGGGTCAGGACCAGCACCAGCAGGACCAAGGCCAGCAAGATCAGCGCCAGCAGGCGCAGCCCGGCCAGCACGGCAAACCGGGACAGCCGCAGCAGCCGGGCAGCGGCGCCAATGGCGGCGCAATGGGCGAGTTGCGGCAGGGCCAACAGGCTTTGCGCGACCGGCTCAGCAATTTGCTCGATCAATTGAAGGACCACGGCTTCGGCAACAATGCGCAAGGGCCGGAGGGCGAAGGTCAAGGCCAGGAGCAGATGGACCAGCTCGGCCGCGCCGGCGATGCAATGGGCGAAGCCGAGGGTGAGCTCGGTCATGGCAATACCGACGACGCGGTCGATTCGCAGGGCCGCGCGCTCGAGAATTTGCGCAAAGGCGCGCAGGGTCTGGCGCAAAGCATGCAGCAGCAGATGGGGCAGGGCCAAGGTCCCGGCCGCAACGGCCGGCTCGGCACGCCGCGCGCCGACCAGGGCACCGATCCGCTCGGCCGGCCGCTGCGCGGGCGCGATTACGGCGACGACTCCACGGTCAAGGTGCCGGGCGAGATCGACGTGCAGCGCGCGCGCCGCATCATCGAGGAATTGCGCAAGCGCTTCGGCGACTTCGCCCGCCCGCAGGAAGAGCTCGATTACATCGAGCGGCTGCTGAAAGATTATTAGCCCCACTCAGCGCGTGACTCCCTCTCCCCGCACGCGGGGAGAGGGTGGGGTGAGGGGGCGTTTCCGCTGGGTGCAAAAGCGCGGCGCTCGGAATCGCGGAGACGCCTCCTCACCCTCGTTCGCTTCGCTCGCTCGACCTCTCCCCGCGCGCGGGGAGAGGTGAAATGAAGGCATGTTCCGCCAGCGCCACAGCCATCACATCCCCGCGTTGACACCCTGCATTATCGGCCTAGATTAAGGGGTGTTCCGAGGGGTGCCCGAACCGGGCTGAGAAAAACCCTTTGAACCTGATCCGGGTCATGCCGGCGAAGGGACAGGGACTTGCCGCAAGCCGCGCGCCCTCCCAGCCGAGCCAGGATCGAGCAAACCGGAGCCGCGACATGCGCGAGAATATGCAGGCATCGATTTTTCTCGCCCGGCTGCTCGGTCCGCTGCTGTTCGTGGTGGGCGTCGGCATTCTGCTCAATCCCCGCGCCTTCCGCACCATGGCGGTCGAGGTCGTGGGCAGCTTGACGCTGGTTTATCTGTTCGGCCTGATCGATTTTGCCGCCGGCCTGGCGATCGTGCTGACCCACAATGTCTGGATGGCGAGCTGGCGCGTGCTCATCACGTTGATCGGCTGGCTGATGCTGATTCGCGGCGCGCTGCGGATCCTGCTGCCCGATACCGTCATGGGCTATGCGGCAAAAATTGTCCGCAACAAGCGAATCTATCCAATCGCGGGAATAGTCCTCATCATTCTCGGCGTTACGCTCTGCTATTTCGGCTATGTCGCCTAGCCGATAACCAAAAGTAAAAATTACAGGAGCCGACCATGAACAAGCCGCTGTCCGAATCCGATCTCGCCACGCCCAAGGTGACGACCGGCCCGATCTCAGGCTCGCGCAAAGTCTATTCGGCGCCGGATGCTGCGCCCGATCTGCGCGTGCCGCTACGCGAGATTGCGCTCTCGGAGGGCGCCGGCGAGGACGCGGTGCGGGTTTACGATCCGTCCGGCGTCTATACCGACAACGATTTCGTCATCGATGTCGAGAAGGGCTTGAAGCGCGCGCGCACCGCCTGGGTGAAAGAGCGCGGCGGCGTCGAAGAATACGACGGCCGCCCGATCCAGCCGGTCGACAACGGCAACGCCACCGGCAAGCATTTGGCGCGCAATTTCGCCAACACGCCAAAGCCGCTGCGCGCGGTCGAACACTTCTCCGCTCATTCCCGCGCAAGCGGGAATCCAGAGCTGGGTCCCCGCTTGCGCGGGGACGAGCGGCTGCCATTGACCCAGCTCGAATGGGCGCGCGCCGGAATCGTCACCAAGGAAATGATCTACGTCGCCGAGCGCGAAAATTTGGGCCGCAAGAAAATGCTCGATGTGGCGCAGGAAGCGCACGACGACGGCGAAAGTTTTGGCGCAGCGGTGCCGCTGTTCGTCACGCCGGAATTCGTGCGCGACGAGGTGGCGCGCGGCCGCGCCATCATCCCGTCCAACATCAATCACGGCGAGCTCGAGCCGATGGCGATCGGGCGCAATTTTCTCACCAAGATCAACGCCAATATCGGCAACTCTGCCGTCACCTCTTCGGTCGAGGAGGAAGTGGAGAAAATGGTGTGGGCGATCCGCTGGGGCGCCGACACGGTGATGGACCTGTCCACCGGCCGCAACATCCACAACACCCGCGAATGGATTTTGCGCAATGCGCCGGTGCCGATCGGCACCGTGCCGATCTATCAGGCCTTGGAGAAAGTGAACGGCGATCCCGTAAAACTCGACTGGGAATGCTACAAGGATACGCTGATCGAGCAATGCGAGCAGGGTGTCGATTATTTCACCATCCACGCCGGCGTGCGGCTCGGCTACATCCATCTGACGGCGAACCGCGTCACCGGCATCGTCTCGCGCGGCGGCTCGATCATGGCGAAGTGGTGCCTGGCGCATCACAAGGAAAGCTTCCTCTACGAGCGCTTCGACGAGATTTGCGACCTGATGCGCAAATACGACGTGTCGTTCTCATTGGGCGACGGCTTGCGCCCGGGCTCGATCCGCGACGCCAACGACCGCGCGCAGTTCGCCGAGCTGGAGACGCTCGGCGAACTGACCAAGGTCGCCTGGAAGAAGGGCTGCCAGGTGATGATCGAAGGCCCCGGCCACGTGCCGCTGCACAAGATCAAGATCAATGTCGACAAGCAGCTCAAAGAATGCGGCGAGGCGCCTTTCTATACTTTGGGCCCGCTGGTGACGGATATCGCGCCCGGCTACGACCACATCACCTCGGCGATCGGCGCCGCCATGATCGGCTGGTTCGGCACCGCCATGCTCTGCTACGTCACGCCGAAGGAGCATCTCGGCCTGCCGGACAGGAACGACGTCAAGGACGGCGTCATTGCCTACAAGATCGCCGCCCACGCCGCCGACCTCGCCAAGGGCCACCCCGCCGCGCAGCTGCGCGACGATGCCCTGTCACGGGCGCGCTTCGACTTCCGCTGGATCGACCAGTTCCACCTGTCGCTCGATCCCGACACCGCGCTCAAATACCACGACGAAACGCTGCCCAAGGACGCGCACAAAGTCGCGCATTTCTGCTCCATGTGCGGGCCGAAATTCTGCTCGATGAAGATCACGGCCGACGTCCGCGAATACGCCTCGGGTCTCACCGACAACGAGAAGGCCGCGCTTTATCTCGATGCGGCGAAGCAGGGGATGGCGGATATGTCTAAGAAGTTTATCGACATGGGGGCGGAGGTTTATGTCGATAAGGCCAAGGCGGTGAAGGAAGCGAATAAGGCTCTTTAAGCGTGCCGACGCTGATTATCATTGCCGGTCCTAACGGCGCCGGTAAGACCACATTCGCGCGGGAATACCTCTTTGCCGACGACCGGCAGTTCGAATTTATCAATGCCGACGAGATCGTTATCGAGTTGACTGGCCGCGATCCGCCGGCGTCTTCGGATTTTGAAGCTGCTCGATTGATGCTTCGTCGAGTTGATGAGTTGATTGAAGCCGGCGCGGATTTTGTTGTTGAAACGACTCTTGCTAATCTGACCTACGCTCAAAAAATCCCGGACTGGCGGCGGCGTGGCTACCGGGTGTCCTTGGTCTACCTGCGCCTCGACTCGATAGAAGACTCAATCGCGCGGGTCCGCAAACGGGTCGCAGCCGGTGGACATGATATCCCAGAGAATACGATCAGGCGGCGATTTGGCCGGAGCAAAAATTATTTCGAGAGCATTTATCGGCCGATTGTCGATGAATGGTATATATGGGAGAGCCGCCAAGGTGCATTTGCGCTGATCAACTCCTGGGATGGAAGACATGAGACGAGGACTTGATTTTGAAAAGGCTCAGGCTGCTTTTAAGCGTGCCGCTGAGAAGGCGATGCACGGCACGCGCGAGGAAAGATCAGGGCGTTTCCTTTTGGTAGAAGGGCCGGATATTTCGCGATATAATCTGTTCAAAGAATTGAAGGGTGATTCCATGACAGATAAGAAGCACGAACTTTATGTTGAGCGCCGTCAAGAAGGCGATTATGCGGTAAGAAGGGGCAGCTCCGAACGGGCCTCCGTTACCGCGCCAACGCAAAAACAGGCGATTGAAAAAGCTGAAAAGCTCGATCCCAAGGCCGCTGTTCTCGTTGAGCGTGTGCGCAATACAAGTGTCGGCGGCAGAGATAAGTGGCGGAAACCGTAAAGGCTACGCAAGCGTAGCCCGGATTGAGTGAAACGAAATCCGGGGCAAGCCTCGGGGCACAATCCCGGATTTTGCTGGCGCTCAATCCGAGTTGCTTGCTGGAAGACGAACGTCTATGCACGATCGTTGCGAAAATCGCTGGTTGGTCTTGTTCAAATTCGGCGAGCGCAAACGTCTTGAGCAGCTTCGCAATGAAGGCTTGTTGTTCATGAACACGCAATCGTATTTCGCGGACTTGGAGGTTGATGGCATTAGGGCGGACAAATTTGAGGGAACATCTAGGATTATTCAGCCCAGCTTGACTAGGGACCTGACGTTTACCGGACCTGTATCTATCCGCGATGGGAAGGTTCAATTTGCCGAGGTAACGATACCGTCCTCCGACTTGGCGGGGCCAACCTCAATTTCGTTAGATAAGCTTTCTTGTAACGTCTACTGCATGTGCGCGCTGACAGAGCCTGCGAGTCCGCCACTAGCCGATGCGCAGGTTCGAGGATTTGGCGATTCATTTGTGCTGGTCCTCAATACACAGAAATTTCTTGAGCGAGTGCGTTCAGCGGCCAAAGCTGCGAATTACCACTTCGAATATGGATTAGTCGAATACTACGACGCTGATGCCCATTCTGGGGAAACTGGTCCATTTCGTAAGCGGGCTGTGTTCTCGTGGCAAAGAGAATTTCGATTGATCATACGTCCCGTCTCTCCTGAACCTGTACGGCTCACTGTTGGCAACCTTTCCGACATTATGAGCGCGGTCCACCCACTACATGAAATTGACAGCCTTTGTGATTTTAGTGTGGAGAAGGCACGACAGGCAGGCCTTCAATAGGGAGCGCCCCGCGCACGGCTTCTCGTCACGTTCCTTGTGCGTCATCTTTGGAGACGCGTATAGTGCGGATGGCCTTTCGTCGCGGGAGGGGACATGCGCTGTCGTCCCGTCAGCATTGCAGTTGGAATTTTGGTCCTTTTGATAAGTAGCTTGCTGGTCAGGGCGCAAACCGTGGCCGAGCCTCCTATAGTCGTAAATGGCCAATGCACGGCTGAGAGCCACATCGCGGAAGGCGCTATTGGCGACGATCTTACCAAACGTCAATCGCGCTTCTTCTGCAATTCGGCCGTTATAACCGTTTTCGGCGAAAACAAGTTTCCCAAGCACGTCATGGTCCAATTCGTTGAATCTAAATCGACCCATGATCGTCAAGTCGGTTACGCTGGTCAGATGGATGACGAGAACATATTGAATGTGCTCAATGTCTATCTAGAAGCTGGTCGCCCTCCTTCGAAAGCGTCTGATGGAGCCTGCAAATTTTTCTACAACGGCGACGCTCTTTCCAGCATGGCTTGTGGAGCAAAGATCGACGAGGTGGGTCGCAGAACTGTTCCCATAGTGGTGTTCAACGCTGCTCAATCGAATACAGGAACTCCGCCGAGCGCATCCCAATCCATTCCGCCTACTGCTCCGACGCTCGGAACAAAAGGTCGCACGCCAAAGGACGTTGCCGATGAAACAGCAGATCAACTGAAAGCTTGCGTTGCTTCCAACGTGGTGCCTGACAGAAGCCTTTTGCAAAAAATCGAACTTGCTAAGGAGAAATGCCGTGGGCAACTAACGGAGTTTATACATGCCTGCCAGGCATTTTTCCTGTCGATTGGACACACGGGAGAATATTGCGACGTAAACGCAATGAACGTCATTCAGTCTGCAAGCCAAACAGCTAGTCATAGTTCGGCGGCGGTGGCAGCACCGGGTATGATTTATTCCGTTTTTGTGTGCCCTCCCTACGCAGCACCGCACTGCGACATTCTCAAGGTCAACGGTGAGCCGGTCTTTTATCAGAGCATCAACGATTGCAAGAGCGCGGCGGCGGCTTTGAACACTAAGTCCCCAATGAAGTTTTGGACTTGCATGGCAAAGTCTGCAACGCCTAGCTGGCAGCCAGCGCAATGACTATCGGAAATTTCGTTTCCGACGGCGAGCGCGGGACGACATGAGCGCGCCGGCCGAACACAAGCGGCGCGTGGTCCGTTTTGAGCGGCACGGATTCGTAATAGGTTTTGAGCGACGCCACATCGACTAGCGTTCGCGAGTTGTCCTTGCGGGTGGCGATCTTGCGGCGAGCGATCAAGCGCGACAGAGTGCGCTTGCTGATCGAGAGGAATTGCGCAGCCTCGCGCGGCGACAGTGCGAGCCCGTAAGAATGCGTTAAGCCCTAGCGAAATCCATCATTCAGTCTCGCCGCTCGACGATGGGTATCGCTTCGCTCCACCCATCCTACGCGCAGCGTTGCGATTCACGACGCGGTGATGAAGGAGAGGAAGCGCGGGCGCACCAATCAGAATGGCTGGGGCGAACCCCGGCCATCGCCGCCACGCGAACACCGAGACGCCTCGCCGCTTACTTCAGCGACAACGCCAGTCCGCTCAAATCCAGGCTGACGATCAGGCCGTTCTGTTCGCCGGTGAGTGTCAGCACGGCGCCGCTCTGGTTGGCGAGCACTACAGCCTGCGCGCCCCTCCCGGCGGCTGCGCCGGCGCCGCCCTGGGCGTAGACGCCGTTGACGTCGGACGGGCGGCGGATATTGCTGACGGTGCCATGGGAGTGCGTCTCCGAGGCGCCGAAGGTGAAGCCATAACTCAACCGATCCCCGGCGGATGGCTGCGACCCTGGAAGGTCAGCAAACGTAGCCCGGTCTGTGCGTCGCGGGAGGTCGCCTCGCATGCATGTCTCATGCGGCCTACTTAGTTAGGTAATTAAAGCGCGATTTTCCCTCGCGTTCCCAAGCGAGGAGCGTCCAGTGTGCTCCGAAACTGGCACTGCTGCCGTCCCCCTTCAGCTCGATTTGACGAAGGATCGGGATGACGCGCTGGGGCATCGAATCTATCAGATAGGCTCCAGCCCGAGCACGCACCCCGGGATCAGGGTGATCCAGCAGCACGACGAGCGCCGCCCGGCCGGAGCCGACCGTATCCAGGGCTTTGACAATGGCGTCCATGAGCCGCACGACCTTGGTCTCGCCGTCCGCCGTGTCGCGAAATTCGTCATGAAGGGTATCTGCCAATCTGGCCCCAAATTCAAAGCCGCGGATAAACTGTGCGGCGCGTTCGTCGTCCGTAACCCCATCGTGAGGATCGAGGAGCGCCGTCATGGCCGCCAATCCCTCAGCCTTGAGGCGATCGAACTCTTTTGCTATCTCGAATCCGCGAAGCAGCGCGTTGCCCTGCGCCACACGGTCCTCGGAATCGAGTATCGGGGAAAAACCGTCCCACCACGCGTCCAGTTTCTGTCCTAACTGTACGATCGATTCATCGATGTCCATGGCAGTCTCCGGCTGGTCCGTACGCTTGGATCGTCTATTTTAGAATATGCAAATCCCGTAGCATTTTGAGCCCTTCCTCGCGTTGAACGTCGTACGACTGAGTTTGCAGCCATTGATACAGGTTCATGTTTGGGTCCGGCGATGGTCTCAAGTATTCATCATTGACCGCCTCATGCAATAGCGTTGGGAGACGGATTATGTTGTCGGTGTTCTGCAACTGCTGTGGCGAAAGGTTATCCACGTTCGCGCCGCCTTGGGTAACGATATGATGGTATTGATAGCCATCGCCCGCACCGCCGAACCGCTTGGCCATTTGGTCCGGGCTCAATTCGCCCTTGACGAACTGGTCATAACTGGAAAACTCCTCGTAACCGCTCGATGAAATTTGAAGGTCCTCAAGGCTGCGCGGTTCACCCCTGACGAAATCGAGAGCGGCAGTGGCATCGATTGCAAGTCTCCAATATTCGGAAGTTGTCCGAGCAATGTCGGCCAGCATCGCCACATCCGCCGCGACGTCTATACCTGGGATGAGATTGGCCATTGCCTCAACACCGATGTGCAAGGCGGCAACGAGGTTGAGCCGCATCTGATATCGCGTGATGCGCTCTTTGATCGCCTGCGTGATTATGCCTTCCGAGTCGTCCTTTGGACGAAATTTGCCGCCGAGGCCGTCTTCCGTTCCTGCCGGCCAACCGGGATGCTTTGGATCGTCCGGGCTTGCCTTGTGAACTTCGCGTAGGCGCAGGGCCGAATTTCCATCGGCACGCCTGATCAGGATATCTTCCGCCTCGATGCCATCGCGTGCGGCTTGATCGAGAAGATCGGGAATCCGCAAATGCACTGCGGCAATCCGGGCTAAGCACGGATCATTGGCGTTTAAAGCGGACGCTACCGTTGCGAGCCCACTCATAAGCTGATCTGCACCTAAGTCGGCCTGATAGGCGCAGCGCAGCAGCCGTTCGATCTCGGACTGTTCACGTACAACGAAACGCTCGTCACGCCGCTCAACGAGCGGCGTTCGGCCGATGACCAGACCAGCCTTCGTGACGGCGGGGCCAAGATTATCCTCGCCGCCCTCTGTCAAACGCCAAAATTGACGAATCATAGACCAAGTGTCACATAAATAGTGACAAATGTCAATGAAAGAGTGACAACGTCGAATGGTCGCCCGTTTCGCCGTCGATACAGTGCCGGAGCAGTTGCGCAAGCGCACACTCGCGGTGCGAGGCTTCGACGACAGTGCGATAATGACCGGCTGAGAATTAATCGATGGTGTCAAGCTCGAAGAGGCGATCGAGCGGCGGTTCGCCAATCCGCGCCCGGCCGATCTGCACGTGCACTTCGCCGCGCCCGGCTGCTACGCCGCGCATCGAGCGGGCGTGAGGGTAACTCCGCTCATTCCCGCGTAAGCGGGAATCCAGGCTGGGTCCCCGCCTTCGCGGGGACGAGTGGAAAAAATTGGGCGGTTCCCGCTTCGCCGCTTACTTCAGCGACAATGGCAGTCCGCGCAAATCCACGCTGACGATTGGGCCGTTCTGCTTGCCGGTGAGGGTGAGCACGGCCCCGCTTTGGTTGGCGAAGATTACGGCCTGCGCGCCCCTGCCGACGGCTGCGCCGGCGCCGCCCTGGGCGTAGACGCCGGCGACTTCGGACGGGCCGCGGAAATGCGTCTCCGAGCGCTGAAGGTGAAGCCGTAACTCAGCCCGCAGAAAGGGTTGATTTCTTGCGAAACCCATCTTCTCATTTTGCTGTTTGGCGCGGAGCGGCCGATTGCTGCGCGGGCAGAAATCCTGATCCCGATGCCTTACGAACGCCACCCTGCGGGGCATAAAGAGATCGGGATAAAGTCTCGCGATTGGGGGTCATGGGTTTGATCAGCGCCAAGTTCGTCCGCGCGCTTGTGTTTTCGGCGGCTATTGCCGGCGCTCTGGCGCCGGCGCGGTGCCTTGGCGAGGACGCGCCCGCGTTGCCGGCGAAAGCAACACAGGAGCTGCCGGCCGAACTGCTGTCGCTGCTGCGGCAAATGAAGATGCCCAAGCATTCACCGATCCTGCTGCGCGTCTTCAAGGAAGAATCGGAGCTTGAAGTCTGGAAGCAGACCACTACCGGCCGTTTCGAGCTTCTCAAGCTCTACCCGATCTGCCGCTGGTCGGGCGAGCTTGGGCCGAAGCTGCATGAGGGCGACTATCAGGCTCCCGAGGGCTTTTATGCCATCACGCCAAAGCTGATGAATCCGAATTCCAGCTACTATCTGGCCATCAACATCGGCTTTCCCAATGCCTTCGACGCGGCGAATGACCGCGACGGCTCCTTTCTCATGATCCACGGCAATTGCGCATCGGTCGGCTGCTACGCCATGACCGACGAGCAGATCGGCGAAATCTATGCGCTGGCGCGTGACGCGTTCCTCGGCGGCCAGCCGGCATTCCAGGTCCAGGCCTATCCGTTCCGCATGACGCCTGAAAATCTGGCGCGGCACCGCACCAATCCGCACATGCCGTTCTGGCAGATGCTCAAGATCGGCAACGATCATTTCGAAGCGACGCATTTCGAGCCCAAAGTGGACGTGTGCGATCGCCGTTACGTTTTCGATGCGACGCCTTTGCCGAGATCGTCAACGCCCCTGACGTTCGACCCGGCGGATAAATGTCCCGACTTCGCCGTCAACCCGAAGTTCGCGCAGCCGGCGCTCGAGAAGCAACACGCCGACGAAGCCGAATATGCGCAGCTGGTTAAGGATAACGTGCCGGCCGCCCCGATCCACACCGGGCTAGACGGCAGCATGAACGAGGTCTTCCGCGCCCGCTTCCCGGGCATCTTCATACCGCTTGCGAAAGTGCTGCTGGACGGATCTCTGGAATTGCCGCAATTGCAGCCGATCCCGTACGTCGACAACTCTGGCGCGGTGACGGGCCGGTAGGGCGGATTAGCCCAACGGGTCCGCGTTATGCGCGGCCCGATGACAGGCTCCGGCGTAATCCGCCATTTTGATTTTATGTCATTGCCGAGGATGGCGGGTTACGGCTGCGCCTAACCCGCCCTACGGGCTTACTTCAGCGACAACGCCAGTCCGCTCAAATCCACGCTGACGATCAGGCCGTTCTGCTCGCCGGAAAGCGTCAGCACGGCGCCGCTTTGGTTGGCAAGCACGATGGCCTGCGCGCCCCTGCCGACGGCGGCGCCGGCGCCGCCTTGGGCGTAGACGCCGTTGACGTCGGACGGGCGGCGGATATTGCTGACGGTGCCATGGAAGTGCGTCTCCGAGGCGCCGAAGGTGAAGCCGTAACTCAAGCCGCCGATCGACAGCGGATAGCTTTGGCCATGGAACGTCAGCACGCCGCTGCCGGCCGAGCCGCCCACGATGAAGCCTGCCTTGAAGATGCGGATGCTGATCGCGCCGTCGTCGGCGTGCGCAACCGACACCGCGCCGATGAGCGCCGCGATGGCGAGGAGGCCGGCTCTCAATCCCGACAAGACTTTCGTTCCCGACAAGACTTGCATCGTAAGTTCTCCATCAAATAAAGCGCCGCAGCGCATGGGTGATTCGGCACTGTACCTTAGCGTACTGACGCGCGCCATGCCGCGCGGAATGCCCTCGTTCGCCGAGGGCTGACTGATGATGCCGACGAGTGGGCACGCTCGCGGTCAGCCTCATCCGTCCCCGCGATAGCGGGGGAGGGGGGACCATGCGAAGCATGGTGGAGGGGGCGTCTGAACTCGACGCGTCTTTTTCGTCGCAGGAGGTTCGTCGAGCTCCGCGCCCCCCTTTCACCATGCTTCGCGCTACGCACTACGGATGGTCCGCTGCCCCGCTGCTATCGCGGGCAGGATGGGGCAAGGTGGCCCGTTCTACGTCGTCTTGACGGTGCAGCCGATCACCAAAATTACATAGCCGATGATCGCGACCCAAAACGCGTAAAGGCTGATGACCGGAATGAACACTAACACCGAAATGATCGCGATGATGACCAACACCACCGAAAGCCAGAACGTCCAATCGGACGGCGTATGCATTGGAAACGGCGTATGCATTCGGTGACTACTTTTTCTTCTCCGCGCCATAGTTTTTCCCCCTCATCGTGGTTTGTATGCCGAAACCTTCTTATAGCATCAAAACCGCCGCTCCAGCCATAGCCCCGCCTGCCGCGGAGCTTGTCATCGGGCCGGCCATTTAGCGCCGGACCCGTCGGCTCATGCGGGCTCCGCTATTTCGCCTTGATCTGCGCCGCGTCCTTCAAAATGATTTCCGGCCTTTGATTGTAAAGCGTGATCGTGCCGGTGATGTCGATTGTCTTGCCTTGGAGCGAATCAACGTCTGGAAACTTGGCGGCGTCGTCGGCGAGGATGACGCCGGTGAACGCATTGTCCGGGTAGCGGCCGCCGATGTCGATGAACGTCACTTTGGCGGAGGCGGCGTGGTGAACCGCGGCGACGACGCCTTCAACGGTGACCGATTTGCCGACATACTTTTGCGCATCGGGTGGCGCGATGGTCTCTGCCAGCGCTGGCGTTGCGGCGAGTGCCAGTCCGAGAACAGAGACCAAGATTTTCATTGCTCCCTCCCGGCAAAGCCGTTTTCGAACCGCATCATGGATTGCCGGATCAAGTCCGGCAATGACGAAAAAGGGAACGCGCCCGGAATTTTGCGGTGTTCGATCCAGGCTGCAATTTTCAAGCACGCGCGCGCGCCGGTACAAAAAAGCCGCCCCGAAGGGCGGCCCAGCTGTGATGTTACCGAGTTTGACGGCACGGAGCGGCCGGCTCAACCGTTGCGGCCCTCTTTGTCCTGGCCGTCGAGCCAGTCCGACAAGGTGCCGGACTTGTCCTTCTTCTTGGCTTTTCGTTTCGCCGTGGCCGGCGGTTGCGGCGGCGCGGCGGCGTCCCTGGCCAAGCGCAGGGCTTTGAGCCGCTCGGTCTTGGCGCGCAACGCAATGGCTGCGGTCTCGTAATCGGACGCCGCCTTTTTGGCATCGTTGGCGCGCTGTAGCTTGGCGAACTGCGCGCTTGCCTCGTGCTTATTGGATTTCTCCACCGCCGCACCATCCTTTGCAATGATTTGTTTGAGTGCCCCAATACCTAACAGCTAGCTGACCTAACAGCTAATGAGACCGGTGGCGAGCCGTAGTCCGGATAATGCCAACGGAACCGGCGGAATCGGGTGATCCTGGTTAACGGCAAGCCGGCCAGGAAACATGGCACGGATTTGCGGATCGTCTGTGTGTGCGACTTGCGCCCGCGCTTTGCCGTTCGGATCGCAAAAGGGTCGATGGCGGAGTTCGCCAATTCGGCGACTTCAACGCGGCGGGGTGCGCTATCGCGGACGCCACAATTTGTATAGCGTCGAGCGAACCGGCTATCGCTGACGCCGGTCCCGGATATCAGCTTTGGAGGTGGCGCCGTGTTTCTGTCCAATGAAAGTCTTCTGGTCATATTGCTGGTCGGTCTCATCGCCGGCTATTTGGCCGGCCAAATCGTGCAAGGGTCCGGCTTCGGACTGATCGGCGACATCGGTATCGGTATTGTCGGCGCGTTTATCGGCGACTGGCTGCTGCCGCAACTCGGCATCCATCTCGGGGTCGGCATCGTCTCCGGCATCATCGACGCCACCATCGGCGCCATCCTGCTTCTGCTGGTGCTTCGGCTGGTGCAGGGCGGCGGTTGGGGCCGGCGGCGCTGGTGGTAGACATCGCCGGCGCGCCGGGCCGCCAATGTTGATACAACGGCGAGTTCCGCGCCGCGTTGCTCAATCCGGGCTAGGTTCGCCAATCCAAAAAGGCAGGCACCGATGCCCGGGCTTCTGCAAAATCACGTCGCGGTCGTCACCGGCGCCGGTTCCGGGATCGGCCGCGCCATCGCGCATCGGCTATGCGCGCGAGGGCGCGCCGTGTCGCGGTGCTCGACATCAACGGCGAGACCGCGGCCAAGACGGCGGCGGATATCCGTGACGCCGGCGGCAAGGCGCGCGCCTTCACGCTCGATGTCACCGATCGAAATGCCTGCCGCGCCGTCGCCGCGAAGGTCGCAGAGCGAGGTGGGTCCGGTTTCGATCCTGGTCAACAATGCCGGCATCAACCGGCGCAACGCCTTTACCGCCGATGCCGACGCCGTGATCAAAGATTGGCAGGACATCATGGCGGTGAATCTCAACGGCCTGTTCAATGTGACGCATGCGTTCCTCGGCCCGCTCGCGCCGCGCGGGGCCGCATCGTCAACATCGCCTCGATCCAGTCGTTCGTGCATGTGCGCACGCCGAACTCGCCCGCCTACACCACCTCGAAGCACGGCGTGCTCGGCTTTACCCGCGCGCTCGCCGCGGAACTCGGCAAGGACGGCGTGCGCGTCAACGCCATCGGCCCCGGCCTGATCGAGACGCCGCTGAACGAAAATGTGCGCGCCAACAATCCGGAACTGGTGAAAATCTTTCTCGACCACACGCCGCTCGGCCGTGCCGGCAAGCCGGAGGATATCGTCGGCCCGGCGATCTTCCTGGCCTCCGACCTGTCGGCCTATGTCACCGGCGCGATCGTCATGGCCGACGGCGGCTATCGGGCGATTTGAGTACGCGCGCAATATCCGCCCCGCAAGACGCGCTAAACACGCTTATGCGGCAGCTTCGAATTTGATCAACGTGTCAAAGCGATGGTCGCAGCCGTCGCACCGCCAGAAGTTCCTGACTTCATCGCCGTTCCGGCACTCGGTGAATTCCAGATATTCCGGCGCCATCACGAATTCGCCGCACTTCGGGCAGGACGGGCGCCCGAGGTACCGTTCGTGGAAGAAACGCATCGGCGCGGCGACTTGGAGCGTCATGACGAATCCCTCCGTGTTCGGACGGGACCTGTCTACCGGTCCTCTGTGTCTTCTTAGCGATAGCCGCTTCAATAAACCGTGAAGGTTGTTGGGCGCATTTCCATCGAACTTTCGACATCCGTTCATCGCATTGGCCAATGCGCAATCCGGTGCCTGGCTACTTCCCCGCCGCCTTGCGCAATGCGGCGTTGATGCGATCCTGCCAGCCCGGGCCGTCTTCCTGGAAAAAATCGAGCACGTCGCGGTCGATGCGCAGCGATACCATTTCCTTCACGCCCGGCAGCGACGGCGGCGCTTTCGGCGGTCCTTCGACCGGCTTGACGGTCGCCGACTTAAAGGCTTGCTCGGCCGCGGAGCGGGGATCGGTTGGGCGGCGTGTCATGCTGACCTCCTGGGGAGTCCCAATCGTATCGGAAATCGGGTTTCGCTTCGTATCTTTCCTCTCATTTTTTCCGCGACAACACGGAGAACACGCATCGTGCATTTTTCGCATTCGCCCACCTGCACGTTCACTTCACCGCGCCCGGCTGCTACGCGGCGCGCATCGAACGGGCGTAAACAAGCCAATCGCGGCCGCGGTATGGACCCGCCATGCCGTTGCACTTCGCTCTGGTAACCAACCGGAAGTTGACTATAATGCCCGTGCCGTTGCAAAGCGCGGCCGGGTTCCAAGCGCTGCTGAACTAAACGACCACGTGGGGGCGAAGCCGCGTGTCGTACTCAAGCCGCTAGCATTGTGCGTTTTGGCGCATCGTCTGCGATCGCCGGCGCATGGGCGCTTTCGCCGGTGGTGAATGTACCGGCGCCACCGGCGCGCTGGGCACAGTTGAGTGGGACGCCGTCGTCGCCGGCGGGGTAGGGGCAATGATCAGTGGCGTGGTGCTCGCGAATACTTATGTCGAACTAAAGCTCGATTCGTTGCGGCAAAAACTGGACGAACTTTATCCCGGCCAATTTCTCCCCGCGCGCCTGCAGGGCAATTTTGTCGTTCTTGGCCCGGCTGAAGGCCAGTTTCTGATTCAGTGCCACGTCACCGGCGTGGCGGGCGCGTTCATGCTCAACAGTAGCCGGGGGGCCTACACGGAATTATCCGACTTCGCCGCAACAATCGCGGATCGCGCGCTGCGCCGCGAGGTCGAGAGCCAACGCTGCTGGCTTTCGGTCGATCTCGTTCATAAGCACACGACCGAGCCGGACGCCTATCGCTTCATCGGCCATTTGCTGGCCAGGCTGGCGCCGGCCGATGCGGCATTTCTGGTCTATCCGGCAAGACGGGCCACGATTGCTTTCGACGACACCATTCGCCGCCGGCTGGCAAATGGCGAGCCCATCCTGACGAGCCGGTAACCGCCGATCAGCCCCGACCCGCCGCATCGTTGACCGCCCGCAGCAGCGTGAGCAGCGCGTGGTTGAGCGGGGTAGCGATGCCGTGGCGCTCGCCTTTCTCGACGATGACGCCGGTCAAAGCTTCGATTTCAAGCGGGCGGCCGGCGATGCGGTCGAAATACATCGAGGTGCCGAGCTCTCCGGAAAACGTGAACAGCGTGGCGAAGGCGCGTTGCGGCTCGTCGTCGGCAAGCTTTGCGCCATCGGCCCGCGCCACTGCCACGGCTTCCTCGAGGATCGCCCGGCCGAGTTCTTGAATGTCGTTGCGGCGCAACACCGCCTGCCGCTGCAAAGTGAGCGCGGTGATCGGATTGGCGACGGCATTGATCAGAAGTTTACGCCACGCCAGCGTGGTGAAATCTTTGGCGATAAGCACGCGCAGCGGGGTGCCCGAAAACAGTTGCGCGAAGGCACGCCCGTCGTCGTCGTCCGCCACGGCGATGTCCTGATCCGAGCCCTGCCGCAGCCGCACGCGGTCGGGTGCGAGCCGCTCGCCGTTGTAATAAACGATCACCGGCATCACTGCCGCGCTTGGAACGAGTGGTGCGACACGCGCGACTTGATCAATGCCGTTCTGCAAGACGGCGACGCGCGTTCCCGGCGCACACAGACGCTTAAGCCACGGTGCCGCCGCCGCGGTCTGGTGGGCCTTGGTGCACAGCAGCACCCAGTCGGCCGGTTGCCCCTGCGCCGGGTCGGTGAGCGTGCGCAGCGGCACATCGACCGCAATCATCGCGGTCCCTTGCGGCCGCTCAAGTGTGAGCTGCGTGATCGGCTGTCGTGCGCAACCGGTCACGTCATAGCGGCCGGCTGTGGCGAGGCAACCGGCGGCGACGCCGCCGACGCTGCCCAGGCCGATCACCGCTATCGTTGCCCGGCGCTGCGTTTGCGAAGGCGCTGACATTGGCCCATCGTCGGGCAGATTTCGGCAAAGTCAAATCGCAACAGGCTCAGGCAGCGCCAAGCCTGCCACGACGGAAATTTTCATAATGGTCATTCCGGCACGATTGGCGCAGTTCCGATGACGATCGATTTGGGTTACGCTTATCGCGCCGGTTGTTACATCGTCATGATTCGAGAACGGCCAAGCGCGATGAACGAATTCGATGCCGTGGTCTCAGCCTTCGCGATTTTCGCCATTGTGACTGGCTTCATGGCGGGACTGTTGCGCAGCCTGGCGACGATCTTCGGCTATCTGATCGCGGCTCCGATCGCGGCTGCGATCACGCCACAGATCATGCCGTTCGTGCTCGGGCATTTTACGATCCCGGCCGATTGGGCCTGGGTCCCCCTGTTTGCTGTATTCGTCGTTGTGGGGATCGTGGTCGGCACCCTGTTACGCACCCTTCTGAGTGAATTCGCCGGTTCCGATATCGGGTTGTTCGACCGCGTGGCGGGTGCGGCGCTCGGCGCGGGGCGTATCTTTCTGGTCGCGGTGCTGGTGGTCGTCGTCTTCGACCGGGTTATTCCCGCCGGACAGGAGCCGTCCTTCCTCGCCGGTTCCAAGCTCCGGCCATACCTATCCGCCTCCGGGCGGAAGGGCCTTCAGTCCCTGCCGCCCGAAGTCGACGATTACATTGACCGGCTCAAGCGCGAGCGCGGGCTTTGAGGAAGAGCAGCGCGAGCGATCAGAAGTGATAGCGATGACAGCTATACTTGCCGAACACGAACTCGCGGTAGCATTTCTTAATGCCATGGCGGATCGGTCGCTGGGCGTATTGGGTGTGCGTGATGCTCGAAGCGGCGGTGGCGGCCTGTTGGATCGAATTGGGGCTCGCCGGAACGGCGGCCGCGTTTTGGCAGAGCAGGAGACCGAAACCGGCAGCAAGGCTTAAGGCGGCTAAGGTGGTTCGCATTTTCATTCCTCCCAGTGACCCCAAGCAGTGGAATTCGATCGCTCGGGTTGCCCCAACTGTAGCCCTACTTCTTGAACATCTCAAGCCGCAGCGGCAGCACGGCGCCGAACCAGGCCGCATGCGCGGTGTGATCGGTCAAGTCGTCGCCGGTTTCGGGGTGGAGCAGGACGGTCAAGCCGTCGCGATTGAGCATTAGCCACGGCACGAAAGACGCCAGCATCTCGCCCGGAAACGCGATCTGATACATCGATTGCGGATGCGGCCCGACCAGTTCGTCATGCCAGCGCCCGAGCCTGGCTTGCGGGAATTGCGTTCCGACGCGCTGACGCAGCCGCTCGGCGCGGTCGCGGCTTTTCGCCGGGTCGTAATAGACGTGGGCGTGATAATCCTTGATCGTCTTCACATCACGCCCCCATCGCCGCCGCCACGCCTCATGGCATGATCCCTATGACTGCATGGTCATCGCAATCGTCGCTATCCCGGCTGCGCCGCGCGCGGCCGGGAATAAAAACTCGCCAGCAGCACCGCGAGGATGCCGGTGAGAAAGATGCCGTCAAAAGTCCCCGCGCCGCCGATCGAGGCGACCGGCGCGCCGAGCCCGCGCACCTTGTCGAGGTTGGTCAGGTCGGCGCCGATCAATGTGCCGAGGCCGCCCCCGATATAGGCCAGGGGCGCCGCTTCGTCGCGTGACAGCATCCGCGCCACCACCGCGGTGATTAGCGCCGGCATGAACACCGGCACGGCGATGCCGAGGCCGTAGACGGGGGTCGCGAGCCAATGGATCGCCAGCGCGATGATTGCGGTCGCCAGCAAGCCCTTCGTCCACAATCCATGCGTGATGAGAAGATAGAGCGACATCACCACTGGGATGACAGCGCCGCCGACATTGACGGCGATCACGGTGCCGGTCCAGTGGCCGGGCGGCACCGCGTAATGCATGCCGAAGAAATGCACGGCATGGGCCGGCATCGTCGGCTCGGCGGCCAGGTCGGCGATCGGGATGTTGAAAAAGCTGCCGACGAGCGAGCCCAACAACAAAAAGAGTGCAGTGCGGGAGCTGACGCCGAGGCTTTCAAAGGCATAGCGCACCGACCGCAAGATCAGCACGAGGATGAAAATTCCGACCAGCAGAGCGAAGAAATCGGGCGTCAGCGGCAGGTAGTGCATCTGACTCATCTGCATCAGCGCGGTCCTTTCGAAATCCCAGTCGAAGCCGGGGGCTTCCTGTTAACCGATCCCGCTTATCACGGCGCCCATGCGGGCTAAATGATATTAGCCGCCTTGCACCGCCACGGCGCGAGTTTATAATCCGGCGCTTCCTTCGCGCAGAGGAATTTTGTCGTGGCGCCGCCGGAAGCGAAACCCACACGCATTACCAAGTTGGTGGCCATTATCATGGGCAGTCAGTCCGACTGGCAAACCATGAAACATGCCGCCGAGACGCTCGACGCGCTCGAAGTGCCCTACGAGACCCGCATCGTTTCCGCCCACCGGACCCCCGATCGGCTCTATGCCTTCGCCAAGGGCGCAAAGGCGGAGGGTTTCAAGGTCATCATCGCCGGCGCCGGCGGCGCCGCGCACCTGCCCGGCATGACCGCTTCGTTGACCAGTCTGCCGGTTCTCGGCGTGCCGGTGGAATTCAAGGCGCTGTCGGGGCAGGATTCGCTTTATTCCATCGTGCAGATGCCGCCCGGCGTGCCGGTCGGTACGCTGGCGATCGGTCAACCCGGCGCCATCAATGCAGCGCTGCTGGCGGCAAGCGTGTTGGCGCTGAACGATCCGGTTTTGAGCAAGCGGCTCGAAGCGTGGCGGGCGCGCCAGACCGCGGCGGTTGCCGAGGCCCCGAAGGACGGCGCGTGAGCGAAACCGCGCCGGTCCTCAAACCCGAGGCCACGATCGGCATTCTCGGCGGCGGCCAGCTCGGCCGCATGCTGGCGCTCGCCGCCGCGCGTCTCGGCTTCAAGTGTCATGTCTTTTCGCCCAATCCCGATTCGTCCGCTTTCGACGTGGTGCATCGCGTTACCTGCGCGGATTACTCCGACAAAGCGGCACTCGACCGCTTTGCGGCCGATGTCGACGTAGTCACCTATGAGTTCGAGAATGTGCCGGCGGAGACCGCGACTTTTCTCTCTGCGCGCGTTCCGGTGCTGCCGGATCCGAAAATCCTGGCGACGACCCAGGACCGCCTCGCCGAAAAGAACTTTGTCGCCGGACTTGGCATCGGCACCGCGCCGTTTGCCGATGTCGCGGGCGCAGCCGAACTCAAGGCGGCGATCGCGCGGATCGGCCGTCCGGCCGTCCTGAAAACGCGCCGCTTCGGCTATGACGGCAAAGGCCAGGTGACGATCAAGGACGGCAGCGATCCCGACGCCGCTTGGCGCGAGATCGGCGGCCAGCCCTGCATCCTCGAAGCCTTCGTGCCGTTCGCGCGCGAAGTATCGGTCGTCGCCGCGCGCGCACACGATGGCGCGGTCGAATGTTTTGATGTGACCGAGAACGAGCATCGCGATCATATTCTGAAAATCTCGCGGGTGCCGGCCGAGCTATCGCAGGACGGCGCGGCGCAGGCGCGGCACATCGCCGAAACGATCGCGCAAAAATTCGGTTATGTCGGCGTTTTCGCGGTCGAGCTGTTCGTGCTGCGCGACGGCGGGCTGCTGGTGAACGAAATCGCGCCGCGCGTGCACAATTCCGGCCATTGGACCATCGACGGCGCCTCGATCTCGCAATTCGAACAGCACATCAGGGCGGTGGCCGGCTGGCCGCTGGAAAAACCGATCCGCCACGGCCGCGTGGAAATGACCAACCTCATCGGCCATGAGGTCGAGGATTATCGCCGCTTCCTCACCATGCCCGGCACAGCGGTACACCTTTACGGCAAGGCCGCGGTGCGGCCCGGCCGCAAGATGGGGCACGTGACCAGGGTGTTCTCCGGACTAAAGTTACCTCACGATTAGCTGCCCGGATCCGGGATCGTTCCGGTTCGTGACTCCCGGTCTGCAGGCGCCACTGCTGCTGCGCTGCGCCCGAAACGGCCAAAGCCCTGCTGGTAGACTTTCGGCGCACTTCTGCTACACGCCCCGCGAAATTGGCATCGGCGTTACGCCCTTGCCGCAAGCAATCCCCTGAATTGACTACATAAGGAGCATGCGTGCAGGTTCTCGTCCGTGACAACAATGTCGACCAGGCCCTCAAGGCGCTGAAGAAGAAGATGCAGCGGGAGGGCATTTTCCGCGAGATGAAGCTTCGCGGCCATTACGAAAAGCCATCGGAACGAAAGGCGAGGGAAAAGGCGGAAGCGATCCGCCGTGCCCGCAAGCTTGCGCGCAAAAAATTGCAGCGCGAGGGCCTGTTGCCGATGAAGCCGAAGCCGACCACCGGCCCGGGCGCCAGCCCGCCCCGGGCCGCCCCGGCCGGTCCGGCCCGTCACGCGCGCCCCGGTTCGGCTAAGCAACTTTGCCGTTTTGATCGGCGGGGCGCTGACCCGCGCCGTTTTTTTGGCGCGCCGGGGTGCTATCGTTTCCTCCGCCATGACCCGGTTAGCAATGGCCAGATCCGACAATCGCGCGCATTGCGCCAGGCATCGCCGTGGCGTCGGCGCTGCTGGCTCGCCGCGTTCGCGCTTGCCGGTTGCGCGACGCATGGGCAATCCGCCGGCTTCCGACGTCGACAGTCCAGATCGACGCGACCTCGCAATCGAATCTGACCTCGCTCAGTGAGGTCGTCGCAAAACATCCCGACGATCCGCAGGCCTACAATATGCGCGGCTCGGTCTTTGGCGAGGCCGGGCGCAACGCGGAGGCGCTCGCCGATTTCAACAAAGCCATCAGTCTCGATCCCAATTATGCCCAGGCCTATGCCAATCGCGCGCTGATCTATCGCAAGACCGGCAAACTCGACCTTGCGCTCGCCGACGACAATAAGGCCTTGGCGATCGATGCCAATTACGTGCCGGCGTATCTCGGCCGCGGCATCGTCTATCGCGAGCAAGGCCGATCGGCCCAGGCGCTGAGCGATTTCAACAAGGCGATCGCGCTCCGCCCCGACAACGCGGAGGCCTATTACAATCGCGGACTGCTCTATCAGAGCCAGGGCCAGCACCAATTCGCGATCGACGATTTCTCGACCGCGATCGGTCTCGCCAGGCAGAAAGGCCGAGCCCTATGTCGCGCGCGCGCTGAGCTATCTGGCGCTCGGCGACAACAAATCGGCGGCAGACGATCTCGATCAGGCCGTGCAGCTGAACCCCTTGGATTTGCGTGCCTGGACCAGCCGCGGGCTCGCCTACGAGCGGCTCGGCGAAAAGGACAAGGCCGCCGGCTCCTATGCGAAGGCGCTCAACATCAGCGACAAATATGAGCCGGCGCAGACCGGCTTTGCGCGGGTCGGCGGCAAAGTCGGGCAGACCTACCCGACGTTTTGAGCGAGTCCTAATCCAGATCGCCGGCGAGAAAGCGGCCGACGGCGTCGAGCGCGCCATTGGCGTCGAGATCCTCGTGGCCGCCGTCGATGAAGCGCACGATGTGCTTGGGCTTGTTGGCGATCTCGAACAGATGCTCGCCCATGGCGTAGGGAACGGTCCGGTCGTGCACGCCATGCAGGATCAGGAGCGGCGCCGTGACCTTGCCGATGCGCTCGTCGGAGCGGAATTGATCCTTCATCAGGAGCCGCACCGGCAGATACCAATAGCGCATTTCGCCGACCGCGAGCGCCGAGGTGAACGGCGCTTCCAGGATCACGCGGCCGACCGGCTTTTCCGCTGCCAGCGCAACCGCCAAGCCGGTGCCGAGCGACTCGCCCCAGACCACGATCTGCTGCACCGGATAACGCGCGGCGGCGAAGGCATAAGCGGCTTTGGCATCGGCGATCAGGCCTTGCTCGCTCGGGCTGCCGCGATTGCCCGCCATAGCCGCGATATTCGAGCGCGACGAGCCCGATGCCGTCGGCGATGAGCTTGCGAAAACGCTCGACGCGATATTTCAGCGCGCCGCCATTGCCGTGGAAATAAATGATCACCGGTTTGCCGTCTTGCGGCGGAACATGCCACACGCGGACCGCCACGCCGTCGGCGGCGGTCAGCGGCACTTCCTGCGCCTCCGGCAGTCCCGCCGCGGCCGGCGTGGTGTGGATCGTCTCCGGAAAATACATCAGCGAGCGCTGCGCGAAATACATCATCGCCGCGAGCGCCGACGTAGCAGCAAACGCGATGACGGCGAGCCAACCGAATACGGCCATCGTGCGCGACCATTTCGTGCGCCGCCATTTGTGGGCCACGCGAGGAGCGGCGCGCGCAGAATCTTCTCGGCGCCGAGCGGCCGCGCGCGCGCGTCCGATGTCGTCTCTATCGGCATGGTCGCACGGCGAAGCCGAGACCGGCGGAGTCGTCTATGCCTATTCGGTCGTGGAGCACGAACGAAAGCTGACAGCTTACACAAAACAAACCGGCCGGCTTTTTTTAAGCCGGCCGGCCGAATTCAGAGCGCCGCCGCGCGATCGGCAGCCTTGGCGCGCTACGACAGACCTGCTTACTGACAGACCTGCACGGTCCGCCACTGGTAACCGTAGCCTTCGATCCAGACCTTACGCTTGCCCCAATAGCAACCGGGCGCAAGCTGAGCATAGCCGGGACCGGGCGGCGGATAGTACGCAGCCGGCGGCGGCGGCGGATAGCGGCGGCGGCGGATAATAAGCCGGCGGTGGCGGCGGGTTGTTGGCGATGGCGCTGCCGATGATGGCGCCGGCGGCAACGCCGCCGATGATGCCCGCACCCACGGCGCAGCCGTAGCAGCCGGCATTGGCGTGCTCGGGCCGGCCAGGGTGGCTAGGCCGACGGCACCCGCCGCCGCAAGCCCGATGAGCGACTTATGCATGTGTTTTCCTCATGTGATCGGCCGGGTGCCGATCGGGAACGTGGCTGAGCGGGAAGTCCCCGAAACCCCCGTTTTTTATGTCAGACCCGAGACCATTCAAGTTCGACTATTTGGCGGAAGTTTGATGCCAAAGATGCATTCAGATCACAAACTCGCTGCCGGTAGGCTTCGGCGGCGTCCCCGCCGGGGCCGCCACCAGTTCCAGGCCGGCCTTTGGCTCCTCTGCTTAGACGCAGGCGCGGACCCAGGCATAACCGTTCCATACCCGGCGCCAGTAGCAGGGGCGCGCATAATACGGCGGCGGGTAATAGCCGTAGCCATAACCGCCGTAGTAAGGCGCCGCTAGCGCGCTGCCGACGAGAGCTCCGGCGGCGAAACCGCCGACGCCATAGCCCCAGCCGCCGCCACGCCAACCGCCGCGCCATGCTTCCGCTGTGCTTGACGTGCCAACCATCACTGCGGCGATGCTCGCGGCCGCGACAAGAGCAGTCAAAATCTTTCTCATGAGATCATCTCCACGCAGGGGCATTTTACCCGGAAATCTAATCGCCCCGTGGTACCCTAGGTTCCCACTTTCTGGTGAACGCAGACTGAACGATCAGACCTGATTGCGGCCATCATTGGACCGGGGCCGGTAATGCGCTGCACAAAACTGAAATGGGTAGGCAGGTACGCAATTCTAAAATTGGTGGGCGGATACGAAATTGTAATGTGTCGGCCTCAGCGGCAGATGGCTCTGAATAGATTAAATTATTGTAATGTTTAGGCTTTTCGCTGCGCGCCACCAATCCCTCAAGCCGCTGGGCATCGTGCGCTATGCTCGGCCACGATTCGGCGCGGCGGGGATTTCACGGCATGAAAAGCAGGGCGGTGAAATCCGGCCGCAAGCCGACCGCACCGCGGCCGGGGCAGAAATCGCACCGCGCTCAAACCGGCAGGCGCGGCGACGCGGACGAGCCGAAATTGGCGCGACCGCCGTCGCGCGCCGCGATGGTGCGGCTCGCCGCCGAAGTGGACGCGCTTGGCGCTAAGCTCGAAGCCTCGCGTGCGCGCATCAGCGACCTCGAGGCGCGCGTCGACATCGATCCGCTCACCGATATCCTCAACCGGCGCGGCTTCGAACGCGAGCTCAAGCGTTCGCTGGCCTATGTCAAGCGCTACGGCGCCAGCGCGGCACTGGTCTATATCGATCTCGACGGCTTTAAGCCGGTGAACGATCGGCACGGCCACGCCGCCGGCGACGCCGTGCTCAAGGCGATCGCGGCGGCGCTGACAGGCAATGTGCGCGCCTCCGACGTGGCGGCGCGTCTGGGCGGTGACGAATTCGCGGTGCTGCTTTGGAACGTCACCAGCCCTGCCGCCTTTGCCAAGGCGGCGGGACTGGAAGCCGCCGTCTACGCGACGGCGGTGCGCTGGGAGAGTTCGACGCTTGTCGTCGGCGCCTCCGCGGGCGTCGCGCTGTTGGGCGCGCTCGACACGCCGGCGGAGGTGCTCGCGCGCGCCGATGCGGCGATGTACGCGCGCAAAGGCGAGAACGCGGTGCGGCGCGCCGGGTAGAGGCGCGCTCGTCATTCCGGAAGCCGCGAAGCGGCTGTCCGGAATCCATAATCACAGATGGCGCAGAACTGTCGCCCGAATCCGACCTCAATGACCGTGATTATGGATTTCAGGTTCCTCGCTTCGCTCGGCCCCGGAATGACGGCTTAGGCAATGATATCCGGCGTAAGCTCGTCTTCGATGAAGGTGATGCGATCGCGCAATTGCAGCTTGCGCTTCTTCAAGCGCTGGACTTGAATGAGGTCGGAGTTCATCGATTCCTGCAACGCAGCAATCGCGGCATCGAGGTCGCGATGCTCCTGTTGCAGGCGTCCAAGTTGTGCGCGAAGCTCGCGTTCTTCCTCTTGTGTCATCGCCGCCCCGGTCGCGCCTATGGCGCGGGCTTGGGCCGTAAGCTGCGGCCGTAAGCTGCTATGGATTATCGCGTTTTGCTCGATGGCCCACAAGTCCGCAGAGCTTATCCCGGCGGCATGCATAGCAGGGATTTTCGCAAGCCCGAAAATGGAGTAAGCTTGGTACGGTTGTAAGGGTGTGGACGATCCGATTAGGCAAAAATCCGATGCAAGGAGGCAGGCCACATGGCGATTGAATCGCATCTTGCGGAACTCGAAAAAAGGCACCAAGCGCTCGACCTGGAAATAAGCCAAGCGCTCAACCACCCCTCCATCGGCGACCTCGAACTTGCAGAACTGAAACGGCGCAAGTTGCATTTAAAAGACGAGATCGCGCGGCTACGGCAGGACGTTTTCGTCCACTAAGCAGTTCAGTCAAAACGGCTAGTTTATACGCTCGTCGCTGCGAAAGCGGGGAGCCAGTACGCTTTTTCTCTCATGCCGGGACAAGCCGGTCCAAGGCGCGCGCTCTTGATCTTCCGATCATAGTGAGGACATTCGTCACAGCCCCTTCACCATTTCCCGCAGCTTGAACTTCTGCAGTTTTCCGGTCGAGGTCTTCGGGATTTCCGCGAACACGATGGTGCGCGGGCATTTGTAGGAGGCGAGGTGCGACTTGCACCAGGCCGTGAGCTCGTCCGCAGTCGCGGTGGCGCCGGGCTTTAATTCCACGAAGGCGCACGGCGTCTCGCCCCATTTCGCGTCGGGTTTGGCGACCACGGCCACGACTTGCACGGCCGGATGCTTGTACAGCGCGTCCTCGACCTCGATCGAGGAAATGTTCTCGCCGCCGGAAATGATGATGTCCTTGGAGCGGTCCTTGAGCTGGATATAGCCGTCGGGATGGATGACGCCGAGATCGCCGGAATGAAACCAGCCACCGGCGAACGCCGCCTTGGTCGCAGCCTTGTTCTTCAGATAACCCTTCATCACCACGTTGCCGCGGAACATGACTTCGCCCAGGCTCTCGCCGTCGCGCGGCACTGGCGCCATCGTTTCGGGATCGAGCACATCCAGACCTTCGAGCACCGGATAGCGCACGCCTTGGCGCGCTTTCTTAGCCGCCTGCTCTGCCGCTGGCAGGGCGTTCCATTCGCGATGCCAGTCGTTGACGCTCGCCGGGCCATAGACTTCGGTCAGGCCGTAAACATGCGTGACATTAAATCCGGCGGTTTTCATTGCCGCCAACACGGCTTCCGGCGGCGGCGCGGCGGCGGTGACGAATTCGACGACATGCGGCAGCGGCTTGCGCTCTTCGTCCGGCACGTTGAGCAGCGTCGACATCACGATCGGCGCGCCGCACAGATGCGTGACCTTGTGCGTGGCGATGGCGTCGTAAATCGGCGCGGCGCGCACTGCTCGCAAGCAAACATGAGTGCCCGCGACTACCGACAGCGTCCAAGGGAAGCACCAACCGTTGCAGTGGAACATCGGCAGCGTCCACAGATAGACCGGATGCTTAGCCATGCTGCAGGTGATGACATTGGCCAGCGCGAGCAGATAAGCGCCGCGGTGGTGATAGACGACGCCTTTGGGATCGCCGGTGGTGCCCGACGTGTAATTGAGCGCAATCGCGTCCCACTCGTCGTTCGGCATCAGCCAGGCGAAGTCGGCATCGCCTTCGCGCAGAAAATCCTCGTATTCGAGATTGCCAAGCCGTTCGCCGGCACCCGCGTATTCGGGATCGTCGTAGTCGATGACGAGCGGCTGCGCCTTGCAGCTTGCCAGCGCGGTTTTCACCGTCTTGGAGAATTCGCAATCGGTAATCAGCACTTTGGCTTCGCCGTGGTCGAGCGTGAACGCGATGATGGCGGCATCGAGCCGGGTATTGATGGAGTTGAGCACGGCGCCGGCCATGGCGACGCCGTAGTGCGCTTCCAGCATCGCCGGCACATTGGGCAGCACCACAGCGACCGTATCGCCGCGCTTGATGCCGCGCTTGGCGAGCGCCGAGGCGAATTGCCGCGCGCGCGCATAAAAAGCGCGATAGGTCCAGGACCGCGCGCCATGCACGATCGCGGTCTGGTCCGGATAAACCTCGGCGGCGCGCGCCAGGAACGACAGCGGCGTCAGCGGCTGGAAATTTGCCGCGTTGCGCTCGAGATCGGTATCGTAAGGTGTCGCCATCTTTCCTCCCGGCAATCGACACTAGCGGAAAGTCAGAGTCCGCTCCATCCCTGCCACAGCAAAGCCAGCGAGATCAAAAACATCAGAAGATAAGCAATCTGATAAAACCATTCGGTCGGCGTCCTGCGCACCAGCCATATGCCGAACAGGTTGGCGCCAACCGCGAGCGGCAGCAACGCGATAAAGGTCGCGAAACTGCGCGTCGAGAACGGGCCATCACGGACCTCGGCTCCCGCGGCTGATACGCAATCATGTTCAAGGTTCGGAAGGCGCCACGGCAATAACATTGTATGCTGACATCGGGCGGCGGATACCTTTGAGCATAAACTCGCCAACCGGCTCCACCGTCACAACGTTCTCGACCGCAAGCAGGACCCGTGCGCTGATGAGGATTTGACCAGGGTTCGCTTCGTCGCAAAGCCGGGATGCAACATTGGATACCGTGCCGATCGCGGCATAGTCGAAGCGGCCTTCAAAGCCGATCGTACCGAGCGTGGCGAATCCGTGCGCAATGCCAATACCAAAGCCGATATCGTGGCCTAGCCGGCGCCATTTTTCGCTCAACGCTCCGATAGCCGCTCGCATCTCGAGTGCCATCAGTACGGCTTGCAGCGCCGGGTTCTCTACCGGCACCGGATCGTTGAAAACGATCATGACCCCATCGCCGGCGTAACGCTCGAGCGTGCCGCTGTACTTTATAATGATTTTGCCGATGGCTGCATGGTAGTCGCTTAGCAGCGCTATAACATCTTCCGGATCGGAGCTCTCCGAAAATCCCGTGAAACCACGCAGGTCGCAGAACAGCGCGGTAATCTCGCGGCGATGGCTTTCAAGCAGGTTCTCCACGCCAGACGCGACGATAAGATCGGCAACCTGCGGAGGAAGGAAGCGTCGTAGCCTGCCCATGCGCTCGATTTCACCGACTTGGTCGGCGACGCGCTGTTCGAGTTGCTGATTGAGCCTCACGACTTCTTGCGTGCGTTGGCGCAGTTCATTGAACAGCCGGGCGTTCTGGATGGCGAGCACCGATTGCGCCGCGAAGGTCTGCAACAGCTCGATGGTATTTTTCGGAAATTCGCCCGGCGCCTGCCGTCGCACCACGAGTGCTCCCACGGTGCGATCGGCGGCGAGCAGCGGTACTACCAGGGACCCGCGATAGCCAGCCTGCAGCATGATATCGCGCGCCACCGACGGCACTTCTGCACGTAAATCGGGCATCTGCGACGGCTGGCGCTGCTCGATGGCGAGCGCGACGGCTTTGGAGATTTCGGCGTGGTGGTTTTTGATGGCATCGATCAATGCTTCAGTCATGCCGTAGGCGGCATGCTGCTCAAATTTACGGCTTACTTCATTGAACACGTAGATGGTGCCCGCCTCGGTGCGGGAAAGTTGCGCCGCCTTGCTGACAATCGCGCTCAGCACTGTTTCCAGATCGAGCGTCGAATTGACCGTCTGGCTGACCTCGCCGAGTGCGCGCAGCTCCTCGACCGATTGGGAAAGCTCGCGGGTGCGGACGTGTAATTCGTTGAACAGCCGCGCGTTCTCGATCGCGATCACCGCCTGGTCGGCGAAGATCGAAACCAGCTCGATGTGCTTGGCGGCGAATGGACGCTTAAGCGTGCGCATCAACACGATGACGCCGATTGGAGAGCCCTGCCGGAGCATCGGAACGCCCAGAATTGTGGAGAACCGACCGACCTTTCGAGCCTCACCAAACGTGTATTCCGAATCCCGATTGACGTCAGGAATGTGAACGGGTTTGCCTTCATGCAACGTTCGGCCGACGATGGTGCCCCGTCCCATTCCGAGCGGATGCTCCTCCATGAATTTCACGAACTGTGGCGAGTATCCGTGGCTGGCGGCGTAACGAAAGATTTTCCCCTGGGGCTCGAGGATGCCTACCATGTCCGCTTCGCAAAGGTCCGCGGCCGTTGCGACCAGATTCTCCAGCACCGCAGGAAGGTCAAATGCCGATCGGCTAATTACCTTCAACACGTTGGCGGTCGCAGCCTGTTGCTGACGTGACTCCTTCAATTCGCGCCGAAGGGCAGCGTTTTCCTTTGTCACTTCGAGACCAGGCTTCCCAGGCCTGCGTTCCGTGACTGCTTTGCGCTTTGCGGGATTGCGTTTTGCCATTCGCTTGTTAACGTCTTGCACCGGCTAATCTCGCGCCGGGAACACGAGTTGACACATACGGTATGCCAATTTACACGCCCGCAATATGCGGGCAATGCCCTCCGGGCAGGCGAGCCGGCTCGCGCGATATGGTCGTCTTTTACTCGAGGAAGGTTCATTTTGAACAAATCAAGGGGGGAAGCGATGGCCAAAAAGTCTATCTCTGAACAACACTCTCGGGGACGTACTCCACCGCCGCCGTCCGGCACAAATTTCGACGTGATAATTATCGGAGGCGGCACGATGGGACTTTCCGCCGCCTACTATGCCGCTGCGCGCGGGCTTAAGACGCTCCTGTTCGAGCAGTTCCCCATCATGGGCAACGCGTTTGCAAGCTCCGGCGGTTTCTCGCGCATGTTTCGTATCATGTATGCGCCACCCTATATGGCCCAGTTGGCCGAGGTCTCCCTTGCCTTATGGAAGGAGATAGAGACTACCACTGGAGCTGACATCCTGTGGACGCAGCCGCTGGTTTTCTACGGCGCGGCAGAACAGAGCGTGGAAGGCAATATTAGGCAGATGAAGACGGCTCTCGCCGGTCTCGGCGTTCCGTACATGTGGTATCCGAACGCAAGCAGGATGTTGCAGGATTATCCGGCGTTCCAGACGATGCCGGCAGATTACATCGGGTTGGTGCAGGCGAACTCCGCCGTGATCCGGGTTGTACAATCGTTTAGCGCATTCGCTGAGCTGGCCTACAATGCGGGCGTCGCTTGGCTTACCGACACGTCGGCGACCGTGACCGGGCTCTCAAACCCCTATCAGGTGACTTCCCCGGTCGGAACATATTCGGCGTCAAGTCTCATTCTCTGTCCGGGTGCCTGGACCAATTCCGTCCTGTCGCCGTTTAACGTTCAGCTCAAGCTGGCGATCTGGCAGATGACAATCGCCTATTTCCGGGCCGCTGTGGACCAGTACCAATACCCGCTCTGGTATGAATTCGGGCCGCCGAACGCGAACGGCCAGCAGCAACTGTTCTACGGCTTTCCGGTCGAGGAAACGCCTGGCCATCTCAAAGTCAGCGCGGACTTCACCAACAATATCTACTCCGAACCGCATGATTGCTCGTGGCAACCAGACCCTCAGATCTTGGCGGACCTCGGCAGCTTTCTACAGCAGCGGTTCAACGGTATTCAGGCTACTCCGACAGACGCCTCGACCTGCCTTTATACCATGTCGGCAGATGGCGAGATGATCCTCGATAACTTGCCGGGCTTTCAGAACGTGTCCATCTTTACCGGAGGCTCCGGGCGCGCCTTCAAGTTCACGCCCTTGTTCGGGCGGATCTTGGTCGATCTCGCGACGACGGGAAAAACTTATTACGACATCAGCCCGTTCTCGATTAATCGCCCGGGGATCATCACCGGAAGTAAAATCAATCCCCCGCGGCGTACGCTTGCTGGTCTCGTATGAGACGAATCGGAAGCATGGGAGTCGCAGATGACCAATTATGTGATTGTCGGCGCCGGCGCCGCCGGGCTTTACACCGCCTACCGGCTGTTGAAAAGCGGCGGCAACGGCCCCCTCCAAAACGGGGACACCGTCCAGCTGTACGAGTGGACCAACCGGCCGGGCGGCCGCATCTATACCTACACGTTCCCGCCAGCCGTGGGAGGTTCCAACGGCCTCTACTGCGAATTCGGCGGCATGCGTTTCGCGACAGACAGCAAGAACTTTCCCGATCCAGCCAAGATCACCGAAGGTCACGTCCTCGTGCAGCAGATGATCATCGAGCTCGGTCTGCAGAATAAGGTTGTGCCGTTCCTGCAATCGAAGAATAGGCTTTACTATTTGCGTGGCCGCAGTGTGTACGAGGACAGCCTCAGCAGCGTCAGCGGCTTGCCCTACAATTTCAACGCAGAATTCAGCAAATTCCTCGCCAACGCGCCCAAGCCCTATACCGCCGATGACATCCTGGGCGAGATCGCCACCGTGTACGCGCCCGGTCTCGGCTCCGCCAACGCCGATCGCGCCAAATGGTGCAACTACTACGCAACCGGCACCGTCAACGCCAGCGGCGCGACAACGAGCTTCCCGGCGGGCACGCCGGTGCGCGACATCGGCTACTGGAACCTGCTCTACGATCAGCTCGGCGACGAGGGCTTCGACTACGCGGCCGACGGCACCGGATACGAGTTCGAACGTGATCAACTGGAACGCCGCCGACGCGATGCAGGCCAACAACGATTACGGCTCGGCCACCTCATACAGCCGGCTGGACGGTGGCTACAGCCTGCTGTTCCAGGCCCTTGCCGACAAGGTCGGGACGTTGATGGAGAACTATCCCGGCTCCGCGATTCACTACGGCAATTGGCTCGAGCAGCTCAAGGAATCCGTAACCGACAACAAGACGATTTGCACCTTCGGCCAGCCGAACTTTCCACCCTTCCAGGTCGCGGCGGACGTTCTGTTCCTGGCGCTGCCGCGGCGCGCATTGGAGCTGGTTGTGCCAGGCTCTCTGCTGGGCTACGAAAGAATGAAATATTACTTGGAATCGTCGCTCGACCAGCCGGCGATGAAGGTTGTGATGGTGTTCGATCAGGCCTGGTGGCTGTCGAAGGACAACGGCGGACAGTGCCAATATCCGCCGAATCTGGTCTGGCCGTCCGATCGAGGCAACGCGCCGCCATCGCAATGGGTCGGCGGCGCGACCATCACCGACCTGCCGTTGCGCATGGTCTACTATTTCGGCAACAACGTCCCCGGCGGCCCGGGCGCGAACAGCGGACCGTATGTCCTGCTGGCCAGCTACGACGACATGAATTATTCGAATTTCTGGCGCGAGGTGGAAATAAACGGCGACTATGAGGCTCCGCCGTCGATGATGCACCAGCCGTTGACGGGGCCGACCCCGGTGCACGTCGATTTACCGATGGCCGGTCTGCTGCTCAAGCAGCTCGCCGAGGTGCACGGCATCGACGTTACCGCGATCCCCACGCCGACAGCGATCTATTACCAGGATTGGGGCCAGGATCCGTTCGGCGGCGGCTATCACGGCTGGGCATCGCACTACAACATATGCAAGGTGATGGATAATATCCGCGCGCCATATCAGAAAGTGCTGCAGGGTTCGTATCCCGATTACACCGGAATAAGAACCTACATCGTGGGCTCCTGCTATTCGTTCGACCAAGCGTGGGTGGAGGGCGCGTTTTGCACCGCCGAGTTGGTGCTGCAAGAGTTTTTCACCCTGCCCCCGCTCAACCCGTATATCAAAAATTACAAGCTGATATGCACGGCATAACGGCAGAAACCTATTATCGCAGAGGAGCTCCTTGCAAAAATTCCTGGCTAAGGTGATTTGGAATAGCTCGGCGGCGCGCGAAGGAACGACAGCGGCGTCAGCGGCTGGAGATTTGCCGCGTTGCGGTCGAGATCGGCATCGTAAGGTGTCGCCATCGGTGTCCCCGAACCGCCGGTCTTTCAGCCTAGGACTGGCGCTGCACGCTTGCAAACCCGGCAGCGTAGCGGAAGATACCTCCCCCGCACGCGGGGAGAGGGAGAAGAGGCCACCATGGACGCCCGGTCGAGCCGTTATCACGAGGTCTACGCGCGCTGGCAGCGCGATCCGCAAGGTTTTTGGGAGGAGGCTGCGGCCGAACTCGACTGGTTCGAAAAGCCGAAGACGGTGTTCGATGCGAAGGCTGGCATCTACGGCCGCTGGTTCACCGATGGTGTATGCAACACCTGCTTCAACGCGGTGGATCGCCATGTCGATGCCGGGCGCGGCGAGCAGGCGGCGATCATCTACGATTCACCGCTTGCCGGCGTAAAACGTAGCATCTCCTATCATCGCCTGCTCACCGAGACGCAGGTGCTCGGCGGCATGTTGCGCGACCTCGGCGTCGGCAAGGGCGACCGCGTCATTCTTTATATGCCGATGGTGCCCGAGGCGGTGATCGCCATGCTCGCCTGTGCGCGCATCGGCGCCATTCATTCCGTGGTGTTCGGCGGTTTTGCCGCGCGCGAACTGGCCACCCGCATCGACGATGCGACGCCAAAAATCATTCTCTCCGCAAGCTGCGGGCTCGAACCGGGCCGCGTCGTTGCCTATAAGCCGCTGCTCGATGAGGCGATCAGGCTCGCGCAGCACAAGCCAAAAGCATGCCTCATTCTGCAACGCCCGGAGATGCAAGCGACTTTGGTCGAGGGCCGCGACCGCGACTGGGCGGCGATGCGCGATCATGCGCTGGTGCATGCCCGCTCCGCTTTCGATTGCGTGCCGGTCGCGGCGACCGATCCGCTCTACATCCTTTATACGTCGGGCACGACCGGGCGGCCCAAGGGCGTGGTGCGTGACAATGGCGGCCACATGGTCGCGCTGAAATGGACGATGAAGAATATCTACGGCATCGCGCCGGGCGAGGTGTGGTGGACGGCGTCGGATATCGGCTGGGTGGTCGGCCATTCCTACATCGTCTATGCGCCGCTCCTGCACGGCGCGACCTCGATCCTCTACGAGGGCAAGCCGGTCGGCACGCCCGATGCCGGCGCGTTCTGGCGGGTCAATGCCGAGCACAAATGCGTAGCGATGTTCACCGCGCCGACCGCGTTTCGCGCCATCAAAAAAGAGGACCCGCAGGGCAAGCTGTTCGCGCGGCACGATTTGGCGAAATTCCGCACGCTGTTCCTCGCCGGCGAGCGCGCCGATCCGCCGACGCTCGAATGGGCGGAACAGCTTCTGAAAAAGCCGGTGATCGATCATTGGTGGCAAACCGAGACCGGCTCGGCGATCGCTGCCAATCCGATGGGCCTGGGCATGCTGCCGGTCAAGCACGGCTCGCCGACAGTGGCGATGCCGGGCTACGACGTACGCGTCGTCGATGAGGCGAACAAGGAGGTGGCGCCCGGCGCGATGGGCTCGCTCGTCGTCAAGCTGCCGCTGCCGCCGGCGTGCCTGCCGACGCTGTGGCAGGCCGATGCGCGCATGCGCGAAAGCTATCTCGACGAATTTCCCGGCTATTACAAAACCGCCGATGCCGGCTTCAAGGACGAGGACGGCTACATTTTCGTCATGGGCCGCACCGACGACATCATCAATGTCGCAGGCCACAGGCTTTCAACCGGCGGCATGGAGGAGGTGCTGGCGTCGCATCCCGATGTCGCCGAATGCGCCGTGCTTGGCATCAAGGACGAGCTCAAGGGCGAATTGCCGTGCGGCTTTCTGGTGCTCAAATCCGGCGTCAACCGGCCGCCGGTGGAGATCGAGAAGGAATGCATCGCGCTGGTGCGCGACAGGATCGGCCCGGTCGCAGCCTTCAAGCTCGCCATCACTGTGGCGCGCTTGCCTAAGACACGCTCGGGAAAAATCCTGCGCGGCACGATCAAGAAAATCGCCGACGGCGATGCCTGGCAAATGCCGGCGACGATTGACGATCCAGCGGTGCTGGACGAGATTGGCACGGCGCTGAAGGGCAAGGGCATGGGGGCGTAAAGCAAAGGCAACATTGAAAATGAATTATCTTGTCAGGACAATTACCGCAGCGGCGATAATTTCAGCGATGCTGACACCGGCGTCTTATGGGCAGCGGCTGCCGGCGAGCGACAGCCAAAAGGCGGAAATGGCCAAAAAGAGCGCGGAGCGGAAAGCAAACGAGGAGGCGTACCGCGCCACGATAAAGCGTATTCCGGATTCCGATCAAAAGCTCGATCCGTGGGGAGGCTTGCGAACGCCCCCCGCCAACGGCAACAAGTAATCACGGCGAGCGCGCCGGTAGCGGATATCTTAAGGCGGCGCCTTGGCCAATTTCGTAAGTTGATCCGCATCATGCGTTTTGCCGGACAGCTGCTCGTCCTTGCCTTCGGAATATGGGGCGCGCAAACCAACGCGCAGCCGGCCGCAAGTCCGCCCGCGAATAACGGCACGCCGCCGGCGGCGGAGAACCGGCCCGCACCCGCCGATAAATCCGCCACCCCGCAGCCGCCGACCACCGACGACATCTGCCGCGCCATCGAGCAGGACGCGGCGGAGAATGCGTTGCCGGTCGAGTTCTTCGCCCGCGTGATCTGGCAGGAAAGCCGGTTCAACGCGCAAGCGGTCAGCAACAAGGGCGCGCAGGGCATCGCGCAATTCATGCCGGCGACAGCGGATTATCGCGGGCTCGCCGATCCATTCGATCCGATCGCGGCATTGAAAAATTCGGCGGGCTATCTGCACGAGCTGCGCGACAAGTTCGGCAATCTCGGCCTCGCCGCGGCGGCCTACAATGCCGGACCCGGACGCGTCGGCGCGTTCGTGGCCGGCAAGCGCGGGCTGCCGGAGGAGACACGCAATTACGTCGCTATCATCACCGGCTGGACGGCGGACGAATGGGCCTCGGCGTCGCCGCCGCAAACCTCGGAGACCACGATCCCGCAGGGCGTGCCCTGCACGCGGCTCGCCAATCTGATCCTGGCGCCCAAGGACGAGCAACAGCGCATCGCCGCTTACGTGCCGCGCTGGGGCATGCAGCTCACCGCCAACTGGTCGGAGGCCAAGGCCTGGGCGATCTATCGGGCTATTCAAAAGCAATATGCCTTGCTGATCGGCGACCGCGAGCCGATCGTGGTGCGCAGCCGCGGCATCGGGCTGGGCAGCGCCTTGCGCTATAATATCCGCATCGCCGACGACGACCGCGGCTATTTGGAAAAGTTCTGCAACAAGCTGATCGCCGCCGGCGGCGCCTGTGTGGTGCTCAGGAACGATCGGGGGTAGGACCGGAAGTGAACCGTCATCCTGAGGTGGCCGCCGCCGGCGGCCCTCGAAGGATGCACGGCCCAGGCCGTCGCCCTTCGAGGCTCGCTTCGCTCGCACCTCAGGGTGACGGAAAGAGAATCAGCGACGCCAGCCGCTTGGTTACTCGCTCTTGCCGCCCAACTGCTTGAGCTTGGCGAACACGGCGTCGACGTTGAGGTCGTCTGTGGGTTTGGTGCCGGGGACGGTGGGCTCCGGCTCTTCCTTTGGCGCGGTGGTGACGGAAGCGGGCAGGAGCGTCGCGCCCTGGGCCTCGACCGGAACGGGTTTTTCCTTAGCGGCCTTCTGCACTTCGAGGTCGAGATCGATCTGCGAGCACAGCCCGAGTGTCACCGGATCGAGCGGCGTCAAGTTGGCCGAATTCCAGTGCGTGCGTTCGCGGATCGCCGAGATAGTAGACTTGGTGGTGCCCACAAGCCGCATGATCTGGCTGTCCTTCAGCTCGGCATGATTGCGCACCAGCCACAGGATCGCGTTCGGCCGGTCCTGGCGGCGCGACACCGGCGTGTAGCGCGGGCCTTTTTTCGGTTTCACTTCGGGCAGCCGGGTTTTCGGTTCGGCGATGTGCAGCTGGTGGTTCGGGTCGGCTTCGGCGGCGGCGATTTCATCGCGCGTCAATTGTCCGGTCAGGATCGGGTCGAGCCCCTTGATTCCTTGCGCGGCATCGCCGTCGGCGATCGCCTTCACTTCGAGCGTATGCAGGTTGCAAAGCTGCGCGATCTGGTCGAACGACAGCGAGGTATTCTCAACCAGCCATACGGCTGTCGCTTTCGGCATCAAGGGCGCGGTCGCCATGATTTCAACCTCCGGCTAATTCTTCTCTGTGCTCCGCCCGCCCGTCCGGGCGAAGTCACTCAACGTCATCGAGGATGACTGGAAAGCTGCCGGAATATAGGGGGGCGGGCGGGGCCGTGCAACCAGCGGCCCGACCCTTCGTCGCCCCGGATAGCCCCGTATAACCGCGTTATCTTGATGTTATTACGGCACAAATGGCGATGGCCACTACGCCACGCGGCCCTTCACGGCATTGGCGAACGCTTCGTAGGCAATGCCGCCGTCGGCGCCGATCGGCAATTGCTCGCGCAGCCGCGCCTTGAGTCGATCTTTTTCGCTCGGCGACAGATCGTTGATCGCTTTGCCGGCGGGGCCGACCGGCAGCGTATTCGATTGCCAGAAATCGTCGAAGCCGGAATAGGCGACGCGGATGCGGATCACCTCGGTCGCGACCGACCGCAATCCCACCTTTTCCCAGATCGCCCGCATCTCGTCGCGGCGCGACGCATCCACGTTCGGCCGCGCAACTGCGGCCATGCCCAAAAATTTCATCGCCTCGGCGACCGGCCGGAGCGGAAATCCGCCGCCCGGAAAATCCCACATATAGGTTGCGACCCATCCGCCCGGCTTCACCACGCGCGCCATTTCGGCGGCGGCCTTCAGCGGATCGGGAAGGAAGCTGATCACAAGCGCCATGGATGCGGCGTCGAAACTGTCATCGGCGAACGGCAGCGATTGCGCATCGCCGACCTGAAATTGCGCCGTCTTGGTGCCGGGTCTCGTGCGCGCATAATCGATCTGGCCGTCCGACGGATCGATCCCGGTGACGGCGGCCGGTGAACACCGCGCGATCAGCACTTCGGTAAAGGCGCCATTGCCGCAGCCGACGTCGATCCAGCGAAGGTGCTTTGGCGGATCGATCCAATCGAGGAATTTTTCCCCCGCAATTTGGCTCCAGCGGCCCATCAGCCGCTCGTAGGCTTTTCCGTCATTGAACAGGTTTGGCGCTTCGGTCATGTCACATTCACTCCGCGGCTTTCGCGCCCGCGCGGCTCGCGTTAATCACGGCCCACACCCGGCTCGGTGTCGCCGGCATGTCGATGTGATCGACGCCGAGCGGTTTTAGCGCGTCGAGAATAGCGCTGATCACCGCCGGCGGTGCGCCGGTGGCGCCGGCTTCGCCTGCGCCTTTGATGCCGAGCGGGTTGGTGGTTGCCGGCACTTCGGTCAGCTCCGACACCATGTCGGGAAAGTCCTCGGCGCGCGGCATGACATAGTCCTGGAAGCTGCCGGTGATGAGTTGGCCGTCGGAGTCGAACACGATCGCTTCCATCAGTGCCTGGCCGACGCCTTGAGCGACGCCGCCGTGGATCTGGCCTTCGCACAGCAGCTTGTTCATGACCTTGCCGACGTCGTCGACCGCGGCGTAGCGCTCAAGCGTCACGACGCCGGTCTGCGGATCGATCTCGACTTCGCAGACATGGCAGCCGTTCGGATAATTCGAAGGCTCCGCCGCAAATGTACCGGAGGCTTCAAGACCGACGTCGAATTGCTTGGGCAGCATCACCGGCCGATAGAATGCTTGCGCCACGGCGGTCAGCGGCAGCGCGCGATCGGTACCGACGATGCGGAACTTGCCTTCCTTGAATTCGAGGTCGCCGGCCGCGGCTTCCAGCATCATCGCCGCCATGGGCTTTGCCTTCTCGATGATGTTGTCGGCGGCGTTTTTGAGCGCGTTGCCGCCGACATGCATGCTGCGCGAACCATAGGTGCCACGCCCCATCGGCACCGCGTCGGTGTCGCCCTGAATGAAGCGGATATTCTCGAACGGCACGCCGAGCCATTCATGCACCATCTGGCTGTAGACGGTCTGATGGCCTTGGCCGTGCGAATGCGTGCCGGCGAAGATGGTGAGTGTGCCGCTTGGATCGAAGCGGATCACCATGCGATCGTTGAACACCGCGGCTTCTTCGAGAAAATAGCCGATGCCGCGGCCGCGCAGCTTGCCGCTCTTTTTCGATTGGGCGGCGCGTTTGGGAAAACCGTTCCAGTCGGCGAGTTTCAGACATTCGTCCATCACATGCGCGAAATCGCCGCTGTCATAGGTCATGCCGGAATGCGCGATCTTGTGCGGCATGGCGGAGGCCGAGGATGAAATTGCGCCGCCGGATCTCGATCGGATCGATGCCGATGACGCGCGCTGCGCGCTCGATCAACTGCTCGATCAGATAGGTCGCCTCGGGCCGCCCGGCGCCGCGATAGGGCGCCATCGGCGGGGTATTGGTCAGCACCGCCTTCGCTGCGGCGTGCACGGCCGGGATATTGTAGACGCCCGGCGCCAATTTGATCGCGAAGAGCGGCACGACGATGCCGGCCTCGAACACATGCGAGCCCATGGCATGCAGCGCGTTGACCCGCAGCCCGAGGATCTTGCCTTTGTCATCGAAGGCCAGCTCGCCCGTGACCACCTGGTCGCGGCCATGGGCGTCGCCGAGAAAAGAGTCCGAACGCGTCGCCACCCATTTGACCGGCCGGCCGTCGCAATGGCGTGATGCCCAGGTCACCAGCGCGTCCTCGGGATAATTGCCGTTCTTCATGCCGAAGCCACCGCCGACATCGGGCGAGATCACGCGCAGCTTCGATTCCGGGACCTTCAGCACGTTGCCGGCGATGTGCGCGCGCGTGCCGTGCGGATTCTGCGACGACGAGTACAGCGTATAGGTGTCGCTGTCGGGATGATATTGGCCGATCGCGGCGCGCGGCTCGATCGCATTGGCGCTGACGCGGCTGTTGTAAAGCTTGAGCGTGACGACGTGCTTGGCGGCAGCGAACGCGGCGTCGGTCGCTTCCTTGCTGCCCATCATCAGCCCGACGGCGACATTGTTGGGCGCCTCGTCCCACACCGCCGGCGCGCCGGGTTTCACCGCATCCTCGACCGTGATCACCGCCGGCAGCGGTTCATAGTCGATCTCGACCAGTTCGGCGGCGTTCTTCGCCTGCAGCAGCGTTTCCGCAACGACGAAAGCGACGCGCTCGCCGACGCAGCGGACTTTGCCGATGGCCAGGATCGAGCGCAGCGTGCGGTAGCCCTTCGGCCCGCCCATGTCCTCGGGCATGACCGGCGAGAAACCGCCGAGCTTGTCGGCTTCGACGTCGGCGCCGGTGAGCACCGCGATCACGCCTGCGGCGGCCTTGGCTTTGGCGGTGTCGATGCTTTTGATCCGGGCGTGGGCGTGCGGCGACATGATAGCGACGCCGTAGCACTGCTGCGGCAGATCGATGTCATCGACAAAGCGGCCGCGCCCGGTGATGAAGCGGGGATCCTCGAGCCGCGAGACAGGCTGGCCGATACCGAATTTGAGCAAGTGTTCCTCCAATACCAATCCGTCATCCTGAGGTGGCCGCGAAGCGGCCCTCGAAGGATGCACGGCCCGGGCCGTCGCCCTTCGAGGCTCGCTTCGCTCACGCCTCAGGGTGACGGGAAAGAGAGCCGGCCGCTAATAATACTATACTTGCGATCTGTCGCGATGAGAATGGACCACGTCTATCGTCGCTGGGAGTAAACCGGGCCATGCCAGTCGTTCCGAATTCAACGCATTTCGATTACATCGTCGTCGGCGCCGGTTCGGCCGGTTGCGTGCTTGCCAATCGGCTGACCGCCTCGGGCCGCCATCGCGTGCTGCTGCTCGAAGCCGGCGGCCCCGACCGCAATATCTGGATTCACATTCCGCTCGGCTACGGCAAACTGTTCGCCAACGCCAAGGTCAATTGGCTCTATACGACCGAGCCGGAGCCGGAACTGAACAACCGCAGAGTGATCCAGCCGCGCGGCAAGGTCTTGGGCGGATCGAGCTCGATCAACGGGCTCCTCTATATCCGCGGCCAGCACGAGGACTACGACCATTGGCGCCAGCTCGGCAATGCCGGCTGGTCGTTCAAAGACGTGCTGCCGTATTTCCGGCGCGCCGAGGATCAGGAGCGCGGCGCCGACGAGCTGCATGGCGTCGGCGGCCATCTGAAAGTCTCCAATGTGTGCGAGCCGCATCCGCTGTGCGAAGCTTTCATCGAAGCCGCGGAGGAATGCCGGCTTTCCGCGTAATGACGATTTCAACGGCCCGACACAAGAAGGCGCAGGATATTTCCAGCTCACTGCGCGCAACGGCCGCCGCTGGTCGACCGCGGTCGGTTATCTTAAAGAAGCGCGGCGGCGGCCCAATCTCACCGTCGTGTCCGATGCGCTGGCGACCCGCGTGCTGTTTTCCGGCAAGCGCGCCATCGGCGTCGAATATCGGCAAGGCGATGCGATGCGAACCGCATTACGCCGACGGCGAAGTCATCCTTTCGGGCGGCGCGTTCAACTCGCCGCAGCTTTTGCAACTCTCAGGCGTTGGACCGGCGAACTTATTGCGCGAGCATGGAATTGCAGCCATCGCCGACCTGCCGGGCGTCGGCGCCGATCTGCAGGACCACTTGCAGATCCGCATGCTGTACCGTTGCACCGAACCGATCACGGCAAACGAAGTGATCAACAACTGGCGTTACCGTTACGCCGCGGGCTTGCGTTATCTGCTGACGCGCAAGGGATTGCTGACGATCGGTGCCGGTTACGCGGGCGCGTTCCTGCGCACCCGGCCGGAACTTGCGACGCCGGACGTGCAATTCCATTTCCTGATCTTTAGCGCCGACGCCGCCGGCGCCGCGCTGCATCCGTTCCCGGGCTTCATGACCTCGGTCTGCCAATTGCGGCCGGACAGCCGCGGTTTCGTGCGCATCAAATCGGCCGATCCGCTGGTGCCGCCGGCCATCCAGCCGCGCTATCTGTCGGCGCGCACCGATTGCGACTGCGTCGTCGACGGCCTGAAACTCCTGCGCCGGGTGATGACTCAGCCGGTGATGCGGAAATATATCGCCGAAGAGCGCGCGCCCGGCGAAGCCTGCACCAGCGACGCCGATCTTCTCGCCTACGCGCGCGACACCGGCACCACGGTCTATCATCCGACCTCGACCTGCCGCATGGGCTCCGATCCGGGAGCGGTGGTCGACGAGCGCCTGCGCGTGCGCGGCTTTGAGCGCTTGCGGGTGATCGACGCCTCGATCATGCCCACCGTCGTGTCCGGCAACACCAATGCCGCGGCGGTGATGATCGGCGAGAAGGGCGCGGATATGGTGCTGGAAGATGCGGAGACGGGCGCGCCGGTTGAGGTGTCTGCCGCTTAGTCATTGCGGATGGGGACTTGCCTGCGTCATTGCGAGCGGAGCGAAGCAATCCAGTTTCGCGGCATAGACTGGATTGCTTCGTCGCAAGTGCTCCTCGCAATGACGAGCCCCGCGGCGTTCACCGAAACGCCGGCATCACGTCCTTGGCGAAGCGGCGGAGCTGGTCCTTGAATTCCTTGGGCGAGAGTCCTTCGGCCCAATGGATCATGAAATTCTCCAGGCCCGGATATTTCGCCTCGATCGACTTGATGCCGTCGATCACTTCGGCCGGCGGGCCGCAGAACCACGCCTTTTGCGCGACGCCGTCCTTGAGGAGTGGCGTGCGCGACGGCGCGCCCGGCGTGCCCCAGGTGCGGCCCTGCTCATCGGCATAACGCACGAAGCCGAACGGCGCGAACCATTTGAAGCGCTCGTCGTGCGCCGGCTCGAGCTTGCGGATCGCAGCGTCGCGGCTGTCGGCGAGATAGACGCCGGCGCCCCAGATCACATCTTCACCGAGTTGCTTGTTGCGGCCGTGCTTGAGGCACGCGGTGTGGTACGCGCGGATCACGTCGTCGAGGATTTTCTCGCCGTTGAGCGTCACCATCGCCTTGAGGCCATATTGCGCCATCATCTCGATGGTCTTGCCGCTGGCGATCGGCATCCAGATTTCGACCGGCAAATGCTTGGGTCGCGGCACCATCGTAATGTCTTTGAGTTTGTAGCCGCGGTAATCCACCGGCGGCGGCGCCTCGTAATATTTGCCTTTGAAGTAAAACGATTCCTCGTTGAAGCAAGTCAGCAGCAGCTTCAGCTGTTCCTCGAACAATTCGCGGTTCTTGTCGGCGTCAAGCAGCGGCGCGCCGAACGATTCGACTTCGCGGCTGTGATAGCCGCGGCCGACGCCGAGCACGACGCGGCCGTCGGTGACGATGTCGGCCATGGCGTAGTCTTCCGCCATGCGGATCGGATGCCACATCGGCAGCACGTTGAAGGCGCAGCCGAATTTTAGGCGCTTGGTTTGGGTGGCGAGCCACAGCCCGAGCTGAATCAAATTGGGGAAGACCTCGTAGCCCTCGCGCTGGAAATGATGCTCGGCGGTCCACAGCACGTCGAAGCCGAGCTCGTCCATGAGCTGGGCGACATCGCGCGCGGTGAAGAAGGCTTCGCGCAGCCGTTCGTCGGAATAGCGCCGCTCGTTGGCCGGCGTGCCGTCAAGCCCGACATTGTCGAGCTCGATCTGGCCGACATAAAGAACATGGAATTTCTTGATCATGTGGTCTTCCCCGGCTTATACGCGACGGCAACAGTCACCCGGCCGCTTGCAGGCGATCGATTTCGTCGGCGCCCGCTTTGATCCGCGGAATAAGCTCGCGGCCGAACTCGACGGTATCGTTGAAGGGATCGAAGCCGCGGATCAGCACCGAGCCGATGCCGAGCTTGTAATATTCCAGGATCGCGCGCGCGACCTGTTCCGCGCGTGCCGACCAGGCACGACGTATTGCCGAGCGCGCCGGTCGCGCGCGCAATCGGCATCCACAGCCGCTCGTCATGGATGTCGCTTTCGAGCGCAAAGCTCATCAGCCGGCGTGCCGGCATTATCGACCGGCCCGCTCGCCGCTTCCTGCCGGCTCCAGCCTTTGGTGCCGGTCATTGCCGCCGAGGATCTTGTTCGCTTTGTCCCAGGCGGCGGCTTCGCTCGCGGCGATGATCGGGCGCACCGAGACGTTGAAGCCCGGTACGCGGCCGAACGACGGCGGCTTTGGCGCGAAAATCCCGCATGCGCTCGCGGGTCGAGGCGAGCGGCTCGGCGTAGATGGCATAGACATCGCAAAGCCGCGCGCCCATCTCCAGCGCGCCGTCCGACGCGCCGCCGAAGAAGATCAGCGGATGCGGCTTTTGCAGCGGCCGCACGTCGGAATGCGCGCCTTTGACGCGATAGAAGTCGCCTGCGAAGTCGAACGGCCGCTCGTTCGACCAGGTAAGCTTCATCAGTTCGAGATATTCGGCGGCGCGGCGATAGCGCTCCGCTTTCGGCGTGAAATCGCCGTCGCCCTCCTGCTCGTCGTCGGTCTTGCCGGTGATGACGTGCAGCACGAGCCGGCCGCCGGTGAGATGATCGAAGGTCGCGATTTTGCGCGCCATCAGCGTCGGCGCGACAAAGCCCGGCCGGTGCGCGATCAGATAACCGAGCCGCTCGGTGCGCGTCGCGGCGTGCAGCGCAACCAAAAAACCCTCGGCGGACGACGACGAATAGCCGACCAGCACCAGATCGAAGCCCGACGCTTCGTGGGCGCGCGCGGCTTCCGTCACATAGCCCGGCGACAGGCCGCCCTCGATGACATGCAAGGTGGCGTCGCTCTGCGGCGGCGTGACGCCGATCATGCCGATGATGCGCATGGGCATTGTGGACCCCGCCGTTACCGGTTTCTCATGCGCGCGGTCGCCGTCACATCGATGTCGCCGCGCGCGTCGATGACGACCGCATAATCGCTGCGCGCGTCTTCGGCGGTGATCAGGCCGTCGAGCACATCGTCGCGCACCGCTTGCGGATCGCGCGCGCGCGGATCGCCGAAGCCGCCGCCGCCGGGAAGCTCAAGCCGGATGGCATCGCGCGGCGGCACCGTTTGGCGCCCTTTGGGCCGGATCGGGCGGCCCGATCGCAGCGTGACGGTGCCGGCCGCACCGGGCCGGCCGCCGTTGCGGCCGCGCGCCGGATTTTTCACCCGCTCGAAATTGCATAGCATCGCCACCGGCGTCGCGCCGGCGCCGCCGATCTCGATTACCTGGCCGAGCCCGCCGCGGCGGCGGCCGGCGCCGCCCGAGCTGGCGCGCAATTCGCGGCGATAAAACACCACCGGCGCCACGCTCTCGGTCGCTTCCACTGGGATCGTGCGCACGCCGGAAGGAAACGAGGTCGCGCTCAAGCCGTCTTTGTCCGGCCGCGCGCCGGCGCCGCCACAATGAAAAATCACGGTCGAGAATTCCGGCAGCGTGTTGGCATCGGTGCCGTCTTCGATCTCGTCGACCAGCGAGCCGCCGCCGAAGATTTGCGGATTCCACAGCGACGACGCGCCTTCGGCGGGCACGCCGCCAGCGATGACCTGATGCAGGCAACCGAACACGACGTCGGGCAGCATCTGGCCCGACGGTATGCCGCGCCGCCACCGGCCATGGCCGCTTGGCGTTGAGCACGCAGCCTTCCGGCGCGCTCACCGTGATCGGCTCGAGCGAGCCGGCATTGTTCGGCACGTCCGGCGCCACCAGGCATTTGACGCCGAAGGCGGTGTAGGCGAGGCAATAATTGAGCACGACATTGATGCCATAGCTCGATGCCGGCGAGGTGCCGTCGAAATCGACGTGGATGCCGTCGTCGGCAATGGTCAAGCGCGGCATTGAGAACCAGCGGCTTGTCGTAGCCGTCCATCGTCATGCTGTTGCGATAGGTGCCCTTCGGCAGCCTTCGGATGCGGGCCAGCGTCGCTTCGCGCGAGGCGTCGAGGATGCCGTCGCCGAGCCGGTCCAGATTGGCGATTTCGAACTCGTCCATCATTTCGGTGAGTCGCCGGCTGCCTTCGTCGTTGCACGCGGCGCAGGCGTAAATGTCGCCCTCGACTTGCAGCGGCTCGCGCACATTGGCGCGCACCAGACGCAGCAGATCCTCGTTCATGCGGCCCTTGTCGGCGAGCTGCATGATGGGAATCGCCAAGCCTTCCTCAAACACCTGCCGCCCGTCCGGCCCCATGCCGAGCCCGCCGATATCGACGACATGGATCGTGTTGGCGAATAGTCCGACCGCCTCGCCGCGATAAAAGCTCGGCGTGACCACGGTAATGTCATGCAGATGGCCGGAGGTGAGCCACGGATCGTTGGTGATGTAGTGATCGCCGGGCTTCATGCCGGCGACCGGAAAGACATCGAGAAAATGCTTCACGCCGTTCGCCATGGAATTGACATGGCCCGGCGTACCGGTGACCGCTTGCGCCAGCATCCGGCCGCGACGGTCGAACACGCCCGCCGAAAGATCGCCGGCCTCGCGCACCGAGGTGGAAAACGCCGTCCGGATCATGGTTTGCGCCTGCTGCTCGACCACCGCGATCAGGCGGTTCCACATGATCTGGTTCTGGATTTGCGCCAGCGCTGTGTTGGGACGAGCGACCATAGTCAATCCTCGCGGCGGACAAGCTCAATATAGCCGAACTTGTCGATGCGCGCGTCGAAAAGCGGGCTGACCACGGTCGAGGTATCGTTCTCCGCGATCACGGCCGGCCCGCCGATGCGCGCGCCCGGTTGCAGATCGGGCCGCCAGTAGATCGGCACGTCGTGAAATTCGCCGGCCTGCGGATCGAATACCGGCGCGGTGCGTGCGGGGTTCCGGCTTGCCCGTTCTTTTTGCTTCGGGGGCCGCCGCCGCAAGCTCGCCTTGCGCCGGTGCGCTGATCGCGACCACCCAGCTGAAAATCTCGATCTCGACGCCGGGAATGGGACGGCTGTAGAGCCGGCGATAAGCCGCTTCGAACAAAGCGGTGATGGCGGCGCGATCCGCCGCGGTGAAATCGCGCACCGGCAGTTCGACGGCGATCTCATGACCCTGGCCGCGATAGCGCATGAAGGCCGAGCGCTGCTCGGCAAGCTTGGCGTCCGGCGCGCCGCGGCGCACGATTGTTTCGGCTTCGGCGCGCATCTCGGCCAGAAGCCAATTGACCGCGGCGGCATCGAAGCGCGAAAGCCGCATCAGCCGGCCGCGCACGATCTCGTAAGCCACCGGCGCGCGCAACAGTCCGATGGCGGAGCCGACGCTGGCATTGGCCGGAACCAGCACGCGGCCGATGCCGAGTTTCTCGGCGACGCGCGCGGCATGCAGCGGCGCCGCGCCGCCGAACGCGATCAGCGTGCGCGGGCTCAAGTCTTTGCCGCTTTCAATCGCGTGCACGCGCGCCGCGTTCGCCATGTTCTCGTCCACCATCTCGCTGATGCCAAGCGCGGCATGTTCAGCGGAGAGGTTGAGCTTGGCGCCGATCTGTTCGGCGATGGCGCGTTCGGCGCCCTCGGTGTCGAGCAGCATCTTGCCGCCTGAAAATGTCGCCGGATCGATCCGTCCCAGCACGACATCGGCATCGGTCACGGTCGGCGCGCTGCTGCCGCGGGCGTAGCAGACCGGTCCCGGCTCGGAGCCGGCGCTATGCGGGCCGATCGCGATGCGTCCCAGCGCGTCGACCGCGGCGATCGAGCCGCCGCCGGCGCCGATCTCGACCATCTCGATCACCGGAATGCGCAACGGCAGGCCAGAGCCTTTGACGAAACGGTAGATGCGCGCCACTTCGAAGACGCGCGCGGTCTGCGCGCGCGCTTTGTCGATGAAGCAGATTTTCGCGGTGGTGCCGCCCATGTCGAAGGAAACGACTTGGTCGAAGTTGTGCTGGCGCGCGATGCAGGCGGCGAAGATCGCGCCGCCGGCCGGTCCGGATTCAACCAGCCGCACCGGAAAGCGAACAGCGGTGTTGGTGGTCGTGATGCCACCGCCTGACGTCATCAGCAGCATCGGGCAGCGAAAGCCGGCTTGCGCAAGTCGCGCGCTCAAGCTTGGTCACATAGCTGCCCATCAATGGCTGCAGGTAGGCGTTGGCGCAGGCGGTCGAGAACCGCTCGTATTCACGCATTTCCGGCGAGACTTCGGACGACAGTGTCACCGGCACATTGGGCAGCCGGCGCGCGATCGCCTCGCCCGATGCGGCGCTCGTGATCCGGATTGGTGAAGCTGTGCAAAAATCCGACCGCCACCGCCTCGATGTCTTGGCCGGCGAGCGTGTCGATGGCGCGGGCGACGCTGTCCTCGTCGAGCGGCACCAGCACACCGCCTTGCGCATCGATGCGCTCGCGGACCGGCAGGCGCAAGCGGCGGGGAACCAGCGGCGGCGGCAAGTCGATATTGATGTCGTATTGCTCGAAACGATTTTCGTGGCGGATCTCGACCACGTCGCGAAAACCTTCGGTGGTCAAGAGCGCGGTCTTGGCGCCCTTGCGCTCGATCAGCGCGTTGGTTGCAAGCGTCGTGCCGTGGATGATCAGGTTGACGTCGCCGGCCGCGATGCCCGCTTGCGCGATGACCGCGCGCGACATCGCCAGCACGCCCTGGTCGGGCGCGCGCGACGTGGTCAAGCCCTTGGCGGTGTAGCGCCGGTCGCCGATTTCCAGCGCCACGTCAGTGAACGTGCCGCCGATATCGACACCGAGCCGGATTGCCGGGGATGAAGCCACGCGAACTCTGCCACTATGCCGAATACAGCGCAGTCGGCTTTGCGCCGGCCGCCTCTTTACGCCGCCTCTTTATAATGGCTCGTCAATCAGGCGGCGAGCGCGCCGAGCGCGATTTCGACGATCCCGCGCGAAAACGTGCCGTTGCGCGCCGCTAAACACGGGTGCATCATTGCGCCAATTGCGCCAGCTTAAGTCGCAAATCCGAGGAGCGGCTCCCATGCACGACATCGTCATTCGCGGCGGCACCATCGTCGATGGCACCGGCAAACCGGCTTTCAGCGGCGACATCGCCATCGCAGGCGACCGCATCGCCGCAGTCGGCGGCAAGCAGGGCCCGGCCCGGCGCGACATCGATGCCGACGGTCTTCTGGTCACGCCCGGCTGGGTCGACGTGCATACCCATTATGACGGCCAGGCGATGTGGGATCCGCTGTTGGCGCCGTCATGCTGGCATGGCGTCACCACGGTGATGTTCGGCAATTGCGGCGTCGGCTTCGCGCCGGTGAAGAAAGAGCATCGCGGCGCGCTGATGGATCTGATGGAAGGCGTCGAGGAAATTCCCAATCCGGTGCTCGCCGCCGGCCTGAACTGGGAATGGGAAACCTTTCCGCAATTCATGGACGAACTGGAACGCCGGCCGCGCGCCATCGACATCGCCGCGCAGGCCGCCCATCTGCCGACCCGCGTCTATGTCATGGGCGACCGCGCGCTGCGCCGCGAACCGGCGACGCCCGACGACATCGCCGAGATGCGCAAGCTCACCATCGAGGCGCTGCAGGTCGGCGCGTTCGGCTTCACCACCTCGCGCACCGATTCGCACAAGACGCCGGACGGCGAACTGGTGCCGTCGCGCGACGCCGACGATCACGAATTGCTCGGCATCGGCTCGGCGCTCGGCGTCACCGGCACCGGCGCTTTCGGCATGAACTCCGACTTCGACGATGAGGAATTCGAGCTGCGCTGGATGCGCAAGCTCGCCAAGGACACCGGCCGCCCGGTCTGGTTTTTGCTCACCGACCGCTACGAAGATCCGCAGCGCTGGCGCCGCCTGATCGATGCGGTGCACGAGATGCGCGCGCAGGGCCTGCCGGTCACCGCGCAGATGGCCGGCCGGCCGATCGGCGTCATGATGGGGATCGGCACCGCGCTCAATCCGTTCACGGTGCGGCCGAGCTACAAGAAGCTCGAAAGCCTGCCGATCGAGGAGCAGCGCCGACGGCTGCGCGATCCGCAAATGCGGGCGCAAATTCTCGCCGAGAAGCCCTCGGACGCCGAAGTCGCGAAACTCGCGCAGTTCCGCCAGGCCGTCACCAGCAAATGGGAACGCTTCTACGTCATGGGCAATCCGCCGGATTACGAGCCGGGCCCGGACAAGAGCGTGGCGAACATCGCCGCGCGAACCGGCCGCCCGCCCGATGAAGTCGCCTACGACACCATCATCGAGGACGGCCAGTATCTCTATTTTCCGGTGGTCAATTACGTCACCGGCGATCACGCGCCGATCTATGAAATGCTCAACGATCCGGCCTGCCTGCTGGGCCTGAGCGACGGCGGCGCGCATTGCACCTCGATCGTCGATGCCGGCGTGCCGACCTTCATGCTCACCCACTGGAGCCGCGACCGCGCGCGCGGGCCGAAACTGCCGCTGGAAATGCTGATCAAGCGCCAGACCAGCGAGACCGCCGATTTCTTCGGGCTGTCGGATCGCGGCCGGCTCGCGCCGGGGCTGCGCGCTGATTTAAACCTGATCGACTACGCGCGGCTGCAAGTGCAGAAGCCGGAACTGGTGCACGACATGCCGGCCAACGGCCGGCGCTTCGTGCAAAAGGTCGACGGCTACGAAGCGACCTTCGTCGCCGGCACGCAAATCTTCGAGCGCGGCGAACACACCGGCGCGCTGCCGGGCCGCCTGGTGCGCGACGGCCGGGTTGGCGCGGCGCTCGCGGCGGCGGAATAACGCCCAAAGCCGATGCAGCGCAGCGTTGCGAAATACTGACGATGCATGCAGTCTTCCGTTCCTCAGGCCGATATGCTGCGGCAGCCTTCTAGCGCCAACACGGACTTTAAACTAACATTGCGTTGTGGCCATGGAACTAAAGCTGGTCAGCGAGAACTGATCGTCTCAGCCGGCCACGATACGGAGGGGCTATGAACGACCTGAAGACATTGCTTGCAAACCCAGTTGTCACTCTCATCCTAATCATTCTGATTGGCGCCATCATCGGTTGGCTTTACGAGAAATTCGTGAAGTCGCCTCACGGCTATATCACCAGCGCCTTAGTCGGCGTAGCGGGCTCGTTTACCGGATACCATGTAGCAGCATTGCTGACTCTACCGAGTAATGTTGCGACCATACGTTTAATCGCTGCTGCGGTGGGAGCGCTTATCTTTCTCTGGGCTTGGAGGACCTTTCATCTCCGCGGAAAACGCCGAAGGCGCAGATGAATAGGCGCCGTCAAATCGCGATGGCTGCTGTTATCAGGTAGCCGACATAGCCAAGCTGGCATGTCGTCCGCTTTGGGGCCAAAACTGCCGCGCCGGTCCCTGGCCGGCGCGGCAGCTATTGCCCCGACAACGGACAGGAAAACGGACAGTTGGCGTGGCCGTTAAGATCATCGGGCCGGCCGCAGGCCGGACCCGTTGGCTCGCACCTCAGGGTGACGGAATACAATTTGTGCAACGCCTCGAAGCGTTGTGAGCGAAGGTGCCGCGCTCGCCGGCAAAAGCGCTGGGATTTCCGTCCGCCTCGCGGCGGTCTTGCACAAATCGCGCGTCCGCCGTAAGCGTTGGGCGAAAAATAACAACGCGGCACACCTCGCCGCGAAAATCGGGGGAAGCACATGGCCGCCACCAAAGTTGACGTCATCGATCTCATCGACCGGCATCCGGTCACGGGCTTTCAGATCGGCGTCTTGATTCTGTGCATGCTGGTGGCGGCGCTCGACGGCTTCGACACCCAGGCGATCGGCTATACCGCGCCCGCGATCGCCACCATGATCCATCTGCCGATGCCGCAATTCGGGCAGGTCGGCTCCGCGGGCCTGGTCGGCGCCGCGATCGGCGCGCTGTCGTTCGGGCCGCTGGCCGATTTGTTCGGCCGCAAATGGTTCATGATTATCGCCATGATCGTATTCGCGATCTTCAGTTATCTGACGTCGCAATCGACAACGCTCAACGAATTGCTGAGCTATCGCTTCTGTGCCGGGCTTGGGCTCGGCGGCGTGACGCCGGCCTTCCTGGCGATGGGCGCGGAGCTCGCGCCAAAGCGGCTGCGCGATGTGTTCGTCACCGTGCTGTTTGCGTCTTTTCCCGGCGGCGGCCTGATCGGCTCGCTCACCAGCGCCTGGGTGATCCCGGCGTTCGGCTGGCAAATGGTATTTTATATCGGCGCGGTGGCGCCGCTGGTGATCGCGGCTATTCTGATCATCTGGCTGCCGGAATCGATCCGCTTCCTGCTCGCACGCGACATCCGTCAGGATGAAGTGCGGCGCACGCTCGAGCGCATCATGCCGGGCGAAGTGCCGGCCGGCGCAAGACTTGTCGCGCCGCCCGATCCGGCGCGGGAAGGCGTTCCGTTGAAGCATCTGTTCATGGAAGGCCGTGCGATCCCGACCGTGCTGCTGTGGGTGCCGTTCTTCATGGTGTTCATGATCCTGGTCACGGTGACGTTCTGGACGCCGGCGGTGCTGAATTCGGTCGGCTTCTCGCTCTCGGCTGCGGCCCTGATCATCGGGCTCAACAATCTCGGCAGCGTCATTGCCAGTGCCATGTCGGGCTGGCTGGTACATCGCGGCGGCGCGTTCCGCGTGCTCATTCCCGGCTTCATCCTTGGCGGGCTATGCCTTGCCTGGTTCGGGCAGGCGACGACATCCATGGTGACGCTGGGCCTCGCCTCGTTCCTCGCCGGCTTTTTTGTCGGCGGCACCGGCACCGGTCTGATCGCGGTGGCGGCGGGCATGTATCCGACCGCGATCCGCTCGACCGGCATCGGCTGGGCGATGGGCATGGGCCGCGTCGGCCAGGTCGTTCGGGCCGATCCTGACCGGCCTCCTGGTCGGGCTCGGCTACAAGGTCGGCGGCATTTTCTACGCCGCCGCGGTGCCGTGCTTCATCGGCGCGCTGTTCCTGGTCTTCCTGTATTTTGCGCGGCCGGTGATGGAGGCCGATGCCGAAGGCGGTGTGGCGCCGGGCAAATAGGGCAGGCGTCACAATCCGAGCCGGTGCGGCAGCCACAGCGAAAGCTGCGGCAGATAGGTCACCAGCATCAGCACCGCGAACATCACGGCATAGAACGGCCAGATCCGCCGCAACACCGCTTCCATGCTGACCTCGCCGACCGCGCAGCCGACGAACAGGATGGAGCCGACCGGTGGATGGCACAGCCCGATGCCGAGGTTCAACAGCATGATCATGCCGAAGTGAACCGGATCGACGCCGAGCTTCATCATCACCGGCAGCAGGATCGGCGTTGAGATCAGAATCGACGGCGCCATGTCGACCAGGCAGCCGAGCAGGAGCAGCAGCACGTTGATCATCATCAGGATCACGTATTTGTTGTCCGAGATCGAGAGAAAGAACGCCGTGATCTTGCCCGGCATCTGCGTCAACGCCATGATGTAGCCGACGCTGGAAGCGCAGGCGATCAGCGTCAGCACCATCGCCACGGTGCGCATCGTCCGGTGCACCAAGGCCGGCAGGTCGCGCCAGCGGTAGTCGCGATAGACGAACATGGTGACCACGAACGCCCACACGCAGGCGACCGCGCCGGCTTCGATCGCGGTGAACACGCCGGCCGAGAATGCCGCCGAGGATGATCAAGAGCGTGATCAGGCCCCATAGCGCGTCGAACGAGATCCGCAAAGCTTCGCGCAGCGGCACCGCTGTGCCGCGCGGGTGGCCGTCGCGATAGGCGATCACCAGGCACAGCATGACCAGCGCCAGACCGAGCAGAAGGCCCGGCACCACGCCGGCCATGAACAGGCTGATGATCGAGATCGTGCCGCCGGTGGCGAGCGAATAGATCACCGCATTGTGGCTCGGCGGCACCAACAGCGCCTGGACCGAAGCCGCGATCGTCACGTTGGTGGCAAAGACGCGCGGGAAGCCGCTTTTTTCCATCTGCGGAATCATGACCGAGCCGATCGCCGATGTGTCGGCGACGGCGGAGCCGGATATGCCGGACAGAAACGTGGTGGCGACCACGTTGACGACGGAGAGGCCGCCGCGCACGCGGGTGAAGCCGACCAGCACGTCGGCGAATGCCACCAGCCGCCGCGCCATGCCGCCTTCGGCCATGATGGCGCCCGCCAGCACGAAGAATGGAATGGTGAGCATCGCGACCTTGCTGACGCCGTCGGAGATTTTCAGCATGACGGCTTCCAGCGGAATGCCGATCCACATCGCGCCTGCAATCGCGGCCAGCGCCAGCGCATAGGCGATCGGCATGCCGATCGCGAAGCAGGCGAACATCGTGGCAAGGAGGACGAAAATATCCATTGTCGGGGCGTCCCGGCGTTATTCGAAGGCGGCGCTGCCGCCGCGTCCGATCTGCGCCGGCGGCCCGATCGCGATGCGCTCGATCACAAACAGCAGCAAGATCGCCCCGCCGAGCGGGATCGGCAGATAGGTGGCGCCGACCGAGAGCGCCGGAAAATCCGCGATCGAATTCTGCCAGGTCGCCGCGACCAGCTTGGCGCCCCAGTTGATCATGAACAGCGCGATCAGCCCCATCAGCAGTTCGACGATGAGCGCGGTCACGCGTTGCCAGGCGAGCGGCAGGAGGGACGCGAAGAACGACATCCGCATATGCAGCCCGGCGCGGTAGCAGGCCGCCGCGCCGAAGAAGGTCAGCACGATCATCAGCAGCACCGCCATCGGTTCCGGCCACGACGCGGCGCGGTTGAGGACGTAGCGGGTATAGACCGCCCACGGCATGACGGCGGAGATCAAAACCAGCGCCGTGCCGGCCACGCCGACGCACAGCGCATAGAGCGCGTCCATCAGCCTGCGGATTGCCGGCGCCATGTTTACAGCCTCAATGGCTTGCGAGCTCAGCCGACCGCCGCGATGCGCTTGATCTGGTCGGCAAAGCGCGGGGCATATTTGTCCCAGACCGGCTTCACTGCGTCCTGGAACGGCTTCTTGTCGATCTCCTCGACGATCTGGACGCCGGACGCGCGGGCTTTATCGATGGCTTGTTTCTCGTAAGCCGCCCACAATGCGCGTTCCTCGGCCTGAGCCTCGCGCGCGGACTTCCGCAACAAATCCTGATCGTCCTTCGCCAGGCTGTCCCAGGTCTTGCGCGAGAACACGATGATCTCCGGCACGATCAGGTGCTCGGTGAGGGTATAGAATTTCGCGACCTGATAATGATTGTCGAAGACGAAGCTCGGCGGGTTGTTCTCGGCGCCGTCGATCACCCCGGTCTGCAGCGCACTGAACACCTGGTCGTAACCCATGGCGACGCCGTTGGCGCCCAGCGCATTGGCCATGTCGACGAACATCGGATTGCCGATCACGCGAACTTTGAGGCCCTTGAGATCGTCGATGCTTTTGATGGCGTGCTTGGTATTGTAGAAACTGCGCGCGCCGGCATCCATCCAGGCCAGCCCAACGAGACCTGCTTTGTCGTTCGCCGTCACTTTGTCGAGGAGCTCTTTGCCGATCGGACCGTCGATCACCTTCTGCATATGCGCGGTATTGCGGAACAGGAACGGCAGATTAAGCACGTTGAGGTCGTCGATGACCGGTCCGATCGCCCCGACGCTGACGCGCGCAATCTGGATAGCGCCGACCTGCGCCTGCTCGATCGCTTCCTTCTCGCCGCCAAGCTGCATCGAGGCGAACATCTGCACGCCAAGCCGCCCGTTGGTCGCCTGTTCGAGCTTCTTGCCGAGATTTTCGACGGCAACGACTGTCGGATAGCCGGGCGGATGAACGTCCGAAGCCCGAAACTGCATTTTGGCCTGCGCCAGGGCCGGAAATCGTGCGAAACGCGCCAATGCAAGCGCGCCAATGACGGCTGCGGTTCCGCGAAGCATCTCACGCCGTTGCATCTTGTTTCTCCCTGCGTTTCGTCTCTGGTGTTTTGTTGAACCGATCGCGGGCGATCATGCCATGCGATCGGCGTCGTATTCGGCGCTGCAATAGGGCCCACCTTGATAGCGCGTGCCGACCGGGTCCGGTTTGAGCTTTTCCTGCGCGGCGAGCGCGTCGTTGCGAAAGTCTTCGGCGCGGCCTTGCGGCTTATAGCCGAACCGCTGCGCGTTGCTGTTGTCCCACCAGCTCGCCGCATTGTCGGACACGCCATAGAAAATCTCGTAGCGGATGTCGGCGTGTTCCAGTCCGATCCGCACCAGTTGCGCCACATCCTCGGGGCTAACCCAGATCGATAGCCGGCGCTGGTCGACCGGTGCGTCGGCGACATTGCCGATGCGCAGGCATGTTACGCGCAGGCCGTGCTTGTCGGAATAGAGCGCGCCGAGCGCTTCGCCAAAGACCTTGCTGACGCCGTAGCGGCTATCCGGCCGCGGCGTGACGTGAACACCGATCCGTTGCGTTCGCGGATAGAAGCCGATCGCGTGATTGGATGAGGCGAAAACCACGCGCTTGACGCCCGCCAGACGCGCCGCTTCGAAAAGATTATAGCAGCCGACGATATTGGCGCTGTGGATCGTGTCCCAGGGGCCTTCCACGGAAAATCCGCCGAGATGCACGATGCCCTCGACCCCGGCGACGGCCTTTTGGACCTCCGCAAAATCGGCGAGGTCGGCGGCGATGAAATCGTCGCCGGCGGCAAGATCGGCCGGGGTCCGGATGTCGCTTGAGCGGATGTGCGGATAGACGCCCTTGAGCAATTTGCGCAGGCGGGTGCCGATGTCGCCGGCGGCGCCGGTAATGAGGACGGTCTTCATGCGGCGCTCATGCGGTTGAGTTCTCCCAAGCTGCTTATTGTCTGCTGTCCGCGCTGTGGATCAATCGGGCCGCCATTACTTGACCGACACATCGGCCTGCACGGCGACAGCTTTCCACAGAGCGATGTCCTTCTTGATGAAGGCTGAGAATTGCTCGGGCGTGTCGCCGACGATTTGTATGGCCTGCCCGACGATCAGCGCTTTGGTCGGCGGATCGTTGAGCGCGGCGACGATCTGGTCGTGCAATTTGTCGATGATCGGCTTTGGCGTTCCTGCGGGTGCGAGGATGCCGTGCCAGGCGACGGCCTCGAAATCGGGATAGCCGCTTTCGGCGATGGTCGGCACGTCAGGCAGAACAGATGAGCGCGTCTTCGTGGTCACGGCGAGCGCTCGCAACGTGCCGGCCTGCAAATGCGGCAGTGCGGAGACCGGATCGGAGAACACCATCGTGAGCTGGCCGGCGAGCAGATCGGCGACGGCGAGCGCGGTGCCGCGATAGGGCACGTGCACCATCTTCAATCCGGCTTTGCTGGACAGAAGCTCGGTGACGAGCTGGTTCGACGAGCCGACGCCGAAGCTGCCGTAATTGAACTCGCCCGGCTTTGCCTTCACCATGGCGATGAAGTCCTTGAAATTCTGTGCCGGCAGCTTGGCATTGACGACCAGCACGTAGGGATAGTTCGACGTCATCGTGATCGGCGCGAAATCCTTCTCCGGATCGTAGGGCAGGGTCTTGTAGACGCCGGGATTGATCGAGATCGGGCCGGACTGGCCGAGCAACAGCGTGTAGCCGTCCGGTGCCGCCCGGTGCACGTCCTCGGTGCCGATGATCGCGCCGGCGCCGGCTCGGTTCTCGATCACCATCGGCTGGCCGATGGTTCCGCTGACATATTTCCCGATCAACCGCGCGGTCGCATCGGCCGCGCCGCCCGGCGCGAACGGTACGATCAGCTTGATCGGGTGCGACGGATAATCGTCGGCGCGCGCTGCTAGACCGGTGATCGCCAACGCCAGCGCCAAAGCGATGCACTTCAGATTTCTCGACATGATCCTCGCTCGCCTCGTGTTGTTTGCGGCATCCTTGCACTTTTGCGCCGGCCGGTCGATGCTCGCTTAACGCTTGGCGAGGATAAGATGCTGACCAGTCCCGGTGCGACCGAAAAATTAGCCCAGCTCGTTGTGGCTACCCGTTGGGACGATCTGCCGCCGCCGGTGGCTCATCAGGCCAAGCGATCGCTCATGAATTTCTTCGCCGTGGCGCTGACCGGCTGCCGCAATCCGACGATAGAAACGGCGCTGCAATCGCTCGCCGCATTTTCCGGCGGCAAGCAGGCCACTTTGATCGGCCGGCGCGAGCGCATCGATGCGCTGAGCGCGGCGTTCCTCAATGCCGCCGGCGCCAACGTCCTCGACTTCTGCGATACGCACGTGCCGACCGCGATCCATCCGACCGCGCCGCTCGCGCCGGCACTCCTCGCCCTCGCCGAGCTGCGGCGCGTAAACGGGCGCGATTTACTGCTCGCCTTTGTGCTCGGTCAGGAAATCGAGTGCCGTATCGGGCTTGCGATGTCGCCGAGCCATTATAACAAGGGCTGGCATATCACCTCGACCTGCGGCGTGTTCGGCGCTGCCGCGGGCACCGGCAAGCTGCTCGATCTGACCGCAGCGCAATTGGTGTGGGCGCTCGGCACCGCATCGACGCAGTCGGCCGGCTTGTGCGAGTGCCTCGGCACGCCGGCGAAGAGTGTCAGCGTCGGCAATGCCGCACGCAACGGGTTGTGGTCGGCGCTTCTGGCGTCGAAAGATTTCGATGGGCCAGCAGAGCCGCTCAACGGCGTGCAGGGTTTCTACAACGCTATGGGTGAAACACCGAAGCTTGCGCTTCTCGCCGACGGGCTCGGCGAAAGCTGGGAAATCATGAAGACGGCCTACAAACCCTATCCGTGCGGTTTTGTCATTCATCCGGTGCTCGATTGCGTGCTGGTTTGGCGAAGCGCCAACCCGGCCGCTGGCGTGGCGCACGTGGTGGTGACCGGCAATCCGCTCCTCGCCGCGCGCACCGACCGGCCGGATATTTCGACCGGCCGGGAATCGCAGGTCAGCGTGCAGCACGCCGTCGCTGCCGCGCTCGTCACCGGCAGTGCCGGCGTCGATCAGTTCACCGATGCCTGCGTCAACGATCCCGCGGTGCGCGCGCTACGCAGTAAAGTCGAAGTCGTGCGCGACGAAAGCTTCGCCACGACCTCCGCGGCGGTCGCGATTACCACCACCGACGGCAAGATGCATAAGCTCGCGCAACGGGCGGCGCGCGGCAGCGCTGCCAACCCGATGAGCGACAAGGATTTGGAGGATAAATTGCGGACCGCCGCCGCGGGCTGGAATCCGGCCCACGATGTTTCGCCGCTGATCGACGCGGTCTGGACGCTGGATCGGAGCGAAGATGTTTCGAAACTTGCCGCGCTGACAGTGCCGCGCGCCTAGACGCACGCGATCGCAGCCAAGCAAAAAGCCCCGCCGGGCGGGGCTGATTGTAGTCAAAACGTCAGATAACGTGGGTCAGCATTAGCGCGATGACCACTATAAGTGGCACGCCCAGCAGCCACAAAATAACTGGCATAGTCGCCTCCATTATCCCATTTACAACGTCCGTGAAAAGCTAACGCGCGATTGCAAACTTTTGTTCCGCGTTGTTGGCACGCTGACTTAAAACGTACGCTTACTTAAAACGGCAGACATGGCCCCACCACTGCTGCAACTCAAAGGCATCGCGCTCACCTTCGGCGGCACGCCGCTATTGACCGGCGCCGAATTGTCCATTTCACCCGGCGAGCGTGTATGCCTGGTCGGGCGCAACGGCTCAGGCAAATCGACGCTTCTTAAAATTGCCGGGGGGCTCGTCGAACCGGATGCCGGCTCGGTTTTCGTGCAGCCTGGTGCGCTGGTGCGCTACCTGCCGCAGGAGCCTGATTTTTCAGGCTTCGCATCGACGCTTGCTTATGCCGCGGCCGGGCTGCGCCCAGGCGGCGATGTCCACGCGGCCCGGTATCTATTGGAGCAGCTCGGCCTCACCGGCCAGGAAGATCCCGCCCATCTATCCGGCGGCGAGGCGCGGCGCGCGGCGTTAGCACAGGTGCTGGCGCCGGCGCCGGATATTCTTCTGCTCGACGAACCGACCAATCATCTCGATCTGACGACGATCGAATGGCTGGAGCGCGAACTCGATGCCAGCCGCAGCGCCATGGTGATCGTCAGTCACGACCGCCGCTTTCTGTCGACACTGTCGCGCAGCACGGTCTGGCTCGATCGTGGCGTGACGCGGCGTATCGAACGCGGCTTTGACTATTTCGAGGACTGGCGTGACACGGTGCTGGCGGAGGAAGAGCGCGATCAGCACAAACTCGACCGCAAGATCGTCGCCGAGGAGCACTGGATGCGTTACGGCGTCACCGGCCGGCGCAAACGCAATATGCGCCGGGTCGGGCAATTGCAGGCACTCCGCGAACGGCGCAGCACCCATCGCGCCGCTGCCGGCAATGCCACCATCACCGCGAGTTCGGCGGCGCCATCGGGTGCGCTGGTCATCGAGGCCAAAGGCATCGGCAAGAGCTATGACGGCCGCGCGGTCGTGCGCGATTTTTCGATCCGCATCCAGCGCGGCGACCGCATCGGCATCGTCGGGCCGAACGGCAGCGGCAAGACCACGCTGATCAACATGCTGACGGGCGCATTGCCGCCGGATGCCGGCACGCTGCGGCTCGGATCGGGGCTTTCCATAGCCACACTCGATCAGCATCGCGGCAGCCTCGATCCCAATGTCACCGTCATTGAGGCGCTAACCGGCGGTCGCAGCGACACCGTCATGGTCAACGGTCATGCCAAGCATGTCGTCAGCTATATGAGGGATTTTCTGTTCGCCAGCGAGCAAGCCCGTACGCCGCTCGGCAAGCTGTCGGGCGGCGAACGCGGCCGCTTGATGCTGGCCAAGGTGCTCGCCAAGCCGTCGAATCTTTTGGTGCTCGACGAGCCGACCAACGATCTCGATATGGAAACCTTGGACGTTCTGGAGGACATGCTTGCCGACTACGCCGGTACCGTGCTGCTGATCAGCCACGATCGCGACTTTCTCGACCGGCTTGTGAGCGGCGTGATCGTTCCGGAGGGCAACGGCGCCTGGGTCGAATATGCCGGCGGTTACAGCGATATGCTGGCGCAGCGCGGCGCCGACCTCAAGCGTGACAGCCGAAAGCGGGAGCCGCCGAAATCAGGCAAAGACGCCAGTCCGGCCGCCGCCGAAACGAAGGGGCCGAAGCAGCGGCTGATGTTCAAGGATAAGCACGCGCTTGAAACCCTGCCGAAGACCATCGCCAAGCTGCAAGCTGAAATGAAGGAACTGCAGGTCAAGCTCGACGATCCGACTTTTTATGCGCGGGATCGTGCCGCTTTTGAAAAAGTCACTGCGGCGCTCGGCGGATTGCAACGGGAAATCACCGCGGCGGAGGAGCGATGGCTGGAGCTCGAAATCCTGCGCGAGCAAATCGCCGAAAGCTAAGCTTAACGGCGGACGTCCTTCACGTCGGTGAAAGAAATGCCGGGATTGTGCTCGCCGGTATATTCGAGGTCGAAAGCGCTGCGGGCCAGGAAGACGAGATCGCCGTCGAAATCCTCGGCGATCGACGAAGAATAGCTTTTCGCGAATTGATCGATGGTCTTGCGGTCTGTGGCCGTGATCCAGCGCGCAAACTGGAACTCCGCCGTGCTCCAATCGATCTGCAACCCGTATTCGGCGGCCAATCGGGCGCGCAGCACATCGAGCTGCAACGGGCCGACAACACCGACCAGGGCAGCGGAACCGTCGGTCGGCCGGAACACTTGGGCGACGCCTTCCTCGGCCAATTGCAGCAACGCCTCTTTTAATTTCTTCGCCTTCATGGCGTCCGGCAGGCGCACGCGCCGCAAAATCTCGGGTGCGAAGTTCGGCACACCCATGAAGTTGAGGTCTTCGCCTTCGGTCAGGGTGTCGCCGATGCGCAGCGTGCCGTGATTGGGTATGCCGACCACGTCGCCGGCATGCGCCTCCTCGGCGAGCGAACGATCCTTGGCGAAGAAAAATTGCGGCGCGTTCAGGCTCATGGTTTTTCCCGAGCGCACCTGCTTGACCTTCATGCCACGGCGGAGCGTGCCCGAACACAGCCGCACGAAGGCGATACGGTCGCGATGGTTGGGATCCATATTGGCCTGGATCTTGAAGACGAAGGCCGACATGCCGGGCTCCGTGGCCGCCACCAGCCGCTTGTCGGCGGCTTGCGCGCGGGGCGGCGGCGCCATGGTGGCGAGCGCGTTGAGTAGATCGCCGACGCCGAAATTCTTCAGCGCGCTGCCGAAAAAAACCGGGGTCATGTGACCCTCGGCAAAGGCGCGCGGGTCGAACCGCTTGCAGGCGTGACGGACAAGGTCGCGTTCACCTTCGAGCGTCGCGGCATCGAGCCCTGTGTTCAAAGCGGCAATTTCGGCAATCGTCATCTGGCGCAGGCTGCCGGTGGCCCCGGCGTCGCCGTCGAGCAGGCGCATGCCGCCGGATTCGACGTCGATCGTGCCGACGAAATCGCGGCCGCGGCCGACCGGCCAGTTGATCGGCGCACAATCGAGCGCCAGCGTTTTCTCGATCTCATCGATGAGCTCGAACGGATCGCGGCTCTCCCGATCCATCTTGTTGATGAAGGTGATGATCGGAATGTCGCGCAGCCGGCATACTTCGAACAGCTTGCGCGTGCGCGGCTCGATGCCCTTGGCGGCGTCGATCACCATGACGGCCGAATCGACCGCGGTGAGCGTGCGGTAGGTGTCTTCCGAGAAATCCTCGTGGCCCGGCGTATCGAGCAGATTGAACACCCGGCCGTCATACGTGAAGGTCATCACCGAGGTGACGACTGAGATGCCGCGCTCGCGTTCGATGGCCATCCAGTCGGAACGGGTCGAGCGGCGGTCGCGCTTCGCCTTGACCTGCCCGGCAAGCTGGATGGCGCCCCCGAACAACAGCAGCTTCTCGGTCAAGGTGGTTTTGCCGGCGTCGGGATGCGAGATGATCGCAAAAGTGCGCCGCCGTTCGACCTCGGTCGCGGTGGGCGGCACGGCCGGGGAGCCTTCAGGGGCGCGAATGGGCATGTTCATGGTGGACGGGATTTGGCAGTTCCGATCATCGCTATCAAGCCCAATCGTAGGACGATTATAGACTTCATTTCGTCATGCCCGGCCTTGTGCCGGGCATCCACGTCTTGCTAGCGAGTGGTAAAGACGTGGATGGCCGGAACAAGTCCGGCCATGACGGAATATAAGGGCTGGAAGCGATGAATAATGTGGTCAACAACAAGCGCGTATTCCTGGTCTCACCGCATCTGCCGGTGGGCTTTGCCGAACTTCTCGGCCAGCGGGGCGACATCCGGCTCGACAAGCTGGAACACGATAGCCCAGCCGATATTGCAACGCCCATCCTTGCCGCGGCGCATGCCTATCAGACCAGCTCGACCCGCCAGGAACTGGCGCGGCACTACCACACCAGCGCCGAGTTCCTGAAGAAAACGCCGCACCTGTTGCTGGTCTCGACCAACGGCGCCGGCTACGACACCGTCGATCTCAACGCCTGCACCGAGCGCGGCATCCTGGTCGTCAATCAGTCGGGCGGCAATGCCGAATCCGTCGCCGAGCATGTCCTCGGCATGATGCTGATGCTGGTCAAGCGCGTCGTCGAGTGCGATCGCGCGCTGCGCGCGGGCACGCTGACCAACCGCGCCCTTTATACGGGGCATGAAGCCTTCGGCAAAACGATCGGCATTATCGGCATCGGCAATGTCGGGCGGCGTGTCGCCGAACTGTGCGGCGCGCTGTTCCACATGGAGGTGCTGGTCTATGACCCTTACGTCAGCGCGGACGAGGTTCGCGCGCGCGGCGCGCAAAAGGTCGAGCTCGACGAATTACTGCGCCGCGCCGATTTCATCTCGATCAATTGTCCGCTGACCGATGAGACCCGCAAAATGATCGGCGCGCGCGAATACGCGCTGATGAAGCCGGGCGCCTATTTCATCACCACCGCGCGCGGCTTCATTCATGACGAACAGGCACTGGCAAGAGCGTTGCGCGATAAAAAATTGGCCGGCGCGGGCCTTGACGTGTGGGAGCAGGAACCGCCGCCGGCGGATCATCCGCTGCTGGAGTTCGATAACGTCATCGTCACCGCGCATACGGCGGGCGTGACCAAGGAAGCGCGGATCAGGATGGGCCAGATTCGCCGCCGAGCAGATGCTCGACGCGCTTGACGGCAAGCCGGTGAAGCGCATCCTCAATCCGCAAGTCTGGCCGGATTACGCCAAGCGGTTCGAGAAGACGTTTGGGTTCGCGCCGCAGGCATCGACCGAGCCGAACTGGCACGCCTCCGAGAAACATGGGTAGGGCGCGTTAATGTTGCCTCGTCCAAACTGTCATCATCCGCGAAAGCGGATGATCCAGTAATCACGAGCCCTCATTCACGTTGCACAACTGCGATTACTGGATGCTCCGCCTTCGCGGAGCATGACAGCGTGACAGTCTGGAGCGGCATCAGGCGGTATATTCCAAAATGTGCATGCCCTGGCCCCAGCGGTCGATCAGATAGAGCCGCCCGTTCTCGTCGGCGCCGATGTCGTTTGACTGGATGCCCGGCGTGCCTGCGGGCGTTTCCGGCACGTAGCAACCGACCTCCTTGGGATGCAGCGGATCGCTGACATCGACCGCGCGCAGGCCGGCGTTGAAATAAGTGAGGAACACGATGTCCTTCCATGGGCCGTCGGCCGGAAGGTCTTCCAAAATATTGTGCGCGCCGAAGCGGCCGGGCCGCTCGAAATATTTTTCGCGGTCCGGCATGAAGGTCGCGATCGGCAGCGGATTGGTCTTCGGCGCGCGCGTCGATGATCCACATGAATTGCGCGTCCCAGAATTTCTGCTTGCCGCGCGCCTCGTCGGTGACGACGAGATAGGGCCGGTCGCCGATCGGCCAGCAGGTATGGGTCGAGCCGGGAAACGGCGGCGACCATTTGATGTGGCCGACAAGCTTCATGTCGCGCAAATCGGTGCAGTCGATGATCGCCATGCCGCCGCCCCACCAGGCGCAATACATGCGGTTGCCGCGGATCATCGGCGGGCCGTGCAGCGTGGTGGCTTCCTCGGCCGGATGCGGATCGTTGCCGACTTCCGTTGTATCTGTCTTCATCCACGGCAGCCCCCAGATGCTGACGACCTCGGGCTTGAGCGGATTTTTGATGTCGAGCGTCCAGATCACCCGCTTGTCCCAGCCCGGCGCATCGTTGGGCATGAATGCGAGCCCGCGCTTGAGATCGACCCCGAAGCGATGCGGGCCGGAGCCGGGCATGTCGTAGAAGCCGACCGGCTTCGGCGCCGCCGGCTTCGAAATATCGAAAATGAAAAAGCCGGCGCGCGCATTCTTGCCTTTGTCGCCGGCGAGCCGCTCCGAGTTCACGTAGAGCAGATCGTCGCCGACGATGCGCAGCTTATGGCAATGCACGCCGGGCGGCGCGCGGAATTCGCCGACCTTGTGCGGCTTTCGCGGATCGCGCACGTCGTGCACGGTAAAGCCTTCCGGGCCGTTGAAGCTCGAGCCGCCGACCGCGCCGACATAAGCGTGGCCCTTGTGCACCTGCACCAGGCTGCCGCCGCCCCAGGCGGCCGAAGCGTCGTGGCCGAGGCAGGCGAAAGTTTTTGGCTTCTTCGGGGTAGGTGGCGGGCATTTGGTCGCTCCGTGGCGTCGAAGCTCTTTTCATTGTCATCATCCGCGCAGGCGGATGATCCAGTCATCACCAGGCGATCGAGGTAGATTTAAGTCTCCATCGCGCGATTACTGGATGCCCGGCGCATGCGCGGGGCATGACAATGCGTGGGTGCATCGAACGTGGACCACACTTCGGAACAATCATTGTCGGCCAGCGCCGATGAAACACTGCGGATCTTTTCGGCCATCCGCGCGGGCTCACTTTCCTGTTCACGACCGAGATGTGGGAGCGCTTCTCCTATTACGGGATGCGCTCGCTGCTTGTGCTCTACATGACGAAATATCTGCTGCTGGCCGACCATGCCGGCAATGTCGCCGGCCTGCTCACCGTCAAGCACGCGCTTGAAGCCGTGTTCGGCCCGCTCGACGTGCAGCCGCTGTCGTCGCAGATCTGGGGCCTTTATACCGGGCTGGTTTATTTCACGCCGATTTTCGGCGGGCTTCTTGCCGACCGCGTGCTCGGCCGGCGCCGCACCGTCGTCATCGGCGCGGTTCTGATGGCGATCGGCCATTTCATGATGGCGGTCGAACAATCTCTTTCTGTTCGCGCTTCTTGGCGCTCATCCTCGGCAGCGGCTGCTTCAAGCCGAATATTTCGACCCAGGTCGGCGGCCTTTACGCGCCGGGCGATCATCGCCGCGACCGCGCCTATTCCATCTTCTATGTCGGCATCAATGTCGGCGCGTTCCTGGCGCCGCTGGTCTGCGGCACGCTCGGCTCGAGAGGCGGGCTGGCATTACGGCTTTGCCGCCGCCGGCGTCGGCATGTGCATCGGGCTTGTCATTTATCTTTACGCGCTGCCGCTCCTGCCGCCCGACGAATTGCACAAGGCGAAAGCCGCGACGAGTGCGCGAGCGACACGCCGCTCGACCGCGGCGAATGGCGCGCCATCATTGCGCTGCTTGTCTTGTTCGTGCCCAATACATTGTTCTGGGCGACCTATGAGCAGATCGGCAACACGATCGATGCTGTGGGCCGACGCCAATACCGACCGCACCATCGATCTGTTCGGATTTGGCGCGCAAATTCCCACGACCTGGTTCCTCGCCTTCAATCCGTTCATGATCTTCGCCTTCACGCCGTTCGTCGTCGCGCTGTGGGCGCGGCAGGCCGCGCGCGGAACCGAGCCGTCGACGATCACCAAAATGGCGCTCGGCTGTTTCGGCGTCGACGGCGGCCAATCTCGTCATGGTGCTGGCCGCGCTGCACGCCGGCGGCGGCCAGGCGAGCTGGCTGTGGCTTCTCGGCTATTTCGTCGTCATCACGCTTGGCGAGCTTTACCTGTCGCCGGTCGGGCTTTCGCTGGTGACCAAGGTGGCGCCGGCGCGAATTCTGTCGATGATGATGGGTGTGTGGCTGGCGACGAGTTTTATCGGCGGTTTCCTTGCCGGCTATATCGGCAGTTTTTGGAGCCGGATGGCGAAGCCGGAATTTTTTCTCATGGTCGCGGCGATTGCGGCGCTGGCAGGCCTGATGATTTTCGCCTGCCGCTGGCTGCTGCAGGGGATGTTGCGGGAGATGACCCGTCATTGCGAGGCGCGAAGCGACGAAGCAATCCAGAGCGGCGCAGCCGGCTGGATTGCTTACGCTGTCGCTCGCAATGACGATTGAGGATGAGCCGCCGCCGCATGCGCGCCGCGGGCTTCCGGATTTTCGATATGGGCGATGTTGTTCTTCACCGCCTTCTGGACCTTCTCGAAAGCGCGCACTTCGATCTGGCGCACGCGCTCGCGCGACACGCCGAACTCGTCGGCGAGTTCTTCGAGCGTGATCGGATCGTCGGCCAGCCGGCGCGCCTCGAAAATGCGGCGTTCGCGATCGTTGAGCACCGATGAGCGCGTCGCCGAGCGCCTTGTGCCGGTTATCCGATTGCTCGGATTCGGCGAGCCGGCTTTCCTGGCTGACGCTGTCGTCGACCAGCCAATCCATCCATTCGCCGGAATCGCCATCCTCGCGGATCGGCGCATTGAGCGACGCGTCGCCGCCGAGCCGGCGGTTCATGTCGATCACGTCCTGCTCGGTGACGCCGAGCCGCTTGGCGATCAGCTTGACCTGATCGGGCCGCATGTCGCCTTCTTCGAGCGCGGAGATCCGGCTCTTCGCCTTGCGCAGATTGAAGAACAGCTTCTTCTGGTTGGCGGTGGTGCCCATCTTCACCAGCGACCACGAGCGCAGGATGTATTCCTGGATCGCGGCCTTGATCCACCACATGGCGTAGGTCGCGAGCCGAAATCCCTTATCGGGCTCGAAGCGCTTGACCGCCTGCATCAGCCCGACATTGCCTTCGGAAATCACTTCCGAGATCGGCAGGCCGTAGCCGCGATAGCCCATGGCGATCTTGGCGACGAGCCGCAAATGGCTGGTGACGAGCCGGTGCGCGGCCTCGCGGTCGCCGTGCTCGCGCCAGCTCTTGGCCAGCATGAATTCTTCCTGCGGTTCCAGCATCGGGAACCGCCTGATTTCTTCCAGGTACCGGGTGAGGCCGGTTTCGCCCGATAAAATCGGGCAGTGCTGCAGTTTGGGCCATGATAGCGCCCTCCTTCATAAATGCCCCCGCGGATGCGGCGGGCGAATGGTGCCGCCGCTCCCCGAGCCGACGGCGCCAGTTCCATTATCTCGCACCCGCAACATACACGGTCGAATCAGGCGAGTGGAAGGGCGACAGCATCAAATTGGCGCGACGCTGCCTTGATTTCGGTCAAGTGGCTGTGAAAAGCCGCGAAAGCGGTAAATCCTTTACTTATCGTCAGACGCCCTTGCGCGCATCGGCCTGAGCTGCCGGCCAGCGCATCACGCAAACGGGCGAGATCGGGCGGCAGTTCCGACTTGAACCGCAGGATTTCGCCGCTCGATGGGTGTTTGACCGCGAGAATATGGGCATGCAGGGCCTGTCTGCCAAGGCCCGCCAGCGCGGACTGGGCTTTTGGCGGCAAAAGCGCCGATTTGGTGCGGAATCCCGACCCGTAGACCTCGTCGCCGAGGAGCGGGTGGCCGATCGAGGCCAAATGGACCCGAATCTGGTGGGTCCGGCCGGTTTCGAGCCGGCAGAGCAAGCAGGCTCGCCACCGGCCTCGGCGGACTTTGCGGCTTTGGCCGACTTGCTGGCTGGCTCGGCCGGCGAGCCGCCATAGCGTTCCAGCACCTGCCAATGGGTGACCGCCTCGCGGCCGCCTTCGCGCACCGCCATGCGATCGCGCGCCGCGGGTCGCGATCGATCGGCCGGTCGATCACGCCGTGCGGCCGATCGGGCGCGCCCCAGACGAAGGCGAGATAGCCGCGCTCGAAGGGCTCGCCGCTCTTGCCATGGTCGGCGAATTGCGCCGCCAGCGCCGCGATGAGCGTGCGTCGTTTTTCGCCACGACCATGAGCCCGGTCGTGTCCTTGTCGAGCCGGTGCACGATGCCGGGCCGCCGCTCGCCGCCGATGCCGGAGAGGCTGTCGCCGCAATGCGCGATCAGCGCATTGACCAGGGTGCCCGGTCCAATGCCCGGCGGCGGGATGAACGACGAGATTGCGGGGTTTGTTGATGACGATGATGTCGTCGTCCTCGTAGACGACGCTGAGCGGAATAGGCTCGGCCGCGGGTTTGGCCGGTTCGCGGCGGCGGCATGTCGACGTGGATCGCCACGCCGGAATTGACGCGGTGGCTCGGATCGCGGATCGTCTAATCCGTCGACGGCAACGGCGCCGGCTTCGATCAGCGTTTTGAGCCGGGATCGCGACAGTTCGGCGACGTGGCGGGCCAGCACGCGGTCGAGCCGCTCGCCGGCTTCCTCTGCCGCAGCGAGAACCAATGCCGGGGTGGATGGCGTGGGCGTGTTGGGGAGCGTCATGAACAACTTATCCGGCAATCCGCGCGGCAACTTATCAGGAGCGGCCGAAACCGCCGAGTCCGAGACGGCGCGGCTGGTGGCGCGGGCGCGCATGATGATGATCATATCCGCGCTTACTACCGTGCTGGCGATCGCCGCCGTTGTAACCGTCATCGGCTATCGGATGTATGCGGGCGGCGCTGGGTTTGGGGCGCATATCAGCGATGTCGTCACGCTGCCGAAGGGCGCGCGTGTGATCGCGATGGCCGGTTCGTCGGGGCGCGTCGCGGTGATGATCGACGTCAACGGCGCGAGCGAAATGCGCGTCTTCGATATGAAGACACTGAAAGAAACCGGACGGCTCCGCTTTTCGACCGAGCCCTAGCGTCGCGTTCCTCGAATTGCCGCATGCGTCGCGTGCTGTTGCGAAGTCCGGGCGGCCTCCTGTGGCGATTGCGCAGTCTTACTTCGCTCATCTTTCGCTTGTAAGCGCCTTTGCAAGCGACTGGATAGCTTGACCGGTCCACGACCGCACGGCACTGTCCGGGCGCAAAAATCGGCCGCCGGCGTCAGGATATTTTGAAGCATGTTTGGTCGCTCATTCGCCGCCGGTATCATTGCTGTGTTAAGCGCCGCCGTCCTGATCGCCAGATCCGATGCGCAAGAGGCCCGCGATCTCGTGGCGTCCAAAGAGTCGCTGTACAACAATATCTATGTTTATCGCCAAGGTCCTTATTTCAGCATGACGTTCGGCTATAACCGGACGATCTATACCGAAAGCATTTTCAACACGCTCGACGATCGCGATCTGCCGGTCGAATATACCCGCTACATGACCGCGAGCCTGATGTATGCCAAGAATATCAACTCGATCCTCGAAATCGGCTTCGGCGGCGGACGAACAGTCGTGGTATCTGCACCGGTTTCTGCCGCAGGTCCCGGTGACGTCGGTCGAGCTCGATCCGGCCGTTGTCGAACTGTCGCACAAATATTTCGGCATCAAGGACGAGCCGAACTTCCAGGTCGTCAATCGCGACGGCCGCATTTTTCTCAGCAATTCGAAAGACCGCTACGACATTATTCTGATCGATGCCTATCGCGGGCCGTTCGTGCCGTTTCATCTGCTGACCAAGGAATTTTATCAGCATCGTCAAAGATCATCTCGCCGACGGCGGCGTGGTGGCGCAAAATATCGAGCCTTCGACCATGCTGTTCGATTCGGCGGTGAAGACCATTCACGCGGTGTTTCCGCAACTCGATTTCTACGTGGCCGGACGGCAATGTCGTGACCGTCGCTTATGACGGGCCGCCGCGCGATCGCCGACGATCTCGACCGCACGGCGCGCGAGCGCGATAGCGCCTATAACCTGCGCTACAATCTGCACGACATGCTGGCGCAGCGGCGGCAAATTCAGATCGACGGCGGTACCGTGATCGACCCGAACGCCAAGGTTCTGACCGACGATTTCGCGCCGGTCGAAGCGCTCAAAGCGATCGAGGCGCATAACCGAAAATGGCAGTAACGCCCGCCAACCGGCGTCCTGACGGCCTCGATCTTCTTCAACGCTTTCGTCGTCGGCGGCGTGCTCATGGGATTCGAGATGCTCGGCAGCCGCTATCTGTTTCCCTATTTCGGCGGCGGCATCGGCACCTGGGCGAGCCTGATCTCGACGGTGCTGTGCGCGCTGGCGATCGGCTATTTCGCCGGCGGCGCCATCGTCGACCGCTATCCTTCGCTCGCGCATCATTGCCGGCGCGATCTTGCTCGCGGCGATCTATCTGGCGCTGGTTCCGGCGACCGCCGATCCGGTCATGTCGAGGATTCTCAATTCCATCGGTGACGGGCCGTCGGCCATTCTGCTCGCCGTCGGCGGCGTTGCTGCTGGTTCCGCTGTCGCTTCTCGGCACGTTTTCGCCGGTCGCGGTCGGACTGCTCACGCGCTCCGCCGAAGAGAGCGGCGGCGTCGCCGGTCTGGTCTATGGCATTTCGACCGTCGGCAATGTCGTCGGCACGCTGCTCACGACCTTTATGCTGATCCCGACGATCGGCTCGCGCTCGATCACTTATCTCTATGCCGTCGCGCTCGCCGTTTGCGCCGGCATCCTGTTTCTCCCGATCGGAAAGAAGTCGCTCGTGATGCGCAAGCATCGTTTTTTCTCGCTCGCCGCAGCCGTTGTCGGCCATTGCGCCGGCGCGGTTTTCATCGCGCGTAATTCGGCTTCGGCGCAATCGGCCTCGCGATCCGGCGCCGAAGCCGATTTCACCGACGGCTGGAGCGGCGACCGCGCCATGACCGATATCGCGGCGCAGCTCAAATTCACGCCGCGCTCGCTCGATACGCCGGGCCATCAGCAGACCATCGACTATATCGAAGCCGCAATTGGCGAAAACGCCGTTCAGCGCGATCGCCAAGCAGCGCTGGACCTATCGCGGCGAGGACGGCAACGGACCACGCGCATGACCAATCTCATCGCGCGGCTCGATCCCGCCAATCCGCCGCCGCATCATCGTCGGCACGCATTATGACAGCATCGTGCGGGCCTATCGCGACACCAAGCAATCCCGACGCGCCGATGCCCGGCGCCAACAATTCCGCATCGGGCGTCGCGCTGCTGCTGGAAACCGCGCGCGCGCTCGGCCGTCTGCCGCCGCCGCCGGTCGGCATCGACATGATCTTCTTCGACGGCGAGGAGGGTCCGAAATCGCTCGGCGCCGGCGATCCCAACTGGTTCGCGCTCGGATCGCCGTACTTCACCGCGCATCTCGGCGATTTCTATGCGACCCGCAAGCCGCGAAGCGGCGTCGATTTTCGATATGGTCTGCTACCGGCAGCTCAAGCTCAAACCGGAACTGTCCTCGGTCGTCCTACGCCAAGGAACGAGACGGCGAAATTCTGGAGTATCGGCGCGGCCATCGCGCCCGCCGTGTTCTTGCGCATGCCGACGCCTTATCCGATCAGCGACGATCAGACGGCGCTGACCGAGCGCCGGGATTCCGAGCCTCCTCGTCATCGATTTCGAATACGATCCGTGGTTCAACACCACGCAAGACACGATCGACAAATGCTCAGGCGCAAGCCTCGCCGATGTCGGACGAGACGCTGCTGCGATATTTGTACGCGCAATAGGCGGCGGGGCGATAACGGCCGTCCGAAATTTATCGTGATGACGCCCGATAGGCAGCACGGCTTGTGACGCGGAATGGTCACTTTTGCTTTCAGATAACAATGCGCGGCGGCGCCTTGATAACCGGGACGGACATAGGTCCAGGCGCGGCATTGCTGCTCGCCCTTGCAGGCCGCCGCGCAGGCCGCGCCCGAATTGTCCGGCTGGGTGTCGAACGACTTCGTAATCGCCGCCGGCGCGGTCGATGCCGAATTCCAGATCCTTGGTGATCGGCTCCGTTGACGCCGGCGCCGCGCACGCCGGAGACGCAACACGGGCTCTGCACCGCGGCCGGCACGCGGTTCTTCAACCAGCAAACAGCCTCCGCCTGCTTGGTTCGCGGATAAGAGAAGGACCATGCACGGCACCGCGCCGTCGCGCTCGCAGCGCGACGAACATTCCGTCCGGATCGCCGGACTTGACGACGAATTTGTCGTAATCGCCGCCCGGCCGATCGACTCCGATTTCGGCGCGCGCCGGCGCCGCGGTTTGCGCCAATAAGACGGCGATACAAACCAACGCTCCGAAGAGTTGGACGACATCGAGCCGTGGCCGCTGCATGCCGATTCCCATTGCCGCTTTCCGCCGAAATACGATCGCGGCGCAATCGCGTCGCCGCAAACCGAAGCTGCACTTGGCCGCAATGTCTATTGTCGGCTTTCTAAATTGCCGCGAGTCACGGGCCCAATCAAATTACTTTACAATGGAGGATATTGTCGCGCGGAAAATACGGCCCGGCTGGCGGGGGACCCCGGCGCTTGCATGACGGCGCCATCGCGGTTATTTCGGGCACAGGCTCCCTTCGTCTAGCGGCCCAGGACGTTGCCCTCTCACGGCGAAAACAGGGGTTCGAGTTCCCGAGGGAGCGCCAAAGCCTGCTCCGCCCGCTCAATGCTCCGCTGGCCTCGCTACTTCGCCGCAACCTTCAGCTTCAGCACCGCATCGGCCGTGCCATGCGCGAGTTTTTCCTTGTCGGCCGGCGCCAGCGCGACGTTGTCGAGGAATTTGCGGCCGGCGGCGTTCGGCGCAAACGGATAGTCGATCGAGAACATGATGCGGTCGATGCCGAAGGTCTGCAGCGCAGCGATGAACGGCGGCTGATCGAATATGCCGCTGGTGGTGATCCAGACCTGATCGAGGATGGTGCGGGTGATCGGCCGTTTGAGATGCCCGATGTCGTGCTGGAAGACCTGATCGGCGCGCGCCATCATCATCGGCAGCATTTCGCCCATATGGCCGATGATGATTTTCAGTCGCGGATGCCGGTCGAGCGTTCCGGCGACCACCATGCGCAAAAGATGCACCGCGGTTTCCGAATGCCAGCCCCAGCCGGCGGTCTCGAGGACGCGGCCCGCGCCCTCCGGCAGTTCGGAGAAATAGGCCTGCCGCACCGGCTCGGGCGGAATATGCGGATGGATGTAGATCGGCACGTCGAGCTCGACAGCGGCGGCGAGCAAGCCGTCATAGCTTGGATGGTCGAGGAAGCGGCCTTCGGTTGTGCCGTTGACCATCGCGCCGACGAAGCCCAATTCCTTCACGGCGCGCTTGAGCTCAGCCGGGACGCGTCGGGGCTCTGCATCGGCAACATCGGCAAAGCCGGCAAAGCGGCCAGGATGGCGCGCGACTGCCGCCGCCAGGTGGTCGTTGACCTCGCGGGCCATGGCGACGCCGTCGGGTCCGGGCACGAGATCGGCGCCCGGGCCGGCGACCGACAACACCTGCACCGTGATGCCCGCCTCGTCCATCGATTTGAGACGATCGTGCCCGATCTCGGGGAGCAATTCCATCGGGATTCGGCGCGCCCGGAGTTATTTTTCTCGGCCGGAAACCGCGGCGGCTAATCACATCGGCGGCGATGCGGCGCGGCGACCGACGGGACCGAAAAATGTTCCTCGAGGGCGACGACACGCATAGGCGAATTCCTCCGGTTGATTTAAAGTATTTAGCCCAAAGTATTTCACTACGGTTTGTTGCATCGGCGCGCCCGTCCAGCAAGCTCCCCGCGCTCCACGATTATGTTATAATACGGCCATGGCACGTATTTTTATCAATTACCGCCGGGACGACACGCAAGGGGTCGCGGGCCGCTTGTTCGATTACCTGGCAACGAAATATTCCCGCCGCGAGCTTTTCATGGACGTCGACGCCATGAAGCCCGGCCTCGATTTTGCCAAGCAGCTCGACGCCCAAGTCTCGCAATGCCACGTGCTGCTGGCCATGATCGGTCCGCACTGGCTCGATGCCCGCGATCAGTCTGGCAAACGCCGGCTCGATAACGCGAGAGATTCCGTGCGCGTCGAGCTTGCTTCGGCGCTCAAGCGCGACATTGCGGTAATCCCGGTGCTGGTCGAAGGCGCCGCCATGCCATCGGAAGCAGGCCTGCCCGATGACTTGAAGCCGCTGGCGCGCCGCCACGCTCTAGAATTGCGTCACACGCGCTTCAACGCCGACGCCGATACGATCATGCACGCGCTCGAAGAGCGTGGTGCCGCGGCGCCGCGTGTCGTGGTTGCTGGCCGGTGGCGGCGGCGTTGCCGTTGCGGTGGCCATTGCTCTTGCTGTGCTGTGGCCAAAACTTCATAAGGCGTCGGCGCCCCAACCGGCGCCGCAAATCGCTTTGAACGCGCCGACATCGCGGCTGCCTGCTGCATCGTCTGCTCCCATGCCGACTGCTGCGGCGCCCGCAACCGCAACGCTGGCTGGGACTGGCGGATTGCCGGCCGGCGTCAAGCTTGGCGAGATGATGAGCGGTATCGCGTTGCGGGGCTCGGTTTACCGCGTCGCCGACATTGCGGCAGATCCGGCCAATTGCCAGTCCGCGTGCCGTGCCGACATGCATTGCACGGCTTGGACCTATACGCAGCCCGGCAGCTCGGGCGCCGCGCGCTGTTCGCTCAAAGCGGTCATCCCCCAACAATTCAAAGACATTTGCTGCACCTCCGCGGTCGAGCGCGTACCGGCGCCGGAGATGCGCGTGCCGCCGCCGGTTCCCGCCGGCGTCATCGGCGCACAACCCGGCATCGAGCTGGAGGGCGGCACGTACCGGTATTTCGCCGGCACCGATGCCACGCCGGAAGCCTGCCAGGCTGCGTGCCGCGCCGAGGGACAATGCCTGGCGTGGGATTATGTGCGTCCGGATGTTTATGGCCTGGATGCACGGTGCTTTCTGAAAAACGGAGCATCGAGCCAGGTCTCCAGTCCGTGCTGCATTGCCGGCTTCGAGCGGCAAACCGCGGCGCCGACGCAATCACCCGCGGCCAGCAGCGCTCCGATGCTGAACACCGATCTGCGCGGTTCGAGCTATCGTAACTTCGATCTCGCCAGCGATAACGTGACGCTGTGCCAAAACGCGTGCAAGGCCGACAGCCAATGTTTAGCCTGGACCTACGTCCATCCCGGCTCGCAGCGAGCCAATGCGCGCTGCTGGCTCAAGAACGTCATCCCGCCGGCCTCAACCAATTCTTGTTGCATTTCGGGTATCGAGCGTACCGGAGCGAAATAATCCCCGTCGGTGACACGGCTTGTCATTTTATTAAAGCTGTCACAATCGATTTGGCGCCGTCTTGCGAAGCGGGCGCGGTGCCGCTAAAAAGATTGCATCGAGTTTTCGGCCGAATGACTTGGCCTTGCAGCGACTGACAACCGCGCCTGACTGACCATCTTTCACCAAAATCTCGAGCTAACCGAGCCGAGCATGCGCGCGCGGCTCATATCGATATGTCTATGAGGAGAGACCCGTGGATAACGGTACCGTGAAGTGGTTCAACGCGCAGAAGGGATATGGATTTATTCAGCCCGAGGGCGGCGGCAAGGACGTTTTCGTCCATATCAGCGCCGTCGAACGCGCCGGCCTGCGTGAGCTGAGGGAAGGTCAACGCGTTTCCTTCGAAGTCGTGGTGGACCGCAAGACCGGCAAGTCGGCCGCTGAAAATCTGAAGACGACTGTAATGAATGCCGTGCGGCGCGGTCATTCGCGTTGGCCGTGTCCTGCATCGAATTAATCGAGCCAGGATGCCGATGCCGGCGCGTCCGGGTCGGCTTCGCGCCGGACAAGTTCCGCGGCTTTCCGGCCCAGGCCGTAAAGCTCTGCGCGATCAAAACTATATTAAGAACGAGCACGACCGCCGTGCCGCCACGGCCGCGATGCGGTCAGCGGGCTGTTGGTGAACGCACCCATGATGTCGGCGCTGTTGGTGAAGATGATGCAGCGCGATCATCGGCAGCGGCAGCGCGATGCTGAGCACCACCTGGCTGATCACCAGCGCATTCGTGGCATTGACGCCGAGCGCGACGACGACGAAGGCCGGGATCATGGTGACCAGCCTGCGCAGCCAGATCGGGATGCGGAACCTGACGAAACCCTGCATGATCATCTGCCCGGCCATCGTGCCGACCGTCGAGGCTGGAAATGCCCGACGCGATCAGCGACAGCAAAAAGACCGCCGGCCGCGCCGATCCCGAGCAGCGGTGTCAGCGTGTGATAGGCGGTTTCGATCTCCGCCACATCGGGATGGCCGGCGTGGAACGCGCTCGATGCCATCATCACCATGGCCATGTTGACCAGGCCGGCGACGGCGAGCGCGATGACGACTTCCCGGTTGGAGAAGCGCAGAACCTTGCGCCGCTCGGTGTCGTCGCGGACCGGCACGCGCGCCTGCGTCAGGCCGGAATGCAGATAGATCGCGTGCGGCATCACGGTTGCGCCGATGATGCCGACGGCAAGCAGCAGCGCCTCGGAGTCGGCAATCTGCGGCGTGACGGTATGGAACGCCGCTGCGCCCCAATCGATCGGCGCGATGAACATCTCGATGAGGTAGCAAAGGCCGATCAGGCCGACGATCGCGCCGATGATCAGCTCGAGCGGCCGGAAGCCGAAGCCTTCGCACATCAGCAGGCCGTAGGTGATGACCGCCGTGATAGCCATGCCGGCGAGCAGCGGCATTTGGAACAGCAACGAAAAGCCGATGGCGCCGCCGAGAAACTCGGCGAGATCGGTCGCCATGGCGGCGATCTCGCTGACAACCCACATCGCCCACACCATCGGGCGCGGAAAATGATCGCGGCACATTTCCGCGAGATTTTTGCCGGTGACGATGCCGAGCTTGGCCGAGAGGCCCTGAAACAGCATCGCGATCACGTTGGCGAGCAGCACCACCCAGAGCAGGCCGTAGCCGTATTTGGCGCCGGCCTGGATGTTGGTGGCGAAATTGCCGGGGTCCATATAGGCGATCGAGGCGATGACCGCCGGGCCGGCGAAGGCCAGCGACGCTGCGCAAGCCGCAGCGCTGCCCGGCCAGCACCTGATGCGCAGTGGCGACGGTCCGTTCGGTCAGCGAAGCTGGCGCCGGCCGATCGTTTCGGTCATTGTCCGGAGATGGTCATCTTTCACGCAGTCGCATGCAGCAATTACACGAAAATGTAGCACTCGGTTACAACATAAGAGACACGCGGTATTTGCGTCAACGGCTATCATAATGTAGCTAAGAGCTACACTTTGACACGGAGAGAAAATATTGTTCCGTTGGCGCACGGCATCCGGTGACGCCAGTCCGGTACAGGTCGCCGATACGCCGATACCAGGTCGCAATGGGCAAGCTCCCTGCGGAAGGCACCCAAGCCCGCCGCTTCGGCAAGACGCGGTCGGCGCAGTCGACCGCGCTGCTCGAGGACTATGTCGAGCTGATCGCCGACCTCCTGGAAGGCGAAGGCGAGGCGCGGCCGACCGATATTGCGCGGCGGCTCGGCGTCTCCCATGCCACCGCGATCAAGACCATCGCGCGGCTCAAGCGCGCCGGATCTGGCGACGGCGCGGCCGTATCGCGGCGTGTTCCTGACCGAAAAAGGCCACGCGCTCGCCGACCGCGTGCGCGTCCGCCACCGCCTCGTCGTCGACCTGCTGCGCGCGATCGGCGTGCCGACCGAAGTCGGCGGAGGCCGACGCCGAAGGCATTGAGCATTACGTGTCGGAAACTACGCTGAAGGCGTTCGCGCATTTCTTGAAGTCGCGCTCATACGTATAATGTTCCGCCGCGTCAGTAAGGACAAGGCAGGACACATGGCTCAACAACGCATCAGCTACGTGCCGCTCGAGAAGATGGACGCGCAGATGCGCGCCGAGATGGAGCGCTGCGAGCGCGAAGGGCACGCCGCGGCCGGAAAGCAGCGCAATCCGCGCCCACGTGCCGGCCTGTTTTTGGTTTTTCGCCAAATCCTGGAACAACATTTTCCGCAACGGCATCCTCGATCACGCCATCAAGGAACTGTGCCGGCTCTATGTCTCGCGCTCGGTGGTCTGCGAATATTGCGGCAATCAGCGCTCGGTGAAGTCGACGACCAGCGGCGCGCTGATCGAGGACCATGTTCTCGATCTCATCAATTTCGAGAAATCGCGCAAATACAACGAGCGGCAAAAGGCGGCGCTGGCTTATGCCGAAGCGATCGTCTGGCATCTCAACACCGACGATGCCTTCTGGGATCGCATGCATAAGCATTTCAGCGAGCCGGAACTGGTCGAGCTCGGCTGCATGATCGGTCTGACGCTCGGTCAGCAGAGTTGGCTGCGGCTGCTCGATATCGAACACCACCAGGTCATGGCGTCGACATCGGCTTCGATGGCGCCCGGCTACGAGGATGCAGACAGCCTCGCTGCGGCGAAGGCCAAGCCGGATTATTGGGCAAAATCGAAGCGCGCGAACCGGTCGGAAAGTGTCGCCTAGATCGGCGGATGAAAGCCTATTGGCGAACAGCGCCGGTTACGCCGCGTGATGCGGTGAGCGCGTCGACGATGCCGTCGACGACCTCTTCGACCATCGCCTTGTCGTCGCCTTCGCCCATGACGCGGATCACCGGCTCGGTGCCGGACGGGCGCACCACCAGCCGGCCGTGGCCGTTGAGGCGGCTTTCGGCGCCGGCGATGGCGGACTGGACCTTGGAGTTTTCGAGCGGCTTGCCGCTGCGATAGCGCACGTTCTTGCAGCACCTGCGGCAGCGGCTCGAAGCGATGGCAGACCTCCGACACCGGCTTGTCCTTCTTCTTCACCACCGCAAGCAATTGCAGCGCGGCAACGAAGCCGTCGCCGGTCGTGGTGTAGTCCGACAGGATGATGTGGCCGGACTGCTCGCCGCCGACATTGTAGCCATGCTCGCGCATGTGTTCGAGCACATAGCGGTCGCCGACCGGCGTGCGCACCAGCGAAAGCTTCAGCGATTGCAGATGACGTTCGAGGCCGAGATTGGACATCACGGTGCCGACGATGCCCGGCTTGGTGAGGCAGCCGTCTTCCGCCCAGCTTTCGGCGATGACCGCCAGCAGCTGGTCGCCGTCGACCAGATGGCCGTGCTCGTCGGCGATGACGACCCGGTCGGCGTCGCCGTCGAGCGCGATGCCGATATCGGCGCGCATCTCGCGCACTTTGCGCGACAGCGCGTCCGGCGCGGTCGAGCCGCAGTCGTGATTGATGTTGAAGCCGTCCGGCTCGACGCCGATCGAGATGACGTCGGCGCCGAGCTCCCACAGCGCGTCGGGCGCGACGCGATAGGCGGCGCCGTTGGCGCAGTCGATGACCACGCGCAAACCTTCGAGCGAGAGGTTGCGCGGCATGCGTGCGCTTGGCGAATTCGATGTAGCGGTCGTGCACGCCGTCGATGCGCTTGGCGCGGCCGAGCTCGGCGCTCTTCGCCAGATGCTTGGTCATGTCGGCGTCGATCAGCTGCTTCGATCTGGTGCTCGACCTCGTCGGACAGTTTGTAGCCGTCCGGGCCGAACAGCTTGATGCCGTTGTCGTCGAACGGATTGTGCGAGGCCGAGATCATGACGCCGAGATCGGCGCGCATCGAGCGCGTCAGCATGGCGACGGCCGGCGTCGGCATCGGGCCGAGCAGCAGCACGTCCATGCCGACCGAAGTGAAGCCGGCGACCAACGCAGTCTCGATCATGTAGCCGGAAAGCCGCGTGTCCTTGCCGATGACGACGCGATGGCGGTGCTCGCCGCGGCGGAAGATCAAGCCCGCCGCTTGTCCGACCTTCAGCGCCAGTTCCGGCGTGATCACGCCGTTGGCGCGGCCGCGAATGCCGTCGGTGCCGAAATACTTTCGAACCATTCAGAAGCCCCCACCCGCCCAGCCTTCACCGACGGCGATACTACCCCCTTCCGGGTCTCGTCCGCTTCAAAAAATATTGGGTAATCTTACCATCCGGGTAAAGCGGTCTTCACCATAACGGCTAATAAAATCAACGGTATATGCCGTACCGGCAGTCGGCCGGAGAAAACCGCCTAGCGCGGTTGCCGGCTCACGCTTGTCGTAAACGCTCTGCGGCGGCTGGGCGACCGATACCGGGATCGGACGCCGGGAAAACTTTCCTCGAGGCCCGGTCGAGCGCATTGTCGAGATGTTCTCGGAGCTTGTCTTGGCGCTTTGTGGCCTGCTCGCGCTTGTCGGCTCGTGTCTTGAGCCGTACCCTGGTGATCCTTCGCATCGCATTCGACATCGGCATGGTCGGGCCGGAGCGAGGCGCTTTTGTTCAATCCATACATCGCAGTTGCCTTCCCTAAATGGTTGCCAGCGCCGGCGGCAGTTACCCGCCGCACCTGACAAATAACGATTTGCCGCCGCCGCCGTTCCTTCCTGCTTTGAGTGCCGAAAACGAGGCGCCGTGCTATCAATTCCCGGCGAGAGCCGGGAGCTTCACCATGAAAAACATGACCTGCATCGAAGACCTGCGGCAGACCGCGCACCGCAAGGTGCCGCGGGCATTCATCGATTATGCGGAAGGCGGCTCTTATGCCGAGCAGACGCTGCGCGCCAACCGCGCCGATCTCGAGCGCATCAAGCTGCGTCAGCGCATTTTGTTGAATGTCGCGGGCCGCAGCACCAAAACCACCATCCTCGGCGAGCCGGCGGCGCTGCCGCTGGCGTTGGCGCCGGTCGGGCTGACCGGCATGCAGCACGGCGACGGCGAGATTCTGGCGTGCCGCGCCGCGCAGGCAAGCGGGAATTCCCTACACGCTGTCGACCATGTCGATCTGCTCGATCGAAGATGTCGCCGCGGCGGTCGATAAGCCGTTCTGGTTCCAGCTCTACGTTATGAAGGATCGCGGCTATATCCGCGCGCTGATCGAGCGCGCGGCGGCGGCCAAATGCAGCGCGCTCGTGCTCACCGTCGATCTGCAAGTGATCGGGCAACGTCACCGCGACATCAAGAACGGCATGACGCGTGCCGCCGGAAATCCGCATCAACAATCTCATCGACATCGCCACCAAGCCGGCCTGGGCGCTCGGCGTATTGCGCGGCAAGCGCAAGACCTTCGGCAATATCGCCGGCCACTATCCCGGCATGGCGAATGTCACCGTGCTGTCGAAGTGGATTGCCGAGCAGTTCGATCCGACGCTGAGCTGGAAAGACGTCGAGTGGGTCAAAAGCCTGTGGCCCGGCAAGCTCATCCTCAAGGGCATTCTCGATGTCGAGGATGCCCGGATCGCGGCAAAAACCGGCGCCGCGGCTCTGGTCGTGTCCAATCACGGCGGCCGCCAGCTCGACGGCGCGCTCGTCGTCGATCTCGATGTTGCCGGCGATCGCCGACGCGGTCGGCTCCGAGATCGAGATCATGTTCGACGGCGGCATCCGGTCCGGCCAGGACATCGCGCGTGCGCTCGCGCTCGGCGCGCGCTCCTGCATGAGCGGCCGCGCCTACATTTACGGGCTCGGCGCCGGCGGCCAAGCGGGCGTCGCCCGCGCCATCGAGATCATGCGCAACGAGCTCGATATCACCATGGCGCTGATGGGCGTCACCAGCGTCGCCGATATCGACCGCCGCGTGATCGCGGCGATGTGAGCTGGCGTAAGACCGCGATCCGTCATGGCTCGTGCTGGAGCGACAACGATTTCCATCGGCACTGCCGGAAGCATTAGGACTGATCCTCACCCGCGACAGCGGGGGAAGGGGGACCGCCCGCAGGGCGGTGGAGGGGGCGTCTGACTCTACGCTTTATTGTCGTCGCCGGATTGTCGTCGAAGCCCGCGCCCCCTCCACCACGCTTCGCGTAGTCCCCCTCCCCCGTTTTCACGGAGAGGACGATTACTCTTCCTTGTACCCATAGGCCTGGGCGTTGCCGGTCGCGCCGTAATATTTGTATGGCAGGAATTTTCCCGACATCGAGATTTTGACGCGATCGCCTTTGGGATCGGGTTGGCGCTCCAGCGCCAGATCGAAGTCGATCGCCGACATGATGCCGTCGCCGAATTCTTCCTCGATCAGCACCTTCAACGCCGGCCCGTTGACCATCACCAGCTCATAGAAGCGATAGATCAGCGGATCGGTGGGCGGCATCGGCGAGCCGCGGTTCGGAACCTCGTTGAGCAGCGCCTGCTCGCTCTTGCTCAGGCCGAACAGTTCGGCGGCTTTGGCGGCCTGCGGCTTGGTGAGCTTCATCTGGCCGAGCATGGCGCCGGTGATCAGCACCGGCGACATGCCGCCGATCTCGCCGCAGATATATTTCCAGCTCCAGCCCTTCTCGCGCTTGATGCCGAGCAGTTTCTCGGTGAGTTCGGCGCGGGTCATGGACGACCTCCTGCTGTTTGGTACGGCTTATGCCTGCAAAACGAGCAAATGCCGTGCCAAAAGGTGGTCGTCCCTGACGTTTAGCTCACATTGGCGGCGCGACGCCGTTCAGCCCGACATTGATCCGCGGCGCCACCACCGTGCCGTCGGGTTGCTTCGCGCCGGCTGCGACCATCATTTTTGCGCCCGGCTTGAGGTCGGCCGCGGTTGCCGGGAACATAGGTAACGACGGTTACGTTCGCCGGCACGATGAATGTCTTGTCGCCATCCTTGTATTTCAGGACCAGCTTCTGACCGTCGCTGACAGCGACTTGGCTGTCGACTGTGGCGTTGGTCATGGTCGAGTTGGGCATCAGGTCCCACGGCCGGTGACCTTCGCCGGTGCCGCGCATGGCTTCGGGGAAGATGTGAATCTCGACCGCCTTCTGGCTGCCGTCGGGCTGCGGCATGGCGGTGATGCCGATGAAACCGCCGGCTTGATGTCGGATAGCGGCGCCTTGACGATGCCGAGGATGGTGCGCGTTGTCGGCAAGCTTCACCATCAGCTTGGCGCCGTCGCGCGTCGTAACGTTGAGTGTGGAACCGTCGACGCTTCGATGGTGGCGCGCACGCGCATCGGCGGCGGTGATGCTGGCGGTGTCGGCGCCTGCGCCGCCGCAATGGTAGCGGCGAACAGCAAAGCAAAGGCGGCGCTCGCGCCCATTATTCTCTGTATTGTCATGATCGTTCCTCCCAATCGTCCCCCCACGGGGCCTGCGGCTTATGCCAATGGCGACAGGCTTAAAACCCCGAAGACGCGACGTTATTCCTGGGAACTTCGCGGCGGAAGAGCGAGATCGGCTTCGAGCAGCGCCCGCAATTCCGCCGTCACTTCGGGCTTTTTGCCGAACCACAGCGAGAAACCGCGCACCGCCTGATGCATCAGCATGCCGAGCCCGTCGGCGGTGCGCAGCCCGCGGGCCTTCGCGGCCCGCAGCAGCGGCGTCAGCAGGGGCACATAGACAAGATCGGCGACAATGGCATCACTGGGCAACCGCCCAACGTCGAGCGCGAGCTCCGGCTGGCCGTCCATACCGAGCGTCGTGGTGTTGACGAGCAGTCCGGCATCGTCGAGTGCGCCGTTGCGCGCGTCCCAGCGGATCGGATGAACGCGCGCGCCAAAGCGCTCGCGCAAATCCTCGGCGCGCCGTTGCGTCCGATTGGCGACCACGATACGACTCGACGCCGCGCTCAAGCAGCGCATAAACGACGGCGCGCGCCGCGCCGCCGGCGCCGAGCACGACGGCTTTGCCTAAGTCTCGATCCCAGCCGGGCGCGCAGGCGTCGAGATTGTCCAAAAATCCTTCGACGTCGGTATTGGTCGAACGCAGCACGCCGTCGAGCCACAGCGTGTTGGCGGCGCCGACCGCGCGCGCGCGATCGTCCGGCTGCGACCAGGCGAGCGCGGCCTCCTTATGCGGCACCGTCACATTGGCGCCGGCATAGCCGCGCGCGGCGAGCGACTGCACGAAAGCCTGCGAATTCGTCGCGGCGGCACCGCCTCGCGCCGGTATTCGCCGGCAATGCGTAGTGCTTGAGCCAATAATTATGAATGAGCGGCGAGCGCGAATGTTCGATCGGCCAGCCGATGACGCAAGCCGCGCGGGCGCCCGTGGTCACGCCTCGTCCACCACGGTATTGCGCAAGACGCCGATCTCGGGGCACTCGACCTCGATCGTGTCGCCGGGCTTGAGCCAAACCGGCGGATCGACTTTCGGCGTCTTCTTCACCGGCGTGCCGGTGCAGATGACGTCGCCGGCTTTGAGCGTCATGAAGCTCGTCGTGTAGGCGATGATGTCGGCGAACGAGAAAATCATGCTCGCCGTGGTGTCGTCCTGCGTCACCTCGCCGTTCTTGCGCACGATGAGATGCAGCGGCTTGTTCAGGTCGAAGTCGGTCTGGATCCACGGCCCGATGCCGCCGCTCGCGTCGAAATTCTTGCCCTGCGTGACGTTGAATTGGCCATGGCGCGTCCAGTCGCGGATCGTGCCTTCGTTGCAGAGCGTGATGCCGGCGATCACGCCGAGCGCGTGCTCCTTCGGCACATGCTTGCAGTCGCGGCCGATCACGATGGCGATCTCGCCTTCGTAGTCGAGCTGCTCGGAGACTTTCGGCCGGACCAGGTTTTGTCCCGAGCCGACCAGCGAATTCGGCGCCCGGTAGAACATGCTCGGATATTTCGGCGTGTTGGTGACGTTATAGTCCGCTGGCGCGGTTGGCATAGTTGATGCCGATGCAGAGGATTTTTTCCGGCGCCGGCAAGCGGCGGCAACAGCTCGACTTCGGCGAGCGGCACGTCGGGCCGCACGCCGTCGGCAGCCGCTTTGGCCTGATCGAGCGCCTGGGCGCGAAACACCTCGACGAGGCTCGGAAAGCGGTGCAGCCGCGGGCGCAGATCGACGATGCCCTCGCCCGATGACCGCGCCGAAACTCGGCCGGCCGCGCAGAGCGTAGCTTGCAAGGCGCATGTCGATCTCCCGTGTGCGGCTTCCGTCCTCCGGGCGATGTGTTAAAAGTCAGCGCAGCGAACCGTCAACGGCAAACAGCGCACTTGACATGCCCGTCCGCAATCCGGTTTTCGATCCGCCGTTCAATATCGTGCGCGCGAGCCATGCCGAGCTTGGGCGTGCGCGACTTGGCCCGCTCGCGCGCCTTTTATGTCGATTGCCTCGGGCTTCTGGTCAGCGACGAGACCGCCGACGCGCTCTACCTGCGCGGCGTCGAGGAGCGCAACCATCATTCGCTGGTGCTGCGGCGCGGCGCGCGAGAACGACGTGCATGCGCTCGGCTTCAAGCTTGCCAGCGAAGAGGACCTCGATCGCGCCGCGTCCTGGTTCGGCCGCCGCAATCTGCCGACCTCGTTCCCGGACCTGCCGCATCAGGGCCGCACCCTGCGCACCGCGGACATTTTCGGCATGCCGCTCGATCTTTATGCGCAGATGGATCAGACGCCCTCCATGCTGCAGAAATACGCCGCGCATCAGGGCGCGCGCATCCAGCGCATCGATCATCTCAATTGCTTCACGCCCGACGTGCAGGCGAGCTACGATTTCTATCCGCGAGCTCGGCTTTCGCCTGACCGAATATTCCGAGACCGACGGCGACGATCCGAAGCTCTGGGCGGTGTGGCTGCAGCGCAAAGGCAACGTCCACGATCTCGCCTTCACCAACGGCGTCGGGCCGCGCCTGCACCATGTCGGCTTCTGGACCGCGGGCGTGCTCGACATCATCCATATCTGCGACGTGATGGCGACCTGCGGCTATCTCGCCAATATGGAGCGCGGCCCCGGCCGCCACGGCATTTCCAACGCCTTCTTTCTTTACATCCGCGATCCCGACGGCCATCGCATCGAGCTGTTCACCTCCGACTATCTCACCGTCGATCCCGACCACGCGCCGATCCGCTGGTCGCTCACCGATCCGCAGCGCCAGACCCTGTGGGGCCAGCCGGCGCCGGCATCGTGGTTCGAGCAAGGCTCGGCCGTTTTCCGGCGTCGCCCAGCACGCGCCCGGTGCTGGCCGCGCAGCCGATCGTCGCGCCGTAAAACAACTCCCTCTCCCCGTTTACGGGGAGAGGGTGGGGTGAGGGGGCCTCAACGCATGCGTGGCGCAAAGGCGACGAAGACAAGTCTATCCAGACAGCTACGAAAGAATTCAACATTCGCGGAAAGGCGGCTTTGGAAGTATCTTCGCGCTCGTTCGCTTGCGGGCTTCAAGTTCGTGCGCCAAGAGCCGGTCGGTCCTTACTTTGTCGATTTTGTTTGCCGTGAGAAGCGGCTTGTCATCGAGGTAGATGGCGGCCAACACGCGGCGAATAAGCGCGACGCGATACGCGATCAATGGTTGGTCGATCATCGTTATCGTGTCCTGCGCTTCTGGAATAATGAAGTCATTGGAAATATCGAAGGCGTTTGGGAGACGATCCTCGCCGCCGCGTCTGCGGAAGCGCCCCCTCACCCCAACCCTCTCCCCGCAGGCGGGGAGAGGGAGCCGTTCGGCCGAGAGAAAAATGAAATCCCTCTTCCTCGACTGCAACGATCAGCTCGCGCCGGTGTGGCAGCGCGTCGTCCGCGCCGACGATCCGCCGATCGACGTCAACCGCAAGCCGTTCGAGCGCAGACGAGCTGCCGCGCGTGCTCAACGGCTACGACATCTGCATCGACGACCATTCCTACATGCCGACGCATCTGGTCGACGCAATGCGCGGCGCTCAAGCACATTGTGTTTCTCGGCACCGGGCCGGCGAGCTACATGAGCCTCGCCGATATGGCGGCGCGCGGCATCAAGGTTCACATCATCAAGGATTACGGCGACACGGCGGTCGCCGAGCACACCATCGCGCTGCTGTCTCGCGCCTGCCGCGACATCGCGCGCATGGACCGCGAAGTGCGCGCCGGCACCTGGGCGCCGCATGAAGGCGTGCAGCTTCTCGGCAAGACGCTTGGCGTCATCGGGCTTGGCGGCATCGGGGCGAAGTGCTGCGCATCGGCCGCGGGCTCGGCATGGAGGTGATCGCCTGGAACCGCACGCCGCGCCCGGATGCGCCGCTCGTTGCGCTCGACGAACTGTTGGCGCGCTCCGACGTGATCTCGATGAATCTCACGCTTAATGACGAGACGCGCGGCTTTCTCGGGGCCGGCCCAGTTCGCGCGCATGAAGCCCGGCGTGATCTTCGTCAATACCGCGCGCGCGGGCTTGGTTGACGAGGCCGCGTTCATCGGCGCGCTGCGTAGCGGCCATATCCGCCACGCCGGGCTCGACGTGTTTCATTCCGAGCCGCTCAAGCCCGACAATCCGCTTGCGCGTATGGAAAATGTCACGCTCACGGCGCATGCCGCGTTCCGCACGCTGGAAGCGTCGATGACGCTGTTACGCCGGGCCATCGACATTGTGCGCGATATCGTCGGCAAGTAGGCTGGCCGCCGCGCCGTGGCGCCGGCAATGTCCAAGTGCTATTGATTATGTCATGGGAGAGCGCCACCTCGACATCAGCCTGCGCGTGAACGGCGAGGACGTGCGCGAGCGCGTCGAGGCCCGCAAGACGCTGGTCGATTTCCTGCGCGACGATTTGGGGCTGACCGGCAGCCATGTCGGCTGCGAGCAAGGCGTGTGCGGCGCCTGCACGGTGCTGGTCGACGGCGAGGTGGTGCGCGGCTGCCTCATCCTTGCGGTGCAATGCGACGGCGCCGCGGTCGAAACCATCGAGGGCGTTTCGGATTCCGGCGTCATTGCCGATCTTCAGGACGCGTTCCAACGGCGCAACGCGCTGCAATGCGGTTTCTGCACGCCGGGCATGCTGATCGGCGCGCAGGCGCTTTTGTGCCGCGGCGGCGTGCCGAGCCGTGATATGATTCGCGAGCATATTTCCGGCAATTACTGCCGCTGCACCGGCTACCAGGCCATCGTCGACGCCATCGAATCCATCGCCCAGACACGGGCGGCAAAGGCAGGCGCACCATGAACGAACACGCCAACCCGCAGTCGCTGTCGGCGCGCGCCGACGAGCTCGAAGAACAGATGATGCACGACGCTCGGCGAGCGCATCGCCACCAAGTCGGTGCTGTTCAACATGGCCGACGGCAAAGTCGAGATGGATAGCGGCCCGGCGCTGAAAGCCGCCAACCCGGACAAATACTTTCTGATGGGCGCCGATCCGCGGCTGCCGAAAATGCCGGAGAAGCCGACGCTGATCGATTTCTTCAACAATCGTTTTGCCTCGCTCAATCATCTGCTGCAAAGCGCGACGCACGCGCTCAAGGGCGGCCACAGCGAGAAGATCGTGCTCGCCTGCCTGCTGCACGATATCGGCGTTGCGGCTTCATCCGCTGCGACCACGGCTATTGGGGCGCGCAGATGATCGAGCCCTATGTCGACGAGGAAGTGAGCTGGGCGGTGCGCATGCACCAGGCGCTGCGCTTTTTCCCCGATCCGTCGGTCGGCTACGAATATCCGGAAATGTACATCAAATATTTCGGCGCCGATTATAAGCCCGAGCCTTATATCGTCGCCGAATACGAGCGCGCGCGAGAACCACAAATAGTACATGACCTCGCGCATGATCACGGTGAACGACATCTATTCGTTCGATCCCAACGCCAAGGTCGATCTCAACGATTTTGTCGACATCATCGGCCGCAATTTCAAGCAGCCGGAGGAAGGCCTCGGCTTCGACAATTCGCCGTCGTCGCATATGTGGCGCACGCTGATGTGGCCGACGCGGTTTCTGTGAGGCGATATGAATTTTTCCGCTCCCCCTTGTGGGGAGGGGTAAGGGTGGGGGTCGCGAGGTGGTCAGCAGACGTTGACGCTCGTCGTCGCCTCCCGACCCCGACCCCGGCCCTCCCCACAACGGGGAGGGAGAATTGACATGAAAATCTCCCCCGACCAGCCGTCCGGCCTCACCGCGCTCGACCGGCCGAATTCCTATATCGGCCGCTCGGTGCCGCGGCCGAATCTGGCGCGGCTGACGCAAGGGCGCGGCCAATACGTCACCGACGTGGTGCTGCCGCGCATGGTCCATGTCGCCTTCGTGCGCTCGCCGCACGCGCATGCCCGCATCACAAGCATCGCCACGGCGAACGCCAAGAAAGCGCCGGGCGTGGTCGCCGTGGTCACCGGCGCGGAGCTGGCCAAGGTCATCACGCCGTGGGTCGGCGTGCTCACGCATCTCAAGGGCATCAAATCGGCGCCGCAGCATGCCATCGCGGTCGATCGCGCGTGCTGGCAGGGCGAAGCGGTGTGCGCCATCGTGGCGCGAACGCGCGCCGAGGCCGAGGATGGCTGCGCGCTGGTCGAGGTCGATTATGAGGTGCTGCCCGCCGTCACCGATGCCGAAACGGCGCTGGATGCCAAGACGCCGGTGATCCATCCCGCGCTCGGCGACAATCTGACTTTCGAGCGCGTGCTCAACGCCGGCGACCCCGACCGGGGATTTGCCGATGCCGACACCGTAGTCGAGACGACATTTTTGTTCGGCCGCCACACCGGGGTCACCAACGAACCGCGCGCCATCGTCGCCGACTGGAATCCAGGTGAGCAGCGCTTGACGGTTTATCAAGGCACCCAAGCGCCGCACATGACGCAGAATCTGTTTGCCAAGCATCTTGCTCTCGAAGAGAACCAGGTGCGCGTCATCACCAAGGACGTCGGCGGCTCGTTCGGCATCAAGGTGCACATCTATGCCGACGAGATGGCCGCGGTGGCGCTGGCGAAACTTCTCAAGCGGCCGGTCAAATTCGTCGCCGACCGCTTCGAAAGCTTCATCACCGACATCCACGCGCGCGACCATCGCGTCACGGCGAAGATCGGCGTCAAGCGCGACGGCACGATCACCGCGTTCGAGATCGACGATTTGACCGGCATCGGTCCTTATTCGGTCTATCCGCGCACTAGCGGCATCGAAGCGAACCAGGTCGTCAATCTCACAGGCGGCCCCTACACCTGTCCGAATTATCGCGCGCGCACGCGCGTCGTCTTTCAGAATAAGAATGTCATGTGCCAATACCGCGCCGTCGGGCACCCGATCGCCACCGCGGTGACGGAAGGTCTGGTCGAGCTTGCCGCGGCGAAGATCGGAATGGATCCAGCCGAAATCCGGCGGCGCAATCTCTTTCCCGATGACAAATATCCGGCGACCAGCGCCGCCGGGCTGAAATTCGAGGGCCTGTCGCACCACGCTTCGCTCGATAAAATCCTCAAGATGATGGCTTACGACGCGCTGCGCGCCGAGCAGGCACGCTTGCGCGAGCAGGGCGTGCATCGCGGCATCGGCTTTGCGTCTTTCATCGAAGTCACGAATCCGTCGGCCGCGTTCTACGGCGTCGGCGGTGCGCGGATTTCATCGCAAGACGGCGCCACCGTGCGGCTCGACGCGACCGGCGCCGTGTTCTGCCATTCCGGCGTCACCGAGCAAGGCCAAGGCGCGGAGTTGGTTCTGGCGCAATGCGTGGCGACCTCGTTCGGCGTGCCGATCGAGCGCGTGCGCGTCATCACCGGCGATACCGACAACACGCCCTATGGCGGCGGCACCTGGGCGTCGCGCGCGGCAGGCATCGGCGGCGAAGCCGCCTGGCAGGCTGGCAAGGCGCTGCGCGAAAACGTTCTCGCCGCCGCTGCCTCGATTTTGCAGGCCGATCCTAAAGCGCTCGACATTCGTAATGGTGTGGTGGTCGATGCCGGCACCGGCCGCGAGCGGATGCCGCTCGACGAGGTGGCGCGCGTCGTTTACTTCCGCCCCGACACTTTGCCGCCGGGTTTCCAGGCCGAATTCATGGTGACGCGTCATTATGTTCCTCGCGCTTGGCCGTTCGCCTTCACCAACGGCGTGCAGGCATCCTATCTCGACGTTGATATCAGGACCGGGAAAGTGACGCTGCTCAAGCACTGGTGCGTCGAGGATTGCGGCACCGTGATCAATCCGCAGCTTGTCGACGAGCAAATCCGCGGCGGCATCGTGCAGGGCATTGGCGCGGTATTGTTCGAGCACTGTCTTTATGACGACCAAGGACAGATGCTCAATGGCACGATGATGGATTATCTGGTGCCGATGGCCGGCGAAATGCCGGATATGGAAATCGGTCACGTGGTAACGCCGACGGCGGATTCCGAGCTTGGCGCCAAAGGCGCCGGCGAAGCGGGCACCGCCGGCGCGCCGGCTTGCGTCATGAACGCGATCAACGACGCGCTGCGCCCGCTCGGCGCCGCGCCGATTACGCAAATGCCGATTACGCCGGAGCGGGTGCTCGCCGCGCTGCGGCTGTCGTGACGGGTTTGTCACGGAGATTTTGCCCAAGGATTTGACTGAAGGAGAAGACGCACATGGTTTCAGGCCCGGCTTCGGCAAAGCCCGCCGGCTACAAGCTTGCCACCTATCAATCGAGCGCGGGACCGCGCGCCGGCCTCGTCGTCGGCGAGGAGATTTTCGATGCCGCAAAGCTCACCGGCAGGCCGGCCTATGCCACGGTCCTCGGCATCTTGGAGGACTGGAAATCGGCCGACGGCACGCTCAAGAAGGCGGCCGCCGGCGCCGCCAAAAGCCGGGCCAAGCGCCAAGTGCTTGCCAAGACCAAATTGCTCGCCCCGGTGCGCTTTCCCGGAACGATCTATTGCGCCGGCGCCAACTATGCCGACCACGCCGCCGCCATGGCGGCGCGCGAGGGACATCCGCCGCCGCCCGATCCGCATGGGCTGGGTCTAAAACCGTGGCATTTCATCAAGGCGTCGCGCACGATTGCCGATCCTGGCGCCACGATCAAAATGACCGGCTACGCCAAGGCGATGGACTGGGAGATCGAGCTTGCCGCGGTCATCGGCCGGCCGGCCAAAGACGTAACCAGGGAGAAGGCGCTCAGCTATGTTGCCGGCTACACCGCCGCGAACGACCTCTCGGCGCGCGATCGCGGCAGACGGGACGCCGTTGCCCCGACATCCCCGTTCAAAATGGACTGGACCAAGCACAAGACCTTTGAAGGGTCCTGTCCGCTGGGACCATGGGTCGTGCCGGCGAGCGGCATCGCCGACCCGCAAAATCTCGGCCTCAAACTGTGGGTCAACGGCGAACTCAAGCAGGATTCCAATACCGGCAAGATGCTGTTCACGCTTGCCGAGCAGATCGAGCAATTGTCGATCAACATGACCCTGCATCCCGGCGACCTCATTCTGACCGGCACGCCGTCCGGAACCGGCGCCGAGAGCGGCACCTTCCTCAAGGCCGGCGACATCGTGAAAATCTGGATCGAGAAGATCGGCGAAATCGAGAACCGGATGGCTTAACCGCTTTATTATCTCTGGCGCTCTGGGTGCCATTGGCGTATATAGATCAATGTCGCATAAGCTGATCTCGGTCGCGGAAACCGCAATCTTCGTGCGCCAAGCCGAAGCAGTCTGGAGCGACGTGGAACGCGAGAGCTTCATAAGTTACATCGCAGGTAATCCACACGGCGGTGATGTGATCCCGGAGACCGGCGGTGTCCGGAAAATCCGCTGGAATAGAGGAGGGTCCGGCAAACGCGGCGGAGCGAGAGTCATTTATTTCTATTCCGACCAAGGCCGACCGCTATACCTTTTGATGGTCTATGCGAAGGCGCGGAAGGAAAATTTGTCACCCGGAGAGAAGCGCGCCGTGCGCAGTCTCGCTGCGATTTTGAAGGGTAGGGTGCATGCTAAATAGAATTTTGGGAACCTGAAGCACGAAACTGGATGAGGAGCATGAGCAAGTTTGGTGACGAGTTAATCGAAAGCCTGAAGCAGGCTTCGGTGCACATCCACGGCCGAAGGGTGCCGGGGATGCGCGTGACGACGGTCAAGGTTCCCAATGTAAGGGCGATCCGCAGGGCGCTCCACATGTCGCAGCATCGCTTCGCAATAGCTTACCGGATTCCCCTCGCTACGTTGAAAAATTGGGAGCAGGGCAGACGATACCCCGACGCGCCCGCTGCGGCTTACCTGCGCGCGATTCAGCGCCGGCCAAAGGAAGTGATGGAAGCTGTAGCCGGATGACGGGATAAGACCCGATTTAGGCTGTCGGCGGGGAGATCGACAACCGGATGGCGTGATGTGTTGTCCACTTTTTGCGGGGCGAGGCGATCCCTCGCACTGCTGGTTGGAATGACGCGGGCCCGCATGGCTGGCTGCTAATTTATGCCCGTCGCGCCGGGGCGTGCTCTGTGCTAAAAGCATGGCGCGAAGAATGGCGGCCCGATACGGTCGCCCAATTGCCCCGCCAAGGGGCGGGCCGCAACGGCCGAACATTGGGGTGAGCGCAAGGGCGTAACGCAGATGGCGGAAAAATTCGTCGCAAAGCTATCGGAATTCGTCGACGGCGAGCGCCGTATCATCTTTGTCGGCGACAACGAGATCGGCGTGTTCCGGCATGAAGGTGAGTTCTTCGCCTACAGCAATTTCTGCCTGCATCAGGGCGGCCCGGCCTGCGAAGGGCTGACCATCGCCAAGGTCGAGGAGCGGCTGCGGCCGGACAAGACCTCGATGGGTCTGTTCTTCTCCGAAGAGGAGATGCACTTCGTCTGCCCCTGGCATGGCATGGAATACGACATGAAGACCGGCGAATGCGTCAGCAATCGCAAGATGAAGCTGAAGAAGTACAAGACCGTGCAGAAGGGAGAGGACCTTTATGTCGTCGCCTAAGCGCGCGGCCAAAGCCGGAGCGAAAACGGCGATAAAGGTGCGGCCCGCCGCCACACCGGCGGCGGCGAAGCCCGGCCTTGCGGTCGCCAACGGCGCTTCGGCGGACGCCAAGCGCGTTGCCGCTGCGCTCGAGCGCGGGATTGTCGACGGCAAGCTCGATGTGGTGACGACGGAAGCCTTGCAGGCGCTCATCGCCGCGGCGTGCCGCATCTACAGTGCGCGCACCGAAGCCGGCGAGCAATTCACACCGGTGCCGCGAAACTCGATTTCCGCCACCGATGTCATGGTCACCGCGAGCGGGTTGCTGCGGTCGGCCGATCTCGCCGTATTCGAGCTCGGCATGTGGCAAAGTTGGACGGGCCGCTGAAATACGTCATTGCGAGGAGCGAAGCGACGAAGCAATCCAGGTTTGGCGCAAATTAGCTGAAAGAAGGATTGCTTCGCTTCGCTCGCAATGACGCAGGATAACGACGGCAACTGAACTTGGGAGAACGTCATGGATCTCATCGCTGATCGCGGCCGCCGCGTAACGATCGAGGAGCTCAATACCACCCACTTGCTGGCGCATGCGCGCAAGCAGGCGCACCAGCGCAATCTCGACGACATGATCATCGTCGATGTCGATGCGCATCACTATGAAGGCGAGAATTACGACGAGTTCCTGCCTTACATGGAAAATGACGTGCTCAAGCAGCTGGCCCTGTCGGGCCGCATGAAAGGCATGGCGCGCGCCAATGTCGTACCGGGTGCGGTCGGCTATCAGGACATGGGCGGCCGCGTCACGCGCTACCCGATGCGCTCGACCGAAAGAACCGAAAGCGGTTCGATGCGCGACGTGCAGCTCGGCCACCGCTGGATGGACGCGATGAGCGTCGATTATTCCTGTCTGTTTCCGACCGGCATGCTCAATATCGGCATGCATCCGCAGAAGGAAATGGAGGTCGAGCTATGCTGGGCCTATAACCGCTGGCTCACCGAAAAAGTCATGCCGGAGGCGGACGGCCGTTTCTATTCGATGTTGTGCCTGCCGTTCAGCGATCCGGACCAGGCGTTGCGTCACGTCGAGACATTCGGCGATCGCAAGCATGTCGGCGGTTTCATGGTGACGACCGTGCGCCCAAACATGGCGGTCTACGACAACGCCTATATGAAACTTTATCGGGCGATGGAGGAGCGCGGGCTGGTGCTGTCGTTTCATTCCGGTCCGAACTGGGGCGAGCCGATCTTTCGCAGCTGCAACCGATTCCTCTCGGCGCACGCGCTCGGCTTCACCTGGTACAACGTGCTGCATTGCACGAACTGGGTGATCAACGGCATGGGCGAGCGCTTCCCCAAGCTGCCGGTGGTCTGGATCGAATCCGGCCTCGCCTGGGTGCCGTTCCTGATGCAGCGGCTCGACCACGAATACATGCTGCGGCCGTCCGAAGCGCCGCTGCTGAAGAAGAAGCCGTCGGACTATATGCGCGACATGTTCTATTCGTCGCAGCCGATGGAAATTCAGGATTACGGCGCGATGGAGTGCACGTTCCGCATGATGAATGCCGAGACGCAGTTGCTCTATTCGTCCGACTATCCGCATTGGGACTTCGATCTGCCGGCGACGATCTACGACCTGCCGTTCCTGTCGGAAAAGGCGAAGCACAACATCCTCGGCGGCACGGCGGCGCGGCTGTTCAAGCTGCCGCCGCGCAACGACAAGCAGAAAGAGAATCTCAAGCGGTTCGGCAATCTCGCGGCCGCTGCCTAAATCGCGGGAGCGTTAATCCCGACTTGGCATCGAAATGCCCGGCCTCGCGCCGGGCATTTTTGTGCGCCGAAGTGCCTCAAATTGCGGCACAAACGCGGCATGGAACTTTATCGGAATTAAGAGACGAGCAAATAGTTAATAAATTACATGGACTTATGCGGACTTTGTGCGTCGCACAAAGTGCTGGCCTTTAGCGTCATAAAGCGGTAAGCACGAAGCTTCCAGCGAAAGACGTTGAGAGGGACGACTGAGGATGAAGATAGTCATAGCCGCGTGCCTGCTTTTCGGGCTTTCCGCCACCGCCGCCAATGCGATCGATCTGGCCGAGCTTGCGCCCTGCCGGCCGGCGGCCGTTCGGCTTTGCGATCATTCCGCCGGCATGAGCTGGAATAATCTTCTTCAGTGCGGCGCGACGCTTGCCGCCCAGAGCTGGCGCGTCAGCGGCGAATGCCGCGCGGTGCTGCACAAATACGGGCAGTTGTAATTCGGATTTGCCGCGAGATTTCGTCAGCGTAGCGTTCAGTGCAAAACCCCGGCGCCGCTAAGGCGCCGGGGCTTTTCTTTGCCTTGAGCGTAGCCGCGTCCGCGCGCAGCAAATGCCGGGCGATGAACTAGCGGGTGCCGGCGCCGCGGCGGCGCTATTTCACGGCGCCGCGGCCTCGCGTAGTCTTCGCCGCAAAAGCGCGGGGAGGCACCATGAGCGACGACATCCACGAAGTCTACGCCATCCGTTATGCCCATCATTCGCGGCGGTCGCCGGCGAATTTCGTCGACGGCGATCCGCACGACATGTTGCAGCCGCTTGATTATTTCGTTTGGGCGATCGTCGGGCCGTCCGGAGCGATCGTCGTCGATACCGATTTCGACGAGGCGATGGGCAAAAAGCGCCAGCGCGAGACCATCAAACCAATACGCGACGGACTAGCCGCGCTGGGAATTGTGCCGGCAAAAGTCGATAAAGTCATCATCAGCCATCTGCATTACGACCATAGCGGCAATTACGACCTGTTTCCGAATGCGCATTATCATTTGCAGGACCGCGAGATGGCCTACGCGACCGGCCGTTGCATGTGCCATCAAGCGCTGCGTGTGCCGTTCGAGGCCGAAGACGTTATCGCCATGGTGCGCAAGGTTTTCACCGGGCGCTGCGCGTTCCACGACGGCGAGGATGAGATCGTGCCCGGCGTCACCGTGCATCACATCGGCGGCCATTCGAAGGGCTTGCAGAGCGTGCGGGTGAAAACCAAGCGCGGCTATGTCGTGCTCGCCGCCGACGCCTCGCATCTTTACGCTCATATCGACGGCGGGCGCGTGTTTCCGATCACCTACAATATCCAGGAGGTGGTGGAAGGCTACGATACGCTGCGGAAGCTCGCGACGTCGCCGCGTCATGTCGTGCCAGGGCACGATCCGCTGGTGCTGGCGCGTTATCCGGCGGCCAAGCCAGGTCTCGAAGGATGGATCGTACGGCTCGACGCCGACCCCAAAGAGGCGTGAAATTGGCGACAATGATTGCGACTCTTCGGCCGGCGGTGCAGTCCGCTTGCGCGGGCATTTCCATGTTCAATGGCTGGAACTATTCCCAGCGTCCTAACGTTTTCCAGAGCATTCCGTTCTCCTTTTCAGTGAGCGATTTCAATGATGACCCAGCTCAACCCGCCGCTGCCGATGACGACGCCAAAAGGCACCGGCTGGGCTCATTTTGTCATCGATTACGGTCCGGAAGCCGCGCTGATGTGGGTCGTGTTCATGGATGCCGACGGGGCGTGCTGGACCGTGCCCAATCCGGAAGTCCGTATGTACAAGAACTGGACGCTGGGACGGCAAAGACCCGAGGATTTGAAGAAGCCCGCAGATCAGGCCGTTCCTGGAGCGACGACGGTGGGTGTAAACGGGTCGCAGCGTTTCCGTCCCTCCTTGGCGCACCCATCGGACGGCTGACGCGATGCCGGCGCCCAAGCTAAAAGTCCTCGCATTCAATTGCAGCTTAAAAAGCGCGCGCGGCCGCGAGAAATCGTCAACCGATGCGCTGCTCAAGCAGTTGATGGACGCAATGCAAGAGCATGGCGCCAAGGGCGACATCGTCCGCGCTGTTGACCACAATATCAAGCCGGGCGTCGAATCCGACGAAGGCGCAGGCGATGCCTGGCCGAAGTTGCGCCAGCGCGTGATCGACGCCGATATCGTGATTATTGCGACGCCGATCTGGCTCGGCCAGCCGTCGAGCGTCGCCAAGCGCGTCGTGGAGCGCATGGACGCCTTCCTGACCGAGACCGACGACAAGGGCCGCATGCCGTCCTATGGCAAGGTCGGGCTCGTCGTCGTCGTCGGCAACGAGGACGGCGCCCATCATACCGGCGCCGAATTATTTCAGGCCCTGATCGAGGTTGGCTTTACGATACCGGCCGGCGGCATGACCTATTGGGTCGGCGAAGCCATGGGCAGCAAAGAATACAAGGAACTTATCAAGACGCCCAAAGCAGTCGCCGACTGGAACCCCATGCTCGCTTCAAATGCCGTGCATCTGGCGCGGTTGCTTAAGGGAAAAAATTATCCCGGCGTGTAAAGGCGGCAACCTATTGCACGCCTGGTGGTTATTAGAGGCCGCATCGCATTGATTGCGAGACGAACAAATTGGAGGACATCAGATGGCCAAGAGCAAACGCAAATATTCGCCAAGCGCCGGCAGCGACGTGAAGAACGAAATGCACCGCTATAAGCGCGGCACCGCCAAAAGCGGTAAGGGCGGCAAAGGCGGCAAGGTGAAGAGCCGCAAGCAGGCGATCGCGATCGGGCTGTCCAAGGCGCGCAAGGAAGGCAAGAAGGTTCCGAAGAAAGCCGCGTAACGCCGCGCCATTTTGGCTGCGGCCTTGCGGCAAGCGCTGCCAAGGCACTTCTCACCTCCAATCGGACGCGTTAGCCTGCCGGCCGACCAGCGGTCCGTGCCGGTGCCCGCGCCATGAATATTCCCCGGAGACGATTTTTGCGCTTTGCGGCCGGCGCAGCCGCCGTTTCCAGCGGCGCCCGGCGCGCCTTCGCGCTCGATTATCCGCAGCATGCGGCGCGGATCTTTGAAGGATTTGGCCCCGGCAGCACGCCCGACCTGATATCGCGTCTGTTCGGTCAGTGGCTTTCCGATCATCTCGGCCAGCCGTTCGTCGTCGAGAACCGTCCCGGCGCCGGCGGCAATCTCGCGGCGCAAGCCGTCGCTGCCGCTCCGGCCGACGGCTATACACTTCTTACTTGCGCCACGGCGAACGCGATCAACGTTACGCTCTACGAGAAGCTGGACTACGACTTTCTTCGCGATTTCGCGCCGGTCGCGGGCGTGGTGCGATTTCCGATGGTGGTGTTGGTCAATCCATCGTTCCCGGCCGGAACGTTTGCCGAATTAATCGCCTACGCCAAGGCCAATCCGGGCAAGGTCAATGTTGCTTCTCCCGGCGTCGGGACGCCGATGCATATCGTCATCGAGATGCTCAAGATGATGGCCGGCATCGATCTCGTTCACGTACCCTATCGTGGCGCGGCGCCGGGAATGACCGATGTGATTGCGGGGCAGGTGCAGGCCTTCGTCATCACCGTGTCCACCGCATTCGGGTTCATCAAGGCGGGCAAGGTGCGGCCGCTGGCGGTGACAAGCGCGACCCGCTCGGACGTCCTGCCGGAGGTTCCAAGCATCAGCGAAACCCTCCCTGGTTTCGATGCCGTGACCTGGGACGGGACCTGCGCGCCCAGAGCGACACCGGCCGCCGTTATCGATTTGCTGAGCAGCAACATCACGGCCGCCATCGCCGATCCGCAACTCAAGACGCGTTTCAAGGATCTCGGCGGCAACAGCGAGCCGATGCCGGCCGCCGCATTCGGGCGCGTCCTTGCCGAGGAAACCGCGAAGTGGGCCAAGGTCGTCAAGTTCTCGGGAGCTAAGGCGGGTTAGCCTGACTGGAGGAACTCGTCATACGTTCCCGCGCCGCCGGTTTTTGCAATGTGCCGCGGGCAGCGCCGCCGTTTGCGGGTTTCGATCTCGGCTTTTTGCCTGCGGCAATGAAGCCCGCCGCGTTCGGCAGGTTTATCGCCGAAGACATCGACAAGTGGGCTAAAGTTGTCCAATTCGCAGGCGTCAAGCTGGATTGATCCGGCCCGCTCGCCAAAAAAGTCCGAGGGGAGGAACGATCATGGGCATTCCACGCCGCCAATTTCTGCATCTGGCCGCCGGCGCCGCCGGTCTGCCGGCCATCTCGCGTCTTGCGCGAGCCGATACTTTTCCGTCGCGGCCGATCCGTCTCGTGCTGCCGTTCCCGCCCGGCGGCGTGTTCGACATTATCGGCCGCCCGTGGGCCGACAAGGTGAAGTCTAGCCTTGGTTCGGTATTCGTGGACAACCAGCCCGGCGCCGGCGGTTCGTTGGCCGCGCAATTGGTCGCGCATGCGGCGCCCGACGGCTATACGATTTTCCTCGGCAGCTCGTCGATCCATCTTGCGGAAATGATTTTGCGCGAGCACCCGCTGCTCGATCCGATGAAGGATCTGGTGACGATCTCGATGGTGGCAGTCACGTGCTTCGGCATTGCCGTGCATCCGTCAGTGCCGGCGCAGAATCTCAAGGAACTGATCGATTATGTGAAAGCCAATCCGGGCAAGCTTTCCTACGGCTCCGCCGGCGCCGGAACGTTGAACCATCTCAGCGGCGAATTGCTCAAATCGCTGGCCGGCATTACCGACCTGCCGCATGTGCCCTATAGAGGCGCCGGGCCGGCGCTCGCCGATGTCATGGGCGGCCAGATTCCAATCGTCATCCCGGCGATGACCAGCCAGGTCCTCGAATTCCATCGCACCGGCAAGCTGCGTTTGCTCGCCATCACCAATCCAACCCGTCTGCCGGTCGCACCCGAAATTCCGACGGCGGTGGATACGGTTCCGGGTCTGGTCACCCAGCAGGTGCTCGGCATTTTTGCGCCAACC
>CAWAPT010000007.1:0-301645 GCA_963784005.1 uncultured Alphaproteobacteria bacterium | reverse complement strand
GGACCTGCCGACCATCGCTGACGCCGGTGTGCCGGGCTACCTGGCGGCCGATTGGTGGGGCATTCTCGCACCCGCCGGCACGCCGCAGCCGATCGTCGACAAGTTGCATGCCGCGATCGAAGACGTCCTGAAGTCGGCCGATACCAAGAAATACATGGATGAGCAGGGCGCCACGCCGCTGCTATGAGTTCGGCCGAGTTCGGGAAATATATCCAAGTCGGAAATCGCCAAGTGGGGACCGGTGGTGCAAAAAGCCGGCATGAAGGCGGAGTGAGAAGACGGTGATCCGTCATCCTGAGGTGCGAGCGCAGCGAGCCTCGAAGGACGACGGCCCGAGCGCTTCGGCCGTATCCTTCGAGGGCCGCTTCGCGGCCACCTCAGGATAACGGATAAGAGTGCGTGGAAATGAACTCCTTCACCTACCACTCCGACCCCGTGCGCATCGTGTTCGGCGCGCGGCGCCATTGCGGCGCTGCGCGCGGAAGCCGACCATTCCACAAAATGTCGCGGCTGCTGGTGCTGTGCTCGAAATCGCGCGCCGATTTCGCCCGCCGCGTGACCGCACCGATCGCCGATCGCTGCGTCGGCTTCTGCGATACCGCGGGGCCAGACCATGCCGCGCGAAGCCTTCGATCGCATCGTCGCCGACATCAAGCGGCTCAATGCCGACGGCTTCATTGTGGTCGGCGGCGGCTCGCCGATCGGGCTCGCCAAGGCCGCGGCGGCGACGACCAAAATTCCCTATATCGCCGTCGTCACCACCTATTCCGGCTCGGAGATGGCGGCGCGCTGGTATATCGGCGTTGCCGACAATCGCGTCTCCGGCGAAGGCCCGGCAGCGTTGCCGGCGACCGCGATCTACGATCCCGAACTCACGCTCGACCTGCCGCCGCGCGTGTCGGCGGCAAGCGGCATGAATGCCATGGCGCATGCGGTCGAGAGCCTCTACGGCATCGACACCAACCCCGTCGTCCAGACCATGGCCGAGGAAGCGGTCCGCCTGCTCGGCGCGAGCCTGCCGCGCGTGGTGCAAAATCCGCGCGATCTCGGCGGCGCGCACCGACGCGCTCTACGGCGCCTGGCTGGCGGCGAATTTCCGCGCCGAGGTCGGTCTCGAACACGCCATCGCGCAACGCGTGCGGCAATGGTTCAATCTCGATCATGCCCATACCCACGCCATCGCGACGCCTTATGCGATCGGCTTCAACGCCGCCGCGGCGCCCGAGGCCATGGCGCGCATCAAGCGCGCGCTCGGCGTCGACGACGCGGCGCGCGGGCTTTACGATCTCAATGTCCGCCTCGGGCTGCCGACCGGGCTTTAAAGATCTCGGCATGCGCGAAGACGATATCGGCAAAGCCGTCGAGGTCGTCGCCGCCGTCAAGATCACGCACCCCAGGCCGGTCGACCAAGGCGGACCTCGTCAACGTCATCACCCAAGCCTATGCCGGCGCGCCGCCGCGATTTTAGAATGGCGAACCAATGCGCGACGTCATGACATGACCGCGCAACCGCCGGCTCCGGAATGAAATGGGTCGGCCGCGCCATCCGGCGGCTGGAAGATCCCGCGCTGGTCACCGGCCGCGGCCGCTTCACCGCCGATCTTGCCCGCCGCCCATTATGTGCGCTTCGTGCGCAGCCCGGTCGCCTCCGGCCGCATCGTCAAGCATCGCCGCGCCGGACGGCGCCAAGATCATCACGCGCCGCCGATCTCGACGGCGTGCGGCCGATCCGGCCGATGCTGCACAAATTCAACTATCAGCCGATCGAGCAGCCGATCCTGGCGCCAAGACGTGGTGCGCTTTGTCGGCGAGCCGATCGCCGCGGTGTTCGCGGCGACCGCCGCCGCAGCCGAAGACATCGCCGATCGGGTCGAGATCGAGATTGCCGAATTGCCGGCGGTCGTCGACGCGCCGCGACGCGCTGGCGCCGGACGCGCCGCGCGTTCACGACACGCCAAATGTCGTGGTCGAAGGCCGGATCAAAACCGCCGGCTTCGACGCCGCGTTCGCCGCGCGCGCATCGGCGCATTCGGGTCGAATGCGCGCTCGCACCGGCAGAACGCGACGCCGCTCGAAGCGCGCGCCGCGCATGCGGCGTTCGATCCGGCGACCGGCCGCATGACGCTGACCTGCACGACGCAGATGCCGCATCTGACCCGCACCGCCGATCGCCGATCTTCTCGGCTTTGCCGGAAGCCGACCTGCGCGTCGTCGCGCCCGATGTCGGCGGCGGCTTCGGCCAGAAAATGTCGCTGCCGCCGGAATATGTCGTGCTGGTCTGGCTGGCGCGGCAAGTTGCGCGACAGCGTCGCCTGGAGCGAGGACCGGCGCGAAAATCTGATCGCCGCGTTCCACAGCCGCGACCAGCATATCGAGCTCGAAGGCGCCTTCGACGCCGACGGCAAGCTGATCGCGCTTACCGGCCGACGTCGATCGCCAATATCGGCGCCTATTCGTGCTTTCCGACGACCTGCGGCGTCGAGCCGCTGATGGCCATGGCCGAATTGCCCGGCCCCTATGACGTGCGCGCCTATTCCTGCCGCGCGCGCGGCGTCGCCACCCATACCTGCACCATGGCGCCCTATCGCGGCGTGTCGCGCCCGGTCATCACCTTCGCCATCGAACGGCTGATGGACAAGGCCGCCGCGGCGTTCGCGCTGAGCCCGGTCGAAATCCGCAGGCGCAATCTGATCGCGCAATTTCCCTACACTTCCGCGACCGGCCTGGTGTTCGACGAGGGCAGCTATCTCGAAACGCTGGAGAAAGCGGCGGCCGCATATCGACCTGCCGGCGTTTCGCGCCCGGCAAGCACGAAGCCCGCGCGCACGGCCGCTATCTCGGCATCGGCTTTGCGACTTTTTCCGAGCGCACCGGCTACGGCAGTCCGGCCTTCGCCGCGCGCGGCATGGAGATCACGCCGGGCTGGGAGAATGTCGACATCGTCATGGACCCGTCCGGCCGCGTCGAAGCGCGCATCGGCGCCAGCCCGCACGGCCAAGGGCTTGGCACCACGCTGGCGCAGCTCATCGCCGACGAGGTCGGCGTCGCGCCGCATAATGTGCGCGTCGTGCACGGCGACACCGATCGCACGCCCTATGGCTGGGGCACGTTCGCCAGCCGTTCGCTGGTCATCTCCGGCGGCGCCACGCTGCTGGCGGCGCGAAAAATCCGCGACAAGCTTCTCATCATCGCCAGCCATGTGCTGGAAGCGGCGGCCGGACGACATCGTGCTGGAAAACGGCAACGCCAAAGTCTCCGGCACCGACCGCACGGTGACGATCGCGACGCTGGCGCGCGCCGCCTATCATCAGACCCATCGCTTCAAGGGCGAGATCACGCCGGGCTTGAGCGAAAGCGCGCATTACGATCCGCCCGGCACCTTCTCCAATGCCTGCCATGTCGCCATCGTCGAGGTCGACATGGAGACCGGCCGCGTCGCAATGGAAAAATTCCTGGCGGTGGAAGACGCCGGCCGCATCATCAATCCGATGATCGCCGACGGCCAGGTGCATGGCGGCATCGCGCAGGGCATCGGCAACGCGCTGTTCGAAGAAATCGATCTACGACTCGACCGGCAATATCCAGACCGCGACGCTTGCCGATTACATGCCGCCGACCAGTTGCGAAATTCCGCCGATCGAATTGCACCACATCGAAACGCCGGCGGCGTCCTCGATCACCGGCGCCAAGGGTCTGGGCGAAGGCGGCGCCATCGGCGCGCCGGCCGCGGTCATCAACGCCGTCAACGACGCGCTGGCGCCGTTCGGCGTTTCGATCGACGAAATTCCGGCAACGCCGCAGCGGATCCGCGCCGCGCTGCGCGCCAGAAATCGGGACGGCGGCAACGCTTGATTGCCGTCACACCGGCCGCTCGCGCGCCGAGACGATCGCCAGAAACAGATAGACGCCGAGCAGCGTCATCTCGACCAGCACGATGAAGATGCTGCCGCCATAGACCTGCGGAAAGAACACCTCCACCGCCGCCATCGAAACGACCGAGGTGAGCCACACCACCGCGCCCCAGGCGGCGGCGAGCCACAGCCCGACCGCGGCGACAAGATCGAGCACGGCGAAAAATACCGTCGCGGTCTGCCAGGCGATGGTGTGCGCCTCGAAGCCGTCGTCGGCGCCGGCGCCGATGCCGCAGACCTGGGCCCAGTGATAAAGACCTTTGACCAGCGAAATCGCCGGCCATGACGCGCAGAAACAGAACGAGATATTCGGTCCAGGTCCCGCGCTTTGCAGCCTTTGCCGACAGCACCGGCTCGAGCATGTCGCTCGGCCGGGTCGGTCGCTGCTGCGATTGATCGCTCATTGCTGTTCCTGGGCCGGATCGGAGCGGTTTGGCTGGCGAAACGCCGCGTGCAGGACCGATAGAGGCGCCCCAAAGCCGTCAACGTCGACCGAGGGGCTCTATGGCGGCGAAACAGCTGCTCATGGCTGCCGCTCAAGTCAGTGGCGGCTCAGGCATGGAACGGGTAAAAGAGGCGGCGAGAACGGAGCTGTGCTCATGGCGATCAAATTCGGCCGCCCGCTCGAACGCAGCCGCCTCGCCCCGGTCGAGGCCGAAGCGCCGGCCGAGCGGCTCGATCTGGCGATCCGGCCGCGCCGCAACCGCCGCGCCGAATGGTCGCGGCGCATGGTGCGCGAAAACGTGCTCACCACCGACGACCTGATCTGGCCGCTGTTCCTGGTCGACGGCACCAAAGTCCGCGCGCCGGTCGACTCCATGCCCGGCGTCGAGCGGCTTTCGGTCGACGAGGCGGTGCGCGCCGCCGAGCGGGCGGCCAAGCTCGACCATCCCCTGCCTCGCGCTGTTTCCCTATACCGAGCCCGGCCGGCGCGACGACGCCGGCTCGGAAGCGCTCAATCCCGATAATCTCGTCTGCCGCGCCATCCGCGCCATCAAGAAAGAGGTGCCGGAGATCGGCATGCTCTGCGACGTGGCGCTCGACCCCTATACCAGCCACGGCCATGACGGCCTGTTGCGCGACGGCATCATCCTCAACGACGAGACCGTCGAGGTTCTGGTCCGGCAGGCTCTGGTCGAGGCCGAAGCCGGCTGCGACATCATCGCGCCGTCCGACATGATGGATGGCCGCGTCGGCGCCATCCGCGCAGGCCTCGATGCCGCGGGCTTCGGCGACGTGCAGATCATGGCCTATGCGGCCAAATACGCTTCCGCCTTCTACGGCCCGTTCCGCGACGCCGTCGGCTCGAGCGCCACGCTGATCGGCGACAAGCGCACCTATCAGATGGATCCCGGCGAATACCGACGAGGCGCTGCGCGAGGTCGAACTCGACATCGCCGAGGGCGCCGACATGGTCATGGTCAAGCCCGGCCTGCCCTATCTCGACATCCTGCAGCGGGTCAAAGACACGTTCGGGATGCCGACCTTCGCCTACCAAGTGTCCGGCGAATATGCGATGATCATGGCCGCCGCGGGAAACGGCTGGCTCGACGGCGACAAGGCCATGATCGAAAGCCTGATCGCGTTCAAGCGCGCCGGCGCCGATGGGGTGCTGACCTATTTTGCCGCGACAGTTGCGGAGAAACTGAAGAAAGGCGCTATCTGAAGAACTGCGCGGCGTCTAACGAACCGCCCCCGCCCGGGACGCAAGTACGAGGCGGATGTCGATGCGTGAGTATGACGACGAATATCCGGCTCTACACGCCGGTTTTGCAGCGGATCATTATCCTGGTGGCGGTGATCATTGCCGTGCCGGTGGTGTTGTGGACCATCACCGCTTTCATTCGCACCTATATCGCGCCGCCCGGGCGCCGACCTTCCAGCCGATGACGATGGCGCCGCCGTCGGACAGCACGACCGCAAGCACAACCCCGGTTCCGGCGGCACGCGCATCCGCAGCAAGCCCAGTCCCCCGCGTCGTCCTCGCCCCAGGTGACGGCTGACGCAAGCCTAACGACGGCATCCAGCGCCGCCGACGCCAATGCCGCCGGCCGGCGTGCCACACGGCCGCTGCCGCGCCTCAGGCCTGGCCCGGAGCGGCGGCGACCCAGCCGGCTTCGCCAACGTCAGCTGCCGCCGCTATGCCCCTGGTGCCGCGCCGCGCCGCCCGCAACCCAGGATTCCGCCGACAAGGTGACAAGGCCGCCGCCGCCGCCGGCGCGCCGCTCAGCCCTTCGCGTGGCCCAATCCGGCAAGCAACGCCGCCTCGGCACCGCGCGACCGGCGGCCAGCAGCCGCCGCCGAGCACGCGACCGACAGCAGCGCCGACGATTTGCCTGCCCCGGACCCGATCACCGGGCGGATCCCGCTGCCGCGCCATCGCCCGACCGTCTTCGCGATGGTGGCGATGACCGCCGTGCCGCTGCCGCGAGCCCGCCCCGCGCATCGCGCCCGATACCGCTGCGGCACCGAGCACGCCGCGCGTCCTCCAGCGCCTACGATCCCGGTATACCGCGCTAAAGCATGATCCCGAAAGCTCGCCCTCGGACTTGATCCGCGGGTGATCCGGTTTTCGGAAAAGATCATGCTCAATCAAGAAGCTAGAGCCAGGTTATTCCGTCAGAGCCGATAGGCTCTCAGTCGGGCAATCTCACTCCAGCGCCGCGCCGCCTTCCATCCGCACCGGCTGGTAGCCGTCGGCCGTCAGCGCGCGAAAAATTTCCTCGGCGTGGGCGCCGTCGCGCGTCTCCATGGTGACGTCGAGCTTGGCGCCCTTGGCGGGGACGTCGAGGAACAACCGGTGATGATCGACGCCGAGAATATTGGCGCCGAGTTCGCCGAGCCGGCTGGCGATCTGGCCCAAAACTCCCGGCCGATCGGGAATGGTCAGGCGAAACGACACGATACGATCTTCGCGCTCCAATTCGCGCACCATGATGGAGGCGAGGATGCGCGGATCGATATTGCCGCCGCACAGGATCAGCCCGACCTTGCGGCCGGCAAAGCGCTCCGGCTGCGGCCAGCATCGCGGCAAGCCCGGCGGCGCCGGCGCCTTCCGCCATGGTCTTTTGCAGGGTCAGGAACGCATTGACGGCGCGCTCGATCAGCGGCTCGTCGACCAGGATAATGTCGCGCACGAGCTCGCGCACGATCGGCAGCGTCAATGCGCCGGCGTTGCTCACCGCGATGCCTTCGGCCAGCGTCGCGCCGCCGCACGGCCTGATGCCGCCATGGATCGCATTCCACATCGACGGATAAAGCGCGCATTCGACGCCGACGATCTCGATCGCGGGCTTGATGGCATGCGCCGCGACGGCATTGCCGGCAATGAGCCCGCCGCCGCCGATCGGCATGACCAGAACATCGAGCTCCGGCACGTCCTCGCAGCATTTCCAGCGCGATGGTGCCTTGGCCGGCGATGATATGCGCATCGTCATAGGGATGGACCCAGACGAGGTCGCGCTCGTCGGCGATCGCCGCGGCGCGTGCCTGCGCGTCAGCCACGGTCTCGCCATGCAACACCACAGTCGCGCCAAGCGCCTCGGTCGCCTTCACCTTTACGAATGGCGTCGTGACCGGCATGACGATGGTCGCCGGGATGGCGAGACGCCGGGCGTGATAGGCCACCGCCTGGGCGTGGTTGCCGGCCGACATCGCGATGACACCGCGGCGGCGCTCGGCCGCGCCGAGCGCGGCAAGCTTGGCGCAGGCGCCGCGCTCCTTGAACGAATTGGTGACCTGCAAATTCTCATATTTAACGTAGACATCGGCGCCGGTGAGCGCCGAAAGCGGCGGCGCCGGCAATATCGGCGTGCGCAGCACGTGGCCGGCCATCGTGCGGCGGGCCGCCTCGATGTCGGCAAGCGTGACCTTCGGCACCTCTGTCATAGTCAGTGTCTTGGTCAGGCGTTGTTGGTTGGCGGCGGCAGGACTATAGTGCGAAATTGATCATGATGGATTCTGGTCCAAGCGGCGCGACGGGTCCCGGAACCGGTCCTGGACGGATCGGCCCGCCGTTCGATGTCAAACCGCATGCCTACGACCCGGCGGCAAACCCGGAACTGTTCGAAGGCGTTTTGGCCCGCCGTGTCGTCGCCTTCATCATAGATCTGATCATCATTGCCATCCCGCTGATCGCGGCCTCGATATTCATCTTCGTGTTCGGCATTGTCACATTCGGCTTCGGCTGGGCGCTGTTCTGGCTGTTATCGCCGGCTTCGGTGGTCTGGGCGCTGGTTTATTACGGTATCACGCTCGGCAGCCCGGCCTCGGCCACCCTCGGGATGCGCGCCATGGAGATCGAGATGCGCACCTGGTACGGCGCGCCGGCCTATTTCGTGCTCGGCGCGGTCCATGCCGTTGTTTATTGGATCAGCGTCAGCGTGCTGACCCCCTTCGTGCTCCTGATCGGCTTCTTCAACGCACGGCGCCGGCTCCTGCATGACATTCTGGTCGGGCACCGTCCTCATCAACAACGCGACGCGGGCCGCTTCGCTCGGACGCGCAGCGCGCTGAGGCGTAATTGGCCTTTGACGCAGGAATGAGTCTCGGGCAATCTTAGACGCGAGCCGGGACGGTTTCCGGCCGCGTACGTAAGCGCTAAAACGGCAAGTGACCCAGCACTCGCGCGACACGCCGCAATTCTACCTGACCTCCCCCTCGCCTTGCCCTTATCTCGCGGGTAAGGAGGAGCGGAAGGTTTTTACCCATCTGGTCGGCGAGCGCGCCCCCGAACTCAACAATATCCTCACCCAGGGCGGGTTCCGCCGCAGCCAATCGATCGCCTACCGGCCGGCCTGTGAGGGTTGCCGTGGCTGCGTGTCGGTGCGCGTCGTCGCCAGGGACTTTCGGCCGACACCAAGCATGCGCCGCATCGTCCGGCGCAACGCCGATATTGCCAGCGAAATGCGGATCGCAGTGCCCACTTCCGAGCAATACTCGGTTTTCCGCGCCTATCTCGATTCCCGCCATCGCGACGGCGGCATGGCCGACATGACCGTGCTCGACTACGCCATGATGGTCGAGGACAGCCATATCGAGACGCGCATCATCGAATATCGGCGCCGCCAGCCGTCGCGCTATGCTGCCGCGCGCGCAAGCGAGAATTGGAAGGACGACGGCGACCTTGTCGCGATCGCGCTCACCGATGTGCTCGGCGACGGGCTTTCCATGGTCTATTCGTTTTTCGAGCCGGACGAAGCGGCGCGCTCGCTCGGCACCTTCATGGTGCTCGACCACATCGCGCGCGCACAGCGCATGGGGCTATCCTATGTCTATCTCGGCTACTGGGTCCGCGGCTCGCGCAAGATGGACTATAAGAGCCGGTTCCTGCCGCAAGAACGGCTGATGCCGGACGGCTGGGCGAGAGTTGAGTAGAATTCAATAAAACCCACTTTCAGGGAGATTTTTATGCGCAAGTGCATGCCGATCTTTTTCGCCGCCGGCATTCTTTCGCTCGGCGCAAGCGCCGCGCTGGCGCAGAGCGCGCCGGCTGCGACTGCGGATACGGCAAAGGGCAAAGCTCTGGTCGACAGCAAAGGCATGACGCTCTACGTGTTCGATCGCGACACCGCCGGTGTATCGAATTGCAACGACAAATGCGCCACCAATTGGCCGCCGCTGATGGCTGTTGCGGGCGCGGCAGGCTCCGGCCGGTGGACGGTCGTCACGCGGGCCGACGGCGGCAAGCAATGGGCCTATCAAGGCAAGCCGGTTTACACTTTCAACAAGGACACCAAGCCCGGCGACGTGACCGGCGACGGCGTCAATAATGTTTGGCACATCGCCGCGCCGTAAATTATTTCCTAGACTGCTAAATCGGCCAGCGACTTCAACGCATAGAACTGCACCGGCTCCATCCGGCCCTTGACCGGCGCTTCATGCAAATGGTGGCCGACGAGCCGCAGCCCGGCGGCCTCGGCCGCCGGGCGCGACACGATGACGACGCAGTCATAGTCCTTGGTCAGGCTTTCGAGCCGCGCGCAGGTATTCACGGTGTCGCCGATAGCGGTAATGATCTGCGAGCGCGGCGGCCCCATGGCGCCGACAATGGCCTCGCCGAAGTGGATGCCGATGCCGATCCGCAGCGGGTCCCGCAGATCCGCGCGAAGCTTCTGATTCAACTGATCGAGACACTGCAGCATTTCTTGCGCGCCGCGCAGCGCGTCGACGGCGCCCGCCGCCGGGTCTGCGGCATAAAGGCCGTACAACGCCATCAATCCGTCGCCGGTGAATTGCGAATAATGTCCGTTGGTGGCGGCCAGCGCCTTGGTCATCTCGTGGAAGAACTGATTGAGAATAAACAGCACATCGTAGGGCATTTTGGCCTCGCCCAACGTCGTCGAACCGCGCAGGTCGACGAAGACAACCGTGATCAAGCGTTCGCTGCCCTCAAGCCCGCCGCGCACCGCACCGTCGGCTGCAGCAGCATCGGCGGCGAGCAGCGGCATCACGGCGATATCGGCGGTCGGGCGGATCTGGCAAGCAAGCCGCATGCCGGGCGTGGCGCCGATACGGGCCAGCGCCTTCGCTTCCAAAGCGGCCGGTTCGGGCAGCAGATCGAGACCCCTGGTCACAACCACGCGACAGGTGGTGCAACGCGCGCGGCCGCCGCACACCGCGGCATGCGCGATGCCGTTGCCGCGCAGCGTCTCCAGCACCGTGGCGCCGGGCAGGATCGGTACGCGGCGCCCGTTGGCATGCGCTAACATCGGCGGCCGCCGGCGGCGATAATTCCAGTCGCGCATCGCGCGCGCGGCAAACGGCAAAAGCATAAAGCCGATCGCGACGGTCCAACCGATATGCACCATATGGTCCACCGCCGCCACCGTCTGATCGGTGAGATTGGAATCCTCAAGCGACGAACTTGCGAAATTGGGATCGCTTTTTGCCTCGCGCAGAACCTGATTGCCGCCCGTGACATAACCAGCGAGCGCCAGTGTCGGTAGTAATAGTCCGTAACTGAAAAACAACGGCCGCCATTGGGCGTACCAGGGCTTGGTGCGAAGCCAATAGTGGATGCCGATGCAGGCATGGGTCCACACCACGATAACCGCGATCATTTGCGCAGCGCCGAGCCAGGGGAACATCAGCCATTGAACGATGAAGACCGTGTTGTAGTAGGTTGTGACGTCGAGCAGGCTTTCGGCGATGCGTGTCGCCACCACATGGAACATCAACAGCAGAGGGATGCATAGGCCGAGCGCAAGCTGCGTCCATTCCCAACGGTTCAGCCGAAGCGAACGGCGGATATAGATCGACCATAGCGCATTGCCGTAATGAACGAGGAACGCCGCGACTAAAATTCCGGTGCCGATCCAAGTTCGCCACGGATACATGAGAAAGTTGCGGGTCGCTTCCGCATCCTCGAAGGACACCAGAAGCAGACAATGCGCCGTCAAATGACAGATGACGAAAGCAAGCATGACCAGCGCGCTGGTGAGCCGCAGCGAGCCGCGCCATTGCCGGAGCCAATTGGTCCACATGCCCGATAACCTCGGCCGATCAGGCCGCTCAAAGGGATCGCCCTGAGGGGTGAGAAATTCCCTGGAAAATCGGATTATAGGCGCTTTCGGCTAAAAGTCCGCTTGTTGTTGTGGACTCACCGGCCTCATCACGCCGCGGCGGTCTTTGCACCGCGCTGGTTGGCTCTGTGCGCCTTGGCGAGCACTTTCCTGAGCTCGCGGAGCGGTACCGGGGGACTGTAGAAAAATCCCTGCACGTCCGTGCAGCCAAACTTGCCGACGAGATCGAGCTGCTCGCGAGTCTCCACGCCTTCCGCCGTTGTCGTCATGCGCAGGCAATTGGCGAGGCCGGTAACCGCTTGAACGATGGCGTCGGATTCCGAACTGTCGCCGAGGCCCTTGATAAAACAGCGATCGATCTTGATCTTGTCGAACGGGAAACTGCGCAAATAGCTTAGCGACGAATAGCCGGTGCCGAAATCATCCATCGAAATGCGGATACCGAGCGAGCGGAGCTGATGCAGCACGCGCAGCGTGAGCTCGCTGTTCTGCATCAAGACGGCTTCCGTGATTTCGAACTCCAGCCGATTGGCCGGCAACCGCGACGATGCCAGCGCACCAAGCACGGCCGGCAGCAAGCCCTTGCTGAGCAATTGGGTCGGCGAGAGATTGACCGCGACGCAGACATCGTCCGGCCACTGCGCGGCGTCTTCGCAGGCCTGCCTGATAACCCACTCGCCAAGCGCGACAATCAGTCCGATCTCCTCGGCCACCGGAATGAATTCGACGGGCGACACCATGCCGCGCTCGGGGTGGTGCCATCGCAGCAGCGCCTCGCAGCAGCGCACCTCGCCTCTTTCGAGATTCAACATCGGCTGGTAGTAGAGCTCAAACTCGCCATTTTCGAACGCCATGCGCAGTGCAAGCTCCAGCGAGCGCCGCTCCTTCATGCGGGCGTCCATGTTGGGCTCGAAGAAGCGGTAAACGCCGCGGCCATCCGCTTTGGCGCCATAGAGCGCCATATCGGCATTCTTCAGAAGCTCGTTGGCATCGGTGCCGTCGGTCGGGGCGAGCGCGATGCCGATGCTGGCATCGATCATGACGCGTTGGCCCTGCAGGTCGAAGGGTGCGCGCATGGCTTCGACCAGGCGCCGCGCCAACCGCTCGGCATCGGTCGCATCGCCGATATCGGTCTGGATCACGAAAAACTCGTCGCCGCCGACGCGGCAGACCGTGTCGCATTCCCGCACGCAGTTGCGCAGTCTTCCTGCCACCACCCGCAGCAGCTCGTCGCCGGCCGGATGTCCGAGCGAGTCATTGACGTTCTTGAATTGATCGAGATCGAGATACAGCACGGCAAGGCGGTGGCCGCGCTCGACATGAGCGAGCGCCTCGCCCAGCCGCTCGCGCAGCAACACCCGGTTCGGAAGATCGGTCAGCGCGTCGTGGCGCGCCATGTGAGCGATCTTGATCTCTGCTTGCCGGCGCTCCGTGACGTCCTCGTGCGTCGCCACCCAACCGCCGCCCGGCATGGGTTGACTGACGACCGCGAAGGTCCGGCCGTCGTCCAGCTCGATGAATTCGGTGGTCGGCGTGCCGGCGCCGATCGCGGCGCGGAGGTTGTCGATATAGTGCTCGGGATTTCCAGAAAAGGTACCGTTGGCGATTCGGCAATCGAGCAGATGCCGCAGCGTGTCGCCGGGCTTGATGTCATCCAGCTTGAGGCGATGCATGGCGCGGTAGCGTTCATTGCAAATGACAAGGCGCGCGTCGGCGTCGAACATCACCAGGCCTTGGGACATATTGGAGAGGGCCGCGTCGAAGCGCAGGTTCTGCGCCTGCAACTCCACCTCCCGCGCCTGGAGCTCCTTGGTTCGCTCCACGACCGTTCGCTCGAGGCTGCCTTGGACGGCTTCGATCTCCTCGATCATCAACGATATCGAACGATCGGTGCGTCGACGGTCGCGATCGAAGTCTTGATAGGCGGCAACGACGAGCGCGGAAAGCTTCTCCAGATCGAACGATCCGGTTTCGTCGGTCGCTTTACTGATTTGCTGGGCGAGCAGTCTGTGCACGACGTTACATCCTCACACGGAAGGGCCTTAGGCTACTTCGGCCAACGTCGTCACCGTCATCGTCTGGTTGTGAAGCTCGCAAAGTCCGGACCTGGCGTGCGGTGAAATTTCGCCGTAGGAGTAGAAGCCGAGGCGCAATGTGTCGGGACCGAGTTCCACTCCCGCCGCTTCAACCTCCTCGATGGTGCGCTGACCCATGAGCAATCGGCGGCCGATGCAGCTGACGAGGATCGAGAGGCACTGATCGTTTTCTGCTATGACAATGCCGCTGCGGGCTTGCCGCGCCGCATCGGCGGCGCCAGCCGCCAGGCGGTCCAAATTCCCGCGCATCAGTTGCGCGGTCCAGCCTTGCGGAACGTCGCCGGCAAAGGTCATGGCACGGGTCTCGCGATCGATCGCAAGCACCGTGCGCACAACCGCGGAATCGGGGAAATCCAGGTCATAGACCTGAATCGGAAACAACAGCGCGGAGCCCGGCAGAGCCATGGACTCCTCGGTTCCGAGATAGCGCTCATAGAGATCGAGCGCCGGTTCGCCGTCGAGTTCAAACAGGACATTACCGACCGACTTCGTGACCTTTCGGCGCGGTCCAAACAGATCCCAGCCTCCCGCGCTGCCGTGGCCGACACGAATGGCCGTGCCATAGAAGCCGATTGCCGCAATCGTGCGGGCGCGGGGCACGCAATCGGCGCCGACCAGTGTCTGCGAGAAACTGGCGCCATCGCCGGCCAATCCCCCGGTCAATGGGATATTCGGGCCGATGATTTTACTGATGCCGGCGACGAGTTCGCTGCCGTTGACGTTTAAGCCATCGGACAAAACGAACACGCCGGCGAGATCGTCCGAACGAAGCGCACGGCCGATCGTCTCGCCACAGGCCCGCGACCGGCTCGTGTCGCTGATATCCTCGTGGCACAGTCGCACCTTAGTCGCGTCGAAGCTTATCGCCGCGGCGACGATCTCGTCATCGCTGACGTTGTTATTGTTGATTTGTCCGCCGGTGCTGCAACCCAGGATATGGGCCGTCGGAAACATGCTACGCAGCTCGTCATATCGTGCGCCGCAGGCCAGCCCTTCGCGCGCGCCGAAATAGAGCACGAGCGAAGCCTCGCCTAACTCATTTTTAGCGGCCGTCCATCCGGATCGTTTGTTCCAGACGATTTGCTGAACGCGCATTGTTGTCGCCTACCCTCGGAAGCACACATTCGAATCCGATGGTTGATTTATGATTGGCGCGCCTGAACATTTGGTTATCTCAGGTAACAGTTCGGCAGGATTTATCGCCATTTCTCTAACAGGCTTGATGCTTTGCTAATCAGCATCGTCGAACTTGTTGTTTTTCGGAAATCCCTTGGGAGCAAGACGGCCGGCGTCGCCGCGCTTGCCGCGCCAATCTGAAAGTTCCTTGAGCGAAAGATTGAAAACGCGGCCGGCGGAATTGGTCCAGTTCAGGCCCGTTTTCGCCTCGAATGTTTTGATGCCGGACAGGCCGCCGTCCTTGTGGCGTTGCAGGCGCACACCGCGGCCGCGCGTCATGTCCGGAACGTCTTTGATGGGGAAGATGAGCATCTTCCGGTTTTCGCCGATCGCCGCGACCAGTTCGCCCTCGACCGGCGCAACCGCGCGCGCTGTGTCGGGCGGCTTGACGTTGAGGACTTGCTTGCCTTTGCGGGTATTGGCGAGACATTCGTCCTCGGGCACGACGAACCCCCTGCCCTCACCGCTCGCCACAATGAACTTGCGGCCGCCCTGATAGCTAAATACCGAGACAAAATCCGCCTCCTGCTCAAGCTCGATGAACAGGCGGATCGGCTCGCCGTGGCCGCGGCCGCCCGGCAGCTTCGCCGCCTCGATGGTGTAGAAGCGGCCGTTGGTGGCGAACACCAAGAGCTTCGAGGTGGTCTCGGCAAAGAATGCGAGTTTCGGTCCGTCGTCGGCCTTGAATGTCAATGTCGAAAGATCGGCGACTTGGCCGCGTAGCGCGCGAATCCAGCCTTTTTCCGAGACCACGATCGTGACCGGCTCGCGCTCGACCAGCGCCTCCTCGATCGCGGCCTCGTCGTGCTCGGGCGCCAATGCAAATCCGGTGCGGCGTTTGCCGAGCGGTGTTTTCGGCCCAAAAGTGCTCCGAACCTCGCGCACCTGTTCCGCGATCTTTTTCCATTGCTGCTGTTTCGAGCGCAGCAAGACTTCGATCGATTTCTTCTCCGCGCGCAGATCTTTCTCCTCCTGGCGGATTTCCATCTCTTCGAGCCGGCGCAAATTACGCAGCCGCATATTGAGAATGGCGTCGGCCTGGATCTCGGTGAGCTTAAAAGCCTTCATCAGCACCGGCTTAGGCTCATCCTCCTGGCGGATGATTTTGATGACCTTGTCGAGATTGAGAAAGGCAGCGAGAAAGCCGCCCAAGACTTCGAGCCGGTGCTCGATTTGCGCAAGCCGGTGGCGCGAGCGGCGCAGCAGCACGTCGCGGCGGTGCGCGAGCCATTCGGAGAGCGCTTCGGCCAAGCCCACGACTTTGGGAATGCGGCCGCGAATGAGCACGTTCATGTTGAGCGGAACGCGGCTTTCCAGCTCGGTGAGCTTGAACAGGCTCTCCATCAGCAGTTCCGGATCGACCGCGCGCGAGCGCGGCTCGAATACCAGGCGCACGTCTTCGGCGGACTCGTCGCGCATATCGGCCAGCAACGGCAGCTTCTTTTCGTTGATCAGCTCGGCGATGCGCTCGACCAAGCGCATCTTCTGGACTTGCCACGGAATCTCGGTGACGACGACCAGATAGGTGCCGCGCCCGGTTTCTTCCGTCTTCCACCGCGCCCGCACGCGGAACGAGCCGCGGCCGGTCGCGTAGGCTTCGGCGATGGTTGCGGGCGGATCGACAACCAGACCGCCGGTCGGGAAGTCGGGACCGGGCACATATTTAAGCAGCGTCTTGCTGCGTGCATTCGGCTGTCCGATCAGATGCAGTGCGGCATCGCAAAGCTCGGCGACATTGTGCGGCGGGATGGACGTTGCCATGCCGACCGCGATGCCCTGCGAGCCGTTGGCCAATAAATTCGGGAATGCGCCGGGCAGGACGACCGGCTCCTGCGAAACGCCATCGTAGTTCGGCCGAAATTCGACGGCATCCTCGTCGATACCGTCGAGCAAAAGCCGCGCAACCTCAGTCAAGCGCGCTTCGGTGTAGCGATAGGCGGCGGCGTTATCGCCGTCGATATTGCCAAAATTGCCTTGACCGTCGACCAGCGGATAGCGCGAGGCAAAGTCCTGCGCGAGCCGCACCAGCGCATCGTAGATGGCCTGGTCGCCGTGCGGATGGAAGTTACCCATCACGTCACCGACGATCTTGGCCGATTTCTTAAACGCCGCGCCCGGATCGAGGCGCAGCAGCCGCATGCCGTAGAGGATACGCCGGTGCACCGGCTTGAGGCCGTCGCGCGCATCGGGCAGCGCGCGGTGCATGATGGTCGAGAGCGCGTAAGCGAGGTAACGCTCCTCGAGCGCCTCGCGCAGCGCAATTTCCTGCACGCCGCTGGGATCCGGGGGAATCACTTTCTTGTTCATGACGCAGCAGCGCTAGCGCGGTTGTGGTGGCCAAACAAGGGATGGGGACGCCCCGGTCAGGCAGGCCCCCGACCGGGCTAGGCCGGGGTCTCCTGAGCGCTCCGCGTCAGTGCCGTAACAACATAGTTGCGCGCCTCCGGCAGCGCGAGACCGCGCGGCGCAAACGCGTGGCGCTCGAGGAAAAATCCGGTCAGCGCGAAGCCGTCGGCGAGATCGCTTGCGGATTCCGGCTGGTTCCCCGTGTGCAGGAAGGCGGGCAGCCGCAATAATTTATCGCGATAGGCTTCACCGCCGGCGCGCGACACCGCACGGCCGGAGCGCGGCGAGACGTAGATGAGATCGGTGGTGGCGCCGGTCGCCGCGCAGGATGAAAGATCGAGGCCAAACCCCAGCTCGGCCAGAAAATCAAGCTCAAAACGCGCGATCATCGGCGCGGCGACGCCGGGATCGTGCAGCGACGCGAGGATCGCGTCGAGCGCGTCATAGATCGCCGCATGCGGCTCGCGCTCGGCCAGCAAGCGGCACAAAGCCGCAAGATGGGTCACGCCATGCACGGCATGCGCCGCCGGCAAGAAACTCGCCGCGCGCAGATTGACCGCCTCGACCGCGTAATGGCCGAGATGCTCGTCGAGCCGCGCCCGCCAGGTCGCGCGCAGCGCATTGCCCGGTTGCAGCACGCCGCGCAGCCGCGTGCCGGCGCCGCCGCGCACCAAGCCGAGATGCCGGCCGTGCCCCAGCGTCATCAATTCGAGAATGACACTCAACTCGCCATGGTGCTTGGCGCCGAGCACGATGCCCTCATCGATCCATTGCATGGGTCATGTTTACCGTCATTCCGGGGCCGAGCGAAGCGAGGAGCCCGGAATCCATAATCACAGTCTGGGAGTATGGATTCCGGGCTCGCCGCTGCGCGACGCCCCGGAATGACAAACTACCCCTTCGGGAATTCCAATCCCATCTCGCGATAACGTTGCGGGTCGTCGCCCCAGCCTTCGCGGACTTTGACGTGGAGGAAGAGGTGCACCGGCTGCTCGACCGCCGCAGCAATGTCGGCGCGTGCCGCAGCCCCGATCGTCCTGATGGCCTGGCCGCCCTTGCCCAGCACGATTTTGCGCTGGCTGTCGCGCTCGACATAGATCGTCTGCTCGATGCGCACCGATCCGTCCTTAAGCTCCTTCCAGACCTCGGTCTCGACCGTCGACTGATACGGCAGTTCCTGATGCAGCCGCAGATAAAGCTTTTCGCGGGTGATTTCGGCTGCAAGCTGGCGCATCGGCGCGTCGGAAATCTGATCGTGCGGATAGAGCCACGGCCCCGGCGGGACATGGGCGGCGAACCAGCTTTTAAGATCGGCGACGCCGTCGCCGGTGAGCGCCGAAATCATGAAGGTCGCGGCGAAGGCCGAGCGCTCGTTGAGGCTATGGGTCAATGTCAAAAGCGCCCGCTTCTCGACCAGATCGACTTTGTTGAGCACAAGGACTTTGGCCGGACGCACCTCGCCGAGGCGGCCGAGAATGCCTTCGTCGTCGTCCGTGATACCTTTTTTTGCATCGATCAACAGCGCGACCAGATCGGCGTCTTGGGTGCTGGCCCAGGCACTGCCGACCATGGCGCGATCGAGCCTTCGCCGCGGCGAAAAAATACCCGGCGTATCGACGAAAATGAGCTGGGCGGAGCCCTCAAGCGCGATACCGCGAATGAGCATGCGCGTGGTCTGCACCTTGGGGGTGACAATCGACACTTTGGCGCCGACCAGCGCGTTGAGCAGCGTCGATTTTCCAGCGTTCGGCGCGCCGATCAGCGCGACAAAGCCGCAGCGGCGCTCGTCCTCGCCCGGCTCAGCCATCGCGCCGCGCGGGTTGGACGCCTTCACGGGCCAGCATGGCGGCGGCCGCAGCCTGTTCCGCGCCCCGCTTGGAGCGTCCTTGACCTTCAGCGGCGGCAAAGGCTGGAAGCTGCACGGCGACGCGGAATTCCGGATTATGATCGGGCCCGGAGCGTGCCACTTCGCGATAGACCGGCGTCGGCAGGCCGCGCGCCTGCGCCCATTCCTGCAACACGGTTTTCGGATCGCGCAACGGCTGCGCCTTGGCGCTCATGCGCACTTGCCATAACCGCTCGACCAGCGCTTCGGCAGCCTGGTAACCGCCGTCGAGATAAACCGCGCCGATCACCGCCTCGCAGACGTCGGCAAGAATTGCGAGACGGCTGCGGGCGCCGGCATTGGCTTCCGACGAGCCGAGCCGGATTGCGGCGCCGAGATCGATGCTGCGCGCAATTTCGGCGCAGGTTTCCTTGCGCACCAGATCGGCGAGCCGGCGCGACAGTTCACCTTCGTCGGCCTTGGGAAAGGCGCGGAACAGCATGTCGGAAATAACCAGTCCGAGCACGTGGTCGCCGAGGAATTCCAGCCGCTGATAGCTGCCGGCGCGGTTGCGCGCGCCTTTGAGCGCGGAGATATGCGTCAGCGCGATTTCGAGCATCGCCGCATCGGCGAAGCGGTAGCCGATGCGGCCTTCCAGGACCGTCGCGCTGCGCTTACGGGGGCGCGGCGTTTTTGCGCCAACGGCCGGAGCGGCTGGAGCTTTTTGGGCTGGCGTTGCGGCAAGCTCTGCGGCTTGCGGATCGCGGCGCGGGACTATGGCTGGCTTGGTTTTCTTGCGGCCACTCATCGTACCAGCGTGAACAGGCGGTCCCAGCGTACCGCCCAAGGCCAGCGCCACACCTCCCAGGCACGGGTATCGTCGCGGATCGAAAAGAAGATGATTTGCGCGCGCCCGATCAGGTTCTCGTAAGGCACGTAGCCGACTTGGCTGAGCACGCGGCTGTCGGTCGAGTTGTCGCGGTTGTCGCCCATCATGAAATATTTGTCGGGCGGCACTTCGTACACCGGCGTATTGTCGTAGAAGCCGTTGTCGGTGAGATCCCAGGTGTTGTAACTCACCCCGTTCGGCAGGGTTTCGCGAAATTGCTTGACGCGCTGAACCACGCCATCGTCGTCGGTGATGAAATCGTCGATGCGCTGGCGCGGCACCGGCGTGCCGTTGATGTTGAGCACGCCATCGATCATCTGAATGCGGTCGCCGGGCAGTCCGATAACGCGCTTGATGTAATCGATCGAAGTCATCCTTCGGTAGCCGGAACACGACCACGTCGCCGCGCTGCGGCTGCGCGCCGATGACGCGTCCGGAAAAAATCGGCGGCGAGAACGGCAATGAGTAATGCGTGTAGCCGTAGGAATATTTGGAGACGAACAGATAATCGCCGACCAGCAATGTCGGGATCATCGAGCCGGAAGGAATGTTAAACGGCTGGAATAGAAAAGTCCGGATGACCAGCGCGATGATCAGGGCATGGAACACCACCCGTACTGTCTCGGCGAAGCCACCCTCTTTGCGCTTGGTTCCTGTCTGCACGCTCATCGGCCTATTGTCTCGTAGCTGCGCCCGCCCGCGATCTTGTAGCCTCTGGGGCACCGACAAGCAATTGTGCGGGGAATTCGCCGCGGTTGCGTTTTAGCCAGCAATCCCATGTGCTTACCGCCAGTCCCCCGGACCTGACGATTTTTTCATCGGGACAATGGAACGGCCCGCGCCGCTAGCCGCGGACGATGGCTTCGGCCGAGATGACAACGAAGGCATGTGCCATCGGGCCCTCATCGGTGATGGTAACGTCGATGCGCGCGGCATAGCCTTCAGGCGTCATGGCCGCCAGGCGGCGCTTGGCGCCGCCGGTCAATTCCATGGTCGGCCGTCCGCCCGGCAGGTTGACGACGCCCATGTCGCGCCACCACACACCGGCGCGCAGCCCCGTTCCCAGCGCCTTGGCGCAGGCCTCCTTGGCGGCGAACCGTTTGGCATAGGTTTCGACGCGATTGCGCCGCTTATCGGCCTTGGCCCGTTCCGTCACGGTGAAGACGCGATCGAGAAAGCGCTCGCCGTGGCGCTCGATCACCTTGGCGATCCGCCGTGCATCGGTGATGTCGGACCCGATACCGAGGATCATGGCATGATCCCAGTTTTGGCCCGGCCCCGGTCGATCGCCGATCGCATCGCGCGCACCGCGGGACCCAAGCCGGTGAAGATCGCCTCGCCGACAAGAAAATGGCCGATATTAAGTTCGGCAATTTCGGCAAGTTCTGCGATTTTTTCCGCGGTGATGAAATCAAGCCCATGGCCGGCATGGACTTCAAGGCCGGCGTTTTTGGCGTGAACGGCGCCGCGCACGATACGGTCGAATGCGGCGGCGGCGGCGGCCGTGTTACCCGCCGTCAGCGCATCGCACCACGCACCGGTGTGAATTTCGACCACCGGCGCGCCGATCGCGACCGCAGCTTCGATCTGCGAAGGCTCGGCGGCAATGAACAGCGAGACGCGGATGCCGGCGCCGGCCAACGCGCCGACCGCCGCGCGCAGGGCTTCGCGCTGGCCGGCAGCGTCGAGACCGCCTTCCGTCGTGCGCTCGGCCCGCCGTTCGGGAACGATACAGACGGCATGGGGATGCAGTTTGCAGGCAATGCCGATCATCTCCTGCGTCGCCGCCATTTCGAGATTAAGCGGCGTGCCGAGGCGTTGCTTAAGCCGCACGATATCGTCATCGACGATGTGGCGGCGGTCCTCGCGCAAATGCGCGGTGATGCCGTCGGCGCCGGCCGCGATCGCGATCTCGGCGGCCTTCACCGGGTCGGGATGCCGCCCGCCGCGCGCATTGCGCACGGTGGCGACGTGATCGATGTTGACGCCGAGGCGGATGGGAGCAGCGGGCATATCAAATAATCGGGCCAACTATGAATTTATGCGAGTTTGCGCCTGCGGTCGTCATCTCACTTCCTCTTAAGCATTGAGCCGGTAATCAGCCGATGACGCGCTCGGCGTTGGCGACGACTTTCTTCGCCCGCAATTGCGAGATGATCGAAGTGAGGTGCTTGAGATCGTAGACTTCAAGATCGATGGTCAGTTCGGTGAAATCGGGCGACTGCCGGGTCATTCTTACATTATCGATATTGCCGTCGTGCTCGGCGATCACCTGCGTGATCTGTGCCAGCGTCCCCGGCTCGTTGACCGAATACACCGAAAGCCGCGCCGGGAAACGCTGCGGCGCCTTGTCGTCGATATCCCAGCGCACGTCGAGCCAGCGATCCGGCATTTCCTCGAATTGCTTGAGCGCTTCCGATTGGATCGGGTAGATGGTGATGCCCTCGCCGGGCGTCATGATGCCGACGATACGGTCGCCGGGAACGGCGCCGCCGTTGGGGGCAAAGTGAACCGGCAGATCCGTGTTGATGCCGCGGATTGGAATGGCGCGGCCGCTCTCGGCTTTATCCGGCACCTTGAACTTCACGGCCTTGGCCCAGCGCAGGCCGAACCAGCCGCTCTCCGCCTTCGGCGCTATCGGCGTCACACGCTCGTCCTTGTAATCGGGATACATGGCGCGCGCGACGTTCGAAGCTTTCATCTCGCCGCGGCCGACCGCCGACATCACGTCCTCGATCGAGACCCGCGCCAGCCGCGGCAACGCGCCCTGCAGCTTTTCGTCCGAATATTCGATCTTGGCGCGCGAAAACAGCCGCTCGACGATGCTGCGGCCGAGCCCGGCATACTGATTGCGCACGGCATCGCGCGTCGCGCGGCGGATGGCGTCGCGCGCCTTGCCGGTGACCACGATCAATTCCCAGGCGGCCGGCGGCGCCGTCTGCGCCTTCAACGTCAGGATCTGGACTTCGTCGCCGTTCTGCAGCGGCGAACTGAGCGGACCTATCTTGCCGTTGATCTTGGCGCCGATCGCCATGTTGCCGACGTCGGTATGCACCGCATAAGCGAAATCGATCGGCGTTGCGCCGCTCGGCAGCGCGATCAGCTTGCCGTTCGGGGTGAAACAGAACACCTGATCGTGAAACAGTTCGAGCTTGGTGTGCTCCAAGAACTCTTCCGGGTTGGAGCCCTCGGCGAGCAGCTCGATGGTCCGGCGCAGCCACGCATAAGCACTCAACTCGCGCGACAGCATTTCCGTCGGCGAGCCAAGATTGTCCTTGTAGAGCGCGTGCGCGGCAATACCGTATTCGGCGATCTGCTGCATTTCGCGGGTGCGGATTTGCAGCTCGACGCGCTGCTTGCCCGGCCCGATCACCGTCGAATGGATCGAACGGTAATCGTTCTGCTTGGGCGTGGAGATATAATCCTTAAAGCGCCCCGGAACCACCGGCCAAGTGGTGTGCACGACGCCGAGCGCCTGATAGCACTCGGCGATATTGCCGACCACGACACGGAAACCAAAAATATCCGACAGCTGCTCGAAGCCAACGGCCTTGCGCTCCATCTTGCGCCAGATCGAATAGGCGCGCTTGCGCCGGCCCGAGACCTCGGCAGCGATGCCGCGGTCGGCGAGTTTTTTGGCGAGCTGCTGCTCGATTTCGGTGATCCAGCCGCTCGACCGCGCGGCGAGCGCTTCGAGGCGTTCGCTCAGCACCTTGTAGGCTTCCAGATTGAGTTCGCGGAACGCCAAATCCTCGAGCTCGTCGCGCATCTCTTGCATGCCCATACGGCCGGCGAGCGGGGCATAAATTTCGAGGGTCTCCTCGGCGGTGCGGCGGCGCGCGCCGGACGGCTGATGCGACAGCGTGCGCATATTATGCAAGCGGTCGGCGAGCTTGATCAGCAGAACCCGAACATCGTCGGCGATGGCCAACAGAAGCTTGCGCAGGTTCTCGGCCTGTTTGGCCTCCTTGGATACGAGTTCGAGCCGCTTGAGCTTGGTCAGGCCTTCGACCAGACGCCCAATCTCGTGACCGAACACGCGGTCGATCTCGGCCCAAGTGGCGTCGGTATCCTCGATCGTGTCGTGCAGGAGCGCCGCCGCAATGGTGGCGTCGTCGAGCTTGAGATCGGTGAGGATCGCGGCAACTTCGAGCGGATGCGAAATGTAAGGATCGCCGGACGCCCGCTTCTGACCGCCATGCGCGCGCATGGCATAGACATAGGCGCGGTTGAGAAGCTCCTCGTCGGTCTTCGGGTTGTAGTTCTTGACCTGGTCGATCAGCTCATATTGCCGGGTCTTGCGTGGCTTGCGGGGCTTTGGCGGCGGCGCTTCACCGGCAAGCGGAACCAGATGCGGACCGCGCGCCGCCGGCCCCCGGGGGCGGGGCTGGTTTTGCATGCGCGGCAGATCGATCGGCAGGCGCGCCATGATGATCCTTCGGCGACCCCGGTCCGCGCGGAGATTCGGCCGGGGTGGCCATAAAGATATCATGGAGCTACGCCGACGCCACAAGGCGCGCGCGGCGGCTTGGCATGCCGTGCCGCCGCGAATTGCCGCCGGGCCGGCGAATATCAGTCTCTAGGCGGCGTCGATCTGGTTAACAGTAACCGGAAAGGGCTACGCGGGGCAGCCTTATTCCTCGTCGTCGCCGACGTCGGGCTCGGGCTGATGTTCCGGAGGCGTGAGGCCCTCCAGGCCCTTGAGCAGCTCTTCCTCGGACATGCGGTCGGTGGTGACATCGGTATCGTCGGCATCCACGCCGGTGCCAGGCGCGCCGATCAGCGGGACCGCTTCGGGCTCGGGCTCGTCGACCTCGACGTATTTCTGCAACGAATGGACCAGCTCTTCTTTGAGGTCCTCCGGCGAAACCGCCTGCTCAGCGATCTCGCGGAGCGCTACGACGGGGTTTTTGTCGTTGTCGCGCTCGACGGCTATCTGGGTGCCGGACGAGATCATGCGGGCGCGGTGGCTGGCCAGCAGAACCAGATCGAACCGGTTCTCGACCTTATCGATGCAATCTTCAACGGTGACACGGGCCATTCAACGAGGCTCCTGCGGCTGGAATTGGGCGGAGTTCCCGCAACCGGACATTGACCTGAATGTGTCGCTTAGGTATCGTTCCGCACGGTCCGGCGCAAGTCCGATTTTTGCTTGTGATTGTCGGCTTTTGATATTTAACTTGGCTCAGCGACGCTGCTCTGTTACCCAAAATTTCCGGGAACCGGTTCGCGGAGTTCCGAATCATACTCTCGGAAATGCCGCGCCGGCGGATCACAGGGACTTTCGCCGCATTAAGGCTGGCCACGGCTCGATGTGGCGATGGTCATTTGCGGGAAAGTCATTCGGTCGCCGCAAGTTTCCAGTGGCGACAAACCAGTGGCGACCAACCAACGGCACAAGCTTGAATTTAAAGCCGCCGGCATCGTCTAATCCATTGCAGCCGATCCGGTTTCATCGCGACAGACACACTGACGAGAGACATCATGTCGGCACAGATCGAAAAAATCGCTTTGTTCATTGACGGCGCCAATCTTTACGCCACGGCGAAATCGCTCGGCTTCGATATCGACTACAAGCGGCTATTACGCGAGTTCCAATCGCGCGGTTATCTGGTGCGCGCGTTCTATTACACCGCCGTGATCGAGGATCAGGAATATTCCTCGATTCGGCCGTTGATCGATTGGCTCGACTACAACGGCTATTCCGTCGTCACCAAGGCGACCAAGGAGTTTGTCGATCAGACCGGCCGGCGCAAGATCAAAGGTAATATGGACATCGAGCTTGCGGTCGACGCCATGGAGATCGCGCCGCATATCGACCAGATGGTGCTATTCTCCGGCGACGGCGATTTTCGCTCGCTGGTGGAGGCGGTGCAGCGGCGCGGCGTGCGCGTGATCGTGGTTTCGACGATTTCAACGCAGCCGCCCATGATCGCCGACGAGCTGCGCCGCCAGGCCGACCAGTTCGTCGATATCATGGAGCTCCGTTCCAAAATCGGCCGGGATCCCTCCGAACGGCCGATGCGCGAGCCCAGAGAACCGCGCGAGGGTCGCGACATGCGCGAGCCGCAACACACGCCGCAATTCCTGCAGCGCAGCCCAACGTCGCAGCGCGTCGAGGTCGAGGACGAATTCGAAGACGAATAATCGCCAAGGAAATAATTGCCTGGGAACCGCGCAATGATGCGCCCGAGCGCGACCCCCGGCCGCGATTGCCCGCGCTGCCCGCGCCTCGTCGCTTTTCGCAAAACCTGGCGTGCGCAGCAACCGGATTGGTTTAATGCCCCGGTGGCTACGTTCGGGCCGCTTGATGCACGCGTCCTGATCGTCGGGCTTGCCCCCGGACTGCGCGGCGCCAATCGCACCGGCCGGCCGTTCACCGGCGATTATGCCGGCGACCTGCTCTACGCGACGCTTTCGGATTTCGGATTTTCCCGCGGCCACTACCAAGCCAGCGCCGCCGACGGCCTCGAACTCGTCGATTGCCGCATCAGCAATGCCGTGCGCTGCGTGCCGCCGGAGAATAAGCCGACGCCGCAGGAGATCACGACCTGCCGCGACTTTCTCATCGCGACCGTCAAGGAAATGACCAAGCTGCGCGTCGTTCTCGCGCTCGGACGCGTCGCGCATGAAGTCGTTCGTTGTCGCGAGCGGCGCGCGGCGATCGGCGTTTGCCTTCGGCCACGGCCGGACGCACGCGATCGGCGCGCTCACCGTGTTCGATAGCTATCACTGCTCGCGTTACAACACCAATACCGGCGTGCTGACGCCGCAAATGTTCCGCGCTGTCGTCCAAGCGGTGCGTCAACACCTCGACGCCAATTCTTAAGCCGCCATGCCCGGCCGTAGCCGTTCGAAGAACGGCGTCGCTTGGCTCGCCGATGTGCCGGGCTTACGCGAAAATCGAGCTTTCGTATTTGCCGCTGCCCATCTCGCCGCGCGGGAAGATGCCGTGCTGCTCGATCCATTCGAAGGATTCCTCAAAGGTCTCTTTCGAATACGGCTCGAACACCAGCCGCTCGCCGGGGCCCCAACGGCGCGTATCGATCTGATCGTGGAAACGCACCGGGAATTCCTTCTTGTAGTAATGCGTGTAACGCTCCGGGCGCAGATCGATATCGCGCTGCGCGCGGCGCAGCGCGCGGAAATATTTGTGCACGTCGTGCGGGTCCGGCGCGCCGGTCACCATCGACGCCATCATGAACGTGGTATCGATGATCTTGCGGAAGCCAAGCTGCTCGACAAAATAATACGGCCCGCTGAACAGCGAAGCCGCCGGCACCTTGCGATCGATCAAACGCTCCATGCGGCTGAACAACAGGCCGTCATTGAACGACAGCTTGATCTGTTCGGGTTTGATGTACTGTTCGAGGCCCTGAATGGTGGCGTAATGGCTGCCCGATTGATAGCCGACCGAGATCGGCACGCCGGCAAGATCGGCCGGCGTCTTCACCGGCAATTCAGGCGGCACGAATACCGCGCAGGGCGAGACCGAATAGCAATCGGCATAGAGCTTGCCGTGACCGTTGGACGCCGCGATATTCACCGTCCAATGGCAGGCGCCGCTGACGTTGCAAGTGCGCCCGGCTTCGAACGTCTGAAAGGCGCCGACTTTGTTGCCGATGTGATGGCCGCCGGCCGAGCTCGAAATCGATGGTCTCGCGGAACTCGTAATCGAGACCCTCGGCGGCGAAATAGCCCTTCTCCTCGGCGACCCATTCCTGGAGCCGAAAATGCGGCGCGACGACGAATTTCGACATAGCTCTAGCTCCCCCCTCGGCGGAATTTGATCGCAAGTGTAAGAAGGCCATTGGCTTGATGGCGCCCTAGCACGCGACCTCATGAAAAGCCAGGTCCTGACAACTTTCGCGGCCGCTAACCGGGAAATCGCGATGCAATCTCGCTGAGTGGCGGCCGCGGCCGATCTTCAGGCCGGCCCGGCGGCGTGCCGATATGGATAAAGCCGGCGATGCGCTCCTGCGGCGCAAGGCCGAGGGCATCGAGCACTTTCCGGTCGTAGGCGTACCATTCGGTGATCCAGTTTGCGCCATAGCCAAGCGTATGTGCGGCCAGCACAAGGCTCATGGCGGCGGCGCCGGCGGAGAGCACTTGCTCCCATTCCGGAATTTTCGCATGGGGGCCGGCGCGGCTCACCACGGCGATCACGAGCGGCGCGCGGGTAAGCCGCGTGCGTTCGGCCTCGACCTGTTCGGGACTTGCGTCCGGATACTTGGCGCGAAATGCATCAGCGATAGCCGCGCCAGCCGCCGCCCTGCCCTCGCCCTCGAACACGATGAAACGCCAGGGCACAAGCTTGCCGTGATCGGGGACCCGTGAGGCGATGGTCAGAAGCGTGTCGATTTCAGCCGCCGATGGCGCCGGGCCGGCAAGCTCGACCGCCTTGACGGAGCGCCGCGTGGTGAGGAGTTTAAGGGCGTCAGGCATGGTTCAAGCTCCAAAACGCGCCACGGACAGCGCTCAGCGGCTGCGCAGCCAGGCAACGACCTCTTGCGCATTCTTATCCGGCGGAAAGACCGGATAGAACGCCTTCACGATCACGCCGTCGTCGATGACCAGCGCCATGCGCTTGAGCAGCGTCATGCCGGAGGTCATGAACATCGGCAGGTGAAGTTTCAGCGTCAAATTCAAATCCGCGTCGGACAGAATGGCGAACGGCAAATGCAGGCGTTCCGCCGCCTCGCGCTGATAGCCGGTGTCTTGCGTCGATAGGCCATAGAGATGCGCGACGCCGAGCGCCTTGAGTTCGGCAAAGTGATCGCGAAAGCCGCACGATTGCGGCGTGCAGCCGCGCGCACCGGGGATTTGGTCCCAACCCGGCGGCGCATCGACGCCGGGCACGCCGGTGCGCGGATAAATATAAATCACGGTTCGTCCCTTGAGCTTCGACAGGTTCACCGCGGGTCCGGTCGTCGCCGGCAGCGCCAGATCGGGCAGCTTGGCGCCGGCGAGGTGCCGCGCCGCGCCGTCATCCTGCGGCACCGGGATGTCGGGTGGCAGAAAATTGGGATCGTGGGTACCAGGAGCCTCGGCCATCGCGCTTCCTTTTGCTTATGCGCAAGATTGCTTATGCGCAAAATGACTTACGCATAAGACATGAATTCCATCAGCGAGCCGTCGGGATCGCGAAAGTAAACACTGGTGCCCGGCCCTTTCGCGCCGAACCGCTGCATCGGCCCGCTCTCAATGCGAATGCCGCAGCGGCCGAGATGGGCGACCGCGTCCGCGATCGGTCCCATCCATTCGAAACAGAGATCGCTATTGCCGGGCGCGACCGGCAGCCGCGCCACTTCCGCCGGCGTTACGCCGGGTCCATGGACATTGAGCTGCTTGTCGCCGAAGCGGTAGGCAAAGCCCCGCGGCCGCGCGATCAGCTCGGCGCCCAGGACCGTCGTATAAAACACATTCGAGCGCTGCCAATCGGTGACGTGGATCACGCAATGATCGAGTTTGGTCGGCAGCATTCCTTCATTCCTTCTGCCGCATCAACCGGCCGCGCTCGCGTTCCCACGAACGCTTTTTCTCGGTTTCGCGTTTGTCGTAAAGCTTCTTGCCGCGCGCCAGAGCGAGCTCGATTTTGGCGCGGCCCTTTTCGTTAAAGTAAAGCTTGAGCGGCACCAGCGTCATGCCGTCGCGCTCTACAGCGCCGATGAGCTTGCTGATCTGACCCCGGTGCAACAACAATTTGCGCGGCCGTTTCGGCGCATGATTGAAACGGTTCGCCTGGAGATATTCCGGGATGTTCGAGTTGATCAGCCAAATCTCGCCGCCTCGCGCATCGGCATAGGATTCCGCGATGGTGGCCTTGCCCTGGCGCAACGATTTGACTTCCGTGCCGGTCAGCGCCACGCCGGCCTCGAATGTCTCGTCGATGAAATAATTGAAACGCGCCTTGCGGTTGTCGGCGACAACGCGGGGCTTTCGTTCTGTCTTGGCCGCCATGCCGCCGTCCTGCGCTCACCAACTCTTCAGTGCGTCGCGGATTTCAGTCAGCAACTTGACTTCCGGTGACGGTCCCGGCGGCGGCGGTGGCGGCTCTTCTTTCTTCAGGCGGTTGATCCCCTTGATGGCGAGAAACAGCACAAAAGCGATGATGAGGAAGTTGATAACGATAGTGAGAAAGCTGCCCCACGCCAGCACTGCGCCTTGCTTCTTGGCATCGGCGAGCGCTGCCGCCGTCACCTTCGACGACAGCGGAATGAAATAGTTCGAAAAATCCAGCCCCCCGGTGACGGCGCCGATGACCGGCATGATAACGTCGCCGACCAGCGAGTTGACGATCGCACCAAAAGCCGCGCCGATGATCACGCCCACGGCGAGATCGACGACATTGCCGCGCATTGCGAATTTTTTAAATTCCTCGAGCATTGATCCCACCCCACTGCAATATAAAGCTGCGAGACGTTGTGCCGGCGCGCCGAGAAGCTTTCGCCCGGCGCGGTGCTACCTTAATTGATCAGACCGGCATGGACCATGGCTTGGCGCACCGCAACCTGCGCCTTTTCGCTCGCCGGCACCATCGGCAAACGCAGCGTATGTGCGCACTTACCAATAAGTGACAGCGCATATTTGATCGGCGCCGGCGAGGTCTCGATAAACAGATTGACATGCAGCGGCGCAAGCTTGTCCTGTAATTTCAGCGCCGCGGAAAAATCGCCCTTCAGGCACGCGTCCTGGAATTCGGCGCACAACCGCGGCGCTACATTCGAGGTCACCGAAATGCAGCCGTGGCCGCCATGCGCCATAAATCCGAGCGCGGTAATATCCTCGCCGGAAAGCTGATTGAAATCCTCGCCAAGCTCCGCGCGCTGTTGCGTCACCCGCGTCATGTTCGCGGTAGCGTCTTTGACGCCGGCGATGTTTTTGAGCTCGTACAGCCGCTTCATGGTGTCGACCGACATGTCGATCACCGAACGCGGCGGAATGTTGTAAATGAGGATCGGAATGCCGATGGCGTCATTGATCGCCTTGAAGTGCGCATAGAGGCCTTCTTGTGTCGGCTTATTGTAGTAAGGCGTGACCACGAGCACCGCGTCGGCGCCGGCCTTTTCCGCGTGCCGCGCGAGATCGATCGCTTCCTTGGTCGAGTTCGAGCCCGCTCCGGCCACCACCGGGACGCGGCCGCCCGCCTGATCGACGCACCATTCCACGACCGCCTTGTGCTCGTCATGCGACAGTGTCGGGCTTTCGCCGGTGGTGCCGACCGGAACAAGGCCTTTGGTACCCTCCGCGATCTGCCAATCGACCAGCGCGCGGAACGCCTTCTCGTCAACGGAGCCGTTCTTGAACGGGGTGACGAGCGCGGTAAATGAGCCTCGAAAGCGGGTCTTGGCGGCCATGACGGAACTCCTGACAGCGCAGCAGCGCGCCGCAAGCTTAGGGCGCCTGCGGCCAAACGACCAGCCATGCCGCATCAATATCGGGTCGCGGTGGCCCTTTAAAGCCCCCTACTGCGCCCGAGCGGCGCCGCCGACAGTCCAGGCACGCTCGGCCGCTGGCGCTTCATCATCCGGCGCGGCGGCAGCTTTCGCGCCGGCTTGCTCAGCGTCGCCCGCGACCAATCGGGCCCGACGACAGCACGATCACGGCGCCACAACTCTTTCCGCAAAATATCAGAGACCCTTTCCGTAGCTTTGATGGATCGACAAGAGATACTGCCCATACCGACTCTTCTCATGTTTCAGGGCGGCCGCGTGAAAGTCATCGAGTGAAATAAATCCAAGCCGCAGAGCGATTTCCTCGGGACAGGCGATGTTAAGACCCTGCCGCTGTTCGATCGTGCGGATGAACGTGGACGCCTCAATCAGTAACTCGTGCGTTCCAGTATCCAGCCAGGCATAGCCGCGACCCATGCGCTCCACCAAAAGTTCGCCCCAGCGCAGATAGGTACTATTGATGTCGGTGATCTCAATCTCGCCCCTTGCCGATGGCTTGAGGCCCGCGGCGATATCGAGCACGCGGTTGTCATAGAAATACAGTCCTGTGACGGCGTAGTTTGACTTCGGAGCCACGGGCTTTTCTACGATCGCAATGGCCTTGCCATGCTGATCGAATTCAACAACGCCATATTGGGTCGGGTCTGCGACCATATAAGAGAACACAGTCGCGCCTTTCTCGCGCGCCACGGCGAGCTGGAGCAATTCGGGCAATCCGTTCCCGTAAAAGATGTTGTCGCCAAGGATCAGGGCAATCCGGTCGCGGCCGACAAAGTCGCGGCCGACGATAAAAGCATCCGCAAGCCCGCGCGGAGCCGACTGCACGGCGTAGCTCAGCCGCAGCCCGAACTGCGAACCATCGCCGAGCAAACGTCGAAAGGCATCCGCATCATGCGGCGTGGTGATGATCAAAATGTCACGAATTTCCGCCAGCATTAATATGCTCAGCGGATAATAGATCATCGGTTTGTCGTAAATCGGAACGAGCTGCTTTGAAATCCCGAGCGTCGCCGGATAAAGCCGCATGCCCGAACCGGCGGCGAGAATTATGCCCTTCATGACAAGGCGCCCTGACCTAAAGCCTAGTGGAAGTCAACAATTTCGGCTTGCCCCGTTATCCTAGCTCGCGCGGCCTAACCGTTCGCCCCGATAGACATTCGAAACCAAAGGCTTCCACCAGTCGGATCGATCTAGGTACCATGCGATCGTCCGGCGCAACCCGGACTCGAACGACTCGCGCGGCGACCATCCAAGCTCTTGAAATAAGCGCGACGGATCAATCGCATAACGTTGATCATGCCCCGGCCGATCGACGACGAATGTGATCAGCCGTTCGTGGACGCCCCTTACATCCGGGGCCACCTCATCGAGGATACGACAAATCATACGCACAACGTCGATATTTCTGTGTTCGGCTCGACCGCCGATGAGGTAGGTTTTGCCGATTTTGCCGCCCGTCGCAATCAACCAAAGTGCGCGCGCATGATCCTCGACATAAAGCCAATCGCGGATGTTTTCTCCCGCGCCGTAAACGGGAAGCGGTTCGCCGGCCAATGCTTTGAGAACCATCAAGGGAATCAGTTTTTCCGGAAACTGATAGGGCCCATAATTATTGCTGCAATTGCTCAAAGTCACAGGCAACCGATAGGTGCGGTGCCATGCGCGGACCATGTGGTCGGCTGCGGCCTTGCTCGCCGCATAGGGGGAGCTCGGATCATATTGCGTGGTTTCGTCGAACAAGCCCGTGATATTTAGCGATCCAAAAACTTCGTCGCTCGACACGTGATGAAAGCGGAACGCATCCCGGCGCCCCGGCGGGAGCTTCCGCCAATATTCGAGCGCCTCCTGCAGCATGACGAAGGTTCCGACTATGTTCGTGTCGATAAAGGCGGCAGGGCCGTCGATTGACCGATCGACATGGCTCTCTGCCGCGAGATGCACTACCATCTCGGGCTGGAAATCCTGAAATGCCGCGCGTACTCGTCGGCGGTCGCATATATCGCCGTGGACGAAGGCATAGCGTGGATCATCCGCCACCTCAGTTAGCGAGGCGAGACTGGCCGCGTAAGTAAGCTTGTCGACATTGAGCACCGTCACGCCCATTTCGCCTACCAGAAAGCGAATGAGTGCCGAGCCGATGAAGCCGGCGCCACCCGTGACCAAGACACGTTGGGTCATATGCTGGCTTTCCGTTCAGGAGAGCGAGCAACGTCATCCGCTTGGGATATCCGCCGTCGTATTTCCTCAATCACCGCCACTTCCATACTTGGATAGCCTAGCACAGTCACGTACCCCCAAGGGCAATTTTCGAATCCAGTTTAACTGAATTTCTCGACTGCGGCCGCTTTTGCATCGATTAGTGGGGTGTCAAGGTAGGCACATGCGAATGCTGACCGACTTCGAGAGTGTGCTAACACTCGGCTCGCCGAGCTCGACATACACAATTCTTGGTTAGCCGCTGCAGAGCATAAAACATGATCTTTCGCCGCAAAGAAATTGCATCGAAAGACTAGACCACGCTGCCGGTCTAGGTCGCCGTCTTCTGCACTTCGCCCGCATATCTGATATCGCTCTTCGCCGTTGCCAGCGCGGGAAAACGATTTTGCAGCGACCGCCGCTCGTCTTGCAACCGGCGCTGATACGGCCTGAGAACATGCTCCAGCAGCACCGCCTTGCTGCGGCTACTACCACCCGACAGGACCAGTACTTCGACGCTGCCGTCCGGCAGCAATTGCGTCGAGGCGAAGTGGTAAAATACCAGCGGATCATCGTCGATCATCACGATGCCGTCCCTTACCCGCATGATGTAGTTGTGAATGTTCCAGATCGCGAGATTAAAGCCTTTGTGCTCGATGATTTTTAGGTTCGGATAGCGGCTCGGCCACGCATCGAGATATTTCTGATCGCCGAAACGGCCGTCTTCGACCCTGTCGTAGCACCACGCTGTGCAATCTGCTTTATAGGCGTTGAGACAAGCGAGTCCTTCGGCGCAGCGCCGATAAGTGATCCAGGCGACATTGAAGAGCCCGTACTGCACGTGGTTTCGATATTCGAACGAAAATCGATGAGGCGTGATTGCGACAGATGCGTCGCCGAGCAGAATCGAGCATTGGCCGCGGCGACGTGAAGAAATAAAGGTCGCCGTCGATATAGGTGATCCGATCGGCCGGCGTCTTCGAAAACAGATAATGCGGCAGGAACGGCGAAAGCGTGAAGTAATATTCGATAAGTTGACGTGTCTGCTTGATCGGAGCGAGTTCGAGATAAGCCTCTTCCAGCTCCGCAAGTGGAATAATTTCGACATTGGGCAGAGCGAGTTCCCGTAAGATGGTTTCACATAGCTCTGAAAGCGCCAGAATATAGATCGGCGTCTTCGGCTCGAATCGCCGCAGTGATTCAATCGTGAGCATCGCGCGGCTCAGGTAGTTGTGGTCGAAATAGGTGCAATAGATATCGTTCATACGATCGCCCGTTATCCGATGTCGTTAGCCAGGCGCAGAAACTATCCAGCACGGGCGCGAGCGCGCTCAATCACCGGACCGAAAATCTGGTTGGCATATTGCCGGCCCGCCGGACTGAGGACCTTCTCCGACGATCCGCCATGCATCCGCCCCACGAAGCGATAGCCCTGGGCGTAACCTTTCATCAATGCCGGTCGATAGAAAACGCCGGAAACGCCCTTGTTGATCTCTTCGGATTCGAGCTTGCGCATATTGTCAGGCTTCCCAGCCTCGATAGCCGCCGCGACGCGCTGATCGGTTATCTCGCGGCCGAGGAAGTGCAGAATTCGCCGCAATTCCTCGAACGGGCGCGCCTTGAGCTGCTCGTATCGGACAACGAGAACCGGCAGCTCGCTTTGATCGAGCCAGGAGGCGACATTGTCTTTCCAGCTTCCCGCCCAAGGATAAACCAAGCCGCCGGTGGTTACCCAGTGCTGACAAAACCGTTGAAACATTGCACTGCGATCCGCCGGGGATGCCTCCAGCAGGCTATCTTCACCTGTCAGATGTTTGAAATCCCAGACCGACATCATGACATCGATCGGATCGCGTAACAGATAGACGGCCCGGCTCGCGCGCTCACGAAGCGGGATGCGGGGACTATATGGGAAATAAATCTTGGCGTAGCGGGGCGCATCTCCGGGCGGCGGGACCCGCGCCAAGCTTTCATGAACATCGAAGATATAGTCGCTGTCGATCAGTCGAACGTCCTGAGGACGATCGAACAAAATGTGAAACAGCATGAAATTAAGGTAGGTGATGCCCGACTTTGGAAAAGCTGCAATATAAATGATATCCTTCATTTGCTGCTCACTGGCATTCTTTCCCGGACGGTCCTTCCAGCGTAGACCCGGGGTGGGAATGTATAGCAGCATATATAGGGCCGCAAAAGCCACGAACGGCATCATGCGCGGACGTTAAGGTCGATCGAATATGGTCCGTAGCTTAAGGCGCTGCTATTGTCGGCGTCTTACATCGGCCAATAAGCAAAACCTGCCGATATTAGCAGTCGTATGATCAGAGTCCAAGTATTCAGCGGTGAGGCCGGCATACGCGCGCTAGCGCCGGCATGGCGATCGCTGACGGCCCAACTGCAATCCAGGCGCCATTTTCATCATGTCGAATGGCATCTTGCACTTACCGAAACATTTGAACGTCACAACCTCGTTCCACTGCGCTGCGCTGCCGTATTTTCTGACGACATCCTCGTTGCAGTTTTCCCCTTTCAATTCGCGCGGACGCAGTTTGGCCCAATTCAGCTAAATGCCTTGCGACTTGCTTCGGACCAGATAGACGCCGCCACAGCGCGAGATTTTGTTCTAGCGCCCAGCCTAGTGGAAACCGGCTTTTTCCAGGGATTTGTAAGGTATATGGCTGAACACGATGCGTCGTGGGATATCATGGAATTGCCGGGAATACTGGAGACTCGCTTGCCGCCAGAGCCGTCAAGCATTGTTCGCAACTGCCCCTGTTGCAGGCGCCGGGCGGTGCGTGGGGACGCGTCGAATTCATATCATCCGGCGATGACCATCAACCGCTCAATCGCCCGACCAAGGGATTCAAACAAAATCTGCGGACCGCGCATAACAAGCTGAAAGCCGAACTGGTAACGTTCGAAACGGCCGGCGCGGAGCACGATCTCCTGAGGCTTCTTCCTGAGTTTCTAAAGGTTAAATCATCCGGCTGGAAAGGAGAGCTTGGAACAAGCGCGCTCAAGGACGCGACGACCGGCACTTTCCTACGCCAACTGATAAGTCATTTCGCCCCGATAGGCGGCTGCGAAATTCGTCTCATGCGGGTCGACAATGCTTCAATCGCCACTATGTTCGGCATTGTTACCGACAATATCTGGTATATTTTTCAAATCGGCTACGACGAGACGTATCATCGCGCATCGCCCGGCCACCTCATCATTGAGAACCTGCTCAAGGAAATGGCTGCAAATAAATCATTCCAGGTCGTCACGCCATATAACGCGCCGCCCTGGTTCGGCGCCTGGAAGCCGGATGGAATTCTGCAAATTTTCAATGCATACTTATTTCGTCCATCGTCGGATGGTCTCAAGCTTGCCGAACAAGTCGCGACGATCATGAACGGTGCAAATCGGCAGCCATAGACTTCCGGCGAAGGTCGAGGGAGATCGCTCGTGGACGACAGAACCAGATACCGTGATACTTGGGCGGAATCCAAGCAGGTGGCTCTTGCAGAGGTCTTCCGGGCTTCCGCAGACGTTGCCAAGGAGGTTAGCCGCGGCGGGCTGGAGCTTGATAAGCTCGTTCAACAGCTGGGGCGGGCAACGTCGTTTCGAGATTTTTATGCGGGCGTAGAAAAACTGACCGAGGTTAGTCGTAACATCGCCTATAACGCGCATAATTTGAAGGTGCTCTGCGATTTTCAAATTCCTCCGACGACGCTATTCACGGATCATTACATCAATCAATTTCTTCTGATGTCAACGCTGAAGCGGACCTGGTGGGTGGAGGGGCCGGCGTTTTGCGGTCTCGCCATCGAACCGGGCGCAAGAATTCTGGAACTCGGATGCGGCACCGGCTACTACACCGATGTTTTCTTTTCGCCGTTCGCGGCCGAGATCGTTGCCATCGACATCGACGCGCGCGCCATCGAAACGGCGCGACGCATGCACCAGGCAAAGAATATCCGGTACGAAGTGATGGATTTCAGGACGGCGTTACCCGCTGGGCCGTTCGAGGTTATCGTCTGGACGCCGACCATTTTTGCCTACACACCCGACGACGTGCACATACTAATGGGTAAACTCCGCGGCGTCATGGCAAATAACGCCCGGCTCTGCGGCTTCACGTGTATCGAGACCGACCGGAGCGGCCCCGAAATTCTTTGGCATGACATGCCGAGTCTTGCCGGGCGCCTGAAGCAGTATTTCACGAACGTGCGTGCGTTTGAGCGCGTTCATCCGACGGTCCAGCCGCCTCGGCACGAATTATTCTTCTTCGCGTCCGACGGACCGCTGCCTTTTGACGCCGAATGGCCGCATGGAGTCAGACTGTAGCCGTCATAGTGGCTGCTGCGGCACGGCGTAAGCACAAGAGGGAGAGATATGGCCTACGACATGCAATCAGCTTCGTTAGTGCAGGATCTCGGCGTAGCCGTGGCGGCGCCTCCTTTCATCAAATTTCGCGCCAATCCGGCGCTGCAGGCCCGCAAAATGGAAGAGTTGCTGGCATGCGTGCGGGAATTCCTGACCATGGCCGGAATACCTTCGGCTTTGTCCATGGACGATCTAAACGACTATTTCCAAGCGATGGGCCGCAACCGGGCCTTTGGCATTCAGGGCACCACGCACGGCAATGGAACGGTTTGGCTTTTTCTTCTCGCCAGGGCGTTGCAGCCGAAAATTATCGTGGAAAGCGGCGTCTATCACGGTTCATCGCTCTTCACTTTCAAAAATGCGGTACCGGGGGCCAAAATGTTCGCCTTCGACGTCAACTTCGCCACGCTGCTCTCCCGGCTGGAAGGCGTCGATTATCGCCAGCATGATTGGGGCACTGACAATGTGCACGCGGAAAGCCCTACGGACTTGTGTTTCTTTGACGACCACATCAACAATTGCATGCGGCTACGGCAAGCCTATGACCGAGGGTTCAGGTATATCGTCGTCGACGATGCACCCGATGTCGGAGAAATCCACCAGTTCCGCTTTCCCGCGCTTCCGAGTATAGCGATGATTGAGAATGACAAGTGGGTTGACGGCGACACCATCGAGTGGAACTGGAACGGTCGACACTTGCGCTATACCTTTCGCGTATCCGATACGTTCGGAGCGAAAGAATTGATTGAAGCTGCGTACCGATTTCCTAGCCTCAAGCGCTGGACTGGAATGGAAGATTCTTTGCACTATTACGTCCGACTGAAGCCATCGGCTTAGGGCACACTGGCCTATTGGATGGTTGGTACCCTGGCGACGCCTCGGATGAACCGCTCCGATTTTGCCGCAAAACGGTGCCGCGCCGGCCTACCGGGTGCAATGCCATTATAATATGATATTGCCCTATCTCGAAATCACGCCAACCTTGCGTGTCTGAACAGCGCCATAGGATTGTGAGTGTCTCCTGATGGCGTTGCAAGGATCGGAAATGACCAAACTCGTCCAGTCAGATCGCGTCCCTTTTGCCGCTCCGGCTTTAGACCTTGCGCCAATTCGGGAAGAGCTTCTCGCAGCCATCGCAAAAGTCGTCGATCGCGGCGAATATATCCTTGGACCTTTCGTGGGTGACTTCGAACAGGAGCTGGCTGGTCGTCTCGGCGTCACCGCGGTGGTTGGCGTTGCGTCGGGTACGGATGCGCTCGCGCTGGCGCTGCAAGCTATCGGTGTGCGCGAGCGCGATGAGGTCATAACAGTTTCCCATACGGCCGGCCCCACGGTTGCGGCGATCCGAATGATTGGCGCAATACCGGTGCTTATCGACATCGACCCGGAAACGTATTGCCTCGACCCAGAGAAACTGGAGCATGCATACAGCCCGCGTACCAAGGCTGTCGTCGCCGTGCATCTCTACGGGCATCCCGCCGACATGGGCCGAATTGTCGAATTCGGGCGACGGCATGCAATTGCGGTCGTCGAGGATTGCGCGCAGGCACAGGAGGCGACCTTCCGGGGCCAACCTGTCGGCTCAATTGGCGAAGTGGGCTGCTTCAGCTTCTTTCCGACAAAAATCCTCGGCGCGATCGGCGACGCAGGTGCTGTCGCGACCTCGGATACTGCCATTGCAGAGCGGATTCGGTTGTTGCAGACGTATGGCTGGACAAAGCGGCAGTTCGCCACGGTGCCCGGAGGCCGCTCGTCACGTCTCGACGCATTGCAAGCTGCGATTTTGTCTTTGCGGCTTCGCCATGTCAGCGATCAGGTCGAGCGGCGGCGCGCGATTGCATCCAAATATGGCAGGTCGCTGGCCGACCTGCCCCTGCGTCTACCGCTGGAAGGCGCCGGTTGCCGGCATGTTTATCATCTTTATGTCATTCGGACCGATCAGCGCGACAAAATCCGCGCACATCTTGATCGGGATGGAATCAGCACCGGCCTACATTATCCGTATCCGGTGCACGCTCAGCCCGGGCTGGCGGAAGGGGCGCGCATTCCCGCGCCTTTGACGGTCACCGAAACCGTCGCGCGCGAGATTCTTACGTTGCCGCTGTTCCCCAGCCTCTCTGCCGATCAACAGGGCCGCGTCATCGCCAGCCTGCGATCATATTTCGGAAAGCGCTGACCCGGCCGCCGCTATGAAATCCGCACTCGACCAACTCAGAGTTATCGACCTGCCGCAATTCCAAGAATCCCGCGGCGTCCTGGTGCCAATCGAGTTTTCCGAGTTTGTGCCGTTTGAAGTGAAGCGGATGTTCTGGATTGCCGACGTGCCGGCGGGCGGCATCCGCGGCGGGCATGCCCACAAACGTTGTCATCAATTCGTAATTTGCATCGCGGGCCGAGTTGCGATTGAAGCCTTTGACGGTCGGATGAGGCAAACTTTCGAATTGGCAGCGGGTCAAGCGCTACACATCAAGCCTGGGATTTTTGCGACAGAACGATTTATCGCGCACGGCAGCATTCTGTCGGTGTTGTGCGATCGTCCCTACGAGCCGGCAGATTATGTGTATGAGCGTGGCTAGCGCGATACCTTTCGGATCGCCGATACTTTCAGAGTCAAGGAACTGATCGAGGGCGTCTACCGCTTTCCCAGCCTTCACCGACTGAATTCGTGTAGCGTGAGACCCATTGCGATAAGACTTCCAGCCAGTCCGGCAAGTCGCTATACTGCCGCCGTTCGGCAATAATCGGTCGCTAAATTTCCTCGGGGCAATGACCGGGCAAGGTTGGGGGCGGTCGAATATGGCGGCACAAAGAGATCGCACAGCGCACAAAAACTCGTTCGATGTCGTTCGTCTCCTCGCGGCGCTCTCGGTGCTGGTTTCGCATCTTTACGGAATGTCTGGCAGAGGCGACCCGCTGGATGGTCTGTGGGGGACCGATGAGGACCTTGGCGGCTTTGCCGTGCTGATTTTCTTTGGGATCAGCGGATATCTCATCACCGAAAGCATATTGAATGGCGCTGCGCTAAAGTTCTACGCCGCATCACGATTATTGCGCATTTATCCGGCGCTGATTGTCTGCCTGGTCGTGTGCATCGTCGCCGGCGTATTTTTGACCAGTATGACCCTCGACGGCTATTTTTCCGCGCAAACGGCGCAATTTTTCTTCGGCAATGTGTTTCCGTTCATTTGGCAGGAGCAACGGGCGCTGCCCGACGTATTTGTACCGCCGTGGAACGCCATGAACGGCCCACTTTGGACGATTAAATACGAATTAGCCTGCTATGCTGTGACGCTGAGCGTATTTTTATTCCCCCAAGCTCGGCGGCGCTTCGTGTTTATGGGGCTGTGCGCTCTGGTGGTCTGCCTTTGGCTGGCACCGGTCGACGCTTGGCAGATTCCGCCGGCTTCTACACCGAGCAGCAGAGTTCTGCGTTTTGAATACTTTAATATGGGCTTCTTCAGATACTATACGGCCATTTTCTTCCTTGCGGCGGTAGCGCGCGTAGTAGTCATGAACGCACCGCGCCGATGGTTTGGAATTTTTCTCTTCATGGGTGTCGTGCTCATTCTGGCAAATGGAACACCGCTTGGATCGCTTGCGATCTATGCCGCGATTGCGCTTGGGGGAGTTTATGTCGGCTGCTCGCCGCTATTTTACTTCAACGGCCTTTATCGGAGGAAGATCGGCGACCTTTCCTATAGCACCTATCTCTACGGCTGGCCGATCAGCATTTTGTATATGATGTCGCTTTATCCTCACACCGGCTTTTGGCCAACGGTAATCGCGGCGGCGGTAACAACTCTCTGTTTGGCGTATGTGTCGTGGCATCTTATTGAACGGCCGGCCCTGCGGTGGAAGCGCTTCGTCTCTGCGGCGTTGCCTATCGTTTCGGCGAGACCCGTCGGCGGCTTTGTCAATCGCGCCCAGTCGGCGGCGGCGGATTTGAAGTAACCCCGCGTCAAACGAGCGCGAAAGCTTCCTCCTTTGGGTCGCGTTGGCGTTCGGCCCCGTTTTTGCCGTAAAACTGTAAATTGTCGCGGTGGCCTTCGCGGGTTAGGGTTTTCACAATCTAACCGACCGAACAACTCGGGCGGGGCCAAACGGCGCTACGCCGCGGCGGGAGGATACGTGCTGGGATTTCGGCTTATCGTCCCGCTTGCCGCCATTCTGTGCGTCGCCACGCTCTTGGGCGCGATGGGCGTCCTTGCCGGCGATACGCGTGCGGGATCGGCGGCGAACCCGGTTCCTTTGCCGCGGCATCGACCCGCAGCCAAGGACGTTAAGGCAGACAGCGCCGCAAAGCATGAGGCGCCAAAGACCTCGCAGAAACCTGCACCTGTGTCTGCTCCTTCCGGCGCGATACCGCGGGCTCCCGTCGCCGCCGCTCCGGCTACGCTGCAGCCGCCGAGCCCGCAGCAGACCGCCCCGCCGTTGCGGCCGGCCCCGCCTTTCGCCATCGCAACGACCGCGTCGACCCCGCCGGTGGATCTTGCGGCAGTCAAGCAGGCCGTCGACCTTATCGGTAAAAATCGCCAGGACGAGGCGACCGCGATCGAAGGCACGATCAGCGACCCGCTCGCCCGCAAGCTCGTCGAATGGGCGATCCTGCGCAGCGAAGACGGTTCGAACGACTTCTCGCGCTACGCGGCCTTCATCGGCGCCAATCCGAGCTGGCCGAGCATCGCGACTTTGCGGCGGCGGGCCGAAGGGGTGATGTGGCAAGAGCAAACCGAGCCGCAAGCCATCATCAGCTTCTTCGCCGCCGAACCGCCGCACACCGCCAAAGGCCATTTCGCATTGGCGCGCGCAATGCTCACGCAAGGCAATGTTGCCGGCGCCGCCGCGACGCTGCGTGATAGCTGGCGCAATGACGCCTTCTCGGCCGATCTCGAAGAGCAGGCGCGCGGCGCCTTTTCCGGCCTTATTACGGCGGCCGACGATCAGGCGCGCATGGATGAGCGGCTTTATGCCGGCGACGACGACGCCGGATTGCGGGCGGCGCGCCATCTCGACGCCGTCGCGCTTGCGCTCGCCAAGGCGCGGGCCGCCGTCATCAACCAGGTCGACAACACCAAGGCGCTGCTCGAAGCCGTGCCGGAGGCCGCGCGCCATGACGCCGGTTACACGTTCAGCCTCATTCAATGGCTCCGGCGCACCGACAAAATCCCCGAGGCTGCGCAACGGATGCTCGCTGTGCCGCACGATCCGGCAAGGCTCGGCGACGTCGATCAGTGGTGGATCGAGCGGCGGCTGATTGCGCGCAAGCTGCTCGATCTCGGCGACGCCAAAATGGCCTACGAGATCGCCAACGGCGCGGCCACGCCGGCCGGCGAGAATTACCGCGCCGAGCAGCAATTCACCGCCGGCTGGATTGCGCTGCGCTTCCTGCGCCAGCCGGCGATCGCGCTTTCGCATTTCGCCAGGATCGCGGACGGCGTCACCAATCCGATCACGCTTGCCCGCTCATTCTATTGGCAGGGCCGCGCTACTGAGGCGCTGGGGCGCGAGCAGGACGCACGGGCGTTTTACGAAACGGCGGCGCGCTATCCGACGGCCTATTACGGCCAACTGGCGCGGGCGCGGCTTGGCCTGGACGAAGTCACGCTGCGCGCGCTGCCGGGGCCGCCGGCCGAGCACCGGCCGCTCGAAATCGCCCGCGCCTTCGAAATTCTCTACGCCATCGACGCCGGCGACCTCGTCGCCGCGATGGCTGCCGACCTCGGCGACAAAGCCACCGATATCGGCGCGCTGGCGGAGCTGGGAGAGATTGCCGTGCATCACAACGACGCGCGCGCGTCGCTCCTCATCGGCAAGGCCGCGCTTGCCCGCGGCCTGCCGTTGGAACGCTACGCATTCCCCGCCTTCGGCATCCCGGCCTATCAGCAGATCGGACCCGCGGTCGAACCATGCGTGGTCTATTCGATCGTGCGCCAGGAAAGCGCTTTCAATCCGAAAGTCGTGTCCAGCGCCAATGCCATCGGCCTGATGCAGGTTACACCCGACGCCGGGCGCGACACCGCCAAGAGAGTTCGGCGTGACCTTCGATCAGCGCCGCCTGAGCAGCGACATCGTCTACAATGCCCAGCTCGGCACGGCCGAACTCGGCAACGATATCGCGAGTTGGCACGGCTCCTATATCCTGGCCTTTGTCGCCTACAATGCCGGACCGCGCCGCGCCAAGGAATGGATCGAGCAATACGGCGATCCGCGCGATGCCAAGGCGGATCCGATCGACTGGATCGAACGCATCCCAATCTCCGAGACCCGCAATTACGTGCAGCGCGTGATCGAAAACATGCAAGTCTATCGCGTGCTCGTGGAAAATAATCCCAAGCTTTCGATCGAGGCCGATCTGCATCGCGGCGGCTAGGTTCAATGGCGTGATTTACTTGATCGGATCGACCGCGAAAGCTTGCGGCTCCTCTGCTCTCTGATACCGATGCCACATCGTGACATAGGCGGCCTCAATATGCCGGGCGGAACGCGCGGTGTTGAACAGGGGATAAACCGTGCGATTTCGCGAAAGCGCGTCCTTGACCGCCCGCAGATACGTTTCGTCGGCGGCAAGCTTGCGCGCCAACGCTTCGTAGTCGTGCAAGGAGTGCGTGATCAATTCATCGAGCCCGACCGCTTTCAGCAAGCTGGCGGCAACGCGGCCGACAAAAGTGGCGCCGAGACAGGTCAGCACCGGAACGCCGGCCCACAGCGCATCGCACGTCGTCGTATGCGCGTCATAGGGCAAGGTATCGAGGAATAAATCGGCGTGGCGATGGCGCGCCAGGTGATCGGCCACATCCGCCGTCCTCGAAGCAAATATCAGTCGTTGTGCCGGTACGCCGCATCGTTCCGCCTCACGGCGTAGATTGGCCTGAGCTGTTGGATTGGCCTCGCTGAGCCAGAGAACGCTATCGTCTCTGGCTGTCAGCAGCCGCATCCAAAGCTGGAAGATCTCGGGTGCGATCTTGTAGGAATTATTGAAGCAGCAATACACGAAGCCATCCTCGGGCAATCCGCATTCCCGACGCGTCGGCGTGCGGTCGGCAATGGCCCGGCGGCTGTCGTTGACGAGGTAGCTGTCAGGCAACCAGACAACCTTTTCCGTGTAATATTCGCGGTGATCTGCGGGGATGATCGTCGAATCGGCAAGAATGTAGTCCATGTAGTCGGCGCCGGTGGTCCCTGAATAGCCGATATAATTGACCTGGATGGGCGCGGCTCGACGCGCCAGGACGCCGGCACGGCTTTGCGCGGTATATCCCATGAGATCGACCACGATATCGATCTCGTTGCGCCGAATGAGAGTCGCGACGTCTTGGTCGCTGTGTTCGTCAACATCGATGAAATGTTCGAATGCGCGCTTTATTCTATCTCGTGTTGCCGAATCCTCCTCAGACGCGAACGATAGCGCCGTAATCTCAAAGCGCGACTTGTCATGGTGCTCGAAAAGACCGGCGGTGAGATGGGCGACAGCGTGCTCACGGAAGTCGGCCGACAGATAGGCGACGCGAATGCGATCGTGCGAATAGATGTTACTACGCCAAATCGGCGGGAAAGCCGGCTTGGATCGCACGAACTCCTTGGTGCATTGCAGCTGATCGGCGGGCGATGACGGGATGGCGAAGAATGTGAACGGTACGCTCAAAGTCTCCCGCGCCCTCGTCATTGACAAAACCCGGGCAATATCCGCTTCCAGATTCGTCCAGTCGCACAGCTGCAACTTGGCATAAAGACGTAAGCTTGCTGCATAATCGAGGGTAGGATTGAGCGCTAGCGCCCGGTCATAGGCGGCGAACGCATCGTCAAACTGCTTGAGCTCGGCCAAGAGATTGCCGCGGCTATGCCACGTTTCGGCAAGACCGGGATCTAACGACAGAGCCCTGTCGTAGGCGGCGAGCGCATCCTGGTAGCGCCTGAGGACGAAAAATACGCTGCCGCGGCCGAGCCACGCCTTGCAAAGATCGGGATCGAAGGACAGCGCCCTGTCATAAGCGATAACCGCATCGTCATATTGCCCAAGTTCGAAGAAAACGCCGCCACGACCAAGCCACGCTTGCGCAAGGCCAGGCTCGATCGCCAACGCCCTGTCGTAAGCGGCCAACGCTTCGTCGCGGCGTCCGAGACGAAGAAACACGTTACCGCGGCCAAGCCATGCGTCGGCCAGGTCGGGCTTTAATGCCAGCGCCCTGTCATAGCCAGCCATGGCCTGGTCATACTGTTTGCATTCGGAAAAAACGTTGCCGCGGCCGAGCCATGCATCGGGCAGGTCGGGCTGTAGCGCCAGCGTCCTGTCATAACCAGCCATGGCCTGGTCATACTGTCGGCGTTCGAAAAAGATGTTGCCGCGGCCGAGCCATGCCTCGGCGAAGTCAGGATTTAGCGCCAGCGCCCGTTCAAAGGCAGCGCCAGCGTCTTCGTAGCGCCTCAATGCGCCAAACACCTTGCCACGGCCATGCCACGCTTCAGCGAGCTCCGGCTTCAAGGCCAATGTCCTGTCGTAAGCAGCCAACGCATCGTCGTACTGTTTAAGCTCCAAGTGGATATTGCTGCGGCCGAGCCACGCCTCGGCGAGATCGGGTTTGAGTGCGAGTGCGGCCGCGAAGGCAGAGGATGCCTCTTCGTAGCGCTCGAGCATGGTCAAGGACTTGCCCTTGTTGCAGAACGCTTCTGCATATTGCGGATTGATCTTGATAGCCCGATCGAAATCCTCGATCGCCTCTTTATAACGCTTTAAATCGTTGAAGACGGCGCCGCGGTTGTTCCATGTTTCGGCAACAGCGGAGTCGACTGCCAAGGCTCGAGTGAAACACTCCAGCGCCTCCGCGGGCCGCACGAGAGCCTTAAGCACCAGGCCGTAATTGTACAGCGTCACTTCGGACTGCGGTTGCTGTTCCAAAGCCCGGCGAAAATAGGTCTCCGCCTCGCTAAATCCGCCAAGCTGCGTCAGCACGGTGCCAAGCAAATTGAGCGCCGCGACATGTTTGCGGTCGATGCGAAGAACAGCCTTGAACAGGCGCTCGGCGTCCTTGAACTGTCCGGCTTGGAACGCCGACAGCCCACGCCGAAAATTGTCAGTGTCGGTAACAGCCGTCGTCAATGATGTCCCCGATCGGATCGGATTGTCGGCATTTGCAGTCCATTTCGCGAAGGCAACCGATGCTGATGTTCAAGTCAAACAAAATCGCGCTATCAAGTAACTATATGATTTTACTTGATATTTATTCTCTCTCTCGGCAACGCAAAGCGGCAAGCCGCGGACCAGCAGCTTGCCTCTCCTCCGATCCGACGATCGGCTTTATGCGATGCAGATCGGCTTTGCGTCACCGTACCCGGCTGGCGTTTCGCCTCGCTGATACCGCTGCCACATCGTCACATAGGCGGCCTCAATGTGCCGGGCGGTACGTTCGGCATCAAACAAAGGATAGGTCGTTCGGTTGCGTGCCAGCCGGTCCTTGAACGCCGCCAGATACGATTCCTCGCAGGCAAGCTCGCGTGCCAATGCTTCATAGTCTTGCAGGGAGTGCGTGATCAATTCCTCGAGCCCAACCGCTTTCAGCAAACTCGCGCCAACGCGACCCGCGAACGTGGCGCCGAGACAGGTCAGCACGGGAACGCCGGCCCACAGCGCGTCGCTCGCTGTCGTATGCGCGTTATAGGGCAGCGTATCAAGAACCAAATCCGCGTGGCGGTGGCGGGCTAAGTGATCTGCCTCACTAGCCCTGTCGGCAAAGACCAGACGTTCCGGCAAAACGCCGCGCATCTGCGCCTCGCGGCGCAGATTTGCAATCGCCGTTGAGCTGGTCGCGAACAGCCAAAGCACGCTGTTTTCGGTCGCGCTGAGCAGGTTCATCCAAATATTGAAAATCGCAGGCGTGATCTTGTAGACATTATTGAAACAGCAAAACACAAATCCGGCCTTCGGCAATCCGCACTCCTGCCGCGTCGACATACGTTGCGAAATCGGGCGCCGGTTGTCGTTGATTTAATAAGAGTCTGGCAACCAAACCACTTGCTCGCTATAAAACCTGCTGTGATCGGCGGGAATGATCGCGGAATCGGCCATGATGTAATCGATATAGCTTGCACCCATCGTTCCCGGATAGCCGAGATAGTTGACCTGGATCGGCGCGGCACGGCGCGCAAAAATGTCGAACCGTGCGTTTTGCGTGTGACCCTTGAGATCGACCACGATGTCGATTTCAAGTCGGCGAATAAGCTCCGCAATGTCACGGTCGCTGTCGTTCCGAACGTCGACGAATTGTTCGAATGCCTGGCTTATTCTATGGCGCATCTGTGATTTGTCGTCGGGACCAAAAGATATCGCGGTGACGTCGAACCGCGATTTGTCGTGTTGTTCGAACAATCCCGCCGCCAAATACGCCGTCGCGTGCTCGTGGAAGTCCGCCGACAAATAAGCAATGCGAATCCGGCTATGAGAATAGACCTCGCCTTGCCAAATCGGCGAAAAGGCCGGCTGGTTTCGCACAAAGCATTTGGCGCATTGCAGTTGGGAAGCGGCCGACGCCGGCGTCGCCAGGACCTTGAAAGGAACGCTTGAAAGTTTTCCGTCGTCTATTGTCGCCAAAAGCCGCGCGGTTTCGATCTCCAGATCGGTCCAGTCGCAGATATAGAGCTTTGCCGAGAGGCGCGCTCCCGCCGCATAGTTGAGATCTGGCTTAAGCTCGACCGCCCGGTCATACGCGGCGAATGCATCGTCGTACCGTTTGAGCTCAAAAAAACATTGCCGCGGCCAAACCATGCTTCGGCAAGATCAGGGTTCGACGCCAGCGCCCGGTCATAAGCAGCGAGAGCCGCGTCATACTGCATGACGTTGGCGAGAACATTACCGCGGCCAAGCCACGCAGCGGCGAATTCGGCACTCAAGGCCAACGCGCCGTCATAGGCGGCCAACGCGTCGTTATGCTGTTTGAGACCGAAGAAAATATTGCCGCGCCCGGACTGTGCTTCGGCCAGATCGGGTCTCAGTGCCAGTGCCCGGTCAAAGGCCGCAAACGCCTCGGCGTAACGCTTGATCTCGTTCAAGAGGTTGCCGCGGCCGAGCCACGCCTCGGCAAGCTCCGGCATCAGGGCCAGAGCCTTGTCGTAGGCGGCAAGCGCTTCGTCGTAGCGCTTGAGCTCGTTGAGCACATTGCCACGGCCGTGCCACGCCGCGGCAGAACCGGGATTTAGGGCGAGCGCCTTGTCATACGCGGCAAGCGCTTGGTCGTAGCGCTTAAGCGCATTGAGTGCATTGCCGCGGCCATGCCATGCTTCGGCGAGCTCGGGTCTTAGCGCAAGCGCCCGCTCGCAGGCGGCGAGCGCCTCTTCATAGCGCTCAAGTGCGAACAGAATATTGCTGCGGCCAAGCCATGCTTCCGTGAAACCTGCCGCGCGCGCAAGCAGTCTGTCGACGCCTTCGAGGGCGTCGTCGTGGCGCCGCAAATCCGTCAGGAGCTTTGCCCGCAACAGATGGGCTTGGGTAAAATCGGGCTTGGCGGCGATCGCCTTCTCGCAGCTCTCGATGGCCTCAATATCCCGGCCGAGCCGATTGAGAACATGACCGCGGCCAAGCCACGGTTCGGCCAAATTCGGTTTTACCCGTAAAACCTCGTCGTAGGCGGCAAGAACACGCTGCGCGTAATGCTCCGCTTCCTGGCGTCGTCCGAGTTTGGCCAAGAGGATGCTGAGCACATCCAGCGCGGGGAGATGTCCGGGTTGTAATTGAATGACCCGCTTGAACGAGCGCTCGGCGGCGTCGATCTTGCCGGTCTGCATTTCCGAAACGGCACTCCGAAAAATCTCGTCCGCAGAGGATGCCATCGCCGGTCAATCCACGGCCGAGACTGAGAAGCTTTCCGGCGCGCGGCCGCTGGCATGCCTTTGCCACATCGTGGCATAAGCGGCCTCGATGTGCCGAGCGAAGCGCCGGGTGTCGAACAGCGCACAGCTTTCGCGGTTACGCGCGAGCTTGGCTTTGACCGAGGCGAGAAGCGTAGGATCGCGGGCGAGCCGCAGCGCCAAGGCTTCGTAATCCTCGAGCGACGCTGTGATGAGCTCCGCAACGCCGGCTGCCTTGAGCAGACTTGCGGCGACGCGCCCCGCGAATGTTGAGCCGAGGCAGGTCACGACCGGCAGCCCCACCCACAGCGCGTCGCTCGCGGTCGTGTGGGCGTTGTAATGCACAGTGTCGAGAAATAAATCGGCCTGCCGCTGACGCGCCAGATGCTCCGCGGCGAGCGGAACGGACGTGGCAAAGACCAAACGTTCCGGCGCTATTCCGCGGGCCGCGGCCTCAACGCGCAGGTTATGCGTCGCTTCGGGATTGTTTTCCTTCAGCCACAGCACGCTGCCATTGACCTGCCGCAAAAGCCGCATCCAGACGTTAAAAATCTTTGGATCAATCTTGAACGATTGATTGAAACAGCAGAACACGAACGCCTTGTCGGGCAGGTTCAACTCGCCGCGCCCCGGCGTCCGTTCCGAGATGAGCCGTGCGTCGTCATTGGGCAGGAAACTGTCAGGCAGCCAAGCCACCTTCTCGCTATAGAATTCGAAATCCTGGTCTGGAATGACGGTAGGGTCCGCGACCAGATAATCATAATAGTCGGCGCCCATCGTGCCGGCATAGCCGAGATAGTTCACCTGGATAGGCGCCGGGCGCCGAGCGAAAACACCCAACCGTCCATTGCGGGTGAACCCGTTCAAATCGACCATGATGTCGATTTCCAGCCGCCTCATGAGATCGGCGACTTCCTGATCGCTTTGCGAATGAACGTCGATAAACCGCTCGAAAGCAGTTTTAATCCTGCGACAAAATTCCGAATCCTGCCCCGCTTCAAACGAGATCGCCGTCACCTCGAAACGCGACCTGTCGTGATGCTCGAACAGACCGGCCGTCAGATAGGCTACCGCGTGTTCACGCAACTCCGACGACAGATAGGCCAATCGAATGCGGCTGTGCGAATGGACACCGCCCTGCATCGGCGCGAAAGCCGGCTTGGATTGCACGAGGAGTTTGGCGCATTGTAACTGATCGGCGGCCGACGACGGCAATCCCAGGAGGACGAACGGTACGGCCGCCAGCCTTCCCTGTCTTACCGACGACAATAGCTGCGCGGTCTCCCCCGTCAAATTGTCCACTCGCACATATGCAGCTTCGCGTGAAGACGAGATCCCGCCGCATAGTCGAGACCTGGATCCAGTATCACGGCCTTGTCATAAGCGGCGAATGCATCTTGGTGCCGCTTAAGTTCGGAAAGGACGTTGCCTCGGCCAAGCCACGCGTCGGCCAAGTCAGGCTTAAGCGCCAGAGCCCGATCAATGGCAAGTAGCGCCTCGTCGTATCGCTTGATCTCGCCAAAAACGTTGCCGCGGCCAAGCCATGCCGCGGCGAGATTCGGGTCAAGCGTCAGCACCTTATCGTAGGCGGCCAGCGCATCCTGGTATTTATGCTCGACGTAAAAGCGGACATTGCCGCGGCCAAGCCATGCTTCGGCCAGGTCGGGCTTTAGGGCAAGCGCCTTGTCGTACGCGTTGAGCGCATCAGGATGGCGTTTGCGATCAAAATTGACATTGCCGCGGCCGAGCCATGCTCCGGCAAGATCGGATTTTAAAGCCGACGCCGCATCATAGGCCGCCAATGCTTTGTCATATTGCTTGAGGCGTCTAAATATATTGCCGCGGCCAAGCCAGGCGTCGGCCAGATCGGGCTTGAGCGCAAGCGCCTTGTCGTACGCGGCCAAAGCGTCGTCGTAATTCTTGCGGGCGCCGAATATATTGCCTCGGTTAGTATGCGCCTGCGCATATTGCGGCTGTAAACTCAAGACTTTCTCAAACCGCGCGAGTGCGGCGTCGTATTGGCCGATTTCCGCCAGGGCGGATCCCTGCTCGTTCATTGCATCAATATGATTGGGCGCAAGCAGGAGAAGCCTGTCGAATTGCGCGATCGATGCTTCGAACTGCCTCAACTTGAGCGATGAAATCGCGCTCACGTATAAAAGCGGAATATTGACGCCGCTGAGCTGAAGTCCGCGCCTTGAAGTTTCCAGGGCGGAGGTGTAGTCGCCCATTTGGAACAGTATCGTGGCGTAATTCTCCACGAACTGGATATTTGGCGGCTCGATCGCGAGCGAGCGCTCCATAAGGCTTTTGACATGCTGGTAATTGCCGCGGGTCGCCTCGATCACGCCGAGGTAATGCAACGCCTCAAAACTCTTCGGATCTTTTCTGATGAGTCGCCGGTACAACTCGGCTGCATCGTCAAGCCTGCCCGCTTGATGGAAAGAAAGCGCCGTCTGCAGTTGCTGTTGATCCCCAGACCTGGACATGCCGAACTCGACGTTGCCTTGAAGCCGTTTGCGAGCGTTCTATTACCCTAATACGTTGAAATCAATGAGCAATTTTTATCGGCGCGAATTCAGCCGATAATTGCGCCGTCCGGATCCGGCCATTACATTGGCCACCCAGCCAACGGGTAAACGCGGTGAACAAGCCCACTACTGAAGTCGAAGTGTTTGGCCCCGCCGATCGTCCGGATTCCGGGACAAGTGTTTTTGTCACCGCGCAGGACGGCTTGCGGCTGCATGTGCGCGAATACGGCTTGCGCACCGCGCCGGCGCTGCCGGTCGTCTGCCTGCCGGGTCTCGCGCGCACCGTCGCCGATTTCGACGCGCTGGCGCCGGCTTTGGCGGACGGGCCGCAGCGGCGGCGCGTCATCGCCATCGATTCGCGCGGCCGCGGCCAATCCGATTACGACCGCAACGCGGATAATTACAACCTGGTGGTCGAGCTCGGCGACGTGGTCACGGTACTGACCGCGCTCGACATCGGTCCGGCCGTATTTGTCGGCAGTTCGCGCGGCGGAATTCTCACGATGCTGCTCGCCGTGGCGCATCCGACCGCGATCGCCGGCGTCGTGCTGCACGATATCGGACCGGTGATCGAGCCGAAGGGGCTCGCGCGCATCAAGAGCTATGTCGGCAAGCTGCCGCAGCCGCGCAGCTTCGCGGAAGGCGCCGAAATCCTGCGCCGGCTGTTCGGCGCGCAATTTCCGAAGCTCACCAGCGAGCAATGGCTCGCCGCCGCGCAGCGCACCTGGAAAGCGGACGATGGCGCGCTGGTGCCGACCTACGACGTCCGGCTGTCGCGCACGCTCGCCGAAGTCGATATCGAGCGCCCGCTGCCGCCGTTGTGGAACGAATTCGACGCGCTTGCGCGCGTGCCGATTCTGGTGATCCGCGGCGCCAATTCCGACATTCTATCCGCGGCGACGGTGATCGCCATGCGCGCGCGTCATCCGGCCGTGGAGTCCGTCGAAGTGGCGGATCAGGGGCATGTCCCGCTGTTCGATGCCGAGGTTACCGCCCGCATCCTCACATTCGCCGCCAAGTGTGAGCGCTTCGTCCGCCCCCGCCAAACGGGAACGCAGGCGTAGATCCGCAACCGTCTGTCTCCACCCGGCACCAAAAATAAAAACCCCGGCGGACAAGCCGCCGGGGTTTCCGATTTCAAGCCTCGATCAGACAATCAGGGCAGGAAGTCTTTGTGGATACGAGCCGTGATCGCGAGGTTGTTCTCGTTCTTGAGCGGAGTAGTGGCAGTCACGCCGCCGCCGAACGCGGTTGCCAGTGGGCCACCAACAAGTCCAGTCGGTGACGTAGCGGTGTCGTAATGGGTGTAGAGGAACTCGACACCGAGATACAGGCTGTTCGTCACGTTGTACTGGAAGCGAGTGGCCGCAGCCCACATGTCCCAGTTGTTGTTGCAACCAGGAGTAGCCACAGCATTAGCCCCGGCAGGAGGCGGGACGACAGAACCACCTTCGAAAACGCACAAGGTGTTGTTGGCCTGTGTATTGTACCTGAAGGCATCATAGGCGCCGATGAACAACTCATGGAATTGCGGTGTCCAGTAATGCTCATAGCCGACGTTGACGCCCCAGCCGGTGGTCAAGTTGCAACCCGTCCCGAAGGTCGAAGGTGCTGCCGCATTCGGGGTGCTACCGTAGACGCAGTCGCTCATAACGCCGAGAGCCACGCCGTTGCCATTCTCGTTTCCAAGATTGGGATCGCCGTTGCTATTTGAGATATAGCGCATGGCGCCCTGGCTGTAGTTGACCTGGGATTGGAAGTAATCGCCCTGGGCAATCATCGGGAAGTTCAGCCGCAGACCCGCACCGACGACGAAGCCCCACTGATCGCTCGGGCCGCCGCTGAAAGGCACGGTCGCACTGGAGTAGTACGGCGCATCGACGTTATGCGCGGCAGCCATGACCTGAGCACTGCCCCAGGTCTGGTCGACGCGGAGATTGCCCACGACGTCGGGCGACTTCATGCCGCCATAACCGCCGGTGTTGGTGAGCGCGACCAAGCTGGCGCCGTTCGAAATGGCAGCCGCCGTCCCGGCACCGACGCCCGTAGAAATGCCCACGATCTGCGTAGCGCGACGCTCTTCCGCGGAGAGTGACGCGGACACGCCATTGCCGAGCTGCGCGGTATAGGCCCACACCCACCAGCCTGGATCGCCGGTATCGGACGACGGCACATAGCCGCGATAGCCCATGGCCGGTGCGCTATAGAAGTCATAGAACGACTGTGTCTGACCGGCCGTGATGCCGGCCCACTGAATGAAGGCGCGGTTCGTGGATTGGCTGGTGTAAGCAAGCGTTGCACCGATGTCGGCGGTGGAGAGACCGACCGCGATGTAGGCGCGCGCCGTGCCGTAAGCCGTCTGTTCGCGCGCGTCAGCGGTGATGTAACCGCGGGCCCGCATCGTCAGGTTGCTGGTCGACCGGTTGTTCAGGTCGGCCTGTTGCGGACCTTGAGTGAAGTTGCCGTTGCTGTAGTCCGTGATTTCCGCGCGGACGAAGCCACCGATCTTGATGCACATATCGGTGCCCGGCATATAATAAAATCCTGCCCCATAGAGGCTGCAGATCTTCACGTATTCGACCGGCTTGGCCTTAACGGGAAGATCAGCCGCTTGCCCCGCCGTAACCGCAACCAAACCGGCTGCGCTTCCGAGGAGGAGGCTTTTCACCATCTTCATTTTGAACCTCCAATTTGTTTGCCGTGGGAGGGTTCCGCCTCAGCCGGGTGGACTGCACCCCTCGAAGGTCCCCTTACGCCCCTACCGCCCGGTCTTTCAATGTCCCGAAAACACCGCACGGATCGACTTCGGGTTCCCCCCTCCGTCGCAGCTATACCTTAACCAACGGGTCCCCCGGTGCAACGAAGAACTGCCCTAGCCACAGGCCCGTTTGACCGATTTCGGGAAGGTGTTGCGTAAAAAACACGCAAACATTGACGCCTTACTGTGCGCTATCGGGCGCTCTCGAAAAACGCGATTTCCTCTATGAAATCAAGCAGTTTCGATTAGCCCCAATTGCGGCCGGGCCGGGCGCTGCTGCCGCGAGGCGGCTATTTGGGTGAAAAGGCCGGGCAAAAGGAAGCCATATCGCTCATTCGCCGTCAGGCGCGGTCGCGACGCTTGACAGCCCAGAGTCCTCTCTAGTCCCCTTGCACTTCTCAGCCGCGCCAGAGTTGGAGTTCGTCCGATCGGCAGATCCCCAATCAGGCGCCAGACCGCAAAGATGCCCGGCGCTAGATGCCTTGACCGCCATCTAAATCGCTCGAGACGCTGATCCGATAGCGTTGGATCTGTTTGCGGCCGTCAGCAAAACTGATTTCCAGATCGAACGCATCGGCGCCGTTGAAATTTTGCGTGGCGCGATAGAAGGCGACGAAGGCCGGCACTTCAGCCGCCAGGCATAGCTTGAAATTGGTCGCCTTGAGCGTGCCGCGCTTGACGGTGACCGTGCCGTGCGCCGGCGGATTGGCAAGCCGGATCGCCGGCAGCGGGCCGGAGGTGCAATCCGGACGAATGCTGGTGAAGATGCCGACCCGCAAGTCGCGGCCCGGCGCCGCTTTCAATTCCCGCTCGACCGCATTGACCTGCGCGCCAACACAATGTGTCGAAATGCAGAGTAAAACGGCCGTGGTGAGCCAGCGTCGCGTCATCGCAGATTTCCTGCTAGGCTTTCGTAAGCGCAAGATACGCGGCTTGGGGCAGTGATGCCAATCGGACCCGGCCATTTGAAAGCACCTGACGCTGACCGCGGCGACGCGCTGCAGCGGGCGAGGTCGGCGCTGGACAGCCAGCGCCCGCATGAAGCGCAGCGCATCTGCGAAGACGTGCTAAAAGCCAATCCGCGGCACGCCCAAGCCCTCCATATTTTCGGTTGCGCCTTGCTGATGCAGGGCCGCAGCCAAGACGCCATCGCACCGCTCGAAACCGCCGCGCGCGAGCTACGCGATCCGGAGGTCGATACGCTCTTTGCGATCGCGCTGCGGCAAGCCGGCCGGCCGGAGGATGCGCTTTCGCGCCTCAAGCGCGCGACCAAGCGGCGGCCGCCCTATGCGACAGCGTTTCACGAGCTCGGCTATTTGCTGTTTTCGCTCGAACGCTACGACGAGGCGATCGCGGCGCTCCACCGCGGCCTTGAAATCGCCCCGATGATGCCGGAATTGTCTATCCAACTCGGCTACGTATCCTTGAAGCTCAGAAAATGCGCTGACGCCAAGCTTGCCTTTGCCCGCGCACTCGAGATTTCCCCGCCTCCCCCGACGCGCTGTTGGGCATGGCGAGGGCGCATCAGGAAATCGGGGAGAATGTGCCGGCCGCCGATTATTTTCGGCGCTTTCTCAGGAGCAAGCCCGACGACGCAGGGGCCTGGCTCAATCTCGGGCACTGTCTTCTGGAACTTGGCCAGCGCGATGCCGGCTATGATTGCTTCCGCACGGCCGCGCGCGGCGATGCCAAGCACTACGGCAACGCGCTGATGTCGCTCGCATCGGCAAGTCGCGGCCGGTTTTGGCTGCGGCCGAGCTCCGCCGAACGATTTCTACGCGGCTCGAAGAGCTAGGTCGCGGGCTTGCTCATTGCGGCGCCGGCCTGAAAATCCGTCAGCTCAAGTCGAACCGCGCCGTGAAGAGATCGATGAGCCCACGGATCATGATGTTAAAGGGAAGCGTGATCCGCGCTTCGCTTTCGTCGGCAGTACCGCGCTCGACCGCATGCGGAATATGGCTTGGCCAAATCAGCATGCGGCCCTTCTCCGCAGGCATAAGGACAAAGTCCGAGTTGAGATCGTTCTTTTCCAGATAGCTCGGCTCGAGATTTTTCAAAAACTTGCGCGGCGACGCGAACATCGTCGGCCCGCAATTGTTCGGCGTCTTGATATAGACGAGGCCGCTTAGCAAGCAGTTCGGATGAACATGCATATTACCGCGGGAATTCGGATTGCCGATATTGCCCCACATATTAGTGATGTAGTGCGAGTCCCGTTTCACCGCGAAGGCGTCGAGAACCTTTCCGGATTCCCGCAAGACGATGTCAACCAGCTCTTTCATCTCGGGAAGATTTTGGATGTCGTCCGGCGTCATATAGGCAAGCGTCGCCCTCGGCGGCGAGGAATGGCCCTTGCCCGCTTTCTGCAACCCCCAAATTATTTTCTCGACCCGGTCGCACAAGCTGAGGTCAGGCAAAATTCCCGTAAACATCGGGGTCGGGAACAGCATAAACAGCTGCTTTGCGGTCAGTTCGCCCGCGGTAGCTGCGGGAGAAGTTTGAAGCATCGGACTACACCCTGGATCTGGTCGGTGGTTCGGAGCCCGACATGGCCCGTCGGCGTTGGCGATGAGGCCCTTAATTCGCTATTAGAATCAAACGATCAACCCCTGTCAACATAGCGAGACTTGCCGGCAGAAACCGGCAGAATCCCGGTGCAGATTGATCCCCCCGGTTTAGCGCTTTGGCACGCGAAATTGCCGGCGGTAGACGTCAGTATCGCGGGCGAGCGCATCCCGCGTCGCGACGACGCGCTTGGCGTCATCGACCGACAGCACGTCAAAGCGGGCGGCCCAGCCTTCGCGCTTCACCGGCAAGCATTGCGCCACAGGCGTGCCTTTCAGCAAGACACCGTTGAAACCGGTGTCATGCCACTGCGCCGGGAAATTGAGAGGGCTGTGGTGGAACGTGTCGCAATCGACCAGACCGGTGAGAGTCGTGAACGGCAGATCGGCGCGATTGACCGGATGGGTAAAAAGCAGCGAATAGCCCGGCGGCGCTTCGATAGTCCAAAAATTGTTGAATTTGATGATGAAACGATCGTCATCGAAGAACGGCGAGCCGGCGATCTGGCTGGAATCGTGAAATCCGATGGGCGAATGCGAATACTCGCTGACTAACCCTTCCGGCACCTCGAAGTCCCAGGTGAACTCGCCGTCCAGCACTTTGAGATCGATCGGCAGCGGTATCAGAAATCCATAAGTCATGGCGTCGATGAAGGGCGGGCACTTTTTCACGGTCTCGACGTCCTTGCCCATCGTCGGATTATAGGCCCGCTGCGGCATCGCCTTGAACCAATCCGGCAGGCCCTGCACCGCAGGGATCGGCCGCGGCAGCACGCTCTCCAACCGGGGCGGGCAGCGAAACGTCAGCGTCATTTCATCGGCACGATCCATCAGCCAAAGTCCTTCGCTTGTGCGGCGCGGCGCTCAACACATAATTTTCATGCCATAACATCATCGCCAAACGGCGCCGGCGCGGTTCCAATTGTGTTTATATCACGACTGGACGAACGCGCAGAGCGCGTAAAAACGTTCGGGGGGTTGATGCGTATTGCTTTTATTGATCCGGCCAGCTGGCAGTATACGGTTGAGACACCCTATGAGCGCCCCTTTGGCGGCTCGCAATCCGCGCTCTGCTATTTGGCGACCGAGCTTGCGCGGCTTGGCCACGCGGTAACGATCCTCAACGGAAGCGCGGCGGCGTCGCAAAGCCGAGGCGTGAAAATTGCCAATATCACCGCGGCGTTGGAATCCCCGAAGTTTTTCGCGGATGTCGATGTCGGCATCGTTCTTAACGCGGCAATCGCCTATCGGCTGCGGCGCGATCTGGGCATGCCGTTGCCATTGGTGTTGTGGAACCAGCACGCGCACGATCAGCAGGCCATTCAAGAATTGCGCCGGCTGCGCGAACGTGAAGCCTGGAGCGCCTTCGCATTTGTCAGCGATTGGCAGCGACAACACTTCGAAGCAACCTTTCGAATACCGGCGGAGAAAAGCCGGGTCATGCGAAACGCCGTATCGCCGGCATTCGCCGAGTGCTCCAATACAGCGCCTTGGTTCACGACCGGCGGCGCGCCGGTGCTGTTCTATACCAGCACGCCGTTTCGCGGCCTTGATGTTCTCTTGAACGCGTTTCCGAAAATTCGCGCCGCGGTTCCGGATACGACACTGCGCATCTATTCAAGCATGCGCGTCTATCAGGTCGGCCCGGAAGCAGACCAATATCAAACCCTCTACGATTCGGCGCGGAGCATGGACGCAGTAGAGTATGTCGGCTCCCTCGGCCAGGTGCGCTTGGCGCAAGAACTCACAGGCACAGCAGCGCTTGCTTATCCTTCGACGTTTGCAGAAACGTCCTGCATCACGGCAATCGAGGCGATGGCGGCCGGTGCTGCGGTCTTTACCACGCGCCTCGGCGCGCTGCCGGAAACCACCGCCAACCACGCCGCCATAATGGACTGGCAGCCCGACAAGGCCGTGCTTGCGGACAATTTCGCAGCGCTCGCCGTTCAGTCCTTGCGCGAGATGCGGAAAAATCCCGAAGCCGCGCTTGCGCAACGCCAACAGCGCCTGGAGTTCATTCGAAAAAACTATTTATGGCCGGCCCGGGCCGAGCAATGGGCGAAATGGCTCACGCAGATTGCAGCCGACGCTCAGCGCGCGCGACCGTGACGGCCGTTTTCGATCGTTCTCGATGCGGGGAATTGGCGGAGAGGAAGGGATTCGAACCCTTGATACGGCTTTGGACCGTATAACGGTTTAGCAAACCGCCGCCTTCAGCCACTCGGCCACCTCTCCGATCGCGGAGAACCGTTATGTTATGGGGTTTCCCCGGTCAAGAATGTGTGAATCGCGATTAAGTCAGAATACCAGATAGCGGTACGCGGATTGAGGCGGCCACACTATCAATACTTCGCTACGTGCCGCGTGTGGTAACGCGGCATGCCCGCCACCACCGGCGCATTGCGTCCCGGTCCGGATGGATTGACGCTGCAAAAGCCGCGCGTGCCGCCGGTCACATTCGGCAAGCACTCCGCGAACGTGCGGTATTGGCAATTCCAGTAGATATCGCCGGACATTTCGAAGACCGCGCACCACGGCGCATTGCTGTCGGCGTGGCCGGCGCGAACATTGAAGGCCATGGCGGCCGCGGCAGCGATAGTCGCGATGGTCAGCTTGGCGATGATTTTCATTATCATAGTGTAGTGATCCGAATACGCCGCGGCAACGCCAGGAGCGTAGTCTGACTACACAAGAAACTGCCCGGCCGTTTCGTCCGGTTCCCCATTTCGGCCGAAGTTGACCCATCTAGGCGGGTTCGCTAGCAGGATGCCAGCTTTCCTTCGGGCGATAACGAGCCATGAATCGCAAGCAACGGCGCGCCTTGGGTCGTTCCGGCGCAAAGCCGGGGTCGAATTTGGCCGCAACGACGGCAAATGCCGGAATCAAGGGAACTCTTGCCGAGCTTGTCGCCGCCGCGGTGGCGCAACATCAAGCCGGAGCGCTTAACGAAGCCGAGCGGCGCTATCGTCACATCCTGACGCTGTTTCCCAATCACGCCGAAACGCATAGCCGGCTCGGCGCCTTGCTGATGGCGCAGAATAAGACGAACGAGGCGGTCGCGCAGATCGAGCGGTCGCTGGCACTCAAGCCCGACCTGTTTGAGGGCTACGGAAATCTCGCCCAGATCTATATGGCGATGGGACGGTCCGAGCTGGCGATTCAGGCTTTAAGCCGCGCGCTCGACATCGACGAGACCGAACGGGTCAAGTCGCTCCTCGCGCTCTATCTCAAGGCAACGCGGTTCACCGCGGACCGGGACGGCACATTTCATAGATTGGCGTTGCGCGCGCTCCTGGAAGGCTGGGCGCGGCCGCGTGAGCTGACAGGCGTATGCATCAGTCTGATCCGGCTCAACCCAATCGTGAAACAAGGTATCGCGCGCGCCGATGCGGCGTGGCCCGCGCCGCCCAGCGCCGCGGAATTGTTCGGCGGCGCGGGCGCCGCCGCGCTGGCGGACGACCAGCTGCTGTGCCGGCTGCTGGAATGCGATCCATTGACCGACATCGGCCTCGAACGATTCCTGACCGGCGTTCGCTCGGTATTGCTGACGATTGCGAGCGACCAAGCGGAAGCCATCGGTGAGCGCGAGCTGGAATTCTACAGCGCACTTGCCCGCCAATGTTTCATCAATGAATACGTCTACGCGCTCCCCGCAGGCGAAGCGGAGCGGGCGCGCAAGCTGACAGCGGCGCTCGCGGCGAAGCTCCAGGCCGGCGAACCAATACCGGCACTGTGGCCAATCGCCGTGGCCGCCTATTGTCCACTGCACGCCGTGCCCAATGTCGAACGTCTCCGCAGCCGATCGCCTGGCCAATCTTGGCCGGCCTGCATCGAAGCCCTGTTCGTCCAGCAGATTGAGGAGCCGGTGCAGGAACGCCGGCTCGCAACCACGATTCCGGTTTTAGCCGGCATCGACGACGAGGTATCGCGCGCGGTACGCCAGCAATACGAAGAAAGCCCCTACCCGCGCTGGATCGTGGCGAGCACGCCGGCGCCGGCTGGGTCGCCCGGACGAGATGAGGCCGCGCTCACGCCGGCACCGGATGTACTGATTGCCGGCTGCGGCACTGGACTCTCCACCATCGAACTCACGCGGCAGATCCGCCATGCCCGCATTCTCGCGATCGATCTTAGCGTTGCGAGCCTCAGCTACGCCAAGCGCAGGGCGCAAGAACTCGGAATTGCCGGCATCGAGTTCGCGCAGGCCGACATCATGAAGCTCGAGTCGATCGGACGCGCGTTCGATTTCATCGATGCCTCCGGCGTCCTGCACCATCTTGCCGATCCGTGGCAGGGGTGGCGGATCCTGCTGTCGCTGTTGCGGCCGGGCGGCACGATGCAGGTCGGCCTGTATAGCGATTTGGCGCGGCAAAACGTCGTCGCGGCACGCGCGCTGATCGCCGCGCGCGGCTATCGGCCGATTGCCGAAGATATCCGGCGTTGCCGCGAGGACATCGTCGCGGCCGCGGAGCCGCTGCTCAACTCGCTGACGGCGGGCCCGGATTTCTTCACCATGAGCGAATGTCGCGATCTCCTATTCCATGTGCAGGAACATCGGATCACATTGCCCGCGATCAAATCTTTTGTGACGGCGCACAATTTGATCTTCGCCGGCTTTATTCTGGACGCGGCTACTTTGCACCGCTTCGCTGCACGCTTTCCCGGCCGGTCGGCACTGACCGATCTCGATTGCTGGCATGCGTTCGAAGCCGAAGCGCCGAACACATTTGCCGGAATGTATCAGTTCCAGCTGCAAAAGCCGCCGCAGCGCCGGTAACAAGCGCCGGCGCGCCGCGATGAAACGGTGCCTTCAGGCCGCCATCGCCGGTGCAACCGGCTCGGCATTGCCGCGCAGCCAATCGCGTGCCGCGCGCTGAGCGGTGGCGATCTCGACGTCCGACATCTGACTGGCGACCTCGCGCCGCAGCCGGATGGCGTCGATGTCGCCCTTCATCGCCGCGAGATTGAACCACTTATGCGCGGCGATGAGATCGATCGGCGCGTCGCGGCCGACCGAATACATCATCCCGAGCTCGAACAGCATGTCGCCGCTGGCCGGCCCTTCGCCGAGCGGCGCCGCGTTACCGTCGGACATTTCATAACGAGCCATCGTGCACTCCCCTGTCTGCGCCTCTAACCTGTTTGGCTTTCGCGCCCTGGTCGGCCCTTTTGCCCCAGCCGATACGTGATAATCCTCAGAAATTTTGAACGGCAGTTTAAGCAATGCGATGAATCGATTCTGAATTGCCGCTTGCGATCCGAACTTTTTCGGCAACGTTTCGTTAGGCAACTAGGAAATACCCGAAGCCTCGACTATGTTGCGGCCCCGCGGACATCAGCAATCGAGGTAGCAATGAGAAATCTATGCAGGACGGCATTTGCCCTTGGGCTCTTGACGATCGGGCTAGTCGGCACCGCAAGCCTGATCGGGCCGGCTTTCGCGGCCGATCCCATCGGCACATGGTTGACCGCCGGCAAAGACCAAGTCCGCATGGCCAATTGCGGTGCGGCGATCTGCGGTACGCTGGTGGCGTTGAGCGAGCCGAACGACGCCACTACCGGGCACCCGAAGACTGACAAGAACAATCCCGACGCCGGCAAGCAAAGCCACCCGTTGCTCGGCGTGCAGATCGTGCTCGGCATGAAGCCCAGTGGCACGCCCAACCAATGGGCCGGCAACGTCTACAATCCCGAGGACGGCAAGACCTATACCGGTTACTTCACCATGACCGGCGCCAACACCGCCGAGCTTAAAGGTTGCGTTGCCGCCATTTTCTGCAAAGCGCAGAGCTGGACGCGCGCGCACTGACTTCGTCCTTAAGCCAAACTCGCCGACGCGGAGAGAGCATCACCGTGCGCGCTGGCCGAACAGCACCGCGCGCACCTTGGGGTCGCGCATATTGACCGCCGAGGCCGCCGCGACGCGGATGGCGAAGGCGCGCTTGACCGCCGGCCGCGCGCGCACGGATTCGAACCAGCGCTTGAGGTGCGGGAACTGCGTCAGGTCTTGGCCTTGCCGCTCGGCCAATCGCACCCAGCCGATGCAGGCCATGTCGGCGATCGAATAACGGCCGGCCAAGAATTCGCGCTTGGCAAGCCGTGCATTCATGACGCCATAGAGCCGGTTGACCTCGTCGGTGTAACGCGCGACCGCGTAAGTGATCAGTTCGGGCGCGTAGCGGCGGAAATGAACCGCCTGACCCGCCATCGGACCGAGCCCGGCCATCTGCCAGAATAGCCACTCATCGACGGCGGTCCGCGCACGGTCCTCCTGCGGATAAAATTTTCCGGTCTTGCGACCGAGATATTGCAAGATGGCGCCGGACTCGAAAACCGAAATCGGCCGTCCGCCCGGGCCGCCGGGATCCACGATCGCAGGCATGCGGTTATTCGGCGAGATCGCCAAGAACCGCGCAGCGAATTGCTCCCCCTTGGAGATGTCGACGGGATGCACGACATAGGGCAGCCGGCACTCTTCGAGCATGATCGAAATTTTCCAACCATTCGGCGTCGGCCAGTAGTAAAGCGCGATCGGCTTTTGGGGCGGCGTCTTGCCGTGTCGAGACGCCTTGGGTTTGCCTGCCGCGGCGTTCTTGCCGCTCGATTTTCTCTGTTTGCGCTTCATGTCGTCACAACAAAAAACGGCGCCGCGGATTTGTTCCACAACGCCGGTTAAAGTTTCGGTAAGTTAATTCCCAGACACCGAGGGCGTCGGCGAGATCGTTGAGGAGCAAGACTCCCGACATTCGCCAAAACACGAACGCCTGGATACGAATCCGGTTTCCCGTTTTCGTCCTCGCCGCCGCATCGCGTGGACACGGCCGCGAGCCTGCACCACTTCCCGCCGACGCCCCCTGCCGTCGACCTGAGCCGGCCCCGTTTCGGGAGATCGTCGATCCACCCTCAACGCTGGCCGGCCCGTGTGACGCGACCTTCGACACATGCGATGCCGAAGATCGATTGCGGCGTCGACTACTTCTTCTTCCGACGCTTTGTCGTTTTCTTCTTCGCCGCTGCTTTCTTTCTCTTCTTCGCCATTGCTGCCCTCCTAGCTCTGAGTGGATGGCGGTAGAGGTACAGTGCAGTCGCAAATCGATCTGCACTGCATCCGGATTACTACAGCGGAAAAAAAATAACAGTGACTTCGCTTGATTTTGCCAGCGACGGCCGCGTCCGGCGGCGTTGCCTCACATGCGCTGCGCGCGTCCACACGACATCGCGTTGAAATTTTTTTCGCTCACGCGATTTTGCGAAAAAATTCCGTCACCATACGAAAGTGCCGATGGAATATGGGTTTTCGTGACGTTTCATTTTTTGCAAACAGCGCCGCGAGCGCGCGCAGGCTGGCGTCATCGGCACACGTCATCGCGCGTGCGATGCCGCCGCAGCGGCCGACTTTGCGCCGCGAAAAAAAATATGCGCCGGAGGGCTTTACGGGCACGGCGACGGCCTCGATGAGGCGCAAAACGCCCGAATCGGCACCAACTGATTCGCGCAAGCGATCATCGCCGAGCGCGCTTGCAGCGCTCGCAATGCGGCGCGCGCGCGAATTTCAATTCCATTTTGAGTCGCGAGCACGGTGAAGACGCCGGCATCCGCTCACGCCGAATGGCGGCGGCGCGACGCCGAGACTCAGGCGCCAATTTTTTTCTGCAGAAGATCGTTGACGGCCTGCGGACTGGCTTTTCCACCCGACGCCTTCATGACCTGGCCGACGAACCAGCCGATCGCCTTCGGGTTCGACTTGGCGTCGGCGACCTTGCCCGGGTTCTTGGCAACGATGTCATCCACCAGTTTCTCGATCGCCGAGACGTCGGTGACCTGCTTGAGGCCGCGCTGCTCGATGATGGCGCGCGGATCGCCGCCTTCGGTCCAGACAATCTCGAAGACATCCTTGGCGATTTTGCCGGAAATCGTGCCGTCGCCGATCAAATCGAGCAGCATCCCAAGTTGCGCCGCGGAAACCGGCGCCGCGGTGATGGCTTTGCCCTCGCGATTGAGCCGGCCGGCAAGTTCGTTGATCACCCAATTGGCGACCAGCTTGGGATCGCGGCGCGAGGATGCGCCCGCTCCGCCGGCGGCGGTTTCAAAATATTCTGCCGCCTCGCGCTCCGCGACGAGCACATCGGCGTCATAGGCCGACAGCGTGTAATCTCGCATGAAGCGGGACTTCTTTTCGTCCGGCAATTCCGGCAGGCTTTTCCGCAAATCCTCGACCAGCGCGGGCGAAAGCGCGAGCGGCAACAAGTCCGGATCGGGAAAATAGCGGTAGTCGTGCGCTTCTTCCTTGGAGCGCATGGAGCGCGTCTCGCCCTTGTTCGGGTCGAATAGCCTGGTCTCCTGCGCGATCGTGCCGCCGTCCTCGATGATCTCGATTTGGCGGCGCGCTTCATGCTCGATCGCCTGGCCGATGAAGCGGATCGAGTTGACGTTCTTGATCTCGCAGCGCGTGCCGAGCGGGGCGCCGGGCTTGCGCACGGAAACGTTGACGTCGGCGCGCAGGCTGCCCTTCTCCATATCGCCGTCGCAAGTGCCCAAGTAGCGCAACACGCTGCGCAGCTTGGCGACGAACGCCTTGGCCTCGTCTGCGGATCGCAGATCTGGCTTCGACACGATTTCCATCAGCGCGACACCGGAGCGGTTGAGATCGACCAGCGACATATTGGGATTCTGGTCATGCAGCGATTTGCCGGCGTCCTGCTCGAGGTGCAGCCGTTCAATGCCGACGCGCACTGTGGCGCCGTCCGGCATGGTGACGGTAACCTCGCCCTCGCCGACGATCGGCGATTGGTACTGGCTGATCTGGTAGCCTTGCGGCAGATCCGGATAAAAATAGTTCTTGCGGTCGAACACCGACTTCAGGTTGATCTGCGCATTAAGCCCGAGCCCGGTGAGCACCGCTTGGCGCACGCATTCGGCGTTGATCACCGGCAGCATGCCCGGCATGGCGGCATCGACAAGGGAAACGTGCGTATTGGCCTCGCCGCCGAATTCGGTCGAAGCGCCGGAGAACAATTTTGCCTGCGATGTCACCTGGGCATGGACCTCCATGCCGATGACCACTTCCCAGCCCCCGATCAGCTTTGAGTTCGGTGTCGCTGCGTTCATGCCGGATCGGTTACGCGCTTGTGCCACGCACGGCAAGCGCCGCTGCGCCATTGCGCAAGCCGGAGCGGGCCGCTGCTTCGCCGGCCGGATTACGGAGCTTTAGCCGCCGCACTTCGGCGTGCAGAAGCCGCTATAGCAGGACAGAACCTGACTTAACGTGCCGTTGAAGCACAGCTGCTGCGAGCACCACATGGTCTTGGGATCGCATTTGAAGGAACACATCGTTCCGCTGGCGACCACGTGCCTACCGACGGCGCAGGCGCCGGGTGGCAGCTTGGTCTTGGCATCGGCTGCGGAAAAACTCGCCGGCAGCGCCACCGCACCCGCCAGCAACGCGACTTTCACCAATGACATCAGACGCATGGTCGTTCCCCATCCTTGCAAAGCATTATCATATAGCGCCGCAAAAACAGCGCAAGCCAATCAGGCCGTGCTGTGGGGGCTTGCCTGCAGCGGCTCACGGACGATCTCGGCGCGTGCTTAGCCGGCCGCAGCGCCAGCCACCGGATCGAGCGGCGATTGCCGGCTTTTTCGCCATTCGCTGGCGGTTTGCCATCGCGCCTCCTGGCGCGGCTGGGCCGCGCGGCGGACCGTTTCGACCACATCCTTGGGCGCAGTCGCCGGCGAACCGCTCCGGAACGGCGGCGCCGGACTATATTCGAGGACCAGTTGGATTTGCTGCGCGACGGTCTCGCCGCAAAGCATGGCGGCAAGCTGCAAGCCGAAGTCCATGCCCGCGGTGCAGCCGCCGGCCGTTACTCTATTGCCGTCAACCACGACGCGCTGCGCCACGGCCACGGCGCCATATAGTTCGAGTAACGGCATGCTGAGCCAGTGCGTCGTCGCCCGATAGCCGCTGAGCAAGCCGGCGGCGCCAAGCACAAGCGCGCCGGTGCAGACCGAGGTCACATACTTCGCCTGTCGCGCCTGCTGCTGCAAAAATCCGAGCATCGCCGGGTCGTCGAGCAAGTGTTGCGTGCCGGGCCCGCCGGGAACGACCACAACGTCGAGCGCCGGACATTGGTCGATGGTAACGGTCGGAAGGAGGACAAGTCCGCGGTCGGTCCGCACCGGGTCGCGCGTCCTCGCGACGACGTGAACCGTCGTATCCGGAAGCCGCGCGAAAACCTCGAACGGCTCGGCAAAATCAATTTGCGTCATACCCGGAAACAGCAACAACCCGATGTGGCACGGCGCCGAATTGTCCGGCATGACAACGCTCCCATAGTTTGCGTGCGATCACTGGTCGCGCCGTTTTGCCGTGACAGGGCCATGGCAGCAATGTCATTGTACCTGTTATTTTCTGCCAAACTGGCGAGGTCCGACAATGCGTGCATCGAGGGCGGAAGTACCGCAGCGTCTGGTGGTGGTGCTGGCGTTCGAAGCGGTGCAGCTTCTCGACGTCGCCGGGCCGGTGCAAACCTTTGCCAGCACTAATGAAATCGTGAAAGAGACGCGGGGTGCTCGCTATCGCGTGGTGGTGGTGTCGCGCCGTGGCGGGCCGGTTTGCACCTCGGCCGGACTGCCGGTTTTGACCCGGTCGATCGCCGCCGCGATCGGTCAGGCGCGGATCGATACGCTGATCATCCCGGGCGGGCCCGGCGTTCATGATGCGCTCAAAGACGCGCCGACTGTCGATTGGGTGCGCCGCCAAGCTCCGGCGCGCGCCGGATCGCTTCGGTCTGCACCGGCGCGTTCCTGCTGGCCGAAACCGGCGCCCTTGCCGGGCGGCGCGCCACGACGCATTGGAAGTCGTGCACGCCGTCTGCAACAGCACTATCCCGACATTCAGGTCGATCCGGATTCGATCTACGTGCGCGAGGACCGGATTTGGACCTCGGCCGGCGTGACCGCTGGAATCGATCTCAGCCTGGCGCTGGTGCAGGAAGACCTCGGGCGAACAGTCGCGATGCAGGTCGCCCGCCATCTCGTCATGTTTCTCAACCGGCCCGGCGGCCAGTCGCAATTCAGCGCGTCGCTCGAAGCCCAAGCCGCCGCCGCCGACGGCAACGCGCCCAATCACTTTGCGCCGCTTCACGGCTGGATCGCCGAACATCTTGCCGACGATTTGCGCGTTGAGCGCCTGGCCGAACAGGCGGGCATGAGCCCGCGCACATTCGCGCGGATCTATGCCGCGAAAATGGGACTGACGCCGGCGCGCATGGTCGAAAAAATCCGCATCGAAGCGGTGCGGCGGATTCTCGAAGAGACCGACGCGCCGATCAAACGGGTCGCGGCGCTGTGCGGCTTTGGCCAGGAGGAGCGCCTGCGCCGCGCCTTTGCGCGCCAGGTCGGCACCACACCGGCGGAATACCGCCGGCGGTTCTAGAGCATGATCCCGGAAAAGTTGACTTCCGGTTTTCCGAGAAAGATCATGCTCCAGCAAAGATCCTACTTCCCCTCGCGCCAGATGCCGAGCGCTTCCTGCGCCGGGCGGTCGGAGATCGAGAACAGCGACCGATTCCTTCGCCGCGCTGTGGGCGTAGCGCTTCCACGGCGGCACCACGAAAACGTCGTTGCGGGCCCCATTCGAGCACCTTGCCGTCGACCGTGGTCGTGCCCTGGCCTTCGGCGCAGACGAAGATGGTGCCGTCGGTCGCGCGATACGGCTCGCCCTTAAATCCCTTGGGCAGCATGGCGAGCCACGCGCCCATGGTCGGCAGCACCGGGCCGCCGGTTGACCGGATTGGCATAGCGCACGCGCGCGCCGTGGCGCTTGTCGATGTCGCCGGCCTGCATCATGCGCTCGACGATCGGCCGCGTGCGCGCATAGGTGTAATTGATGACCGGGCGTGCGGTTCGTCGCCGGCGTGCCGTCGGGCAGCACGCCCGAGCCGTAAAAGCTCAGCGAATCGCCGTCCTGCGCGCTTGGTCTCCTGCGTCGGATCGTCGAAATGCTCGGCAAACGAGGCCTCGTAGAAATTGACCGCCGGGAAAATCGAGCACGTCGAGCCACAGCATCGGCTTGTTCGACGGATTGCCGTGATCGTGCGGCGCCCAATTCGCGGTGATGACGAAATCGCCGGGCGCCATGAAGGCCTTCTCGCCCTCGACCGCCGTATAGGCGCCCTCGCCGTCGAGCACGAAACGGATGGCGGAGGAGACATGGCGATGCGCCGGCGCGACCTCGCCCGGCATGATCATCTGGACGCCGGCAAACAGCGTGTTGGTGACGCGGGATTCGCCGTGCATCGCCGGATTTTCCAGGATCAGCACGCGGCGCTCGGCCTCCTCGGCGGTGATCAGGCCGCCGGATTCCATCACCAGCGATTTGACGTCGTCGAAATGCCAGACGTGCGGCGCGCAGCGCGTCACCGGCTCCTTGGTGACGACCGAATTCATCACCTTCCACAAGCGGCGCCATGTCCTTCTTGGCGATCCGCTCGTAAAACGCCTCGCGCATCGCCTCGATATTGTGTTTCGGGCTCGGCTTGGTCGTTTTCGCTGCGGCTGTCCGCAGTCTGCGACCGCCATGGCGTTCCTCCTCGGAATCCGGCTGCTTTCCCACACTATAGTCAAAATGGCCAGACGGCGGAATAGCAGCTAAAGGCCGGCAGGGCGTGGCTGCCATGCGGCGGCGGATGTGCCGCGGTGACCAGGTTTTGGGATCGGTTCAATTATTGTTCGCGCCGCCGTCCACCGCGATGGTCTGGCCGGTAATGAAATCGCTGTCGGCGCGAGGCGAGAAAGACCAGCGCCCCCAGCAGATCCTCCGGATACTCGTCGCGCTTGATGGCGCGCGGCGCACAAGCGCGGGCTGGCGCGATTGCTCGACATGGCCGGGATTTTCGGTGATCACGCGTGTCGCTCAGCGTAAAGCCCGGCGCCAGAGTGTTGACGCAGATATTGTGCTCGCCAAGCTCGCGCGACAAAGACCGGGTGAAGGCCGTGATCGCGCCTTTCGAGGTGACGTAGTGGGCAGAATCCAGGAATGCCGCGGAAGACGGTGCCGGAGCCGATATTGATGATTTTGCCGTATTTCTGCGCGATCATATGCGGCACAACGTGCTTCACCATCAGGAACGGCCCGCGCAGATTGATCGCCATGACGCGATCCCATAGCGCGACGTCGATCTCGGTGACTTTCGTCTCCTGCAGCGGCGCGAACAAAGCCGCGTTGTTGACCAGGATGTCGATCTTGCCGAAGCGGTCCATGGTCTTGGCGACGAGCGCCTTCACCGCGCCCTCGTCGCTGACATCGGTGACGGCGCTGGCGACCGAATTGGCGCCATGGTCGCGCGCCAGCGCCTCGGCGAGCTCTTTGCCGTCGGCGATATCGGCGATCATCAGCCGCGCGCCCTCGGCGGCGAGCGCGCGCGCATAATGCGCGCCGATGCCTTTGGCGCCGCCGGTCAGTATCGCCACGCGGCCGTCAAGACGCGCCATGCCAAAACCCCTCCCTGATCTTTCAGCCGCTGGATCACATCCATTTGCTCAAGACAACTATTTACGCTTTCTTCGAAGGCTTCGACTTAGCTGGACCTGTTGAGGGCGACTGCTTGACGGACGAGCGCCTTGAAGGCGGCCTCGTCGAACGTCTTCTCCTTCGTGAATATCGATCGCGCGGCGTGCGTTGCCGTCGAGAACTCCGCGTTGAAGAGATGGGCCGGGTCCTTCAGAGACGCGCCTTTCAGCGAAAGTAAGTTTCACGACATTCTTGTCAGGATTCGCCGGTGCAGATGATGCCGTCGCGTGACCAAACCGGAGTGCCCCTCCACTTCCACTCCTCGACAACGTCCGGGTCTGCTTGCTTGATAAGCTTGCGCATTCCGCGCAGCGTTTCCCCGCGCCAGTCCCCGAGTTCGGCGATTTTTACCGAGATGAGCTCCGATGCCGACGGACCTTGGCTTGCGCCCGGCTTTTTCATGTTCTGATCCTAGACGTTCCAGATATATTTCATTTGCAAGATGATGGAGGATAGTCACGCAAGACTTCAGATAACATATCTCAGCTCTTGCCTCCGTGCCGCGCAATGAATTTGGCGAAAGCGGCGAGCTGCTGCTTGATAAAGCCGATCGTCTGCTCGTCCTTGATCTGGCCGGTCTTTTCATCGATGCGCTGCGCGCAATTGCCGATAAAGATTTCCGGCTTGTTGAGCGTCAAGGCGTCGAGAAAGATCATGCAGCGGCGCAGATCGTATTGCATGCGGCCGCCGCCGAGAATGCCGTGCGCGGCGGATTGCAGCGCGACCGGCTTGCCGGCGAACGGCTGGTTCGGCACCCGCGACACCCAGTCGATCGCGTTTTTCAATCCGCCTGGGATCGAGAAATTGTATTCCGGCGCCACGAAGATGACGCCGTCGGCGGCACGCACCGCCTCGGCGAGCTTTTGCACCGGCTCCGGGAAACCGGATGCGTTTTGCACGTCGGCGTTATAGACCGGGAAATCGGCCCATGGCGGCGCTTCCGTGATCTTCGTGCCCTCTGGCGCGTAGCCGGGGAGCAAATTCATGACCATGCGGTTATAGGAACCTTTGCGCAGGCTGCCGCAAATGCTGATGACATGGAGTGTCTTTTCGGTCATGTGAGCCCTCTTATGTGCTCGGCGAATTCAAAAGTGACGGCGCAACGATCTCCTTCCAACTGCGCGGCGGTGCTTTCAGTTCGCCGTGCCGCGCCCATGAAATCGGCGATCGTCTGCACGCCGTAGATCGCGCTGCCGAATTCGTCCTTGATGTCCCCGATCACCGCTTCCGTGGCGGCGCCATTGAGGGAGCCTGACGGCTCGTGCGTCAGATAGATTTGCGCGGCGCGGCGCGGATCGTCGTGGATGATGCGCGCGGCCTCGTCCATCGCCTTGTCGATCACGTCCGGCATTTGCGGGTGTGCATCGATATAGGCCTTGGTCGCGCCCATGATGAGGAACGAGAATTTGCCGCCCATCACGTCGGACGACCTGCAGCAGCGGATGAACGTTGGCATCGCGCAGCGCGAGTTCGGTAAACGGCGGCGAGGCGAAATAGGCCGTGACTTGCGACCGATTGCCGGCGCCAGCGACAAGTCCGGCGATCGCGTCGGCGTGCGGCAGCGCGACGACCTGGCTGTTCAGCTTGTCGTATCGGCCGAATATTTTCTCCGACTGCAGTTGCAACAGATACATTTGCGGCGACGTCAGCGTCGGCATGGCGATGCGGTCGGCCGGCCTTGATATCGGCGATGGATTGTTCGTTCGGCTGATTGCTTAAGCAGCACGAGCGGCAACGAGGTGAGGCCGGACACGGCGAAAATCTGCGCCGGCGTGTCCTTGTCCTTCTGCCATGCCGCCAAGCAGCGGCGCGGTGCCGAACGGGCCACATCGATCGCGCCGGAATCGACGGCGTCGTGCATTTGCGCCGCGCCCATGAAGCGCGGGAAACTCGCCCTAACGTCGAGATGCGCCTCCTTGGCATGCTTCTCGATCAGCTTCAGATCCTCGCAGATATAGAGCGGCAGAAAGGCCAGACCGTAGCCCATGCCGATCTTGACCTCTTGCTGCGCGAACGCCGGGTCGCGTCGCGCAGCAAGAGCAAGAAGCGCGGTGAAGCTGCGCAGGCAAAGTCGCGCGCTACAGTGTGTCAGGCTTTCTCGTCGGCGATCGGATTGCGCAATATGCCGACGCCTTGGATTTCGATCTCGCAGGTGTCGCCGTTCTTCATCCAGACCGGATTGGGCTTGCGCGCATGGCCGACGCCGGACGGCGTGCCGGTGAAAATCACATCGCCGGGCTCGAGCGTGATGCCCTGGGTGATGTAGACCAGCATCTCGACGATCGGGAACATCATGTTGTCGGTGTTGTCCGACTGCATGACCTTGCCGTTGAGCCGGCTCTCGATCTTGAGCCCCTTGCCGCATCGGGCAATTCGTCGGCGGTGACGAGCCACGGGCCGAAACCGCCGGTGCGGTCGAAATTCTTGCCCATGTCCCATTGCGTGGTCTTGCGCTGGAATTCGCGCACCGACCCCTCGTTGCCGCAGGAATAGCCGGCGATGCAGGAGGTGGCGTTGGCGGGCGTCAGATGCTTGGCGCGCTTGCCGACGACCAGGATCAGTTCGGCTTCGTAATCGAGCGTCTCCGACACCTTCGGCCGGATGATCGGCTCGCCGTGCGGCACCATCGAGGTCAGGCCGCGGAAGAAAATTGTCGGGAATTTCGGAATGTTGTCGCGCTGCGAGCCTTCCTTGACGTGTTCGAGGTAATTCAACCCGAGGCAGATGATCTTTCCCGGCCGGCCGACCGGCAGCGCGTATTTCAATCCCGCAAGCGGCTTGCGCGCACTTGCCGGCGCCCGTTTGGCGATCTCGGCGAGCGCTTTGGTGTCGCCGTTATTCTTGGCAAGCCATTCGCCGAGATCGCTCGGCACTTTGCCATCGGCGGCCTGCAGGTCGACCACCTGATCGCCCTCGACCACGCCAAAATGCGGGCCCCCCTGCCCTTCGAACGCAACAATTTTCATGAGTTATTTTCCTTTTTCAATCGCCGGGGTCGCGACTATATCGGGGGTCGTTAATCCAATCCACAAGGGTAAATCTGGCCCCAGACCGCTCTGATAAAAGAGGCCAATAAGACAAGTGTGCTAAGGACGCCTCGCCTGCTAAGTTACATGACAAATAGGATTGGTGGGAGCAGGCTTTCAGCATGCTTAAGCGTGAAAGCGTTGATACATCGAAATTCAATAAGGCTGCGAAGTTGCCCTATCAACTTCGTCTCGCCGACTTCGAAATAGCTATCCAGGACGTGTACGATTTTTTCTATGACGTGAATAAATTGCTGATCCAGCGCGGCCTGCGGCGGCTGGACGATACGCTACGGCCAGCAGCCATGTCTGGAATTATTTCTGATATGCTGACGGCCTCTATGGCTAAACACGCGCGCTCCTTGGTCGAGAACACGCACTTTAACGGTCACCCGGATTTAATCGTGCAAGGCAAATATGCGAATAATTCGGTTAAAGCAGGAACTGACGGCGTCGAAATCAAAAGCACGCGTAAGAAGGGCGGAGCTGTCGACACGCATGGACCGCGAGAGCAATACATGTGTGTGTTCGTCTATGAAACAGATCACGAAACCGAACCAGCCAGCAATCGACGGCCGATGCGCATTACTGAGGTCTATTTGGCTTACGTCAAACCTGGAGATTTTCGAAAAAACTCGCGAGGTGAACTTGGCACACGGACCGCAACGCTAGATCGCAATGGGATCAAAAAGCTACGAGAGAATTGGATCTATATGTTGAACATTTAGTGCGCCGAGTTTCGCTATCGCTCGTTTGGCCATTTTCGCATACTTCCAAATCCTTTTCGATGCCGATACTTTGGTAACCCACGGCATTCGCAGCCGCTAGCGTCGAACCCGACCCGGCGAACGGATCGAGGATGACACCCTGACCGAGAGGAAGCGAAGCGCGAACGATCGCGCGCAAAAAAGCTTGCGGCTTAAGGGAAGGGTGCGGCGCGACCATTCTCTCTGCTTTTCGCGTCGGCCGAGACTCGACAACGTCCCCGAATGGCCGTTCTTGTGAGGGCCGTCGAAATCCGCCGGTTTTCCACCGCCGCAAATTATCCTGCGCTCGCCCGTCAAGCGGATGGCGTAGCACAACCCAAGGCTCAAACATTGATCGCGGCATTACACTAACATCGGAAAATTCCGTATGCGCATTTTTGGGGCGATCCCCGCCTCTCATCGTCATCACCAAGCGGACTATTTGTCCTCGCAATTCAAGTCCGGCGGAACTCATCGCTGACGCGACGATGTGAGCGAGCAAGGGATTGCTTGCAACAACAACGTTAGCACCCGGGACCGTGGCACGAAGAAGAAGGTGGCCAAACTCGAAGAAAAAATCGTGCAGAAGTTGACGATCGCCCTCATCCAGAACGGTAAAGCGAGGCAGAGGTGCTCGCTGATGCCCGTCAAAAGAGGGAGGAATTCGCCAAACGCCCCCTCGCTTTTTACGCATCTTTGTTTGCTCGGTAGACGAATATTCCAAAAGCCCATAGGGAGGATCAGTAACGACGGCATGAATGGAGCGCGGCTCGCAAGCCCGCAACCAATCAAAGCAATTAGTCTGAACTAGCCTGGCACGGCCAACCATATATTCGGGTACCGCTAGTGGCTTTGCAGAACCACCTCGCGACGCGCGCAATCGATATTGCCCGCGCGCTGTTCGTTCAAAAAGATCGGGGGTGTTGAGGTTGAGATAAGATCGAATTGACGATGCAGCTACAACATTCCCCAACTGCGCAGAAATTGCCTCTCGGATCTCCGCCAGCGACGCGTTCTCAGCCGCTGTAAGATAGGTGATTATCGAGTCTCGAACGATTCCCGGAGCAGCGCGTAAATTCATCGAATTCCCCGCTCAGAACAAACAGGGTACAATAGAGAACGTCTGGACGTCAACCGGAAGCGGACGCCACTTCGAAGATCATCGCAGCATACCGTGCTCATCGTACAGGAGCTCGGCATGATCGGCAGATCGGAACGGCTCTTGAAGTCGCGGAGCACAATCCCTGCCGATAGCCACGAGGCGGTCAGCAAGGCTCTCGCCCTGCTCGCGTTGAACGCGCTCAAGCCGCTCGCGAACCGCCAGCTTTACGGCAGCCGTCAAGCTCTCCCCAGTGAGCCGAGCCAACTCTTGGGCGAGCCAACGTGCCTCATCATTCTTAATGTTTGGGCGCATGTTTCTATCGTTATTGCGTAGGCTGGAATGCTTCTACCACGAGTCCCTGGCCTGACTAAGTCTACGCTAACGAGAATTTTTCTCTCAGCCGCTCGCGCGCGGCAAATGCCGCGCGCAGATCGAAGCCGTTGACAATGGCCAGGCGAAATCCGCCGGGCGGCATGGCGTGCTGTTCCGGTGCGCGGTCTTCGTGAAAAGTGATTTGCACGCTGGAGATGCCCGGCATGCGTTTGACTTCGTCGACCAACGCCGGCGGCGGATGGCGGTAACGGCGGCCGTTGGGCCCGAACAATACGACGCTGTAGCCCTCGCTGCGATCGTCGTCGGCAAAGTCCCACGCGCGGCGTTCGTAGAGTCCGACCACCGCATCGACCCAGCCCGGCCCGTAGAGATCGGGCCATTGATCGGCGAAACGCAAATGCGTCTCAATGATCGTTCCGCCGATGGTTTCGAGGTTGAGCATGCCGGTATAGCCGGCGAGATGCTTTTGCACCCAGGCGCCACACCGCGTCTCGATGCCGAGGTCGGGCGCGGCGTGCACGGTCCAATAATCGAACGTGCCCTCGCCCGCAGGCTTGCCGGTGACATGCCGCCACCAGCGGGGCTCGCCATCGATCACGGCGACATCCGAGGAGACATGCCGGCCCTTAAGCAGCGTCATCCAGAAATGGCCGGGCGCGTAGTGTGCTTCATAATCGGCCGGTGACGTGAGCACGCGGCTGCCGATGCCCATACCCTTGAGATTGACGATCGGTTTGGAGAACACCGGAAAGCGCGGCGGCGGCGTGCCGTGCGGTCCGGCGTCGAGGTCTTGGCTCCGCGCGACGGCAAGTTTGTCATAGACGAGGCGGTGCGCCGGATACCATTGCCAAGCGTCGCTGTCCTCGGTCGGAATATTGGCGTCGGTCTTGACATGCGCGAAATATTGCAGACGCCAAGGATCGGCTTCGCAGATGGGCATGGATCAGACGGCGGAGGACAGATGACAGAAGACGGAACCATGACATCTAAATCCGTCGTCTGTCATCTGTCGTCCGTCATCCGAAACGCGTGCACGCTGAATAGGCCATCGACCCAGACTTTAAGCGGCGACCAGCCGCTGCCTTGCGCCAGCGCCTGAAACGAGCCGACGGTATATTTGTAGCTGTTCTCGGTGTGGATGGTCTCGCCGGCACGAAAACCGATCGCCTTGCCGCCGATCCGGACCTTCTGGCGTTTGGTGCTGGCGAGATACATCTCGATCCGATTAAGCTCGCGATTGTAGCAGGCGTGATGTTCGAACGCCGCCGGGTCGAAATTGGCGCCGAGCTCGCGATTGATGCGCGCCAGGAGATTGAGATTGAATTTCGCGGTCACGCCCTCGGCGTCGTTATAAGCGGCACATAAGATCGCCGCAGCCTTGACCAGATCGACGCCGACGATGAGCACGGCGCCGGCGCCGAGCATGGCGCCGGCGTGGCGTAGGAATTTTGCCGCCTCATGCGACTCGAAATTGCCGATGGTCGATCCCGGAAAAAATCCGACGCGCGGCAGCATCGCGATCGAAGCCGGAATTTCGAAGGGTTGCGTGAAATCGGCGATGATCGGATGCACACCAAGGTGCGGGAAGTCGCGCCGCAGCTGCGCGGCGTCCCGTTGCAAAAAGTCGCCGGATATATCGACCGGGACGTAGGCTTCAACCGTAGCCGCGGCGCCGAGCAGAATGCGGGCTTTTTTGCTCGATCCGCTGCCGAACTCGATCAATGCGCAATTGGGCGGAAACAGCGAGGCGACGGCGGGCGCATTGGCGCGCAAAAGCGCAAGCTCGCAGCGCGTCGGATAATATTCCGGCAGTTCGGTAATGCGCTCGAACAACGCCGAACCGGCCGCATCGTAGAAATACTTCGGCGCGAGCCGCTTCGGCTTGGCGGTCAGCCCGGCGAGCACATCGGCGGCAAACAAATCCGCGGTTTCGATAGGCGATGCCGCGCGCAGCGCGGTTTGCAATGCTGTTGCCATAATACTGCTCAGTGTTGGTATTCCGCGAGCCGCAAGCCGGTGAATTGCCAACGGGCCGCAGGATAAAAGAAATTGCGATAAGTCGGCCGCGCGTGCCCGGCCGGCGTCGCCAGCGACGAACCGCGCAATACCATTTGATTGACCATGAACTTGCCGTTGTACTCACCGAGCGCGCCAGGTGCCGCTTTGTAGCCCGGATAGGGCGTATAGGCGCCGCGCGTCCATTGCCAGACGATGCCGAAAGCATCGCCGAGCAGGTTCGCCGCGACCTCCCATTCACTTTCGGTCGGCAGGTCCTTGCCGGACCAGCGCGCGAAGGCGTCGGCTTCGTAATAGCTGACGTGGCAAACCGGTTGCGCCGGATCGACGCGGCGCAAACCGCCGAGCGTCATCGCGAACCACGCGCCGTCAAGCTTGCGCCAATAGCCCGGCGTGTTCCAGCCTTGCGCTTCCGCCATCGTCCAACCGTCCGACAGCCACAAGGTCGGCGTCGCGTAACCGCCGTCGGCCATGAATTCGAGCCACTGCGCGTTAGTCACCAGCAACGGCGCGAGCCGCACCGGCGCCAGCACGACCTGATGCGCCGGCTGCTCGTTATCGAAGCAGAAGCCGGCGCCGTTGTGCCCGATCGTATGAATGCCGGCGAGCGTCGCGCCCGCTTCGGGGCGTTCATTTGATGATTGCGGCCATTGCCAATCCGGATCGTAGGCCGGGTGGGTCTCGTTGCACGAGAAGGCGTGCAGAATATCGGTGAGCAACAATTCCTGGTGCTGTTGTTCGTGCTGCAGTCCGATCTCGATGATCGGAATGAGCAGGCCAAAATCCTTCGCGGTTTCGATCAATTCCGCCACCGCATGGTCGACATGCGCGCGATAATCGGCAACCTCGGCGGCACTCGGACGCGTGATCAATCCGCGTTGCGGGCGCGCCGCGCGGGGACCTGCCGCCACATAATAGGAGTTGTAAAGATAGGCAAAGCGCTCATCGAACGGCCGATAATCCTTGGCATAAGGCCGCAGCAAAAATTGCTCGAAGAACCACGTCACGTGCGCGCGATGCCACTTGGTCGGGCTGGTGTCCGGCATCGACTGGACGACCTGATCCTCGGGCGAAAGCAAGCCTGCGCGGCGCTCGGTTTCGCCACGCACCGCGCGAAAGGCCTTGAGCCAATGCGCCCGCGGCTCACCGGAAGGCCGTTCCGCGGCGGCGTCCGGGACTTGATCGGCGCGCCGAATAGGCTTGGAAATGGCGGAGCGCTGCATTGCTAAAAGTCCGCAAAGGGCGGGATTATCAGGAGAATTTCAATGACTGCGAAGATAATAAATCCCCAGCATCTTGGTTCCATAGATGATCGATCTACCGCGGACTGCAATGCGATTCGGTCGCTTCTAACGCGGATGTGATCGGCGGTGGAAAGGCCGCCGAAACCGCAGCAAAGTTGCGGCCGGTGCGGCCGCCGACGTATGGTTTTACGGGCTTTTTGACATAAGTTGCCCGCTGCCGTACCGGCGGCCGGCGATCGAGGGGAGATGATGAAGAAAAAATCGGGAAAAAACGCGCCGCGCCAAAGCCGATGGCGCCGCGCGAACGTTCCGATTTTTCCGCGATCGTCGACCGGCCGCCGCTGCAACTTCCGGGCGGCGCGCGCCTCGTGTTCTGGACCATCGTCAATCTCGAAGTTTGGGACATCGCCAAGCCGATGGCGCGGCAAGTGCTCTCGCCGCCCACCGGAGAGACCATGCTTCCCGACGTGCCGAACTGGAGCTGGCACGAATACGGCATGCGGGTCGGGGTGTGGCGATTCTTCGATTTGTTCAAGCGCCTGAATATCCGGCCGACGCTGGCGATCAATGCACGGGTCTGCGAGGATTACGCCCGCATCGCGCAACAGGCGAAGACCGCCGGTTGGGAATTCATGGGACACTCCTATCAGCAGGGACCCATCCACAAAGAACCGGACCAGAAGGCGATGATCGCGCGTTCGCTCGATGTGCTGACGCGCTTTTGCGGCAAGCCGCCGCTCGGTTGGCTCGGCCCGGGCCTGACGCAGACCCTAGAAACACCGGACCTGCTCACGGCCGCCGGCATCAAATATATCGGCGATTGGGTCTATGACGACGAACCGACAACGATCCGCACCCTCAACGGCCCGCTGGTGACGTTGCCCTACACGATGGAGCTCAACGACATTCCGATGATGGCGGTTGCGCACCACGAAGCCGACTATCTCTTCAAGCGCACCGTGGATCAGTTCGATCGGCTCTACGCCGAAGGCGAAAAGCGCGCGAAAATCCTGGCGCTCGCCATCCATCCTTACCTGAGCGGCCAGCCGCACCGGATCAAATATCTCGAAGCGATCTACGACTATACGCGCAACTTCGACGGCGTGCTGTACTGGACCGGCGAGGACATCCTGGATTGGTATTTGAAATCATGTTCACCGTCACCCTGAGGCGCGAGCGCAGCAAGCCTCGAAGGGCAACGGCCGAAGCGCTCGGACCGCGCACCCTTCGAGGCCGCTCGCGGCCACCTCAGGATGACGGAAAAAGGGACGAAAATGCCGTCGCATCGTTCGTGCGATTTTGCTATTTGCGAGCATTCTCATTTGTAGCGCCGCGCAGGCCGCGCCGTGCCGTACCGGCGGGCCGTACGACAAATGGCTCGCCGACTTCGAGCGCGAGGCAAGCGCGCAAGGCGTCTCGCAGCAGCACGATCGCCGCCGCTGCGCCTTATCTCACCTACGACCAGCGCATCGTCAATATCGATCGCGGCCAGCGCGTCTTCAGCCAGACATTCCTGGAATTCTCCGATCGCATGGCCGCCGGTCTACCGCATCCAAACCGGCGCGGCAAAGATCAAAACCTACGCGCCGGTGTTTGCGCGGATTGATCAGGACTATGGCGTGCCGGCCCCGGTCATTGTCGCGTTCTGGGCGCTGGAAAGCGATTTCGGCGCCAATATGGGCAATTACCGCTCGCTCAGCTCGCTTGCCTCGCTGGCCTATGATTGCCGGCGCGCCGATCGCTTTCGCGGGCAATTGCTCGATGGGCTGCGCCTGATCGAGCGCGGCGACTTGCGGCCTGAGGACATGATCGGCTCATGGGCTGGCGAGCTCGGCCAGACCCAGATGATGCCGTCGGAATATTACCAATATGCCGTCGACTATGACGGCGACGGCAAGCGCAATCTTTTGCGCAGCGTGCCCGACGTGCTCGCTTCGACGGCGCATTATCTGGTCGGGCTCGGCTGGAAGCGCGGCGAGCCCTGGCTCACCGAAGTGCGCGTGCCGGCGAATTTACCGTGGGATCAGGCCGATCTCGACATCGCGCTACCGCGCGCGAAATGGGCGTCATTCGGCGTCACCTTGGCCGACGGACGGCCGCTGCCGGCGGACGACCTTCCGGCATCGCTGCTGTTGCCGATGGGGCGGCTCGGTTCGGCTTTTCTCGTCTACCAGAATTTCCAGATCTATCTGCAATGGAACAATTCGCTGGTCTATTCGACCACCGCAGCCTTGCTCGCCACCCGTATCGCCGGCGCAGCCCCGCTTCACCGCGGCAATCCGCCGCCGGCGCTTGCCTTCAATGACGTCAAAGCCATGCAGGCGATGTTGGCGCATTCCGGCTACAACGTCGGCGCCATTGACGGCTTTTTGGGGCTCAAGACGCGGCAGGCGGTCAAGGCGGTGCAGTTGAAATACGGCCTGCCCGCGGATTCCTATCCAACCGCCGATCTGCTGGCGCGCATGCGGACGGCGCATTAGGCGGCGATCGAAGCCGATGCGCCTCATTGCACGCAACCCGCCAAACCCGCCCGGATGGTGACATAATAATGTGCGACCCGCCGCGCGAATATGGCGCGGCGGCAGTGTTGGGGTAAAACGCGAAGGGCTTGGCGGCGCGCTAAAGCGCTTGACCGGGCCGGCTTCGGTAGCGGAAGATACTGAAAGCACTGTAGTTTTTCTTTATTCCAAAGAAAAAGCAGTGCACCTTTACTAGCCTTTTGATTGGAGCGCCGTCGGGCGTGATGTTACATTATAACGTCATTTTCCCCCCAAACCTTATGCCATGCGCTTTAGTGGGCGATGCAGCGACAGCGAAAGTGGGATGCGAGATCGTGAAATATCAAATGCAGCAGACACGCCGCGCACCGCGCGTGAGCTCTAGCCGCGCTTTGTGGCGCGGTTGTCTTACCGTCGCGGCCGTTGTGGCGTTGTCTCCTGGTTGCGCCACCGTTGGCGCCTCCCTCGGCCCCGCGCCTCAAAGCTTGTCCGCGGCCCCCTCCGCCGCTCCGGTTGCCACTCCCACGGCGCCCGCCGCGCCGGCCGCAGCCGAACCGTCGCCGGGCCAGCACATGGTGCCAAGCGCGGACCTGCCCGAGGATCTCTCGCCCTGGGGCATGTTCGAAAACGCCGACATCATCGTCAAAGCGGTCATCATCGGGCTAGCCTTCGCCTCGCTCGTGACCTGGACGGTGTGGCTTGCCAAGACACTTGAATTGCGCACCGCGCGCGCCGAAGTGCGCAGCGACCTGCACGTCCTCACTAGCGCTGCGACCTTCGCGCAGGCACACGAGCAATTGCGCGACGGCACCACGCCGGTCGCGCAACTCGTACAATCGGCCGGCCAGGAAGTCCGGCTGTCGGCCAATCTGCGCGGCGAAGGCTTGAAGGAGCGCATCGCACTGCAACTCGAACGCATCGAGATGGCAGACAGCCGAAAAATCTCCCGCGGCACCGGCGTGCTTGCCACCATCGGCTCGACGGCGCCGTTCGTCGGATTGTTCGGCACGGTGTGGGGCATCATGAACAGCTTCATCGGCATTTCCAACGCCCACACCACAAATCTCGCGGTGGTGGCGCCCGGCATCGCCCAAGCCTTGCTGGCGACCGCCTTCGGCCTGGTCGCCGCCATCCCCGCGGTGATGATCTACAACGTTCTGGCGCGGCAGACGGCGCACTACCGCGCCTATCTCGGCGACGCCTCGGCGCAGGTGATGCGGCTTGTCAGCCGCGATCTCGACCGCGCCAAGCTGCCGATGACGCAAGCCGCCGAGTAAGGCTTAAAAAATGGCCATTCGGCTCGACCACGGCACCGACGAACTGACCGAAGTTCACGACATCAATGTCACGCCATTCATCGACGTGATGCTGGTGCTGCTCATCATCTTCATGGTAGCGGCGCCGCTGGCGACCGTCGACGTGGCGGTCGATCTGCCCTCCTCCACCGCGCCGCCGCAGCAGCGGCCGCCGAAGCCGGTCTACGTCACGCTCAAGGCCGACGGCAGCCTTGCGATCGGCGACAATCCGGTGGCGCGCGATGCGCTGCCGGCGGCGCTTGCCGCCGCAACCGGCGGCGACAAGGACGAGCGCATCTTCATGCGCGGCGACAAGGTGGTTCCGTATGGCTCCGTCATGGAATTGATGAACGACCTGCGCAACGCCGGCTATCTGAAAGTCGCCCTGGTCGGCATGGAGACGCGGGAAGCGAAATGACCGCGTTTGCGCTGCACTGGTTCGAGGACGAAGACCCGCGCGACCTGCGGCGCTGGGCCATTGCGGCGGCGGTCGTCGTCGCCATCCACGCCGTGGTCATCGCGGGTTATGTCTTCATCCACATCCCGGACGAAATTGGCGACGATTCGACGCCGGTGACGTTCGATCTGTCGCCCAGCGACGATACCGTCGATCAGCCCGAAGTCGCGCCGGTGCCGGACCAGCAGCAGAAGCAGGTGGAGCAGCCGCCGCCCGACACCTCGCAGGCCGCGGTCGCGACGCCGGAAGTGCAGCCGCAGCAACAGGTCGAACCGCCGCCGACACCCGCCATGCCGGCGCGCACCAAAGGCGGCGCGGCACGCGCGGCGGCAACGTGGGAGACGAGTCTGGTCAAGCACCTCGAGCAATTCAAACGCTACCCGGGCGATGCCCAGTCGCGCGGCGAGGAAGGCATCGTGATGCTCAGCTTCACCGTCGATCGCACCGGTCACGTGCTGGCGCACCAGGTGGTGCGCAGTTCCGGCCACCCTCAGCTCGACGCCGAAGTGATGTCGATGATCGAGCGGGCGCAGCCATTGCCGCCCTTCCCCGCCGAAATGCCGGATAGCCAACTCGACCTCACCGTGCCGATCCGCTTTTCGCTGCGGTGACCGCTGTAATAGTTGTAAGGTGGGCAAAATGACCTCGCATGGGCAAGGTGCGAGAACGATTTTGCCCACGCGGTAGCGTCCTGCAAACGCGCCATGCCACCCTACAATCGCTCAATAACAACTTTACCCAAGGACCTTAGATGCGCACCAAGCCCGCTCTGACTTTGACCGACGTGAAGACAATGCTGGCCGCCTGTGAGGCCGAAGCAGCCAAGAACAAATGGGCGGTGGCGGTCGCGATCGTCGACGACGGCGGCTTCCTGCTCGGATTCCAGCGCATGGACGGCGCGCCGGCGATTTCCGCCGAAGTGTCGATAGGCAAGGCCCGCACCTCGGCCATGACCAAACGGCCGAGCAAATTCTTCGAGGACCGCGTCAAGGAGCGGCCAGCCTTTGCCGGATTCCCCGCCGGCATTCTGATCCAAGGCGGCATCCCGCTGCTGCACCAGAACGAATGCGTCGGCGCTATCGGCGTCTCCGGCGTGCAGTCGCACGAGGACGAGCAGATCGCGCACGCCGGCGCCGCCGCGCTCGGATAGTCATTCGAATCAAGCCGTCATGCGAGGAGCGGAAGCGACAGAATAAGTTCTACTCCGCCGGCACGCTTGCCATTTTGCCGGGTGCCGCCGGATTCGGGATGCGCAGCCACAGCGCCGAAACGATTGCCGACACCAGCGCGAAACCGGCCAGCGCATAAAGCCCGCCGGCGAAGCTGCCGGTGTAATCCTTGGCCCAGCCCACCACCGACGGCCCAAAGAAACCGCCGAGATTGCCGACCGCGTTGATCCAGGCAATGCCGGACGCCGCCGCGGTGCCGGTGAGGATCATCGACGGCATGGTCCAGAAGGGACCCTTCGAACCGTAGAAGCCGATCGCGGCAATCGACATGCCGACCAGCGCCCAGACCGTACCGACGGTTTCACCCGCGATGAACAAACCGATCGCGGCGGTGATGCACGCCCAGAACAGATTCCAGCGCCGCTCGCCGGTGCGGTCGGAATACCGGCCCCACACGATCATGGCGACCGCGCCGCACAGATAAGGAATCATGCTGACCCAGCCGACCTCCATATTGCTTAAGCCGAGCTGCTTGACGATCTGCGGCAGGAACAGAAGCATGCCGAGGCTCGCGGCGATGATGCCGAAGTAATTCAGCGTGAGTAGCAGAATTTTCGGATCCCAGAACGACTGCCACATGCTCAGCTTGCGCTTAGCTTCAATCAAGCCACGCTCGGTTTCGAGCGCGGTGCTGAGCCAGCTGCGTTCCTCATTGCTGAGCCAGTGCGCGAGACTTGGTCGGTCGGTGACGAAAATCAGGATGATGAAGCCGACCAGCACGGTCGGTATCGCTTCGGCGATGAACATCCACTTCCATCCGGCGAGCCCCAAGACGCCGCTCATGCCCTCGAGAATCCCGGTCGAGACCGGAGCGCCGGCCGCGACCGCGAGCGGCAGCGCCACCATGAAGCCCGAAACGATGCGGGCGCGGTGCCAGTCCGGAAACCAATAGGTGAAAAACAGGATCATGCCCGGGAACAGCCCGGCCTCGGCGAGGCCAAGCAGAAAGCGCATGGTCACGAAGCTCCACGGGCCGACGCAGAACGCCGTCAATCCCGATATCAGGCCCCAGCTCACCATGATGCGGGCGATCCAGATACGAGCGCCGATCTTTTCCAGGATCATGTTGCTCGGCACTTCGAACAGAAAATAGCCCCAGAAGAAGGCACCCGCCGCCATGCCGTATATCGCGGCATCGAGGCCCAAATCCTTGTTCATGGTCAGCGCCGCGAACCCGACATTGATGCGGTCGAGATAGGCGAGAAAATAAGCCGCGATTGCAAGCGGCAGGATCCGCCAATAGACCTTGCGCATCGTCGATTGTTCGATTGGCGTTGCAGCCATGGCTCCCTCCCAGGAATTGTTTCGCGGCTTTTTGTTTTCGTTATCGCCCTTCAGCATAGCCCCACGGCGGTCACAAGCAACAGCGCTTCTGTCGCAGACCGTCCCGCAGACGCCGATGAGAAGCGGCGCAAATGTCAGATCAAGCCGCTGGCGCGCGCCTGATCCTTCGCCATCACCGCCCAGTCGTGCTCGCCCTCGCCGTGAGCGACCGCGCCAACTAGGCGGTCGCGCCAGACATTGCCACTGGGCAGCGGCACCCCGACGGCGCCGCCGGCCTCAAGAGCGAAATTCGCGTCCTTCAAGCCTAGAATGGCGCGTTGACCGGCCGGTTGATAGCGCTCCTCGGCGATGATCTTGCCGTAAATCTTGTAGGCCGAGCAGGCAAACAGGCCATCGGTCATCACATCGTAAAAGACATCGGACGCCACATCGTATTTGCGGGTGAGCGCAAAACCCTCGCCCATCGCTTCAATGGCGCAGCCGAGCACGAAATTATTGGCGATCTTTATTGCGGCGGCGGCGACCGGATCGGCGCCGGCGTCGAAAGTGCGCCGCGCGATCGCTTCGAACAGCGGCCGGCAGCGGTCGAGGCTTGCCTTGGCGCCGCCGAGCACCATGCCGGCCTGGCCGGAGGCGACGACTTCGGGCCGGCCGAGCATCGGCGTGGCGATGAGGACCTGTCCGGCATCGCTGTGCAGCGCCTTGAGCTTGGTCATCGCCGCGACGCTGTGCGTGCCGGCGCAGATGTGAATGCCGCCTTTCGGCAGCGCCTCCAGCAGCCCGCTGGATTTGCCGACCACCTCCAGCACCGCCGCGTCGTCGGCCAGCATGGTGAAAACGGCTTCGCCGTAGTTCGCCGCAGCCTTTATCGTTTCCAGATGCTTGGCGCCGAGATCGGTCAGCGGTCGCAGCTTATCGGCGGTGCGATTGTAGACGCCAATGTCGTGCTTGCCGTCGATCAGGCGGCGCGCCATGGCCTGGCCCATGCGGCCGAGCCCGATGAATCCGACCTTCATTTTTAGCTCCTGAAATCCCGCTCAGCTCAGTTGGCCGCGCACCCATTCGAGCTCGCGGCAGATATAGTCGACAATGTCGCCCGACTTGAGGCTGTCGGGCAGCATGTCCCACGTATAGGTCTCGACCTCGAGATGGTGCGACAGCGGCTTCTGCTTGTGGAAGCGCAGCGCGTCCTCGATGGCAAAGCGCGTGGTGCGGAATTGGCCGAGGTCGTCGAGGAAAACCGGCACGTGAATGTGCGTCCGCCATTCCCGTGGGCCAGGATTCTTCTCGAAAGCGGCAATCGCATCGTCGACATTGAGGAACTTTGTCAGCTTGCCGTCCATCTTCTGGATCGTCTGCGTGAGATAGATCGTCTTGGCGTAGCGTTTGAGCGTATCGACGACGGGCTGCGTCACGTCCGGAATATGCAACGCGGCGGCTTCCTGCAGCTTGAAGATCGGAACACCGGCGTCGACCAGTTTTTGCAGCGACTCGCCGATATTTTCGTATTCCACCGCCTGATGGCAGATATCGTACACGACGCCGAGATGGCGGCGCAGCGCCTCATTGGCCTGCGCGATCGGAACGTGCGCAAGTTTAGCGAGCTTTTCGACCGCGGCGCCGGAATAGAGGTGATGGGTGAAATAATCGATGGTCTCGTCGGTAGTCTCAAGGAAACAGTAAGGTTCTGGCTCAAGCGCAAGCTGAACGGTGCGCCCGGTGCGATCTTCCAGCGCGATCAGATGCGCGACGACGGCAAGAACGTGGTCGGTGTAGCTCTTGACCACGGTATCGTCGGTGACGCGCGGCTTAAAGCCAAGCGGCGCGCTCTGGATCGACGGCGCGATGTGCGACGGGCAAACATCGGCCAGCACGTCGGCGACGTTGATGGTGTAACGGGTACGCTCTTCGGAACGCCAGTCCGGTTCGTAGACTTGCTCCTTGACGACGGTTCCCTTGAAAGCGCCGTACGGAAACGCATTGGCGGTATAGATATACATGTCATTATCGCTCAAAAACCGTTTGAGCTTGTCGCGCTCGGCGGAGCTTGCGGCGAGCGTCGCAGCCGAGCTGGCCGACAGGCGGATGCACACTCCGAACGGCCGGTTGCCGGCGATCCGCGCTTTCACCTTAGGCAGATAGGTGACAAGCGAATGGTACAATTGTTCCCAATCGTCGGCGGGATGCACGAGCGTCGAATAAGTCAGATGGCCGAGGCCATTGCCGAGATCCATTATCTGGTTCCTGTCCTTGTTATCCGTCACCCTGAGGTGCGAGCGCAGCGAGCCTCGAAGGGCGACGGCCGCAGCGCTCGGGCCGTCTCCTTCGAGGGCCGCTATGCGGCCACCTCAGGATGACGGTTAAATTCATTTCACCTGTTCAACCTTTTCCGACCCCGCCGAGCGGACGATGGCCTCGGTCACGGCGACGCCGTGGATCATCTGATCGTAGGGGATCGGATAGGCCGGACCACCCTGTGCCGCTTTGGCGAAGGCTTCGAGTGCGGCGCGCGAAATGTCGAGCGACGCCGCCTGCCAGGTTTTGGCCTCGCCCTTCACCGGCTGGAACTTGCAGGCACCGAACAATCGCGTGCGGCGTTCCTCCGATGAGGCGCCGGCCACATGCGTGACGCCTTCGAGCCGCAGCCAGCCCTTGGAGCCGAACACCTGAAAGGAAAAACCGGGGCCGGTCGTCGTCATGGTGCCGAGATAACCGGACATCCCCGCCTTCATGCGAAACAGGATCGAGGTGGTGTCGTCGGCGTCGATCTGGGCGGCGCGGCGGAAGCTTTGCGCAAAAACGTGATCGACCGGCCCGCACAGATCGATCATGCCGTCGACGGCATGCACGCCCATCGGCATCAGCCCGCCGCACGGCGTCTCATGTTTATCGGCGCGCCAATGGCTGGGATTGATGAACAGCACATTGGGAAACGTCATCGTCGCTTCGATGTGCAGAATGGTGCCGAGTTCGCCGGAGCTGACCATGTCGCGCAGCTTAGTCATCTCGGGATGAATGCGGCGATTGTAGCCGAGCGCGAGCGTGACGCCGGCCTTGCGCACGGCGGCGACGGCGTCTTCGGCTTCGCGTTTTGTCAGCGTGAACGGCTTTTCGCAATAAATGTGCTTTTTGGCGCCCGCCGCGGCCACCACCTGCGCGCCATGCATGGAATGCGGCGTGGCGAGAACCACGGCATCGATCTTGGGGTCGGCCAGCACCGCGGCATAATCCCGCTCCAGCCGAAAGCCGTATTTTTTGGCAAAGGCCTCGGTCTCCGGCGTCACGGTGCGCGTCGCGCCGGCGACGAACCGGATGGCGTCGCTGCCTTCGGCCGATTCAGCGAGCGTCTTGCCCCACCAGCCAAGCCCGACAATGGCGGCATTGATCATCTGCGGAACTCCCTAAGCAACTCGACGCCACTGTAGGGTGGGTTAGCCGAAGGCGTAACCCACCGTTTTCTCGCAAGATTGTTGGCGGATTACGCTGCGCTAATCCGCCCTACGCACACTACGCACACAGCTACACTGCCCGATAGTGCATCGCGACGACCAGGCAGCAGATCGCCCAGAACAGGCAATATTCGTAACCGCCGATATTCCATAGCCACTTGCCCTTGGTCACTTTCCAAACGGCGGCGCCGGCGATGAGGAGATGAACGAAAGCGACCGCGCCGGCATACATCGGCAGGATTGCGAATATCAGCCCGATCGAGAGAAAGGTCTCGATGACGCAGGCGGTATACATCCACGCCGCCGGCGGATTGAATTTTGCGGCGACAAAGAATCCGAGCGCTTCCGGCACGAAGAATTTCGCATAGATATGCGGGATGAAGAACAGCCCGCAAATCAAGCGCAGGATATTGATCCCTTGGGTGAGATCGAAATTTTGCAGATAATCGGACATGGCTCTCCCCGCGTTTCCCGATCTTTTCTTAGCCTGACTATTGCAACATTGCCAACGGCGATGCCGGCGCCGCAGCCTCAGGCATCCAGCTCCTTGAAGTAACGGTAGATGCCCCATTGGCTGAACGGAATGCGCCGCGGCGAGGCGAGATAGGCTTTGATGCGCGGCCGCTTCGCCACGCGATCGTGTAGCGCGACCAGCGCCGGGATTTTCCTCTCGAACCGTTGCATGCGTTTGGGGAAAGCGTAGCGCAAACCCTCGACGATCTGGAACAGGGAGAGGTCGACGTAACTCAACCGGCTGCCGACGCTGTATTTGCCGCCGTTTTTCTTGAGCACCCGCTCGAAATAGCCCAACATCTTCGGCACCTGATAGCGCCAGAAATCCTTGGTCCGCCGCAGCGCCGCCGGCCGTTGCTCCTCGAAATAAAGCCAGCCCGACACCGGATGATGGGTATCGTGGATGCGCACCACGAGATCGGCAATAGTGAGCTGCAATTGATGCGCCCACAGCCGCCCCGCCTCGTCGCGTGGCGCCAGATTGAGATGCGGCCCGAGATAAAACAAAATCTCCGCGGTCTGGGCGATAACAAGCTTGCCGGCCTTGAGAAAAGGCGGCGCGTAGGGCGGATGCACTGTGCCCTTGCGGTCGATGAGCTTCATCATCGCCGGCACGCCGCTTTTGCCCGGCCGGCGCGCAACGTCGATATAATCGGCGCCGGCTTCTTCGAGCGCCAGCCGGACAAACTCGCCGCGGCCCTGGATGGTGGGCCAGTAATAAAGGTCGTAGCGCATGAGCCTCGCCGCCTTTCGGAACGTTGGAGCGCGGGAACAAAATTCCCGACGAACGGAAAACCCAGGCTTTCCCGGGCGGACCCATAAACCTCACCCAATATCCGCTTTCAAGGGCAAAACTCCGGAAAAATTACACGCATTGGCATCAACGCGGTATAAAATGCGAGCGCGATCCGCGGCACGACGCAAGGGCTCACGATGAATCGAAAGCTGAGGCGCGCAAGCCAGCGCGGCGGCAAGCAACAAGCCGCCGCAGAGCGTGGACCGAAGGTCGATCCCAAACTGGTCGAGGCCCTTTTAACGCAAGGCTCGCTGTTGCTGAGCGAGGGGCGCGACGACGAGGCGACGAGGTTAGCGATACGCGTCGTGCGCCTTCAGGAGACAGAAGAAACAAGACAGTTTTTTGTCGACTGTGTGAAACGGTGGAAGTTCTTTCCCGGAGCCGACGAGATACGAGACATCCTAGCCCGTGCTTTGCGCGAAGTGTGGGCGAAGCCGCACGAAATTTTCGGCATTGCCAAGGGAATACTCTCGTCGGATTCCATCGTCGGCCCGGCAATCCGGCGCGCGACAGCCGCGTGGCCGCGCCGCATTTCGCCGCATGAACTGTTGGGCCCGGCGGGGCTTGCTCAAATCACGATCGATCCGCTGCTCCCCGCTTTGCTTGAAAGAGGCTGTATATTAGACCTCGAAATCGAACGTTTCCTGACCTCGCTGCGCGCCGCTTTCCTTGAAATCGTCGCACTGGATCGCAGTCATCAAAATGACGATATAGTGGGGCTGTCCTGCGCCTTGGCGCGGCAATGCTACATCAATGAATATGTATTTGATTTGACCGCAGACGAAGCCGATCGTGCCAACAGGCTGCGAGAGCAGATCAGTCACGCCCTCGATGTAAACACGGTCATTTCGCCGATGGAGATCGCCGTGCTCTCCACCTACATGCAGCTCGATTGCCTGCCCACAGCAGCGTTGCTCAAGCGGTCATGGCCAAAGCGCATAGCCGGATTGCTGGAAGAGCAAATACAGACGCCGGCTGCCGAACGGAAGCTGCGGACTTCCATTCCGAAGATCACGCCGATCAGCCATGACATCTCCGTCAGGGTCCGGGAACAATACGAGGAAAATCCCTTTCCGCGCTGGGTCAAATTGTCGGTCAATCGTCCGATGCCGATCGACGAATGGCTGCCGCAGCAATTTCCGTTCAGCAATTTCCGCAAAATCGGCAAGGGCGCCGATCTCGACGTACTGATCGCCGGATGCGGAACCGGCCATCATTCGATCATCTTCGCGCAAGTCTTGCCGGAAGCCAGAAATCCTTGCGGTCGATCTAAGCTTGTCCAGCCTGTGCTACGCAAAAGAAAAACTCGAGCGATGGGCATAGGCAACATCGAATATGCCCAGGCCGACATTCTGGAACTTGGCGGCCTGGACAAGAAATTCGACATCATTTCTTCGAGCGGCGTGCTGCATCATACCGCCGACCCGGAGAAAGGGTGGCGCACGCTTCTGGGCTTGCTCCAGCCGGACGGCTGCATGCAAGTCGGTGTTTACAGCGAGCGTGCGCACCGCAATCTGATCACCGCTCAGCGCTGGCTCTTGCAGCGCGGTTTCACGCCCTCGGTTGAGAATATCCGGCGCGCGCGACAAGAACTCGCCACCGCCGCGGCTACCGATGCTTCGCTCGCCAGCATGCTGACGTTTTCGGATTTCTATTCTGTGAGTGAGTTTCGGGACCTGTTCCTGCCAACGCAGATGCTTCGATTTACAATTCCGAAGATTGCGGCCTTCCTCAACGACAATGACCTGGAATTTCTCGGATTCAGCATTCGAAGCGAAATCCGGGATCAATTCCGGTCGCGTTTTTCCGGCCCAGCGGAGGTCGATCTGGGACTATGGGACAAATTCGAGGCCGAACATCCCGACACATTTAGGGGCATGTACGAGTTTTGGGTTCAGAAGAAGCGCTCGGGGACCTCGATTTATCAGTAGACGGGGTGGCATTCGGCTTTTGCCCTACGTGGCCGCCTTATATTGCTCGTCGGTCACCGGCTCGAGCCACTCGACATGCTTGCCATCGAGCGCTTCCTGCATGGCGACGTGGACCATGAAGTTGTGCAGCCCGGCGCCGTGCCAATGCTTTTCGCCCGGCGGAATCCAGACCACATCGCCGGCGCGGATTTCACGCACTTTGCCGCCCCAGGTCTGCACCCTGCCGAACCCGGAAATTACAGCGAGCGTTTGGCCGAGCGGATGGGTGTGCCAATGGGTGCGCGCGCCGGGCTCGAAACGCACCATGCCCGAACGCACGCGCGCCGGCGCTGGCGCCTCGATGATCGGGTCCTGCCAGACCGTGCCGGTGAAAAAGTCTGCAGGGCCGCGGCGCGATGGCCGCGAACCGCCGGGAAGAATATCCATGATTCCTTGTCTCCCTATCCATTTTGCGGCCGGCGTCCCGCCGCCCTTCCCCCGCACCGGGGAGGATAAAGCGGGCGGCCCGACCAATATGCGGTAAGATAGTGGAAATCTGCCAGCGATACTGCAGAAAATGGCGTCCGAGGTGAATGTGAAAAGAACAATCCTTGCAGCACTTGCCCTGGCCGGCGCGGCCACGGCCGCGCCGGCGCAAGCCCCGCGCGTCGCCGACGGCAACGTCGTCACGGCCTACCAGTACATGCTGGCGCGCTGGCTCGTGCTGCGGCAAGAGGCGCACGATCTCAAAGCGGGGTTCAAGTGGAACGAAGTGGTCCATCGCGCGCCGAATGACAATGCACGGGCCAGCCCGAATCCCGACATTGCTTCGAGCGCGGCCTGGATCGCCGTCGACGACACAAGCTGCACGCTGATCAATTTGCCGGAAATCAAAGGCCACTATTACACCGTGGAGATCGTCAACGGCTGGGGCGAAGTCATCGACAACATCAACGAGCGGACCTATCCCAAGCATCCGTTCGGCACGTTCGCGCTTTGCCGCAACAAAGCTAAAGTCGAGCTTCCCGCCGGCGCCCAGCGTGTCGAGGTCGCCGGCAATCAGTCGCGCATTCTGATCCCGATCGCGCTTGGCGCCGATCCCGCCGGGGCGTTGGCGCTGCAGAAGCAGATCACGATGCAGACGACGGGCTCGCCCAAAATCGACGCCGCCGTCGTGACGCCCGATTTTCCCGACGACCGTCTGCCGGGCGTCGAGGCCTTCGACAACACCGAGGCCGTTCTTGCCAGCGAGGTGGACATCAACAAGGGCATGGCCGAGCCGCAGAGCGTGGCGCGGGCAGTCGCCGCCGCTGTCGCCGACCCGGCACAGCGCGGGCATATCGACGAGGTGATCCGCAGCCAGGCCATCCCGGCTTTTTTGGCCGCGATCCGCAAAATGAGCCCGGCGGTGAACGGCTGGGTTCATCCGCATCTGACCGGCAATTACGGCCATGATTATTTGTTGCGATCGATTGTGGATTTCACCGGCCTGTGGGCCAATACCCCGTGGGAGGCGGTCTATTTTGACGGCAGCCGATTTGACGGCAGCCAGACCTACACGCAAACCTATTCCAAGGATGCGTTGTCCGCTTTAAAGGAGCACTACTGGTCCGTCGTCGCGGTCACTGCCAAGGATTCCCGCGTCATTGCCAATCCGCTCGGTCGCTACCTGCTCAACGATCAATCCGACCTGAAACTCAATACCGACGGCTCGCTGACGCTCACCTTTGCACCGAAGCTGCCCGACGGCGTGCCGCAATCCAATTGGCTGCCGACGCCGCAAGGCCAGGAATACAATCTGACCTATCGCTTCTACGCTCCGGCGAAATACCTGGTGGAGGGCCGGTATTATCCGCCCTTACTGTCGATAGGGCCATGAAACGCAGCCGCATCGAACATCAACTCACGACGATTTATTAGGATAAAGCAGGGCAATATCCAAACCGGTGGCCGAGCGATGGTAAATATCGTGTCCTACTTGGCGCAAAGCATCGCGCGTTTAGCAACGCCGCGCCCGATGCGGCTCCTCATTGCGCTCGGCTTTGGGCTCGCGCTCGGCGCCTGCTCCAAATGCGACGTGCCGAACTGGCTGCCCCATCCATCGGCGCCACACGCCTGCCACGACGGACCGTCGCCGCAATAAGACTGCAATAAGAGCTAGACCGTGATCCGATTTGATTCGGATCATGGTCTAGCTTTCTCGTTGGAGCATGATCTTTTCGGAAAACCGGGCTCCACTTTTCCGGATCATGCTCTAAGCGGCGGACGCGGCTGTTACGGCCGCGAGCGATCCGCCTTGGTCAAAGTGCCGGCCGCCGGTTTGCCAATCTCCGTCTCGGCATTTGTCGCCGGATCGATATCGGGCAACACCTCGTTGCGCGAGCGGCCATAGGCGTCGGCCAGCTGCCGCGGCGATAGATCGGCACGGGCATGTGCCTGGTCGATGTTCCACCACCTCCAAATCAGCCGCGCCAGCATGACGATCAAGGCGAGCTGAAACGCCAGGCCAAGGACCGAGACACCGCTGCTCAGCTCACCCACTACGCCATGACCGAACAACAGGCCGAGCAGGCCGCAGCCTAGGAAGCCCGCGGCAAAGCTGCCGATCACGCCCGGACGGTTGAATAAGCCGCCGAGCGAACCGCCTGGATATGTCGGCTGCGCGACCGAAGGCAGCATCGTCCAGTCGCCGAGCGCAGCGAGATTGCCGGCAAGCGAAGCGGTGGACGGCGACGAGAACGTGTCCGTATTGCCACCGGCGAAACTCAGGCCTTCCTTAAAGCGCGCATCCGCGTCGTCGGCCCAGAGCAACAGTCCAAGCGTGAGCGCGGCAAGCGTGGCAACTGACCGCAGCCATCGCGCCGGAGACAGAGTAGCTGGGATTCCGGCAAAACGACCCACGTCGGCACGCCTCATTGTCATCGCGCTACGAAGCCATCGGCGACCCCGCTCGGGCGATGCCTTCATCTACGCCGAAGACCGGGCACGAAGGCCTGTCGCAAAGCGTCGCACGCGCGCATGCCGCAGGCCTGCGCCGATCGACGGCGGCTGACGGCAAGCGCCAAGGCGCGCCGCTTTAAGCCGCCATCGTCTCTTTTACAGCGTTGACGAGCTGTCTGAGCGTGAACGGCTTTGCCAGAAAGCCGTATTTGCCGTCCGCCGGCAGGTGCTTTTGGAACGCGTCCTCGGCGTAGCCGGACACGAAAATGATCTTCAGGTCCGGATCGCGGCTGCGCAGCTCGCGTAACAGCGTCGGCCCGTCCATCTCCGGCATGACCACGTCGGAGACCACAAGATCGACTTGCCGGTCGGATTTTTCCAGCACTTTGATGGCCTCGACGCCGTTTCCCGCCTCAAGCACGGTATAGCCGCGCGAGGCGAGCCCGCGCGCATTGAGCCGGCGCAGACCCTCTTCGTCCTCGACCAGCAGGATCGTGCCCTCGCCGGTGAGATCGGCGCTCGCCGGACGCTTGCCGGCTTCGCCGGCCGTCAGCGCGCCGACGATCGCCGGCGCTCCCGGCTCGCCGCCGCGTTCCGCTGCGATCTCCTGCGCGGTCGCGATGTGCCGCGGCAGGAAAATGCGGAACGTCGCGCCGTTGTCTTGCGCGGTATCGACGTACACAAAGCCGCCGGTTTGCTTGATGATGCCGTAGACCGTGGAAAGGCCGAGCCCGCTGCCCTTGCCGACCTCCTTGGTCGAGAAGAACGGCTCGAAAATCTTGGCGACGATCTTTGCCGGAATGCCGGTGCCGGTATCGGTGACTTCGACCAATACGTAATCGGCGGCCGGCATGCCCTTGGCGTGAAAGGGCTCGCAGTCCTTTGCCGTGACGTTGTTGGTGCGTATTTGCAGCTTACCGCCGCCGGGCATGGCGTCGCGGGCGTTGACCGCGAGATTCACGATCACCTGCTCGAATTGGGAAATGTCGGCCTTGACCGGCCACAGCTCGCGCCCGTGCACCACGTCGAGCGTGACTTTTTCGCCGATCAGCCGGCGCAACACCATGGTGAGATCGCTCAGCACCTCGCCGAGATCGAGCACTTGCGGGCGCAGCGTCTGCTTGCGCGAAAACGCCACAAGATGCCGCACCAGGCTTGCCGCGCGGTTAGCGCTTTGCTTGATCTCCATAATGTCCTTGAACGACGGGTCGGTCGGCTTGTGCGCATTGAGCAAAAAATCGGTCGCCAAGATGATGGCGCCAAGCAAGTTGTTGAAGTCGTGCGCCATGCCGGCGGCAAACTGACCGATCAATTCCATTTTCTGCTGTTGAATGAGCTTGGCCTCGAGCTCGCGCTGCTCGGTGGTTTCGAGCGCATAGACAATGGCCGCTTCATGGTCGCGCTCCCCCTCCTCCGACCGCGGTCACGTAGAAATCGCCCGAAACGCTCGCCGTCGCCGGCGAGCAGCGCATCGACCGGCGCGACGTCGCCATAGCCGACCGCCGCCTGCCCGATGGCCGCGTGCAGCGCTTCGCGGTCGCGCTCGGCGACGACAGCGAGGATGGAGCGATCCTCGGCCTCGCCGCTGCGTGCGCCATGGAACAGCCGTGCAAAGAGCGGATTGGTCCGCACCACGCCGCCGTGCTTGTCGACGGTCGCGATCGCCATGGGCGTGTGGTGGAAAAATCGCATGAAACGGATTTCGGCGGCGCGCTGCGGATCGGTGCCGTCGTTGCGGGCGCGATTGAGCACCAGCGTGCGCGAGGCGCCGGGCGCGCCGTCGGCGCCAAAAGCGAGCTTGTGGTAGACACGCACCGGCAGCGTCCGCCCGCCCCGCGTGCGCAGATCGAGGTCGAGCACCTCGGTCTTGACCTCGCCCGGCGCCGCCCGCAACGTCGTCAACAGCGCCGCGCCGTCGCCCGCAACCAGATCGGCGAGCTTGAGGCCGCCGGAACCGACCTGCGCCAGATCCTGGTCGAGCCAATTGGCGAGCGTTGCGTTGAGATAAACAATGTCGCCCTTGTCATCGACCGAGAAAAATCCAGCCGGCGCATGATCGAGATAATCGATCGAATGCTGAAGCACCTGAAAAGCGCTTTCTTGCCGGTCGCGTTCGCGCGTCACATCGGTGAGCGACCAGACCGTCAGCCGCCGATCGCGCCGGCCGCCGCCGAGCGAGCGGATGTTGAAGCGCAGCCAGCGCGCCGGGCGGCCTTTCATCCCGGCGATGCGGACTTCTTCCTGGAGCCGCTTGCCTTCTCGCGCTGCTTTGAGCAGCCGATAGATCGCCTCCGAAGCGTCGGCATCGCCGATAAAGGCACGCTCGACGGGCCGCATGTCCTTGGCGTCCGAGGCATCGATGAGATCGAAATAGGCGGCATTGGCATAGACGACGCGGCCGCCATCGTCGGTGACCACGATGCCGTCGGAAGCGCCGTCGACGACCGCTTTGATCAGGGGATTGCCGGTCGCCGTCGCCGGAAGGCGGACAATGCCGCAGGCAAAAGCGAACAGCGAGAACACGCCGATGGTTGCCAGCACCGCCAAGAACGCCAGGATATAGGGTTCGGCATTGCCGCCGCCGAGCAGCACGATGGCGGTTGCGGCCGCGACCAGGAGGATGGCGACCAGCAGCACCGGCACGACGCCGCCGCCGCGCACCGCACCGGCGCTGCGATCGAGCGATGGCCGCGCGGGCGATGGACCAGTCTTGGCGACGCCCGAAGCCATGACCTGTTCAGGAGCCATGACCTGCTCAGGAAGCGACTGCTCTGTCATGCCCTGCTTTCAGTGCCTTGTGCCATTGCAGCCTTACGCCACTGAAGCCTTGTGCCACTGAAACCTTGTGCCGCTGAAATCGCGCAAGGGCTTTTGCAGAGGCGTTCACACTTGGGCGCGGCGGCGATCACCTTGTCGCGCACCGCGACCGGCGCTTGCAACGCGGTTTCGGTTTCGGCGACCGCGGCGGCGACGTCGAAAGTGTTAGCCTTGCCGGCGGCCACGGCCTGTGCTTGCCCATCCGATCTGGGCGCCGCTTCGGTACGGTCTGGTACGCAAAACTCTGCCGAGCCCATGGTTAATGGCCGGTTAAGGCCGCTTTGGAACCGGTTTCGCCATTAATCCGCCGTTTACCATGGGAATGCTTCAGGCATCGGCTTTGGCGGGAAAATCGGCTATCATTTTTAATCCTTTGTTAGGATTCACGGCAGCAAATGCTTCCGGCGCTGTTAACCTTTTGGCGGGCCATGTTCCAAATCCATGACCTCGACCGAGCGCCGCAACGGAGCGCGGAGTAGTGCGGATGCTTGACACATTGTTCGGGGCGGAGATGCCGCTCGCCGTACGCTTCTTCCTGGCGTTCCTTATTGTGCTGGGCCTGATCGGCGTGACCGCATGGGCAGTGCGCCGGTTTGGCGCCGGGCGGCTCGGCGCGAACGCGCGCGGCCGCCAGCCGCGGCTCGCCGTTATCGATTATGCCAGCGTCGACGGCCGCCGCCGCCTCATCCTGGTCCGGCGCGACAATGTCGAGCATCTGTTGATGATCGGCGGCCCGACCAACGTCGTCGTCGAGCCCAATATCGTGCGCGCCACCGCGGCCCCGCGCGACATGCCGGGAGCGCGTTCGACGGCGGAGTTGACGCGCTGCCGCGCGCCATTCCGCTGCCGGAAAACAGCAATGGCCATGGTGCCGGATATTGGCCGTTAGCGCCGGAATCCAATGGCGGCTCGCGCCCGTCGCCAAGGCTCGATTCACAAAGGCTCGATTCACAAAGGTCTGATTCACAAAGGTTTGAGCCCTTGCCGGACGAATTGCCGGCGCGGTCGTTCCAGCCGCAAGCCGAGGCGACCCGCCCACAACGCGATACACTCGCGGCGCTGGCCGACGAACTCGCCACCCGCCCGCCCGCGCCGCGCAGGAGCGCGGCTGCAGACACGCAATCTCGCGCCGAGCTTCGCCGGCCGATCGCACCGCCGACGCCGGCAGCGGCCCAGCCGGCAGCCGCTGAAGCTGCGGCGACTGCCGATCAGAACTTGGCGGAAATGGCGCAGCGCCTCGAAGCAGCCTTGCGCAAGCCGAATCCGGCTGCCGACTTTGCTTCGGCCGCCGACGCGGGCTTCGCCAAGACAGCCGCACGCACCCCGGCAACGCCGCCGCGACCGAATGAAGCAAAACCCGCGCGCGCCGAACCCAATCAGGGCAAGACGCTCTACGATAACCTGGAACAGGAGATGGCGAGTTTGTTAGGCCGTTCGCCCAAGACCTGATCCCAGCGCCGCCTATTGCGGCATCCGCAACACCGGCTTGATGGCGATGCCGGCCGAGGATTCCTCGGCCGCCCGGTTGATGTCGGCAAAATCATAGAACTTGATCAGCTTCTGGATCGGAAATTTGCTCGTCCATGATCAGATCGACGAGCCGGGGTATGAAATTCTTCGGGTCGCTGTCGCCTTGGACGACGCCGCGAACGACGCGGCCTTCCTGCAGGAACTTCATGTCGATTTGGACCTTCGGTGCCGCGCCGGGCGCTGCCGAGCAGGACGCAGGTGCCTGCCGGCATCAGCGACTTCGACGGCCTCGCGGAACACCGCCGGCAGCGCCGAGGTCTCCAGCGAATAGCGCACGCCGCGACCCGTGATCGCCCGAATTTCGGCGACCACCTCGGCGCAGCTGCCGTGATCGATGGCGTGGGTGGCGCCGAGCTCCCGGGCGAGCGCGAGCCGCCGGTCGCGGATGTCTACGGCAATGATCGGATCGCAGCCGGCAATCTTCGCCGCCATCAACGCGGACAATCCCACTGCGCCGACGCCGAACACGGCGAGGCTCTCGCCCGCCTTCGGCCGCATGACGTTGAAGACGGCGCCCGCCCCGGTCTGCCCGCTGCAGGCCAGCGGACCGAGCAGTTCGAGCGGCGCATCCTGGCGCACTTTGACGGCGTAGCGCTCCTGCGTGAGCGCGAAAGTGCCGAACGAGGATTGCTGGAAAAACGCGCTATAGATCGGCGCGCCGTTCTTCGACAGCAGCGTCGAGCCGTCCGCGCGGGTGCCGCTCATCTTCAGCGGAAAAGCATGCACGCAATAGCTATGCAATCGCTGCTCGCAATTTTCGCAAGTCCCGCACCACGGATAGGACATGACGACATGATCGCCGGGCACCAAGGAGCGCACTGCGCTGCCGACCGCATGGACCACACCGGCGCCTTCGTGACCGTAAACGCCCGGATAGTTCTCGGCGTAATAGCCGTCGCGGCCATGCAGGTCGGTCTGGCACATGCCGCTCGCCACGACGCGCACGATCACCTCGTCGGCCCGTGGCGCGCAAAGCTCCACGGTCTCGATGGCGAATGGACCGGATTTCTCGGCGACGACGGCGGCTTTGATCTGCATGCGATCCCGTCACCGCGAGAACGGCTGCTGCAGCGTGCCGTCCTTATATTCGGGCGGATACAGGATCACCGCTTTTCCGGGCGTGCGATATTGGTCGAGATTGTTGCCGTCGATGTTCTGGTACTGGATCATCAAAAGCCGCGCCTTTGCCCATTCGCCCTTGGCGTCAAACCGGATATTGCCGACGATGGTGTTGAACTCGCTTTTGTGAATGTAGTCGGCGAGCTTGCCGTCATCGAGCGTGCCGGTTGCCTTGACCGCCTGTTCGATCACCTGCATCGCGGCATAAGCGAACGGCGGTTGATAGAAGCCGAGCGGATCGGTGCCCTGTTGCGCCGCGCGCGCCTGATAGATCTTCAGGAAATCCTCGATGCCGGGAAAGTTCATCGTCGGCGCCGGCACATAGAGGTGGTAATTCACGACGCGATCGAGTTTTTCGGCGAGCTGTTGCAGGAAGGTTGCATATTGCAGGCCGACCATGGCGCCGCCGAACATTTGCGTCTTTAGGCCGAGTTCGGTCGCCGCGCGCACGATGCCGACGGAATCGAGCGGATAAGAGGCGACGAAAACGAGATCGGGATTGGTCGCCTGGATGGCGCGCACGATCGGCGTGTAGTCGGTGGTGCCAGGCGGGTAAGTGCGGTCATAGACGATATCGAAGCCGTCTTTTTTCGCGTTGGCGCGCGCGCCGGTCATCGCATTGTTGGAAAAATCCGCATCCGCGCCGACGATGGCGACGGTCTTCGGCCGCGGCGAGATCGTCTTGGCGATATCAAAGAAGGCATTGCTGATGACACCCTTGGTATCGGGACCCCATGCCGCCGTCTGGAAGTAGCGCGGATATTTGAACTCGTCGTTGCTGCCGAGCGCCAGCAGCACCACGACCATTTTCTGCCGCTGCATGATTTCCGGCATTGCGGCGACGATCAGATTGGTCGCCGCGCCCATCACAAGATCGACTTTGTCGACGTCGAGAAGCTTTGCGTAGATGCCGGGGACGGTATCGGCCCTGGACTGATCGTCGTAGTAGTCGAGGGTGACCTGCCGTCCCAGCAATCCGCCCGTGGCGTTGATCTGCTCCGCCCAGATTTGCTGGGCGAGCAGGTTGGCCTTGCCGGACGAAGCAAGCCCGCCGGTCAGCGACGTGGAGAACCCGATCTTGATCGGATCTGCAGCCTGCGTGCTCGCGCTCCACGCCAGCGCGAACAACGCCACCAGCATCGCGCCCAGCGTCAAATGTATCGGCCGACTGTCCATGGTGTCCCTCCCCGAAAAGCGACGCGTTTGAATTTTGTCGTTTTATTGGGGCGGATTGTCAGAGCCGCCGATAACACTGTCAATGCGTGGTGCCGGCGAAGCCTCCACCGGGCGGCGCCAATGGTGGGCAACGGCCCTCAGACCCGGTTGCCATCGCCAGCCGCGCCGAAGCGCGCCGCGGCGAGAATTTTGTCCAAACCTTGTGCCGCGCGCGGCGCACGGAACTTTCGCCGCGGAACCCCGTTGTAACGCGGGATAATTGCGTCCTGTCGGGGAGAGTTTCAAATGGAATCCGATTTGCGCCCTGCGTCCACGCTCGTGGACGCGCAGGCTGGCTTATCATGGGCTGCGATTGCCGCGGGAGCAGTGGCCGCGACGGCATTGACGCTTGTCCTGATCGCATTTGGGTCAGCTCTTGGCCTGTCGTCGGTATCGCCCTGGAGCGACACCGGCGTATCCGCAGCGACCTTCAAAACCGGCACCGGAATATATCTGGTGATTGTCGCCGTCATGTCGTCTGCCGTCGGTGGCTATCTCGCTGCTCGCATGCGGACAAAATGGCTGGGCCTTAACACCCATGAGGCTTTCTTTCGCGACACCGCACACGGCTTTCTTGCCTGGGCGCTTGCGACACTGTTATGCGCAAGTGCCTTGAGTTCTGCCGCCTCTTTTCTTGCGCGGGGTACCGCGGCGGGACTGGGCGGCGCGGCATCGCAGGCAACGCAATCGGTCAATCCGGCGGACCTTTACGTCGACAAGCTGTTCCGTGCCCCGTCACCGGCCGATGCCGGTACCGCGCCGACCGCCACGCCGACCGGAACAAATGCCGGATCAATCGCGGCCGGAAGTCTTACGGCTGTGGACGGCCGGTTTTCGGGACAATCAGGATTTCAGCGCCGCCGACAGAACCTATATGACGCAACTCGTCGCTGCGCGCACCGGTCTGAGCCAAGCCGACGCCGACAAGCGCGTCAATGACGTGATAGCCGAAGCAAAGACCGCTGCCGACGAGGCGCGCAAAGGTGCCGCGAAGCTTTCCTTCTGGCTGACTGCCGCCATGTTGTTCGGTGCGTTCGCCGCAAGCCTTGCGGCGGTTGAAGGCGGTTCGCTGCGCGACGGCACGTGGAACGATCGCGTTCTCACCCCCCGGCCATTATAAAGGAGCACATCATGGGTCGAGGCATTCTTCTCTGGCTGCTTGGCGTTCCGATCCCGATCATCATCCTCCTCGCACTTTTTTCCCATTGACGAAATAACAAGCTGCGCCGAACGGCACAGCTTCCCTTGAAACAAACATAGAAAGATAGGAGACGATTCCATGTCGATCGGGACCATTCTGATCATCATCTTGGTCATCATCTTGCTCGGCGGATTTAGCGGATTTGGCGGCGGGCCGTTCTACGGCACCGGCTATTACGGTGGCGGTGGACTGGGGCTTGTCATTGTCATTCTCTTGATCCTGGTTTTGCTCGGCCGACTCTGAGCAAGCGCCGCATGACGAACGGTAAGATCCGATAACCGCCAACGGATTCCGACCGCGGCGCGAACTCGCGGTCGGGCCCGCCCGGGCGCACGGCCCAGGCAATTTGATCGGATCATGGTCTAGCGGCGCCGCACGCGGAGTGTTCGGCAAGCGGGCGCCGGTGGAACGGACGCCAGGATTGGCAGGGCGGCAGGGCGGCACTCGGATTGCTGGGCCCGGTCCGCCGACGGTTAACAACCCGTCAACAAAGATGACAAATAGCAGGGGTTAGACAAAACCCCAATCCGCTCATTGCCGCGCCCAGCGGGCATCCAGTCCGGGTCCCCGCATTCGCAGGCATCAGCGCAGTAAGATCCACTAATCGTCAATCGTCGCGATAAACGCGCTCGCGCCGCTCGTGGCGTTCCTGGGCCTCGATCGACAATGTGGCGATCGGCCGTGCCTCGAGCCGCTTAAGCGTGATCGGCTCGCCGGTTTCCTCGCAATAACCGTAGGTGCCATCTTCAATGCGCTGCAATGCTGCATCGATCTTGGCGATCAGCTTGCGCTGCCGGTCGCGGGCCCGCAATTCGATGGCCCGGTCGGTCTCCGACGACGCGCGGTCGGCGAGATCGGGGTGATTCTGGCTCTCGTCCTGCAGGTGCTGCAGCGTCTCCTTGGCCTCTTTGAGGATATCCTCCCGCCAGTTGAGCAGTTTCAGGCGGAAATAGTCCCGCTGGCGCTCGCTCATGAACGGCTCTTTGTCGGTGGGCCGGTACAGATTTTCGTCCGGCTGGAGACTGAACCCTTCGATTTTACCGTTTTTATGGGGTTTATCGGCGGCTCGGCCGATTTTCCTCTTTAACAACTGCATTTGCGCTTACTCCCGCACCCACAAACCCGAGGCCCGCCTCGCGCGGCGGCTTATAACCAAGGTCCGTGACACTGACAACAAAATCGTGGAGCCGAACTCTGCCCCAAGGGGTTCCGGGGACAGGGGAATTATGGCGCCGCCAGGAGCCCTTGCCCCGCCTCGCCCGGCGGCAGGAAAACCGAGAAAAATTGCGGAGATTTCGGCAATTTACGGCCGGCCGCCTGTGGCCGGTTCGACGTGACGGGCAGGCCGCGGCACCCCATCCGGCGCCGGCCTTGCCGGCTCCCACGGTAAACGCCCCCGTCGCCGAAGGTCCGGCCGCCCGCGCCCGCCGCACCCCGGCTAATGTTAATTCAATGCTTAAAGCTTCAGCCGCTTTCAACAATTCGGAGCAAAGGCATCACAACAATTTTCCCTTATAAGGAAAAAACATTGGGGCAAATGATCTCCATAGAAGGTCGGGACGATGGCGGTCGGCGATGGCGCGCCGGGTGCGGAGGAAATCATGCTGGAATTGATTGATCTGCTTTCGAATACCTACGAATGGCGGCTGACAGAGCTCCAGGCCGAACTCGCTGCCGAGCGCAGGAAAACCAAGGATTTGGAAGCAAAAATCGAAACCGATTCGCTGGTGAACGTGCTCAACCGCCGCGGCTTTGAGCGCGAACTGAATCGCGCGATTACATATAGCGGCCGCTATCAGACGAGCGCCGCCATAATTTTCCTTGATCTGGACAATTTCAAAGCCATCAACGACCGATGGGGTCATCCCGTCGGCGATGAAACCTTGCAGGTGGTGGCGAAAACGCTAAGCAACGCGGTACGGTCGTCCGATGTCGTGGCCCGGGTCGGCGGCGACGAGTTCGCGATTCTGCTCTGGCACGTCAATGCGTCCAATGCTCTCGCGAAAGCGCGGTCCATGGAACGCGTCCTCGCGGCTACGGAAATTCCAAGCGCCAGGGGGGTGTCCATCGGAGCCTCGGCCGGAGCGGTGATGATAGGGCCGCTTGATCGTCCCGATAACGTCATGGCCCGCGTCGACGCGGAAATGTACATGCGCAAATCGCAGCGGGCGCGCGGCGCAAAACACATCAAAAATGTTGCGGCGTAAAATCGCTTCGCGCGTGGTCCTGAAGCGCCGAAGGCAGCCGGATTTTGCTGTTAGAGCATGATCCCGAAAGTGGATTCCGGTTTTCGGAAAAGATCATGCTCAATCAAAAAGCTAGGGCCACTCGGCGGCGCGAGATAATCGCCAAGGCTGCCGCTGCTTGAGCGCGGCGCAGCGCCTTGCGGGCGTCGTGTTCGACGTGCTTAATTTCCCCCGACGCCAAACGAACGGAGTCCTATGCGCTTTGACGGCACCAGCGCCTATGTCGCCACCGACGACCTGAAAGTCGCCGTCAATGCCGCGATTGCGCTGGAGCGGCCGCTCTTGGTCAAGGGCGAGCCGGGCACCGGCAAGACCGTGCTCGCCATCGAGATCGCCAAGGCGCTGTCGGCATCGCTGATCGAGTGGCACATCAAATCGACCACCAAGGCGCTGCAAGGTCTCTATGAATATGATGCGGTGACGCGGCTGCGCGACAGCCAATTGGGCGATCCGCGCGTCAAGGACATCCGCAATTACATCAAACGCGGCAAATTGTGGGACGCCTTCGTCGCCGACGAGCGGCCGGTGCTGTTGATCGACGAGATCGACAAGGCCGATATCGAATTTCCAAACGATCTCCTCCAGGAGCTCGATCGCATGGAATTCTTCGTCTACGAAACCGGAGAAACCATCCACGCCCGCCGCCGGCCGATCGTCGTCATCACCTCGAACAACGAGAAAGAATTGCCGGACGCATTTCTGCGGCGCTGCTTCTTCCACTATATCCGCTTTCCCGATCCCGACACGATGCGCGCCATCGTCGAGGTGCATTTCCCGGGCATCAAGCACCGCCTGGTGGCGGAAGCGCTGAAGCTGTTTTACGAAATCCGCGACGTGCCCGGCATGAAAAAGAAGCCGTCGACTTCGGAGTTGCTCGACTGGCTCAAGCTCTTGATGGTCGAAGACATCTCTGCGGAAACGCTACGCCAGCGCGATCCGAAGAAACTCATTCCGCCGCTTCATGGCGCGCTGATCAAGAACGAGCAGGATGTTCACCTGTTCGAGCGGCTCGCGTTCATGGCGCGGCGCGAGGGAGGATGAACGTCAATTCCGTCATCCTGAGGTGCGAGCCAACGGGCCCGGCCTCCGGCCGGCCCGTTGACAGGCTCTGCGAGCCTCGAAGGATGCACGGCCCGGGCCGCGCCCTTCGAGGGCCGCTTCGCGGCCACCTCAGGGTGACGGAAAAACCGTCACCACCACGGCTGCATATTGAAGGAATAAGTGGCGCCGAGCCCGAAGGTAAATTGGTCCGGCGAGCCGCGCTGGATCACCAGCGGCGAACCGGCGACGGAGCCGGTCAGCCGTTCGTATTCGGTGAACGCATGCGCCGACCATTGCGGATTGAAGAAATATTCGAGCTGCGTGCCGGCGCCGTAGGAATAAAGACCACCGCCGGCATGGTAGGGCGTCAACGGCGGCAAACCCGGTTGCGCGGCAGTGGCGGCCATGGCCTGCGCCTGCGTGATGCCGAAATAGGGACTGACGGCGGCGGCGGATTGCAGGGTGACACGCGGTCCGGCAGACCACCTGAATTGACCGAACGGGATCACGGCATCCAGGAACGCGTCGCCGGTGACGCCGGTCTCGCCGCCAAAACCCTGGCGGACTTCGACATGCAGGCGCAGCCACGGCACCGGCCAGTATTCGCCAAAGCCACCGGCCTGGACAGCGTAGTTGACGTTGCCGAGACCGTTTAGCGCCACATAAGATGACGCTTCGCGTTGCCAGACAATTTTGACCGCCGGGCCGAACTTAAGCGGCCCGAGATCGAAGACACTGAAGCCGAAACTGTCGCGCGGCCCGAAAAAGTCCGGCGGCGTGCCCTCTTTGCGCACGCTGAACAGCGGCATGCCGCTCCAGCCGAACTTGCTGTCGGGAGCGCCGGCCCAAGCCGGGTTGATGCGGCCCTCGATCCCGATCGTGACGATCCAGTCCGGCGCGGCGGCGATATAGGTCGCGGGTGCGGTGGCCGGCAGCGGCGGGGGCGATTGTGGCGGCAGATCGGCGGCCGCGGCGATACCCGGCGCCAACGCCAAGACCACCCCAAGCGTGAAGAGCTTCCCCGCCATCGCCATGGCAACGCCACCCCGCTCCATCCCGGATTCCCGCCGGACCCGATCATACAGCAGCCTTGACCGGAGCGCAGGCGCGCAGCGCAGAATAGTGAATTTTAGCATGCGGCTGTTGCCGAAATGTTCGGCTCACGGATTACGCTTTGGCGCTTTGGCGGCGTTTTCTGCGCTTAATTGGCCGCCCGGCGCCACTTTCCGGCACCGGTGCCGGTTCCGGCCCGATCTCATTCGCCGGACCCGGAGCCGGCGGAATAATGGAATCACGCTCTAAGCTTGGTTCTTGCAAAGGCGCCGGGTTCGCTGGCGCCGCCATCGGCGTTTCCGTTTCCGTGTCCGTGTCCGTGTCCGATAGCGTCGGCTCCGGCCCGATCTCATTCGCCGGGTCCGAAACCGGCGGAATAATGAAATCGCGCTCTAAGCTCGGTTCTTGCAAAGGCGCCGGACTCGCTGGCGCCGCCATCGCCGCTTCCGTTTCCGTCTCCGATAACGCCGGCTCCGGCGCCCAGGCCTCGTGCGCGACCGCGGATTGCTGCGCTTGCTGGGCCGCTGACGCGGCATCGCGCGTTTGGCGATGCGCCAATTCGCGGGCCTTGGCGCGGCGCTCATCGGCGGCATCGCGCAGCCGTTTGATCCAAACGCGCATTTGCGCAGCGGCGCGGCCGAAAACGCCGCCCGCCCAGACCAGCTCGAACGGCGTGAAATGCCGCCAGGTCTGATCGCCCTCGACAATCGCGCGGGCGATAATATTGCCCGCCATGGCGGTGGTGTTGAGGCCGTGACCGCCGAAGCCAGAGGCAAGCCAGACACCCGGACCGAGTTCGCCGATCTGCGGCATGCGGTGCATGGTGATGCCCAAAGTTCCGGCCCAGGCAATAATCGACGGCAACGTCGCCAAGCTGCGGATAGGTTTTTTTGATATCGCCGGTCAGCGCGTCAACATAGCGGCTGGCGTCACGCACCCACGCCGTCGAACGGCCCGACAACATCAGCCGGTCGTCGCCGACGATGCGATAATGATTGTCGGCAAGATCGGTGTCGCTCACCGCGCCGCCATAACCGATCGCTTCGCCAAGACGCTCCCCGAGCGGCGCGGTCGTGATTACGTAGGTCGTCACCGGCAAAAGCGTCGCCGCCAGTTTGGGCAGCAGCGCCCCGAGTTGCACATTGCAGCACAGAACGACGTGGTTGGCGCGCAAGCGCCCGCCGGCGGTGAGGATGCGTTTGCGCACGCCGGTCGGATCGATCGATAGAGCCGGAGTATTTTCAAAAATGCGCGCGCCGTCGCGTTCGGCGGCGGCAGCAAGCACAAGCGCATAATTGACCGGATGAATGGTGAAGGCGCGCAGATAATTGATCGCGTTAAAATATCGCTCGCTGCGCAGCACCGAACGCACATACTGGGTCGGCCAGCCTTCGACGTCGCAACCCAATTCGCCAAGCAGCGTGACATAGGCTAGGAATTCCTTGGTGTCGTCTTTCTTGGAGACATAGAGCCAGCCATCCTGCAAATCGACACCGATCGCCTGTTCGGCGTGGATCGTATCGCGGACATAATCGAGCCCGGCCTGGGATAGCGTCCACAAATCCTTGGTGCGCTTGAAGCCGACCCGGGCGATCAGCGCGTCGGCTTCGGCGCCGAAACCGGGCAGCACGAATCCGGTATTGCGGCCCGACGCGCTCGCGGCCAGCCGGCTTGCCTCCAGGAGCACGACCGACCAGCCGCTGCGCGCAATTTCCCGCGCCGTCGTCAGTCCGGCAAGGCCGCCGCCGATGACGCAGACATCGACATCGAGGTCGTACGACAGCGGCGGCCGCGGCGGCTCGTCCACCATGGTCGCGGCGTACCAACTGTAGCCATAGGCTTTGCTATCGATGTCACTCATCACGACGCTATGGGAGGCTTCGGCGACTGCGCCGCCGATATGTAGAGGCTTTATCGGCCCCGCACTAGACTAACCCGGCTCGGAAGGCGACATTACCGCGATGCGCCGTCTGATGTTGCTCCGCCACGCCAAGACCGAGCGCGCCGGGCCGGGCGAACGCGACCGCGACCGCAAGCTGATAAAGCGCGGCCGCGCCGATGCGCCCGCAATCGGAGTCTTTATGGCGCATCACGGCCTCATTCCCGAACTCGCCCTTGTCTCCCCGGCGGCGCGAGCGCAGGAGACCTGGGCGCTGGTCGCCGCCGCATTCGCCAAAGCGCCGAAAACGGTCACCGACGACCGGATCTACAACGCCAGCTGCGAAAATCTTATCGGTGTCATCGGCCAGACGCAAAAGGCGCACACGCTCCTCGTCGTCGGGCATAATCCCGGCCTGCACGATGCCGCAACGCGATTGATCGCGTCGGGCGACGCGGCAGCGTGCGCGCAGCTGCGCGAAAAGCTGCCGACTTCGGGTTTGGCCGTCATCGATCTGCCGTTCGACGACTGGTCGCTCATTCATCGGCATGCCGGCCGCCTTGAGCGCTTCGTCAGTCCGCGCCTGATTGCCGGCGCGACCGAATAGGGAGAGCGCAAAATTGGCGGTTTGGCCGTTGCGGCAGCTAGCCTTCATGAGATTATTTGCACGCCGATTGCCGACCGATTCGGCCGCTGCGCCGCTCGCGGCGGCCGGCGCTCGCACCCACGGCGATGTTCAACCATGGCGACGCTAGTGGCGAACGTTCTTGCAGTCTTCGGGCGCGGCCGCTCCTCGACGCGGCCGCAAGAGCGGCTGCCGGATTTGCCATTGGCGTGGCAATTGCTTTTGCCGATCGTCATCTTTGTGGTCGCGCTGCTGACGATCGATCTTGCCGAGCTATCGAATCTCGTTGCGATGGTGTGGCCGGTTAACGCCATCATGCTGGCCGTGATGCTCCGTCACCATCGCAGCTTTCGCAATTATGCTTGCGTCATCGTTGAAGGCTCTGCCGCAACGGCGCTAGCCAGCGCGCTGGCGGGCAACAGTCTTGCACTTTGCGGGATTCTCTTCCTGGCAAATTTGGTCGAGATCGTCATTGCGCTGGCATTGTTTGCGATATTTCAAATCGGCACGTCCAACGTGACATCATTTCGCGGTTTGTTTGTTGTCCTCGCCGCTGGAATCATAGCGCCGACAGGAAGTACGCTGGTCAGTGCTATCGCCTTCGGCGGGGAACACGGAACGTCCCTGGCTCGAAGTCTGGCGGAACTGGTACCCCGGTCACGCCCTCGGCATGATCATCGTGGTCCCCTTCCTGATCAGCGCCACATCGAGGGAATGTCAAGCACTCCGTATCAAGGATCGCATTCCCGAGGCTGTAGGCGTCTTCGCGCTGTTCATCGCCGTCGGCCTGGGCGTGAGTTATTTTCGGCCGTTTATTTTTCTATTGGCTCCGGCGATACTTCTTGCCGCGGCGCGATTTGGCATCATCGGCGCTACCGCGGCAACCTTCGTCACCGCGGTCATCACCAGCGCCTTCGTCGTCATGGGCTTAGGCCACCCGCTGATCTCGCGCACCGAATTATCGGATCGAATTTTCATCCTGCAGGCCTTCCTCGCCATCACGTCGTTCTGGGCCTTGCCGACGGCGGCTTTGCTGACGGAACGCGACCGCCTGTTGGGCGACCTGTCGCGCGCCAATTTGCGATTGACGGCGGAGAGCGAAAGAATAGCCCATTTGGTGATAGGCCTGCGCCGCCATTTGTCGATGGCCGAGGAAAAAGAGCGGCTGCGGCTGTCGCACGAGTTGCACGATCGGGCCGGACAAAGCTTGATCGCGGCTATCCTGGAACTCAACGAAATCAACTCGCTGGTTTTCGGTCCCGCGCGTCTGCGCCTGCATCACGTGCGCAAGACAATGGAGGACATGGGCAAGGACCTGCATCGGATCGCATGGGAATTGCGGCCGCCCGCGATCGACGAATTGGGCTTGCGCGGAGCGCTCGCAAGCTACATCGCCGACTGGGGCGAACAGTGCAGCACCGATGTCGATTTTCACTGTGACGATCCCAAGCTCGACGCGGTGCCCAATGAGATCGCCACCGCGCTTTATCGCGTGGTGCAGGAAGGATTGACCAATATCGTCAAGCACGCCCAGCGGCCATCCGACGTAAGCGTCGTGATCCGCCGTCCGGATGCGACGTTGCAGTTGATTATCGAGGACAACGGATGCGGCTTCGACGCTGGCGCGGCCGGCAATCACAAGGCCGGCAATCACCAAGGGCTTGGTCTTGATGGTATGCGCGAACGGCTGTTGTTGATCGGCGGCACGCTTGAAGTGGAGTCTGCGATCGGCATCGGCACCACGATTTTTGCCCGGGTCACTCTGGACAGTCAAAGGTGAGCGAGGTGACCAAGACCCGTATCGTGCTCGCTGACGACCATCCCATCGTTCTCGATGGTCTGCGCAATCTTATCGGCGCGGAAACCGACCTTGAGCTGGTTGGTGAAGCCGCGGGCGGATTGGCGGCCCTGAAAGTCATTCGCCAAAAACGTCCGGACGTAGCCGTGCTCGATATCTCGATGCCGGAGCTCAACGGTATCGTGCTCAGCCGAAGACTGGCCGGGGAGATGCCGGCACTGCGCGTCCTGGTGCTCACGCTCCACGAGGACCGCGCCTACTTGAACCAAGCATTGGAAGCGGGCGTGCGCGGCTATGTGCTCAAAAGATCGGCCGTGGAAAATCTCGTCCAGGCGATCCGCGCCGTCATGGTCGGCGGCATCTACGTCGACCCGGCGATCGCCGGCCGCGCGTTGCGTGGTAAGCGCGCCCATAACAAGCCGTCCGCGGCCAAAGGCGCGGCGCCGGCGCTTACCGAACGCGAGGCCGCCGTCTTGAAAATGGCGGCACTCGGCTTCACCAACAAGGAAATAGCGTCGCGGCTCGATGTCGGCGTGAAGTCGGTCGAGACCTACAAGGCGCGCGGGCTCGATAAGCTTGGGCTCAAGACGCGCGCGCAATTGGTGCGCTACGGATCCGCGCAGGGCTGGCTTGATATATGATCGGCCGGGATCGGCATTGGCGACGCTATCACGGTAAAGCATCGGTTAAGACGTCAGGCAATTTCTGACAGAGCCGGAGGGTATTATCGTCCCGTCGCAGGGCGATTTGCGGTATCACCTCGGCCGGTGGGCACGAGGGGACCGTCAATGTCGAAGTCGGCGAAGAAGAACGATATTGGCGGCGCAATCCTGGCGAAAGCCGGCGATCACGATGTCTTGCATTTTCTCAAGCGAACGCTCCAGGCACACACGCTCGACGCCAAGCCGGCCGACGTGCTGGCTAAACTGCAAAATCTGAAAATCGCGCTCGAACAGCAGGAAGTCACGCTTGCGGCCTGGCCGGCCTCCGCCAGCAAAGACCGCATGTGCGCCGCGCTGGCGAAGGCTAAGAACGTCATTGCCGTGATCGTCGAAGACTTTGCGATAGCGGCGCGGGACCATCGCGACATTGCCAAAGCCGGCTGAAGCGAACGATCAACAATTCATTCCGGCTATAAATTCAAATCACGCGCTCGCCAGTGCCGCCAAAATCCGCGCCCAGCTGCGGATGCCCTTGTGGAAGCACTTGAGATCGTACTTTTCGTTCGGCGAATGCACGCGATCGTCATCGAGCGCGAAGCCGACCATCAGCGTGTCCATGCCGAGCACGGTCTTGAAATCGCCCACAATCGGGATCGAGCCGCCGGCGCCGACGGTCACCGCTTTCTTGCCCCATTCCTGGGCCAGCGCCGCGCGGGCCTTGCTCAGCGCCGGATTGTCGAACGCCACGTCGAAGGCCGGCGCGCTGGTGAAATTACCGAACGCGACCGAGCAATCGGCCGGCACGCGCGCGCGCACAAAGTCGCGGAAGGCGAGCCGGATCTTGTCCGGGTCCTGCGCACCGACCAGCCGGAACGAGACCTTCGCCATGGCTTTGCCGGGGATCACGGTCTTCGCCCCCTCCCCGGTATAGCCGCCGATGATGCCGTTGACCTCGGCAGTCGGCCGCGTCGAGATTTGCTCGATCAGCATGCGGCCCTGCTCGCCGGCGGGCAGTTTCAATCCGATCGGGCCGAGAAATTTCTCTGGCGTGAGGCCCAAGCCGGAAAGATCGGCCTTGATGTCGGCCGGCAATTCGCGGACGCCGTCATAGAAGCCGGGGATCGCCACCGACCCGTCCGGCTTATGCAATGCGGCAAGAATAGCGGCGAGCACATGGATCGGATTGCGCGCCGCGCCGCCGAACAGGCCGGAATGCAGGTCGCGGTCGGCGCAGGTCACCGTTACCTCTTCATAGACCAGCCCGCGCAGTGACGTCGTGATCGACGGCGTTTGCGCGTCCCACATGCCGGTATCGCAAACCAGCGCGAGATCGCGTTTCAGTTCTTCGGCGTGTGTGCGCACGAAATCGAAGAGATGCTTCGAGCCGCACTCCTCCTCGCCCTCAATCATCATTGTGATGTCGAGCGGCAGCTTGCCGGTGACCGCTTTGAAGGCGCGGCAGGCCTCGACGAAGGTCATGGCCTGGCCTTTATCGTCGCAGGCGCCCCGCGCCACGATGATCTTACGGCCGCCGTCGAGCGTCTCCAGACGCGGCTCGAACGGCGGGGTCTGCCAAAGATCGAGCGGATCGACCGGCTGCACGTCATAATGGCCGTAGAACAGCACGCGGGGCGCGCCGCCGGCAGCGGTTTTGCCATTGCCGCTTTTGCCGATCACCACCGGATGGCCCGCGGTCGGGCGAACGCTGGTTTCGAAGCCGAGCGTGCGCAAATCAGCGGCAACGTGCTCCGCCGCCGTGCGGCACTGCGGCGCGTAAGCCGGATCGGTCGACACCGATTGGATGCGCAAAAGCGCAAACAAGCGATCGAGACTGGCATCGAGATCGCGGTCGATGCGATCGAGTACCGCGGGCAAGGCTTCCAATGCTGTCATTATCTTACATTTTCCCGTCCCGGCCGCCGCGGAACGTCTGATCGGCCGCTCGCCAGCGCCTCTCGACCGCGCAGCCGCTGCCGACAGCGCGGTTCCGTTGGTTATAATCCTGGCAGGCGACCATTGCCACCTGCACGATCCAGTGTCATGCGTTGCAAGTTTGCAACGCTACGCCGCGTTTGCTCGCGCAGTTGCCGTCGAATGGCGCGATTGACGATCTCCGTCTTGTCACGCGGCGTTTGAAATCTTCATTATGACGACAACCTGCCGCAGCGCGGGCGAGGCGAGGGGTCAATGGACGAACTTATCAGGCGTCTCGTCGCCGACATCGGGATAGACCGTGCGACCGCGGAAAAGGCCATCGGCATTATCCTCGACTTTTTGGTCAAAGAAGCCCCAGCCGACAAGGTGCGGCCGATCTTGGCCAAGCTTCCTGGGGCCCAGACCTTGATCGACAAAGCCTTAGGCGAAAGTGGCGGTGGCGGCCTGGGTGGGGTCATAGGCGCCGGCATGGCCATGATGTCGGCGGGACTGAGCATAGGACAGGTGCAGAGCGTGACCCGGTCGGTCATCGCCTATACGCGCGAGACAGCGGGCGAGGATGCGGTCGGCGGAATCGCCGCGGCAATTCCCGGTCTGGCGCAGTTTGTTTGAGTTATATTGCGCTGAACGGGGGCATTCATGGCGTATCCTATTACCGACATTCAAGGGATCGGCACCGACGTGGCCGAGATCCTGAAGTCGGGTGGGATTCGCACAACGGTAGGCCTTTTGCGCGCGACCAAAACGCCGAAGCAACGGCTTAAGATCGCGGTGAAGACCGGCGCGCCTAAGAAGAGCGTGCTCGATTGGGTCACCGCCGCCGATCGCATGCGCGTCAAAGGCGTCGGCTGGGAATATTCTGAGCTGCTGCGCGCCGCCGGCGTGCGTACAGTCAACGAACTTCGGTACCGCAGTCCGCAAAAGCTCGCCCAGGCCATGCAGGAGGCCAACACCAAGCGCAAGCTGGTGCGCGTTTTGCCGTCGGTCAATACTGTGACGCGCTGGATCGAGATCGCCAAGAAGCTGCCATCGGTTATCAGCTACTGAACATCAGCCGGTCAACGCCTGCAGGCTTGAGCCGTTGTCTTGCTTCCCGCGGCCTGGCGCAGCGGCTTGACTCACCCCCGGTGACCGCGCAAAGCGACGAGCAAATACTCCATAGGACGCCACAAGAATGGCGAAAACAGCGGCCACCGGCATGGCCCATCGCGCTTTTTCCTCAACCCCCGCCACGCCCGGCGATGGCGTGCTGGCACAGCTTTTCGCCAAGGCGCGGCCCCTGGTCATGGGCGTGCTCAATGTCACGCCGGACTCGTTTTCCGACGGCGGCCGTTTTCTCCAGCCCGCAGCCGCGGTCGAACACGCCCGGCGCCTTGCCGCCGAGGGTGCCGACATTATCGATATCGGCGCCGAATCGACGCGGCCCTATGGCGGCGCGGTCAGCGTCACGCTCGAAGACGAACGCGAGCGCCTGGCGGCGATCTTGCCAACCGTCGTGGCGCTCGGCATCCCGGTGTCGATCGACACGCATAAAGCCGGCATCGCCGCCTGGGCGCTCAAGGCCGGCGCGGCCATCGTCAACGACGTATGGGGCCTGCAGCGCGACCCCGACATGGCGCGCGTCGTCGCCGCACAGCGGCGCAGCCGTCATTATTATGCACAATCGCGAGGCCGCCGATCCCGCCATCGACATCATCGCCGACGTCACCGCGTTCTTTTCGCGCTCGCTTGAAATCGCCTGGGATGCCGGCATCGGGCGGGAGCAGATCGTGCTCGATCCCGGCATTGGCTTCGGCAAGACGGCGGAGCAAAGTCTCGCCTGTATCGCGCGGCTCGATGCCTGGCGCGGCTTCAACCTGCCGCTATTGGTCGGTGCGTCGCGCAAGCGCTTCATCGCTGCGATCACGCCGTCGGAGCCGATGGAGCGTATCGGCGGATCGCTCGCCGCGCATCTCCTCGCCGTCGAGAACGGCGCGGCTATCATCCGCGCCCACGACGTTGCCGCCACGGCGCAGGCGCTCGCCGTGGCGGCCGCGATCCGGCGCGCCCGATGAGCGACGCGATCTTCGTTACGCGGACTGGCGCTCCACGCCTATCACGGCGTGATGCAGCATGAGGCCAAGGTCGGGCAGACTTTCAAGCTCGACCTCGCTCTCGATATCGACCTCGCCGCCGCCTCGCGCACGACAAGCTCAAGGACACGGTGTCTTATGATTTCGTGGTGAAGACCGCGAGCGAGGCATTCTGTGCGCGCCGCTATCGCCTGGTCGAGGCCGCGGCCGGCGCCGTCGCCGACGCCGTGCTCGACCGCAGCCCTCCGCGTCCGTAGCGTTCGCGTCACCGTCCACAAGCCGCACGCGCCGATCGCTGCGACGTTCGATGATGTCGGCGTCACGATCGTGCGCGCGCGCGACCGCAAAAATGGCTGACGGCTTGGCCGAGGCATTGGTCGGGCTCGGCGGCAATGTTGGCGATGTGAGATCGACTTTCGATCGGGCGATCGCCATGCTGTGCGACGGCGCCGCGGTGCGCCTCCTGGCGCGCTCCTCGGATTATCGCACCCCGCCATGGGGCGTGACCGACCAGCCGCCCTTCCTCAATGCCGCATCGCGGTGGCGACGTCGCTTAAGCCGCATGATTTGTTCGCGCGCGCCTTCAGGTCGAACGTGCGCTCGGCCGCGACCGCGCGCACGAACGCCGCTGGGGCCCGCGCACCATCGACCTCGACCTCCTCGCCTATGACGACTTGGTTCTGACGACGCCGCCTCACCCTGCCCCATCCGCGCCTGTTCGAGCGCGCCTTCGTGCTGTTGCCGCTCGCCGAAATCGCGCCCGACCGGGTGATCGCCGGCATCCGCGTTGGCGACGCGCTGGCGCGCGTCGATACCACGCGGCATCGAAAAGCTGCCGCGGCGGTAGCTCCTCCACCCGTGCGCGGTTATGGAGCAGTACGGCACGGCACTTGCACGGCAAACCGGATTGGCCCGCAGGGCCAAGCGTGGCATTTTGCATCCATGACCGCCCCGAAACCCCTGTCGTTTGCCGGCGATTTTCCGGCCGCGACGCATGACGATTGGCGCAAGCTGGTCGACGCCGTGCTCAAGGGCGCGCCGTTCAAGCGGCTTGAGAGCAGAACCTATGACGGCCTGACCATCGAGCCGCTCTATGAACGCGCCGCCGGCGCGCCGCCGTGCCGGGCCGCGCACCGGGCGTCGCCCTGGACGTTGATGCAGCGCGTCGATCATCCCGATCCGGCCGCCGCCAATGCGCAAGCGCTCGACGATCTGGAAAACGGCGCGACCGGCCTGGTCCTGGTCTTCGCCGGCTCGGTCAGCGCCAATGGCTTTGGCCTCGACGCCACGGCGGCAACGCTGACGCGCGTGCTCGACGGCATCGATCTTGCAGCCGGCATCGCTATCGATCTCAATCTCAGTCCGTCGCTCGCGGCATATCGTCCGCGATTTCGCCGCGCTATGGTGAAAGACCGCGGCATGGCGCCGGCCGCGCGTCGATCTGCGCTTTAGCATCAATCCGATCGGCGGCTTTGCCGCGACCGGCGCCAGCCCGCGAGCCTGGAACGATCTTGCGCCCTATTTCGCCGCGATGGTCGGCGAGCTTGCCGGCGACGGCTTTCGCGGCCCGTTCGCGGTCGCCGATGGACGCGTCATCCATAATGCCGGCGGCTCCGAGGCGCAGGAGCTCGCCTTCGCGCTGGCGAGCGCGGTCGCCTATCTGCGCGCGCTCGAAGCGTCAGCGGCATGGCGCTCGAAGCGGCGCGCGACGCGATCTATTTCCGGCTCTCGGCGGACGCCGATCAGTTCCTCACCATCGCCAAATTCCGCGCCGCGCGAAAATTGTGGGCGCGGGTCGAGGCGGCCTGCGGGCTTGCGCCAAAACCGGTCATGATCGCGGCCGAGACCGCGTGGCGGATGATGACGCGGCGCGATCCTTACGTGAACATGCTGCGCACCACCGTCGCGGTCGCTGCCGGCGGGCTTCGGCGGCGCCGATGCGATCACGGTGCTGCCGCACACCGCGCCGCTCGGCCTGCCGGACGCGTTTCGCGCGGCGCATCGCGCGCAATACGCAACTTGTGCTTCTGGAAGAATCCAACCTGGCGCGGGTCGCCGACCCGGCCGCCGGCTCCGGCGCGATCGAGGCTTTGACGCGGCAGCTTTGCGCCGCGGCCTGGTCGATGTTCCAGGAGATCGAAAAGCCGGCGGCGCCTGGGCGGCGCTGCAATCCGGCCCGATCCAGAACAATGTCGCCGCGGTGCGCGCCGAGCGGCAAAAAGCGGTCGCGCGCGGCAAGGACGTTCTGACCGGCACCATGCCTATCCCGATCTTGCATGAAGCGCGTGCCGCGGTGCTCGACGTCGCGCCGGTCGCCGGCTCCGAACGACGCGCCTGCGGCCGTGACCGCCGACGCCGCTGCCGCGGCATGCGCCTTGCCGAGCCGTTCGAAGAGTTGCGCGACGCGTCCGACGAGATGCTCGCCAAGACCGGCGCGCGGCCGAAAATTTTCCTCGCCAATCTCGGCACGCCGGCGGAATTCACCGCGCGCGCGACCTTCGCCAAGAACTTCTTCGAGGCCGGCGGCATCGAGGCGGTCGTCGGCGAAGGCACCGGCTCCGGACTTGCCGCCGCTTACAAAGCGCGGGCGCGGCGCTCGCCTGCCTGTGCTCCTCGGACAAGGTCTACGAGCAAGACGCGGCCGCGGCGGCCGAAGCGCTCAAGGCCGCCGGCGCCCGGCACATTTATCTCGCCGGCCGGCCGGGCGAGCGCGAGGCCGCGCTGCGGGCCGCCGGCGTGCAGTCCTTCATTTACGAGGGCTGCGATGCGCTGGCGACACTGAGCGCCGCTTACGATATTCTGGCGCATGACACGGGTGAGCCGCAAAAGCGGGTAGCACATGAGCCGATCCCGAATTTTTCGCAAGTTCGATTTCGCCGACGCGCCCGTCGCCGCGCGCCGGCGCAAGCCGCGCCCTGGCTCACGCCCGAAGGCATCGCGGTCAAAAGCGCCTACGGCGCGGCCGATCTCGACGGCCTCGACGGCCTCGACACCTATCCCGGCATCGCGCCCTATCTGCGCGGCCCCTACCCGACCATGTACGTCACCCAGCCGTGGACGATCCGGCAATATGCCGGCTTCTCGACGGCGGAAGATTCCAACGCCTTCTACCGGCGCAATCTCGCCGCCGGGCAGAAGGGCCTCTCGATCGCCTTCGATCTCGCCACCCATCGCGGCTACGACAGCGATCATCCGCGCGTCTCCGGCGATGTCGGCATGGCGGGCGTCGCGATCGACTCGATCTACGACATGCGCACGCTGTTTGCCGGCATCCCGCTCGACCAGATGTCGGTGTCGATGACCATGAACGGCGCGGTGCTGCCGGTGCTGGCGCTCTATATCGTCGCCGCCGAGGAGCAAGGCGTGCCGCCGGAAAAACTCGCCGGCACCATCCAGAACGACATTCTCAAAGAATTCATGGTGCGCAACACCTACATCTATCCGCCGAAGCCGTCGCTGCGCATCATCTCCGATATTTTTTCCTACACCTCGGCGCATATGCCGAAATTCAATTCGATCTCGATCTCCGGCTATCACATGCAGGAGGCGGGCGCGACGGCGGATCTCGAGCTCGCTTATACGCTCGCCGACGGCGTCGAATATGTCCGCGCCGGGCTCGGCGGCCAATCTCGCAGGTCGACCGTTTCGCGCCGCGGCTGTCGTTCTTCTTCGGCATCGGCATGAATTTTTTCATGGAGGTGGCGAAGCTGCGCGCCGCGCGCGTGCTGTGGGCGAAGCTGATGAAGCAATTCAATCCGCGCGACGAGCGCTCGCTGTCGCTGCGCACGCATTGCCAGACCTCGGGCTGGTCGCTCACCGCGCAGGACGTGTTCAACAATGTCACGCGCACCGCGATCGAGGCCATGGCGGCGACGCAGGGCGGCACGCAATCGCTGCACACCAATGCGCTCGACGAGGCGCTCGCGCTGCCGACCGATTTTTCCGCCCGCATCGCCCGCAACACCCAGATCGTGCTGCAGCGGGAGAGCGGCACGACGCGCGTGATCGATCCGTGGGGCGGCTCGTTCTATGTCGAGCGGCTCACCCACGATCTGGCCGCCAAGGCCTGGGGCCATATCACGCGAGGTCGAAGAGCTCGGCGGCATGACCCGCGCCATCGAAGCGGCGCTGCCGAAGCTGCGCATCGAGGAGGCCGCCGCGCGCACCCAGGCGCGCATCGATTCCGGCGCGCAGGCGGTGATCGGCGTCAACAAATACCGGCCGCGCGACGAAGCGCCGATCGACGTGCTCAAAGTCGACAATGCCGCGGTGCGGCAATTGCAGATCGACAAGCTGACGCGGCTCAAGCGCGAGCGCGATCCGAAAGGTCCGTGGCCGAGGCGCTGCGACGCTGACGCGCAACGCCGCCGGCGGCAACGGCAATCTTTTGGCATTGGCGATCGACGCCGCGCGCGCCAAGGCGACCGTCGGCGAGATTTCATTGGCGCTGGAGAAGGTCTTCGGCCGCCACCAGGCGGAGATCAAGGCGATCTCCGGCGTCTACAGGCGGGAGGTCGGCATGACGGACGCCGTCGAGCGGGTGCTAAAGCGCGTCGCCGAATTCGAGGACAATGAAGGCCGCCGGCCGCGCATCCTGGTCGCCAAGATCGGCCAGGACGGCCATGACCGCGGCCAGAAGGTGATCGCGTCGGCGTTTGCCGATCTCGGCTTCGACGTCGATATCGGCGCGCTGTTCGCGACGCCGGCGGAAGCCGCGCGCCAGGCGGTCGAGAACGACGTGCACATCCTCGGCGTGTCCTCGCTCGCCGCCGCGCATCTCACGCTGGTGCCGGAGCTCAAGGCCGAGCTCGGCAGGCAAGGCCGCGGCGACATCATGATCGTGGTCGGCGGCGTCGTGCCGCCGCAGGATTACGAGGCGCTCAAATCGGCCGGCGCCGAGGCGATCTTCCCGCCCGGCACGGTGATCGCCGAGGCCGCCGAGAAATTGCTGGCGACGCTTAACCGGCGGCTCGGGCACTCGAAAGCCGCGGCGGAGTGAAAGCAGTTCACATTCTGTGATATAGTCGTCGCATGACCCGCGACGAGATCATTGCCAAGCTCAAGGAAACCGCTCCGGCGCTGAAGGCTAGGGGCGTAACGCGGCTTGCAATATTCGGCTCGCGAGCGCGCGGCGATGCCCGCGACGACAGCGACCTTGATGTGTTGATCGATGTCGATCCGAAAAAATTCTCGGGACTCGATATCGTTCGCGTAGAACGCAGCATCGGCGATGCTATTGGAATTCCTGCACAAGTTGAAATGCGCCGGTCGATCGAGCCGCGATTTGCGGAGCGCATCGCCGACGACGTTATTGAAGTCTTCTAGCAATGCCCCCGACTTTAGCCGACCGGTTAGTGCATATTCTCGCCGCCATCGACACAACCCAAACAGCACTGGCAAGCAAGAGGTTCGAAGACTTCACGAAGGACTTAATGCTTCGGCTCGCGATTGAACGTTCTCTTGAAATTATGTGCGAAGCGTCCAGCCGTCTTCCCGATGAGGTGAAAGCTCAAAACCAAAATATTGACTGGCAAGCTATGGTGGATTTCGGCAATCGTCTGCGGCATGTCTACCACCGTATTGAACCAGATATACTTTGGGAGATTATCGAACGCGATCTGCCACCACTAAAGGCCTTCGCCGAACGTGTCATTCGCGACGAGACAAAATAGCTACTGCGCCGCCGCCTCGTGCGGGTTGAGGCTTGTAACCGGCGTCGCGCGCGGGTGCGGGCGCAGCAGCGGCGAGACCGGCGGCGGCGCGCGGCCGAACGAGCCCATAAACGCGCGGAATTTCGGATTGGCATTGAGCGCGTCGCGGCCGGCCGCGATCAGCATATCGACCTGATCGGGCGGCAGCCTGCAGCCGCGTCTCGACATTGTTGAGGGCTGCCGCGCGATCCGCGCCCAAGCCGTCGAAGCCGATACGGCTGATAAAGAACTGGACGTCGCGACAATTCCATCCCGGCGGCGCGCCGAAGCGGCGGCGATCGGCTTCGGAGAGTCCGCACCGCCAAGTCACCATGGCCTTGCGCCAGTCCTCCATCGTATCGTCGAACGCCGAATAGCTGCCGATCGCGCCGGATTCGGTCGCCGTGTCCGATGCTGCCGTAATCAGATCGACGCCGGACGGCCCCGGCACGGTCTGCGCCCACTTACCCGACGGATCGCGGCCGGAATCGACAATCAGGAACAGAAAGCGCCGCAGCTTGACCGCTTCCTGCGGCGCCAGCGGACCGAACGGCGTATTCCGAGGCCAGCCGCGCGATGGTGAAGCCGGCAAGCCCGTAATTGTCGACCAGCCCGCCGTCGAGCAGCTTGACGTATTTGATCTCGCCGGAGCGATAGCGATCGAGCGCGTCGGCATAGGACTTGAGCAGTGGCGCGGCGTTCGGATTGCTGCGCGACGCGCTCGACCCAGCCCGGCAACGCCATCGGGCAGCCGCCGGGATAATTCTGAATGACGATCGGCGCGAACACGACCGGCACCGCCGCCGAAGCGGCCACCGCGAGCGACACCGGATAGTTCGTCAGATCGCTGCACAGCGCGCTGAACGTGACCGGCGCGAAAATGAACGCGGTGCGGTTATAGATGTCGGAGGCGTTGATCCAAACCCGCGGCCGCGGCCGGCCGGAGCAGATCCTTGAAGGTCGCGTGATTGAACAGATGGGCGTCGAGCCAGACCGGGAACCCGGTCGTGTCGTTGACGCCGCCTTGCAATCCGCGCGCGATATTGCCGAGACTGAGTTCGGTCTGCAGCGACTTCCTCGGCGTTGACGCAGAAGGAAGCGCTGCTTGAAATCGGCCAGCGCTGCGCGCCCGTGCAGCCCGTAATAGGCCGCCAGCATCGAGCCGCCCGAAACGCCGGAGAGAAAGTCGAGCCGATCGAGCAGCGACACCGACCCGTTGCGCGTCGGCACGCGGTCTCGTCGAAACCCTCAGCACGCCATAGGAGAACGCCGCGGCGCGCATGCCGCCGCCGGAAAACGACAGCGCCACGACCATGTCGTCGTAATTGGTCTCGACACTGGCGCCGAGTTCGGCTGCGACCTGGGCAGGATTGGCGGTGAGCGGCTGATTGATCGGGTCGTTGTGGATGGTCTGGGTACAGCCGACCATAAGGGCGGCACAGGCAACGATGCGCCCCGCGCGGATCGCACGCTGGAACAAACCCCCGAACATTTACAAACTTATTGGCGGCCCCCCTCCCCCCGTCAAGGAAAGCCAAGCCAATCGGCAAAGTAAGACATCCTTAAGGTTAATCGAAGAGCCGCCGCTGCGGCCCATAACGCAAAATGTCCGGCGTCAGGTAACCGCGCACCGCAGGACCGCTAAGCCTATCGCGGCGGCCCGCGATGCATCGCGCGAGATTCTGATTCCATTCACGATTTCAATAGCTTACGCCACGCCGCCGGCGCCGATGTAAGGGAAAGTCCTGATTTTTCGGGTCGTTTCACTCAGAATCAGCGGGAAAGCCCCGTCGTTGCGTGACAGTCGCGTGACGGCATCGGCCTAAGGGAACTTTGCCGCCCCTCGCGGCAGCCGACCGCGAGGGTCCGCAACGGACCGCGGAGCGCCCATAAGTTGTGTCGCCAACGGCAAAATACACCTCGCGATACACCTCGCCGCAACTGCGCTCTTTCAGATTCACCACGAATCTCCGATACTTGCGCATCCCTCGCCGATTCGTCCCCGCAATCCCCACATTTAGTGGTTGATTCAGATTTTCATACTAAGTCTTGACGGGCGCGACCGGCTTAGCCTAGCTTCCTCAAGTTCGGCGCGCGGGTAACGAAGTCCGCCGGGCTCTTCCAAAAAGGGTTTGCGGGAGTGCTCCGTGCCGCCGTGGCGCGCGCGTGACTTTTTGCGCCCTGAAATGAAGAGACCGGAGGGACCAAAACCAGCGGTGTGGACCAAGCAGGGTGCTCACCCAATAAGAAGACCCGGCTGCGAAGGCCGGACGGGTGGCAGACAGAAACAGGGGTGAGATCGACGCGGTCGAGCGTACTTCGTCGCGTCGCGGGGAAACTATCGGTGTCCTATATTTACGGGGTGTAACCCCGCTGGGCCACCGCTACGGGAAACATCGAGAACCAGGGGCAGAACATGCGGATCGAGCGGCGCTACACCAAAGAGGGACAATCGCCCTACGCGGACATCGCTTTCCGTCTCACCACGAGCGAGATCCGCAATCCGGACGGCTCCATCGTCTTTCATGCCGAAGACGTCGAGGTGCCGGAACAATGGTCGCAAGTCGCCTCCGACGTGCTGGCGCAAAAATATTTCCGCAAAGCCGGCGTGCCAGCCCGCCTGAAAAAGGTCGAGGAGGAGACGGTCCCCGCTTGGCTGTGGCGCAGTGTCGCCGACAAAGTGGCGCTCAAGACTTTGCCCGAGGCCGAACGCTTCACCGGCGAACAATCCTGCAAGCAGGTGTTCGATCGGCTGGCCGGCACCTGGACCTATTGGGGCTGGAAGGGCGGCTATTTTTCGTCCGAAGCCGACGCGCAGGCGTTCTTCGACGAGCACCGCTACATGCTGGCGATGCAGATGGTGGCGCCGAATTCGCCGCAATGGTTCAACACCGGCCTGCACTGGGCCTATGGCATCGACGGCCCGAGCCAGGGCCATTTCTACGTCGATTACCGCACCGGCAAGCTCGTGCCGTCGGCCACCGCTTACGAGCACCCCCAGCCGCATGCCTGCTTCATCCAGTCGATCGCCGACGACCTCGTCAACGAGGGCGGCATCATGGATTTGTGGGTGCGCGAAGCGCGGCTGTTCAAATACGGCTCCGGCACCGGCTCGAACTTTTCGCGGCTGCGCGGCGAGGGCGAAAAACTCTCCGGCGGCGGCAAGTCGTCGGGCCTGATGAGCTTTCTCAAGATCGGCGACCGCGCCGCGGGCGCCATCAAATCGGGCGGCACCACGCGCCGCGCCGCGAAAATGGTGATCCTCGACGCCGATCATCCGGATATCGAGCAGTTCATCGACTGGAAGGTGATCGAGGAGCAGAAGGTCGCCAATCTGGTCACCGGCTCCAAGATCAATCAGAAGCACTTGCGCGCGATCCTCAAGGCCTGCGTCAATTGCGAGGGCTCGGGCGACGATTGCTTCACGCCGGAAAAGAATCCGGTGCTGCGGCGCGAGATCAAGGCGGCGCGCAAGAACCACGTGCCGGACAATTACATCCGCCGCGTCATCCAGTTCGCCAAGCAGGGCTACAAGGATATCGATTTCCCGACCTACGACACCGATTGGGATTCGGACGCCTATCTCACGGTCTCCGGCCAAAACTCCAACAACACCGTGCGGGTCACCGACGAGTTTCTCAAAGCCGTCGAAGCCGACCGCGATTGGGACCTGTTCTGGCGCACCAAGGGCGGCAAGATCGCCAAGACGCTCAAAGCCCGCGATCTGTGGGAGAAGATCGGCCACGCTGCTTGGGCCAGCGCCGATCCCGGCCTGCAATTCCACACCACCATCAACGACTGGCATACCTGCGCGGCATCGGGGCCGATCATCGCCTCCAATCCGTGCTCGGAATACATGTTCCTCGACGACACGGCGTGCAATCTCGCTTCGCTGAACCTGCTGGCGTTCCACACCCAGGCCTTGCCGGCCGCCGCCACCGGCGAAAAGCTCAAGAGCGAGCTTTACGACGTTGAGGGCTACGAGCATGCCGTGCGACTGTGGACCATCGTGCTCGAAATCTCGGTGCTGATGGCGCAATTCCCCTCGCGCGAGATCGCGCAGCGCTCCTACGACTTCCGCACCCTGGGGCTCGGTTATGCCAATGTCGGCGGGCTGTTGATGTCGTCGGGTATTCCTTACGATTCCGACGCCGGCCGCGCGCTGTGCGGTTCGCTGTCCGCGATCATGACCGGCATCGCCTATGCCACCTCCGCCGAAATGGCGGCCGAGCTCGGCGCATTCCCGAGTTATCCCGAAAATCGCGAAGCGATGCTGCGGGTGATGCGCAACCATCGCCGCGCCGCTTACGGCGAACGCACCGGCTATGAAGCGATGGCGACGCCGCCGGTGCCGCTCGAGCACAAGGCCAATCCCGACCAGAAACTCTCCGAACATGCCAAGCGCGCCTGGGACCGCGCGCTCCTGCTCGGCGAGGCCCATGGCTACCGCAATGCGCAAGCCACCGTGGTGGCGCCGACCGGCACCATCGGTCTGGTCATGGATTGCGACACCACCGGCATCGAGCCGGATTTCGCGCTGGTGAAGTTCAAGAAGCTGGCCGGCGGCGGCTACTTCAAGATCATCAACCGCGCGGTGCCGGAAGCCTTGCGCGTGCTCGGCTATCGCGAAAGCGAGATTGCCGAGATCGTCGTTTATGCCGTCGGTCACGGTTCGCTCGGCCAGGCGCCGGCCATCAATCACACCACGCTCACCGCCAAGGGCTTTACGCCGGACGCGATCGAGAAAGTGGAAAAGGCGCTGCCGACCGCGTTCGACATCAAATTCGTCTTCAACAAGTGGACGCTCGGCGCCGAGTTCCTGCGTGACCAACTCGGCGTTGACGCAGCCGACCTTGCCGCGCCGAGCTTTGACCTGCTTGCCCATCTCGGCTTCACCAAGCGCGAGATCGAGGCGGCCAATATCCATGTCTGCGGCGCTATGACGGTCGAAGGCGCGCCGCATCTCAAGCCCGAGCATTACGCCGTGTTCGACTGCGCCAATCCGTGCGGCCGCACCGGCAAGCGCTATCTCTCGGTCGACAGCCATATCCGCATGCTGGCGGCGGCGCAGCCGTTCATTTCCGGAGCGATCTCGAAGACCATCAATATGCCGAACGAGGCCACGGTCGAGGATTGCAAGGCGGCTTACGTGCTGTCGTGGAAGCTTGGGCTCAAAGCCAACGCGCTCTACCGCGACGGCTCGAAACTGTCGCAACCGCTGCAAAGCCAGCTGATCGCCGACGATGACGAGGATGACGACGTCATCGAGGCGTTCCTCGACAAGCCGCAAGCGGCGCGCGTCTCTGGCCTCGCCGAAAAGATCGTCGAGAAAGTCGTCGAGCGCATCGTCGTCATGCGCGAGCGCGAGCGCATGCCCGACCGGCGCAAGGGCTATACGCAAAAAGCCGTGGTCGGCGGCCATAAAATCTATCTGCGCACCGGCGAATACGACGACGGCAAGCTCGGCGAGATTTTCATCGACATGCACAAGGAAGGCGCGGCTTTGCGCTCGCTCCTCAACAACTTCGCCATCGCGGTGTCGCTTGGCCTGCAATACGGCGTGCCGCTCGACGAATATGTCGATGCCTTCACCTTTACCCGCTTCGAGCCGTCAGGCCCGGTCCAGGGTAACGATTCGATCAAATTCGCGACTTCGATTTTGGACTATGTGTTCCGCGAGCTGGCGGTGAGCTACCTGTCGCGCTTCGACCTTGCGCACGTCGAGCCGACCGAAGGCGGCTTCGACGCGCTCGGCAAAGGCGTCGAAGAAGGCAAGCCCTCGGGCGACACCCGCTACGTCTCGAAGGGGCTGACCCGCTCGCGTGGCGGCGACCGTCTCACGGTGATGCAAGGCGGCGCCGAAGCTTCATCCTCCCCTGCAGGGGGAGGATCGTCCGCTGAAAGCGGACGAGGTGGGACTTCCAACGTCACCGCGATTTCCTCCGCCGCCCCGCGCGGCGAAGCCGCTGGCGCCGTCGCGCTCAAATCCGAGCCCGAGCAAAAGCTGTCGCCGACCCAGGCGCTCGAGCAATTGCAATGGACTAAAGCCGGCACGCGGAGCGACGCCAAAGCCGTCGCCGCCGAACGCCGCGCCGAAGCCCGCGCCAAAGGCTATGAAGGCGAAATGTGCGGGGAGTGTTTGAATTTTACGCTGGTGCGGAACGGCACGTGTTTGAAGTGCGATACGTGCGGTAGCACCACGGGATGTTCGTGATCTCTGACTCGTCATGGCCGGGCTTGTCCCGGCCATCCACGACTTAAAAGGGCGGCTGAAAGGCCGCTCCTCTAAATCGACCAGAACACGATATTTTCAAATAGCAAGCGTAGGGTGGGCTAAGGCGCGAAGCGCCGTGCCCACGCGTTCATCCGAAACTTCGTCGATGCTGCTCGTGGGCACGCTTCGCTTTGCCCACCCTACTCTCGGCAAACTTAAGCGCGTAGCCCCTCCCTCGTCACCACCGGGCTTGACCCGGTGGTCCATGCTAAGAAGCCGAATTCGATGCGATACGGTCAGCTCACAATGTTGTCCCACAAATCACGCCACTCAGGATTCATCGAACAGATAAGATCAATCTTCCACTTACGCGACCAGTGCTTGATGTTCTTCTCACGCTGAATGGCGGCGATCGCGGTGGCATGCTGTTCGTAATAGACGAGCAGCTTCACGCCGTGCGCTTTGGTGAAGCCGTCAGCTAAACCCTCGCGATGTTGGTAAATGCGGCGGACAAGATCGCTTGTCATGCCGATATAGAGCGTACCGCGCGGGCGACTGGCCAGAATGTAGATCCAAAAAGCTTTCATGCTGCGCGTCAGCATGGATTGCCGGGTCAAGCCCGGCAATGACGATTTCTGGAGCTATTGCGCGCGCTCTACAAACTACGCACTCACCAAAAACAACCGTACGCCCAATAGCCCGCGTAATAGCCTTGCCACACGCGGCTGAAATGGCAGGGATCGGCATGGGGCGGATAGAATTCGCCCAAGCCCGGATAATAGGAAGGCCCCGGCACGCGCACCGGATAGAACCGGACGCGGCGCCGCGTCCAGCGGTGGCGGACAAAGCCGTGATGGCCGGCATGCGGGCGCGCCAGGCTGGGCTCTCCCGCCGGCGCGTTGGTCACCGGCGGAGTTACGGCAGGCGGCGGCACGACCGCGGGCGTTGCAGGCGGCGGCGCGATCACCGGCGAAGCGGGGGGCGGAGTGACGGCCGGCGTAGCAGGGGGCGCCTCGACGGCCGGTGGAGCCGCCGGCGGCGCGATGGTCTGCGAATTCAGCGGTGGCGCGGAGCCCGGCAGGGCGCTGGGCGGCGTCGGCGCAACCGGCGCTTCAGGCGTTTGCGGAACTGTGCTCGGTGGTGATGGATTGAAAACCGGCGGCGGTGGTGGCGGGACGGGATTGACCGTCTGCGCACGGGCTTGGCCGATAGCGAAAGCCGCGATCATCGCGGAGAGTGATAGAGCCGCGAATAGCGCCGCCGCCGGACGCTCAAACCCTGTCGCCTGCATTCCGATCTCCTTGAGTTTCCATTGGTCGCCCGAACGCCCGTCCCCACCAAATAGGGAGTCGTTGGTGCGCAATCCAGATAATCCGCTCATGCGCGCGAAGGAATTCTCTATCTGGCGCGCCGCGATTCGCCTCCATCGCGCGGCCGTGCGGACGAGAATCGCGCCGGATTCCGTAAACGAGATATGAATCCGGGCAAAAACAAACTTTGGGAACTCTGCGCCGAGTTGCGTCCATGCTTCGCGGGCGATTTTACAGGCGGCCTTCGGAGCCCGCGATGAACAAGATGCTGGTGGCCGTGCTTCTTACCGCATGCGCGGTCAATATGGCCTGCCTGTTCGGCCACCTTAGCAGCGTGGCCGGATAGACTTTCCGGCGCGTGGGATGGGTAGAGCCAACGGGCCGGCGCAAAGCGCCGCCCGATGACAAGCTTCGCGAAACCCATCATGTAGCTTCGCGGATTGTTGGTTTACCGTCATCCTGAGGTGGCCGCGAAGCGGCCCTCGAAGGATGCACGGCCGAAGCGCCGGGGCCGTCGCCCTTCGAGGCTCGCGGAGCCTGTCATCGGGCCGGCCAAAGGCCGGACCCGTCGGCTCGCACCTCAGGGTGACGGAACGTAGATTCCCTTGCGCCCATCACACAAACGGATGATGCCCGGCAATATTGATGCCGGCCTGCATGTAGCCGGCACCGATGGCGCTGAGCAGTCCTTGCACCCGGTCGACCGCTTTATCGACCAGGCTCGGTGCCGCGCCCGCTTCAAGCATGATCTTCAGTTGCAGCAGCCCCTGGTTGGCGGCGTCGATGCGCCGCGCCAGCATGATCGTAACGTAGAGCAGCGCCGCCGGGTCTTGCAGCAAGGTTACGGCGTCGGCGACATAAAACTCCGACGTTTGCAGCGTGCGCACATCCGCACCATGCGGTCCGTCGAGCAGCGCCGAGAGCTCGCCGAACACCGCGCCGGGTTCGGCCACCTGGGCGAATTCGATATCGCCCTTGGCGATGCTGACCGCGCCGCTTTTGAGGATCAAAAGCCGCCCGGTCTTGGTGCCCTCGGCGAACACGGTCTCGCCGGCGCCAAAGCTTTCGAGCGGTAGCGCGGCAAGGCTTTTTTGCCAAGCCTCAGAATCGTGGACGAGTGCCATTGCGAGCGCTCCATCGGCTGTAGCTCATTGCAAGTGTAGCCCCGATGGAGCGCAGTGCAATCCGCGCCACACGCTCTACGGCTTCCTGCCCCACAGCAGCGCATCGAAGCTCCACGGCCCGGCGCCGGCGAACACGAAATAGAAAAATAGGAAGCAAAAAAGCACCGCGGCGTCGCCGCCGTTGAGCAGCGGAAAGAAGCTTCGCGGCGCGTGGTCCATGAAATAGCCGATCGCCATTTCGCCGGACATGAGCAAGGCCGCCACGCGCGTGAAAAGCCCGAGCGCAACCAGCGCGCCGCCGGCGAATTCGATTGTGCCGGCGAACCACTCCAGCTCCGGGAAGCCCGGCATCGGCCCGTGCGGCGGGAAGCCGAATAGTTTTGCCATGCCGTGTTCGAGGAACAACAGCCCGGCCATGATGCGCAGGATGCTCAGCCCATAGGGCTGGAGCCGGACGAGCGCCGTTGCGCGAACCGGACTTGTGGCGGGAGCATTTGCGGATGCCGTAGCGAAAGCCATCGGCGCATCGGGGCGATTCATTTCCGTACCTGTACTTGTGCCTGTCATCGCCCCGCCCGCGATGTAGGCGAATTCCCCCTCGCGCGCACTTCACAATTTTCTGATGCCACCCCAGGCCGTAACCACGGAATAAACGCGCGAGCGACCACTTTCCTCCTCACCACCGGGCTTGACCCGGTGGTCCATGCGGAGACGCCGGATTCTTTGCCGCGCGGAAGGAAGACGTGGATGCCCACTACAAGCGCGGGCACGACGATCCGCAGGGCTTGTCAGGTAATGTCTCAGTTCGATTGTGGCCGCCTAAGCGCAGCCAGCGGAATATCGAGCACGCAAACAACCCCTGAAGGCTCGAACGTCAGTTGCGCCTCTCCTTGCAATTGGCGCACGAAGCTATGCTCGATGAGACGCGACCCGAAGCTGCGACGAGTGGGTATAGCGACCGCCGGGCCCCCGCTTTCGGCCCATTTGAGACGAAACAGCTTTTGAGAATTGTCGATAGTCGAGGTAATCTCTACGCGCCCAGTTGCATTCGACAGCGCGCCATACTTGACGGCGTTTGTGCACAGCTCATTCAGTACCATTGCAAGAGGAAGTACCGCTCCTGGGCTAACGTCAATATTCGAACTCTGCACGATAAATCTGCTGTTATCGTCTCTATCGAAGGGATCAGTGGCAGCTTTCACAATTGCTGCAAGCTTGGCGCTCGTCCAATTTGTTTGTAACAACAGGTCGTGCACACGTCCTAACGCAGATAACCGATGATCAATTGCTTCCCTGCCATCGTTCACGCTCTTGGCGGTTTGAAGACTCTGCGTGGTAATCGACATCACGATTGCAAGCGTGTTCTGTACCCGGTGGTGGAGTTCTTCCAAGACCAAACGCTGCAATCGTTCCGTGACCTTTTGATCAGCCGCATCTAATCCGGCTTGCGCCAGAAGGCGACGGAGGTCCACGTTTTCAATCTCAAGTCGGAGTTCATCTTCCGTAGCCATGATGCCTCTCGCACCTCGATCGTATGCAGGTATGCTTACCGGTAAGCTGTCACTAGCTTGAGAAAGAATTATGCCCCGAGGACCAAAAGGTGAAAAGCGCCGATGGGGCGGGTGCGGTTCCTGCGGGCGGGGCTCGTAACCCCGCTCCCGGGCGGTCCCGGGCATCGTATCGGCCGGCATTACGACCGGTCTGCGAGGTGCATCGCTGGACTGGGACAGCGCATGGCGGGTAACGCCCGCTTCGCGCACGTCCCAGGAAACACGGCCTGGGCTGAGCGGTGGCATTGATTTGCGCCGCAAGCGCCGCGGTGGAGCGCCGGAAGGCGAGCCCCCTCCATATCTTCTTCCGTGGCGGAGAGGATACGGAGGGGCAGCCGCACCCGCCGGTCTCTAGACGACGCGCCTTGCGGCGCTCCGCCTCCCTCGTTTTCGGGAGGCCGTTCGTGAAGCTTGAAAACAAAACTCGGACGCTCACGCGCCGCGAGAACAATGGGTTATGCTTGGCGGGTTGCCTCGCCATGGCAGACGTGGCTTAACCGCCTGCCTATGTCCCGGAGACAAGAGAATGCAACATTTATCGCGCCGCGGCGTCATCGTTGCCGCCCTCGCCGCCGCCACAACCGGAGCCATCATGTCCCAACCGGCCGACGCCCAGACCGTCACCACCACGCCTTCGGGCCTGCAAATCATCGAGCTCAAAGTCGGCACCGGACCGTCGCCAAAGCCTGGCCAGACTTGCGTCATGCATTACACCGGCTGGCTTTATGAGAACGGCAAGAAGGGCGCGAAATTCGACTCCTCGCTCGATCGCGGCCAGCCGTTTGAGTTTCCGATCGGCCGGCAGCAAGTCATTGCCGGCTGGGACGAAGGCGTGGCGACCATGAAGGTCGGCGGCAAGCGCACGCTGATCATTCCGCCGGCGCTCGGCTACGGCGCGCGCGGCGCGGGTGGCGTCATTCCGCCGAACGCCACGCTGATCTTCGACGTTGAGCTGCTCGCCGTTAAATAGCGGGCGCAGCCCTGATACGTGTCCGGGCTGCGACCTGTACGGTGCGCAATACGTTTGCGCCCGGCTGCGGCAAGCGCGCGCCGTGATAATCTAGCGCAACGATTTCGGCCGCCGGCCCTGCCGCCGGTAGACGCGGAGACGACCGTGGCTCGCAGCAAGCGGAGGACGACCGTGACTTGCAGCAACATGCTTTATCTCATCATCGGCGCGCTGGTGATCGTGGCCGCCGTGCTCGGCTATCAGCTCTATCAGGACCGGCACCAGCCGGAAGGGCTGCATATCAATGTCGGCCCCGGCGGGTTGTCGATCCAAGGCAAGTAGGCTGACAAGCAGACCGACAAGTCGGCTGGCAAGTTGGCTCGCAAGCGGCCGATGTGTCGGCCGGCGGAAATCGCGGCGGCTATCGGCAAAATCTCAGCGATGTGACCCGACGCGGCCGGGAACGTCCGCCGTTGTCGCGCGTTTTATCTGGGCATTTCTTCGGCTAGGAAACTCCGAACCGGGAGATTTTAGAATGAACCGGCGCGATCAGGAGCTTTTGGATAGGCAATTGCATGTCGCTCCCCGCCATGACGGCGTCATGATGGTGGCGATTCTCACGGTATTTTTAGCCGGCATGGCGATCGGCGGATTTCTCTCCGCCTACACTGATGAGCCTGGACCGACGCGGATCGCATCGAACGAGGTGACGCCCGCAATGCCTGCGCTGCAGGGTCAAATCACACGGCAATAGGCCTATGCCGACCGGCCCGTTGCGGCGGCTTCGTTATTCTTCCGGCTCCGTCGTGAAGAACAGCGGATAGCCTTTGCTCTTGCCGAGATCGGTGGCTTCCTTGGCCTTGGTCTCGGCGACGTCGCGGACATAGACCGCGATCACGCAGGCGCCGCGCTGATGTGCGGTCATCATGACGCGGTAAGCCTGATCTTCGTTCATGCGGAACACCGCCTTGAGCACCAGCACGACAAATTCACGCGGCGTGTAATCGTCGTTAAGCAGGATCACCTTGTAGAGCGGCGGCTGCTTCGTCTTGGTGCGCACCGCGGTGCGCGGCTTGACCAGGGTTTTCGTCATCGGCACATCTGATCGTCTTTGAACCAGTATAATCACGCCGCGCGCGCCATCCCAGGGCCGGACGACGGCATGGCGCCGCCGCGCTTGCCGGGGTTCTTGCGCAAAACCTAACGCACCGAATTATTACAGGTTTCTGGCGCCGGCAGCTGGCAGCGGCGCGCGCTATAGCCGACCCCGATGCCCGACGACGCTGGCTGGAGGCCGAATGCCCAATCGGCGCGGCGTGCGGTGCTCGACGATGACGGCGCGCGGCGAGCCGGCGCGACCGGCGATGGTGAAGCGGCTGACCTCCTTGCGCTGTCCGAATTTCAGGACGGCGCCCCTGGCCTCTTCGGCGGACGCTAGCATCAGCGACATGACGATTTCGACCTGGCCATCAACGTCGTCGGTCAGGCCTTGAGCCGCCAGCACGGCGTCTTCGATCGTCGGCAGATCGCGCCGAACCCGGCGCCTGCCGTCCTTAGTATCCCATACGTCCGTCATCTCGCACCCTCCACCCCGTTTTCCGGGCTTTCGGATTTTGAGTCCTTATTATCAGCGATTTACCGCATTGCAGCAAGTCTATTGTGCGACGCACTCACAGCAAGTTTAACGCCCAAAAACAGCGACGCCGGCGAACAAAGTCGCCGGCGTTTTGACGCGTGCAAACAAAGGGGATTCGCTTAGCGCCCGGCCATCTCGCTAAACAGCACGCCGCCTTTGGCCTTCGACGTCTCTGGCTGTTTCCACGAGCGATATCGTGACGGCATCCGCCGGCGCGCCGGCATTTTTAACCACGGCGGCAGTGATGTCTTTGACCAGGCCGCGCTTCTGCTCGAGCGTGCGGCCTTCCAAAATATAGACGACGACTTCAGGCATCGGTTGTCCTCCTTGGTTGCGCGCCCGCCGCGTCGGCATATCAGAGCCGCAACACGGCCGGCTACGGGCTTGGTCTGGATCGGGCGCGTACTATCGGAAAGTTCACGGCATCGCACAACAGCGCGCTGGCGTTGACCCGTTTGATCGGAAGCGGCAATCGCGCGGGATCAAACGGTGCGGCTAGCGGTCCGGATAATAGGATGTTCCGGTGTGAGCGCTGAACATCCGCCGCAGCGCCCCAACACCCGGGATGGGCGGCTGGAAAAACTGGTTTCTTGCGTTGGCCGCGCCGGAGCGTTTTGACGGCTTTTTCGGCGGCACCGGCGCCTCCGGAGCAAGCGTCGTTCCATCCGGCAGATCGGAGGGCGCGGCATCGCCCGCCGGCGGGGCCTCAGACAAAGCCGTCACGCCGGACGATGAATTCGGTGGCGGCGCCGTAGCCGGTTCGGCGGTGCTCGCATTGACCGCTGCACTATTCGCCGCCGGCGCCGGTGTTCGCACCAGCGCGGCGGGAGGCAAATTCACCGGGCTCTGTATAGCGGCGGTGGGTGCGGCCGTAGCGGGCGCCGCAGCCAACGGTACCGCCGTGGCTGTCGCGGCTTGCACACTGGTGACGATCGCATGCGCGGCAACCAAGCTTTGTTCGCCATCGATCGCCGGACGGTCGGTCAGCGACAGCACCACGGCAGCGCCGGCCACGGCGCCAACCGCAGTGGCCGCGATCACGACACGCGCCGTCCGCATGAAGCTCGGTGCCGAGGCGAGATAGCCCCATTCCGGACTGAAGTTACCGGCCGAACGCATCGCAACCTCCTCGGCGGCACAACGGCAGCCCGTATCTAAATGGCCTAAAGCTACAGTCAAACATGCAGCCCAAAAACTTGCGTCCCAAACTTGTAGCAACCGCCGCCCCGAGGGGCAGAACGTTTCGCCACGGAACCAGTTCCCAGTCTTTCCAGGCTATGACTTAGCGGTGGGGATGAAACCGGGCAAGCCGCGGCAGGCGCGAAAACCGGGCGCTTTTAACAAAAGGCAGCATTGATGTCACTTGACGGTAAATTCGTAGCGGACCGGCGCACCAGCTACACGTTAGTCACGTCTCTAAGGGCGCTAGCCCGAGTGCCCCATGCCCGCATCTTGCGCCGCACCGGCAACGTGCGGCTTACGACGCCGAGCTGAACTGCTGCGCGCCGTTCGGCGAGCCGCCAATGTGCTCGCCGACCGAGCTGATCGCGTCGCCGATCACCCCGACGACATGGCGCGTGGCCGCCACCACCTGATCCTTGAGGTCGAGCGTCTTGGCGAGCAGCGAGGCCGGATTGCGCACAATCCCCCCGGCCGGTGCGGTGCCGTCATTCTGATCGGCTTGCGCAATCACGAGCGGCGCATGCGACACCGCGATCCTGGCGCGTGCCGGAGCCGATTTCGGCATGACCACAGCGGCGGCGCGCCGCACCGGCGTGGCCGATCCAATATTATTGGCGTCCGTGGTTTTGGCGCTCTCAGCCGCCTTGTCCTCGGCCGCCTCGGCATCCGCCGCCGCGCGCGCGGCGTCGGCGTCTTCCGCCCTGCTCTTCTCCGCCGCCATCTGCGATTTCAGGTAGTCCATCATCATGGCGTGCTCGTCGCGCACCATCGCCATCATCTCGGCGGACGCCGGCGTGACCTGCTCGGTCGCCGTTCGCACAACAGCGTGGCCGGACTGATATTGGGTGAACAGGAACCCGCCGACCACGCTCGCCAGCGCCGCAGGGAGGATATCGAGCGCGAACTTGCCGGCAAAGCGCGCCAAGAGCGGCAGCAGCGGCGCTTGCGAACGTGCGATAAAGCCCCCCGGCACGACCCCGCGCCCGCGAATGATCCCGCTCGCCTGCATGATGAGGTTCCCCGATTTTTTTCAAACGACCGATTGAATTTCAAACACTCGTTCTGGGCAGCCCAAGGCCCGGAACAAGGAATTTTTGCGGCATTCCTGGGTTGTCGCGCCGGCGAACCGGGTCACGCGCGACCGGCAAAATCGCCTAAACCGCCGATCACCCAGCGGCTTATCGCCTGCGCCAGCCATTCGACCGAGGCGTCCTCAAGGACCAGCCCGACCGGGGGTTCCGCGAGCTGCTCGCGATTGCGCAGAAACACGCCGCACTGGCCGATCAGCCAGATCGAAGCCACCGTCACGGTGCGGCGATCGGCGTCGGGCAGAAAGCGGCGCGCCAGATCGGCCGCATGCGCCATGAACGGCGCCGCCTCCTCGCTGACAAGACTACGAAACACCGCGGTCGGGCGCACGGTTTCCCAATTGAACAGCCGCATGTGGCGGCTGTATTCGTCGCGCGCCGTAAGCGGCAGCAGCTGGCGGCGGATGAATTCAGAAAGCGCGTCTTCGCGCGACATGTCCTTCGCTGCCTTGGCATGAGCAAGCTGATGCTCGGTCATAGCCCGGAACGCTGCGCGCAAAACCTCGCGATAAAGGCCGTCCTTGCCGGCGAAGTGATAATTGATCGCCGCCTGGTTGACACGCGCTTTGGCGACGATGGCGCGGATGCTGGTGCCGTCATAGCCGCGTTCGGCGAACAGCCGCTGGGCCGCCTTCATGATCCGTTCGCGGGTAACCTCGGAGGGTCGCGTCATCGGCGGATTCCCGGTTTGCCGTTTTTCATACTTACGTTTGAATTCCAAATAGGCGTTTCGCGCGGGCAATGCAATCGCCCTTCTATTGCAACAAAGCGCCGTTTGCGGTGTTTATGGGGGCGGGCGATTTTTCGACGGGGAGGATCACACGGGCATGCAACGCCTGTCGTCCGACAGAATCGGACTGGCCAAGGTCCTACCGCCATTGTCGCGGCGCGGCTTTATGTCGAGTTCCGCCGCCGCTGCCGCGGGCTATACGCTGGCCGCCGGACCGGTGCGCGCCGACGTCATCCACACCGACGCCAACGGGCTGACGGCGGCTGACGCCACGGTGAAGGTGCCAGGCGGCGATATGCCGATCTATTACGCGCGTCCGGCCAGCGTGGCGAAACCGCCGATCATTCTTGTCGCCATGGAGGTGTTCGGGCTGCACGAATACATCAAGGACGTGACGCGAAGGTTGGGGCATCTCGGCGCCTTCGCGGTGGCGCCCGATTACTATTTCCGCATGGGCGACATGACCAAGATCACCGACCGGGATGACCTGTTCAAGCACGTCGACACCAAGACCGACCCTGAATTGTTCTCCGATCTCGACGCCGCGGTGGCGTGGGCGAAATCGCAGGGCGGCGATGGCAACCGGCTCGGCATTATGGGCTTCTGCCGTGGCGGCCGGACGGTGTGGCATTACTCATCGCACAATCCTAATCTCAAGGCCGGCGTGGCGTTCTACGGCACGCTGATCGACAAGAGCGCCGCCGCGCCGAAGAGCTCGATCGACCTCGCACCGGATATCAAGGAGCCCGTGCTCGGCCTCTACGGCGCCGAAGACGCCGGCATCAAGCCCGAGCAAGTGCAAGCCATGGAAGCTGCGCTCAAGGCCGACGGCAAAACGGCGGAATTCCACATCTATCCCGGCGCGCCGCACGGCTTCCACGCCGATTATCGGCCGAGCTATCGCCCGGAGGCGGCCGAGGACGGCTGGAATAGGATGATCGGCTGGTTCAAGAAGTACAATGTGTTGAACTGACGGCGCGGGCGAAATCAAGCGCGGCGCAGGAACACACACGCCAATGAGGAGGCCCCATGGCTCGCATCGATGCCGTCAAACGGGAAAATCTCACGCCGCGCCAACTTAAGCTCTATGACGGCATCATGCGCACGCGCCCGCGCGGCAGTCTCAGTGGCCCGTTTTCGGTGTGGATCAACACCCCCGACATCGCCGAGCCGGCCGACGGCCTTGCCAACTGCTTTCGCGTCAATCCCAAGCTGGAGAAGCGGCTGATCGAGCTGATCATCTTGCTGATGTGCCGCGACGCCACGGTGAAATATGCTTGGTCGGTCCATGAGCCGCTGGCCCGCCAAGCCGGGCTGACGCCGGAAACCGTCGGCGCCATTCGCGCGCGGCGGCGGCCGGACTTCGAGCGCGACGATGAGCGGCTTATCTACGAGGTCGTCACCGAGCTTTTGGCGACCAAGACCTTGAGCGCCGCGACATTCGATCGCGCCGAGAGCGCCTTCGGCCGCGACGGCGTCATCGAGGCGGTAAGCTGCGCCGGGTTCTACGGCATGGTCGGTTTCGTGCTCAACGCTTTCGATATTCCGCCCCAGGCCGGTGAGGTGCTGAGCTAACGCGCTTGCCGTCAAAGCGCGGGGGTCTTCGCTGTTTCCAGCATGGCGCGGCCGCGCGGCGTCAGGGTCACGGCGCGATTTTCGCCGCTTTCGATGCGCACCAATTCGCCGAGGATCGCATCCTCCCAGACCGACAATCGCGGGCAGCTGGTGCGCCAAGCTTCCATCGCCTGCCGATAGGTGCGCGGCCGGTCCGCCACCCAGGACAGGAACTGGATCATGATCAGGCTCGGCGAATCGGACATCGCAGGCTGCCTCGTCGGCTCAATTATAGCGGCGAACGCGTTCGGATGCAGCCTCGCCATTTGCAAGAAGACGCGTTATTTGCCGGCTCGTCGTTGCGGGGCCTGCTTAAAATCATTGCACATTCCATGGAAAAATGAGATCAATTCCAGCCTTTCAAAGCGAGGATTTCCATGTCTTTCCTCATCAGCATCCTGATCACCTTTCTCGTCATCATCCTGGTTCTCTACCTCATCAATATGCTGCCGATCGACGGCCGCGCCAAACAGATCGTGCGCGTCATCGTCATCATCATCGGTGTGCTGTCGCTGCTGCGCTATCTCGCGGTGTTCTAAGCCGGCACGGCCGCTTTGCGCCGGATCGAAGGCTACGTCATCGTTTCCGCCGACGGCATGATCGCCGACGGCAGAGCGCAGATGCCGGATCCGATCCGCAACGACGCCGACCAAAGCTTCTTCCAGGCCAGCCTCGACCGCGCCGCCGCCGTTCTCCATGGCCGGCATTCCCATGAAGGCGGCCCGCGCGCGGCGCAAAGGAAACGGCTGGTGCTGACGCGCCAGATCGCGGCCGTCGCGCCCGATCCGTCGCATCCCAACGCACTGCTGTGGAATCCGCTGGGCGCCACACTGGACGAGGCGCTGCAACAACTCGGCGTCGGGGACGGCACAATTGCCATTATCGGCGGTAGCGAGGTGTTCAGCTTGTTTTTGCCGCTCTACGACGCCTTTCATCTTTCGCGTGCCGCAAACGCGAAAATTCCCGGCGGGCTGCCGGTATTTACGGAAGTCGGGCCGAACGCAACGCCGGAAGACGTGCTGGCACGGCGCGGATTGAAACCCGGTCCGCGCCGCGATCTCGATAAAGCCGCAGGCTTCACGCTGACGACGTGGCAGCGCTGAGTAATGACGACAGGTCACTTCGCGATCTGGACGAGCTCTTTGATCTGGTCCGGCGTCAGCGGCGCGGATAGGAATTTTTGCGCTACCGCATCGGCCATAATGGCGTCCAAGCCTTTGACCTCGTCGGTTTGCAGCGACGCCTTCGGCACGAGCTTGAGCACCCGCTGCACGATGTTGCCGGGCAGGCCGGAATATTCGCCGTAGATTTTCAGCGCATCCGGGCTGGAATACATCCAGTCGACCGTTTCCTTATAAGCCTGCATGAAGCGCACGATCGCGTCGTGCTTGGTTTGCAGGGTCTGCGCGCCGATGAGGTTGACGCGGACGGCGCGCGTGCGCAGCGCCGTGACGTCGTTGCCGGTGGCGATGATGCGCGTCTTGCCGGCATCGACGAGATCGAGCCCGAACGGGGCGGCGCCGAAGCCGACATCTACCTGGCCGGTCATGGTTTGCGTGATGGTCGCCGCGATATTGCCGGTTTGGCGTCGGCTTCGCGGTCAGATGCTCTTGCGCGATAAGCGCCAAGAGCGAGCCGTGGCTGGACGAACCGACGGCCGAAAACGCGACCGTTTTGCCGTTGAAATCCTGGACGGTCTTGATCGGCGAATCCGCCGGCACGTACCAGTAAAGGTCCGGCGCACCGGTCATCTCGCTCGAGAAAGATGCGGATCGGCGCGCCCTTGGCGAAGGTGCCGATGGCGGCCGACACGCCGGAGGCGGCGGCAATATCGATGCTGCCGCCGATGACGGCCTGGATCGATTCCGGACCGGCGGTGGTATAGAGAATATCGAGATCGAGGCCATGCTTCTTGAAAATGCCGCCGCGCTGGCCGAGTTCGGCGATGCCGGCGTCCCAGGCGCCCTTTTGCGGAATAGCGACCTTGAGCGTCTCGTCGGCAAGAGCGAATCGGCAAGGGCCGACGAACGATGTCCCCAGCGAGCGCCGCGACGGCGAGGACGACAAGGAACCAAACGACGCATGATTTCCTCCCGACGATGCGGCCTTATTATGATCGTTGCCATGACTTTACGCTCCAGCCCAAGCCAGTTCAAGCGACGTGATCGCGCTCGATTACGAGATCGCGCAGGAGCAGGCGTCGGCGCTTGGCAGAGCGGGACGCGCGCTGGAGGCGGCGCTCGCGGCGCTGGCCGACTACGACCACCGCGCCGAGCACGCAGCAGATGCCGCGCACCGCGCCGCGCGCGCCGGGCTGGTGCAAGACGCCGCCGACGCGCTGTGGTGCTTCATGGTGCAGCGGGAAGCGATCGGATTGCGCGACCCGCGGCCGGTTATGCGCGACTATCGCGTGCCCGCCGAGGTGCAAAACCGCATGGGCGTTTTCGGCGCGCCGGCAGCGCGCGTCGGCCTTAAGCTTTGGTCGGATCCTGGGTGCCGCGGATTTGCGCGCAACTTCCCGGCCTGGTCGGGCCGTTATCGGTTCATTTAACTCTGCCGCGCCGCCGGCCGAGTCACCGCCATGCAAGGCTTTATTCACCGTTCTCAATGCATTGTTATCGCCGATTCAATGGCGTGGCGGCGCCCGGAGTATGTGATGCGTACCCTTCCCCTTCTTGACGAACTCGAGGCCGCCCTCGCATCCGGCAGCATCGCCCGCCGGATCGAGATCCTCACCCGCATCACCGATCTCTTCATCGACGGCGCCGAGCACTATTCCGAAGATCAGGTCGGCGTGTTCGACGACGTGATGGCGCGGCTGGTCAATACCATCGAGGCCAAAGCGCGCGCCAAATTGGCGCACCGGCTGGCGCCGATCGCCAATGCGCCGTCAAACGTGATCCATATGCTCGCCTTCGATGACGACATCGAGGTGGCACGCCCGGTTCTCACCCAATCCGAACGGCTCGATGACCGCGACCTTCTGGTCAGCGCCGGCACCAAAAGCCAACAGCACCTTTTCGCCATCTCGCAGCGCCGCACGCTCAGCGAGGCGGTGACCGACGTGCTGGTCGAACGCGGCGACCGCGACGTCGTCCATTCGGTGGTCAAGAATACCGGCGCGCGCTTCTCCGATGCCGGCTTCCGCATGCTGGTCAAGCGCTCGACCGGCGACGACGCGCTGGCGACCGAAGTGGGCATCGCGGACCGACATCCCGCGGCCGCATTTCCTGGTGCTTCTGGAAAAAGCCTCGAGCGAAGTGCGCGCGCGGCTATCCGCGGAAAACCCGCAGGCCGGCACTCGCCATCGAGGGCGTCGTGGCCGAAGTCGTCGGCGGCATCCGCAGCCAGGCGCGCAACGCCTCGCCCGATTTCGCCGCCGCCCAGGCGGCCGTCGAGCGGCAAAACCGCATCCGCCGGATTGGCGAAGCCGAAATCTACCAATATGCGCGGGACCGCAAATTCGAAGAGACCGCGATCGCGCTGTCGATCATGTGCGATACCCCGATCGACGTGGTCGAGCGCGCGCTGCTCGATCCAGGCGCCGAAATCGTGCTCATTCTCGCCAAGGTCGCCGGCCTGTCGTCGACGACGACCAAGGCCATCCTGCTGTTGCGCGCCGCCGACCGCGGCATGTCGGCCAAGGACCTCGACCAGGCGCTGTCGAGCTTCAATCGCTTGCAGCCCGATACCGCCCGCCGCGTGCTCAGCTTCTTCCGCACCCGCGTCAAAAAGCCGGCGGAACCGATCGCCCCGCCGGCCGTCGCCGTCAACGGCTGATCGCGTAAGCTCGGCGACCGCGCTGCAGCGCCGATTTCTCGGCCTAAGAGCAATAACCGGGCTGCACCTGCAGCCACGAGCCGTTCGGATAGCGGTAGTAGCAGCCGCCGCGCCACCAATAATAGCCGCCCGACCGCTGCTGCGCCTCCGCGGCAATCGCCGCGCCGGCCGTCGCGCCGATCACGGCGCCGGCAACCGCGCCACCGGCCCCGCGGCCGACTGCGCCACCGATGATGCCGCCGATCGCGCCGCCAACGATCGCGCCGGCAAGCGGATCCTGCGCCGCCGCCTGTTGCGCCGGCAGCAAAGCCGCAAGCGCCAAAAACATCCCCGCTGCCAATCTGCGCTTCATGAGCCTCTCCCTTTATCCTTTTCCTTTCCGTTTCACCGCCCTGCCCCGGACTCGCATCGACGAAATCCGCCGGACAGGAATCTCGCCGAATCATAATACATCCAAAACGAAAGTCCGAGCCGTCGCGATCGCTTCGCGCGACGCGCGCGGCGGCTACGCATCGTTTTGACGTGTGGAGAAATGGCGGCCGTGACGAAGCATTAAAGGTTTTCTTGCAAAATCTTCTTGACTCCCTGCTGTTTGCATTTATTGGGGATTTAGCCGCTGTTGGTCGGTTCGCGTCGGACTGATCGGGCGGCTTTCGCTTTCCGTGGCGCCGGCTCGCCGGCATCGTTCTATCTCTGGTTGGGGAGGACGGCATGAGCCAACAACGCCCTCTTGCGATCGGTGAAAGGCTTGAGCGTCCCAGGCATCGCCCGCAAGGACGACAGCCGCAAGGACGACAGGAAGGCCAAACTGAAAGTAGCGACTGCAGCGCCGCTGCCCGAGGAGGATCGCCCTGATCATTTTGCCACGCGCAACGGCGTTCGCTGCGCCGGCGTGCATCTGATCGTCGATCTGCACGGCGCCAAGCGGCTCGACGACATCGAGCACATCGAGGCGACGCTGCGGCGTTGCGTCGAGGCCGCCCGCGCGACGCTCCTGCACATTCACCTGCATCATTTCCAGCCGAGCGGGGTATCCGGCGTGGCGGTGCTGGCCGAGAGCCACATCTCCATCCATACTTGGCCGGAAGCCGGCTACGCCGCGCTCGATGTCTTCATGTGCGGCTCGGCCGATCCGGACATGTGCATCCCGGTGCTGCGCGAGGCCTTTTCCGCAAAGCGCGTCGGCGTCAACGAGATCCTGCGCGGCCAAGACGCTTGCGCCGGCGCTTAACCCGGCGCCCGAACCGATTGCCGATTGACAAAGCTTGAGCGGCCGGGCCGAGTCCCGGCCGCTTGCTTTTTGGATTCGCTCCAACACCCGGGGGTGATGCATGGCCGAGAAACGCTGGATTCCCGAGACGCTATTCGACGACCTCGGCTTCCGCATGAGCTTACCAGGTCGACAGGGTGCTTTACGAGCTGCAGACCGATCATCAGCACCTCGATCCTGTTCGAGCAGCGATACTTCGGCAAGATGCTGATGCTCGACGGCGCGACCCAGATCTCCAAAAAGGACGAGTTCATCTACCAGGAGATGATGTCGCACGTGCCGCTATTCGCGCACGGCAACGCGCAAGACGTGCTCATCGTCGGCGGCGGCGATTGCGGCATCGCCGAGGAGGTGCTCAAGCACAAAACGGTCAAGCGCCTCACCCAGGTCGAGATCGACGCCAAGGTGATCGAATTCGCCAAGGAACATTTCCCCGAATTCACCACGCCGGTTTTCGCCGATAAGCGCTTCGAATCCGTGATCGACGACGGCGCAAAATATGTCGCCAAGACCGATCGCCGCTTCGACGCCATTATCGTGGATTCGACCGATCCGCAGGGACCGGGAAAAATCCTGTTCGGCGAGAAATTCTATTCAGGCTGCAAGCGCTGCATGAAGAAAGGCGGCGTGTTGGTGACGCAGAATGGCGTGCCGTTCTTCCAAAAGAACGAGCTCCCGTCGACCATGGCGAAGTTCCGCAGGCTATTCGCCGATGCGAGCTGCTATGTCGCCGCCATCCCGGTTTATGTCGGCGGCCATATGGCCATGGGGATAGCGACCGATAACAAGCGGCTGCGCCGGCATCCGGTGAAAACCATCGCGCAGCGTTATCGCAAGGCCGGCAGCTTCAAGACCAAATATTGGACGCCTGAAGTCCATGTCGCAGCCTTCGCCCAACCGCGCTTCATCGCCGATCTCGTGGCTAAGGCCGCGAAGAAAAAATAAGACAGACGGCAATTTCCGGCCAAACTTTTGGCCAGCATCGTGGGTCCGAGCGGGGCGCGCCCGATTTTGCCGTCGCCGGCGCTTTGCAGCCTTCCGCCAACGGCCCGGCAACAGTGAAGTTCCGCCGGCGGACAGGCCGCAGTAATCTCACGGCAATGAACGCCACCGGCATAGAGGAGGAGTTGATGAAGAGCTTCCTTAGGACCCGTTTTGCCGTGCTGGTCGTCGGCGCGATCTGGTCGGCGGCGATGATGGCTGTGCCGGCGCGAGCCGAATCCGACCTTGAGCGGGCCTACCGCACGATCGCGGGCAAGCCATTCGTCGATCTTACCCACGCGTTCGGCCCCGAGACGCCGGTCTGGGCGGGTTTTGGCCAAGCGAAATTCTCACCTGCCGCCGATCCCAAAACCGGCGAGCCTACACGATTGCCAAGGATGAATTCCGCGCCACCTATTATCAAATGGTCGGGCAATACGGCACCCATGTCGATCCGCCGGCGCATTTCGCCGCGGACGGCATCACCATGGACAAGATTCCTCTCAAACAGATGATTTTGCGGTTGGTCGTGCTCGACGATACGCCCTACCTCGCCAAAGACCCGAACCACGCTTTTTCGATCGCCGATCTCAAAGCCTGGGAAAGCGAACACGGTCGGGTGCCTAAGGGCGCCTTCGCGGCGCTGCGCACCGATATGTATAAGGATTGGGACACCAATCCCGAGCGCTTCAAGCGGCAGCCATTTCCCGCCTGGGCCTTCGAGACGATCAAATACCTTTACGAGAAACGCGGCGTAACCGCGACCGGTCACGAAGCGATGGACACCGACATCACCGACAAGATGGATTCCGAAACCTGGCTCCTGCAGCATGGCCATTATCAGATCGAAGTCATGGCCAATCTCGACAAGGTGCCGGCAACCGGCGCGCTCATCGTGGTGACTTGGCCGAAGGTGGAAAACGGCCTCGGTTTTCCGGCGCGTGCCTTCGCGATTCTGCCGTAGCGCCATTTCCCGGACGCGCGCCACGCCTGCCCGGGAATTCCGCATCCGCTTACGCCGCGTGACGCTGCGACTTCATCCAGGCTTCGATCTCGCGCTCGGCTTCCGCCCTGGCAAAGCCGTACCGCGCCTGCAAGCGGACGCTCAGCTCGTTGCGGCGGCCGCCGATGCGCGTGAGATCTTCATCGGTCAGTTTGACCCAATTGTTGCGGACCTTGTCCTTGAACTGCGCCCAATTGACTTGAATCTGATCCCAGTTCATCGATTTCTCCTGGCCTGAGGATGGACAAACGACGCCAAAGGCCAAGCCATTTGCCGCGTCGTTCCAGAACGCGCGGATGACAGCGGCGCGATGCGGCCTCAATGCGACGGTAGCAGGGTCTTTCCGGGATCAATCTTGGCGCCGGTCTGGCGAAGCCGGATTGTCAACGCGTAATGCCGGTATTCCCGCGCCCGTAAAATTCTTCCCGCCAGCGTGGTTGCAATTCGCTAAATTACGGCGAGGAAACACGAGGACACTGATCGACCATCCGCTCCGGCGCGCCGGATTATACTCTTGCTTGACGGATCAAGCCTCCTTGCCGATGAGAACGCATGTCTGCGCCCGCCTTCGCTCCTGAGGTCGAACGCCTCGCCCGCGACATCCGCGCCGGCGAGCGCACCGTGCTGTCGCGCGCCATCACGCTGATCGAAAGTAAGCGCGCCGACCACCGCCGCACCGCGGCAGCCCTCACCCAGGCGCTGTTGGCCGAGACCGGCAAGGCCGTGCGCGTCGGCATCACCGGCGCGCCCGGCGTCGGCAAATCGACCATGATCGACGCGCTGGGCACATGCTCACCGAAACAGGCCACAAGGTCGCGGTGCTGGCGGTCGATCCGTCGTCGCGGCGCACCGGCGGATCGATCCTGGCCGACAAGACGCGCATGGCGCATCTCGCCAACGACGACAATGCCTTTATCCGCCCCTCGCCGGCCTCGGGCACGCTCGGCGGCGTCGCCGCCAAAACGCGCGAGACCATGCTGCTATGCGAAGCCGCGGGTTACGACGTGGTGCTGGTCGAGACCGTCGGCGTCGGCCAGTCGGAGATCGCGGTCGCCGATATGACCGATTTTTTCCTGGTGCTGGCGCTGCCCGGCGCCGGCGACGAGCTGCAGGCGCTGAAAAAGGGCGTCGTCGAGCTCGCCGATATGATCGCGGTCAACAAGGCCGATGGCGACAACCTGGCGCGGGCCAAGGCTTGCCGCGGCGGAATATGGCGCGGCTCTGCATATCCTGTCGCCGCAATCGCCGAACTGGTCGCCGCCGGTCGTCACCTGCTCGGCGCTCAAGGCGACGGCATCGAAGCGCTGTGGGCGCACGTCCTCGACCACCGCCAGCGGCTCACCGCATCGGGCGAGCTTGCCGCGCGCCGCGGCGAGCAGCAGGTCAAATGGATGTGGACCATGCTCGAAGAGCGGCTGTTCGCGCCGTTGCGCTCCGATCGCGCGCTCAAGGCCGCCTTGCCCCGCATCGAGGCCGAGGTCGCCTCCGGCCGCTTGGCGCCGGCCAAAGCTGTCGAGAAAATCGCGGAAATGCTCGGCGGCTGAAGCGTTTGCCGCGCAAGCCGCCGTTAACCCTGCGGGCAAAATCGGGCATCTGTGCCGGATCGAAGCCAAGTCTTTGAAGCTAAGTCTTTCAACGTCTTGGCACATCATTTGGTGCCTGTGTGCAGCAAAGGATGCCGCCGATGAATTTCAATCGCCGCCGCCTGTTTGCCGCTTTCGCCGGTGTCTCAGCCGGCGCCGCGACGCCGGCGCTGGCGCGCGATTCGTTGCGCAGCGACAACTGGCCGGCCGGTGCGGCTGCGCACGCCGAAATCGATGTCATCTCACTCGGCGTCCTGCCGAACCAGGAAGCCGATCAATCGGCGGTTCTGCAGCGCGCCATCGAGCGTGCGGCGGCGGCCGGCGCCGTGCTGCGTCTGCCGCCTGGATTTTATCGTGCCGGCGGGCTGCAATTGCCGTCTTACGCCACCATTGCCGGCGTCGCGGGCGCGACCCGAATCGCCATGGCGGAGGGGTCGTCGTTGTTGTCGTCGACCGGCAGCGACCGCGTCAGCCTCAGCGGCCTGGTTCTTGACGGCGGCAACATTCCCCTGCCGGAAGGCCGCGGCCTTGTGCATCTGGCGCAAGGCCGCGACGTCCGCATCCGCGATTGTGAGATCGTCAATGCCGGAGGCAACGGCATCACGCTCCAAGCGATTGCCGGCGAACTGACCGGCAGTACGGTCACCGGCGCCGCCGACTACGCCATCTTCTCGAACGACGCCGGCGGCCTGCGGATTGCCGGTAACACCGTGCGCGGCGCCGGCAACGGCGGCATCTTGGTGTGGCGCAGCACGCCGGGTGACGATGGCACGCTGGTCGCCGATAATCGCATCGAGGACATCGCCAATAAGAATGGCGGCGACGGCCAATACGGCAACGGCATCAATATTTTTCGCGCCGACAATGTCATCGTGCGCGGCAATCGTATCCGCAACGCGGCGTATTCGGCGGTGCGCGGCAACACCGCCTCGAACCTCCAAATCGCCGGCAACACCTGCACCAAGCTCGGCGAAGTCGCGCTGTTCGCCGAGTTCGGCTTCGAGGGCGCACTGATCGCCAACAATATCGTCGACGGCGCGTCCTGCGGCGTCACGGTGACGAATTTCGACAAAGGCGGCCGGCTCGGCGTGGTCCAAGGCAACCTGATCCGCAATCTGGTCCGCACCCTGCCCGGCGGCGACCCGAACGATACGGCAATCGGCATCGCCATCCAGGCCGACACGGTGGCCAGCGGCAATGTCGTCGAGAATGTCAAAGGCACCGGCATCCAAGTCGGCTGGGGGCCCTATTTGCGCGACGTCGCCGTGACCGCAAACGTCGTGCGCGGGGTTGATTACGGCATCGCGGTTTCCGTCGTGTCCGGCGCTGGCGCAGCCGTGATCGCCAATAATCTCGTCGCCGATGCGCGGCTCGGCGCGCTGGTCGGCATGGAATGGTACAAAGTTGTCGCCGACGACCTCAGCCGCGACGGCAGTCAGCGCTACGCGCAATTGTCGATCGACGGCAATCGCGTACGTTAGTTTCAGCGCATCACAAATTTCAGGCCTTGGGCCGCTTTTCCCAGTTGAGCGACACCCAGAATAGAACCAGGAACAACGGGATCGCGACAATCGAAAACGTCCAGGCAAGGCGGTAATACGCGGTGCGCCAATCGACCAATGTCGCGAGGTGGTTTATCTCGTTTGTGAAATCCAGCGTATCGGGCGGGCTGCCGCACCCAACAAAATTGAAAAACGGATAGGAGATCTCGGACACGAAAAGACACAGCGCCGCCGCGGTCAGCGACAAGACGATAATAAGAATCGCTAGCCAGCGCGCCAAGCCGCGCTTGTGAAAAACGTCGCCCTTCTCCGCGGCGAAAGTGGTGGCGGCAACGACGATGCCGTCAAAGGCCAACAACGCCAATCCTTTTGAGTCGAGCACGTTTAGAATCTCATAGAATGTTTTTATCATTGCCTCGGCGTGAGGCGGGGTGAATAGCGTTCCGGTAGCGTGCAGCAACTCGATCTTTTGCAATAAGTCGCAGACCATCTTTCTCTCTCCTAACGGCCGGATACTAATTGATTGCAGAATCAAGTCGAGAGATTACCGGCTCGCCGCGCTCTTCCGCTCAGATCGCAGTCGTCACTCTCACGGCGCCGACCTCAACCCCATTCCAATTGCGCAGCATCGGCTGCATGAACGGCGCGAGCGCCGCCCGCTCCACCGGCTCAAGCGGCAGGAAGCGTGCAATCAAAGCCGCCATGATCGCTTGCGCGGCGCGGCCGGCGCCGTCGTCGCATTTGACGGCGATGCCGAGCCCCTGTTGCGGCAGCGCCCCGCAATAGATGCCCTCGGCGCCCGTCTTGACGAAGACGCGCGCGCCGAACAGCTGCATGATCTCGGTGCAGAACCGCCCGGTGCCGGCGACATGCCACGGCTTGTGCGCGCACGCTTCGCGCAGCCGCGCGGCAGCCTTGGCGCGCGCTGGCGAAAGGCCGCTGCCGGTGCCGAATTTGGCAAAGCCGCGGGCAAGATTTTCGAGCGGAACCGCCCAAGTCGGCACCGAGCAACCGTCGATGGCGCAACAATCCTCGTCCAGCACCGCGCCGGTAAAGTCTTCGAGCACGGCGCGCACCTCGCGTTGCACCGGATGCTGCGGGCGGAAATATTCGGCGTGACCGATGCCCGAATCCGCTTCAATGGCGCAGGCGAGGCACAGGAAGCCCGCATGCTTGCCGGAGCAATTGTTGTGGAGCGCCGATGGCTCCCCGGTGCGCGCCAGCGCCGCTGCCGCGGCTTGCGAGATCGGGTAATGCGCGCCACAGCGCAGCGCCGATGAATCGAGCCCCGCGCGCGCCAGCATGCGCTCGACGCCCGCGACGTGCTCCGGCTCGCCGCTATGCGACGCGCAAGCCAGCGCGAGTTCCTCATCGCCGAAGCCGTAACGATCCGCCGCGCCGTCCTCCACCAGCGCCAAGGCCTGCAACGCCTTGATCGCCGAACGGGGAAACACCGGCGTGGTCACGTCGCCGATAGCAAGCACCATCGTTCCGTCGGCGTCAGCCACCGCGACGGCGCCGCGATGCCAGCTCTCCACCAGCCGACCCCGCGTCACTTCGACAAGAATTGGACTACTCATGTTTAATCATCGGCGAGTTGGTCAACGGCGCAAGGCGCGCGTGAAAACTATTTTCCAAGCTCACTTTTTTCGCACTTTGCAGCGTACAGCCGCAAACTATTGCGTGAAAATTTGGCGGTTTGAATATTTTTATTGCATCGCAATATTGACACAGAGATGCCTAAAAGAAATTTCAATCAACCTACTATTTTTTATAACAAATTCGTGACCGTTGTTTTCATGGTCGGTCCTTGTGCAACGCAAAATATTTGATAATTAGCAGGTTGAGGGGCGACTCTGAAACGAGAGATACAGCCATGAAATCGCTCAACACAAAGTCGGTCTTATCTGCGCTTGGCATCGTCGCGATGCTCACCGGCCCGGCGTTCGCGAAGAAGTCGCACCCAGCCACCCAGGAAACGGGCAGTTATTACTCGATCCCCGGCTACGATAGGGACGGCGGTGTAGTCGGGATTCCGAACCCGGACCAATCCGCTGCGGAATCGCAGCGCTAATCGTCGCATCGACGTGATGCAACGCTGAGTGCTCCAGTGTTATGGGTTGCTTGAACGGTAAGGTCGCCCCGATTGGCGGCCTTATCCGTTATTCTGAGATACGTTGCGATGTCTGCGCCTTGACCGCGCAACGCTTCTCTCGCCATTCTGCCGCCATGCGTCGGCTCACCATTGTGCTTCCAGTGCTCGATGAGGCAGCGATCATCGTTGCCGCTTTGCAGGCGCTTGCCGGTTTGCGCGCTCGCGGTGAAGTGGTGATCGTCGCCGATGGCGGGTCCGGCGACGGGACGCCCGATTGGCCCGAGATTTAGCCGACCGCGTCATCGCCGCGCCACACGGGCGCGGCGCGGCCATGAATGCCGGTGCCGCGCTTGCCGCCGGCGCTGCGCTGTTGTTCTTGCATGCCGATACGAGGTTGCCGGACAATGCCGACCGGCTGATCGCCGCAGCGCTCGCACGCCGCGCCTGGGGCCGCTTCGATCTGCGCATTGCCGGAGGGCATCCGCTGCTCGGCGTCGTGGCGCGCATGATCAATTGGCGCTCGCGTCTGACCGGCATTGCGACCGGCGATCAGGCGATCTTTGTCACCCGCGAAGCATTTTTGGCGATCGGCGGTTTTCCCGATCTGCCGTTGATGGAGGACATCGCGCTGTCGCGAAAGCTCAAGCGGCTATGCCGGCCGGCCTGCATTGCGACGCCTGTGATTACGTCGGGCCGGCGCTGGGAGCACCACGGCGTGCTGCGCACGATCGTGCTGATGTGGCGGCTGCGGCTGGCGTATTATTGCGGCGCCGAGCCGGCGCGGTTGGCGCTGCGCTACGGATCCGTTCCGCCATCACCCGCGCAGGGCCGCGCCGGGCCATAGTTTCGGCGCCGTGCGCGCATACTGCACCGGGCGAGGCACCTCGGCGCCGAGTGTCTGTGCGGCATGCCAGCCCCAATGCGGGTCGTCGAGAAAAGCGCGCGCCATGGCGACCATGTCCGCCTTGCCGCTGGCGACGATCTCTTCCGCCTGTTGCGCGCTCGTGATCATCCCGACTGCACGTACGGGAATATTGCATTCGCGGCGCACGCGTTCCGGCGGCGGGCACATTGAAGCCCGGGTCGGTGGGCCAGCGGCTATCGGGCGTGATGTTCGCGGATGACACATCGATGTAGTCGAGCCCGGCCGCTTTAAGCGCCTTGCCCATGGCGACCGCGTCGTCGACGGTGAGACCGCCGTCCACCCAGTCAGTGCCGGTAATGCGTGCGCCAAGCGGAATAGCGCGCGGCACCGCGGCGCGGACCGACCGGACCACTTCCAGCGGAAATTTCATGCGGTCCGCGAACGCGCCGCCATAGGCGTCGTTGCGCTTATTCGACAGCGGCGAAACGAAACTGTGCAGCAGATAGCCGTGGGCGAAGTGCAATTCGATCGCCTCGAAGCCGACCCGCAACGCGCGCTTTGCCGCGTCGGTGAAGCACGCGATGACGTGCGCCATGTCGTCCTCTGTCATCGCGCGCGGGGTGTGCCAGCCGGGACCGAACGGCAGCGCCGACGGCGCGATCGTCGGCCAAGCATCTTCGCCGTCAGAGAGCGCCTTGGCGCCTTGCCAGGGGCGTTGCGAGGACGCTTTGCGCCCGGCATGCGCGAGCTGAATGGCGAGCTTTGCGTTGCCGATGTGATGGCAGTGATAAACGATCCTCTCCAAAGCCGCCTCGCAGGCATCGGAATACAGCCCGAGACAGCCATGGGTGATGCGGCCACGCCGCTCGACATGGGTGGCCTCGACGACCAGCAGTGCGGCGCCGGAATTTGCCAGCATGCCCAGATGCGTCATATGCCAGTCATTGCCGACGCCGTCATCGGCGCTGTATTGGCACATCGGCGCCACGACGATGCGATTCGGCAGCGTCAGATCGGCAAGTTTTATCGGCGAGAACAACGCGCTCGGCATCGTTGTCACATGGTCTCGGCGGGATGAAAGAAACCCGGAAAAGCCGCGGCAAGTGCGCGTTCGGCAGATCCGCGCGTGAGGGCTGTGGATAACGTTCCGGAAGCCGTCTGTCCAGTCTGGTTGAGCCTGGCGTGGCCAAGTGCAGTCTGACCGAGGCCAGTCCGACCAAGTCCGGGCTGGTTAAGTCTGGCCCAGTCAAGTTTGGTCTGGCCCAATCTAGCCCAGGCGCGGCGCGCAAGCGCGCCGGCCGACAGCTCTCTTGGCTGCGACTCGTCATAAATTTTGTCGAGCGACAAGGCCCACTGGGGCGACGACTCGTCCTCGCCGCTCGGCGGCAATCCGGCGTTTAGCGCCCACTGGTCGCGAAGCCGCAGCGCCTTGCGCATTTCTTCGATGATTTCCGCGCGCGTGTAACAGTGCCGCCAGCGGCCGCTATTGCAGAGATCGATGAAATTCTCTCGCCGACGCTCGACGAGTGCGAGCCATTTGCGCGCGACGCTGTCGTACGGACCTGGTTGCCGCTCCGACATGAAGGATAGCCAAAAGCGCCGGTGAAATACCCGCTTTCGGATAAGCCTGCGTATTTGTTGATTCGGCAATCAAAATGAGCGTGGCGTCATGCCGACGCGATTTTTGTCTGTTCGTTTGTGGATAACATCGTGCAAAAAAATTCGACCGCTCTCAGTTCGTCATTGCGAGAAGCCAACGGGTCCGCTTACGGCTTCACGGCAACGATGCCCTCGATCTCGACCGAGATCTGGTTGGGCAGCATGACATTGCCGACGGCCGAGCGGGCATGGCGGCCGGCCTCGCCGAACACCTCGACAAACAGATCGGAGCAGCCATTGATGACTTTCGGCGAGTTGTTGAAATTCGGCACCGCATTGACCATGCCCAAGCAGCTTGACGATGAAGTCGACACGGTCGAGCGAGCCCAGCGCGTCGCGCATGGCGGCAAGAAGCCCGAGGCCGACGATCCGGGCGCGCCGATAGCCTTCCTCGACGCCGATCTCGGCGCCGAGCTTGCCGGTCAGATGGACGCCGTTCTCGCCGCGGGCCTTGGCCGGAGAGATACAGCATGTTCCCGGCCAAGCCGGTAGGGCAGATAATTGGCCACCGGTTTCGGCACGTCCGGCAGGACGATGCCAAGTTCCTTCAATCGCGCTTCCGCACTCATGACTTCCCCTTGCCGTTCGAGCGGGCCAAGCGGCGTTTGGCTCACAAGTTGCACACGCAGGACGGTTGGCCAGTTCGCCGACGATGCCGCGCCGGAACACCAGCACGCAGAACGACGAAGATCGCGCCCTGGATCACCAGCACCCATTGGCCGAACGGCGCCAGATAGTTCTCCAGCGCGATGATGACAAAGGCGCCGACGACCGGCCCGAATATCGTGCCGAGCCCGCCGACCAGCGTCATCAGCACGACCTCGCCCGACATGGTCCAATGCACGTCGGTGAGCGAGGCAAGTTGAAACACCAAAGCCTTCAACGAGCCGGCAAGGCCGGCGAGCGTCGCCGACAGCACGAAGGCGACGAGCTTATAGCGCTCGGTCTTATAGCCGAGCGAAATGGCGCGCTGCTCGTTCTCGCGGATCGCCTTGAGCACTTCGCCGAACGGCGAATTGATGATCCGATAGATCAGGAAGAAGGCGGCGAGCACGATCGACGAGAACGAACACATACATCGTCATTTCGTTGCTGAGATCGAATACGCCGAACAGCCGGCCGCGCGGCACCGCCTGGATGCCGTCCTCGCCGCCGGTCAATTTCACGCGCAGCGCGACGAGATACATCATCTGCGCCAGAGCGAGCGTGATCATGGCGAAATAGATGCCCTGGCGGCGAATGGCGAGACTGCCGGCGATCAACGCCAAGCACGGCCGCGGTCGCCGTGCCGATCAGGATCGCAAGCTCCGGCGGCAACCCCCACGACTTGGCGGCATAGGCGGCAAAGATAGCTCGCCCAGCCGAAATAAAGCGCATGGCCGAACGAGACCAGCCCGACATAGCCGATCAGACAGATTGAAGGCGCAAGCGAACAGCGCAAAGCACAGCGCCTTCATCAGAAACACCGGATAGAGCACGAACGGCGCGACCGACGAGAAACACCACCATGATCGCGGCCGCCACGGCCTGGCTCCAGACGCGTTTCGCGATGCACGCTGGTCAGCGGCGCGCTGCGGCGATCGCTCGCCATCACGCGCTCCGTCCGAACAGGCCGGCCGGCCGGATCAGCAGCACGATGATCATGATGGCGAAGATCACGGTGTTCGACGCTTCCGGAAAGAACACCTTGGTCAATCCCTCGACGATGCCGAGCGCGAAGCCGGTGAGGATCGCGCCCATGATCGAGCCCATGCCGCCGATCACCACGACCGCGAACACCACGATGATGAGGTCGGAGCCCATCTGCGGCGAGACGTTGTAGATCGGCGCCGCCATGACGCCGGCGAGCGCCGCAAGGCCCGACGCCGAAACCATAGGTCAGCGTCACCATGCGCGGCACGTTGATGCCGAAGGCGCGCACCAATGTCGGATTTTCCGTCGCGGCGCGCAGATAGGAGCCGAGCCGCGTGCGCTCGATCGCGAACCAGGTGGCGAAACACACGACCAGCGAAAAGCGCGATCACCCAGGCGCGATAATTCGGCAAGAAACATGAAGCCGAGATTATGCCCGCCTTGCAGCGCCTCCGGCACCGCATAGGGCTGGCCGGACGAGCCGTAATAATTGCGGAACACGCCTTCGATGATGAGCGCCAGGCCGAAAGTAAGGATCAGCCCGTAAAGATGATCGAGCTTTGCAGCCGCTTGAGGAACAAGCCGCTCGATGACGATGCCGGTCGCGCCGACCACGATCGGCACGATGATGAGCGCCAGCCCAATAATTGACGCCGAGATATTGCAGCAGCATGATAGGCGGTGAACGCGCCCATCATATATTGCGCGCCGTGGGTGAAATTGATGATGTTGAGCATGCCGAAGATGACGGCGAGCCCGAGGCTCAACAGCGCGTAGAACGAGCCGTTGATCAGGCCGAGCAATAGCTGCCCGAACAGTGCCTGCGACGGAATGCCGAAAATTTCGAACATCTGAGACCGCCGGGTTCACCTCTCCCCGCGATGCGGGGAGAGGTGACGTCGCGTCAGTTAGCTGACCAGCGGGCAATTGCCGTCCTTCAGCGGCCGGAACGCTTCGTCGGCCGGAATGGTGGCGCGCAGCTTGTAATCGTCGCCCGGATATTTCGATTCCTCGGGCTTCTTCACCTCGAACAGATAGGCGGGGTGGATCTTGCGGCCGTCGGCGCGGACGCATGCCCTTGCCGAACAGCGGATCGTCGGTCGGCATTTCCTTCATCTTGGCGACGACCGCCTTGCCGTCGGCGGCGCTTTTGAGCGCGGCGACCGCCTTCAGGTAATGCGTGACCGCCGAGTAGACGCCGGCCTGCACCATGGTCGGAAATTTGCCCGGCCGCTCGGCCTGCCAGCGCTTGGTCAAGGCGCGGTTGGCGTCGGTCATGTCCCAATACCAGGTCGCGGTCAGAACCAAGCCCTTGCGCCGTCTTCAAGCCGAGCGAATTGACGTCGCTGATGAACACCAGCAAGTCCGGCAAATTGCTGGCCGCCCGCCGTGATGCCGAACTCGGCGCCCTGCTTGATCGCGTTGATGGTGTCGCCGCCGGCATTGGCGAGGCCGATGATCTTTGCTTTCGACGCCTGCGCCTGCAGCAGGATACGAAGAGAAATCGCTGGTGTTGAGCGGATGAGCTCACGCTGCCCAGCACCTTGCCGCCATTGGCCAGCACGACCGCCGTGGTGTCGCGTTCGAGCGCGTGACCGAAGGCATAGTCGGCGGTGAGGAAGAACCAGGTATCGCCGCCGGTCTTCACCAGCGCCTTGCCGGTGCCGTTGGCCAGCATCCAGGTGTCGTAGGTCCAATGGATGGTGTCGGGCGAGCATTTCGGTCCGGTGAGATCGGAGCTCGCCGCGCCGGAGACGATGAACACCTTGTTCTTCTCGCGCGCCACCTCGTTGACGGCAAGCGCCACGCCGGAATTCGGCACGTCGACGATCATGTCGACGTGGTCGACGTCGAACCATTGGCGCGCGATGTTGGCGCCGACGTCCGGCTTGTTCTGCATGTCGGCGCTGACGATCTCGACCTTCAGGCCGTGCGCCGCGGGATTGAAATCCTCGCACCGCCAATTTTGCGGCGGTGACCGATCCGGGGCCGCCGAGATCGGCATAAAGGCCCGACATGTCGCTGAGCACGCCGATCTTGACCGCCAGGTCCTCGGCCTGCGCTGCGCCGTTGCCGAGCAAATGCGGCGGCCGCCAACAACGCTAGCCTGCGAGTTTCATTGTCTATCTCCCTCTGCGGCCCTTGGGCCTTTTTCATCGCCTATATCAAGCTTCCAGAACGATCGTGAGCCGTTCCGCGTCAGTTGCTGCTCACCATCGGACAATTGTCGTCCTTCATCGGCCGGAATGCCTCGTCCGCCGGAATGGTGGCCCGCAGCTTGTAATCGTCGCCCGGATATTTCGATTCTGCCGGCGACTTCACCTCGAACAGATAGGCCGGATGGATCTTGCGGCCGTCGGCGCGGACCACGCCCTTGCCGAACACCGGATCGTCGGTCGGCATCTCCTTCATCTTGGCGACTTCGGCCTTGCCGTCGGCCGTGCTTTTGAGCGCCGCGACCGCCTTGAGATAGTGCAGCGTGGCCGCGTAGTCGCCGGCCTGGTTCATGTTCGGGAATTTGCCCGGCCGCTCGGCCTGCCAGCGCTTCGACCAAGCGCGGGTGGTGTCGTTCATGTCCCAATAGAAGGTCTCGGTGAGAACCAGGCCCTGCGCCACCTTAAGCCCGAGCGCCTCGACGTCGCCGATATAGAACAGCAGCGCGGCGAAGTGCTGCCCGCCGGCCACGATGCCGAATTCGGCGCCCTGCTTGATCGCGTTGATGGTGTCGCCGCCGGCATTGGCGAGCCCGATGATCTTGGCCTTCGAAGCTTGCGCCTGCAGCAGGAACGACGAGAAGTCCTGATTGTTCAGCGGATGGCTGACGCTGCCCAGCACCTTGCCGCCATTGGCCAGCACCACCGCGGTGGCATCGCGCTCGAGCGCATGGCCGAAGGCATAATCGGCGGTGAGGAAGAACCAGGTATCGCCGCCGGATTTCGCCAAGGCGCCGGCGGTGCTGTGGGCGAGCATCCAGGTGTCGTAGGTCCAATGCACGGTGTTGGGCGAGCATTTCGGCCCGGTGAGATCGGAGATCGCGGCGCCGGAGACCAGGAACACCTTGTTCTTCTCGCGCGCCACCTCGTTGACGGCAAGCGCCACACCGGAATTCGGCACGTCGACGATCATGTCGACGCTGATCGACGTCGAACCATTGCCGCGCGATATTGGAGCCGATGTCCGGCTTGTTCTGATGGTCGGCGCTGATGATTTCGACCTTCATGCCATGGGCGGCCGGATTGAAATCCTGCACCGCCATTTTGGCCGCGGCGACCGAGCCGGCGCCGTTGTCGTCGGCATAGAGGCTCGACATATCGGTGAGCACGCCGATCTTGACGTTGATGGTCTGGGCTTGCGCCGCCGTCGCCGATCAGCGCGGCGGCGGCAAATGCCAGACTGGCTGCTAATCTCATTGACACCCTCCCTCTGTGCGGGCCTTTGGCCCTTGTTGTTCGGTATATCAAACTCCGAGATATTCGTGCAGCTTTCCCATATTGGCCTTTAGTTCAGGGGTCGAGAATTGGTCGACGATCCGGCCGTGCTCCATGACGTAATGGCGGTCGGCGACGGTGGCGGCGAAATGGAAATTCTGCTCGACCAGCAGCACCGTGAAGCCTTGCGCCTTGAGCATGCCGATGGTGTCGCGGATCTGCTGGATGATGACCGGCGCCAACCCTTCGGTCGGCTCGTCGAGCAGCAATAGCCGCGCGCCGGTGCGCAGAATGCGGCCGATCGCCAGCATCTGCTGCTCGCCGCCGGAGAGTTTCGTGCCCTGGCTGTTGAAGCGCTCGCGCAAATTGGGAAACAGCGCGAAGATGCGATCGAGATCGAGGCCGCCGGGCCGCACCTGCGGCGGCAGCAGCAGATTTTCGCGCACGTCGAGGCTCGAGAAAATGCCGCGCTCCTCCGGACAGAAGGCGATGCCGGCGCGCGCGATCGACATTCGACGGCAGCGCCGATCAGCTCGCGGCCCTCGAAGCGCACCGAGCCGCGTGCGCTGCGCGACGATGCCCATGATCGATTTCAGCGTCGTGGTCTTGCCGACGCCGTTGCGGCCAAGCAGCGTCACCACCTCGCCGGCCCGCACGTCGAAGGTCACGCCGTGCAGAATGTGCGACTCGCCATACCAGGCTTCGAGCCCATTGACGGCGAGCATGGCGCGCGGCTCGGGCGATGCTGTCTCAAGCATGGCCGGTCCCGAGATAGGCTTCGCGCACCGCCGGATTGGCCGACACCGTCTCGTAATCGCCCTCGGCCAGCACCTGGCCGCGGGTGAGCACGGTGATGCGGTCGCACAGATCGGCGACGACGCTGAGATTATGCTCGACCATCAGCACGGTGCGGGTGGCGGCGACCGTTTTGATCAGCGCGCTGATGCGGCCGATGTCTTCATGGCCCATGCCGGCCATCGGCTCGTCGAGCAGCAGCAGTTCCGGATCGAGCGCGAGCGTGGTCGCGATTTCCAGCGCGCGTTTGCGGCCATAGGGCAGTTCGACCGCGAGCACATCGGCATAAGGCGCAAGCCCGACATCGGCGATCAGCGCCATGGCGCGCTCGTCGAGCGCATGCAGCACGCGCTTCGAGCGCCAGAAATCGAACGAGCCGCCGCGCCGGCGCTGCAAGGCGATGCGCACGTTCTCGAGCACCGTGAGATGCGGAAATACCGCCGAGATCTGAAACGAGCGCACCAGCCCGAGCCGCGCCACGTCGGCGGGCTTGAGCGCGGTGATGTCGCGGCCGTCGAACACGATACGGCCGCGCGTCGGGCTCAAGAACTTGCTCAAGAGATTGAAACAGGTGGTCTTGCCGGCGCCGTTCGGACCGATCATGGCGTGAATGCTGCCGCGCGCGACGCGCAGATTGACCGAGCGCACCGCGACAAAGCCGGCAAAATCCTTGGTCAGGTCTTCCGTTTCGAGAACGGTATCACCACACACAACTTTCCCCCCACGGCGGCCATTGTCCGCATGTTCGGCGCGGGCGTAAAGAGAACAAAGCGCGCGATTGCCGACGATCGGAGCAACGGCGGCGAATACTCGATGCGCTTGAAAATGATGACCCGCCCGGTGGGGACGGGACCGGGCGGGTCTGAAAAATCGGCGCTGGCGTCGGGGGAGGAGGCCGCGCCGATGGCGGCTGTAATCGCCACCATTTATTGGTCGCGGCCGACGACTGAAAGGTTCAACGCAGGAAATAACGCTTGTATTCGCAAGTCGGATAAGACGATGAAGAAGCGACAGCGGTCTGCCGCCGCGGCTATTCGTCGGCTTCGGCGAATTCGACGATCCGCTCCTGGCGCATCCGCTGCACGATGCGGGCGAGTTCTTCCTTCGCCAATGACGTCATCGCGACCCGCACCCGATAAAGGCCGCCGGGCGTCGGACCATCGACCAAGGCGGCCTGGTAGTTCTGCAAGAAACTCGTGATTTCGCCGGCGCTCGCCTGCCGCACGAAACGCACCATCGCGAAAGTGCCGCCGCGGTGCTCGGCGCTCAAGCCATGGCCTCGAGATTTCACTTTGCGGCTTGGTGAAAATGTCCACCAGCATGAACGCCTGCAACGCGATCGCGAGCACGGCGAAGGACGCCGCCACCGCCATGCGTGCGCGGCGACAGATTGGCAAAGAAACCGGTCAGCCAGCTGGCGACGGCGCCGGGCACGCGCTTGCGTGCGGCCGCGTCTCGGCGTCGATCGCCGCCATCAGCCGGTCCAGCAACCCGCGGCGACGGCGCACCCAGTGTTTCGTTGAGATGAATCGTTTCGGCGAATTCCTCGCGCACCAGATCGATCTGCCGCGCCAGATCGGCATCGTTGCGCAGCGCCTCCTCGACGCGCTGGCGGTCGCGGCGGCGCAAGCGTGCCGGCGGCATACCACGGCAGCAACGCTTCGATTTCCGTCGGTTCGCGCGCGGAATCGCTCACTGTCATGGCCAACCTCGATCAATGCCCGCCATTCTGCACAACTCTCCCAGTTTCTTGCGCGCATAGAACATCCGCGTCTTCACCGTGTTCTCCGGAATTCCGACGATCCGAGCCACCTCTTCCACCGATTTCTCGTGGTAATAGACGAGATCGATGACTTCCCGGTGCTCGCGTGAAAGCGCGGCCAGGCACTTGTCGCAATTTCTCGCCCTTGTCCTGTTTCGCGACGGCAAGTTCCGGATTATCCGAAGGTTCCTCGATCGCTTCCGCAGTTTCCTCGTCAAGTCCGTCTTCGCGCCGCTTACGCAACATGCGACAACGCCTTGAATCGCGCAATCGCGATGAGCCAGGTCGAAACGGCGCTGCGGCCTTCAAATCGATTGGCCTGACGCCACACGTCCAAGAACACTTCGCCGATGACGTCTTCCGCCGCCATCTCGTCACGCAACAGCCGCAGCACGAAACGATAGATTCGCACATGGTGCCGCGCGAACAGCACCTGCATCGCCAGCCGGTCGCCCCGCGCAATTCGGCCAATCAGCGTTTCATCCGCCGGTGCCTGCATCGCCCTTGAGGTCGGCTCATGCAGTTTGTCGCGTCATGTGACGGCGAGGTTCAAATACTCGTGAGGAATTTTGATGCCGCGATATACACGGCGTAGAGAGGAAATTCTCTCATTTCCTCAGAGTCTTAGACTTTTCCAGGCCGAGCAAGCTTTCCCCGGCGAGGCGCAAAGTGCCCTCGACGGCGCCCGGTGCAAGCGGCCGCGTCGTCGCGTCTAGCGGCGCGAGCCGGGATGCGTTTGCCTCCAGCGGCTTTTCCTCCAGCAGGATCAGCGACAAGAACGCCGACGGCGAGCGTGCCGGCGATGGCGAAGAACACGGCCGCGAAGGTCGACCACCGAAGTACCCGCCAAGACAGCCCTGGCCCAACGTATCGCCCGCCGCACCGACCGGCACCTTCGCCAGCACGACGGCGCCGAATATGGCGATCAGAATCGTCCCGACCAGCGTGCGCGCGAAATTCATCGTGCCGAGCGCCGCGCCCAGATCGTGAATCGGCACGGTGTTCTGCAACGCGACTTGCGTCAGCGGCGCGGTCGGCCCGAAACCGATGCCGATCAGGAACAGAATGATTTCGAATTTCGCCGAAGTCATGGTTCCGGCGGAAAACGCCAAGCGCGAAAACCGCGCCGATGCCGACGACCAGAAAGCCGAGCGGCAAGAGCTTGTAATGCTGCACGCGGCCGAGAAGCTGGCTGGAAAGCCCGGCGCTGGCATTGAGCGTGACCATCAGGATCATCAGGCTCAATCCCGACGAGGTCGGCGACCAGCCCAGCGCGCTTTGCAGATACATCGGCAGGAAAATGTTGAGGCAGATGATCGCGCCCCAGCCGAACGAATGCGCCGCGATCGCCAGCCGGCGGCGCGATCGGACAGGATCGGTGATCGGAATGAGCGGTTCGAGCGCGGTGAGAAGCCGCACGATGAAACCCGCGCCAAGCACCAGCGCGCATCCAAGCAGCGCCAGAGATCGGCGAGGACAGCCACGGATAGCGCACGCCGCCGAGATTGAGCGCCAGCATGAAAGACGAGCTTGCCGCCATCACCAGGATCGCGCCGATGAAATCGAGCCGATGCGGCCGTTCGTGCCGCGGCAACCGCCGCAGCACGGTCAGCGCCAGGACGACCGCAAGCACGCAGAGCGGGAAATTCCACAGAAAGATCACCGACCAATGCAGATGATCGGAGATCCAGCCGCCGAGAGCCGGCCCGGTGCCGCCCGCGGTCGTGAAAGCGATCGAGAAATAGGCGTAATATTTGCCGCGATCCTTGGGCGCGGCGATGTCGCCGAGGATCATATTGGCGGTCACGGTCAGGCCGCCGGCGCCGCAGCCTTGCACGACGCGGCCGCAGATCAGCATCAGCATGTTGGGCGACGCGGCGCTGACCAGCGAGCCGGCCATATAGATGCCGAGCCCGATCAGCATCGCGGCGCGGCGGCCATGGATGTCGGCGAATTTGCCGTAGAGCGGCGTCAGCGCGGTCGAGGCGATCAGGAACGCCGTGATCAGCCACGGCAGATTGTGCATGTCGCCGAGACTGCGGCCGATCGTCGGCAGCGCGCTGGCGAGGATCGACTGATCGACCGAGCCGAGGAACACCGGCAGCATCATGCTGATGACGATCAGCCGCTTTTCCCGGTGCGTCAGCGGCTGCGAATCGGGGAGGTGGACGACTGGCGCAGCCGGCCTATCGGGCGCGGCAAAATGCGCAATGACTTCGGGAGCGGCGCTCGCCGCCTCCCGTAATCCCGCGGCGCTCGCGCTGCGCTCGTCATTCATGAAGCGTCACTGCACTGCGATGCGCGGTACGCAGCCTCCCCGGCCGAATTTTCGACAAGCAATAACGGCAAACGCCGACCTGTCATTTGCCCACGGACTGGCGCCGGCGCATGGCAGACCCGCCACGCTGAACTTTCAACCAGATTTGCTATACTGGTCCCGACCGCCGATGCGCCGTAAGCGCGTCCTGACGTTTCGGAATGTACTTCCGGAATGGTCATCCCTAACGAAGTATTCACCCGCCAGCGCGGCGCCGCCGCGCTGCGCTATTGAGGATGGCCATGAAAATCAGCGCGCGCAATCAGTTCAAAGGCAAAATATTGGAAGTGAAGAAGGGCGCCACGACGGCGCATGTCCGCCTCGAAATCGCGCCCGGCCAGGTCATCACCTCGTCGATCACCAACGAAGCGGTCGACGAGCTTGGCTTGAAAGCCGGCGGCACCGCCATCGCGATCATCAAGGCTTCGAACGTCATGATCGCGGTCGACTAGGACATGACCGTGAAAACATCCTGACCGCGCTCGCCGCCTGTTCGATCGCTTCGGCCTGTTTGCCCAGACAGCGCCAGCACGCGCAAGAGCCGGTCGGCTGCGACAAATTCAAATGGCCGCTCGACAAAGAGCGCGCCACGCTCAATGGCACGGACCTGCCGAAGGTCACATCCGGCGACCGCGTGGCGTGGCCGATCCCGTTGGCGACCATTTTCGCTCTCGTGCCGTTCGCCGACGCCAAATTGCCGACTGCCGCCGGAACGCGCGCCGAAATCGCCGACAGCCTTTGCCGGCTTTGTCCAGGTGCCGGCGCCAGCAAACCGGGACCTACAAAATCACGCTGTCGTCGGAAGGCTGGATCGACGTCGTGCAGGACGGCCACGTCGTGAAATCGTCGGCGTTCAGCGGCGCGACTGGGCTGCGAGGGCATCCGCAAGAGCGTGAAGTTCGATTTGACGGCGGCGCCGTTCACTTCGAACTCAGCAGCGTCGCGGCCGACGCGATCCGGATCGCGATTACGGGGATTGAACCTACGCTCAGTGCTTCAGCGTATTCGCGACCTTGAAGCTCGCTTGCGTCTTGGCCTTGATGTCGTCGAGCGTCACGTCGGGCGCGAGCTCGATCAAGGTCAGCCCGCCGCCTTCGCGGTCGAGAGTGAAGACGCCGAGATCGGTGATCACCATGTCGACGACGGCGGCGCCGGTGAGCGGCAGGTTGCAGCGGTGCAGGAGCTTGGATTCGCCCTTGGCCGAATGCTCCATGACGACGACGACCTTCTTGACGCCGCCGACGAGATCCATGGCGCCGCCCATGCCCTTCACCAATTTGCCGGGGATCATCCAGTTGGCGATGTCGCCGTTCTCCGCCACCTGCATGGCGCCGAGAATGGCGAGATCGATATGGCCGCCGCGGATCATGCCGAAACTATCCGCCGAATTGAAATAGCTCGTGGTCGGCAGTTCGGTGACGGTCTGCTTGCCGGCATTGATGAGGTCGGGATCTTCCTCGCCCTCGAACGGAAACGGTCCGATGCCGAGCATGCCGTTCTCGGATTGCAGCTGCACGCTCATGCCGTGCGGGATGTAATTCGACACCAGCGTCGGAATGCCGATGCCGAGATTGACGTAGAAGCCGTCTTTCAGCTCTTGCGCGGCGCGCGCCGCCATCTGATCGCGGGTCCAGGGCATGAGTCCTCATGCTCGCTTGCGCACGGTGCGCTGTTCGATGTGCTTCACCGCATTCGGGACGTGGATCAGGCGCTGGACGAAAATGCCCGGCGTGATGATGTGGTCGGGATCGATCTTGCCCGGCTCGACCAGATGCTCGACCTCGGCCACCGTCACCTTGCCGGCCGTCGCCATCAGCGGATTAAAATTGCGCGCCGTCTTGCGATAGACGAGATTGCCCTCGGTATCGCCCAGCCAAGCGTGGACGATCGACAGATCGGCGACGATGCCGCGCTCCATCACGTAGCGCTGGCCGTCGAACTCGCGCACATCCTTGCCTTCGGCGATCAGGGTGCCGACGCCGGTCTTGGTGAAGAACGCCGGAATGCCGGCGCCGCCGGCGCGGATGCGCTCGGCCAGCGTGCCCTGCGGGTTGAACTCGATCTCGAGCTCCTTCGCCAAGATACTGCTGCACGAAGGTTTTGTTCTCCCCGACATAGGAGGAGATCATCTTCTTGGTCTGCCGGGTGTCGAGCAGGACGCCGAGGCCCTTGCCGTCCACTGCCGGCATTGTTGGAGACGACAGTCAGGTTTTTCACGCCGCTGTCGCGGATCGCCAGGATCAAAGTTTCCGGAATGCCGCACAGGCCAAAGCCGCCGGCCATGATGGTCATGCCATCCTTAAGCAACCCGGCCAACGCGGAGCCTGCATCCGCATGGACCTTGTTCATGACCGCTCCATTTCCCCCGGCAACTCCCGCATACGCATAACGGGAGCGGCAAAAAGGTCAACCGCCGCTTGGCGGATAGGAATAGGTCGTGACAATAGGCAGCTGGATCTTGGGGTGCGGATAGTAATTCCAGAGCACGTAGAACGCGGCAAACAGGATAGCCGCGATCAGCGCGCCGCCGAGGCGATTGTTGAATGAGATCACGCCCCCGAGCAAGGCGGCAACAAATGCAAATCCCGCCATTAACGCGACGTAAAGCCAATTCACGGTCGACAGATCGATACCCGCCATTGCTTGCTCCTCAATATCCGCCAAACTGGTCTTATCTTACCCGAGCTTACCACTGCGCGCGACACCTTGGCGGCCATTCTCACAAAAAGATATAACGCCTCGGCAACCCTGCGATGACGGCCCGCGGCGACTTGAGGGGCTCGGTTTCGGTAGATTTGGCTTCGGTAAACCGGCGTATGATCAATCTGCTTATTCTCTTGACCCTGCCGGAACCGGTCCGCAACCAATACCGCGAGCGCCTGCAGGCGCGCTTTCCCGGACTCGCAATCGCCATGGTCGACCATCATTCGAAGGTGGGGCCCCACATCGCCAAGGTCGACGCGCTCCTGACCTTCGCACCCATGCTTTCCGCCAAGGTGTTGGAGGCGGCGACCCGGCTGAAATGGGTGCAAGCGCTGGGCACCGGCGTCGACAACCTCATCGACCAGGCCGCGCTGCGCAAGGATGTCATTGTCACCAATATTCGCGGCATCCATGGCGCGCCGGTATCGGAGGCAGCACTCGCCGCGATGCTGGCGCTCGCCCGCGATCTGCCGGGCGCGGTCCGCGCCCAGGACGAGCGGCAATGGCGGCGCTGGCCCGCGCAGCTTCTGCACAACAAGACGGTGGGAATTTTCGGCATCGGACTGATCGCCGAGGCTTTGGCGCCGAAATGCAAGGCGTTCGGCATGCGCGTCGTCGGCGTCAGTTCGGCACCGCGCGAAATCGCCGGATTCGACGCCATGCATGGCCGCGACGCGCTTTTGCAGGTCGTCGGCGATTTCGATTTCTTCGTGCTGTTGACGCCGCTCAACGCATCGACCCGCGATAGCATCGATGCCAGGGTGTTCGCGGCAATGAAGCCTTCGGGTTTTCTGATCAATCTTGCGCGCGGCGGTGTCGTCGACGAGCCGGCGCTGGTCGAGGCGCTCAAGGCTCGGCGCATTGCCGGAGCGGCGCTTGACGTGTTCAACCAAGAACCGCTGCCGGCCGATCATCCGTTCTGGGCGATGGAGAACGTGCTGATCACCACGCACCAGGGCGGCTTCTGCGACGTCTATGTCGATTACGCGTTGCCGACCGTCGAAGCCAATATGCGGTGCTTTCTTGCCGGCGACATCGGCGGCATGATCAATGTGGTGGCGCACTAGGAGCGAGAAAATGGAAGTGCTTTCGGAACGCCTGCAGACGCCGATCTCGACCGCGGAATTGGAGCGGCGCTGGGCTGCGGTGCGCGCCGCCATGGAGCGCGGCGGGATCGACGCGCTGTTGATGCAGAACAACAGCGACCAGATGGGCGGCTACGTCAAATATTTCACCGATCTGCCGGCGACCAACGGCTACCCGCTCACCGTGGTGTTTCCGCGCGACGATCTGATGACGCTGGTGAGCCAAGGTCCGTTCGGCGGCGTCCATAATCTAAACGGCAACAGCGACGGCATCCGCCGCGGCGTCAAGCAATGGTTCACGACGCCGAGCTATGCCTCCTGCCATTATACGGCGAGCTACGATCCCGAGCGCGCGGCGCAGGCGCTGGCGCCCTATGCCGGCGGCACCATCGGGCTGCTCGGCACCTATCAGATGTCGTTTGCGATGGTGGACTATCTGCAGAAGGGCCGTTTCTCCAATACCCGCTTCGTCGAGGCGTCCGATCTCGTCGACCGCATCAAGGTGATCAAAAGCGGAGAAGAGCAAGAATTGGTGCGGCGCGCGGCCGCCATGCAAGACGGCGCCATGCGCGCGGCGTTCGCCGCCATCGAACCCGGCTTGCGCGACCGCGACATCGCGGCGATCGCACAATGCTACAGCCAGCGACACGGCAGCGAGCACGGCATTTATCTCTGCGCTTCGATGCCGGCGGACAAACCGCAGCAATTTGCCGGCCACCATTACCAGAATCGCGTCATCAAAGCGGGCGACGTCATTACTCTGCTGGTCGAGGATGCCGGACCCGGCGGCATGTATACCGAGCTCGGCCGCACCTGCGTGGTCGGCAAGGCATCGCAAGAACTCAAGGACGAGCTCGCGTTTACGATCGAGGCGCGCAAATTCAACCTCGGGCTGCTTAAGCCCGGCACGCCGTGCAAGGATATTTTCGCGGCCTACAACGGTTTCATGCGCAAGAACGGCCGGCCGGAGGAAAAGCGGCTGCATTGCCACGGCCAGGGTTACGATCTGGTCGAACGGCCGCTCATTCGCAACGACGAGCCGATGACGATCCAAGAAGACATGAACATCGTCGTGCACCCGACCTATATCCGCGGCCCGATGTTTTCGTGGCTGTGCGACAATTATCTGATCGGACCGAATGGGCCGGGCGAGCGGCTGCACAGCTTCCCCGAGGCGATCACCGAGCTCGGCTGATACTTTTTGCCCCGCCCTATCCTGCCCGCCTGTGGTGAAGGTGAATAAGGGGGTTGCGCTGGAAGCAGTTGACCGCATCGCGCCGACCATGCAGCACTGCGGCAACGGAGGAAACGACCGATGAAGTTTAAACTCTTCGCCGCACTCGCGGTGGCGGCGCTGGTATCCGCACATCCGGCGAAAGCGCAAGACTACCCGACCCGGCCGGTGACCATGATCATCCCATTCGCCGCCGGCGGACCGACCGACGTACTCGGGCGGCTTGTCGCCGCGCGCATGAGCGAAGTGCTGGGCCAGCAGGTCGTGGTTGAGAACATCAACGGCGCCGGCGGCATGACCGGCTCGCTGCGCGTCGCCAACGCCACCCCGGACGGTTACGAGTTCGTCCTCGGGACGGTCGGAACCCACGCGCAAGGGCAGACCCTTTATAAGCAACCGCTCTACAATTCCGTGACCGATTTCACGCCGGTCATCCTGATCGCCCAGGTTCCGCTGGTGCTGGAGACGCGCAAGGATTTGCCGGTCGACAACTTCAAGGATTTCGTCGCCTACGCCAAGGAGAACCAGGCCAAGATGCAATTCGGCTCGGCGGGCACCGGCTCGGCCACCCATCTCGGCTGCGTGCTGATGAATTATCTCCTCGGCGTCACTATCACCCACGTTCCATACCGCGGCACCGGACCGGCGCTGCAGGATTTGGAGGGCGGCCGCATCGATTATCTGTGCGACGTCATGACGACGGCGAAACCGCCGATCGACGGCGGCGCGGTCAAAGGCCTCGCGGTTTTCGACACCAAGCGTTCGCCGGCGCTGCCCAATGTGCCGACCGCGATCGAGCAGGGCACGCCCGGTCTCGTCGCCTATACCTGGAACGCAATCTTCCTGCCGAAGAACACTCCGGCGCCGATCGTCAAGAAATTGCACGACGCAACGCTCGAAGCGATGCACACGCCGGCAGTGCGCGACCGTCTCACCGGGCTTGGCGCCGAGATTGCGCCAGACGACAAGGCGACGCCGCAATATCTTGGCAATCTTGTCAAGAGCGAGATCGCGAAATGGGCGGTGCCGATCAAGGCCGCCGGCGTCAGCGTGGAATGATCGTGGAACGCGCGCTAAGCCGCGCGCATTTCGCCTTTTGTCTTCTTAAGCGTATTGAACAGCTCGAACGCCTCTTTCGGCTTGACGTTTTTGTGCACGACCGCCGCTACCGCGGCGATCATCGCCTGCGGCGCGTCGGATTGGAAAATGTTGCGGCCCATGTCGACGCCCGAGGCGCCTTGCTGCACGGCGTTGTAGGCCATGGTCAGCGCATCGAGCTCGGGGAGTTTCTTACCGCCGGCCATCACGATCGGCACCGGGCATGACGCGGTAATGGTCTCGAAGCCGTCATCGACATAATAGGTCTTTACATATTGCGCGCCGAGCTCGGCGATGATGCGGCAGGCGAGCCGGAAATATTTGGCGTCGCGCACCATGGCCTTGCCGACGGCGGTGATGCCCATGACCGGAATGCCGGTACGCAGCCCGGCATCGACGAGCTTCGTCATATTGTGGACTGAGCGCGTCTCGAATTCGCCGCCGATGAACACCTGGATGCCGACGCCGGCGACATTGAGCCGCACCGCGTCATCCATATCCATGGCGATCTGCTCGTCGGAGAGCTCCTCGCGCAAGATGCTCGGTCCGCCGCTGGCGCGCAGCACCATCGGCTTTTGGCACTCCGCCGGAATGACCGTGCGCAAAATGCCGCGGGTGCAGAACAGCGCGTCGCAGGACGGCAATAGCGGCACGATCGAGAGGTCGATGCGTTCGAGCCCGGTGGTCGGTCCTTGGAAATAGCCGTGATCGATCGCGAGCATCACGGTGCGGCCCGAGCCGGGATCGAACACGCGCGCCATGCGGTTCTTCATGCCCCAGTCGAGCTGGTGCGAGCCTTTGAGATAAAAGCCCGGCGTCTGTTGCGGCTGATCGAGGGAGTAGCGCTCCCCCTCTTTGTCGGCTTCGGGCATGTGTCATTAGTCCGGTTCAGTGTTGCGTGGGCGGATCTGGCCGCCAGGTGGGATTCTGTGCGCAATAGCCGCGGTTGCCGTTGGAAATAGCCGGCATGCAGTCTTCAGCCGTCTCGTATTCGCAGTTCCAAGTCACGCTTCCGCCGCCATTGTCCGTGACCGCGCACCACTTCTGGTTTCCGATAGCGCTGGCCGGGCTGATCGGAATGGCGAAGCACAGGGCTATCGCCAATAGGCCTGCGGAAATGGTCAGTCGGGGGATGATGATTTTCACCGGGGTAGTTTAGGCGCGCAAAACTGAAAAGCAACGCCACCTGTTATTGCGAGCCGACGGCGCCGGCCCGCACCGGGATCGGTGTCAATTATCGGAATCGGCGGGTGCTTTCGGGCGCCTGCCAATAGGGGCTGAGCGCGCAAAAGCCGCGGTTGCCACCTAAGATAAACGGCTGGCATTCCTCAGCCGAGTCGTAGACGCATTCCCATGCGATGTCGCCCGCGCCATTGTTGGTGACCGCGCACCACTTGGCGTTGCCCCAGGTAGCGGCTTGGCCCGGCATTGCCGCCAGAGCCAGCGCTGCCGCCGCCGCCAAGCCCGCGAATGTCAGTCGCATAACGATGATTTTCACGCGCCCAGTTTAAGCGTCCAAGCCCGGATTGCAACGCAAGGTCCGGGTGCCGACCGCGCGCCTGATGGCGCCCGTAAATTGCGGCTGAAAACCGGAAGCCTCTTGGCAATGTTCTTTATTTGTTCTATAAAGATTCCTTAGAACATACAGTGAACATAGACACTTTATACACGCCTTATACGGCCAACGACAGGCGCAGTGAGACCACCAAATGGCTGATTTCGCTTCTCTTTCCGTGACGCCTCAGCGTGTCACCGTCATGCAGGACCTGCGCCGGCTCCTGCCGAGCCATGAGGCTCTGCACAAAGCCCTGCCGTTCGGCGTTGCCGCGCTTGATTCCTACCTGCCGGAGGGCGGCCTCGCCTGTGGGACGCTGCATGAAGTCGTGCCCAAGACGGAAGGCGCCATTGCCGCGGCCTTCGGCTTCATCGCGGCGATTCTTTCCCGCTTGTCGCAGGTTTGCCCGCTGATTTTGGTCAGGCCGGTTTACGGCTTGCGCCAATATGGCCGGCTGTCCGGGCACGGTCTCAACAGTCTCGGTCTCGATCCGCGCCGGCTGATTTTGGTCGAGACCGCGCACCGCAAGGACACGCTGTGGGCTCTTGCCGAGGCGTTGCGTTCGGGTGTGCCATCAGCCGTCACAGGCATGATCGATAAGCTCGATCTGAAAACCAGCCAGAAGCTGCATCTCGCCGCCAGCGATTGCGGCCTGCCTCTGTTTCTGTTGCGGCCGGCGCAAACCCTGGAAGCCAGTGCCGCGGCCACGCGCTGGCGCGTCGGCACCGTTGCAGCCGCGCGCGACCGTTTCGGCCTTTACGCGCGCCCGCGATGGCATCTGCAACTTGAACGCTGTCGCAATGGACGGCCGGGCGAATGGATAGTGGAGTACGATCATGTCGCGCATCGTTTCAGTTTGGCTGCCGCGCTGGCCGATCTATCGATTTCTCGCAGCGCAAGCGATCATTGCTTGCGGCAAGCCCGTCGATCCTGATCGGCCGTTCGTCCTTGCCGTTGCCGGCGCCGGCGGCCCGCGCATCGCAGCCTTAAACGAGGCGGCGGCGGATGCTGGCCTTGTCGCCGGCGAGTCCCTGTCCGACGCGCGGGCGAAAATTGGCCCGCTGCAAGTCCGCGACGTCGATGCCGCTGCCGACGATACCGCGTTGCGGCGGATTGCTTTATGGGCGACGCGTTACACACCGACCGCCTGCCCCTGGAACGAGGACAATGGCGCCGATGGTTTTTTCCTCGACATCGAAGGCTCGGCGCATCTGTTCGGCGGCGAGGAAAGCCTCATCGCCGATCTTGCCTCGCGCCTGCAACGTTTCGGCTTGCCGGCGCGGCTTGCCGTTGCCGACACGCCAGGCGCTGCCTGGGCGCTATCGCGCTTTCACCGCGCGCCCTTGTTTGTTTTGCCCTCGGGCCGGCAAGCCGCGGCGCTGGCCGACATGCCTATCGAAGCGCTGCGGCTGTCGGGCGAAACCCGCACCGCGCTACGCCGGCTCGGCTTTAAAACCGTAGGCTCCCTGCTCGACCAGCCGCGCGCGCCCTTTGCCGCGCGCTTTGCCGCCGAGCTCCTGCGCCGTCTCGACCAGGCGCTCGGCCGCGTCGACGAGCCGCTCGTGCCCATCGTTGCGCCGCCGGTCTATCACAGCTTGCATTATTTGCTTGAGCCGATCGTCACGCAGGAGGCCATCATCGCGCGGGCGAGCCGCCTCATGCAAAATCTTTTGCCTGTGCTGGTGCGTGACGATGTCGGCGCGCGGGCTTTAAGGCTTTGCCTCTACCGCGTCGACGGCGCGGTAGAGACGATCACTATCGGGCTGACGGCCCCGACGCGCAACGCTGCCCATGTGGCGCGTCTTTTCGATCTTAAGCTTGCAGCACTGGCAGTGCTGCAAGACTTGGACTCTGATTTGGGCTTCGGCTTCGAAGCCATCGGCCTTGCCGTCACCCGCGCCGAACCGATGCCGGCGCGGCAGATCGAATTCACCGCCGCCGACGCCCCCTGCCATCCCTCCCCCGCCAGCGGGCGAGAATTGGCGGGGATGGCGACCGCGCGGAGCGTTGCGCGGCCTTGATCGACGCGCTGCGCCAGCGCCTCGGCCCGCACCGGGTAAGACGGTTCGCGCCCGTCGCCAGCCATTTGCCCGAGCGCGCCGAAGCACTGCCGGCGCTCGACGGCAAGGCGACGGCATGCTCGCCCTCTTGGTCATCTTCTTGTTCTTGGCCGGTGCCGGAGCAAGCGCATCCGCTCCTGCTATTGCCGCATGCCGAACCGGCCCAGGATGTCACGGCGCTGGTCCCCGATGGTCCGCCGCGGCGATTTTCCTGGCGCGGCATCACCTACGACATCGCCGGCGCGCAAGGACCGCGAACGCATCGGCGCCGAATGGTGGCACAATCATAAGCCGCACTGCGAGGTCGCGCCGACGCGCGACTATTACCTCGTCGAAGACTCAGGCGGCCGCCGCTTCTGGCTCTACCGCGAAGGCCTTTACGGGCGCGAGGCCGCGGCGGCGCGCTGGTTCGTGCACGGGCTGTTTGCGTGAGTATTGAACGATGAGCGCCTATGCCGAATTGGCCGTGACGACCAACTTTTCCTTCCTGCGCGGCGCCTCGCATCCGCAGGAAATGGTCGCACGCGCCGATGAACTGGGCCTCACCGCCATCGGCATCGCCGACCGCAATAGTCTTGCCGGGGTGGTGCGCGCTTACGACGAAGCGCGGCAGCGAAACATCAAGCTCCTTGTCGGCACACGGCTGGTGACGACCGACAGTTTCGAGGTGCTGGCCTATCCGACCGATCGGATAGCCTACGGCCGGCTTTGCCGCCTCCTCACCGCCGGAAATCTCAAGGCCAAGAAAGGCGAATGCCATCTGACCTTCGAGGAGATTCTCGGCGCCAGCGAAGGGCAGATGCTGATTGCCATTCCTCCGCTCGCCCTTATTCCCGCTCGTCCCCGCGAAAGCGGGGACCCAGTCCTGGATTCCCGCTTACGCGGGAATGAGCGGAGCAATGACTTCACCGATCGCCTTTCCGCTTTAGCCCGCGCGGCGCCGGGGCGCACATTCCTTGCCGGCACGCATTATCATCGCGGCGACGAGCCGCGCCGGCTCGGGCTCTTGGCCGAACTCGGCGCTCGCCTTGGCGCGCCGCTCGTCGCCGTCAATGACGTTTTTTATCACGCGCCGGAGCGCCGTCCGCTTAGCGACGTGCTCACCTGCGTGCGCGAGAAATGCACGCTGCGCCAAGCGGGACTGCGGCTTGCCGTCAATGCCGAACGGCATCTCAAGGCGGCTGCGGAAATGGCGCGGCTGTTCGCCAAGTTTCCCGACGCCATCGCCCGCAGCCTCGAGATCGCCGCAGCCTGCCGCTTTTCGCTCGGCGAACTCAAATACGAATATCCCGACGAGCCGGTGCCGGCAGGCAAAACCGCGCAGCAACATCTCGAAGATCTGACCTGGGCGGGCGCCGCGGAGCGTTACCCCGCTGATTGATTTCCGAACGGCATTCCGGCGGATGTCAAAACACGGCTGGACGAGGAACTGGCGCTGATCGGCAAGCTCGACTACGCCCGCTATTTCCTCACCGTCCATGACGTTGTCGCTTATGCGCGTAACGAAAGAAATATTTTGTGCCAGGGCCGCGGCTCTGCGGCCAACAGCGCCGTCTGCTTCTGCCTCGGCATTACCTCGGTGAACCCGGACAAAAGCAACCTTCTGTTCGCACGCTTTGTTTCCGAGAACCGCGGCGAGCCGCCCGACATCGACGTCGATTTCGAGCACGAGCGACGCGAGGAAGTGATCCAATACATCTATCAGCGTTACGGCCGGCACCGCGCGGCGATCTGCTCAACCGTCGTGCATTACCGCTCGCGGCGCGCCATTCGCGAAGTCGGCAAGGTTTTGGGTTTGACCGAGGACATTACCTCGGCGCTCGCCAAGACGGTGTGGGGCTATGGCGACGGCTTGCCCGACGATCACATCCGCCAGGCCGGCCTCGACCCGGCAAATCCGGCGATCCGGCAGGCGGTCGCGCTCGCCGACGAGATGATCGGCTTCCCGCGCCACCTGTCACAACATGTCGGCGGTTTCGTGCTCACCCGCAGCGCCCTCGACGAGACAGTTCCCATCGGCAATGCGGCGATGGACGACCGCACTTTCATCGAATGGGACAAGGACGATATCGACACGCTCGGCCTGATGAAAGTCGACGTGCTCGCGCTCGGCATGCTGAGCTGCCTGCGGCGCGGCTTCGATCTCCTAAAAGGTCATTACGGCGCGGATTTTTCGCTCGCAACGCTGCCGCAGGACGACGTGTCCGTTTACGACATGCTGTCACGCGCCGACTCGGTGGGCGTCTTCCAGGTCGAGAGCCGCGCGCAAATGTCGATGCTGCCGCGATTGAAACCGCGATGCTTCTACGATCTCGTCATCGAGGTCGCGATCGTGCGGCCGGGCCCGATCCAAGGCGACATGGTGCATCCCTATCTGCGCCGGCGCGACGGCATCGAGAAGGAGCATTACCCCTCGCCTGCTCCGGCCCATGGTCCGGCCGACGAATTGAAAGACGTTCTTAAACGAACGCTCGGGGTGCCGCTGTTTCAGGAACAGGCGATGCAAATCGCGATCGCTGCGGCAAAATTCACGCCCGACGAGGCGGACGGCCTGCGCCGCGCCATGGCCACCTTCCGCCACAACGGCACCGTCCATCTGTTCCGCGACAAGTTCATCAACGGCATGGCCGAACGCGGTTACGACCGCGACTTCGCCGAACATTGCTTCGGTCAGATCGAAGGTTTTGGCGAATACGGGTTTCCCGAAAGCCACGCCGCGAGTTTTGCACTTCTGGTCTACGCCTCGGCCTGGATCAAATGCCGTTATCCGGACGTGTTTTGCGCCGCCATCCTCAACAGCCAACCGATGGGTTTTTATCAACCGGCACAGCTGGTGCGCGATGCGTGGGCGCACGGCGTCGAAATCCGCGGCGTCGACGTCAATTTCAGCGCCTGGGATTGCACGCTGGAACAAGGCGCGGTCCGTCTCGGCTTTCGCCTTGTCCACGGCCTCGCGGAACAAGAATTGAAAAAACTCATCGCGGCGCGGGGCAACGGTTTTTCCTCGATCGAGCGGCCCGCGGCCATCGCCGGCGTTTCCCGTTTCACCATCGAGCGGTTGGCCGAAGCCGATGCGTTCCGCTCGCTAGGGCTCGATCGGCGCTCGGCTTTATGGGCGGCGCGGCGGCTCGACATGACCGGCATTCGCCCGCCGCGCGGCACGGCAAAAGCCAAAGATATACCGCACGATCTGCCGCTGCTGACGCCGCATTTGAGCGACGAGCTTTTCCAGGAAGAAAAAGTCGCGCTGCCGGCCATGGCCTTAAGCGAGCATGTCGTGGAAGATTACGTGGCGACCGGGCTTTCCTTGAAAGAGCATCCGGTGCGCTTCTTCCGCGACCGCTTGACCGCGCGCGGCGCCATCTGCAACAGCGCGCTGCGTGGCGACGAAAAAAGACTTGGCGCAGGATCGCATCGTCACCGTCGCCGGACTTGTGCTGATCCGGCAGCGGCCAGGCACGTCCAAAGGCGTCGTGTTCATGACGCTCGAAGACGAAACCGACATCGCCAATATCATCGTCTGGCCGAAAGTCTTTGCAAAAAACCGCCGCACCGTAATGACGGCGCGCTTCCTCGCCGTGCGCGGCCGCCTGCAACGCTCGGGCCTCGTCATCCATGTGGTCGCGGAACGTTTTACCGATCTTTCCGCCGAACTACCGTGGCTGCGCGATGGCGGCGATCTTTTCTCGCCGAAATTTTTCGGCGGACCGATTGCGTTTACGGGCGACGCGGCACTGCCGCTCAAGAGCCGGGATTTTCATTGAACGGGACAATGCACCACATTCGTCATTCCGGGGCCGAGCCAACGGGTCCGCGCGAAGCGCGCGGCCCAATGACAGGCTCCGCGAGGAGCCCGGAATCTATATTCCCGGCGCGGGGATTATGGATTCCGGACTCGCCGCTACGCGGCGATCCGCAATGACGAGCAAGGAGTCCATCCATCATGCCCGGCCGCGCCAAGCTTCCCGAAGATATTTCCGAAATCAAACTCGATCTGAAAATCGATCTCGACGCGATCGGCGACTATCGGCCGCGCTGGAACGCCGCGCCAGCGTCAAAACTTCCCGTCGTCGTCTCCAGCAACGGCGAGCGTACGCTGACGGCGATGCGTTGGGGTCTCATCCCGTCATGGGCGCAATCCTGGAAAAGGCCGTCAAGATCGGCGCCACGACCTTCAACGCCCGCGCCGAAAGCCTCGACAAGCGCCCGGCGTTCCGCGCCGCCTGGCAGGCCGGCCGGCGCTGCCTCGTGATCGCCGACGGCTATTACGAATGGCGCGCGGCCGACAAACAACCCTTCGCGGTGGGCTTAAGCAATCGCAGGCCGATGATCTTTGCCGGATTGTGGGATGCCTGGCGCGCGGGCGAGGGCGAAACGATCAAATCCTTCGCCATCGTCACAACGGCCGCCAACGACCTGCTCGCGCCGCTGCACGACCGCATGCCGGTGCTGTTGCCGCCCGGCAGTTGGGGGGGCATGGCTAGGCGAACATCGGCCCGGCGAACAGGCCGCAACCGGCGCCGAGCTCAAAGCCATGCTCAAGCCCTATCCGAGCGCGGCCATGACATTTTGGCCGGTCGACCGGCGAGTCGGCAATGTCCGCAATGACACCGCGGATCTGTTCGCGCCTATCGACGACCACGCCGCAGCTGTTCGCGGGAATACCGGCTGCCCGGATTTGTTCACTCCTTAGATTTGTTCACTCCTTAAATGTCGACAAAACCAGTGGAATACGCAAAACGGCTGGGGGCTGTCGTCAGGCGGTCATGGAGGGGGAGTTGCACCCCTCCGCCCTGCCCTATATCGTTTAGAACCTGCAGAAAACAGGTCTCCTTGCGCGAGCGTCGCGCCGTGCAAAAGGGGGGGCGGGAGACCGCGACACCGCGTCGCTGCGGAACTTCGGGGTACCTAAGCTAGTTTTTCGTTTCGCCCTGAACTTGGGGCGAGGAAACAATAACGGCCTCGAAACGGCCGGGAGGAAATGGTGCAGCCTTCCACCAGCTATCTCCGCGAGCTGATGGGCAAGCGTGACTTCTACGCTGGCGGCCTGATGATATTGCTTGGGCTCTTCATTGCGCTCAAGGGCGCGGGTTATCGGGCCGGAACCCTCATGCATATGGGGCCGGGCTTCCTGCCGACCGCGCTCGGCGTGCTCCTTGTTCTCCTCGGCATCGCCATCGCAGCAGCGGCCCTTGGCCCGGCAGCGCTCGCACCTGACGGCAGCGCGCACGAAGACAATCAGCGCATTCTGCCGGAACATCCGCAATGGTGGGCGTGGTTCTGCATTCTCATGAGCCCGGTGCTCTTCATCGTGTTCGGACGTTATTTCGGCATGATCCCGGGAACTTTCGCCTGTGTCTTCATTGCCGCGCTCGGTGACAAAGGCGCGACGTGGCGCGGCACGTTTATCCTGGCGAGTGTCGTGACCGCGTTCGGCGTCGGCCTGTTCTCTTACTTTCTGCAGGTCCCGATGCCGATCCTCACCTGGTGGGGCGCCCAATGATAGGGACATCGCTTGAGAGCCTCTGGTATGGCTTCGGCGTCGCGCTCGAGCCGCACAATCTGATGTTCTGCTTCATCGGCGTTCTCGTCGGCAACATGGTCGGCGTGCTGCCCGGCATGGGCCCGCTTGCCACGATTTCGATTTTGTTGCCGCTGACCTTCGGCATGAAGCCGGTCGCCGCCATCCTGATGCTGGGCGGCGTCATGTACGGCGCGCAATATGGCGGCGCGATCTGCTCGATCTTGCTCAATCTGCCGTGCCACCCGCCGCACGCGGTGACCTGTCTCGACGGCTTCCCGATGACCAAGCAAGGCCGCGGCGGGGTGGCGCTCGGGCTCACGGTATTTGCCTCCTTCGTCGGCGCGTCGTGGGGCATCACCGAAATGATCTTCTTGTCGCCGCTGCTGGTAAGAGCGGCGCTGCAATTCGGACCCGCCGAGGTGTGCTCGCTGATGTTATTGGGCTTGCTCGCAGGCTCGACGTTGGCGCGCGGATCGCCGGTCAAAGGCGTGGCGATGACGGTGCTGGGGCTGTTCCTCGGCTCGGTCGGCACCGATCTCGAGACCGGCTCGGAACGCTACACGTTCGGCATGACTGAACTTGACGACGGCATCGAGCTGATTGCACTGGCGCTCGGCCTGTTCGGCATCGCCGAGTTCATGAACAGCGTCAATCAAGTCGCGCCGATCAACACGAAATATACCAATGTCAGCTTCAAGGACATGCGTCCGACCAAGGCCGACATGAAGCAGGCGTTCTTCCCGATGTGGCGCGGCACCATCATCGGCAGCCTGTGCGCGCTCATTCCCGGCACCGGCCCGACCATCGCTTCCTTCGTCGCCTACGCGACGGAAAAGAAAATCTCCAGGCATCCGGAGAGGTTCGGCACCGGCCTTATCGAGGGCGTGGTCTGCCCGGAAGCCGCGACCCACTCCTCGGTTCAGGGTGACTTCATCCCGACCATGAGCCTTGGCATTCCCGGCGACGCCGTCATGGCGCTGCTGCTCGGCGCGCTGATGATTCAGGGCATCGTGCCCGGACCGCAGCTGATCTCGCAGCATCCGGATATCTTCTGGGGACTTGGTCGCCAGTTTCTGGATCGGCAACATCATGCTGGTGCTGCTCAACGTGCCGCTGATCGGCATCTGGGTGAAGATGCTGGCGATCCCCTACAAGTTCCTTTACCCGAGCGCGATGTTCTTTGTTTGCATCGGCGTCTATGCCGCCAACAACGATTTCTTCCAGGTCGGCGAAGTGGTGGCCATCGGGCTGTTCGGCTACATCCTGCTGCGCCTGGGCTTCCATCCCGCGCCGATCCTGCTCGGCTTTGTGCTCGGGCCGCGCTTCGAGGAGAATTTCCGCCGCGCCATGCTGATTTCGCGCGGCGACATCGGGGTGTTCGTGGAGCGGCCGATCAGCGCTTTCTTTATCGCGCTCTGCGCGATCCTGATCGGGTCGCAGATTTATTTCCGGCTGCGCGGCACCAAACCGCCGATCGAGCCGTCGCTGCACACGCGCGACACCGGCGCCGCGGCCGTTGCCGCAGAGATGCGCACGCCGGCGGAATAACCGCTATCAAACAGGTCAAGATGAAGTCGGGCGCAGGCCGCGCTCAAGTACGCGCGCCAGCCGATCGGAAAATAACTTCGCGTCCGCCGGGTGCTCGCCATCAGCAGCCGCGCCTCGTCGAACAACAAATGCGCGGCGTCTGCCTTGAAGCTTCTGTTCACCCTCGCCGAGCCCGGCGAGCGCGATCACGAGCGCGTGCTGCGGGTTCACTTCGAGGATCGGCTTTGACGCGGCTTTGAGCCGCCCGGCGCCGGCCAGAATTCGTTCGAGCGCGCGGTCGGGGCCGGAATTCACTGCGACCAGGCATACCGCACTGTCGGTGAGCCGGTCCGAGGCGCGCACTTCCGCCACCGCCTCGCCGAGCGTCGTTTGCACGAAGGCCAGAAATGCCTTCACCTTTTCCGCGATACCCGGCGCCGTATCCTTCTGGTCGTCGACACGCGCAATGAGCGCCAAATCCGCCGCACCTTGCGTCACCGATTTGAACGGCTTGCCGTCAAAGTCGAAGCCCGGCATCACCCAGAATGTATCGACCGGATCCGGCAGCAGCAGCACCTCGATGCCGCGGGCGCGGAATCCCTCGAGATGCGGCGAGGATTTGAGCCGCTCGATATCGTCGCCGGCGAGATAATAGATCGCGGTCTGATTGGTCTTCAGCGCCTCGACATAATCCTTGAGGCTGCGCCAGTCGTCGGACGCTGTGGTCTTAAATTGCGCAAGCTTGAAGAGCGCGTCACGCCGCTCGAAATCCTCGTACAGACCTTCCTTGAGCACAACGCCGAAGGTATCCCAGATTTTGGCGTAAGCCTGCGGCTCCTTGTCGGCAAGCCGCTCGAATTCGGATAGCACGCGGCTGGTCGCGCCTTTCCTGATCGCGGCAAGCAGCGGACTTTCCTGGATCTTCTCGCGCGAAACGTTCAGCGGCAGGTCGGCCGAGTTGACGAGCCCGCGGACAAAGCGCAGATAGCGCGGCAATATCTCCGCATCGTCGGTGATGAAAACACGCCTGACATAGAGCTTGATGCGACCGGTGCGGTCGGGATCGAACAGATCGAATGGCCGCGAGCCGGGTACGAAGAACAGCGTGGTGTAATCCTGCCGCCCCTCGGCGCGGAAATGGATGGTGAGCGCCGGCTCATCGAACAATCCGCCGAGACTGCGGTAGAAATCGGTGTAATCCGCAGCGCTGATATCGGCTTTCGGTTTGGTCCACAGCGCCGCGCCATCGGTGATTTCGGCAGGCTCCGCGCCAGGCTTATCGGCGATCGCGATCGGCACCGGCACGTGGCCGGATTGCGCTTTGACCAATTGCTCGATGGTCGGCGCTCGGTGTAGGTCTTGGCGTCCGCCATGAGGTGGAGCATGACCCGGGTGCCGCGGCGCGGCGCGCCCGCCGGTCAGCTACCGGCGATATGGCGAATGCGCCCTTACCATCGGACGACCACAGCCAAGCCGCATCCGCTCCGGCCCGGCGCGAAATCACCTCGACGCGGTCAGCCACCATGAAGGCTGAATAGAAGCCGACGCCGAACCGGCCGATCAGCGCGCTCTCTTCGCTGTTGCCGTTCGCCTGTGCCGCTTCGATCCGCGCCAGGAACGCCTTGGTGCCGGAGCGCGCGATGGTGCCGAGCGCCTCGATCATCTCGTCGCGGCTCATGCCGATGCCGTTATCTTCCACGGCAAGTCGGTTGGCCTCGGCATCGATCACCACGGTGATCCGCGGCTTAGCGTCGTCGCCAGCAGCGCCGGATCGGCGATCGCCTCATAGCGCAGCCGCTCGCAGGCGTCCGCGGCATTGGCAATCAGTTCGCGCAAAAACACCGATTTGTCGGAATAGACCGAATGCACCATCAGCTGCAAAAGCGTGGCGACATCGGCCTCGAACGGGCGGCTTTCCGACTTTGGTTTTGTCCTCTTTGGCGACGGTCATAACAGGCATCCCCAGCAAGGCTTTATCGGCCGGAAATGGCGAGAGCGCACCGAAGATTTAAGACCAAACAGCACCTTGCCGGATGCTCGAAAGAGCTTCTATATCGGCCAAACTGGCGCAAACGCCGCTGCCGGCGCTAGGGGGTATAATGACGAAGTTTGCAACCGCATTGCTGGCGGGCGCCGCATTGTCGTTTGCCCTCGCCGGCGGCTGCCGCGGCCGAGGGCAAAGTCGTCGGCGTGTCCTGGTCGAACTTCCAGGAGGAACGGTGGAAGACCGACGAAGCCGCGATCAAGGCCGCAATCGCTGCGGCCGGCGACAAGTATATCTCCGCCGATGCGCAATCGTCCGCGCAGAAGCAATTGACCGATATCGAAAGCCTGATCGCGCAGGGCGCCAATGCGCTGATCGTGCTGGCGCAGGACGCCTCTGCCATTGGTCCGGCGATGCGCAAGGCGTCGACGAAGGCATTCCGGTGATCGGCTATGATCGCCTGATCGAAAATCCGAACGCGTTTTACATCACGTTCGACAACAAGGAAGTCGGCCGGATGCAGGCGCGCGCCGTCTTCGCGGTCAAGCCGGCGGGCAATTACGCCTTCATCAAAGGCTCATCGGCCGATCCGAACGCCGATCTCTGTTCGCCGGCCAGATGGACGTGCTCAAAGACGCCATCGGCGCCGGCAAGATCAAGAATGTCGGCGAGGCCTATACCGACGGCTGGCTGCCGGCCAACGCACAGAAGAACATGGAACAGATCCTGACCAAGAATAACAACAAGGTCGATGCGGTCGTCGCGTCGAACGACGGCACGGCCGGCGGCGCCATCGCCGCGCTTGCGGCGCAAGGCATGGCCGGCGCCGTGCCGGTTTCGGGTCAGGACGGCGATCATGCCGCGCTCAACCGCGTCGCGCTCGGCACACAGACCGTCTCGGTGTGGAAGGACGCCCGCGCGCTCGGCAAGCAGGCGGCCGAGATCGCCTTGCTGCTCGCCGACGGCAAGACGATGAGCGAAATTCCCGGCGCGGTGAAGTTCACCGGCGGGCCGCGGAAAGTCGAGATGAACTCGTTGTTCCTCACTCCGGTCCCGATCACCAAGGACAATCTCAACGTCGTCATCGATGCGGGTTGGATCAAAAAGGATGAGGTCTGCCAGGGCGTCAAGCCCGGCACGGTCAAGGTCTGCGGTTGACCGTGCTCGACCCGCTTCCTCAAAGCCACGCGAACTCGACACCCGGATGCTCGGCATGGTCGGCGCGTTGCTGCTGATCTGGATTGCATTCCATGCCCTTTCGGGCGGCCTGTTTCTCACGCCGCGCAATTTATGGAATTTGTCGGTGCAATCATCGTCCGTCGCCATCATGGCGACCGGCATGGTGCTCGTCATCGTGACCCGCAACATCGATCTGTCGGTCGGATCGATGCTCGGCTTCATCGGCATGATCATGGGCATCATCCAGGCCGATCTGCTGCCGAAACTTCTCGGCTTCGAACATCCGGCGACCTGGATTGTCACGCTCACTGGCCGGGCTAGTCGCGCGGCATCATGCTCGGCGCGTTCCAAGGTTTTGTCATCGCCTATCTCGGCATTCCGGCCTTCATCGTAACGCTTGGCGGCTTGCTCGTCTGGCGCGGCGCGGCCTGGTGGGTGACGAGCGGCCAGACGGTCGCGCCGCTGGACAACACGTTCAAGCTCATGGGCGGCGGCCCGGAAGGCGCAATCGGCGCGGCTTGGAGTTGGGCGGTCGGCGTGGCCGCTTGCGTGGCGGTCGTGCTGCTGCTGGCGCATCGGCGCGCCCGACGCAAGAGATTTCTCTTTCCGCTGCGGCCGGCGGCGGCCGAAGTGTTTCTTGGCGGCATCGCTTGCGCGCTGATCCTCGCCGCGGTCGCAATCGCCAATGCTTATCCCTGGCCGATCGGCGCCGTCCGCCGCTATGCCCAAGCCCATCACATCGCGCTTGCCGAAGGGGGGCTATTCATTGCGCACGGCATCGCGATTCCGGTTCTCATCGCGGTCGGAGTCGGCGTGGCGATGACCTTCCTGTCGACACGCACGCGCTTTGGCCGCTATGCCTACGCCATCGGCGGCAATCCGGAGGCAGCCGAGCTTGCCGGCGTCGACACGCGCTGGGTGATCATGAAGATATTCATGCTGATGGGGCTGCTGGCGGCCATCGCCGGCGCCATTTCGATCGCGCGTCTCGACGCCGCCACGAATTCGGAAGGCACGCTTGCCGAACTCCTGGTCATTGCGGCTGCCGTCATCGGCGGCACGTCGCTTCGCGGCGGCGTCGGCACCGTGGCCGGCGCGATGCTCGGCGCCGTCCTCATGCAGTCGCTCCAGTCTGGCATGGTGCTGCTCGGCATCGATACGCCGCTGCAGAACATCGTTGTTGGCGCCATCCTGGTGCTCGCGGTGTGGCTCGATACGGTCTCGCAGCGGCGCAATTGGATCAAGGTTTAGCGGAGCGGAGCATGGACGCCGCAGCCATTCCGCTCGTCGAGATGCGCGACATTTCGATCGCGTTCGGCGGCATTCATGCCGTCGACCGGGCGTCGATCGCGCTATATCGAAGGCGAGGTGATGGCGCTCGTCGGCCATAACGGCGCCGGCAAGTCAACGCTGATCAAGATTTTGTCCGGCGCCTTAAAGCGCGATTCTGGAACCATCTTCATTCGCGGCGCGGAAGCAACAATCGCCAATCCACGCGACGCCAAGAAACATGGATCGAAACGATCTACCAGACGCTGGCGCTCGCCGACAATGTCGACACCGCCGCCAATCTGTTTCTCGGCCGCGAGCTGCGGACACGCTGGGGGACGCTTGACGACATCGCCATGGAGGCCGCGGCGCGCAACGTCATGGGACGGCTGAACCCGCACTTCCAGCGCTTTAAAGACCCCGTCAAAGCGCTGTCCGGCGGCCAACGCCAGTCGGTGGCGATCGCGCGTGCGATCTTGTTCAACGCGCAGATTTTGATCATGGACGAACCGACCGCGGCGCTCGGGCCGCAGGAGACGGCGCAAGTCGGCGACCTCGTCCGCAAGCTCAAGGCCGAAGGCATCGGCATTTTCCTGATCAGCCACGACATTCATGACGTGTTCGATCTGGCGGATCGGATTTGCGTCATGAAGAACGGACGCATCGTCGGCACGGCTGCCGTCGGCGACGTCACCAAGGACGAAGTTCTCGGCATGATCATCCTCGGCACGTGCCCGCCGGGAGCGATTGCGGGTCCGGGCGCGATAAAGCATTCCGCTCCTTGACAGGACAACGATTACGGCACCATGGGCGCGGCTAGACCGGCACCCGCACCGTCGCCCGCAATCCGCCGAGCGGGCTGTCGCCCAGCGTGATGTCGCCGCCATGGGAGCGCGCGATGTCGCGGGCGATGGCGAGACCAAGCCCGGTGCCGCCCTCATCCTGGTTGCGCGCGTCATCGAGGCGCAGGAACGGCTTGAACACGTCCTCACGCAATTGGCACGGGAATGCCCGGGCCGTCGTCGTCCACCGTCACCGTGAGCCAGCGGTGATCGCGGTGCCCGGTGATGGCGACGGTCGAGGCAAAGCGCGAGGCATTGGTGACGAGATTGGCGAGGCAGCGCTTGAACGCCGCCGGCCGCACGGTGACTTCGGGCCGGCCGTGGAAAACCACGCTGGCGCGGTGGCCGTGGCGCTCGGTTTCGAGCTTGAGCTCGTCGAGCAAAGCCGAGATATCGGTCGGCGCCGACTGCTCGCCCATATCGCCGCGGGCGAATGCCAGATATGCCTCGAGCATCGCCGCCATCTCGTCGACATCCTTCTTCATCGCCTCGATTTCCGGCGTATCGCCAAACAGCGCGAGCTCGAGCTTAAACCGGGTCAGGATGGTGCGCAGATCGTGCGACACGCCGGCGAGCATCGTGGTGCGCTGCTCGATGGCGCGCTCGACCCGGCCTTTCATTTCCAGGAAGGCGGCCGCTGCGCGGCGCACCTCGCGCGCGCCGCGCGGCCGGAAATTCTGCGCTTCGCGGCCTTTGCCGAACGCTTCGGCGGCGTCCGCCAGCCGCACGATCGGCCGGATTTGATTGCGCAAAAACGCAATCGCGATGGCGAGCACGACCAGCGAGGTGGCGAGCATCCAGACCAGGAATATCCATGAATTCGGGTCGTAGACATCGGCGCGGCGCGCGAACACGCGCATGATGGTGTCGGGAAGCTGGATGCGGATTTCCACGATCGACGAACGGCCGACGGTGTCGATCCAGAACGGCAGACCGATCTGCTTGCGGATTTCGTCAGACAGCGCCGCGTCGAGCTGCGAGAAGAACGGCTTCGAGCCGGGCGGCGGCAACTGCGTTCCCGGCAGGAAGTCGACCACCAGGCCAAGCCGATCCTGCGCGATGCGGCGAAGCTGGGCGTGATCGGGATCCTGCGGGAAGGTCTTGTAGACGTCGATCAGAGTGGCGATCTCCTGCGTCACTGCCGACGACAGATACGTGGTCACCAAATTCCAGTGCCGCTCCAGGAACAGCAAAGCGACAACCGATTGCAGCACGACCATCGGCACAATGATGATGAGCAGCGAACGGGCATAGAGACCCTTCGGCATCATCGATTTCACCCAACGGCCGAACCGATCCCATGGACCGACGATCGGCGCCGCCACGGTCGAGGCGGCGCTGGCGATAGCGCTTGCCGCGGCAAAAAACTGGCCGGCGGCGTTGCGCAAGCGTCCGATGCCTGCATCCAAGCTAGTCATGGTCGAGACTGGTCATCGTCGAGACTGGCCTTAGTCTTGAAAGTCATGGCGCCGCTCACGTCGCGGCGACCAGGCGGTAACCCACACCGCGCACCGTCTGCACGATCAGCGGATTGGCGGGATCGCGCTCGATTTTGCGGCGCAGCCGATTGACCTGCACGTCGACGGTGCGCTCGCTGACCGCTTCGCCGTTGCCGGCAAGCGCCTCGCGCGGCACGGTCTCGCCCGCGCTTGCGGTGAGAACGCGGAGCATTTCGCGCTCGCGATCGGTGAGCCGGATCGCCTCCTCGCCGCGGCGCAGTTCGCCGCGCGCCAGATGGAACACGAACTGGCCGAAGCGCACCGATTCCGCGGGCGGCGCGGCCGGCGGCCGCGCGCGCTTGAGGATATTGGCGACGCGCAGCGCAAGCTCTCGGGGCTCGAATGGTTTCGCGAGATAGTCATCTGCGCCGATCTCGAGCCCCATGATCCGGCTTTCCTTTTCGTCGCGCGCCGTCAGCATCAAAATCGGCACCGCGGAAGACGTTACCGTGGCAGACGTGCGGATGGAGCGCGCAAAATCAAAACCGCTCTCCCCCGGCATCATGACGTCGAGGATAAGAAGATCGAACTTCAAGCCTTGCAGTTTGGCACGCGCTTCCAGTGCCGTCTCCGCGGTCGAGACCCGGTAACCTTCTCCGAGCAGGAAGCGCGATAACAGCACGCGAATGCGGCGGTCGTCATCGACCACGAGCAGATGCGGCGCATCGTCAGCCGGATTTTTTGCCGGAGTTTGCGCGGGAGTTTGCGCCGTATTATCGGCCGGATTTTGCGCCGGGTGCGCGGCCGAGGTCATGAAGCATCGTCTCGCGAGCGCGAGCGGGCGCGGGCGCCGCGCGCGATCAGGCGCAGCACGTAATCGCGGTCCTTGGCGTCGATCATGCCGGCGAGAAACCGCCGTGCCACGTCGCGGGCGCCGGGGCCAAGTTCGGCGAGCACGTGCGCGATACGCGCCGTCTGCAATTCGGCAAGCTGCATCGCCAGCGTTTCACCGGCCGCGCTGACATAGAGCAGCCGCTGGCGGCGATCGCTGGCACCTTCCTTCTGTACCACATAGCCTTGGTCGATCAGCTGCTTGAGAACGCGCCCGAGCGATTGCTTGGTGATTTTCAAAACGTCGAGCAGTTCGGCAACCTTCATTCCGGGGTTACGGTTGACGAAATGCAAGACACGGTGATGCGCGCGGCCAAAGCTAAGCTTCGCCAGGACTTCATCGGCGTCGCCGACAAAATCGCGATAGGCGAAGAACAAGAGCTCGATCAGATCGAAATACGGCTCATCAGCCCGCGGCGCGGGCGCGACGGCCGCGGTGACGGAACGAGGTTTACTTGCGATTCCGAAGTCAGCCATTTAGGTCAGTCATATTGACATATTTTGGCTTGGTTGTTAAGCTGCCAGCGCGATAACGTTGCCGATCTGGACCGCCCAAGAAGTTTCGTAAGGGCGGCGCTGCGGAAGACGCCAACGGCGCTGTCGTGGCACGTTTCTTGGGACGGCCAAGACCATAACGGGAGTTCGCTCCCGACGCAAAAGCCCAGCACCCGCCACATATTGGCGGCCGCGTTTTCGGGCAAGGGCAATAACGCGAGGGAGGCATTCCATGGCAGTGCCCTTCGACCAGCGATCCGATGTGATTTGGTTCGACGGCAAGCTCATTCCCACGGCGGAATGCAAGATCAGCGTGCTGACGCATGGCCTGCATTACGCAAGCTGCGTGTTCGAGGGCGAGCGCGCCTATGGCGGCCAGATTTTCCGCGGCACCGCGCATTCCGAGCGGCTGAAAAACTCGGCCAAAATTCTCGATTTCGAAATCCCTTACACGGTCGCCGACATCGACGCCGCCAAGCGGCTGGTTCTGGAAAAGAACAATCAGAAGGACGCTTATGTTCGGCCGGTTGCCTGGCGCGGTTCCGAAGCGCTTGGCGTGTCGGCGCAAACCAACACAATCCATCTCGCCATCGCCACCTGGGAATGGCCGAGCTATTTCGATCCGGCGCAGCGCCTCAAAGGCATCCGGCTCGATCTTGCGGAATATCGCCGCCCCGATCCGAAGACCGCGCCGTGTCTTGCCAAGGCGGCCGGCCTCTACATGATCTGCACCATCTCCAAGCACCGCGCCGAACAACGCGGCTTTGCCGACGCGATGATGCTCGACTGGCAGGGCCGCGTCGCCGAGTGCACCGGCGCCAACATCTTTTTCGTGCGTGACGGCAAGATCCACACCCCGATCGCCGACTGTTTCCTCGCCGGCATCACGCGCGCGACCGCGATCGAGCTGGCGCGCCGCCGCAATATCGAAGTGATCGAGCGCCGCATCATGCCCGAGGAGCTGTCAGGCTTTTCCGAGTGCTTCATCACCGGCACCGCGGCCGAGGTGACGGCCGTGTCCGAGATCGCCGACTGGAAATTCACGCCCGGCCGCATCACGCAAGCCTTGATGAGCGACTACACCGCCGAAGTGCAGCCGAAAGGCAAAGCTGCGGCGGCGTAGCGGCGCGATTATCCGTCTTTGCGAGGAGCGAAGCGACGAAGCAATTCAGACGGAGGTAAGGCTGGATTGCTTTGCTTTGCTTTGCTTTGCTTTGCTTTGCTTTGCTTTGCTTTGCTTTGCTTTGCTTTGCTTTGCTTTGCTTTGCTTTGCTTTGCAATGCCAGGCTCGGGAACCGGGGCCTTCGTTACGCGTTGCGCTGCGGGGACGCATAATAGCGAAAGCAGCAACCGTGCTCCGAGCTTCGGCTTTGGCGATCCTCTTGATTGCATGCGCGCTGGCGACGCCCGCGGTCGCCCAAACCCCTCCGCCGCAAGCCTATCCGCCGGACGGCCCAAACATCCCGGCTGTCGCCAATAGCGAGGACCCGTCCAGCTCCTACGGCCAGGATTTGGCGGCCCCTCCTCCGCCCAAAGGCTGGAGCGAGGAATCTGCCTGGAACATGAAGGTAGAGGGCTATAGCGACAATCAGGGCCGCCCGATCTATCAGCCGCTCGTCGTCCATCAGAACGGCCGCGAGATTTTGTATCTCGGCAATCTCACCGGCAATCTGCTCAATCCGCTCACCGGCAAGGTCGAGCCGAACGGCACCTCGATCATCGACGTTACCGACGTCAAGAACACAAAATATTTGTTTCACATTCCCGGGCCGCCCGGAAACGTCGGCAATGCCGGCGCGCAAATGGTGCGCGTGTGTAGCGGCGACGTGCTGCCGCACGGCGAAAAGGGCAAATGGTATCTGCTGCGCGCCTACGGCAATGTCGGGCCCGACGAAGCGCACCAGATCTGGGACGTGACCGATCCGGCAAAGCCCACGCTTCTCACGACCGTGATCAGCGGGCTGAGCAACACCCATAAGAACTGGTGGGAATGCGACACCGGCATCGCTTATCTGGTCGCCGGCAGCAAAGCCGACGGCTGGCACCAGAGCGGATCGGCGCAGCATCTGAAAATCTACGATTTGAGCGACCCGAGAAAGCCGGTTTACATCCGCGACTTCGGCCTCGTCGGCCAGGAGCCGGGCGCCGAAATTGAGACGGCGAAGGCGTGCCAATCCGCGCCGGGTCCCAATTGCTACGAAGGGACTAAAAATCCACCGGGCGGCGTGCACGGTCCGATCTCGATGGGAACGGCGGTGAACCGGATCTATCTACCCTATGGCGTCGGCGCGGACGGCGTCATCCAGATCGTCGACCGGCAGAAGCTCTTGACCGGCTGCAATGTTCCAACCGCCTCGCCGAATTGCGCGCAGAGTCCGACGCAAGCGGACTTGATTTACCCGCAAGTCGGTGTGGTTGCGATGAACCCCGACAATGGCGGCCACAGCGCGATGCCGGTGCTCGGCGTGCCAATGCCGCAGGAACAGGCGCATTATGCCGATGGCTCGCCACAAAGCAAAAACCTGCTGATCATCAGCTCGGAATCGACCGCCAACAATTGCTTCGGCCAAGCGCCGCACGAAGCGTGGATTCTCGACATCACCAATGAAGCGACGCCGTGGCCGATGGCAACGCTCAACGTTCCGCAATTTCCCGGCGATTTCTGCAGCAAAGGCGCCCGCTTCGGCGCGCATGCCGTGACCGAAGCGATCTACCCGCCGTATTACGGCAAGATCGTCGCTGTGTCATGGTTCAATGCCGGCGCGCGGATTTGGGACATTCGCGACCCGAAGAACCCAAGACCCATCGCCTATTACATCCAAGCGCCGAACAGCAATACTATTGCCTCATGCGCGACAATCGACGGCGTGGCGCATTGCCAGAATGCAACCATGAACGACTACGTCGAATTCGACGACCGCGGCTATATCTACGCCGCCGACCGTGCCGGCTCGGGCGTGACAATCCTGTCACTGACGGGCGATGCGGCAAAAATCGTGGCGCCGGCGAACCATTAAGGCACCGGTGGCTCGACATGGAGGTGCCGATGAAAACCAAATGGTACCCTGCGGTGGCTGTCGCGGTGCTGCTCTATTCGGCCGCCGCCTCCTATGCCGCCGGCGATGGCGGCCTCATCGCCGCGACCGACCGGCCGCAAATCGCGAAAATAGTTCCCGGGCCAGTCCACCAAAACGGATGTGCAGGCGTTGCTCGGCGCGCCGTGGCGCGTCGTGCAGTTCAACGATTGCGGCATGGCGATGGACGATCAGGCCGACGAAACCTGGGAGTACCGCGGCGCGGATCCGAGCGGCGGCTATCGGCTACATGTCGAATTCGCCGACACCGGTCTCGTTCACCTCGTCGCCAAGATTCCGGACAGCACGCCCGGGGGCGCGGCAACAATCGCGAAAGTCGCGCCAGGTGCCCCAGTAAAAGGCATGTCGATGTAGCAGGCGGCACCGGCGCGTTCGCGCCGCGCCTACCGTTCACCCGCCTCGGTGAAAAACTTCTCGCCATAGGCGAAGCGGTTCGGCTTGAGGAAGAAGCCGAGCAGCACCGCGCCATTCGGCGCGACCGCCTCGTGCTGATTGCCGGCCGGCCGCCACACGAACTGACCCGGGCCGCAAATACCCTCATGATCCTCCAGCGTGCCCTCGATCACATAGGTTTGTTCGAGCGCGGTGTGCTCGTGCAGCGGCACGATAGCGCCGGGATCGAGCTTGAACAAAGCGGTCGTGATGCCGTCGCCGTCGGAAAAAAGCACCTTGATCTTGATGCCGGGAAACTTGGTCGCCTCCCATGGCATGCTGGGCGCGTCGATATAATGCGCGGCGCGCTCCGGCGGGTTCTCCGGCTTGATGTCGGCATGGACGACTTTGCGGGCTTGCATTGACATGGCTTCCTCCTTGCGTTTTCTTCGGCTCCGTCGCTTGGCTGCCGATCGTATTGCGTCACGGGTGACACCGCCAGAGCGGATCGAGCCCAGCCGTGTCCGCATAAAACAAGTCGTCCATTGTCCAATTACTTGCGATAGCCCGCAATGGCGAAGCCGGAAACCGGTTGGTGCGGCCTACAAGAAAAACTGGACCGCAACTTTCGCCAAGAAGAAAACGAAGGAAAACGCGAAGAACACCAAGCGATAATTTGTGCGACGAGAGTTGCCAAAAAAAGGAGACACATTGTGGGGCTGTTAGAGGGAGATACCGCGCTGGTGACGGGGGCCGCGTCCGGAATTGGCCGGGGGATTGCGCGCGCACTCGCCGAGGAAGGGGCGCGCCTGGTCTTAAGCGATGTGGCCACAGCACCGGGCGAAGCGCTGGCACGCGAACTCGACGCCACATTCATCGGCGCAGATCTGGCGGAGCCAACTGCAGCGCGACCGCTGTTCGACGCCGCGCAGGCGGCGCTCGGCGGTATTTCCATTCTCGTCCACTCCGCCGCGCCCAAGCGTTCTGAGGATCAGACGATTTTGGCGGTCACCGAAGCGCAATGGGATGCGATGGTGACGGTCGGTCTACGGGCAGGTTTCGTGCTTGGACAGTGTGCGGGCGCCCACATGAAGGCGCGCGGCATCAAAGGGCGAATGCTCTACGTCACGTCGTTGCATGCTTATTCGCCGCGAAACCTGCCCCACTACAGCGCCACCAAGGCCGGGCAGACCATGCTTGTGAAGGAACTCGCACGCGCCCTTGGGCGCGATGGAATCCGCGTCAACGCCATCGCCCCGGGCGCCGTGCCGGGCGGCGGATTTGATGCCGACGTTGCCGCGCTGCAAGCCATGATTCCGCTTGGCCGCACCGGCACGCCGGACGATATCGCGGCGATGGCATTGGCGCTGCTGTGCGACCGGTTCTCGCGCTATGTTACGGGCACGACAGTGGTCGTGGACGGCGGCCTGGCGCTTTATAATTGGATTCCGTTTCACGCAGCGCGGTGAGGGGAACGTGGCGCGATCAATCGCGATGTCACCGGAGCTAGGCGATACGCCAAAAACGCTCGGTCACTTTGCCGCTTTGCCTTGCGGCGGCGGCGCGGACCAGCGCTGAGCGGCGGAATTGTCGGCTGCTTTGGCCTCGACCCATTCCTGGCCGGTCGCCTTCTCGACCTGTTTCCAGAACGGCGCCCGGGTTTTCAGGTAATCCATGAGGAATTCAGCCGCCGCGAAGGCCGCCTCGCGGTGGCTCGACGCCGTCACTACCAGCACGATGACCTCGCCCGGCGCGATGCGGCCATAGCGGTGGATCACGGCGACGCTGAGGAGCGGCCAGCGCATTCGCGCCTCCTCGACATGGCGCGCGATCTCGGCTTCCGCCATGTCCGGATAATGCTCAAGCGTCAGCGCCGCAATCGCCTCGCCGTTTTCATCGGCGCGGCAGACGCCGGTGAAGGTGACGACCGCGCCGATATCGGTGCGCGCGTCCGTCAGCGCCGTCACCTCGGCGGCACTATCGAAAGCTTCGCGTTGTAGGCGGATGGTTGTGGTCATGAAGCAGCCGCTCAGCCGCCGGTCATCGGCGGAAAGAAGGCGATCTCGCCGGCGCCTGCGATCCGCGCTTCGGCGCGCACGTGGCGCTTGTCGATCGCGGCGCGGATCACTTTGGGATTTTCGAACGCGTAGGCGTAACCGTCGCCGCGTTTCGCCAGCCAAGCCACAAATTCGCCGACGGTGGCGATCCCGGCGGGTGGATCGACGTCTTCCTCCTCGAGGCCGACGCGTTCGCGCACCCAGGCGAAATAGCGAACCTTCACGCGTCCTCCTTGGTGAGGTGCAGCAGCCCCGCGTACAGATAATCCCAGCCGGTATAAAGCGTCAGCAGCGCGGAGAGCCAAAGCAGCGTGATGCCGATCCGCGTCACCACCGGCATGATGGCGTCGCCGGCCTCGCCGCAGATGAGAAAGCCGACGGCGACGAGCTGCAGCGTGGTCTTCCATTTTGCCAGCCGCGTCACCGGCACGCTGACGCGAAGCTCGGCGAGATATTCGCGCAAGCCCGAGACCAGAATTTCGCGGCACAGGATAACGACCGCCGCGAACAGCGCCCAGCCGTGAATGGTGCTTTCGGCGGCCAGCATCAATAGGCACGACGACACCAGAAGCTTGTCCGCAATCGGATCGAGCATGCGGCCAAGCGAGGACTGCTGGCCCCAGATGCGCGCCAGATAGCCGTCGAGGAAATCGGAGACGCCGGCGGCGATGAAGATGGCGAGCGCAACCCAGCGTAGCCAGAGACCGCCATGCAAGATGTTCTGCCAGAACATGCAGCCGACCACGATCGGCACCGCGACGATACGGCCATAGGTTAGGAGGTTCGGCAGCGCCAGCGGATGCGCGCGCGGCCGCTGCGGCGTGCGGCCCGGCGTAGCTGTCGTGCTCGAGTTCATTGCGCAACCATCATGCCGCCACCATAGCGCCGCCGCCGCAAAACCGACAGGCCCGGCCCGTGTCACTTTTCCGGATTGTTCCGGCCGCTTGCCGGCGCACGATCAGGCGGTCCCGTCATGGAAAAACGCGTAAATACGCCGCGCCGTCTCCGCGCTGATACCATCCACTTGCATCAAATCTGTGACCGAGGCGCGTTCGATCGCCTTGAGTGTGCCGAAGTGATGCAGCAGCGCGCGTTTGCGGGTCGGTCCGATACCGGCGATCTCTTGCAGCCCGGCTTCGCGGATATCGCGTTTGCGGCGCGCGCGGTGCGAGCCGACGGCGAAACGATGCGCTTCGTCGCGCAACCGCTCGACAAAATAAAGGACCGGGTCGCGCGGCGGCAGCTTGAACGAGTCGCGGCCCGGAACAAAGAAAGTCTCGCGCCCGGCATCGCGATCCGGCCCCTTGGCGATGGCGATGAGCGGCACTTCGACGCCGAGGCCCGCCAGCACCTCGCGCGCCGCGGTGAGCTGACCCTGCCCGCCATCGATCAGCACCAAGTCCGGCCAGGACGATTCCTCGGCTGCTTCCTTCTCCCGGTCCGGGAGAAGCCGCCCGAGCAAAGCGAGGGCGGATGAGGGTCCGAAACCTTTCGTCGTTTGTAGGCTTTCACCTGACGCGCCGCTTTGCGCCGCGCCGTCCTCTCCCGGAACGGGAGAGGCTAAGCGCTCGCGCGGCGCTTCGGCGAGCAGCCGTTTGAAGCGGCGCTCCAAGACCTCGCGCATCATGGCGAAATCGTCGCCGGGGGTGAGATCGGCCGAGCGGATGTTGAATTTGCGGTACTGGCCTTTGCGAAAGCCTTCCGGCCCGGCGACGATCATGGCGCCGACCGCGTTCGAGCCCTGGATGTGGCTGTTGTCGTAGACCTCGATCCTCCGCGGCACCCGCGGCAAGCCGAAGGTTTCGCTAAGCTGGCGCAAGAGTTTTTCTTGCGACGTCGTCTCGGCGAGCTTGCGGCCCAATGCTTCGCGAGCATTGGCGAGCGCGTGCTCGACCAAATCCTTTTTCTCGCCGCGTTGCGGCACCAGGATCTCGATCTTGTGGCCGCTCTTGGTGCACAACGCCTCGGCCAAGAGCGCGCGATCGGCGATCTCATGCGAGATCAGGACGAGGCGCGGCGGCGGCTTGTCGTCGTAAAACTGCGCCAAAAAAGCGGACAATATTTCACCGGCCGCGAGCGAGCGGTCGGCGCGGGGAAAATAGGCGCGATTGCCCCAATTCTGCCCGGTACGGAAAAAGAACACCTCGACGCAGAAAAATCCGCCCTGCTGATGCACGGCGAAAACATCGGCCTCCTCGACGCCGCGCGGATTGACGCCCTGATGCGACTGGATCGCGGACAGGGCCGCCAAGCGGTCGCGGTAGATGGCGGCGCGCTCGAAGTCGAGCGCGGCCGAGGCCCGCTCCATCTCCTCGGCCATTTCGTCCTTTACCGTTTTGCTGCGGCCGGACAAAAACGCGTTTGCCTCGCGCACCAGCGCCGCGTAATCGCGAAAGTCGATCTCCTTGGTGCACGGCGCCGAGCAGCGCTTGATCTGGTGCAGCAGGCACGGCCGCGTGCGGGCCTCGAAGAACGGATCGCTGCACGAGCGCAACAGGAACGCGCGCTGCAAGGCGTTGACGGTGCGGTTGACGGCCCAAACCGATGCGAACGGCCCGTAATAATGACCAGGCCGCGCGCGCGCGCCGCGATGCTTGAGAATTTGCGGCGCCCAGTGATCCGACGTGATCAGGATATAAGGAAACGATTTGTCGTCGCGCAGCACCACATTGAAGCGCGGCCGCAGCCGTTTGATCAGGTTCGCTTCAAGAAGGAGAGCTTCCGTCTCGGTGCGGGTGACGACGAATTCGAGCGTGCGGGTGGCGGCCACCATGCGCTCGATACGGGTGTCCAGCCCGGTCGGACGGGCATAGGCCTGGATGCGCTTTTTGATGTTCTTGGCTTTGCCGACATAGAGCACGTCGCCGTGCGCATCGATCATGCGATAGACGCCCGGCCGCGGCGGCGCGAGTTTGGCATGGTGCACGATCGCGGCGCGGCCGGCCGCAAGCGAGCCCGGCTCGTCGTCGAAGGCGAGCTTGGCCGCTTCGATTTCTTCCGGCCGCGGGAGGGCCTCTTCGTCGTCCTCCTCGACGATTTCGGGCTCAGGCGCGATTTCTTGTTTGGGAACGCTCATGGCTGCGAATGTAGCACGCTCCGTCAAATATAGATTCTCTTAACGATATCAACGTGGAAATCCTTACCGATTCAGCAATGCTTAACTTAAACATCGCGATAAATTCTAGCGATCGGACAGACGGCCTTCGAGGCTTTCTTTGACGCTGCAAAGGCATTCCATCGCGCACGCGTTTTGCCCGATTCAAAATCGAGGAGGCCACAATGAAAACAGTTCTTGGCGGGGCTTTTGGCACTGGCAATAGCCGCCGCGGCGATGCCCGGCGCGGCAGTCGCCGCCGATTTCCCGGCCTCGCCCTATTACGCGGCGCCGGCACCCTACTCCGCCTATAGCTGGGCGGGCCCCTATATCGGCGGCACGCTTGGCTATGAATGGGGCGAGGTCGATCAACAACCCGACGCATCCGTCGGGCGCAGCGGGCGGCATCGAAGCCGGCTTTAATTGGCAGCACGGCAATTTCGTCTACGGCGGCGAAGCCGATTTCAATCTGTCCGGCGCCGAAGATACATTCGCACCCTGGCAATTCTCCAATCCGTGGTTCGGCACGGTGCGCGGCCGCGCCGGCGTCGCCATTGGCAATGTGCTGCATCTACGGCACCGCCGGCCTCGCTTATGGCGAACTCACCGCCGATACCGTCGGCAATTTGTCGGAATCCCATACCAGCTTCGGCTGGGTGGCGGGCGGTGGCGCCGAAGTCGGCTTCACGCCGCACTGGTCGGCCAAGGCTGAATGGCTCTATCTCGATTTCGCCGACCACAACTATTCGGTCACCGGCACTAATAATGGACTTGCCGCCAACCTGCTCCGGCTCGGCGTCAATTACCGCTTCTAAGTCGCGGCCCGCGGTCGCAAGCCCGAAGCATAAAACGTCTCCGCGCCGCATTCGCGCTCTTAAGAACATATTAAGTATAATTTTGTTGATATTGTGTAATTTATCTCCATAATACTGCCACAACTTTCAAAATACCTGTGACTTTTCTACACTAGACGAAAAATCTTTCGCCGAATACTATGCAGCCAGCCTTGCGCGCCACACTTGCATGCGAGACCGTATGCGAGGCTTGCGCGATGGAGATTCAAGATGAAGCGTTTGTGCTCTGCATTTGTCGCTCTGCTGGCGCTGAGCGGAGCGGCCGCCGCGGCCGATCTGTCGCGGCCGCCGCCGCCGCCAATCTATTCGAACTCTCCGGTTTTCGTTCCGCCGCCCTATAACTGGACCGGGGCCTATTTCGGCATCAACGGCGGTGGCGGCTTCGGCAGCTCGAACTGGGATTCGGCCGGCAGCCGCAATGTGAGCGGCGCTGTCGTCGGCGCGCAAGCCGGTTACAATTATCAGTTCGGCCAATGCCGTCGCCGGCGTGGAAGGCGATATCGACTGGTCCGACATCAACGGCTCCAGCACGACCGCGTGCCCGCCCGGCTGTAAAACCAGCAACACTTGGCTGTCGACGGCGCGCGGCCGGCTCGGTTATGCCGCCGACCGCTTTCTGCCCTATGTCACCGGCGGCGTCGCGTTCGGCGATATCCGCGCCTCAGTGCCCGGCTTCGGCCAATTCAGCCAAGACCGTACCGGCTGGACGCTCGGCGGCGGGCTTGAAGCGGCGCTGGCCGCCAATTGGACCGCCAAGGTCGAATATCTTTACGTCAATCTCGGCAGCTTCAATTGCGGGCTGAACTGCGGCGGCATATCTGCCACTGACAACGTCTCGTTCCACAGCAATGTGCTGCGCGCTGGTCTAAATTACCGGTTCTGGTAACATCGCGAAAATTTTGCAGCGACCGACAACCCCGGGGCACCGCGCCCCGGGGTTTTTGTTTGCCGCCGCGACAAGACGATTAGAACTCCTTGCTCATCAGCCGGTCGACCGAATACCGACCGCCGCCGCGAAAGAAAATCGCGAGGCAGAGCAGCCACCATAGCAAGGCGTATTCATAACCCTTGACGGTCCAGAAGTAGCCGAATTGCCATTGGAAGAAGACGATGATCACACCCATCTCGATCCAGATGATCAACGCCGCCAAACGGGTGAAAAGGCCGATCGCGAGGCAGACCGCGGCTACGGATTCGGCGAACACCGCAAAATAGGCCCACATCAACGGATAGGGCACGCCCATCTGCTTGTCGATATAAGGCGCCAGATTCACGGCGCTGCCGAGCATGATTTTCTGGATGCCGTGCGGTATCAGCACCGCGCCGGTGGCAAAGCGCATGAAGGAATAGCTCGCGGGTGAAAAAGTCTCGTAGAGTTCCGGCGAGCGCCGGAAAGATCAGCCGCTTTTTGTCGACTGTTTTTGTCGCCATGTTTCCCCCTTCTATGTTTGTAGGCCGCCTACAATAACCCCTTTTAGAGGGGTTTAATCCGTCAACGATAGCACGTTGTCCGGTGCGTAGACGACAATTCCGGTCTCGCCGCAGTTTAGTTTGCGCCGCACACACCAGTGGGCGCCAGCGGCGTCAGCAGTGGGCAGCACGGTAAATCGCGTCAATAGAGTCCACGCCCTAAACGGTGGGTGTCTCGCCGCGCAGAACTTTCGCCAGCACCGGCATGTCGATATTGCCGCCGGACAGGATGAGCCCGGCGCGTTTGCCGGCGTAGCGCGCCTTTTCCTTCAGCAGCGCCGCGAGCGGCGCCGCACCGGCACCTTCAGCGAGATTGTGCGTGTCGCGTGGTAGATGCGGATCGCTTCCGCGATCTCGTCTTCGCTGACGGTGACGACACGCGCTGCGCCGCTGCTTGATGATTTCCAGCGCTTCGGGCTGCGGGTCGCGGCAGGCCATGCCATCGGCGAAGGTCCGCGCCGAATTGGTCGGCACCGGATGCCCGGCCGCAAACGACAAAGCGAAAGCCTTTGCATTCTCGGCGACCACCCCGACGATCTCGGTTTGCAGCCCGAGCAGATCGCGCACGGTGATCAGGCCGCAAATTCCCGAGCCCATGCCGATCGGAACGTAGACGACATCGAGATCGGCATGGCTTGTGAACAGTTCCTGCGCATAGGTCGCGACGCCTTTGACGAGATCGCGATGAAACGACGGCACGAAATGGTAATCGCGCTCGCGCTGGATCTCCGCGGCAATGGCGCGGCTCTCATCGAAATCCTTGCCGCCGGTCACCAGCTCGCCGCCGAACGCCGCCATCGCCGCATTCTTTTCGATCGAATTGCCTTCCGGCACCACGATCACCGACAGGAATGCCATGGCGCGCGGCGGCGAGCGCCACCGATTGGCCGTGATTGCCGCGCGTCGCGGTGACCAGTCCTTTGGGCCTCGCGCCCTGCGCGCAGCAGCGCATCGACATAGACCAGTCCGCCGCGGGCTTTGAATGATCCGGTCGGCGTGTGGTTCTCGTGCTTGACGACGACCTTGACGCCGCGTTCTCGCGGCGAGCAACGGCCAGGCATAAGCCGGCGTCGGCGGCACGACGCTGCGCACCAGTCACGGCGGCAGCCGCAAGCTCGTCGAGATTGAACAGCGGCAAATCTGACTCGCGCCCCGTTGATTCGACGTGCGCCACGGATTACGCCGGCATTTTGGTCGCGGCGAAGGCCGGCACCCGGGCGGCAAAATTGTCGAGCCAAGCGACCAGCCGCGGATGATCGGCGCGCCAACTGCCGGAAAGCGGAAATCGCGATAGCCGAGCACGCAAGCGAGCGTGATCTGGCCGACATTCGGCAGTTCGGCATCGAGCGGCGGCGGCGCGGCTTCGAGCGCGGCAAGCGCCGCGCGCCACCTTGCCGGCCTGATGCTCGAGCCATTTCGGCTCGTGGCGTCTCCGCCTTGCGCCATCGCGTCTCATAGATGGTCAGGATCGATGCATCGAGAATGCCGTCGCACAGCGCCTGCAGCCGCAGCGCCGCGAGCCGCTCCTTGCCGCTCGCGCGGCACGATCTTGCCGCCGCCGGCGCGATCGTCGAGATAATCGAGGATCACCCGGGAATCGTAATAAGCGGTGCCGTCCTCGGCGATCAGCACCGGAATCTTGCCGAGCGGATTTTGCTGCCGCACGCTGTCGTTGACGATCGGTGGTGATCGGCCGGCTCGACTTTGACCTCGCCGTCGAGACCGAGCAAGCGACATCGCGATCCGCACCTTGCGGCCGAACGGCGAGGCCGGCGACGAACGCAATATCATCATGCGGCACCTGATTGAGCGTTAATAAACGGTCCGCGGATCGCGGTGCAAGATACGTGCCAGCAAGACAAGTCTTTGCGGGAATACGTGACAGGAGTACCGCCGCGGACGCGATGCAACAGAGCCGCTGCCGGGCGGCCGCACGGCCATTTGCGACGCGCCGCGCTCGCACACGGCGCGGCAACGTCGTCTTAGCCGGTGACGACGAGATTGACCGCTTTCGGGCCCTTACCCTTTTTGTCGGGCTCGACGTCGAAGTTGATGCGCTGCCCCTCGATCAGCGATTTCAGCCCCGCGCGTTCAACGGCGGTGATGTGCACGAACACGTCGCGGCCGCCGTCGTCGGGCTTGATGAAGCCATAGCCGCGTTCACCGTTGAAAAATTTGACCGTACCGGTCATTGCCATCGAGCAACTCCTTCCCCGTAGTCCTTCGCCGCGCCCCCACGGCGCGACGGCTAGGCTCGGACATCCACACGGGCAAAGAGAATCAGCCGCGGACGGCCTCAGTCACTCCGCCGGCCCCCCACAGGAGGCGGAACGTCTAAGCCAGCGCTAAAAAATTAGACCAATTTGCGCTTGTGTAAAAGTGGGGAGCCCGGTTCTTGCCAGAATCGCCGTTTCTGGGTCGCGGTGACCTGCTACTCCTTCCGGCTGTTGCTGCTTTGCTCAGCCAGTCGAGCCGGCAGGCGGCGCTCTCGCGAGAACACCCGGCCAGCGCGGGCAGCAGAATCTTCAGGTCGTGCTCCAGAGTGTACGGCGGATTGACGATGATCAGGCCGGAGCCCAGACAGGCCGGCATCCGCGCGCGGCGGCGCCAGCGTTATTTCGCAGCGCAACACTTTCGGCACGGCCAGCCGGCGCAGCCGCCGCGCCAAGGCGTCCGGCGCGTCGCGCTCCTTGATCGGATACCACAGCATGTAAATGCCGGTCGGCCATTTGCGATGCGCCGTCCGCCAGCGCGCCGGGCAGCCGCGTGAAATCGTCCGCTTCCTCGAACGGCGGATCGATGAGAGACAAGCCGCGGCGCTCCTTCGGCGGGACATTGGCGCTCGATCGCGATCCAGCCGTCGATCGCCAGCACCTTGGCGCGCGCGTCGCCGCGCAGCGCGGCTTCAAGCGACGCCGCCGCGCGCGGTTCGAGTTCGCAAGCGATCAGCCGGTCCTGCGGCCGCAACAGCGCTGCGGCGATCAGCGGCGAGCCCGGATAGACGCGCAGCCGCCGCCGGGATTAAGCGCGGCGACGGCATCGAGATAAGGCTTGAGCAGCGCGTCTCGGCAGCTTGCCGCATCCGGGCAGCGTCGCCGCCGCTCAAACAGGCGCCCGATACCGTCTTGCCATTCGCCGCAGCGCGCCGCTTGCGGCCGCGAAGATCGTAACGGCCGGCGCCGGCATGGCTGTCGATCACGCGGAACGCCGCCGGCTTGGCGCGCAAATATTCGAGGATGCGCGTCAGCACCGACGTGCTTATGCACGTCGGCGAAATTGCCGGCGTGAAAGGCGTGCTGATAGTTCATAGCGCAGTTCGGCCGTGCCGCTGCGCGGCGCCGTAGACGAGAACGGTCAGCCGTTGCCGCCGCGCACCGGCGGCATCACCATTTGATCGCGCCGGCAGCTGCGCTTGGCGACTTCGGGACAGTCGCGGAATTGCAGATCCTTGGACAGACAGAGCCGCACCTCGGTCAACCGCTTGCTTGTCGCAGATCGACCGCCATGCCGTCGGCGTGAGGCCGGCATTGGCCTTGACGAAAGCGTCCTCGACCGCGTCCGGCGTGACGGTCAGCGGCGTCTTTCAGATCGATATAATCGGGCGGGATTTTCACCGCCGCGCGCGCCTTGCGCACGGTGTCGAAATAAGCGCTGCGCGACGAGCCCCGAGCAGGTGCCGTGCTTGTCCCATTCGTTGTAGATCAGATGCGGCGCCGGCATCAGATCGAGCATCGCCGAACGATGCCGTGATAGAGCCGCGGCGACGGATGCTGGCAATATTCCGGAAAGCCCTTGTCGTATTGCGGCCACAGCCCGTGCACGACGAAGGAATAAGGCCGCGCCCCGCATTGCGGCGCCGGCCGAGCGATCCGCATGCCGCTCGGCCGCGTGCGCGCAGAACGACGGCGACCACGACAGCGACAACACATAGAAATCGAATTGCCCGGGCGTGTCCTGTTGCGCTCGCGCCGTGTCTGCGCTGCCGTGGCCAGCATAGCGAAGTACTGGCGCAAATCCTGACGCGAATTCTGGCACCAAATCTCGGCCATCGCGGTGACGAACGGTAGCGCGACGAATGCGAGCATGAATCAGCGATAGAGAACCGCGTATCGACGGAACTTTCTGCACCTATCTTGAGAATTTGCGCTGGAACTTGCGGACGAATCCGTGCGCCGGACCAGCGGCCGGACGGGCGCGAGCATTGAGGTGCGCGGCTCAGGGCGATGAGGGCACGACGCCATCCACACGCCTCTTACGCAACAAGCCATTCGAGCCGGATGCGCTCGCCGACCATGACCGGCGCCTACGCCGACGTCTGCCGGCGCTCGGCGTCGAGCGACGGCGATCCCGGCACAGCCGATGCAGTCGCCAAGAACGGTGATCGAGTTTGCCCAGCGCGGCGCCAGCGATCCGCAGCTCGCCTGCGCGAGTTGCGTGCTGCGGCGGCGCTGACGGCGCTAGAATTCACGGCCTCGCCGCGCGGCAGCTCGGACTATAGGCCCAATTGCGGTCGAGCCCGGCGACGCAGAAATTGACGCCCCAATCCATGCCGATCATGCCGGTATCTTCGGCGATCGAGTAATAGATCGGGTGCCGCGCGCCGTCGTTGATCACGGCGGTGCCGCCGCAAAAGCGGCGCGGGATGGACTTGCGCCGCCCACGGCATCGTGTCGAGTCTCGTGGATATTCTCGAAGCCGACGATGCGCAGTTCGGAGTTCCAGAACCGGAATTCCTTGGTGCGGAAATCGCCGATGATGCGGTCGAGCGCGCCAGGAAAATCGCAGGCCGGCAGATCGCGATCGTAGTCCGGGCCCGCCAGCCAGAAATTCTTTTCCAGAAAGTTCGCCGCGCGCGGCTGCGACAACGACACAGCGCTCAGCGCCAATGCCAGCGCGACACCGGCTATCCGGCCGGAGATGATGCCGAAATCCGGCCCGAAGCCGGTCTGGACTTCGCCTCGCGACATCGCTTAACGCCTCTCCGCGCTGACCCGTCAAACCGTGCCGCGCCGGCGCGTGCCGGTCAAGACCGCAAAGCCGTACGCCGGTTTGAGTTTCCGGCAAGCGAGGCAAGCCGGTCACACTCGCGCGCCCGCCTAGAATTGGCGCTACACCGGGCTGACGCCGATCACCGCGTTTTGCACGAAAAGCCGGTGAGCGCGTATCGGGCTTCGACGCCGCCGGCTATCATGTGTTACTACCACAGGTTCGTTGCATCTGATTCGTCGCGTCTGCGTGCGTCGCGAGAGCAAAGCCGCAGCTGTTCGCGATGTCGCTCGCCGCCGATCAACGTTGAGTTTGCGATGATCTGGCGAAAAGCACCGGCGGCCCATTGGGGAAGATCGGGGGAGATTGGCGATGGGCGAGGTGCACCGGCTTGCAGACGCCGCAGCCCGCTTTTGGACTGCAGGCGGCGGGGCGCCTGATGACCGAGGTGTTTCGCGCCTTGGGTCCAGGATTTGGCGCTGCTTGTCGAAAGCGTCGAGGCGGCCCGCCCGCCGGGCGCGGCGCCGGATTGGCAGCCGGGCGCCACCGTGCGGCTGCCGTTCTCCAAGAAGATCTGCTCCGACGGCGCGGTGGTGTGCAGCCAGGCGCTGATGGCGCTCGCCGACACCGCCATGGTGATCGCCTGCTCGGCGGCCTGGAACGGCTACCGGCCGATGAGCACGATCGACCAGACCACGCATTTCCTGCGCCCGGTGAATTTCGACGTCGTCGCCGACGCCCGTGTCGTGCGCATCGGCCGCAATACCAGCTTCGGCCGCGTCATGCTGCTCAACGCCGCCGACAAGCGGCCGGTCGGCATGGTGGCCAGCGCCTATTCGATGCATGTGACGTGTCGCACCGGCTTTCAATTATCGGCGTCTGCCTCTAAGCTTCGCTGCGCGCAATGTGGCGGGGAGGCTCGGGCGATGTGTCGGAAGCTGTTGATCGCGCTTGGCGTGTCTTGGCCACCGCCGGCGGCGCCAGCGCCTGGAGTGGCGCGCCGAACTCCGGGTCGGAAGCTGCCGGACCCGGGCCCGGGATCACCGGCAATGACACCGGCGGCATCTTCCCTTATTCGCCGGCCGTCGAGGGCGTCTATAAAGATATTGCCGCAAGATTATTGCGCGCGCTGGGGCCGACTGTGGCAAAGTCACCAGCATGCATCGCGTCTACGGCGATTACGTCAGTTTCGTCTGCTACGATCGCCAGGGCATGATCCACTAGCGCGTCATTCCGGGGCATGACCGAAGGCCGCGAACCCGGAATCCATAGTCCCTAAATCCATAGTCCCCAAACGGGCAGAACTGGCGCCGAGCGCGTACGGCAGAATCGTGGTTATCGATTCCGAGCTCGCGCTTCGCGCGCCCCGGAATGACGGATCGAAATTTCACCGCCAATCGCCAACCACCGTCTGAACCAAGGCCAATGCCGCCACTGCCGCGGTATCGGCACGCAGGATGCGCGGGCCGAGCGCGAGCCGCACCACGTTCGGCAGCTTGAGAAGCTGCGCGCGCTCGTCCTCGGCAAATCCGCCTTCCGGCCCGATCAGCACCGCGAGCGGTGAGCGCTGCGGCAGAGCGCCGAGCGCAGCGGCCGGATCGGCGACCTCGGCATTTTCGTCGCAAAACACCAGGCACCGCGCCGGGATCGCGCGCGGCGATGAATCCGGCGAGCGTCACCGGCTCCCCGATGTCCGGCAGCGAAAGCATGCCGCATTGCTCGGCGGCCTCGATGGCGTTGGCGCGCATGCGCTCGCTGTTGACCCGCGCCACCTGGCTATGGCGGGTGAGGACCGGCTGCAGCCGCGAGACGCCCATCTCGACCGCCTTCTGCACCATGTAATCGAGCCGCGCCGCCTTGAGCGGGGCGAACAGATAATGCAGGTCTGCCAGGCTCAGTCTGCGGCCGGGTTCTGTTCGCCGACGCGCAACGTGCTGGCACGCCTGCCCGCCTCGATCGTCGCGGTCCATTCGCCGTCACGGCCGTTGAACGCGAGCACCGTATCACCCGCCTTCAGGCGCAGGACATTGGTCAGATAATGCGCCTGGGCGCGCTCCAAGACGACCGCCGTCCCCTCCTCGAGCGGTGCGCTCACGAAAAGCCGGGGACTGCGAAAATCATAGCCGGGCATGGCGGAAACACGGGGAAAGGCCGCTAAAACGGCTTGGAGTATGGCAGTAAAGGCTGCAGCATGATCCTAAAGGCAGGGCAGCGCCAGCGTCGCACCCCACCCCTTGCCGCCTTGTCGCCGAATTCAGCGAGCCTTTAATGCACGCGCAATATCGGGCACAGTTACGGAAACTTGGAAAGGTCTCATCATGAAGCGCGGCTTTGCCGTGTCGTTGCGGTTGGCGTTGGCGGTATTCGCTCTCGGCATCGGCGTTTGCGCCGCATCGGCCCAGACGGCGCCGCCGCAATGCGACCAATTCCAAACGCTCAGCGCCGAGACCCAGAAAAAGGCGAACGCCGTACAAGTCGCCATGAAGGCCAAGGCGGACCGCAAGGAGATTTGCACCTTGCTGACCACTTTCGTGGCCACCGAGAGCACACTGATCAAGTTCCTGGTCGACAACAAGACCTGGTGCGGCGTGCCCGATCAGGTGATCACCGTATCCAAGGCCAACCACGAGAAGTCAGAGAAATTCCGCACCTCGGCCTGCAACAATGACGGCGTAAAGCCCAAAGTGCCGACGCTCAGCGACGCTATCAGAACGCCGAGCGTCGATTCGGCCACCAATACCAAGACCGGACGCGGCACCTTCGACACACTCACCGGCAATCCGCTGGGAAAATGACGAGACTGGCTGCCGGTTCAGTCGCCGACGCGACCGGCAATTGGGTCGACACGCTAGCCCCATCCTGGCTGCGGCCTTATTTGCGGCTGTCGCGGCTCGACCGCCCGATCGGCTCCTGGCTTTTGTTGCTGCCGTGCTGGTGGTCGTCGGCGCTTGGCGCGGTCGCCGCGCATGCGCGCGGCCCAAGCCCGTGGTCTATCGCGCTGTTCTTCATCGGCGCCTTCGCGATGCGCGGCGCCGGCTGCACCTGGAACGATATCGTCGATCGCGATCTCGATGGCGCCGTCGAGCGCACGGCGTCGCGCCCGATTCCGTCCGGCCAAGTCAGCGTCGCGCAAGCGGCGCTGTTTCTCGTCCTGCAAGCCCTGCTCGGCTTTGCCGTGCTGATCACGTTCAACGCCTTCACCATCGGGCTCGGCATCGCGTCGCTCGCCATCGTCGCGGTCTATCCGTTCATGAAGCGCATCACCTATTGGCCGCAGATCGTGCTCGGGCTGGCGTTTTCCTGGGGCGCGCTGATGGGCTGGGCGGCAACGTTCGGGCGGCTCGATCTGCCGGCTGTGTTGCTCTATGCCGGAGCGATCTCCTGGGTGATCGGCTATGACACGATCTACGCCCACCAGGATCGCGAGGACGACGCGCTCATCGGCATCAAATCGACGGCGCTGTTGTTCGGCGCCCGCACCAAGCCGATGCTGGCGCTGTTTTACGGCGCCGCCGTAGTTCTCATCGGCGCGGCCGGCGCCACGGCCGGCGCTGGCCTCTTCTTCACGCTCGGCCTGTTCGCGTTTGCCGCGCATCTGATGTGGCAGATCGTCCATCTCGACATCGCCGATCCCGACAATTGTCTCCTCGTATTCAAATCCGGCCGCGACGCCGGATTGATCCTGTTCGCCGGCTTGCTGCTCGACGCGGCGTTTCCGATTTGATCGCGCAAATTCTGTCCCGGATTGCGCTCCGCCCCATCCGGGCTCTGGCGCATGTAAAAATTCGGGCGTGATCGCGCCGCGAGAACGCGAATCTATTTCATCCCCCTGCAGGGGAGGTAAGCGAGGAGCGTGAATTTAATTCCGCGCGATGATCTCGCGTTCGTCACGGTGGACGAGCGGCGTGGCGGCGAGCTTGCCGGGGCGGCGGCGCAGCAGCCGCGACGGCCGGCGCCGCGCGATGGCGCTGCGGCGGCGGCGGCGCCAAGTCGGGGCTTCGATGCGAAGTGCGCCGAGGCGGGTGAACGGTTCGCGCAATTTGCCGTCGCCTTCGGCGACCAGCAGAGGAAGCCCGAGCACGCGGCCCCAGGATTGCCAATCGGCAACGATGTCGTCGGTTTCCGGCGCCGCGAACAGCGGCAGCGACAAGGCCGGATCGCAATGTTCGAGCACCACCGCGATCGCGCTCGGCGCCTTGCCGGTTTCGCCGACCAGGCGGATGGCGACACCGCGGTAGGCCGCGACCGGCATGTTGAGCGCCATCCGCATGCCGCGCACGGAACGCCGCAACACCACCCGCTCGCGATGCAGATCGACGATGCACCGGCGCTCGTCGGCCGCGGCATCGGCGGTCTCGAAACGCACGGGCAAAGCGAAGGGGTCGAGCCGCCATGATGTTTCCATCGCGCTTGCGCGATGGGGTAACGACAGGCAGCTCGACCCGGCAGTGATCCTGCCGACTTCCATTTTGACGCCTCGAAACTGAAGCTCCCCCCGGGCTGTTGCCGCCCGGTTGCCGTGACAATGCCACGCCGCGGTCGTGATCCGCTTAAGAAGGCTGGTTAAAGTCGCGTAGCGCGGGCGCGACTGCGCTGCATGCTTGACGAGTAGTTTCCGCTAGGGCGCGAATTCCAGGCGTTGCGGGTTGAAACACGCGCTTTACGCGCACATTTTGGCTTGATCTCGCGGCCTTGTATTGGCGCGCGCACCCGCATAAACCAATTGCAAACCCAAATGTCCTCGCTGCTCGATCAATCCGCCCTCGCCGATCTCGCCAACCGCCTCGTCGCCGCCGCGCGTCGCGCCGGTGCGGATCAAGCCGATGCCGTCGCCGTGCGCTCCGTGTCGCTGTCGGTCGAAGTGCGCGATGGCGCAGTGGAAGAATCGCAGCGCGCCGAAGGCGACGATGTCGGCTTGCGCGTCCTCGTCGGCCACAAGCAGGCTGCCGTGTCGACCAACGATATCAAAACCGATGGTCTCGACGCCTTGGCGGAGCGCGCCGTCGCCATGGCGCGCGCGGCACCCGACGACAAGTTCGCCGGCCTCGCCGACCCGGCGCTGCTGGCCCATACGTTTGCGGATCTCGACCTGCTCGATCCCGACATGCCGGGCGTTGACGTGCTCGAAGCGCGCGCGCGGCAGGCGGAGGCCGCTGGCCTTAGCGTCTCAGGCGTCACCAAGTCGGGCGGCGCCTCGGCCTCGGCCGGCATCGGCGGCATGGTGCTGGTGACCAGCCACGGCTTTCACGGCGCGACCATCGGCTCGCGGCATTCCGTCTCCATGGCGGCGATCGCCGGCAACGGTACCGGCATGGAGCAGGACTACGATTACTCCTCGACGCTGCATGCTTCAGACCTCGAACGCGCCGATGAGATCGGCCGCATCGCCGGCGAGCGCGCGGTCAAGCGGCTCAATCCGCGCAAGGTCGCAACCCGCCGCGTGCCGGTCGTGTTCGATACCCGCATTTCAAGCTCGCTCATCGGCCATTTGGCCGGCGCCGCGAACGGCAGCGCGATTGCGCGCAAGACGAGTTTTCTGCGCGAGAAACTCGGCGAACGGATTCTTCCGGCCGGCATCGACATCGTCGACGATCCGTTGCGCAAGCGCGGCCAGCGATCGCGGTCGTTCGATGCCGAAGGCGTCACCACCAAAGTCCTCAACCTGGTCGAAGACGGCGTGCTGAGAACCTGGCTACTCGACAGCGCCACCGCCCGCGAGCTCGATCTTGAAACCACCGGGCATGCGCAGCGCGGCGTGTCCTCGATGCCCTATCCCGGCCCTAGCAATCTTTACCTCAAGCCCGGCGCACCGAGCCCCGAGGCGCTGATCGGCGAGATCAAAGACGGTTTCTACGTCACCGAATTGATCGGCTCCGGCGTCAATATGGTAACCGGCGATTATAGCCGCGGCGCCGCCGGCTTCTGGATCGAGAACGGCGAATGCACCTATGCCGTGAGTGAGGTCACAATCGCCGGACATCTCACCGAGATATTCGCAAGTTTGCAGCCGGCGAACGATCTCACCTTCCGCTACGGCACCAATGCGCCCACCTTGCGCGTGGAGGGCCTTACTGTTGCCGGCCACTGAGGTGGACGATCTGACGCAAATCGCGGCGCGGCTGGAAGCGGCCGTGCGCGAAGCAGGCGCACTCGCGCTGTCGATGTTCGGCACCCCGCTGAAGAATTGGACCAAAGGCCCTTCCCTGTCGCCGGTTTCCGAAGCCGACATCGCCGTCGACACGTTATTGCGCGAACGGCTGACCGGCGCGGACGGTTTCGCCTGGCTGTCGGAGGAGAGCGCCGACGATCCGGTCCGGCTCGACGCGCATCGCGTCTGGATCGTCGATCCCATCGATGGCACCCGCGCTTACATCGCCGGCTTTCCCGATTGGGCGGTGTCGGCGGCCCTCATTGAGAATGGCCGGCCGGTCGCCGCCTGCCTCTACGCGCCGGTTACGGCGGAGTTGTTCGTGGCGCGCGTCAAAGCCGGCGCCACACGCAACGGCGCGCCCATCGTGGCGACGACGGGCGCGGAATTGAGGCAAGCGCGAATCGCCGGGCCGAAAGGCCTCCTGGAACGGCTTGCCGCCGTTGCGCCGCCCTTTACCATCGTGCCGCGGGTGCGCTCGCTGGCGCTCCGCCTCGCCCGCGTCGCACAAGGCGATTTGGACATCGCCATCGCCGGCGGCAACAGCCACGACTGGGACCTTGCGGCGGCTGACCTTTTGGTGCACGAAGCGGGCGGCGCATTGACGCCCTTCGCGGGCGGAACTGTGACCTATAATCGTCCCATGCCGCGGCATGGGATGCTCGTCGCGGCCGGCCGGGACAGGCATGCGGCGCTCATAGAACTTCTTGGGGATGAACGCCTCGCGTTTTCATAATCGCGAATCGAACGCGTGGATTGAACACCATGGCTGATATCCAAAAACCGAAGCAGTTGCTTCATCTGGTTTTCGGCGGCGAGCTCGACGGCGTATCCAAGGTCGAATTCAAGGATCTCGACAAGCTCGACGTTGTCGGCGTCTATCCGAACTATGCAAGTGCCTATTCGGCGTGGAAGGCGAAGGCGCAAGGCTCCGTCGACAACGCCGAGATGCGTTACTTCATCGTTCACCTGCATCGCCTGCTCGACCCGGAAAACCTGGCGCCGCGACGCTAAGGCAACACATGCGGTTCCGGGAACGCATTGGGCAACAGCGCTGGGCCAAGGTGACGATCGGGGTCGTTGCCGCGGAATATCTGCGCTTTGTCGGCATGACCACGCGCTTTACGCTTGAGCCGGCCGATATCTATGCGCGCGGCGAAGCGGATATGCCGATTATTTTGGCGTTCTGGCACGGACAGCATTTGCTCGCGCCGGTCGCGCGCAAGGGCGAGCACCGGGTGAATATGCTAGTGTCGCGGCATCGCGACGGCGAGATCAATGCTGTCGCCGCCGAACGGCTCGGTGTCGGCACGATTCGCGGTTCAGGCAATCACGGTGGAGGTTTCGTGCACAAGGCCGGCGTCGCTGCGTTCCAGTCCATGCTCGACGCGCTGACCGAGGGCTCCTCGATCGCGATGTCGGCCGACGTGCCCAAAGTCGCGCGCGTGGCCGGCCTCGGCATTATCAAACTCGCGCAAGCTTCAGGCCGCCCGATTTATCCGAGCGCCATTGCCACGCGGCGCCGGGTCGTGCTCGACAATTGGGATCGCACCACGATCAATCTGCCGTTTAGCCGCGGCGCCGGCGTCGCCGCCGAGCCGATCCGCGTCGCCGCCGACGCCGACGACAATGCGCTCGAAGCGGCGCGGCAATCGCTGGAACAGCGTCTCAACGCCGTAACGCGGCGCGCCTATGAAATAGTCGATTCCCCGCGCGGCGGAGAGTGAACGTGCCGGATCGGTTGCCGTTTGCGTTGCGTCTGTATCAGTTGGCGTCGGTCGTCGGATCGCCGGCCGCGCCACAGGTCTTGGCGCGGCGTCTCAACCGCGGCAAGGAGCATCCCGAGCGCTTGTCCGAGCGCCGCGGCGAAGCGACTCGCGATCGTCCGGCGGGTCCGCTCATCTGGGTACATGGCGCGAGCGTCGGTGAAATGCTCGCCGTGGTACCGCTCATCGAGAAGCTCCGCGCGCAGGATTTCGCCGTACTGATGACTTCGGGCACGGTAACGTCCGCAGCGCTTGCCGAGCAGCGGCTGCCCGACGGCGCCTTGCATCAATTCATCCCGCTCGACGCGCCGCGCTTTGTCCGGCGCTTCCTCGATCATTGGCAGCCCGATCTGGCGCTGTTCGTCGAATCCGATTTGTGGCCCAATCTCATCTTATCGTGCGCCGAGCGCAAAATTCCCATGATCCTGGTCAACGGCCGGCTATCGGAGCGTTCGTTCGGTCGCTGGCGCAGGGTGCCTGGCGTGATTGCGGCGCTGTTGTCGCGTTTCGATCTTTGTCTGACGCAATCCGCCGCCGATGCCGAACGCTACGCGCAACTCGGCGCGCCGCGCGTCGATTGTACCGGCAATCTCAAGCTCGACGTGCCGGCGCCGCCGGCCAATCAAGTGGCGCTGCAACGACTCCAAGCATATCATCGGCGCGCGCCCCGTCGTCGTCGCGGCATCGACACATCCTGGCGAAGAACATGCGATCCTCGCCGCGCACTGGCATTGCGCGCGAAGTTTCCGTCGCTATTGACGGTGATCGCACCGCGGCATCCCGCGCGCGGCGAAAGCATCGCCGAAATCGCCAAAGCCGCCGGGCTCGCCGGTCGCGTTGCGCTCGCGGCGCGCACAACCGACACCGGATATCGGCATCTATGTCGCCGACACGCTGGGCGAACTCGGCCTGATTTATCGGCTCGCGCCGATCGTATTCATGGGCGGCTCGCTCGCCTCGCATGGCGGCCAAAATCCGATCGAGGCTATCCGGCTCGGCGCCGCGATAATGCATGGACCGCATGTGTGGAATTTTGCCGAAATCTACGCCACGCTCGATGACGCGCACGGCGCTCTGCTCGTCGACGACGCGAAGCGCTGACGGCGCGTCTCAGCGAATGGCTCGGCAATGCGGCGGCGCGCAAGGCGGTTGCCGATGCCGCGTTCGAGACGGTCGGAAGACTCGGCGGCGCGCTCAAGCGCACCCTGGCCGCGCTCGATCCCTATCTGATGCAGCTGCGGCTCGAGGAACGGGCCTCGTCCATGATCTTTTGCTATCCACCCCCGGATCGCAGGTCCGAGAGCAAGCTTTTCGGGATCATGCCTTGATGGGCGGGCCGGCCTTTTGGTGGCGGCCCGGCACCGGCGGCCTGCTCAGCCCCTTTGCCGCCATCTACGGTGCCGTAGCGGGCTTACGCATGCGGTCGCCGGGCCGCGATGCCGGGGTGCCGGTCATTTGTCTCGGCAATCTCACCGTCGGCGGCGCCGGCAAGACGCCGGCCGCGCTCGCAGTGACGCAGCTCCTGCACGCCGCCCACCAGCGCCCTTTCTTTCTAAGCCGCGGCTACGGCGGGCGGCTCGCCGGTCCGTTGCGCGTCAATCCCGCGCTCCATCATGCCGCCGACGTTGGCGACGAGCCGCTCTTGCTGACGCGGCTCGCGCCCACCGTCGTCGCGCGCGACCGCGTGGCCGGTGCAAAACTCGCGCAGTATGCGGGCGCCAGTGTCATCGTCATGGATGACGGTTTTCAAAACCCGTCGCTCGCCAAGACGCTCGCGATCCTCCTCGTCGATGGCCGCCGCGGCATCGGCAATGGCCGCATTGTTCCGGCAGGTCCATTGCGGGCGCCGCTGGGCATGCAGCTCGCGCGCGCGCAAGCGATTGTCGTGGTCGGTTCGCCAAACGGCGCCGCTGCGGTCCTCGATCGCGCGCGACAGCGCGGCATACCGATCTTCCACGGCCGGTTCGAGCCCGACCGCAGCGTCGTTGCGGCTATAGGCAAACGCAAAGTGCTGGCTTTCGCCGGCATCGGCGATCCCGAGAAATTTTTTGCCACGCTGACAGAGGCCGGCATTGCGGTCGCGGAACGCGCGGGCTTTCCCGACCATCACCGCTACACGGCGGCGCAGGCGCAAGACCTGCTGGCGCGCGCTCAAACCGGGAACCTGATGCTGATCACCACGGAAAAAGATCTGATGCGGCTTTCCGGCGAGCCGCCGCTCGCAGCGCTCGCCGCCCGCTCAAACGCGTTGCCGGTCAGGCTTGCGATCGAGGAAGCGGACGCGTTCCGGGAATTGATTTTGGCTGCGCTTAAGAGGCGATAGCGGGTTTCGATTGAACCGCCGTCGGGGCACAGCGCTTCACTGATCGAGATGGCCGGGACTAGGCCGCCCGACCATGACGGTCAAGGTTTCCGCGCATAGCCGGATCGCTGCCGCTGCAACACCGCTTCGGGCGTGGCATAGGGTTCCTGCAGGTCGACGCTCCAGTAGCGCAGCTCTTCGAGCGGGATCGGCACGCCGGTCACGGCACAGCGCACGAACGCCCCCGGCCGTACGACGCGAAAGTCGCCGTCGAGATATTTGACGTCGGCCTCGCCGGGCATCGGAGCGGGACGATCGGTACGATTGAGCACATCCACCTCCGTTGCGGACTCGACCTTAAGTCTTGCCCCCGTGCAACCCGACGCTGAAATCGGCAAGATAATCACTCCGTCACCGCGACGAAAGTCATCATTCCCATGCCGCGCCATGGTATTCTGCCCGACGGGGCGCCTATTAGACGGCAAGAATTCAGTCACGTATGACCTTCAAGACGCTTCTCTTGGTTCCTTTCTTAGCCCTTGCCGCGGTTGGGATGCCGACCAGCGCCACAATCGCGGCCGCGCCGGACCATGTGGATATTCCGGAGGGCGATCTGGCGCTGCACGCCACGCTCTATCGGCCGGAAGGAACCGGGCCGTTTCCGGCAGTGGTAGGGCTGCACGATTGCGGCGGGCTCATCCATCGCCCCATAACCCAGGCTCAGCACTATGACGAATGGGCGCGACTGCTCGTCGCCCAAGGTTTTGTCGTGCTGTTTCCGGATTCGCTGGGTTCGCGCGGCCTGCGTTCGCAATGCCGCGAGCAGAACCGCAAAGTGCATGCGTCGAAGGAGCGCGTCGCCGATGCCAATGCCGCGCGGCTGTGGCTGCAGTCGCAGAGCTACATCCGGCCCGAACGCATCTCGCTCCTTGGCTGGTCGAATGGCGGCGTTGCCGTGTTATGGACGATACGGCCGACCACAATGCCGCATGACAGCGGCGCCGATTTCCGCTCGGCGGTCGCGTTCTATCCGAGTTGCCGTCGTCTGCGCGAAACCGCCTGGAGCGCGCGCGTGCCGACTCTCATCCTCATCGGCAGCGCCGACGATTGGACCCCCGCGCAAGCCTGCCAGCAGATGGTCGCCGGCGCGCGCGACCGCAGCGCACGGGTACAGATTGTCGTCTATCCGGGCGCTCACCACGAATTCGACCGGGCCAATTTGCCGATCAGGCTGCGCACCGGCCTGGTCAACACCGTCGATCCCGCCGGCCGGGCGCATGGCGGCACGAATCCCGCGGCGCGGAGCGATGCCCTTAAGCGCGTGCCGGAATGGCTGGCGAAATAGCATCTCGGCTGCTGCCGTCACCAAACGAAAGCGCCGTGCCGATTGTGATCGGCACGGCGGCAGTTTGACGCGTTTTCCGCGTTAGAACTGCATTGGTCACCAGCAACGGCGCCAACGGCAGGGGTGCCAATGCCGACGCCAATACACTTTCGTCACTTGGCCGTTGTCGGGGGACGTGACGCCCGACATCGGCGCAATCGGCGCGGCCTGCGAAGTCCCGGAAACGGCCGTGAAAAGCAAAGCTGCGACCGCCATCGCAAAAACAGTCCGAATCATTTGTGATTCCTCCTTAAGCGCGAATCTGCGCCAGCACATAACACCCCAACATGGTGGCGGTTCCGCGACCATGAATTATTCACCAAATGAACAAACAGTCAGAAACAGGTGCACTCAGCCCAGACCGAACAGCGCCATGGCATTGGTGCGGCCGATTTTGACCCGATCCTGCTCGCCAATCGCGGCGGCATCGAACCAGGCCGCGGCCTGGGCATGATCCTCGAACGGATAATCAACGGCGAACATGATGCGATCGGCCCCGAGCGTCTGAATCGCATGGGCCAGCGACAATGTACTGAAATGACCGCTGGTCGTGACATGAAAGTTTCGGCGAAAATAGTCGTGCATGGTTTTCTTGGCCGGCCGGTTCGGCACCTTGGCAAGCCGGTGATCGAGCCGCCACAGGTCGTAAGGGATACGCTCGCCGAGATGGCCGATGACGATCTGCAGTTTTGCAAACTCGTCGAACAGGCCCGAGCCCATCAAGCGCAGCGCATGGATTGCGGTCTCTTCGGCAAAGCCCCACGCCGAGGCGACAAGCCAGGGATGGCCTTCATAGGCCGGGCGGCGGCTCGGCAGCGGATAGCGCGGATGCAGATAAAACGGCACGCCGAGGCGCTCGACCTCGGCCCAGAACGGCCGATAGTGCGGCAGGTCGTAATAGAGCGCGCTATCGGCCGTGCCGATCTGGGAAAAGCCGTTGGCCAGCGCGCCCTTGAATTTGAGGTCGCGCACGCAGCGCTGCAATTCGGCGGCGGCGGCTTGCGGGTCCTGCATCGGCAGCGCGGCCAGCGCGGCGAAGCGGTCGGGCCGCTTGAAAACTGCCTCCGCCAAAGCGTCGTTGGCACGCCGCGCGATTGCGGTCGCTTTGCCGGGGTCGGCAATGGCTTGGATGCCGTCGGCATTGAGCGACAGCACGGCGATTTCGATGCCAGCCCGATCCATCTCGGCAAGGCGCGGACCGAAAAAATCCAAAAGCTTGCCGTTCAGCCCCGCCCAATAGCTGGTCGGCCAACGCACCGAATTGTCTATCGTCTCGGCAATGGCGAAGTGTTCCTCGACCGCGATCTTGCCCTGCATCGCGCGCTGACCTCGCTCTTTTGATTAGAACAGATCGCCTTGCCCCGCGCCACGGCCACGCCGGCCGCGCGGCTTGGCCGCGTCGCCGCCTGCCTTATCGGCGGATGGCGGTCCATCGGCGCGGGCGCCAACGCGGCCATCGGCGAACTCGATTCCGATTGCCATGCCGGGACGGACCGCGGCGGCCGTTCGCAGCGGCTGGCCCGCCGCGTCGCGAACCAGCGCAAAGCCTCGCGCCAACACGCCGCGATAGGAATACGCCGCGAGCAATTGGGCGCCACGTTCGGCGCGCGCCCGGCGTGCGGTGACAAAGTTGCGCAGTGCCCGCTCGGCCCGCGCGGCGAAGGCGCCGAGCCGCTCGCGTCGGCGCTCGACGGTGCCGCGCAGAAGGTGCGCGCTCAAACGCCCGGCGATGCGGGAATAGCCGACGCGATGGATCTGCGCATTGGCATGGAGCGCGCGGCGCAACGCCGTCGCGGCTTGATCGAGCCGCTGCCGCGGCAAAGCCAGCACTTCGTCGGCGGCGGGCAGCGCGCGGACGGCGGAACGCAGCTCGCCCCGCCGCGCCTCCTGATTGCGCCGCCAGGAAGCGAGCCCGCGCTGCGCCAGCGAGCCGATATCGAGCATGAGTTCGGCGCGCACCGGCACCGCCATTTCGGCAGCCGCGGTCGGCGTCGGCGCGCGCCGGTCGGCGACAAAATCAAGCAGCGTCACGTCGGTCTCGTGGCCGACCGCGGAGATCAGCGGAATGAAGCTCGCCGCCGCCGCGCGCACCACGATTTCCTCGTTGAACGACCAGAGGTCTTCCAACGAGCCGCCACCGCGCGCGACGATAATCAAATCCGGCCGCGGCGGCATGCTCCCACCCTGCCCTGCCCCGCTTGCGGAGGAGGGTTGGGAGGGGGCCAGCGCATTAAAGCCCGCGATGGCGGCGGCGACCTCGGCGGCCGAGCCCTCGCCCTGGACCTTGACCGGCCACACCAGCACGTGCCGCGGCAGGCGGTCGGCGAGCCGGTGCAATATGTCGCGAATCACGGCGCCGGTCGGCGAGGTGACGACGCCGATGACCACCGGCAGAAACGGCAGCAGCTGCTTTCTCGCCTCATCGAACAAGCCTTCGGCGGCGAGCTTTTGCTTGCGCTCCTCAAGCAGCGCCATCAGCGCGCCGACGCCGGCAGGCTCCAGCGTCTCGACGATGACCTGGTACTGCGAGCGTCCGGGATAGGTGGTCAGCTTGCCGGTGATCACCACTTCAAGGCCGGCTTCGAGCTTGAGCTTGATCCGCGGCGCGGTGGAGCGCCAGATCACGCCCGCGATACAGGCGCGGTCGTCCTTGAGATCGAAATAAACGTGGCCGTTGCCGTGATAGCTCACTTTGCCGAGTTCGCCGCGCACGCGCACATAGCCGTACGAATCTTCGATGGTGCGCTTGAGCGCCATCGACAGTTCGGAGACGGTCAATTCCGGCAGATTGAGGCGCGGTTCGTTCATCGTCGTTTTTTGGCGTTCTGCACAGGAGCACAGGCGAGGTTGACGAGTTGGTTCGCTCCGTGGCGATTAGTGCGGTCCATCGCGAGTGCCGGTCAAGTCCTCCTCATATATCCGCCAAGGCATTTTGATCTATGAACATTCTGCTGTTGGGCTCAGGCGGCCGCGAGCATGCGTTGGCCTGGAAGATGGCGGCGAGCCCGCTCACCGGGACGCTTTATTGCGCGCCGGGTAATGCCGGCATCGCGCAAGAGGCCGAATGCGTGGCGCTCGATCTCGCCGATCATGCTGCGGTGATCGCGTTTTGCCGTAACAACGGCATCGATTTCGTCGTGGTCGGGCCGGAGGCGCCGTTATGCGCCGGCATCGTCGACGACCTCGAAGCCGCGGGTGTCAAAGCGTTCGGGCCGAGCCGCGCCGCCGCGCGGCTTGAAGGCTCCAAGGGCTTCACCAAGGATTTGTGCCGCGCTAATGGCATTCCGACGGCGGCCTATGAGCGCTTCCAGGCAGCCGACGCCGCCAAAACCCATCTGCGCAGCCATGATTTACGGAGCCATGGCGCGCCGATCGTCGTCAAAGCCGATGGGCTCGCCGCCGGCAAGGGCGTTGTCGTCGCGCAAAACCTCGCCGAAGCCGAGGCGGCGATCGATATGATGTTCGGCGGCGGCTTGTCGGTAAGCAATCTGGGCGCGGCCGGCGCCGCAGTCGTGATCGAGGAATTCCTCGACGGCGAGGAAGCATCGTTCTTCGCGCTGTGCGACGGCGAGACTGCCATCGCGCTGACCACAGCGCAGGATCACAAGCGCGCTTTCGACGGCGATAAAGGGCCGAATACCGGCGGCATGGGCGCCTATTCGCCGGCGCCGAATATCGATGCCGCCATGAGCGCGCGCGTTATGACCGAAATCATCGTGCCCACTATGCGGGCGATGAAAGCGATGGGCTGCCCTTACAAGGGCGTGCTCTATGCCGGGCTGATGATCACGCACGAGGGACCGAAGCTCATCGAATACAATGCGCGCTTTGGCGACCCCGAGACGCAGGTGCTGATGCTGCGCCTGATGTCGGACTTGGTTCCAGCGCTGCTCGCAAGCCGTGACGGCATGCTCAAATCGTTCGATCTGCGCTGGTATGACGACCCGGCGCTCACCGTGGTGATGGCGGCCCAAGGCTATCCCGGCCATTACCATCGCGGCTCGGTGATCGAAGGTCTCGACGCGGCCACTGCCGTCGCGGGCGTAGAAATCTTCCATGCCGGCACCAAAGCCGACGGCGGCCGCATCCTCGCCAATGGCGGGCGCGTGCTCAATGTCTCGGCCATCGGCAAGACGGTGCGCGACGCGCAAGCGCGGGCCTACGAGGCCATCGGCCACATCCGCTGGCCGGAGGGATTCTATCGCCACGACATCGGCTGGCGCGCGGTGGAGCGGGAGAGGCAAGTCAAGGCAATGCGCTAGTATGGTAGAGAGCCACGCTAGAGCCCTCCGCCAAAAGACAGCAGCGGAAACATGCCGACAACCGACCGCCAGAACGCCTATTCCGGCACCCGCGAAGTCGCCGAGCGGCTGCGCTTCGATGTCGCCCGCCTCGAAGGCTATTTGCGCGAGCACGCCGCGGGCTTTGCCGGGCCGCTGGTGGTCAGTCAGTTCAAAGGCGGCCAATCGAACCCGACTTATCTGCTGGAAACGCCGTTGCGGCGCTACGTGCTGCGCCGAAAACCGCCGGGCAAATTGCTACCCTCCGCGCACGCCGTCGATCGCGAATACCGGGTGATCAGCGCGCTCCACGCGCAAGGCTTTCCGGTGGCCGAGCCGGTGCTTTATTGCGCCGACGAGAGCATCGCGGGCACGGCGTTCTTTGTCATGGCTCATGTCGAAGGCCGCGTGTTCTGGGAACCGCAAATGCCGGCTTCCAATCCCGCCGAGCGCGCGCAGGTCTACGACGCCATGAACGCGACACTGGCGCGGCTGCACAGCTTCGACCCGGCGGCAGTCGGGCTCGCCGATTACGGCCGCGGCGAGAACTATGTGGCGCGCCAAGTCGAGCGCTGGTCGAAGCAGTATCGCGCGTCGCAGACCGAGCCGATCGAGGAAATGGAACACCTGATCGTCTGGCTGCCGGCGCATCTCCCGCCGCCGCAGGCGGCGCGGATCGTGCACGGCGATTATCGGCTCGACAATGTCATTGTCGCGCCGGACGAGCCGCGCATCGCCGCCGTACTCGATTGGGAGCTTGCCACGCTCGGCGATCCGCTGGCGGATTTCTCCTATCACTTGATGCAATGGCACATGCCGCCGTCCGAAGCCGGCACCGGCTCGCTGATCGGTTCCGATCTGGCAGCGCTCGGCCTGCCGTCGCTCGACGCCTATGTCGACGCCTATGTGGCGCGGACCGGGCTCGATCCGCGCCCGCACCTGCCGGCCTATTTTGCCTATAATTTCTTTCGCATCGCGGCGATCTTGCAAGGCATCGCCGGCCGGGTGCGTGACGGCACCGCCACCAGCGCCCTGGCGGCGGAAAAGGCCGCGCTGGTGCGGCCGCTGGCCGCCAAAGGCTGGGACTTCGCGCTTGAGGCCGGCGCATGAAAAGCTTCGCGCTGGCGCTCGGCTCCGGCGGCGCGCGCGGCTTGGCGCATATCGCGGTGCTCGAAGCGCTCGACGACATGGGTGTGAAACCGGCCGCCATCGCCGGCACTTCGGTCGGCGCATTGATTGGGGCCGCTTACGCCGCGGGACTGAGCGGCAAGGACATCCGCCACCATGTCCTCACCATCGCGCATAATCCACGTGAGACCCGCCGGCGTCTTTTGGCCGCGCGCGCCGGCAAGCTTTCGGACTTGTTGTCCGGCGCGTTCAGTCAAGCGACGCAAATGGACGCCGAGAAATTCTGCGCGCAGTTCTTGCCGGAGGCTGTGCCTACAGACTTCTCTGCGCTTGCAATTCCGCTCACGGTCATGGCAACCGATCTGCACCGGCGGCAGGAAGCCGCATTGTCATCGGGGCCGCTGCGGACGGCGCTCGCCGCCTCGATTGCCTTTCCGGGCCTGTTGCGGCCGGTCGGTGTCGATGGCCGCATCATGGTCGACGGCGGCGCCACCAATCCGCTGCCGTTCGATCAGCTCTTCGGCCGCGCCGACGCGGTGGTTGCGATCGATGTCTTCGGCACGCCGGCGCCGGAACGCGACGATATACCGGGTGCCTGGGAAAGCGTTTTCACGACGATCAACATCATGGGCTCGACCATCGCCGCGGCAAAATACCAGCGCGCCGCGCCCGACCTTGTCATCCGGCCGAACGTGGCGATTTTCCGCACCCTCGACTTCTATCAGGCAAGCGCGATCTTGCGCACCGCGGACGCGGTCAAGGCTGAGGTGAAAGAGAAGCTCGGCAAGCGCCTCAGCGGCGCTCCCTGAAAAAATCCTTGAGCAGCGCGGACGCCTCCGCCTCCGCTATACCGCCATAGACCTCCGGCCGGTGATGACAGGTCGGTGCAGCGAAGAATTTGACGCCATTGTCGACCGCGCCGCCCTTGGGATCGGCGGCGCTGTAATAAAGCCTGCGGATGCGGGCGAAGGCGACGGCGCCGGCGCACATGGTACAAGGTTCGAGCGTGACATAGAGGTCGCAATCGTCGAGCCGCTCGGAGCCGAGCAAACCAGCGGCCTGGCGGATGGCGATGATTTCGGCATGCGCGGTCGGGTCGCGATCGGAGAGCGTGCGATTGCCGGCGCGCGTGAGAATTTCGCCGCCGCGCACGATCACGCAGCCGACCGGCACTTCGCCGCGCTCGCCGGCAAGGCGCGCCTCTGCGAGAGCCATCTTCATGAACGAAGGCATAAAGAATTCTTGGTCCCCTGGTGCACACTCTGCTATCAGCCGCTATCCGCGAGCGGAACTATGAACGGCAACGGCGAACAGCACAAATCCGGCGAGCGCATTGCCAAGGTGATCGCCCGCGCCGGGCTTACCTCGCGGCGCGACGCCGAGGCGTGGATCGCCGCTGGACGCGTCAGCGTCAACGGTGAAGTGATCCGCTCACCCGCGCGCAACGTCACCGCCGCCGACCGCGTCAGCATCGACGGCGCGCCGCTGCCGGCGCGCGAACGCACCCGGCTGTTCCTCTATCACAAGCCGCGCGGGCTGATGACGACGCACGCCGATCCGCGCGGCCGGCCGACGATCTTCCAGAAACTGCCACCAAACCTGCCGCGCCTGATCAGTGTCGGCCGGCTCGACTTCAACACCGAGGGCTTGCTGCTCCTGACCAATGACGGGGCGCTGGCCCGCGCGCTGGAATTGCCGGCGACCGGCTGGCTGCGGCGCTATCGCGTGCGCGCCCACGGCGCGGTGACGCAAGCGCAACTCGATAGCTTGCGCGGCGGCATCACCATCGGCGGCATCCGCTACGGCGCGATCGAGGCGGCGCTCGAACGGGTGCAAGGTTCAAATTTGTGGCTCACATTTGCGATTCGCGAGGGCAAGAATCGCGAAGTGCGTAATGTGCTCAGCCATTTCGAGCTCGCGGTGACGCGGCTCATCCGCGTCTCGTTCGGCCCGTTTCAGCTCAGCGAGCTCGCAGTGGGCGCGGTCGAAGAGGTGCCGACCCGCGTGCTGCGCGAGCAGCTTGGCGAGAAGCTTACCGCCGCTTCCGGTGCCGACTTCTCCTCGCCGGTCGCAGCGCCGCCGGTTCCCCCTGCGCCGCCACCGCGCGACGACACACGCGGCACGGCACGGCCGACGCGGGAGGATACACGCCGCGCCCCGCGGCCGCCCCGGGGCGATGCACGCCGCACGCCGCCGCGACCGCGGGACGCCGTCCGCGAAGCGACGCCGCCTAAAGCGCAGAGCGAGAAACCGAAGAACCGCCACTCATCGGATCATGCGTGGCGCGCTCACGAGGACAACCGCACGACCAAAAAGCTGCGGCGTAAATTTCGCGGCGCGGGCCGCGATGCCGAACCGCGTCAGCGGCTGACAGGCGACATGCGCCCCGGAGAGTTGAAGGATCGCAAGGGCCGTCCTGTCACCGTCGAGCGTTATGGCCAGCAGCCGCCGCCGCAAGCGGCGCGCGAAGACCGCAAGAGCAAGCCTCCGCGCGCGCCCGGTCGCCACCGCCCTCCCGATCGCGCATCCGGCCCGCGTCCGCGCCAGCCGCGAGGCCGGCGCTGATGCGCGTCGTCGGCGGACGGTTCCGCGGCCGCGCGCTCGCCGGCCCGAAATCCGACGCGATCCGGCCGACCGCCGACCGACTGCGCGAATCGTTGTTCAATATTCTTGCCCACGGCTACGGCGATCCGGTTGCCGGCGCGCGCGTGCTCGATCTTTTCGCCGGCACCGGCGCGCTCGGCATGGAGGCAGCGTCGCGCGGCGCGGGTTTTGTGCTGTTCGTCGACGACGGCGCGGAAGCGCGCGCGTTGTTGCGCGAAAATACCGCCACGCTCGGGCTTGGCGGCACCACCCGCATCTTCCGCCGCGACGCCACCAAACTTGGCTCCGCGCATCCGATCGAGCCGTTCGCGCTCGCCTTCCTCGATCCGCCTTACGGCAAAAACCTTGCTGCCGCGGCGCTCGCTTCGGCGCGGGCGGGCGGCTGGTTCGCGCCCGACGCCGTGATCGTGGTCGAGGAGGCAATCAAATCCGCCTTCACCGCGCCGGAAGGTTTTGCCGAGCTTGAGAGGCGCACCTATGACGACACCGAATTCATATTTCTAAAATTTATTCCGGGCTGATGCCGGCGGCGCGGATCACTTTGGCCCAACGATCGACTTCTTCGGGCACGAATTTGGCGAGATATCCCGGCTTGCGGCGCGACGGCGCGACGATCTCGAGGCCGTGGTCTTCCAGGCGCTTGCGCACAGCGGGATCGTCGAGCGCATCGCGCATCGCCCGGTTGAGCTTGTTCACGATCGCGTCGGGTGCTGCCGGCGGCAAGAAGAAGCCGTTCCAGACGCTGGCTTCCACGCCGGGCAGGCCTTGCTCTCCTGTCGTCGCCACATCGGGGATGATGTTCACCCGGCGCGGCGCCATGACCGCGATGCCTTTGACCAGACCGGACTTCGCCAGCGCCGCACCGGTCTGGATCGTTGAGCACATGTAATCGAGCCGGCCGCCGATCAGATCTTGCTGCGCCGGCCCCTCGCCGCGATAGGGCACGTGGGTCACGGTCACGCCTATGGCCGTGTTGAGCAGCACACAAGGCAGATGCGTGCCCGAGCCGACGCCAGCCGAGCCGAATTGCATCTTGCCCTGATTGGCCTTTACGTAGGCGACAAAGTCTTGAAGGTTGGCGACCGGCAAATCCTTGCGTGCGATCAGGATGCGCGGCGATTCGGTCGCCAGCCCGACCGGCGTGAAGTCGGTGACAGCGTTATAGAGCGGCGTTTTATAGAGTGACTGGCTGTAAGCATGCGTGCCGCTATTGCCGATCAGCATGGTATAGCCGTCGGGCGTCGCCTTGGCGACGCGCAAGCTCCCTTCCATGCCGGCGGCAGCGCCAATATTCTCGACGACGATCGCCTGACCGAGGCGTTCGCTCATGCCTTGCGCCTGAATCCGCGCGCTGACGTCGACGCCGCCGCCGGCGGCAAACGGCACGATCAGCGTGATGGCACGGCTCGGCCAATCCTCCGCGCGGGCCGTCACGGCGGCAACCAATGCCAGAGCGGCCACCAACAGCAGCTTCCGTTTCACATACGTTCCGATTATCTCCACTAGAGCCTGATCGGTTTTGATAAGTCAGAATCGGGCTCTAGCTTTTGATTGAGCATGATCTTTTCCGAAAACCGGAATCCACTTTTCGGGATCATGCTCAGCGCCGCCCGAACAAGCGTTCGATGTCGGTGAGCTTGAGTTCCACATAAGTCGGCCGGCCGTGATTGCACTGGCCGGAATTGGGCGTCACTTCCATCTCGCGTAACAACGCGTTCATTTCCTCCGGCTTGAGCCGCCGCCCGGCGCGCACCGAGCCGTGACACGCCATCGAGGAAGCGACCCGCAACAGGCGGCGCTCGAGCGGCAGCGTCTCATCCCATTCGCTCATATGCTCGGCAAGATCGCGCACCAGCCCGCCGCCATCGATTTCGCCGAGGAGCGAGGGGGTTTCGCGCAACGCCACGGCGCCGGGGCCGAACGGTTCAAGCACCAGGCCGAAATGCGCAAGCTCGCCCGCGCGCGCGGCGAGCCGTTCGACATCGGCCTCATCGAGCTCGACGATCTCCGGAATGAGCAGGATCTGACGCGGGATGCCGCTTTTATCGATCGCGGCCTTGAGCCGTTCATACACGATGCGCTCGTGCGCGGCGTGCTGATCGACAACAACAAGGCCGTCGCGGGTTTGCGCCACGATGTAAGTGTCATGAACCTGCGCGCGCGCCGCGCCGAGCGGATGATCGAGATGGTCCGCGTCAGGTTCTGCGACATCCATGTCTTCGGCGAGGCCGGCCGGTAGGTCGCTGCGCATATCCGCTATCGGGCCGCCGACATCGAATGCGGCCTGCCCGGCTTCGGCGAAGCCGCCGCCCCGGACCGGCGCGAAAGCGCGGCGCCATCCTGCACCGCGCACGCCGGAGGAATAGGGCATCGGCTGCGACCGGAACGCGGCGACGGTCGCAGCGCCGCCGGTCGTGGCCGCGCGCGCGCCCTCGCGCGCCAGCGCGGTTTTGAGTGCGTGCACAATCAGCGCGCGCACCAGCCCGGCATTGCGAAACCGCACCTCGGCCTTGGCCGGATGCACGTTGACATCAACTTCGCCCGCGGCAAGCGTGACAAACAGCGCCACCAGCGGATGCCGGTCGCGCGGCAGGTAATCGGCGTAAGCCGCGCGCACGGCGCCGATCAAGAGCTTGTCGCGCACGGCCCGGCCGTTGACGAAGAGATATTGGCCGAGCGCATTGGCCCGCGTCAGCGTCGGCAGCGCGGCGAAGCCTTCGATGGTGACGCCTTCGCGCTCGGCGTCGAGTGCGACGGCATTGCCGCGAAAGTCGGCGCCGAGCACGTCGCCGAGCCGCGCCAGCCGCCCGGCCGCGCCGGGCAGCGTCGCGGCAAAGCTCAGCGGCGCACGCTCCTCGCCGCCGAGGGTGAAGGCGACATCGGGCCGGCTCATGGCGAGCCGGCGCACCACCTCGCGCACCGCTTCCGCCTCGGTGCGGTCGAGTTTCAGAAATTTCAGCCGCGCCGGCGTCGCATAGAACAGATCGCGCAACTCGACGCGCGTGCCCTTGCCGAGCGCCGCGGGCTTGGGCTCGGACTTGACGCCGGCATCGACCTCGATCGCCCAAGCATGCGGCTCGCTTAAGTGGCGCGTGGTGATGGCAAGCCGCGCCACCGAACCGATCGACGGCAGCGCCTCGCCGCGAAAGCCGAGCGTGCAAATCGACACCAAATCGTCGTCGGCAAGCTTCGAGGTGGCGTGGCGCTCGACCGCAAGGGCCAGATCGGCGCGCGTCATGCCCTCCCCGTTATCGTCAACGCGGATCAGGCGGCGGCCGCCGCCGTCGGTGAAGATATCGATGCGGGTCGCGCCGGCGTCGAGGGCGTTTTCGACAAGCTCCTTGACCACGCTCGCCGGCCGTTCCACGACTTCCCCCGCAGCGATGCGGTTGACGATAGCTTCGGAGAGCTGGCGGACGGGCATCGGCGCGGCCTGAATGACGATTCGGCGGCGACGGTAGCCTGGATTGAGCGGCGGCGAAATCCAGGGCACAAACGCGGAAATTGTTCGCAAGGCGTGGCGGAGTCGGCAATGAGCGTGAACTATTGGATTGACGCGATCCTGACGGGCTTCGGCGTCCTGACGTTCCTCACCGGTATGATCATGTACCTGCTCCACGGCTACCAGCGTGCCAAAATCGGGCCGAGCCGGTTCTGGCCATCCGTGGTGGGCACCATCGTCTCGTCGGCGCTGGAACAACCGGACCCGAAAAACAAGAAAATCTATTCTGCGGCGGTGCGCTACAGCTACCGCGTTGGCGACAAGGACTATCAGTCGGACCGCATTTTCTGGGGGCCTAACGAAGGCCCGCAGGCAAAAATGGCCGAGATCGTTGCGGGGTATCCCGCCGGCCGGGACGTCTGGGTGCAGCACGACCCGCGGAAACCGGAAGAGGCCGTGCTTGAGCCCGAGACGAATACCGGACTAACCCGAGGAATCTATTTCTACGCGACCGGGATGATGCTGCTCGGCCTCGCCGCGCTCGGCGCCGGGTTATACGCGCTCAGCCACTGAAATTAATCGAACGACGGTTTGGAATGGCGTAACCGCTTGATGCCGGAACGGCGCTTCTTACCTTCGATGCGGCGCTCGCGCGAGGCTCGCGTCGGCTTGGTCGGCCGCCGTTTCACCGGCGCGACCGCCGCCTGGCGTATTAGGTCGATAAGACGATCGAGCGCATCCTGCCGGTTGCGCGCCTGCGTCCGGTGACGCTGCGCGGTGATGACGATGACGCCGTCGCGCGTCAGCCGCGAGCCGGCGAGCCGTTCCAGCCGTGCCCGCACGCCGGGTTGCAGCGAGGGTGAATGCCGGACATCGAAGCGAAGCTGTACTGCGGTCGAAAGCTTATTGACGTTTTGTCCGCCCGGCCCTGAAGCGCGTACGAAGTCTTCGGAGATCTCGCGCTCTTCGAGGGCGATATGGGGGGTGACGCGGATCATGGCCAAAGCGTAGCCCGGATTGAGCGCCAGCGAAATCCGGGCGACCGCCCCGTTAATTCGCCGTGGTCGAGGCGACGCCCTGGGGTTTGCCGACGACCGTGACCAAGAGGCCGTTATCGAGGAGCCGCTTTGCCATATTGCGCGCGCCGTCGAGTGTCACCGCGGCGATTATCGCCGGCCGCCGCTCGATGTAATCGGTGCCGAGATGGTCGAGCTGCAACTGCACCAAAAACGCGGCGATCTTGGTCGATGTATCGAGATTGAGCGCGAACGAGCTGTTAAGATAGTTCTTGGCTTCGGCAAGCTCGGCTTCTGTCGGTCCGCCCTCGGCCAGGCGATGGATTTCCTTCTCGACCAGATCGACCGTCTCATTGGTGCGGTCAGCGCGTGTCGCCGTGCCGCCGATGAAGACGGCCGCATGATCGAGCCAAAGCAGGCTGTCGGACACGCCATAAACCAGGCCGCGCTTTTCCCGCACTTCTTGATAGAGCCGCGAGCTGAATGTGCCGCCGCCGAGAATGTGATTGACGACATAGGCGGCCATGAAATCGGGATCCTGGCGCGCGATGCCGGGACCGCCGAAATCGACCACCGATTGCGGCACGTCCAGGCTGACGTCGATGCGCCGGCCCAGCCCGTGCGGGGTCACGTTCTCGATCGGCGCCAAGTCGGGCTTTGTCCGGCAGTGCGCCGAATACGCGGTCGAGCAGCGGCTTGAGCGTCTCGGCGTCGATATCGCCGACCACCGCGATCTTGAGGTTTTGTCGCGCTAGCACGCGATGGGTATAGGCCTTGAGATCGTCGGTGGTGATGGTCGGCACCGATTCCAGGCTGCCGTTCACGGGCCGGCCATAGGGATGACCCTCGAAAGCGGTTTCCCACCAGCGCCGGTTGGCGATATCGCCCGGGCTGGTCGTCTCGCGGCGCAGCGTCGAGAGAATTTGTGCCCGATTAATCTCGACATTCGCCGTATCGAAGCGGGGCGCGGTCAGCGCCAGCCGCAACAGATCGAAGGCGTCGTCGCGATTCTCCACAAGCGTGCGCAGCGAGCCGCGGATCTGATCGCGATCGGCCGCAAAGTTCACCTGAATGGCTTTGCGTTCGAGCCGGTCCGCGAAGGCCTTGGCATCGAGCCCGCCCGCGCCCTCGTCGAGCAGCGAAGCCGCAAGATTGGCGGTGCCCGCTTTGCCCGGCGGGTCCTGAACGGAGCCGCCGGCAAAGGCAAAGTCCACTGAAATAAGCGGAACGGCCGGTTCCTGCACCAGCCAGGCCTCGATACCGCCCGCGCTCACCACCCGCTGGATCGTCGTCGCGCGTGCCGGAAGGGCCAGGGCCGCAAACACAAGGCCGGTCAACGCGAGCACCGCCGCGGCGCGGCGGAGAGCTAACGAGCACGGAGCGGTGGTGGCAACTTTATTCACGAATGGCTCTCCTGTGGCTGCTGCAGGCTTTTAACCAGATAGCCCGTCACCGAATGGCGGATATCAAGCCAGGTGCGAGCGGCTTGGGCAACGTCAGCCACCGTCACGGCGCGGACTTGATCGGGCCAGCCGCGAACCATGGCAACGGTCTGCCCGGTCACCAGCGCCGAACCATACCATCGCGCTAGCGTCGCCTGACTGTCCTGCGCATAAACGGCATCCGCGATCAGTCCGGTCTTGGCGCGGTCGAGCTCGTCCGCGGTGACGCCGTGCGCGGCGACGCCGGCTAAGACGAGGTCGATCGCCTGCTCGACCTCGTGAACTCGTTCCCGGTTTCGGCGAAGCAAAGACGCCGAACTTGCCATAATCGAGCGCGGTGCCGGAATAGTAAGCGCCGGCATTGAGCGCAATGCGCTTGTCGACGACCAAGCTCTGGTACAGCCGGCAATTCTCGCCATTGCCGAGCACGTGGGCGAGAACGTCGAGCGCCTCGCTCTCGCCGGGCTTGGCCGTGGTTTCCGACGGAACAAGGTAGTCGCGGATGACAGTCGGCTGTTCGACGCGGCCATCGGCGAGCGTAACGGTGCGCGGCGCGTCCTGGACCGGCTCCATCGGGCGCTGGCGCGGATTGGCCGGCGCGCGGTCGGCGACCTTGCCGTAGGTATCCTCGGCATCCGCCTTGACGGCATCGGCGGTGACGTCGCCGGCGACCACGACAATGGCGTTGTTCGGCGAATAAAAGCGCCGATAGAACGCCAGGGCATCGTCGCGATTGAGCTTTTCGATCTCGGGGCGCCAGCCGATCGCCGGCCGGCCGTAAGGATGGTTGAGATAGAGCGCGGCATCCATCTGCTCGCCAAGCCGCGCGCCGGGATTATTGGCAACCCGCATATTCTGTTCTTCGAGCACCACGTTGAGCTCGGGCCGCACCACGTCGTCAGTCAGCACCAGACCGGTCATGCGATCGGCTTCGAACGCCATCACCGCCTTGAGGTGCTCGCGCGGCACGCGCTGAAAGAAGCCGGTATAGTCGCTGCCGGTAAAAGCATTCTCCTGCCCGCCGCTCTCGGCGACGTTTTGCGAGAATGTATTGCCGGGATTCTTTTCGGTGCCTTTGAACATCAGATGTTCGAGGAAATGCGCGAGACCGGATCTGCCCGGCGTCTCGTCGGCGGCGCCGACTTTGTACCAGATCATATGGGTGACGACCGGCGCGCGATGATCGGGCACGACGACGACTTCCAGGCCATTCGCCAAGGTGAAATCCGCAACGTCGGGACCGACGGCGGCGTGCGCGGCCGATGCGGCGCCGGCGAGCGCGAGAACGAGCACCAATATTTTCGAAAACACGTCACCTCCACCGGTGTCCGATTCGGAAAGTTCGCCGGCGCCCGACATATTCCGATGCGAACTGTCGCAATCGGAAGGACGCTGGCAGCTTTAAATTCCAGGCGTGGGCTGGATTGAAGTTCCTACCGCGCTAACGGCGCGGCTCATAGGAGCTTCAAATCCACACGCTAAGCAAGAGCGCGCGCCAGAAAGGATTCTCCATTCCCCAGCAGAATCTGGCAGCAGATCCGGACCCTTCACCGCAGAGACGGTCGCCTGCGGTCAAGATACCCACAGGCGTTGCGCGCTCGAATTTGCGCTTAATGCACCGGCTCCACGCGCTTTTCGAGCGTCGACGGCGCCATCGCTTTGTGCTCCGGGACGATGCCGTAGGGCTGATTCGGCGATGGCGTCTGATAGCCGGGCGGCGGATCGGTCAAGCTGACCCGCGGCGGTTCGCCGGTGAACGTCCCGTATTCTTCTTTTTTGGTCCAGTTGAAATTGAAGATGCTGGATTTCTTCTCGCCAAGCTCTGCTGGCGTGCTCTGTTCGCCGGTACCGGGGGCTGACACCGTCGGCGAAGGCCTGCCGACGCCAAGTTCGTCGGGACGCAACGCGCGCTCAAACTCGATGACCGAATCGTACGGGCGTATTTGCGGTTTATCGTCGTCCTTGTCGGCGCGGCGCCTCTGAACGTCCGGATCCTTCGGCCAATTCGTAACCGGGGGCGCGCGCGAAGCGATCGGCGGCGGCAAATTGCGGTTCGGCGGCACCACCAGCGGCGAGCGTTCACTGTAATTGATTTCGTATTGCGTCTCGTTGGGATTGCGTATCCCGAGCGTGTGCAGAAACTTATCGGTGAACAATTCTGGGTTCTGAACGTCGTCGTCACCGGCGCGCGCGACCGAATAGTTGCCGCATAAAGCGAGCGCGATCGCGGCGGCCGAGAGCGCTGCCGAAACGAGCTTCGCTCCGCGAAAGTCGCGGCCGTCAATCTTGCGGCCGATCGTTCGATCCTGCGGCATGCCCTCACCTGACGTGCCGATACACGCTTTAAGGGGAAATCCCCGACACCCGACGGCTGTTTTATATACGCGATCAGGGCGCTTTTACGGCATTCCCCCGCCAGAGGGATTCATACAGGAGCCCCAGAACCCCTGCAACAATGGCCACATCGGCCAAGTTGAACACGTACCAGCGAAACTGCCAGCGGGCTGTGTCGATGTGGAACAGCACGAAATCCATGACTCCCGGCCAATGCAGCCGGTCGACGGCATTGCCGACCGCCCCCCCGATGATCAATCCCAGAGCCAGGGCGGTAAACCGCCCCGGCGCCCGCGCCAGCCACATCCATAAGAAGATCACGGCCGCGACCTTGAACGCGAGCAGCCCCCACTGGCCGAGCGGCCCCTGTTGCGGGAACAGGCCGTAACTGATGCCGGTATTGAAGACGAGCGTCAGATCGATAAAAGGCGTTAACGACACCGGCGGGCGGCTCGCGAGATCGAAATCGTACAAAAGCCAAAGCTTCGAAACCTGATCGGCGATGGCGGCGAGGACCGCCACCGCAAGCCCGAGCGCGCTGCGCCGGCCCCAGCCATAGAAGCCCGCCGGCTTATCTCGCGCCGCATCCGCCAAATTCGCCCCCTACTCGGCCGCCTTGCGCAACGCTTCCCATTCGCGTAGCGCCTGCGCATCGCGCGGGGTGACATCGGGGAATTGCGGATCGAGACCGACGCCTTGCGAGATTTTCCAGGATCGCGCGCATTTGCGTCCCTGCGCGAGTTTTGGCACGACGGCAACGCCCGCCACGTCGGGCAGCCGAAAGGCCTCGGCGGGCCCTTCGCCCTCGACCAGCGTCGCGCCCGAGGTGATGCATACTTCGGCAAGGTCGATATCGACGACGGCGGCAAACAGATCGGCGTCGGCAATGTGCACGATAGGGTGCGCTTCGAGCGACGACCCCATGCGCTTCCCGGCACGTTCGAGTTCCAGGGCACCGGTGATGACGCGCCGCACATTGCGCAGCTTGCGCCATTTCTCGGCCAGCGCATCGTTGCGCCACGCCTGCGGCACGTCCGGAAACTGTTCGAGATGAACCGATTGGGCGGTGGGATCGCGCGCAAGCCATGCCTCTTCGGCGGTAAAGCACAGCATCGGCGCCAGCCACGTCACTGTGGCGCGAAACAGATGATCGAGCACGGTGAGGCAGGCTTTGCGCGTGGTCGAGGAATAAGGATCGCAATAGAGCGCATCCTTGCGGACGTCGAAATAGAACGCCGACAGATCGACCGTCATGAACGTGCTGAGTACGGCGAAGATGCGCTTGTAATCGAAATCCGCGTAGGCTTGACGAACCAGCGGATCGAGCTCCGCCAGCCGATGCAGCATCAGCCGTTCGAGCTCCGGCATCGCTTGCGGCGCGACGCGATCGGCGAGGTGGAAATGCGCCAGATTACCGAGCATCCAGCGCAGCGTGTTGCGCAGCTTGCGGTAAGTATCGACGGTGGTTTTGAGGATTTCCGCCCCAATGCGCAGATCGTCGGCGTAATCCGCGGCGCAGACCCACATGCGCAGGATGTCGGCGCCGGCCTGCTTCATCACGTCCTGCGGCGCGGTGACATTGCCGAGCGACTTCGACATTTTGCGGCCGTTCTCGTCGAGCACAAAGCCGTGCGTCAGAACAACGTCGAACGGCGCGCGGCCGCGCGTGCCGCAGCTCTCTAACAGCGAAGACTGAAACCAGCCGCGATGCTGATCGGAGCCTTCGAGATACATCACCGTTTCGTCCCCGCCGTCCGCCTTACGCTTGATGTGAGCGAGACCGGCAAAATGTTGCGGGTCTTCCAGCACGAAGGCGTGCGTCGAGCCGGAATCGAACCAGACGTCGAGAATATCGTCGACCTTCTGCCAGTCGTCCTTGGCGAGCTTGCCGAGGAAGCGCTCACGCGCACCGGGCTGATACCAGGCGTCGGCGCCTTCCTGCTCGAACGCCTCGACGATGCGGACATTGACGTCAGGATTGTCGAGGATATCGACCGTGCCATCTGGCTTTTGTTTGATGAACACCGTGATCGGCACACCCCAGGCCCGCTGGCGCGAGATCACCCAATCCGGGCGGCTCTCGATCATGCCGTTGATGCGGTTTTCGCCTTGCTCGGGCACCCAGCGCGTCGCTTTGATCGCGGCCAGCGCACGATGACGTAGCGTATCGCCGCGCTTGGCGATGTCTTTGTCCATCGCGATGAACCATTGCGGCGTATTGCGGAAGATCACCGGCTTCCGCGATCGCCACGAATGCGGGTATTGATGCTTGAGCCGTCCGCGCGCAATCAGCATGCCGGCGTCGCTCAAGGCCTTAATCACCGCCTCGTTGGCATCGCCCTTCTCGCCTTTGTCGTTAAGAACGCGCTTGCCGGTAAAACCGGGCGCCTGATCGGTGAACCGCCCGTCGGCATCGACAGTATAGGGAATAACGGTATTGATGCCGCGCTTAGCCAGTTCGCTCGCATTGGCCGTCCAGACATCGAAATCCTCGCGGCCGTGCCCAGGCGCCGTGTGCACAAAGCCAGTGCCGGTATCATCGGTGACGTGGTCGCCGGCGAGCAAGGGCACCTTGAATTCGTAATTTCCCGCCACGCCTTTGAGCGGATGGATGCAGATCGTCTTCGTCAGACTGTCCGCCGCGACAGCCTGTAATTTCTTGTACGCCGTCACCCGCGCCTGGCGAAACACATCAATCGCCAATTTGTCGGATAGAACAAGGCGATCTCCGACCTTGGCCCAGTTATCCGTCGGCGCGTCGACCACTTGGTAGAGCCCATATTCGATTTTAGGCGAGAAGCTGATCGCGCGATTGCCGGGAATGGTCCAAGGTGTCGTTGTCCAGATGACCACCGCGGCGCCGCCGAGATTCTCGCCAGCATCGATCGGAAATTTCACCCACACCGTATCGCTGACGTAATCCTCATACTCGACCTCGGCTTCGGCGAGCGCGGTCTTCTCGACCACCGACCACATCACCGGCTTGGAGCCGCGATAAAGCGTGCCGTTCTGCGCAAACTTCATCAGCTCGCGCGCAATCTGCGCTTCGGCGAAAGGATCCATCGTGGTGTAGGGATGGGCCCAGTCGCCGATCACGCCGAGGCGCTCGAATTCCGTGCGCTGCACTTTGATCCAGTGCTCGGCGAAGGCCCGGCACTCGCGGCGGAATTCGACCAAAGCCGCCGGGTTCGACAAATCCGGCTTCGGCTTGCCCTTGGCGCGGTAATTCTCCTCCTCGATCTTCCACTCGATCGGCAGGCCGTGGCAGTCCCAGCCCGGCACGTAATTCGAATCGAATCCGAGCATCTGCTGGCTGCGCGTCACCACATCCTTGAGGATTTTATTGAGCGCATGCCCGATATGGATGTTGCCGTTGGCATAGGGCGGTCCGTCGTGGAGAACAAATCGCGGCCGGCCTTTGGCCGCGGCGCGCAGCCGCCGGTAAAGGTCGAGCTTGTGCCAATGCGCCAGGATTTCCGGCTCCTTCTGCGGCAGGCCGGCGCGCATGGGAAAATCGCTTTTGGGCAGAAACAGCGTCTCCGCGTAATCGCGCGCTTTGGGCAGCGGTTCGTTCATGCAGCGCCTTCTATCAAGGGGTTCCTTGGGCGGAAAGGGTCTCTAGACCGCAGCCCAAGACACTGGCCCAGGACGGCCCAAGGAACAGGCGCCCCGAGCCGGCGTTAAAGCCAGACGATATTCTTTGGGGCGCGTGGCGCGACGGAGGCTTTGTGGACTATATCCGGGCAAGACGTGAAGTCCGCCACGCCCTGGTCATCAGCGATCCGCTGCCGGTCGACAGCCTTCGCAATATGTGGGCGGCGGCCGGACAGGCCGCGACCATCGGCATATTCCTGCTGTTGTTCGGCGCCTTTCTTTATATCGGCCACGCCATCCTGTTGCCGATTCTCGCCGCCGCGGTGGTGGCGCTCACGCTCGCCCCCTTGATCAAGGCGGCGGCGGGGCGCGGCATTTCGCCGTGGCTGAGCGGCATTCTCGTTCTCGTCGTTGCGCTCGGCGCGGCGAGCTTGATCGTGACCGCGCTGGCCGGACCGGTGAGCGAGTGGATCGGCCGCGCGCCCGAAATCGGCGCCCAGGTGAAAGACAAGCTCTCGGTGCTCGATCAGCCGCTTGCGGCGCTGCGCGAACTGGAAAATTCGCTGTTCGGCAACACCGGCCAGACGAACGTGAGCGACTTCGCGCCCAATGTCGTGCTGCCGGTTGTCGCCTTTCTCACCCCGGCGGCCGGCGAACTCCTGCTGTTTTTCGCGACATTGTATTTTTTCCTGGTCGGGCAGATCGAGTTGCGCAGCCACGCCGTCTCACTGTTCAGCGACCGTGATTCCAAGCTGCGGTTTCTGAAAATCATGCGCGATATCGAGCGCAATCTCGCCGGCTATCTGACGGTGGTGACCATCGTCAATGCCGGCGTCGGCGTGATCGTCGCCATCGGCGCCTGGCTCATCGGCTTTCCCAATCCGGCGATCTTCGGACTGTTAGCGGCGCTTTTCAACTATGTGCCTTATGTCGGGCCTGCTGTGATGGTGGTGATCCTGTTCGGCGTCGGCCTGGTGACGTTTCCTTCGCTCGGCCATGCCTTCATCGCGCCGGTCGGGCTTATTGCGCTGACGACGACGGAGGGACATTTTATCACGCCGACCATTATCGGGCGGCGCTTGACGCTCAACCCGCTGCTGGTTTTCCTGGCGCTGGCGTTTTGGACTTGGCTGTGGGGTCCGATCGGCGCGCTGCTGGCGGTGCCGCTGTCGATCATCGCATTGGTCGTCGTGAACCATCTATTCCCGGCCGACGATGTCAAACTTCCCGATTGAAGCGGAGGGTTGCCGGCACTTGATCTTATAATGGAACTTTTCCAAGCTCTGAGCCATTATCCGGGCAATCCGGCATTTTCATTTATTATGGAGTAATGGCATGACCAGCGCCTCAACGGCTTCGTCTAACCTGCGCGATACCGTCAAGGACGCACGCGACGGCGTGCGCGAAATCGGCAAAGCGACTGCCGACGCCTCGGCCGACGCACAAGGCGATCTACAGGCCTTGCGCGACGACTTTGCCCGGCTTGCCGGGCAAGTCGCCGACATCCTCGCCGGCAAAGGGGCAGACGCCTGGCAGCGCGCCAAATCGAGCATGGACGACGTGGTTTCCGACGCCCAGGACAAAGGACGCGAGGCTGCCGATGCCATGCGCGAAGTGTCCGACAATTTCGTCGAGGCCATCGACGATTCGATCAAGAACCGGCCCTATACTACGCTCGCGATTGTCGCCGGCATCGCCTTCCTGTTCGGTGCCACGTGGCGCCGGTAAAGTAACTCGCGGCGCCGAGCGGGATCCTCCCCATGATCAAGAGCCTGACCCGCGAGATCACACTGATGATCCAGACCAGGACCGGCGCGAGCGCCGCTGTTCTGGTCTGGTTCGTTATTATGGCGGTTGCGCTGGTGACCGCGTTCGTCTTCCTGTGCGCCGCCGGCTACGAATGGCTCGCTATGCAGTACGGCTATGTGACGGCCGGCCTGGCCATGGCCGGCATTTTCGTCGTGATCGCCATTGTCGCCGCCATCGCCAGCACGACGATCCGCCGCCGCAATCGGGAGCGCGCCATTCTCGCCCGCGCGGCGAAGGCGCATGCCCCATCTTGGTTGCTCGATCCGCGCATTCTCGGCGTCGCCATGGAGGCCGGCCGCACGCTCGGCTGGCAACGCATCGTGCCGATGGCGCTGCTCGGCTTTCTGGCGTCGCAATGGGCGCGCGAGCGCCGCGACAACAACCGGCAACAGCTCTAAACGCGGCAAAACATTATCCGCGCAGTTTTCTCTTTCTACGCAAGACGGCACGTTCAAGTGTGGCGTTGATCCGCGTCTGCCATCCGGGTCCATCGGCGCGGAAATAATCAAGCACGGTTGGAGAAATCCGTAACTTGACGGCCTGCTTTGGACGGTCGCCGACGGGCGGACGGCCGCGCCGGAGACGTTTCCGGCCTCTGTACACATCCGCTGACCGGAAGAAGTCACTGGTCAATTCCGGCGCGTCATCCGAATTGATCCATTTCTTCTTTCCAGAGCTTTTGTTCTTTGGCATGAGCGTACCTCATTGACATTAATATGTCGCAGCTCACCGCGCGGCGTCCACACCATCACCACAAGACGGCCGTCAAGGAACCCTGCGGTGATAAACCGCTTCTCGCTACTTATGCCACCGTGTGTCGTGCGGGTGACGTGCAAGCCAGCGAAGATTTCGGCGGCACGAGCAAAATCCAGTCCCCGCTGCTGCAAGGTCCTGGCACGTTTCGCCTCGGTCCAGCCGAATCTCATATTATTTATGTACCCCCAAAAATCAAGGAGTTAAATCGGCGGGAACGCGTCGTGAGCGCGCGCCAAGGCGTCGCGTGCCATCCTGGAATCCTCTTGCATCTGGCGAATGAGCTCCTCGGCCGAGGCGAACATTTGCTCGCCGCGAAGCCATTCGATGAAGGCGACGTCGATGGTGGCGCCGTAAAGATCGCCGGAAAAGCCGAACAGAAAAACTTCAAGCAGCACGGCGCCATTGTCGAACATCGGCCGGCGGCCGAAACTTGCCACACCATCGTAGCGGCGACCGCCGACCGCCACCCGCACCGCATAAATGCCGTGGCGCAATCCGCAGCGGCATCGAGCCGGAGATTTGCGGTCGGAAAGCCGAGCTCCCGGCCGCGCTTGTCGCCGTGGATCACGACGCCGGAGACGAACCACGGATAGCCGAGAAATTCGGCGGCTCGGTCGAGCTCGCCCGGCGGCAAGCGCTTGCCGGATCGGGCCGGAGGATACCGGCCGCCCGTTGTCCTCGAACCGCGGCACCACGTCGACCGCAAAGCCGCGCTTTCTGCCTTCGGCCACGAGGAAGCCAGGCGAGCCGGCGCGATGCGCGCCGAAATGGAAGTTGAAGCCGATCGCCGCCCCGCTCACGGCAAAGCGCTCGACCAGGATGCGCTCGACGAACTCTTCCGCGGTGAGGCGCGCCAGCGCGGCGTCGAAGGTCAGCACGATCGCGCCGTCGAGCCCGGTCGCGGCCAGCAGCCGCAATTTGGCGGTCTCGTCGGTGAGCCGGAACAGCGGCTCGCCGGGATTGAACAAGGCGCGCGGATGCGGCTCGAAGGTCAGCGCCGCGGCCGGCCGGCCGAGCGATCCGGCCCGCGCCAATGCGGCGGCGATGACGGCCTTGTGGCCGCGATGGACGCCGTCGAAATTGCCGATGGCGACGACCGCGCCGCGCAGCGCGTCAGCGGGCGCAAAATCGCGCACGACGCGAAAGCTTTTCGTCGGCATCGGGGCTTCGAGCGTTAAAAACGGGCTGCAAGGCTAGGTGCCTTCCCGGCTGCCGCAAAGTCAAGCACCGCGGCCGGCAGCCTTGCTAACGGCCTCGAATCGGCCGAAACGCGCGATTAACCCGCTTGTTCAATCACACGATGTAGCTTGCCCGCCTGGTACGGGGGTGGCCGCAGATGGACTGCCGTCCCGGGACGATCCGCCGACCACCGGCAATGCTTGCGCGTCAAGCGCGCCAGACTGCGCCGGCCGCGCTTAAGGAGCAGAGCGATGGCGCTCGATCCGACAATGGCCGTGCTCGTGGTCGACGACTACAGCACCATGGTCCGCATCATCCGCAATCTGTTGCGCCAGCTTGGCTTCGTCGACATCGACGATGCCGCCGACGGCGCCGCCGCGCTCGAAAAGATGAATTCCAAGCGCTATGGACTCGTGATCTCCGATTGGAACATGGAGCCGATGACCGGCTACGACCTGCTGCAGCGGGTGCGCGCCAATCCGGAGCTCGAGACGACGCCGTTCATCATGGTGACGGCGGAATCCAAGACCGAAAACGTGATCGCGGCGAAGAAGGCCGGCGTCAACAATTATATCGTCAAGCCGTTCAACGCCCAGACGCTGAAATCGAAAATCGAGGCGGTATTCGCCGAAAAGGCCGAGTACACTTCGGCAGCCGAGCGCTAACGGCAAATCCTCACCAAACAAGTCCTCGCATCACCGCCCGCGGCGCTAACGCCGGCGGCGGCGAAGATCGCATTGAGTGCGGCGAGATCGGGCGCGTCGCGCGAGCCGTAATCGCTCGGCATGAATGCCCGAAGTGACGAACATGTAATCGAGCCCGAAAGCCGGGCGCCGGTGAGATCGGTGCGCACCGAATCGCCGATCGCCAGGACGCGCTTGCGCTCCGGCGTCCGCGCCGCCGCGCAAGCCGCGGCCGTCGCCAGCGCCGCCTCGTAGATCGGCGCATGCGGCTTGCCGCAATAGAGCACCTCGCCGCCCAAGGCCGCGTAAGCGTCGGCCAACGCGCCGGCGCAATAGACCAGCGTATCGCCGCGCTCGACCACGATGTCGGGATTGGCGCAGACCATGAACAACGACCGCGCCCGCATCGCCGCGAGCATGTCGCGATAACTCTCCGGCGTCTCCGTCGTGTCGTCGAACAGGCCGGAGCACACCACGTAATCGGCGCGCTCGAGCGGCGCGAAGGTCACGTCGAGCCCGGTGAAAATCGACAGGTCGCGTTGCGGGCCGAGATGAAATACGCTTTCGCCGCGCCGCGCCGCGACGATGCCGCGGGTCACGTCGCCCGAACTTGTGATCGCATCATAGGCGTCGCGCGGCACGCTCAGCCGGTCGAGGATGCGCGCGACCGCGTCGCCCGGCGCGCGGCGCATTGGTGATCAGGATCGCCGTGCCGCCGCCGGCGCGAAAGCGCGTCAGCGCCTCGCAGGCCGCCGGGAAAGCGGCGATGCCGTTGTGAACCACGCCCCAGACGTCGCAGAGCAGCACGTCATAGTCGCGCGCCAGCGGCTCAAATCGTTCGATGAAATCGGTCAAGCTGAGTGCTCAGCTGCGGCCGATGCCGGCGCGCGCGAGTTGGGCAAGACTGCCCGGTTTCGCAGCGCCTTGCTCCTTCGCCGCAGGCGCAGCGCCATGCGGTCGCGATCGTGCCGGCCTCAGCGCCGTTGCCTTGCAGCGCCTCGGCGCGCACCGGACGCGGCGGCGAAAACAAGAAACCTTGTCCGAACCGGACGTCATAGTCGAGCAGATCGACCACGGTCGATTCGTTCTCGATGTGCTCGGCGATGAGATCGATGCCGAAACGGCCGAGCAGGTCGGAAAAATCGGCCGGATGGATATCGGTCGAGGCGGCGACCGACCCGATTGAACAGCAGCGGTCGCCGGCACCTTGACGAAGCGGAAGCCGCGCTCGTTGAATTCGCGCGCATCGACGCGCAGATCGGTCAGGTTGTCCATCGAGAAACGGAAGCCGCGTTCGGCAAGCGCGGCGAGGCTCTCATGCTCGATCGGCCCCATGGCGCGCACCGCGCTTTGGGTGAATTCGAGCACCAGCGCCGGCGCGATGGCGCGATTGGCCTCCATGAATTCGAGAAATTTCGGAAAGCCGGGATCGGTCGAGCGTCGCGCCGGACAGATTACAGAACAGGCCGATATCGCGGCTCTTGAGCAGGAGCCGCCGCACCACCTGCACGCAACGCAGCACCGAGAGATCGTCGAGCTTCGGCATCAGCGCGCCGGCCTCGGCATAAGCGAGGAAATCGCCAGCCGCGACGAGATCGCCGCTTTCCGACTTAAGCCGCGACAGGGCTTCGTAGTAGCGCACCTTGCGCTGCGGCAGCGTCACGACGGGTTGCAGGTAAAGTTCGATCCTGCTGGCATCGATGGCACGCTTGATGGCGGCGATGATGCCGTCGCGGTCGAGACCGGCGAAGGCAGCGACTTTGGCCGGCATGGCCGACGCCGCCGGCCCGGCGGGTGCAACGGTCGACGCCGGAGCCAGACCTGCTGCCACGGCGGGCGCTGCCGCAGCGCCGACGATAGACGACCGAGGGGCGCTGCCGCGATCATCGCTCTGCACCGAATCGTGCAGCGCCACCTCATGCGCGGCAACCGAGCCGGCGAGTTGCTTGACCAGAGTGGCCAGTTCCTCGATTTCGGCCGCGAGCGGCTGCGCCGTCGCCAGTGCCCGCTCGATCACGGTGTCGGCTTTCGCCTCGATGGCGTGGAGCCGACGGCCGAATTCGGCGAGCTGGCGCGCAAGGTCCCCCGAGCCGCGTGCCAGATTGGCGAGCTGGTTGTTCGCCTCCAGGCGATCGTGTTTGCGGGCGGCAATGGCGTTATAAACCGCAAGCGCTGTCAGCACGCCGAGCGCCACCAGCGCCGATTCCGCCCCGGTGAAGCCAAAGCGCAGATAGACCACAAGGCCGAGCGAGCCGGCGATGACCACCATGCAAGCCGCAATGAAGATGGCGCTAAGACGCACCATGCCGCAAAACCTCTCGAGAACAATTCGTGCCTGACCTGTACTGTATCAGTGTCCACAAGCGCCGCTACGCCGCAAGCCTGCCTCCAAGCGTAGCTAAGCCCTTGCTTTGGCTTTATAACGCCAAAATCGATGACCGGTGAGATGCCACAGCTTATCCCCGCTGCGCCGCCGCTCATAGCACCTGCGGCCGCGCCAAAGCCCGGATTGATCGGCTGGATCGAGCGCCGGCCGCAAGCCGCGTTTGGCGGCTTTGCGGCCCTGCATTTCGTGGTCTGGACCGCGCTGCCGGCGCTCCTTTACGCCAACCTGCCGCTCGATCTGATCGAAGCCCTCGCCTACGGCCGCGAATGGCAGCTCGGCTACGACAAGCTGCCGCCATTGCCATGGTGGCTGGTCGAGATCCTGCATCGCACGATCGGGGCGGATATCGGCTATTACGCGCTGGCCCAGGCCGTCGTGCTGATCGCCTTCGCTTTGGTGTTCGCCACGGCGCGGCCATTGGTCGGGGCAACGGGCGCGCTCGTTGCCGTGCTGATCGTCGATGGCCTGCATTACTTTCAGTACACGGCGGTGAAATTCAATCACGACGTTGTTCAGCTGCCGTTCTGGGCGCTGGCCGGCTATGCCTGCCATGCCGCACTCAAGCGCGGCCGGATCGGGCATTGGGGCCTGCTCGGCATCGCCTTCGGCGGCGCGCTGTGGGCCAAATATTTCGTCGTCATGCTGGCGGCGCCCTATGCGCTATTCATGCTGTTCGATCCGCGCGCGCGGCGCGCCTTGGCGACGCCGGGGCCGTGGCTCGCGCTCGCCACGGCACTTCTTATCGCGGCGCCGCATGTGGTGTGGCTGTTGCAGACGGATTTCCTGCCCTTTACCTATGCCAGCCACCGCGCCGCCCCGGTGCGCGGCTGGTTCGATCACATCCTGCATCCGGCATTGTTCGCGGCCAGCCAGCTGTTCTTCGCGCTGCCGTCGCTGTTCATTGCGGCGCCCCTGTTTTGGCCGAAATCAAACCCCTTCCCAGCCGCCGCACCGGCGGCCGACGCCGATGCCTTCGACCGCCGCATCGTGACGCTGCTCGCTTTCGGGCCGGGACTGACCACGCTGGCGCTGACCGCGATCAGCGGCCGCGGCGCCGTCGCCATGTGGGGTTATCCGCTCTGGCTCTATCTCGGCCTGTGGCTCGTGCTGTTTGCGCGCGGGCCGCTCGACGCGGCGCGGCTCAAGCACGCCGTCGCCCATTGGGCTGTGGTCTTTGCTATCTTCGCCCTTGTCTTTATCGCCAATTATTCGGTGCTACCATATTTCGATCATCGCTATCGCGCGGTGTTCTTTCCAGGTGACAAGCTCGCCGATGCGTTGACGCTGCGCTTTCACGCCGCAACCGGCGCGCCGCTGCGCTACGTCATCGGCTCGATGTGGGACGGCGGCAATCTCGCGCATTATTCGCCGGACCAGCCGCAGGTCGTGATCGACGGCGCGCCGCAACGCGCGCCCTGGATCGATGTCAACGATCTGCGCAACAAAGGCGCCGTCGTGGTGTGGACGCAGGGCGACACCGCACGCCTGCCGCCGCAATTCGCAGCGATTGCGCCCGACGCCGAAGTCGGCGCCCCGTTCGACCTGCCGATGCGCCGCGGCTCGGGCGAAGTCCATGTCGGCTGGGCGATCTTGAAGCCGCAAGCTCATTAGGCCGAGCGTGTCCAACTTTCAGTGGTTGCCGGCGCTGCGCGATTTGCCGTCGTCCACCACGGTCGCAAGCTTCAAGGCCAACAATTCGGCCGGCTGGAAATAATAGAGCTCCTCACGCGGCGTCTCCATCGCGTGGATCCACACCCCGAGATCTATCCCCATGTCGCGCAAATAATGCTGGCACTCCGCCGAAATCTGCTGGGCATCTTGCATGCTGGCGGCGGCGGACAGGTTGTCACCGCCAACCGCCGCCACCTCATGCACGCCGATCGCCGAATTCGATGCGGCACGGCGCTCAACGCCGCCGGCAAATACCAAGGGACAGGACGAGGCGCAGTAACGGCCGCCTTCGACCTCGGTTGAGAATTTCTTGTCGCGGATCAGGCGGCCCATCGCCAGCGCATCGCGCACCGAGCCGCCGGGAGAGCGCAGCACCACGGTCTTGATGTAAGAGCCGCGCTTGGCGACCTCGCCGGCGAACTGGTCGGCTGTGCCGAAATTAATCGCGCCGGTCGCCATCAGGCGGCCATCATCGACCAATTCGAACGTCATCTTTTCGCGCAAGGCCGCATCGGGCAGCCGCAACGGCACCGCGCGGCCGCCGCCGATATTTTCGCGCCGGCAGCGGCTGTGCCGTCGGCTGCTCGGTGGCAGGGAGCGCACCGGGTCGCTCGGCGGCGACGTTTTCTGAAGGTCGGCATAGTCGAGAGCCACCACAGCCACGGTCGCTGCCAAGAGGCCGCGATAGAGCCAACGCAGCACGTCGTCGTCCGGCGTGCCGCCGAGCCAGCCGAGGAACCACGCTCGCAGCGATTGCGCTTCCACCACGGCTTTAATCCTTCTTGGCGGCGCGCGCGGTGGCCAGCGCCGTGACGTTTTCGTCCGCAGCCGGTTGCGCCGCCGGCTGCAATGGCGCGCCGGCATCGGCCACCAGCAGCGCACGCTCGCCTTGCAGCCGCTCGACTTCGTGCGCGAGCCGCAGCGCCGCCAGCATTTGCGCGGCGGTGATGCTGTCGGCCGCCGCCGGCTCATTCTCGCGCCGGATGCCGGCCTGCACGATGCACAGGATGAAGACCAAAACCGCCGGCATCAGATCGATTGAGATGGCGCCGGCCCAGCTCGGCAGAAAATCGCCGGCATAGCGCAGACCGCTTCAGCCGTCGACAGCGGCTGAAAACGCGCCGGTTCCACCGGAGGGGTATCCAAGATTTTCTCGGCGGCTTGCGACAGCGCGGCAGCCTGCGCCGCCACCGCGGTTTGCACTTTGCCGACCACGGACGTCTGGCGGTCCGCCAGATCGCCGCGCCCATCGGCCGCAGGCGCGATAAAGCCGGAACCAGACCGTCGGCGGCGCGCTTGACCGCGGGCGCCACCGAGGTCTGTTGCAGCTTCGCGATCACGCCCATCAGGCTCATCGCCTCTTTGCCGAAAGCGTCGCTGCGCGCATTGATCGGGCCGCGGTCCGACACCAGTCCCCGCATTTTTTCCAGGTTGGCGCTGCCCTGATCGAACAGCACCTTCACCTTGTCGGCGGAGCCCGCCACTTCCTGGCCAAGCGTGCCGAGCTGATTTGACATTTGGGTGAGCAATTGGACCACTGTGCCGGACCCGGATGTGCCGGTGAGCGAGCCGTTGCGCTCGGCATCCGCCAGCGTGGAAAATCGCGTCGCCGCCATCTGGATATCGGGCAGCAAGCTCTGCGCCGCGAGCGCATTGTTGTGCGCCCGATCGAGATCGCGCGTGTAAGCTTGCACGGTAACGGAGAGATGCTGCTGGATGGCCGCGGCGCCGGCCAGCGCCGAGGCGTTAAGCCACGCCGACATCGCGATAATCATCAGCGAGCCGAGCGCCATGCAGGCGAACAACAGGCTGCGGCTCTTCTGGTCCTGCACATGCGGCAAAAAGCGCATCAGGAACGTCCAAAAGGCGTAGATGCCGACCGAAACCGCCACCGAGTAGATCACGGCGGCAAAAAACACCACCGTAGCATCGCCGTTGAGCAGATCGCGGACGCCGAGATAAGTATAGACGCCGCTGGCAAGCGCGAGCACGCCGAGCGTGACCCGCGTTGTGACTTCGAGACGTGAAACGCCGTCGCGTAGTGCTATCGACATGATTCTCCGAAAGCCGGCTGACCGCCGTGCCTATGCGCCCCGTTTTTCAATGGTTAAACGGCAGGGAATTCCGTCTCAAATATGGCGGCCGGTTGCGTCAATTGACACAGGACGCGCGCGACGCGGGATCGCGATCGCAAACAACGCCATGTCACGAGTTCCAGCCGATGGGCGGCGGCTTAAGCCACCGCCTTGATCACTTTTCCCACCTTGTCGAAAATCTCACCGATCTGCGCCTCGCTGACGATCAGCGGCGGCATCAGTTCGATCGTGTCACTGGCGATGCGCACCATCAGGTCCTCATCGCGGAATGCCCGCTCCATCGCCTCATAGCCGCGCAAACCGGGGGCGCCGACGCGTGACGCGAGGTCGATGCCGGCGGTGAGACCGAGAGTGCGGATATCGAGCACGTTCGGCAGGCCCTTGAGCGTCATCGCCGCATCCGCCCAGCGCGGTTCCAGCGCTTTGGCGCGTTCGAACAGAGTTCTCGTCGCGATAAAGGTCGAGCGTCGCGAGGCCGGCGGCGCAGGCGAGCGGATGCGCCGAGTAGGTGTAGCCATGGAACAGTTCGGGGACATGCTCGGGTCCCCGCATGAAGGTTTCATAGATACCGTCGCGCGCAATCACACCGCCCATCGGCACGGCGCCCGACGTGATGCCCTTGGCGAAAGTGATGAGATCAGGAATCACGCCATAGCGCTCGGCGGCAAAGGCGCAGCCGAGGCGGCCGAAGCCGGTGATCACTTCATCGAAGATCAAGAGGATGCCGTGGCGGTCGCAGATCGCGCGCAGCCTTGGCAGATAGCCTTTGGGCGGCGGCAACACGCCGGTCGAGCCCGCCATCGGCTCAACGATGACGGCGGCGATGGTCGAGGCGTCGTGCAGCGCGACGATGCGCTCAAGCTCTTCGGCAAGGTGCGCGCCCCATTCCGGCTCGCCCTTGGTGAAAGCCTGATGGTCGCGGCTATAGGTCGCTGGCAGATGATCGACGCCCGCCAGCAGCGCGCCGAACAGTTTGCGATTGGCGACAATACCGCCGACCGAAATGCCGCCGAAGCCAACGCCGTGATAGCTGCGCTCGCGGCCGATAAGCCGGGTGCGCGAGCCCTCGCCGCGCACATTATGATAGGCGAGCGCGATCTTGAGCGCGGTATCGACGGCCTCGGAACCGGAATTGCAGAAGAACACGCGGTTGAGATCGCCCGGCGCCAGCGCCGCAATCCGGCTTGCCAATTCAAAACTCTTCGGATGGGCGAACTGAAACGCCGGCGCATAATCGAGCTCCTCGGCCTGGCGCTTGATCGCAGCCACGATCGGATCGCGGTTATGGCCAGCATTGGTGCACCACAGCCCGGCGGTGCCGTCGAGCACAGCGCGGCCTTCCGGCGTGTAATAGTGCATGTCCTTGGCGCGCGCGATCAGCCGCGGCGCGCGCTTGAACGCACGATTGGGCGTGAACGGCAGCCAAAACGATTCGAGATCGTTGGGGATGGTTGCTATTGCTGCCGCCGTGGGCATGACAATCTCTCCGTCGTCATGCCCGGCTTTATGCCGGGCATCCACGTCTTACTTCGCCCTCTCCCCGTTGGGGAGAGGGCGGGGTGAGGGGCGCTGGCCTCGCGGTCGGAGCCCCCTCACCCCAACCCTCTCCCCAACGGGGAGAGGGAGCGCGCATGTGCAAGCCCTTCGCTTGCCGCTCCAAGGCGCGACTGCTAACACCGCGTCATGTCGGAAAAGCCGGAAAAATCCAACAAGCTCAAGGCGCGGCTGCCGCGCGGGCTCACCGACCGCACGCCCGGGCGAGATCGCGGCGACGCGGGCGATGATCGAGAAAATCCGCGCGGTCTACGAGCTTTACGGTTTTGAGCCGGTGGAAACGCCGGCCATCGAATACACCGACGCGCTCGGCAAATTCCTCCCCGACCAGGACCGGCCCAACGAAGGCGTGTTCTCGTTTCAGGACGACGACAAGCAATGGCTGTCGCTGCGCTACGATCTCACCGCGCCGCTGGCGCGCTATGTCGCGGAGAATTTCGACACGCTGCCGAAACCCTATCGCAGCTATCGCTACGGCTATGTGTACCGCAACGAGAAGCCCGGCCCAGGGCGCTTCCGGCAATTCATGCAGTTCGATGCCGACACGATCGGCTCATCATCGCCGGCCGCCGATGCCGAAATGTGCATGATGGCCGCGGACACAATGGAGGGGTTGGGAATTCAACGTGGCAGTTACGTGGTCAAGGTGAATAACCGCAAAGTGCTCGATGGCGTTTTGGAATCCATCGGACTTGGCGGCGAACAGCATGCCGACAAACGACTCACTGTTCTTCGTGCGATCGACAAGTACGACCGCTTAGGCGCCCATGGCGTCACGTCGTTGCTTGGCCCGGGACGTAAAGACGAAAGCGGTGACTTCACGAAGGGAGCTGAGCTGTCCCACGACGCAATTGGTCAGGTGATGTATATGTTCGCGCCGCCGCCCGGCTCTAAGCAGGGCAGTGCAAATCTCAACGTCATCAGAGCGGCGCGCAATCGATTTCCGTTAAGTCACATCTACCAAGAAGGTTTGAACGAACTCCAAGCTATCGCCGAATTGACGGCTTCTGCGAATTACGCCTCCGAACAAATTCGTATCGACCCCTCCGTCGTCCGCGGCCTCGAATATTACACCGGCCCGGTCTTCGAAGTTGAACTGACATTCTCCACCGACGGCCAAGACGGCTCGCCGCGGTTCGGCTCGGTCGGCGGCGGCGGGCGTTACGATGGGCTGGTGTCGCGGTTTCGCGGCGAGCCGGTGCCGGCGACGGGATTTTCCATCGGTGTGTCGCGGCTGCTTGCCGCACTCGAACATCTCGGCAAGGTCGATCTGACAACCGAGCGCGGTCCGGTGGTCGTTACCGTGTTCGACAAAGATCGCATCGCCGATTATCAGACCATGGTGGCGACGCTGCGCAAGGCCGGCATCCGCGCCGAGCTTTATCTGGGCTCCGGAAAATTCGGCCCGCAGATGAAATATGCCGACCGGCGTAACGCGCCTTGCGTCGTCATCCAGGGCTCCGACGAAAAGGCCAAAGGCGAAGTCACGATCAAGGATTTGATCGCCGGCGCGGAACTGGCCAAGCTGGAAAAAGGCCGCGAGGAACATTTGCAGAAACAGGCGCAGGCGCAACGCGCCGTGCCGGAGGCGGACCTCGTCACAGCCGTGCGCGAAGTGCTGGCGCGGCACGGCCTCGGCTAGCGCCGTATTTTCTCGGGTAGCGCTCGGTGCTTCATGAACGGAATTGAAAAAACCGTTTGGCCTGCCGCGTTGCGCACAATCAGCGTCAATCCGGCATCGTCGTAACCGCCGATCTGTCTGAGTTCGCGAATCATCCGGAAGGCATAGTCGAGCGCCGCTTCGTCGTTCGGCATCAGCTTGCCGCCACGGTCGTCGTTGAAATCACCATAGCCGCGGACATCGAAATAATACGGGAACAAACTTTCCTCCCCGGCAACCGGCCGCCGTCAAATTAACGCACGGGGCGGTGAGGCGTTCCGCAGGCCAACATTCCGTCATCCTGAGGTGGCCGCGATGCGGCCCTCGAAGGATGCGGCCGCAGCGCCTGGGCCGTCGCCCTTCGAGGCTCGCGGAGCCTGTCATCGGGCCGGCTGAAGGCCGGACCCGTTGGCTCGCACCTCAGGGTGACGGTTCACGACTGGTCCGGGAATTTGTTTGCGGCTAAGGTGTTATCCGTCTCGGCACCACCGGGGCTGAGGGCAGGCTGTGCAGAATAATACTTGCCAAGCGGCCGTTACGGCAGCGCGCGATTGCGCTGGCGGCCGCTTATGCGATCGCGCTATCGAGCCTGCTCGCGAGTTTCGGCGCAGCGCGTGCCGCGGCCGAGGCCGCCTCGGTTCCCGGCGGCATCATCTGCCACACCCTTATCGCAGGGCAGCAAGCGCCCTCTCCCGCCGAAGACAACGGCAAAATGGGCGCCGACTGCTGCTGCGTCGGCTGCATGATGCCGCTTGCCGCGCTGCCGCCGGCACCCGCCAGCGCCGCACCGGTGGTACAAGCGTCAATCGAACGTGTTGCGCCGCCCGCAATCGCCGTCCTCGCCGGCGGCCGCGAGGCCAAATCCCACCGCTCGCGAGCGCCTCCACTGACTGCGTGACGCCCGGTTGCCGCATCCTCGGCGGCCGCAACTCGCACGCTCTCATTGGAGAATGACCATGCTCCGCTATCCAAGGTGCTCGCGCGCAAGCTATTCGCGCGTCTGCGCGCTCGCACTGGTCTCGTCCCGCTATCGTTCTCAAACGCGCTGGCCCATTGCTTTGTCGGCGCGCGGTTCTTTCCGGCAACGCTCGCCATTGACGATCCTTGCGTTGCCGACGAGCTGTCGCTGCCGACCGTACAATGGTCGAAGACCGGCGATGTTCCGCCGGCGACCGAGTGGGACGTTTCGGCGGAAATTTCCAAACGCATCACCGAGGACTTGGGCCTCTCCATCGGCAATACCTGGTCCCAGATCCGTCCGCCGGGCGGTCCCACCGCTGCCGGCTTCGCCGATCTCGAAACCACGCTGCAATACCAGTTGCTCAAAGACAGCCCGCATGAATTGGCAATGCTGCTCGGCCTGATCGTCGATTGGGGCGGCACCGGCGCCAGCAATTCCGGCATCGGAACGCCGTATAGTCTCTTCACCCCGACCTATTATTTCGGCAAGGGCTTCGGCGACCTGCCCGACGAAGCCGGATGGCTGCGCGCCTTCGCGGTGACGGGCCAGATCGGCTATCAGATTCCGACCACGTCCTATCGAGGTCGTGCAGGGCGCCTACATTCCCCAGGTGCTGGTCTATGGCGCATCGCTGCAATACAGCATGCCGTATCTGAAATCGGAGATTCAGAGATTTCCAGCTGCCTGATTTCATCAATCACCTGATCCCGATCGTCGAGGCGCAGCTGGCGACGCCGGTCGCCAACAATCTCGGCAACAGCTCCGATCACCACCGGCACGATCAATCCGGGCGCGATCTGGGTCGGCAGTTATTTCCAGGTCGGCCTTGAGGCCAGGTGCCGGTCAATCGCGCCAGCGGCACCGGCGTCGGCTTCCTCGGTCAATTGCATCTTTATCTCGACGACATGTTCCCGACGACGATCGGCCAACCGCTGCTCGGCGGCACGTCAACCCCGCCCCGCAAGCTCAGCTTCTGAAGGGACATCCCATGCGAACGCTCCTCACTCTCGTGTTCGTTATTCTTCGTCGCGTCGCTAACAGCACCGCGGCGCAGGCCCACGCCTTTCTCGATCACGCCAGCCCGCTGGTCGGCAGCACCGTGCCGACCGCGCCGCATGAAGTCGCGCTGTGGTTCACGCAAAATCTCGAACCGGCCTTCAGCACGGTCGAGGTGACGGACGGCAGCGGCGCCCGCGTCGATCACGGCAAGGCGCAGATCAGCGGCAACACCATGCGGATCGGACTGAAAGCGCTCGGCGCCGGCAGCTACAACGTGCACTGGCACGCGCTCTCGGTCGACACCCATACCACCGAGGGCAGCTTCACGTTCCATGTCGGCGGATCACTAGACTTGCGCCGATCCGCTGGTCTATCGTCGCGCGCCATTCACTTCGCCGCCACGCATGTTGGTGGCGGGCGTCGTGTTCTTTTTTGTCTTCATCGCCGCGCCGGCGTTGCGTAGAGCCGGCAACGATCGCGGCTGCGCCGTCACTGTTCGCACGCGGCTGCATGGCATCGCGTGGATCGGCCTCGTGCTTGCGGTCGTCTCGGGCGCGGCTTGGCTGGTTCTGACCGCGGCAGCGATGAGCGAGCAGCCGCTGGCGGGAGTGTTGTCGCAGCGGCGTGATCTGGACCGTGCTGTCGCGACACGACTTTCGGCAATGACTGGCTGCTGCGCGTCATCGCTGGCCTGTGCTGCTCGCCGCGACATTGTCCGGCCGTTGCTCGCGCACAGCGCATCACGTCGCGCGCTGGATCGAGTCGGCCGCGGCTGATTTTGGCGGCGGCTCTTGTCGGCAGTCTTGGCCTGGGCCGGCCACGCCGTCGGCGGCATTGGGCGTCGAAGGCGATCATCCATCCGGCCGCCGACGTGTTGCATCTCATCGCCGCGGCGGCCTGGGTCGGCGCGCTCGTTCCGCTCGGCGCTGCTCCTTGCGCACGGCGCGAGCACGACGCGGCGTCGCTCGCGATGGCGCGAACCGCGACGTTGCGCTTTTCGACGCTCGGCATCGCCAGCGTCGGCACGCTGCTCGCAACCGGCATCGTCAATACCTGGTATCTCGCCGGCAGCGTCCCGGCGCTGATCGGAACGATTATGGCCGGCTGCTGCTGATGAAAATCGCGCTGTTCCTCGGCATGGTCGCGATCGCCGCCGTCAATCGCTTGCGACTTGACGCCGCGGCTCGTCAAGACGCCAACGTCAACCGCCGCGCGGCACGCGCTGCGCCAATTGCGCCGCAACGCCGCGATCGAGACTCTTCGCCGGCGTCATCGTCCTTGCCATCGTCGCCGTGCTCGGCACCTTGCCGCCCGCCAGCCACGCCGCCCATCACCACGCGGCCTATGGCGCCGTCCCCGCCGACGCCGCTTTCGTCACATCCATTCCGAACAGGGCATGGCGGACGTCACCATCATGCCCGGCCGCGCCGGCACGGCGCGCGCCACAATCCGGCTTTGGAACGAAGATTTTGGGCCGCTCGAGGCGCGAGCGGTGACGCTTCACGCTGACCGCCCCCGACGGCCGGAAGCAAACCGACAACGCGCGTTGCCCCGCAAGACGCCGATGGCGCCTGGCAGGTCGACGGCATCGAACTTTCGCAGCCGGGCAATTGGACGGTCACGGTCGACGCCGTGCTCGGCCCGGCCAAACACCTCTTGCTCGACGCGCCGATTGTGATCGAGCCAAATAGCAGCTTGATCCCGAGCGAGCGGAGCCCGGATTATCCGAGCGCTGGATATGGATTTCGGACCCGCTCATGCTGCACTGAAATCAATCAGAAATCCGTCTCCAGCCGCGCGCCGATGATCGAAACCGGGCCGCGATCGCGATTATAGGCGGGATTGACGACGAACTGATAATCGAGCGTCACATTCCATTTGTAGACCGGAAACAAATAATAGGCCTCGATGATCTGCTCGAGGCCGGGATGCGGCAATTGCCCGTCGCCGACCAGGATGCCCAAGCCCGCCGTCATTGAGAAATGGCTGGTGCGCGGCCTGGTGATGCCGTTGACGATGCCGGCCAAGGCGAAGGTGTCGTCGGGCCGGCCCCATTGCGTGCCCTTCAGCGCCAGGCCGGCGCGCCACGGTGCGATCGACGTCGGTATAGGAATCCGGCTCGATATTGCCGCTGGCAAAACCGGCGCGCGCGAACACGCCGAGATCGGACGTGATCTCCTGTTCGAGATTGGCGCTCAAGCCGGTGCGGCTGCGATATTGCCGCACCGCGGCGATGTCGGCGGGCACCGCCGGTCGACCTGCGACAAGGCGATGGCATCCTGATAGGTGCCGAGCCGCGCGCGGGTGAGAAAGCCGGTGACGGCGATCTTGCCGGGATGGCTCCACAGCTCGTAACGGCGCTCGATTTCGCCGAGCCACTGGAACTGGCCGAAATGCGGTATCGAGTTCCTCGCCGTTCGGCACCGTCGACAGATCGAACACGCCGCCGCGCACCGTCCACTTGCCCTGGTACCATTCCGCCGCGGCGCCATAGCTATAGCCCCAGGCATCGGCGGCATAATCGAACGTGCCGGCGTCGATCAGCGCCCAGTTCATGAAATCCTTGCGCGGATTTTGCGCATATTTGTTCTGATCGAAAACGTCGGAGACGGAATATTTGCCGACCGTGATCACCAGCCGGTCGGTGGTGTTCGAGCCTTCGAATTGATTTTGATCGGCCGGCGACCTTTTCGCTGTCGCCGCCGAGATCGATGGTCTGGCGCAAGAAATGCGCGCTGGACGCGCGCATAGGGCACCGCCGCGCCGACCTTGAACGACGCGCCGCTCGGAAAGCCGGCAATGCCTTCGGTATTGCTCAGGCCAAAACCCTGGTCGATTTCCGGATCGACCCAGAATTCGGCGCCCTGCCACAGTTTCACGCCGACGAAATACATGACGTCCCAGCTCTCGCGGCCCTGGTTCGGATCGAGGCTGTGCGGGCCGAGATAGGGCGAGCGGAACGGCGCATCGTATTGCTCGATGAAAGTGGTCTGGCCGTGCAGCGCAAAGCGGTCGAGTTCGAGGTCGGAAATCCCCTTGGTGAAAATATCGGGATCGATGCCGTTCTGGCCGAGCTTGTAGTCGAGGCCGACGCGCACCGTCTGCAACGACAGATCGGAATTGAACCGCTGCGCGCCGGCGGGAAAGGTCACGCTGCGCGAGACGTAATCGGTATAGAGATATTCGAGGCGCGCCGCCCAGTTCTGGTTCAGACGCGACTTCGGCGCCGGCGCCGGCCACGCCGCCGACGCGCGGCACCATGAACAGAGTTCTCGACGGTGCCCGGCACCGCGGTGCCGCCGGCCGGCACGCCGGCGATCTGAATGCGGCTGAACTGGTCGTAGCTCCAGGCAAAGCCGCCGGTCGCGTAAAACAGCCAATTGCCGTTCACGCCGAGATTTGGCGCATAGCCGATACGGCCGCGCATGGTGCCGGAGAATTCGACCTGTTCGGCATAATCGGCCGAGCCGGTGGCCGCGGGAACTGAAGTGCCGTTGCCGCCGACAAAGCTTGGAAACGAGATGTCGGCTCTCCAGGCCGAACAGCCAGCGCGACGGCGACACATAATTGTAGCCGCCCTGAAGCCCGACGAGGTAACTGCCGGTGCCGGTGGAGAAGTTGTAGGCATTGGAAAATCGAACCGTGCCGCTCAGGACCCGGCGGCGCCGACCAATGCGACGATCCCAGCGCATAATCGAAATGGGCGCCGAGATAGTAGCCGGTCCAGTCATAAGCCGGCTGTGGGCGGCGGCGCCTTGGTCGGCAAGATCGCCGGCCGCGGCAAGCCCTGCAGCAAACCACTAACAATACGCCGACAACTGACAAGCCCCTCATCACCACCCCGCCCCGCAACCGGCCTAACCTGCACTGGCGGCGCCGACCGTGTCGATTAAACAATGAGCGTAACGACTGGCAGGCGATGGATTGCGAAGTTCCGCAATTAAAACTGCGCGTGCAACCGGCGCCGAAACGACCGAGACCGGGCCGCGATCAGCGTTGTAGCCGGGATTGACGATGAACTGATAATCGAGCGTCAGCTTGAAGAACGAAACCGGCAGCGCGTAATAGGTCTCGATGATCTGTTCGGGACCGGGATGCGGCAGCATGCCGTCGCCGACCAGAATGCCGAGCCCGCCGGCATTGAGAAATTGCTGGTGGACCTTGGTGATGCCGTTGACCACGCCGGCCAAGCCGACCGTATCGTCCGGCCGGCCCCATTGCTTGCCGGTAAGCGACACGCCCGCCGCGGCAGTGCGATCGATGTCGGTGAACTCGTAGGGCTCGATATTGCCGTTGGCGATAGCCGGCGCGCGCGAATACGCCGAGTTCCGTCGGTGATCTGTTGCTCGAAGTTGACGCTTACGCCGCCGCGGCTGTTGTAATGGCGCACCGCTGAGATGTCGGCCGGGCCGCCGGTCGCCGCGGCTAATTGCGATGGCGTCGGCGAAGCTGCCCATGCGGCCGCGGCTGAGAAATCCGGTGACCGCGAGTTTGCCCGGCTGGCCCCATAGTTCGTAGCGCCGCTCGATTTCGCCGACCCATTGGAATTGCGCGAAGTGCGGGTCGAGGTCGGCACTGTTGGGGACTATCGACAGATCGAACAGGCCGCCGCGCACGCGTCCAGTCGCCCTGATACCATTCGGCGGCGGCGCCGTAGGTGAAGCCCCAGGCGTCGGCGGCATAGTCGAACGTGCCGGTGTCGATCAGCGCCCAATTCATGAAATCGCCGCGCGGATCGTGGGCGTATTTGTTGTTGTCGAATATGTCGGTGACGGCGAATTTGCCGACGGTGAGCACCAGCCGGTTCGCGGTTTGCGAGCCGCTGAACTGGTTGGCCGCGGCATCCACCTTCTCGCTATCGCCGCCGAGATCGATGGTCTGGCGGATGAAGGCGCGCGGGACGCGCGCATAGGGCACCGACTCGCCGACCTTATAAGCCTCGCCGCTCGGAAATCCGGCGACGCCGAGCGTTCCGCTCAGACCGAAACCCTGATCGATCTCCGGATTGACCCAAAGCTCGGCGCCGTACCACAGCCGCATGCCGAGAAACGGCCGTGGCGTCCCAGGTCTCGCGGCCCTGATTGGGAATGAGGCTGTTCGGCCCGGTATAGGGCGAGCGGAACGGCGGATCGTATTGCTCGAGAAAAGTCGTCTGGCCATGGATGGCGAAATTATCCATTTGCAGCGCCGGCAGCGTCGACATCTTTGTCTGCCGACGTCGAACTGTCGGCGTTGAAGCGATAATTCGAGGCCGAAGCGCAATTCGTTCAGCGTCAGATCGGAATTGAAACGCTGCGCGCCGGCCGGAAACGTGACGCTGCGGCTGCCATAATCGGTGAACAGATATTCGAGCTGCGCGGTCCAATGCGACGGCAAGGCCACCTCGACGCCGGCGCCCACCGCGCCGCCGACGCGCGGCACGCAGATACAAGTTCTCCACCGTGCCCGGCACCGCAGTACCGCCCGCCGGAAAGCCGGCGAGCTGTGTGCGGGTGAACTGATCGTAACTCAAGGCGAAGCCGCCGGTGGCGTAATACAGCCAGCGGCCAATCCCATTCGTAAGATTTTGCGCATTTCCAAGATTTGGCGCATAGCCGATCCGGCCGCGCACGTTGCCGGAGAACTCGACTCGCTCCAGATAATTCGCCGTGCCGGTCGCTGCGGAGACTGAAGATGCGGTTGCCGCCGACAAAGCTTGGAAACGAAATGTCGGTTTCGATTCCGACCAGCCAGACGCGACGGCGGCCATGTCGTCGTAGCCGGCCTGGAAACCGAGCAAATAGCTGCCCTTGCCGGTGGAGAAATTGTAGCCATTGGCGAAATCGAGCGATCCGCTCGACCCTGGCGTTGCCGACCAAGTCGAGCCGCCGAGCGCATAGCCGATAGTGCCCGCCGAGATAGAAGCCGGTCCAGTCATAGGACGCTCGGCGTCGGCGGCGCCTTTGTCGGCATAACGGCCGTGAGATCGGCGGCCTGAGCGCTTCCCGCGAGCACGATTAGCCCTATGCCGGCTCCGCGCAGCCCCCGCATCACGACCCCAACTGAAGACGGATCTCATCGGGCCGCATTGCTGCCATCGCCCGACGACAATAGCGTCACAGGGCATTATCCCGAACATTTTAGCCCATAATGTCGCGCGCCTCTCCTGAACATTGTTCGCCCGCGCCCTCGTCTCCATCGGCTCGTTTGAAGCAATGACTACAGTCTATACCATAGGCTACACTATGCAATATGTTATACAGTAACAGGCATGCGGGTGCCGACGCCGGCCTGTCTGTGCTGCGGCTTAAATCTTCTTCGATAGTCCGATGAAATAGCCGCGGCGCGGGCCGTATTGCGGCGCGAACACGCCGATGCCGGTGCCGCTTCTGATCTGATAGATCGTGTCGAACAGATTGACGACGTCGAAGCGCACCGTCACCGGCTTGCCGTCAGGCATGGCGAATTCGTGGGACAGCCCGGCATTGAACTGGGCATATGGCGATTGGCTGCCGATATTGGCGTCGCCGGTCGCGCAGCCCGGAGCCGTAGATCATGTCGGTCGAGAACCGCGTGCCGTTGCCACAGTAGGACAGGCCAGCCGAGCCGGTGACGAACTGATTGTGATCGGTGTAAATCCAGTGGGACTGGATATATTGGAACTCGGTCAAGCCGCCGAGATCGGCGAGCGGTGTTATGTTGTCGAACAAATATTGGTTCGACACCAGTCCGTGGCTTTCTCCTGGCCGACGGCGAGATTGCCGTAGGCCTGGAACTTGCCGCTCTTGTATTTGGCGGAAACTTCGACGCCTTCGCGATTCCCTTGCGCGTAATTGAAGGCGCTGAAGACCAAGGCCTGGCCGAAAGTGCCGTTGTCGATCAGGTCCCTTGCGATCTTGTAGTAAGCGTCGAGACCGAGATCGAGCGTGGTGCAGTCATTCGCCGAAGCTGAAAAGCATCCGAACGGAATTTTCTGATCGACGCCGGCATCGAAATAATGCGAGCGCTCGGGAAGCACCGGGCTGGTGCCGCCGCTTGCCGGCGCGCCGGTCGTGCCGTTGAACAGGGCGATATTGGCCGGCGCCGCCTCGACCAGAACCGGCGGCGTGAAATAGCGCGCATAGCCGGCGTGGAAGGTCGTGTTGTCGAACGGCTTATAGGTGAAGCTCAGGCGCGGGCTTAACTGATTGGCATCGACATATTGCCACATCTGATCGAAGCGCAAGCCGGCATTCATCGTCAGCGCGTCGGTGATCTTCCACTCGTCCTGGACATAGACGCCGGCAAGCCAGCCGAGCTTGCTGGCATCGTCGGTGATCGATTCCGGAGGCAGTGGGTAGCGCCGCCGGGCCTGTCTCGCACCAGCGATGTATTGTCGACCCAGGCTCTGTTCGGCGCTGACGGTGAAACCCATGCGCAACGTATGCGCCGCGTTGATCACAGTAGGAGGCGTCGCCCTGGATGCCATTGGTATAGGACTGCCGGCTGATATCCGAGGCGATGCCGTTGAACAGCAGATCGCCGATCGGATCTGGCATGAAATGCAGATTGTTGTAGCGGGTGAAATAGGAAATTTGCCCGTCGAAGCCGTTGATCGATCGCTGCAGCGCCAACACGCCGAACTGGGTGTCCTCATATTGGTTTTCATTGAGCTGCGCAGAATTGAAAGTACCATAGCGCCGAACAGCGGGGGAGGATCGCCGAAGAAAGTGGCGCGCCGGGAACATTGGGAATCTGGAAATTGGCGGTCGAAGTGCCCGCGATCAGGCTCAGGCGCGTATAGGGATCGACGAAAGTCGACATATAGGCGAAGCCCTGTTCCTGCTGCGAGAAATCGTGGATGGCATTGAGCGTCGGCAGCGGATTTTCGATGCCTTCAGTGGTCTGCATGATAGCGGCCGCTGAAGAAATATTGCACGCCGCCGAAGCAGGTCGCGGTTGAGCGCTGAGCGACGTTGCCGCCGGACAATTCGCACCGAACGTGCCGCCATATTCGAAGCTCGGCTGGATCGTTCCGCGGCTGCCGCCGTAATAACTGACGCTGCCGGAATTGTTGAACAGGTCGGGCGGGTCGTGATGTCGACGAGACCTATCGTGCGCAAGCCGTATTCGGCCGGCAGCGCGCCGGTGACGAGCGATATATTGCCGATCAATGCGGTGTCGAGAATGCTGCCGAAGCCGGTGACGCCGTCGGGCAGCATCACGCCATTGATGCGGAATTGCACATTGGCGTGGTCGTTGCGGACATGGATCGCGCCGCTCGAGGCGGAATCCTGCGACACGCCGGGCGCTTGCAGCAGCACTTTCTCGACCGGCTGGTTGGTCCCTTGCGGCATCGCCTCGATCGTCGCGTGGCTGATCGTGTCGGAGGTGGTGCCGGCGGTGGTGTAAAGATTGCTGCGCGCCTGATCGAAGCCGTTCTCTTTTTCGGTGAGCCGTTCGGCGGCGGAGACCGGCGGCACCGTCGGCGTCGGCGCGGCGCGGCGGGCGACTTGGCGCGACGCCGGTTTCCTGATCGGAGCCGTCACGTTGATTTGGGGAAGCTTGGTTCCCCCACCGCCGCCCACGGAGGACGGCGCCGGCGGCGGCAGTTGCACTTGCGGCACCGCAGGCGACGGCGCCGCGGGCGTCGGATTTGACGGCGCCGGAACAGCCTGGGTTGGGCTGGGCTGATTTTGTGCGGGCTGGTCTTGCGCGCCGGCGGCGACGCCAAGAGCAACCATCACCAGCAATAAAGAACCCGCGAAGAAAGACGCCGAACCAAGCTCTGAGCAGACATGACACTCCGCCTGTGAATGCTGCAAGGGGTAGCCCAGCGCATCGGCGATCGTGCTGTCGCGATAAACTCCATAAGATCGAAATTAAAGGAGATACCGCTTTTAGTCCTGCGGGCTTTGCCGGCCGCAACAAAAAAGTTGGCGCAGCAATACCGAAGATCAGCACCGACCGCTGGCTAAATCGCGGGCGGAGCGCGTGACTGGAAGGCAAAGCGCCGCGGCGCGGCGATGGCGTGAGCTACGGCGGCAGAATGCTGGACGAACGCGAATCCGATTGGTACCGGCAGCTGCGGCGGCTGGGACACAAACGAGGTCGCGACCAGAAAGATCGAAGCGCAGATCGCGCAATAATCGTCGTTGTCGGCGGGATTTTGCGCCGGCAGCCGCTCGGAAGTTTGCGCCACCGCGATGTTATGCGCGCCGGCTACGATGCCGTGCGGCGCAGCGCGGACGCCGTCCAGGTGTACATGACCGAACGACAGCGCGATCTGCAGCGCCAGCGCCGCAAGCCCAAGCAAAGCCCCGCGCCGTTTATGGCAATGAAACCATCCCATCGCCGGCATGCTAACGTTATACTGTTACATCACGCAAGAGGGTGGGCTTACGGTACCAGCGCTTTGTCGAATTCACCCACATTGTGGCGCATCATGTCGATATAAGTGCCGGCGGGCCCGCGTGGATCGGAAAGGGCATCGGAGAACACCGTGCCGCCGATAGCGGCGCCGGTTTCCTTGGCGATCTCATTCATCAATCGCGGATCGGTGATGTTCTCCAGAAACACGGCGGGGATTTTCTCCCGCCTGATCTGGGTGATGATCCTAGCGACGTCCTTGGCCGAAGGCTCGGCGTCGGTCGATAGGCCTTCCGGCGCGATGAATTGTATGCCGTAAGCATCGCCGAAATAACCGAAGGCATAGTGGGTGGTGATGATCTTGCGGCGATCGGGAGAAATCTGGGCGATCCCCGCTTTCACTTCGCGGTCCAGCGCATCGAGCTTGATGAGATACACTGTGGCGTTGGTCGCATAGAGTTCCTTGCCGCCTGGGTCGGCGCGGCTCAATGCGTCGCAGATATTGGCGACGTAGATTTTGACGTTGGCAACGGACTGCCACGCGTGCGGGTCGATCGCCGTATGACCGCCGCCGCGCTCCGTCATTTCGCGCGGCGTCACGCCGGCGCTGGCGGTCACAATCGGCGCCGTGGTGCCCGACGCACTGACGAGCCGCGTCATCCAGCCTTCGAGGCCCAGTCCGTTGACAAACACTATTCTCGCGGCGCTGATCGTTTTGGCGGCGGCGGGCGTCGGTGAAAAGATATGAACGTCGCCGTTGGGGCCGACCAGACTCGTGACCTCGACACGGTCGCCGCCGACATTCTTCACCAGATCGCCCAAGATCGAGAATGTCGCGACAACAGGAATGCGATCTTGCGACCATGCCGGCGTCGCGAGTGCGGCGGTAGCCAGCAAAAGCGCATCCCGCCGCGTCGGCATCGGATTCTCCCCCGGGGAAGCGTAACGCGAACGTCAGCGGCGATCCAGCAGGCCGCGGGTTTCGACATTCAGTATGACTTTCTTGGAAAAAATGCATACTCATGGCTTTTGCCGCCCGCCGCTGCCGGCGGCAGCGCACGAAAGGGGCCCGTCATGATCCGGATTGCGCGACTGTTCGCCCTCGCCGTCATCGCGACTTGCTCAAGTGCGGGCGTCCGCGCAGAAACCCCGGAGCAATGGATCGCGCTCGGCGCTCGGGTGCACGGCGCGTTCGGCTCGTTCATCCCAGTCGGCATCCGCATCGGGCTCGATGCGCTCAAGCGGCTGGATGCGCAGCCGCGCGGTGTGACGGTCGTCTATTACAGCGGACCCAAATCGCCCTGTCCCTGTCCGGCCGACGGCATTGCGATCGCGACGATGGCGAGCGTCGGCCAAGGCACGTTGCAGGTCGCGCCGGAGAAAGCCCCCGATGATGCGATGGGCGTCGCGGTGATCCGCAGCAAGGCAACCGGCGCCGGCTTCAAATACACGATCGCAGCGTCATGGCTGCCAAAGCTCGGGGATATGAACAAACAGCTCGATCCGATGGGCCGTTACAATGCGGTCATGAGTGCTGCGGATTTGTTCAGCGTCGAGCCGTTGCCGGTCGAACGATCGCCAAAATAGTCGCCGCCCGACCCATGGCATCCCAGAAGCTATTGATTCCTTTACGTTAAAATCAACCGGCCGAACTTCGCAGCGGGCCGGCGCATTAACGCCGCGCGGCAATCTTTATCGAATAAAGACGCTTGCCGTGCTAAAGGCCCGCGGCCAACAGCACAAAACGCGATGGCTAGGAGCCGGCCCGGTGGCCGGCCGCGAGTAGCGAGCATGTCGAACGTGTCACAGACCGGTCTGGATCCGCGGGCGCAGGCGCTCGCCGGTTCCTATGTGCGCGCCGGCTATACCCAGATCGAGCCGCCGGTGCTGCAACCCGCGGAGCCGTTCCTCGATCTGTCCGGCGAGGACATCCGCCGGCGCATGTTTCTCACCACCGATCCGGTCGGCCGCGAATTGTGTTTGCGGCCCGACCTGACCATTCCGGTTTCGCGCGCTTATCTGCAATCGCCGGCGGCGGGGAAGCCCGCCGGCTTCTGCTATCTCGGCGCGGTGTTTCGTCACCGCGAGGGCGGCAGTTGCGAATTTCTCCAAGCCGGCATCGAAAGTTTCGGCCGCCAGGATAAAGCCGCCGCCGACGCGGAAATGCTCGCGCTTGGGCTTGACGCCACCACCCAATACGGCGTGACGACGCCGGAGATCCGCATGGGCGACGCCGGGCTGTTCTCGGCCTTCATCGCCGCGCTCGATCTGGCGCCGGCATGGAAGCGCCGGCTGATAAAGGATTTCAATCGCAAGTCCTCGCTGGCGCACGATCTCGATCAGCTCACGCTGTCTGCCGCTAACGGATCGAAAGAATATCAGGGCGTGCTCGCCGCACTTGCGGGTTCCGATCCGAAGGCGGCGCATCACCTCGTGACGGACCTGTTATCGATCGCCGGCATTGCCACGGTGGGCGGCCGTTCGGTCGCCGAAATCGCCGACCGCTTCCTCGAACAGTCGGCGCTCAATGCGCCGACGCGATTGCCGCGCGAGACGCGCGCGCTGATCGAACGCTTTCTGTCGCTTGCCGGCGACCCCGACGAGGCGGCAGGGGAACTGCGCACGCTTGCGGCCGACGCTAAGATTTCGCTCGGCCCGGCACTCGACCTGTTCGAGACGCGTACCGGCTTTCTTGCCGCCCGCGGCGTCGACGTGCACGCGATCAAATTCGCAACCGCGTTCGGCCGCGGCTTCGACTATTACACCGGTTTTGTTTTCGAGTTGCACAGCGCGATCGACAATTCGGCGCGCGCCAGGAACCCACTGGTGGCCGGCGGGCGCTACGACGCGTTGTTGACGCGGCTTGGCGCGCGCGAGGCGATCGCAGCAGTCGGCTTTGCCGCCTCGATCGAGGACCTCGCCGCGAGCGGAGGCAAATCATGAGCGCGCCGCTCATTCTTGCCGTGCCGTCGAAGGGCCGCCTGCAGGCAAACGCCGAAGCGTTCTTTGCGCGCGCCGGCCTCGAACTCGTCAAGCCGCGCGGCGCGCGCGATTACCGCGGTACCATCAGGGACTTCGACGGCGTCGAAATCGCTTACCTTGCCGCAGCCGAAATCGTTGCCCAGCTCAACCAAGGCACGGCGCATCTTGGCGTCACCGGCGAGGATCTGGTGCGGGAGATGATTCCGCAATCGAACGAGCGTGTCGTCCTTATCGCCGGCTTGGGCTTCGGTTTTGCCAATGTCGTGGTCGCGGTGCCGCAGGCCTGGATCGACGTGCGCAACATGGCCGACCTCGACGATGTCGCGACCGCCTTCCGGCTCAAGCACGAGCGAAAAATGCGGCTGGCGACCAAATACGCCAACCTCACGCGCGGCTTTTTCGCTCAGCACGGCGTCGTCGATTACCGCATCGTCGAAAGCTCCGGCGCCACCGAAGGCGCACCGGCCGCGGGCACCGCCGAGCTGATCGTCGACATCACGACGACCGGCGACACGCTTGCCGCCAATGGCCTCAAAGTCATCGAGGATGGCGTGATCTTGCGCTCGCAGGCAAATCTCGTCGCCGCGCGAACTGCGGTCTGGGACAAGGCGCAGCGCGAGACCGCACGGCTCCTGCTCGACCGCATTGCGGCGCAAAAGCGCGCCGAGGCATTCCGCGAAGTGCGCACGCGCTTTGCCGGCATGAATGACAAACTTCTTGGTGTGGCGCGGGAGAAATTCGGCGTGGCGTCGCCATTCGGCGGCCCGACCTCTTCCGGCATGCTGACACTGCACTGCCCGCCCGAATATGTGCACGACTTGGCCAATTTTCTGCGCGAGCACGGCGCCGAAGCCGTCTCGATCGTGGCGCTCGACTATGTCTATACGCGCGACAACCCGCTCTACGCCAAGCTAGCGGCGGAGCTTGACAAGCTCACTCCTCGCGGCAACTGATAACCATTAGGCTTTGGAGAGACTCCATGCCGCGGTTTCGCATATTGGCGCGCGCGGCAGCAGCCGCCGCGCTGATGACGATGATTTTCCTGGCAGGCCGCGCGGGTGCGGAGCCCTACCCGGCGGCCAACAAGATCACGCTTGTCGTTGCTTTCGCGCCGGGCGGCATCGCCGACACGCTAGCGCGCCTCATCGCTCAAGATTTGTCCGAGCGGCTGCACCAGAGCGTGATTGTTGAGAACCGAGGCGGCGCCGGCGGCAATATCGCGGCGGCCTATGTCGCGCGCGCCGAACCCGACGGCTACACGCTTCTCGCCACCACCACCGCGCTCGCCATCAACGAGACGCTGTTTGCCGACAAACAATTCGCCGCGAGCGATTTCAAGACCGTTGCCATCGCAGCGTCGAGTCCGGAAGCGTTGGTCACCGGCTTGAGCAATCCATCGAACAATCTTGCCGAGTTCATCAAAGCCATGAATGGCAAGACCGTCAATCTCGCCATACCGGGCGTCGGTACCGGCTCGGACATCGAGGCCGAGTATTTTTTTAAAATTCTTGCTCGGGTCCCGGCGCAACCAATTCCCTTTCAGGGCGGCGCGCCAGCGATCAATGCGACGATCGGCGGTCAGGTCGATTTGCTGGCGACCACGCTCGGCGGCGGCGCGGCGGCGCAAATCGCCGGCGGCAAGCTTAAGGGACTGGGCATTGCCGCCGCCAAGCGCGCCGCGGTGGCGCCGAACGTGCCGACCTATGCCGAGCAAGGATTTTCGGAATTTACCGCGTCGTCCTGGGTTGGCGTTTTCGCGCCGGCAAAGACCGATCCGCGCATCATCGAAACGCTGAACGCTGCGATCGGCGACATCCTCAAGTCTTCCGGCGTTCACACCAAGCTGACCGAGATGGGGTTCGATCCGATCGTCGCCAGCCCGGCACAAGCCGACGCCATGTTCGCCGCTGAGATCAAGAAGTGGGGCGACATGGTCAAGGCGCTGGGCCTATCGATCAAGTAGCCCTGCGTACTTTAGAGCATGATCCCGAAAAGTGGATTCCGGTTTTCGGAAAGGATCATGCTCAAACAAAAAAAGCTAGAGCCGGGTTTGATTTCATCAAAACCGATAAGGCTCTAGCCTGAACGCGCTACGCCGTATGGCCGTCAAATGCACCGGTCTTCGGCAGTTCTTGCTCGCTCTGCGGCGTCATTTTCGCGGTATCGGCGCCGCCCGGTACGCCGCGCGGCCCAAGTTTGCGCCGCGCCATTTCATCCTCGGTGAGACGGTCTTCTTCGCGGGTCTTTTCGGCCATCGTGACGTCCTTGCCGCCGCTCACAGCGGGCGATGCATCCGGCCGAGCAGCCAGCCGAGACCTAACGCAATAGCGACCGCGGTGTAGGGCTGCGTTTCAATGGTATTGCGCAGCGCGCGTTCGAACGAGCCTGCGGTCTTGCGCGCCGCCCGGTTGGCCGAGCCGGCGAGGTCAGCGGCGCTATCCACGGCATGACCGTAGAGATCCTGCGCGGCGTCCGATGCGTCCTCGGCAACGCCGCTGGCCTGTTTTTTCGCGTCGCCGAAAGCGCGCGTGAAGTCCGAGCTGGCGGTCCGGGTCTGGGGCATGTTGTCCTCGTTGGGCGGCGCTGATGGGAAGAAAAGGTGCGCGTGGATAACGCACATAATGGCGGAAAAGTTCATTCCCGGTTCCGAGTCCAGCAGCATCGGCGGCTCGCCGCGAGCCGACAAAATTATTCGACGGCCGGGAACTTTGAATGTTCCTGGCGAATTCCCCAAGGCGAACTGCAAAATTAAGATGATCGGATCGGCAAAATGGGCCTCCTCCTTCTTATTGTCATTCTCGTCCTGCTGTTCGGTGGCGGTGGCGGCTATTGGGGATATAACCGCGGTTATTATGGTGGCGGCGGTCACGGGCTGGTCTGGCTTATTGTCCTCATTGTCGTGCTGGTGGTGCTGTTCGGCGGCCATCACGGCGCGGTTGTGTAGGCTGGCCCGACGAATTTGGCGTGGAACCAGCGCGGCTGTCATTGCGTTAAATTGTAGGAAAACTCTAATTTTAATCGGAGAATAGTCATGCCCGTATTACTTGGAGTGATTCTCGGCGTCGTGCTGACGATTGGCTGCGCCTACGAGTATGACACCGTGACGGGCCGGGCCGTGAACGGGCTGACGGCCACTTCGGCCGAAGGCCGGGCGCCAATGGTGAATTGGGACATCGTGACCGGCGACTGGCAGAATTTTCAGGCCGGCGTGCACAAAACATCGAACGATCTGCAACGGCTGGTGAAGCCCCACACGGGCTGACAAGCCGATACGCGAAGCAATCGGCGCGGCTGATTTTTAAGACCGAGACGCCATCCTTGAACCTTTCAACCATCCTCGCCGCTATCGCCGAGCGGCTTGCCGCGCACGCGAAAAACGACAAAGTGCGACATCGAGAAATTGACCACAAAGCTCGCCAGAATGGCGGCGGCTTTGGCGAGCCAAACCGGAAACAGCAGAATTTGCGCGACAAAGACCAGGGCGGCGGTATTGGCGATCAGGCCGGCAATGCCGGAGACGATAAAAGTAAGGTAGTGACGCCAACTTAGCTTTCGGCCCGACTCGGCGGCGAATGTGATCGAAGAATTCATCACATAGGAGCCGGAAATCGCGATACTCCAGGAGATCATGTTCGAGGCGATCAACAAAAGCGTCGTGGCGGCGCCGCAATGGCAGCGTTGCGCGAGGGCATTGAACAAAGAAAGCGCCGTGGCGGACTGTTCGAGCGCCGCGCGCGCCAGCAAAAAGATGCCGTAATCGACAGCGGTATTGACGACGCCGATCAGCGCGAACGAGATCGCCTTGAGGCTCAGCGTCCGCCGGCGCCAAGCATCCTCGAGCCTGGCGCGGGCCCAATCGTAGGGGGAAACCATCGACATTGCGAACTTCGCATATCACGTTCGGCGTAGCACGCCAGCCCCCAGCCGGGGCCCCATTTCGGTACCAGCGCAATCGCCTGCGACGACGCGCGGGCGGACAGATGACGTTGATTGCGCTATAGAATGGCCGCGAAGGACGATGCCGATGACGCCGATGACCCCGATGGTCGAACCCAAGATTGGCCCGCCGATGGCGCCGCCTCAGCGTGCGCCGCTTGCCCGCGACCGGACGCCCGCCGCCGGTGCGGACGCCGCGCGCGGGCTATCGATCGTGGTGCCGCTCTATAACGAGGCGGCCTCGATTGAGCGCTTGCATGCACGGCTCGTCGAAATCGCCGAGCGCCTAGCCGCCACACGCTCGCTCGCTTGCGAAATCGTCTATGTCGATGACGGCAGCCGCGACGGCACGCTCGCCATCGCCCGCGATCTGCCGGCAGCCGGGCTCGACGTCCAGGTGGTCTCGCTGTCGCGCAATTTCGGCAAGGAGGCCGCGCTCGTCGCCGGTCTCGATCATGCGCGGCGCGGCGCGGTACTGTTCATCGACGGCGATGGCCAGCATCCGACCGGCTTGATCGAGAAGCTGGTCGGGCATTGGCTCGATGACGATTGCGACGTGATTTATACCGCGAAGGCCAGCCGCGCCAACGAATTGTTCCTCCGCCGCGTCGCCGTGAAGGCCTTCTACGTGCTCCTGAATTGGGGCGCGCGGCCGAAAATTCCGGAGGATGCCGGCGACTTTCGCCTGCTCTCGCCGCGCGCGGCCAATGCGCTGCGGCAGCTTCCGGAGCGCAACCGTTTTTTCAAGGGCCTGTCGAGCTGGATCGGCTTTCGCCAAATGCGCATCGATTACGAGCCGCAGCCGCGGCTCGACGGCGGCAGCAGCTGGAACGTACGCCGCCTGATTGGACTGTCGATTTCCGGCGTGACGGGATTCACCGTTGCGCCGTTGCGGCTTGCCACCGTGATGGGCATCATCGTTGCTTTGATCGCATTCATGTACGGATTGCAAATCGTCTACGAGACCTTGGTCTACGGCGCGAAGGTGCCCGGCTATCCATCGTTGTTCGTCGGCATCATGGTGCTTGGCGGCATGCAGCTCATCATGATCGGCGTGGTCGGCGAATATATCGGCAAGATCCTCGAAGAGATCAAAGGCAGGCCGGCCTATTTTGTCGCCGAGCACGATGTGAAAACGCGTCAAGAACCGCACAAAGACTTGCCGCAAGCTAGTCCGCGCGCCGAGACCGAAACCCGCACTGCGGCCGAATGAGCGAACCGCGGCAGCGACGGATTTGGCTTTCCGCCGACGATTACGGCATTTCGCCCGCGGTCAGCGCCGGGATCCGCGATCTCATCGCGCGCGGCCGCCTCAATGCCACCTCGGTGATGGTGGTGACGCCGAGCTTTTCGGCGTCGGCGGCGGACGCATTGCGCGATGCCGCCGCGACCCATGCCGCGATCGGACTGCACCTAACATTGACCGCGCCGTTTCACCCGTTGCGTGCGGGCTTTGCGCCGCTGCGCGACGGCGCCTTCTTGCCGCTCAACGCGATGGCTGGGCGCGCGCTCCTGCGCTCGCTCAATCCGGCGCTGCTCGAGCTCGAGATTTCAAGCCAGTTCGCCGCATTCCATGCCGCGTTCGGCCGCGCGCCGGATTTTGTCGACGGCCACCAGCATATTCATTTGTTTCCGCAGATCGGCGAAGCGCTGCTGCGCGTCAGCAAAAGCGCCGCGCCACAGGCGTGGCTGCGGCAATGCGGCCGGCCTGCTTCGGCCCCTAAGAGCCTCGCCGATCCCAAGGGCCTCGTGCTCGACCGGCTCAGCGCGCGCTTCCGAACGCTCGCCACACGGCATGGGCTGCCCACCAATCCGGCTTTCGCCGGCACCTATTCGTTCCGCCCGGACGCCGATTACGCCAAGCTGTTCCCGGGTTTTCTCGATGGCCTGCCGGACGGCAGCGTCGTCATGTGCCATCCCGGCAAAGTCGACGCCGAGTTACGGCGGCTCGATCCGCTGACCGATCTGCGCGAGCGCGAATACGACTATTTCCTCGGCGATGATTTCCCCCGGCTCCTCGCCGCGCGCGGCTACGCCCTTGCCTAATACTTGGATTCCATCTCCAGGACTGTGCGGGCTCACTTTTCTTTTTTTTAGACCGCCGACTCTTGCGGTGCCGTCCAAATGAGCCTTTTGTCTAAAACTTGACCTCGTAACTGCGCTAATCAGTCTTACATACGTTTCATTACCCGCCAGTGGCCCCAAGCAACGACACCATGAAACACTTCCGCACGATCACAAAACTCGGCGTGCGTCCGAATCAATTCGTCTTCGTCTGCCCGTCCTGCAAAGGCGTCGATACCAAGGAAGGCAAGCGGGTGGCGTGATCTCATGCGTATCCATCTCGGTTGCGAGCTCCGCTTCGAATTTCCGCAAACAACGCCGATGATTTTGACGTTGAATGTGCACTTCTCGCGCGTCTCCGAACTGGAGCGCCCGGATTATCTGATAACGAACCCTCCGGTTCCCGTTGACCGGCTACCGCGACAGTTTCGGAAATTGGTGCAGCCGCCTCGTTGCGCCTGGCGGGCATTTCAGCCTCGGCACGGACGCCATTATTCGCGACTCGGGCCTGCCGGATCCGATCGATCTGAACGCTCTGCAGCACCAAGTTCAGCACTTGCCGTCGGAAGTTGTACTGTTTTTGCTGGGCAGCCGTTACTGTGAGACCGATCGTCTATCCGACGAGGCTTGGCGCCTGTTCGGCAACACGCCGCTTGGCTGGCCGCGGGTGCAGGCGATCTGCGACTTCGTTCATAATCACATCACATTCGGTTACGAGCATTCCCGCGCGACCAGAACGGCATTTGAAGCCTACGGCGAGCGCCATGGGGTGTGCCGTGACTACGCCCATCTTGCCATCACTTTTTGTCGCTGCTTGAACATCCCGGCACGCTATTGCACCGGTTACCTGACCGATGTCGGCCTGCCGCCGCCCTACCCGCCCAATGATTTTGCGGCATGGATCGAAGTCTATCTCGGCGGCCGTTGGCACACGTTCGATCCGCGCAACAATACGGCCCGGATCGGGCGTATCCTCATCGCACAGGGCCGCGATGCCGCAGACGTGCCGCTAACCCATACCTTCGGCCCAGGCACCTTGGCGGCGTTTCACGTCTGGGCAGATGAAGTGCTGCCGGAATAAAAGACTGTCCTCGCAAGAGCGTCTGGCAGCGGCCGCTGCCGTACTGACCTTCACCGCGACCTTCATGGCCAGGTGATCGGCTGCGGTCCCGAACCATGTGCCTTGCAGCGGAATCGCCTCGCGCGGGTGATGCGCGACCGCGACGCGGACGAGGTTTTCATTGCCCACGCTGCCTGCCGATGGATCGAAGTCGACCCAGCCCGGACCGGGAACGTAGACCTGGACCCAGGCGTGGGTGTTGCCGCCGGCAGCACCATCGTCGTCGTCATCGGCCAAATGCAGATATCCGGACACGAACCGCGCGGCAATTCCGCGCGCGCGAAGCGCCGCTATCATCAGCACGGCGAGGTCACGGCAACTGCCACTGCCGAGATCGAGCGTGCGGTCCGGGGACTGGATTCCCTTCTCGTGCCGCGATACGTGCTTGAAGGTCGCCTTGATGGTCCGCGTCATGTCGCAGAGCAGCTGGTCAGTGTCGGCGGTGCCGTCTTCGCGAAAGAACCCCGCGCTCCAGCGCTCGATCGCTGGGTGCGGCGACAGCGGCTGGATGAAACGTTCGAGGCCCGGCCGATCTTCCGGCGCATAGGCAAACGGATAGGTACGGGCAAAATCCTCTATCTCGGTCGCGCGAAAGTCGGCCGGCCTATGGTCGAGACGAATATTGCTGACAAAGCGAAGCTCGCAGGCCCGGTCGCCAAAATGAGCGGTCGCCACGTGATTGCCAAAGCTGTCCCGCGTCCAGGCCAATTGCCGCGGCCTGGGCGTGATTTCGAGCTCTGTTGCAATGACCTTTTGATCGTCGTCGTCGCGCGGACGCAACATCATCCGGTGCTCGCCGAATGCGACCGGCTGATTATAGTGATAGGTCGTGACGTGTCTGATGCTGAGAATCGGCATTGCCGTCCGATGATAATGGATACTCAAGCGGCATCCATTACAACCTAATCATCGCCACCGCATGCATTTCTTGATGTATTTCTTGGGCCAGATGCTCTTGGGCCAGATGCGTGGCCGTAAAGAGACATGACCACTTGGTTTGAAATGAAAGCGGCCGCCAACCGGGGCGGCCATGAGGACGGTATTAGGCTTCGTCGGCGCCGGCGGGCCCTATTTTCCGCTCAGCCAGCGCGATCGAGCTTGAAACCGCATGCCGCGAGAGCCCTTTCACGCAATCGTTTCGGGTCGCGCTCACCGCCGTTGGTCAGTGTTATGATCCGGGTGGCAATGATCTTGCCAACGATCTTATTGGGGTGCCCGAAGCCGCAAACATCTTCGATCGCCTTGTCGTAAGCATCGGACATCAGCTTAATGTCGGCCGGTTCAAACACCGCATCGCGGATGAATGGAACGATCGAGGCCATGAGTCCCTCATTAATCGCCAATACGCTCAACGCTTCCACCTCAGCTGTGATCAAGTCTGGTCAAAATTGCACATCCAGGCGAAAATTCAGATCACCACGACCTTGGTGCCGATTTTCACCCGGTCATAGAGATCGGTGACGTCGTCGTTGCGCATGCGGATACAGCCCGAAGACACGTTGGTGCCGATGGTCCAAGGCTCATTCGAGCCATGGATGCGGTAAAGCGTCGAACCGAGATACATGGCGCGTGCGCCGAGCGGATTGTCGACACCGCCGGCCATGTAGCGTGGCAGATCGGGGCGCCGCTGCAGCATGTCCGACGGCGGCCGCCATTCCGGCCATTCGCGCTTGGCGCTGATTTCCTTGACACCGGCCCAGGTGAAGCCCGGACGCCCGACACCGATACCGTAACGCAGCGCCTTGCCGCTGTCCTCGACCAAATAGAGAAATTTGTTGGGCGTATCGATGACGATCGTGCCCGGCTTTTCATCGGTCTGATAGTCGACGACTTGACGATTGTATTTTGGATCGGCCGGGTAAGCCGAAGCGTCGCCCGGCGTCGCGGACGCGTAAGCGGGCGCCGGATTGATCGCGGTCGGCTGCGGCGCGGGCGTCTGATATTCCGGCGCAAACGGCGCATAGACATGCGCCATGATTGTCGGGCCGCCGAAGATCGCTTCGAGAAAGCCGCCGCCGGAACGCGACGGCGGGGCAGCGGGAGGTGGCGCCGCAGCGGCTACCGGCGCGAGAGCCTGCGGCACGGCGGCGTATGCCGGAGCGGCATAGGTCGGAGCGGCGCTGGCGTAGCGCGGCGCGACGGGCCCAGTATTGGCCGGCGCTGCTGTCACATAGGCCGGGGCCGTTGTGGCATAACTCTGCGGTGCGGCGGGGCCGTTATAGGCCGGACGTGCGGCGTAGACATAGTATTGCTGGCCCGCCGGCGCGTTCGGTGGCGCCGCATAAACAGCCTGGTTCGCGATGTAAGGGTAAGTGGCCTGAGCGAAGGCCGGCAAGATCGGTGCTGAACCATAGAGCGCGCTCGCCCAAAGTGCCGGGAGGAGCGCGGATACGTCGATACGCCGCATTGTTTGTACCCGTTACGCAAGTTTCACCCTGAGCCGTCCGCGCCGGCGCGGTTTGACCCCGCAACGGCACGCACGCTCGCCCGACGAGTACGCCCGTAAACCTCGACTGTTTGGTAAACAAATTCCGCGGTCGTGTTATTGGTACATTGTTCATCAAGTTAGAGTTTATTTTGCGTAAATGGTCCGAGCTTGTGGTTAATCAGGCGTTTCTTTTCCGCACTCAAGCCGTGAACGCGGTATTAAGCGGGCAAACTTTAATGTTCGACCGAACGCGATTGCGAACAAATGCCGGAATTGGTCGGACAAGACATGGCCGCACCACGCAAGATTTTCCGTATCGAGGAGGCCGCAGCCGCAAGGCGCGCGTCCGGCATCGATCATCCGCCCGAGGCGCTGCGCCACAGCGAGATCATGGCAGCGCTCGGCGCGCTGTACAGCGGGATGGCCGCCACGCCATCGCCCGCGGCAAAACCCGAAGCCGCCGCGCAAGCGCACAGCGAGTGGCTTGGCGTCGAGGCCGAGCAGATCACCCGCATCGCCCACGAGCTCGAAGCGGTGACCACCGGCACCGAGCAGGCGACACAAAAAATTATCGCCGCCGCCGAGGAGATCGATCAGCTCGCCAATAATCTCGCGGCGGCGCTTAACGGCAGGATCGAGCAAGGCCTCGCGCAGGACATTGCCGACCTCGTCATTCGCATTTTCGAGGCGTGCAATTTTCAGGACCTGACCGGTCAGCGCGTCATCAAGGTGATGACGGCGCTGAAATTCATCGAGGACCACGTCGGCTGTGCGCTTGACGAGATCAAAAATGCGCCGGGCGCGGCGGCAGCGGACGGCGCCGCGCAATATCTGCACGGCCCGCGCCTCGACATCGACAGCGGCCATATCTCGCAAAGCGAGATCGACGTGATATTCAGCGGCTAAGCCGCCGCCCTTGCCTCCCCCGCAAGTTGCGAGCGTTATGGAGCGGGCGCGCGGATCAGCGCGAAACAGACAAGCGCGACGCCGGCGAAGGCCGCGACCAGCGTCAATCCGACCGCGTCCGAGGCGCGATCCGCGACATAAGTCAGGACCACCGGCGCCATCGCTTGCACGACCAAGAACGGTCCGCCGATGCGCCCCACCAGCCGCCCGTAACCGGACGCGCCGAACAACGCCAGCGGCACCGTGCCGCGCGCGATGGTCAAAAGGCCGTTCGCCATGCCGTACATCATGGCAAATATCGCGGCTAAGCCGCGGAAAAGCGAAACAGCGCGAACAGCACGAAGGCCACGACCAGAAGCCCGACCGCAAAGCGCGCGATCCACAACGGATGCAGCCGCCGCGCCACCGTCAACTCGCAGATGCGCGCCAGCACCTGCGCCGGCCCGAACAACATGCCGATCGCGACGACGGTGGTCGGCGTCAGCCCGAACCTCTGAAAAATCGCAAGGAGCTGCGCCGACAGGGCCGACGGCACGAAAGCGTAAGAACGCGAAACCCGCGGCAACGAGCGCAAAGGCCAGACCATTCGCCGGCAAAAGCGCGGCGGGCTTGGGCTCGCGGACCGGCATTGCCGGCACGGCGCGCGCGGCCTGCCCGCGCGGCAAGGCGAAGGCGTGCAAAGGCGCGGCGACACAAGCGAGCAAAGCGCGGCATAAACCAGATAAGCAGCCGCGCCAGCCGACCGCGTCGATGAGAAATTGCGTCGCCGGCCAGCTCACGGTCGAAGCAAAACCGCCGGCAAGCGTCAGCGTCGTGATCGGCGAGCGCGCCGCCGCGCCGAAGATGCGGCCGAGCGTGGCGAAAGCCGGATCGTAGAGCGAAGCCGCCATGGCAACGCCGAGCACGCTCCACATGGCGAAATAAGCCGAGCGCGCTTTGCGCCACGACCAGGCCGGCGAGCCCGGCCGCGCCGATCAGCGAGCCGAACGGCATCACCACATGGCCGCCCAGACGATCGATCGTTGCGCCGATAGTAGCGCGACACCAGGCCGCCGACCAACAAGCCCAATGAAAATCCGCCCATGGCGAAGGATTGCGACCAGCCATGATCGTGCGCGATCAGCGGCACGGTCAGCACCGGCGGATAAAACAGCGCGCCCCAGGACAAAATTTCAGTAACGCCGAGCACGCTCACCGCGCGCCAAGGACCAAAGATGAAGTCGCGGGGGTTGGCATTGTTTAGTTCGTCATCCTGAGGGCCGCGCCAGCGCGGGCCTCGAGGATACGGCCGCGACTGCCCGACCGTCGCCCTTAACGAGGCTCGCTCTGCTCGCGCCCACGGCATGACGGCCCAGACAGTAGGCCTACTGCTGCGCCGGCGGCTTCATCGGCGGTTTGCCGGAGCGCGCGCATGCCTTCGGCGGCGCAGCGCACATAGACGCCGGTGCCGTAGCGGCCGGCGACTTCCGGATCGATCCAGCGCAGCACCATGGTGCGGCCGTCGAACGAGACGATCTCGCGATCCTGCGGGCCGCCGGCATCGCCGGGCGGACCGATATAATTCTTGCCGCTGGCCGAGCCCTTGAGCTGCAATTCCTGCAATTGGGCGCTGTCGGCGAGATACATCATGACGCCGCCGTTCGGCCCGCGCGTGATCTCGACCGGCTGGCCGCATTGGCCGCGCGCCGCCGCGCGTCGTGCGCGCCAAATCCTCGTCCTTGTGGAAGGCGCCATAGCCCCAGCGGCCGACGACCTCTTCCGGGCGGTATTGCGACGGAATGGCCGGCTGCGCCATCGGCGGCGGCGTGCCCTGCTCCAGCGGCGGCGTATTGGAGGTGCAGGCCGCGAGCGCCAGCGCGGAAAGCGGCGACGATAGCGACGGTCAATCGCAAATGACGCAGGACGCGCTCATGACAGGTCTCCTGGCGGGCGCAGGGCGCTGTTCTACCGCCTCGTCCTTTCGACTTTGTTTCAAATTGGACCCCCAGCATTATCGTCGGCGAAGATTAAGGCCCGGATTTGGCGGCTTCGCCGCCCGGCTGCCGGCCGGAGCCGTTGCGGCCGGAGTGACCGCGGCCGCCTTGGCTGACTTGGCCGCCCTTAGTCCGCTTGGGGTTGGCGCGTGACGGCGCGGATCGACCAGCGGCGGCCACTTGATGATGCTCAGCGCCCGCATCCGTTCGGGGTCGTCGAAAATCGCCATCGGCGCGAAGCCGCGCGGCATGGATGCCGGCGATGGCGCAGATATCGTCCATCTCGTTGGCGTCGCCGGTGACGCCGATGGCGCCCATCACCTCGCCGGCCTTGTCGCGGATCAGCTGGCCGCCGCCTTCGAGAAACAGCGGATAATCGGCGAGTTCTCGATCGATTGCATGAACAGCGGTTTTTCGTTCGCCTTCTGCAGCACGAGCTTCGACGGCCGGCCGAGCGCCAGCGAGCCATAGGCTTTGCCGTAGCAAACCTCGAAGCGCAGCATCGAGGCGCCGTCCTGTTTCTGGAACGCCTTCACCCGGCCGCCGGCATCGAGCACGATCGCGCTCATCGGCCGGCATTTATGTTTCTTCGCCGCGGCGAAGGTGGCCGCGATGATGGTGTTGGCCTCCTCGAGGCTTAAGCCGCGCATTTTCAGTCCCATTCCCAGCCGGTCCGCCCCGCGCGAGAATAGCAGACCCCAAAGCGTTGTCCGCGGTGTGTAAGCCTATCGGACGGCGCGCCTTGACAGCGCCGGACCACAGCTTATCTCCGCTTCGCCTTCTGGCACTCAGGCATTAAGAGTGCCAAGGCACTGCAAAACAACAATTTTCAACGCCAAGAGCCGCCAAGTCCTACGCAAGATTGCGCGGCAACGAGGGTGATCATGGCGAAAACGAAGTTCCGGCCGCTGCATGACCGCGTGGTCGTCAAGCGTATCGATGCCGAAGCGAAGTCCAAGGGCGGCATCATCATTCCCGACACCGTCAAGGAGAAGCCGCAGGAGGGCGAAGTCGTCGCCGTCGGCCCCGGCGGCCGCGACGAGAACGGCAAGCTCATCGCGATCGGACGTCAAGTCCGGCGACCGCGTGCTGTTCGGCAAATGGTCGGGCACCGAGGTCAAGCTCGATGGCGAGGAACTCCTGATCATGAAGGAGTCCGACATCATGGGCGTGATCGCCTGAAGAATGCCCGCTTGTGTCATGGCCGGACTTGTTCCGGCCATCTCGATTGCGATGCACAGCGGCGCCAAATACATCGAGATCGCCGGGACAAGCCCGGCGATGACGGGCCGAAACGAAATAAGAACACCCAAGGAGCAACCCGACAATGTCTGCGAAAGACGTAAGATTTTCCACCGACGCGCGCGACCGCATGTTGCGCGGCGTCGAGATGCTCGCCAATGCGGTGAAAGTGACGCTCGGCCCCAAGGGCCGCAACGTCGTCATCGACAAATCCTACGGCGCGCCGCGCATCACCAAGGACGGCGTCACCGTCGCCAAGGAGATCGAGCTCGAAGACAAGTTCGAGAATATGGGCGCGCAGATGGTGCGCGAAGTCGCGCAGAAGACCAACGACACTCGCCGGCGACGGCACCACGACCGCGACCGTGCTCGCCGCCGCCATCGTCAAGGAAGGCGTCAAGTCGGTTGCCGCCGGCATGAACCCGATGGACCTCAAGCGCGGCATCGATATCGCGGTCAGCGCCGTGGTCGAGGACATCAAGAAGCGCTCCAAGAAAGTCAGCTCGTCGCCGAAGTCGCCCAGGTCGGCACCATTTCCTCGAACGGCGACGCGCCGATCGGCAAGATGATCGCGCGACGCGATGCAGAAGGTCGGCAACGAGGGCGTCATCACGGTCGAGGAAGCCAAGGCGCTCGACACCGAAGTCGAGATCGTCGAGGGCATGCAGTTCGACCGCGGCTATCTCTCGCCCTATTTCATCACCAATGCCGAGAAGATGATCGCCGAGCTGGAGGACGTTTACGTGCTGCTGCACGAGAAGAAGCTGTCCGCAGCTCCAGGCCATGCTGCCGGTGCTCGAAGCGGTGGTGCAGTCGGGCAAGCCGCTGCTCATCATCGCCGAGGACATCGAGGGCGAGGCGCTTGCCACGCTCGTCGTCAACAAGCTGCGCGGCGGCCTGAAGGTCGCGGCCGTCAAGGCGCCCGGCTTCGGCGATCGCCGCAAGTCCATGCTCGAAGACATCGCCATCCTCACCGGCGGCCAGCTCATCGCCGAAGATCTCGGCATCAAGCTTGAAAGCGTGACGCCGGCGATGCTCGGCCGCGCCAAGAAGATCGTGATCGAGAAGGAAAAGACCACGATCATCGACGGCGCCGGCAAGAAGAAGGAGATCGAGGCCCGCGTCGATCAGATCAAGGCGCAGATCGAGGAGACCACCTCCGACTACGACCGCGAGAAGCTGCAAGAGCGGCTGGCCAAGCTCGCCGGCGGCGTCGCGGTGATCCGCGTCGGCGGCGCGACCGAGATCGAGGTCAAGGAGAAGAAGGATCGCGTCGAGGACGCGCTCAACGCCACCCGCGCCGCGGTCGAGGAAGGCATCGTGCCGGGCGGCGGCGTCGCGCTGCTGCGCGCCAAGAAGGCGGTCGGCAAGCTCACCAACAACAATCCCGACGTGCAGAGCCGGCATCAACATCGTGCTCAAGGCCATCGAAGCGCCGCTGCGCCAGATCGCCGAGAATTCCGGTGTCGAAGGCTCGATCGTCGTCAACAAGATCCTCGAGAACAAGTCGGAGACGTTCGGCTTCGACGCGCAGAACGAGGAATATGTCGACATGATCGACAAAGGGCATCGTCGACCCGGCCAAGGTGGTGCGCGCGGCGCTGCAAGACGCAGCCTCCATCGCCGGCCTCCTGGTCACGACCGAAGCCATGGTCGCCGAAACGCCGAAGGACGCGCCGGCCATGCCGGCAATGCCCGGCGGCGGCATGGGCGGAATGGGCGGGATGGGGTTCTAAGCTCGCCTCGACGCTATAACAACGAAACGACGAAGGGCGCGGCCAAAGCCGCGCCCTTTTTATTTCCCTTTCCCGTTCCGAGACCGGACGCTTTGCAAGCGCAGGCGAGCAAAGCGGGTGAGGGCCGACAGACGCGGGCTACCAGCAAGCCAACCAGAGCCGCCGACTGGCGTTCCCCGGCTTTCGCTGCCGCTCAATCCGGGTTACGGGACGTTTCTGTCTTGGCGACCTCGTGCTTCGTTACAATGCTTTTGTGCGCCGTGAACAAACGCTGAAAATAGCGCATCAATTCGTCATCAGACGAAAGCGCAGCGTGGTCGGGCCCGGAGCACGATCACTTCGCCGGCGCGGCGCCAGCCGGTCACCTGGACAGCGCCGCCAGCAGATCGGCGTCGCCGGCGCTTGCGCTCCGGCGCGCATTGCGCCGGCAACGGCGCCCGGCGACGATACGCGATCGAACCGTCGCCGACAGTGGCCTGCGCGCGCAGCTGGCGCACCACAGATCGATCGAGGCCGAGCCGTCATCCTCGATCTCGAGCATCGGCACGCGCTTTGAGCCGTGCATCGGCGCGACGTCGAGCATCAGTTCGCTGCCGAACGGGAACGGCTCGCCGCCGATTGCGGGACACCAGCAAGACAGCACAGCCGAGGCAACGAGCACAGCAAGGCAGCAGGCGAAACGCCGGCGCGGCATTGTCGTCTCCACTTGGGTGAAGATGCAAGTCAGATGCGAAGATCGAGTCGCGACCAGCGCATAGCGAATCGCAAATCAGAAAGACCAGAGGCGCGGGCGGCGAATGGGACAAAATGCCGCCATTCGCCGCCCGCTATTGTCGCTTCCGTAGCCGCGCGTTCAGGCTTTCGGCAATGCCGCGATATCGGGGAAGAACAGGTAGCAAGCCACCCCGATGAGGACGAGGTAGACCAGAAGCACGACGTCCAGCCGAAATTGTGGCGGATGACCTCGCCTTCGTTGCGGACGAATTCGCTGGTCGACACGCCGACGCTCGCGGTTTGCGGCGCGATCGGCTTGCCGATCTCGGCGCCGACCGAGTTCAAGGTCGGCAGCAGCATCAGCGGGAAGCCGAGCAGTTGCCCGACCAGCGCCTGGAACTTGCCGAACATGGCGTTGGTCGAGGTATTGCTGCCGGACAGCGCGACGCCGATGAAGCCGAGCAGCGGCGCCACGACGATGAAGTCCGGCCCGAGCTTGGAGAACGCGCTTGGCGAGCGAGCCGGCCATGCCCGAGTAGTTGAAGACATAAGGCAAGGCCGAAGATGAAGACGCCGACGAGGCAGGCGCCCCACATCTGCGACCAGGTCTTGGCGAAGATCTCGCCGACCTGGCTCCGCTGACGCGCAGCAGGAGCGCCACGACGATCCACGACGCCAGGATCGCCGAGCCGCCGACGAACGGCTTGAAGTCGAACGCCGCGGTGATGGTCGCTCCGGCGTGATCGAGGACGCCGCGGTGACCGCAAGATGCAGCCAGTTGATCGCCGGCAGCGGCGACCACGGTCCGGTCCAGGCGACGACGATCGCGACCAGCACGATGATCGGCAGCCAGCCCTGGAACACTTCGCCGGCGGAAAGCCCGTGACCTTCGGCCTGCGCTTCCTGCGCCGCCGTCACCGGCACGCCGCCATAACCGAGCGTCTGCGCCGGCTGCCAGAATTTCAGCAGGATGCAGGAGGCACGCGAAGCAGACGATGGCGCCGATGACGTCGGGCAGATACGGCCCGAGATAGATCGCGGTCGGCAACTGGCCGGCGATGTAGCCGAGCGAGCCGACGATGGCGAGCGGCCACGCCGCCCACATGCCTTGTTTGCCGCTGACGAGGTAGAGCAGGATCCACGGCGGCAACAGCGCCAGGATGGCGACGATCTTGCCGACCGAGCCGGCGAGCGCCAGAAGCGGCATGCCGGTCACCGCGGCGAGCGCGATGATCGGCGCGCCGAGCGCGCCATAGGACACCGGCGCGTTGTTGGCGATGGCGGCGACGCGGATGGCGTCGAGCGCCGGAATGCCGAGCGTGATCAGGATCGGCGCGACGAAGGCCCACGGATAGCCGAAGCCGACCAGCCCTTCGAGCAGCGCGCCGAACGCCCAGGCGAACAGGATGGTCTGCACGCGCACGTCGCGGGTTCCCTGCTGGATCAGCCAGCGCCGCAATTTGTCGAAGGCGCCGGTCGTGACCAGCGTGTTGAACAGCATCACTCCCCAAAACGTGATCCAGTCGACATTCCAGACGCCGGTCGCGGAGCCGTAAAGATAGGCGCGAATCCCGTCGTCGAGCGGCATCTTCCAGACCCAAAGGCCGAGCAGGAAGGTGACGATCGAGCCGATCAGCACGGCAAGCCACGCCGACATGCGCAGGCCCGCCAGCAGGAACAGCAGCAGCACGACCGGAATCAGCGCGACCAACCAGGTCAGAAACAGATTTCCGGTAGGATCGAGAATTTGCGTGAACATGGACGTCCTCCCCAGCAAGCGCCCGTTAAGAGCTTTCATGTTCCTGTCCTTCGTTGTGCCGAGGACGCGGCGCGCAACAATGCGCGCTGTCCGCGACATGCAAGGAAGCGAATATTTGACCTGCTACCGCGGTATCGTGTTATTGCACCGCAACAACGAATGCCGGACAGAGGTCGGTGTGTGCCCGCTCGACGGGTCAGTCTCGTGAGCACATCGGTTCTGCGTATTGCCGCGCGTCCCGCCCCTTCAGCCCGGAGGTTTTCCGTGAAACGCCTTGCCGCGACGCTCGCCACGATCTGGCGGCTGTCCATTCCCTATTTCCGCTCGGAAGATCGCTGGCCCGGGCGCATCCTGCTCGGCGCGCGTGGTCGCGATCGAATTGTCGATCGTCGCCATCACCGTGATTCTGAACCAGTGGTACAATCGGTTTTACAACACGCTGCAGGATCGCAACTGGGAGCGCCTTCGTCAGCGCCATCCTGTTTTTCTGCGCGCTCGGCCCGATCTATACCGTGCTCGCGGTCTATCAGAACTATCTCAATCTGTGGCTCCAGATCCGCTGGCGGCGCTGGATGACGCAGACCTATCTGCGGCAATGGCTCAACACCGCGAACCATTACCGCATGCAGCTGCTCGGCGACGCCGCCGACAACCCCGACCAGCGCATCGCCGACGACCTGCAGATGTTCGTGTTCAGCACGATCTGGCTTCTGCCGATCGGCATCGGGCTTCTTGAACTCGGTGGTGTCGCTCTGCTCCTTCGTCGTCATCCTGTGGACGCTGTCGGAGGCGGCGCCGCTGGCGTCTGTTCGGCTGCGCTGGCGATTCCTGGCTATCTGGTCTGGGCAGCGCTGATCTATGCGATCATCGGCACCGTGCTGACGCATCTGATCGGCTGGCCGCTGATCCCGCTCAATTTCCAGCAACAGCGCTTCGAAGCCGATTTCCGCTTCAATCTGGTGCGCACGCGCGAGAATTCCGAACAGATCGCGTCGCTGCATGGCGAAGCGGCCGAGCGCGAACGTCACCTCGGCCGCTTCGGCCTGGTCGTCACCAATTGGATCGCGATCATGAAGCGGCAGAAGCAGCTGACCTTCTTCACCCAGAGCTATTCGCAGGCTTCGGTGATCTTTCCCTATCTGATGGTGAGCCCGGCCTATTTCTCCGGCGCCATGCAGCTCGGCGGCCTGATGCAGACCGCATCCGCCTTTAACAGCGTGCAGACGGCGCCTGTCCTACTTCGTCAACGCCTACCAGTCGATCGCGCAATATCGCGCCGTCGTCACGCGCTTGGCCGGATTTCGAAGCCGCTATCGTGGCGGGGCGCGACGTCGGCGCTGACGCCGCCTACGATCGAAGTCGTGACCGGGCGACGGCGCGGCGATCGCGATCGATCGTCTCAACGTGCGCCTGCCGAACGGCGACGCCGCTGGTCAAGGCCGAGCACATCGAATTTGTTGCCGGGCGAGCGCGTGCTGGTCACCGGCCCGTCGGGCGCCGGCAAATCGACGTTGTTCCGCGCCATCGCCGGAATCTGGCCGTTCGGATCGGGCCGGGTCGGCATGCCGGAGGATGCCAAGATCATGCTGCTGCCGCAGCGGCCCTATTTCCCGGTGGCGCCGCTGGCCGCGGCGGTCAGCTTATCCGGCCAGGGCCGGGACATTCGACGATGCCCGTATCGCCGAGACGGTCGCCGCGGTCGGGCTGCCGCAATGGGCCGGCCGGCTCGGCGAGGAAGCGCATTGGAACCGGATGCTGTCGCGCGGCGAGCAGCAGCGGCTTGGCGATCGCCCGCGCGCTCTTGGCCGAGCCCGATTACCTCTTCCTCGACGAGGCGACGGCCTCGCTCGATGAGGCCGCCGAGGCGATGCTGTACCGGCTGCTACAGGAGCGGCTTCAAGGGCACCACCATCATCTCGATCGGCCACCGCTCGACGCTGCGCGCCTTCCACCGCCGCCGCGTCGAGCTCGTGACTGAGGACGCGATCCATCAGCTGCGCGAGGTGCCGATGGTCTCGGCAGCCGAGTAAGCCGCCGGAGTTTCCGTCACCCTGAGGCGGCCGCGCAGCGGTCCTCGAACGGCGGCGGCCCCAACGCCCCGGCTCGATCCTTTCGAGGCTCGCGGAGCCTGTCATCGGGCCGACCGAAGGCCGGACGCGTTGGCTCGCGGCTCAGGATAACGGTCACTTCAACCAGCCCGCAAAACGAAACGGCCGGTGGCGTTTCCGCCACCGGCCGCAACTTCTTCGTGAATTCAGACGATGCTACTTGATGCCGCTGAGGTTGGTCGCGAATGACAGCTTGGCGATATAGGCCGCACTGCACCAGTTGGAACCCAGACCGTTAGGATTCTGCGTTGTAACATTGCCCGCAGCGAATGACGAATTTGACGCGCTGGTGAAGGCGTTACACTGGGACTTGGTGAGGTTGGTGTCGTAGTAGCGCAAGTCGAGCGTGAACGCCTTGTAGGTAAAGCCAAGGCCGGCATCCCAGTTCCAGTAGCTCGTGTACTTCACGCCATTGAGGAACGGCGCAGCACCCGTCGAGTAGAAGGCATCGCTGGTGCCGAGTGCCCAGTAGCCGAGGTCACCCGAAATGTAACCACCCAAGCCAGTGCTAGCCAGATACCAGCTGCTCGGTTCGGTAAAGGTGACGTTGCCGACCGTGTACCAGCCAGTGGCGCCAGTATTAGAGACCGATGGCGAATACCATTCCTGGATGCCAGCGGCCCACTGATCGTTAACGGTATAGGTGGCCTTGGCGTACCACTCGAGGAAGCTCTCGTTGGACTTCACTTCGTTGCCGGCAAATCCTGCTGGAGTGTTCTTATCCGGTACGAATAGGCCAGCAGACGAGCTGTTACACCCGCTGATGCCACCAACGAACGGCGTGCCAAAGCAATTGCCGCCAGGGTACCAGTAGTACCAGGCTCCGAAGTCGAGGGCGAGCTTGTCGAAGGTCGGCCGGATGCCGCCGTAGAGGTCGATTTCCGCCGCCGCGTTATTCGGGAAGTCGATGCTCTCGCCCGAAGTGCCAACGTAGTATTGCCACATCGGGCTTTGCGTATAGCGCAACTCGAAACCGGCCTGCGTCGACGGATCATGCGCCGACTGCGTGATGCCGCGGAAATTATAGTCCGTCATCAACGCGGCAGAAATAGCGACGTCCCACGGCGAAGGCGGCGGCGCTGCTGCTGCCGGGGCCTTGACTGCCATATCGGCAGCCATCGCGGAGGAAGCGGCCATGCCGGCCAGCAGAACCAACGATAAAGCGACTCTTTTCATAACGTGCCCCTTCTTGTGTCCCTTTGCCGTACGCGGCGGACGTCCTAGTCAAAAACCGGTACAGACCTATGTCAGCTTCCAGCCGCGCCCTGTGCGTGGCTCGAACCTTCACGAATTCTTCAGTTTTGTTACCGTGGAGCCAAGATTAAAACTACGGCAAGTGCCGACTTTTTATGCTTTTGCGGGATAAGTTAACAATTTGTCGGCGGGTGTGGCAGGCAGGTTACACTTTTTGGCGCGGCGGTAGCCTTCCAAGGTCCCTTTGCGGCTTGATATTTTAGCCCGCAGGCCAAGAACCGGGCCTATGATGCGCCGACCCCTTTTCCCTGAGCTTAGGGCCGAAACGGCGGCGGTCGAATGGAGAATCACGCATGAAGGCAGTGGTTGACGGCCAAGTGGTGGCCCAGAGCGATGAGGTCATCGAGGCCAAGGGATATCAGTACTTTCCGCGCGCAGCGGTGCGCACGGATTGGCTCGAAAAGGCGGATAAAACGGCGGCCGATCATGCCTGTCCGCACGGCGTGCAATTCTACGATGTCGTGGTCGCCGGCAAGCGCCATGCGCGCGCGGCCTGGTGCTACGAAGCACCGCGCCCGGAACTGGCGCAAGTCGGCGGCAGGCTGGGGTTCTGGCAGGACGTGCAGGTCTTTTGAGAGCCTTGAAGACAACCGCGCCGATCAATCGCCGCGTTCAACGGGCAGCTCACGAAGGCGGATACGCCCCTCGTCCAAAACGACAACGCAGCCGCGAAGCAGAGGCTCTCTCAGGTCTGCGAGGTTTCGCAACAGAAGGGCAATCTGGCGGTCGGGCCTGCGACCGGTCGCGCGTCTGAACAAAATCAGTGAAGGCTTGCGTTCTCCGGTCAGCGCCAGCAAGGCCCCGAAGTCAGTATCCGCTGAAACCAGGATTTGATCCTGCTGTCGGGCGACTGCAAAGATCGTGTGGTCTTCCGCCGATTGCAGACCCTGATCACGCACATGCGCGGCATCGTGCCCGTTTTCGCGCAAACCCTTCGCCAGTTGAGGCGAGAGAGCGTTGTCGATCAGAAATTTCACGGAGTGGCAAGCGGCAGCTCGCGTTCGCGCAAAGCCTCAGCCGCGTAGCGCAGCGCCTCGTGAATGTCCCCCTGTTCGAGATCAGGATAGGCGGCAAGAATTTCAGCCTCCGCCATCCCGTCGGCCAGCATTCCGACGACGGTCGCAACCGGAATGCGTAGTCCGCGGACGCAGGGGACCCCACCCATCTGGTTCGGATTTACGGTGATGCGGGTGAATTTCATTGGGCGATTATGCCTTAGAGTCCGCCTATTAGCCAGTCACGACAGGTGAACTGGAGCGGGCACGGCACATAGCTTTGACTGGAGCAAGACTGCGGGTCCAAGACTGCGGGTCTAAGACTGCGGGTCAGCGACCCGCGCCGCTTACGCCGCCTGCTTCTTGCGATTGGCCTCAAGCCGGGCATCGACCAGCGCCACCTGGGCGTCGATCGCCGGATGGCTCAAACCTTTCTGCTTGGCGATGAGCTGGACGAGCTTGTCGGCGCGCTCGATGTTGGGCGCCCCGTTCTGCAGCGCGCGCGCGGCCGACGCCGGCCGGGTCAACGATTGCGCCGCGGCGGCATATTTCTCGAACGGCACCAGGTCGGCAGGATTGGCGCCGAGCTTGACGCAGAGGTCGAACACGAAATTGTAGACCGAGCGCGAGGTTTCGATATCGCTGTGCACCGCCTCTTGCGCGGTGCGCATGCCGTCCTTGGTGATGCAGCGGTAATTGCCGGCGAGCAGCATCGCCCATTTGGCGAGCGGGACGAAAATCGAATCGTAGACCTTGAATTTGACCGGCAGTTCGATCTTGCCCTCGGGCGTGTCGAACCGTGCGGCGTCGACGTCGTTCTCGAGCTGGCGCAGGATCGCCGTGCTCTTGTCGTCGTCAAACCTCGCACATTTGAAGTTGGTCGGCAGCGTCACCAGCAGAAAGTTAGCCTTCTCATCGGGCGGCCGGATCGCCTGCGGATCGGGGCTGTTGAGCGTCATGGTTTTCGGATCGAAGGAATCCCAAACGCTCGGATCGGTATAGGCCGGCCTGAGCGCGGCGTAATCCAGCCCGGGAATGCGCTTGACGTAAGGCAGCGGCGGCATGTTCATGATCGACATGCACGGCACCCGCGATTTCGCCACCGCGTCGAGCAGTTCGCGCACGCCCGGCGAGCGATATTGCGGCTCCTGCATACACAGACCGACAAGATCGTAAGCTTTAGGGTCGACGCCGGCGGCCGGACCCGCGGTCACCTTGCCGGGCAGCTTGCGGGATTCCAGCAGAACCGGATCCTTGCGGCCGCGTATCGGCAAGCGGACCTTAAAGCCTTCGGCGTTGATCAGGTCGGCCTCCGCGGGCAGGCAAACGAGATGAATCGAATGACCACCGAACAGGAGCTTCGACGCGAGCAACGAGCCGTAGGACGCGCCCATCAGCAGGATGTTGTAGGTCGCCGGCATAACGCACCTCCTCAACAGCGAACGGCCGGCTGATACCGGCCCAATACAGCCTCAAGATCGGCGGCCACGCTGCCGCCGATCCAGGTGTCACGCCAATGCTATTGGCCTGCCAAGCCTATGCAATGCAGGCCGGGAACTGCGGCGCCCATGCGGCAGGCCGGACGCGCAATCGGCTTCAGCTGCCGCCACCGGTGCCGCCGCCGCCGAAGCCGGAGCTGACGGGCGGAGCCCATGCCGGTGCAGGCATCGGAGGTGCCGGCGCCGGAGCAACCATGCGGCGCCGGCTTCGCGCGGTGCAGCCTTGACGCTTCGCGAGCGGCTTTCTTGACCGCTTTCTTCTTTCGTGGTCTTCTTCGCTTTCGACTTCAGTGTTTTCTTCTTCTTGGCCGGAGCGGCCTTCTTCTTTTTCGCAGATTTCTTCTTCGTTTTTGACTTCTTCGCCATGATCGACCTCCGCATCCTTGCTACCGATACAAAATCCGAGCGGCCCCCTGCGGGAGACCGCATGTGACACGGCGCCGGCAGAGCCCCGCTCAGCCTGTCGCCGCAGAAGGGCGCATTGCCGCGCGCGGCCGATGCTCCCGCAGCGTCGGCGGACAAGGCCCCCCGTGGCCCAATCGATCAACTCGACCGTATGGACGACTGGCAGTCCGGTGCCCGCTGCGATTTGCGTGATGCAGCCGATATTGCCCGCTGCGATCACGTCAGGTCGCAATCTCTCGATAGTCCCGACTTTACGCTCGCGCAACCTCCTTGCAATGTCGGGCTGCAGAATATTGTAGGTGCCGGCCGAGCCGCAGCACAGATGACCTTCGGGAATGTCCTTCACGACGAAGCCAAGCTTGGCGAGCAATTCTTTCGGCTGCCGCGTCAATGCGCTGTCCGTGCTGCAGCGAGCAGGCGGAATGATAAGCGACGGCGAGAGCCGGTGCGCTTTGGCCCGGCCTTGAGCGGCAGCGCCGGCGAGATATTCCGCGATATCCTTGGCAAGGCCGGACACGCGGGCGGCGCGTTCGGCATAGGCCGGATCGCCGCGCAGCATGAAGCCGTAATCCTTGACCGTCGTGCCGCAGCCCGAAGCCGTGATCAGGATGGCGTCGAGGCCTCGAGAGCGCGTCCGAAGGCGTCGATATTGGCGCGCGCCTGCGCCAAGCGCCTCGTCGTCGCGCGCCCATGTGATGGACCAGCGAGCCGCAGCAGCCTGCGCCGTCGGGCACCACCACCTCGATACCGTGGCGCGTCAGCACGCGGATCGCGGCGGCGTTGATCTGCGGCGCCAGCACGTCGTTGACGCAGCCGGGCAGCAGCGCGACGCGGCCCTGTGCGCACGCCGATGGCCGGAAAAGTCTGCGGCGCGAGCGGACGATGCGGCGCTTGCGCCAGGGCGCAAGGCGCAGCATGGCGGCAAGCCGCGTTAGCCCGATCGCCTGCGACGAGCGGCGCAAACGGCTTGCCGAACAGCGCCGCGACCAGCGCGAGCCGGAAGCGCCGCGGATAGGGCATCAGCTTGGCAAGCAGCGCGCGCAGCAGGCGCTCGCCGAGCGGGCGGCGATAGGTCTTCTCGATATGGGCGCGGGCGTGATCGACGAGATGCATGTAGTGCACGCCCGACGGGCACGTCGTCATGCAGGCGAGGCACGACAGGCAGCGATCGATGTGCACGGCGACCTCGGCCGTCGCCGGCCGGTCGTGCTCCAGCATGTCCTTGATGAGATAGATGCGCCCGCGCGGCGAATCGAGCTCGTTGCCGTCGAGCACATAGGTCGGACAGGTCGCGGTGCAGAAGCCGCAATGCACGCAGGCGCGCAGGATTTTTTCCGATTCCGCAATGTCCGGATCGGCAAGTTGCGCGAGGCGTGAAGGAGGTTTGCATGCTACACGCCCGCCCACATCCGCCCGGCATTGAGCACGCCCAGCGGATCGAAGCTCTTGTGGCACGCGCTTGGTCAATGCGGCAAGCGGCGCGGGCTCGGGCGTGAACACGTCGACCGCGGCGCGCACCGCGGCCGGCGCGCGGATGAGCGTGGCATGGCCGCCGGCGGCCGCGACGCGTGGCACGCACCAGCGGCGCGTCGGCGTCGTCCGCGGCCGGCAGCGCCGCCCAGATCAGGCCGCCGCCCCAATCGTAGAGAATTTCCGCGCCCGCCCGTCTCGGCCAAGCGCGCGGCCGACGTCGCTGCCGCTGCGACGGCGCCGTCGAAATGCGCCAAAGGTCGCGCGCGCCCGCGGCCCCTGACGCCGCGAACGGCGTCACATCGCGCACCGCGCGCCAGAACGCGCGCGACGGCGCTTCGCGCAAGCGTGCCGAGCGACCCGAACGGCGCCAGCAGCTTTTCCAACATTGCCTTGCGCTGCGCGACCGACGGCGCGACGCCTTCGAGACGGAACGCCGTGGTCGCGACCTGCGCCGCCGCGGTTTCGGCGATGCGCGCGGCGACCGCAGCCGGCAGATGCGCCGCCGCCGAAACATCGCCGAACGAACCCATCGCCGCCGCCATGACCTTTCGCGCCGTCACGTCATCGAGACCGAGGACCAAAATGGTCGCCTCGGTCTCGGCCTTCGGCAGCGTCTTGATCGTCACGTCGGTCATGGCGGCAAGCGTGCCCCAGGAGCCGGCGATGAGCTTGCACAGGTCATAGCCGGTGACGTTCTTGACCACGCGGCCGCCGGATTTGAAGGTCTCGCCGCGGCCGGACACCGCGTTCACCCCGAGGAAATGGTCGCGCGCGGCGCCGGCCTTGATGCGGCGCGGGCCCGGAAGATTGGCGGCGATGCGCGCCGCCGATGGTGCCCGTGCCGGCTGTCGCCGCCAAGCAGCGGGCCGTAATCCATCGGCTCGAAGGCCAGCTCTTGCTGGCTCGCCGCCACCAGCGCTTCGATCTCGGCGAGCGGCGTTCCGGCCTTGGCCGAAAGCACCAGTTCCTCAGGCTCGTAAAGCGTGACGCCGGAAAGGCCCGAGAGATCGAGCGTTGCGTCCCATTGCGCCGCGCGCCCGATCGCGCGCTTGGTGCCGCGGCCGACGACTTCGAGCGCCTTGCCGCTCGGCCAGCGCCCACTGGATCGCCTGCTCGACTTCCGCGGCATCGCGCGGGCTTGAAGCGATTCTCCATGCCGGCCATCAAAACCGCGGAATATCGGGGAACGGCATCGCGGCCGGCATGCACGTGCATGCGGCCGAGCTCGGCGCAGCGATGCAGCGTCGGAAACACCTTGCCGGGATTGAGCAGGCCCTTGTCGTCGAAGGCGCATTTGAGCCGCTGCTGCTGGTCGAGATCGGTCTTCGGAGAACATCACCGGCATCAGATCGCGCTTCTCGACGCCGACGCCGTGCTCGCCGGTCAGCACGCCGCCGACCTCGACGCACAGCCGCAGAATATCGGCGCCGAATTGCTTCGGCGCGCTCGAGTTCGCCCGGCTTGTTGGCGTCGTAGAGGATCAGCGGATGCAGATTGCCGTCGCCGGCATGAAACACATTGGCGACGCGCAGGTCGTATTTCTGCCGACATCTCCTTCATGCGGCGCAGCACCAGCGGCAGTTTCGCGCGCGGGATGGTGCCGTCCATGCAGTAATAGTCGGGCGAGATGCGGCCGACCGCCGGGAACGCGGCCTTGCGGCCGGCCCAGAACAGCAGCCGCTCCTCTTCGGAATTGGAGACGCGGCACGTCACCGCGCGGCACTGCCTTGGCGATTTCCTCGACGCGCTCGAGCAGATGATCGACCTCGGCGCGCGGACCATCGAGCTCGACGATCAGCAGCGCCTCGACGTCGAGCGGATAGCCGGCATGGACGAATTCCTCGGCGGCGTGGATGGCGGGACGGTCCATCATTTCCATGCCGCCCGGAATGATGCCGGCGCCGATGATCCGCGCCACGCATTCGCCGCCGTCCTCGGAAGCGGTGAAGCCGATCAGCGCGGCGCGCGCGCTTTGCGGCTTCTTCAGGATGCGCACCGTCACTTCGGTGACGACGCCGAGCAAGCCCTCCGAGCCGGTGACGATGCCCAGCAGATCGTAGCCGCCGGAATCGAGATGCTTGCCGCCGAGCCGCACGATCTCGCCGGTCATCAGCACGAGCTCGCAGCCGAGCACGATTGTTGGTGGTCATGCCGTATTTGAGGCAATGCACGCCGCCGGAATTCTCCGCCACATTGCCGCCGATGGTGCAGGCGATCTGCGAGGACGGATCGGGCGCGTAATAGAAGCCGGCTTGCTCGACCGCCTGCGACACCGCGAGATTGGTGACGCCGGGCTCGACCACGGCGACGCGGTTGTCGAAATCGATCTCGCGGATGCGGTTGAACTTGGCCATGCCGAGCAGCACGCCGTCGCCGAGCGGCAGCGCGCCGCCCGACAGCGAGGTCCCCGCCCCGCGCGGCACGACCTTGATGCCCTCGCGATGGCAATAGCCGAGCACGGCGGCGACCTGCGCGGTGGTTTCCGGCAGCACCACCACCATGGGAAGCTGGCGATAGGCGGTGAGCCCGTCGCTCTCGTAAGGCCGCATGGCTTCCTCGGAGGCGATGACGCCCTCGCCCGGCACGATGCGCTTGAGCGCCGCCACGATCTCGGCGCGGCGCGCGAGCACCGCGTCATCGAGCAGCGGCATCAATATCGCATCGGGACCTCTCCGGCGGCTCGCCGCGTATCTAGCTGTCGGCGCTTGCCGAGATGGGGGCTAGTATAGCCGATGAACAACGCGCGTGATGCGCTGCGATGCGCGTGCAGCGGGCCACCGAAAGGCGAAACGAAGGAGACACGATGATAAGGACATCGGTCTTGGTAGCGGCTGATCGCCGCCTCGGCAGCACGGCACTGGCGCAGGATGTCGCGAAGGGCGAGCATTCGTTCAGGAAATGCGTGCCCTGCCACTCCATCGGCCCCGGCGCGCAGAACAAGATCGGCCCCGAACTCAACGGCCTCGACGGCCGCCATTCCGGCACCGTGCCGGATTTCAATTATTCCGACGCCAACAAGAATTCCGGCATCGTCTGGGACGAGGCGACGTTCAAGGAATACATCAAGGATCCCGCAAGCCATGATCCCCGGCACCAAGATGATCTTCGCCGGCATCAAGAACGAGCAGGAGATCAACGACCTGTGGGCCTACATCAAGCAGTTCGACGCCGACGGCAACATCAAGAAGTAAGCCAAGCAGCTGATCAGCTCAAAAAGCGGCGTCAGCTTGCGCGGACGCCGGTACCGAAGAGGAGACGCCGCCATGATCAAGGATATCGTCGTCAATCTCAGCGTCGACGAAGCGCGGAAGTCCCGGCCGGCGATTATGCGGTTTCCGTCGCCAGCGCGTTCGACGCGCATCTCGCCGGCATCGCCTTCGTCTACGATCCGATCGTTCCGGTCTCCGGCACCGGCTACATCCCGGCCGAAGTGATCGAGACGCAGCAAGCCGACAACGAAACCGCGGCGAAAGCCGCCATCGACCGCTTCGCCGCGGCGACCCGGCGCGCCGGCGTCTCGGCCGAGCCGCTGACGCTCAGCGCCAGCCTCGCCGGCGCCGGCGAGCAATTCGGCCGCATCGCGCGGCGCTTCGATCTCGCCATCGTCGGGCAGGCCGAACCCGAAACGGGTGCGGTCGAAGACATCATCGCCGAAACCACGCTGTTCGAATCCGGCCGGCCGGTGATCGTCGTGCCCTATATCCAGAAGACGCCGCTCAAGCTCGACAGCGTCATGGTGTGCTGGGACGGCAGCCGGCAGGCGGCGCGCGCCATCGCCGATGCCATGCCGCTCTTGGCGAAAGCCGGGCGCGTCGAGATCGTCATCGTCACCAACGAACGCGGCAAGCAGGACGAGATCGAGGGCGCCGATATGGGCCAGCACCTCGCCCGGCACGGGCTCAAGGTCGAGGTTCACCGCGTCAGCCGCGGCGATATCGACGTCGCCGACGCGCTGCTTTCGCACGCCGCCGATACCGGCGCCGATTTCATCGTCATGGGCGGCTACGGCCATTCGCGGCTGCGCGAATTCGTGCTCGGCGGCGTGACGCATTGATCCTGCGCTCGATGACGGTCCCGGCGCTGATGTCGCACTGAGGCCAGGGATCAGGCATGCCATTCACCTTATACAACGCACCGCAATCGACCTGCAGCCAGCGCGTTCGTTTCGTGCTCAATGCCGAGACATTGCCGTTCGCCGAGATCAAGCTTGATCTGCTGGCCGGCGACCAGTTCAAGCCGGATTATCTGGCGCTCAATCCGAACGGCGTGGTGCCGACGCTCCGCCACGACGGCGCCGTCGTGACGGATTTGTCGGTCATCATCGAATACCTGGACGAGATCGCATCAACGCCAGCGAACTTCACGCCGCGCGATCCGGTGCTGCGCGCGAAGATGCGCGCGCTGATGCGTTTCATCGACGAAGTACCGGCCGCTGCCGTGCGCGTGCCGACCTACAATCTCGCCTTTCTGCCGCGCTTTGCGGACGATATATGCTGAAAAATTGCTCCGAACCCGGAGCACGCCGCACTGCTCGAGGAAGGCGCCGTAGCTCTCGTCGCTGCCGGCGATCGATGCGGTGTGGCTGCGAACCAGATCTTGGCCGCTATCTGAGCGCCCCACCTTGATCGCGACGATCCGGATGCCACGGTCAGCGGCGATCCGCGCCGCCGCCGCGAAGCGGTCAGGCGAGCGGATGCTCTCGAGGAACAGCATCACGACGCGGACTCGAGGATCGCTGACCACGACCTCCAGGTACCTGGCGACGTCGATCACCGCCTCGTTGCCAGCGGTGATGACATAGGACAACCCGAGCCGCTTGGGATCGACGGTCAGCGCGATCGCGGCCGAGCCGCTCTGGCTGATGATCGCGATCGGGCCTGGGGTCAGCGGGAAATCCATCGGCCACAGACCGGTCCTGTCGAGAACGTTCAGAACGCCCATGTTGTTCGGGCCCGAGACGGCGATCTCGTATCGCGTCGCGATCTGCACGAGCTCTCGCTGGAGCCGCGCACCATCGACTCCGGCATCGGCGAATCCCCCTGCGTGGATCGCGGCGGCGTCGATCCCCAGCGCGCCGGCCTCGGCGAGCGCGGCGACGGATGCCACGGCGCCGAGTCCGATGAAGGCAGCGTCCGGTGTCTCGGGAATGTCCGCCAGGGACGGGTAGCAGCGGTGGCCGAGCACGGCGTCGCGGTGCGGGTTGACCGGGTACAGGCGGCCGTCGAAGCCGACCCGCTCGAGCGTCCTGATCACGCCGCCGCCGGCCGAGTCGGAGCGAGGCGACGCGCCGATGATCGCGATCGTTCGCGGCCTGATCAGATGCTCGATTCCGGTCAACGCATGCCGCGAGATTCGATCGCAGAGCTGACGTGCACCATGTGACGCGTTCTATACTACCTGCACATGGTGGTCCGAGGCGGGTCCGCGCAGACCATGGGTTAACGGCCGCGAGCCCCCGGTGCCCCGCTACCTGAGTGGGTCCGAGCTGCACGCCGCGCTGCCGCTCACGGACGCGATCGATGCGCTGGAGCAGGCGTTCGCCGCGGCTCGGAGCCGGCGTGACGAGCACGTGCCGCGGACGGTCACCCCGATCTCCGACGGCGACGACGGGGCCGCCGCCGAGATCTTGCTGATGCCGGCCTTCGGACCGGAGGGGACGGGCGTCAAGATCGTGACGATCGCCCGAGCGAATCCGGCGCGAGGCCTACCGTTGATTCAAGGCTCCTATGTGCTGTTCTCGCCCGACGAGCTGTCCCCCGAACTGCTGATCGATGCGGCCGCGTTGACGGGCCTTCGCACCGCGTCGGTGTCGGCCCTCGCGACTCGCCACCTGGCTCGCAGAGACAGCCGCGAGCTGGTGGTGTTCGGGGCGGGACGCAGGCCGAGGCACACGTTGCCGCGATGCTCGCCGTCCGGCCGATCGAGCGTGTCACGGTCGTCGCGACCTCGCCGTCGAGCCCGCGTGCGCGGAATCTCGTCGAGCGCGTATCCAGCGACGGCATCGAGATCCGGATCGGCGCCGCCGACGCCGTCTCGACAGCCGACATCGTCTGCACCTGCACGACAAGCGCGACGCCGGTTTTCGACAGCAGGCGGCTGGCGCCCGGCGCCCACGTCAACGCGGTCGGAGCGTACCGCCCCGACATGTGCGAGATCGATCTGGCGCTGCTCGCGCGGCCGTGGTCGTGGTCGAGACGCTCGAGGCCGCGGAGGCCGAGGCAGGCGATCTTCTGGCGGCGATCGCGGCCGGGGCACTGCCGCCCAAGAACTTCGCGCACGAGCTCGCTGACGTCGTCAACGGCCACGCCGGTCGGGGCAGCGACGAGCAGGTCACGGTCTTCAAGTCGGTCGGCTTGGCCGTCGAGGACCTGGTCATCGCGCGCGCGGTCGCCGACCGGCTGTCGGGCGCGGGGCGGCCGCGCACCCTGAACGTCAGACCCGGAGAAACCGTGCGGCGTTGTCGTACAGCCACTTGCGCTTGACGCTCTCCTTCAGCGGGAGCGCCTCGTATTCGGCGATGAGGTCCGGATAGGAGGCGCCGAGCAGCCGGCTGGAGAACGCGACCATCACCTTGTCCTGGAGCAACGTGTTCGCGAACTGCATGAACATCTCCCAACCCGAGCCGGCCTGGCTGAAATACCTCGGTCGATGGGCCGCGGTGTCGACGTAGAGGTTCGGGTGCCGGCGAAGGACGCCGACCAGCTCGTTGACCCACGGCCACCCCGCGAGCCCGGCGACCATCCGCAGCTCGGGAAAGTCGATCCCGATCTGGTCGAGATGCCGTGGATGACCGAGCTCGTACGGTCGATCGTTGGCGTATGTCATCGCCGTGTAGATCCGCACCGGCACGTCCAGCTCCACGCATTTGGCGTACAGCGGGTAGTAGCGTCGATCGCTGGCCGGAAGGTTGGTGAGCAGTGAGGCGACCGCCAACCCGGCGAACCCGTCCTCGCGGACGAGTCGCTCGAACTCGCGAACACCACGCATGCCGTCGTACGGGTTCAGGTAGGCGAGGCAGACAAACCGGCCGGGATGGGCACGTAGCAGCTCGCGGGCGAGGGCATTGTCCGCGGCGCTCACGACCCCCTTCTCGACACCGGCACGATCCATCTCCTCGACGACCTGCTCCACCGAGGCGAGTCGGGGGGGTGCCTCACGCGCCCGAAAGATGGCCCCGTAGTTGCCGAAGCCATAGTCGGGGTCGCTCGCGACTCGCTCGGGGCCGTCTCCGCCTGGAATCACCGTCGCCGCGCGGCTCGCGCCAGCGGCGTCGATCGGCACCAGATCACATTCGAGATCGATGTAGCGCGACACGGTCAGGCTCCTCTCTGACCCGCGGCTCCCGGGTCGGCTCGGTTGGCTGGGGCACGATCGACGACCGCATCAGCGCTCAAGGACGACGCCTGCGTCCAACGCCATCGGCTCGCCGTCGACGAGCGCGAGCGGGTTGATCTCGATCGAGCGCAGGCGCGCATCGGCGGACACGATCTCGCCGACCGCGACCACGACTCGAGCGATCTGCTCGCGCGTCTCCGGACTGCCGGCCAGCCGTCGTTCGGTGATCAGTCGGTCGACGAGCGCGAGCGCCGCCCGGCCGCCGATCGGGGCAAGCGCAAACGAGACGTCGTCAATCACCTCGACCAACGTCCCCCGAGTCCGAGCATCACCAATGGACCGAACGTCGGCGACTGCAGGCCGCCGACGATCAGCTCCGTCTGGACGCGTTCGTGTGGCGACACCAGTACCCCCGCGATCGATGCGCTCGGCCGCTCGTGGCCGACGCGAGCGATGATCGAGGCGAAGGCTCGGCTCACCGCCTCGGGACCCTCGACGCCGAGCGCGACGCCTCCGACCGCGGACTTGTGGAGGACATCCGGAGAGACGACCTTCATCGCCACGGCACCGTCGAACCCCGCGGCGGCGGCGATCGCTTCGTCGGCCGTGATACACAGGCGAGCCGGCGCCAGCGCGACGCCGTACGCGGAGAGCAGCGCGCGGACGTCGCTCTCGGTCGGGGCACGCGGCGAGTGCTCGAGTTCGTCCAGCCAGCGGTTCAGGCGACCGGCGTCGGGCGCAGATGACGGCTCGTCGATCCGGGCGCGCGCCTCCCGCGCCGCGCCCAGCTCGCGGACGGCCCGCAGACCGGTCCCGAGGCCTTGGAGCACGGGGACGCCGACCGCCGACCAGCTCCGCTCCCACGTTGGGTGCGACGGCGTGGACACCGGGGAGATCACGACCACGCCGGTCGCCGTGTCGAGCACGCCGGAGCGGGCGGTCCCCCGATACACGCCCATGTACCATCGATCGCCGCATCTGACAGCCGCCGCTGGCCGTCCTGGATGATCACGACCGCATCGATCGCCGGGTCGTCGCCGACGGCGCCCACGGCGGCGGCATAGCGGTCCTCGAGCGTGCCGGCGGCCTGGCCTTCAGGCACGCTCCCGAGGTCGAGCGGGTTCGACATCGAGGCATATCTCGGCGCCCGCAGGCCGGCCGCGACCCGCGACCGGGCACGCGGGCTCGGTTCGGGTAGGGCGAGGCCGACGCGGGTGGCCACGTCGGCGGCAACCGACAGCTCACCGCCCGACAGCCCGACGACGCTGACTCGCGTGCCGAACCTGCGGTCGCGGGAGGCGCTCGTCAGCACGAGCATCTCGACCATCTCGTCGAACGTCGCGGCGACCAGCACCCCCAGGTCGCGGAGTGAGTCACGAACGATCCGCCCGTCGTCGGCGAGGCGGCCGGTATGTGTCTGTACGGCGCTGCGCCCGGCGGGCGAGTCGCCGCTCGGCAGAGCGACGACCGCCTTGCCCAGCGAGTCCGCCCGCGTCATCTGCCGCCGAAACCGCCGTCCGTCGGAGAGCCCCTCGAGGAACATGCCGATCACGGTGGTGCCCTCATCTTCGAGCATCACGTCGAATACATCCTCGGCCGTGGCCACTGCCTCGTTGCCCGTGGAGGCGATCAGCGAGAAGCCGAGTCCGCGGCCCGACAGGACGATCGTGATCGCGGCCGAACCGCTCTGCGATATCAGCCCCACGTTGCCGGGCTGGATACCGGGAAGCATGGCTCCAAACGTCGGGACGGCGGTTCGTGTGGTGAGAAACCCAAGGCCGTTCGGCCCAATCAGGGTCGCGCCGGCCGCTCGACAGACCGTCTGCAGGCGGTCCTCTCTCACTCTGCCCTCCGCGCCGGCTTCGGCATACCCCGCGGTGTGCAGCACGAACGCCCGCACGCCTGCGGACAACGCGTCGTCAACGACGTCCTGGACAGCGTCCGCCTTGACGCTGATCGCCGCCAGATCCACCGGCGCGTCGGCGTCCGACACCCGGGGGACCGATGGCAGCCCGTAGATCTCGGCCCGGACCGGGTTCACGGGGACGAGCCGACCGCCGTAGCCGAGTTGCTCGGCGTTCGCCAGAACACACTGGAAGAAACCGCTGCTCGGCGATGCTCCACGAGCGCGATGCTGCGCGGATCGACGAGGCTCGTCCAGGCGTTGTCAGAAAACCGGGCGGTTGCGTGACTGTCAGAGGGATCAGCGGGCCGCACGATAGGGCGCCATGTTACATAAGGTATGGTGCCCAGTATGACACGTTCGGGGCTCGTCGATGCCCGCTGAGGTCAGACTCGGCGTCGGGACACTCGAGTTCGCCGAGGTCGCCGCCGTTGCCCGGGACGGTGTCCCCGTCGGCATCGGACCCGATGCGCGAGAGCGACTCGAGCGCAGTTGGCAGCGCGTGGTCGCCCTCGCCGGACTCCGAGGGTCCCGTCTACGGCGTCTCGACCGGCTTTGGCGCCCTCTCGACCACCCGCATCGCGCGCGAGCCGTGGGGGAATTGCAGGAGTCGCTCGTGTCTCTCGCACGCCGCCGGCATGGGGCCGCCGGTCGAGCGCGAGGTCGTGCGCGCCATGATGTTCCTGCGCGCCCGGACACTCGCGTTCGGTTTCTCCGGAGTTCGCCCGGAGGTCGTCGAGGCGATCGTCGCGGTGCTCAACTCCGGCTATCACGCCGATCGTTCCGGAATACGGCTCGCTGGGGGCCAGCGGCGACCTCGCGCCGCTCGCGCACGCGTCGCTCGCGCTGCTCGGCGAGGGCGAGGTCGCTCGATCGACGGCGACACGACATGACCGCCGCCGAGTGCGCTTGACGCCGCCGGCATCGAGCCGCTGGTGCTCGGTCCCAAGGAGGGCCTCGCCGCTGATCAACGGCACCGACGGCATGCTGGGAATGCTGGTGCTGGCGTGCGACGACTTCGAGGTGCTCTGTCGGCGGCCGACGTCGTGGCCGCGATGAGCGTCGAGGCGCTGCTCGGGACCGACGCGGCATTCGCCGCCGACCGTCAACGAGCTTGCCCGCATCCAGGGCAGCTGGCAGTGCCGCCAACCTCACGCGTGATGGCCGGCTCCGCGATCGTCGCGTCGCACCGCGGAGGCGACACCCGCGTTCAAGACGCCTACTCGATGCGCTGCGCACCCGCAGGTGACCGGCGCCGCCCGCGACGTGCTCGCTCTACGCGCGCGCGTCGCGACTCGGAGCTGCGCTCGGCCGTCGACAACCCGAGCGTGCTCGCGACGGCCGGCTCGTCTCGAACGGCAACTTCCACGGCGTCCCGCTCGGCTTCGCCGCGCGACTTCCTGGCTATCGCGGCGGCGGAGGTGGGCGCGATCGCCGAGCGCCGCGTCGACCGCCTGCTCGACGCGACCGGCTCGATGGGGCTACCGCCGTTCCTGGCCGACGATCCTGGGTCGACTCCGGCCTGATGATCGCCCAGTACACAGCCGCCCCGCTCGTGGCCGAGAACCGAGCGCCTCGCCCTCCCCGCCGCGTCGACTCGATCCCGACGCTCGGGGATGCAGGAGGACCACGTTCGATGGGC
>CAWAPT010000006.1:0-46426 GCA_963784005.1 uncultured Alphaproteobacteria bacterium | reverse complement strand
AACCTTCGGCAACGTATCGAGTCCGACCGACGCGCGCGCCGCGTTGGCGTGCAGCCGCAGAATGGCGTGGCGGGAATTGTCGCACTGGACGGCGCGCTGCGCGATCTCGTTGACCAGCAGCGTGGTCTTGCCGGAACGCGAGCCGCCGACCAATAGAATATGTCGCTGGCCGGACCGCAACAGGGCTTGAGCTTCGGCTTGCTTCGGCGTGAGAAGGAGCTGACTAACGGACGGTCGAGACGGACTGTCCTCATTTTCCATTCGCGCCCGCGATTTCCGGCGTGGTTGTTCCTTCTACTGGAGCCGGCCGCGCTCCCGGAGCGATCGCGGCGGCACGGTCACGGGGAAACAACAGTGACGCTAGCCTCGGCGTTTGTTTAGTCCAAGACCGACCCGCGCCGGGCACCTTCATAGGCGATGTTCCGAAATTCTTTCGGAAAATATTGGCGCTGCAGGTCATCGACAATTTCGCTTGCGCGAATGGAAATGCCCATATTCGGCCAATCCTTAACGTGGTCCAATAGCGCGACCATGAGATCGACCTGCCACCCGGGAAACTCTTTCAGGAGCTGTTGAACAGCATTCACGATAGGGGGCCGTAGAAGTTCTAGGTTTCCTATAAATACGACGACCTGCGGATACTCGCTATAATCACCATGAACCGAATAATCGCCAAGCGGCTGCCCAGGCATAAAATCTCGCCGCCCAAATCGCTCGAGCAGCTTGTCGACGCGCTCGCGGAGGCGTTCGAATACGGCATATTGCTGGTTTTGGCGACGGTCATATTCGGCTCGACGCATAGAGCTCATATCACCCCGAGTAACCATGTTAATGTTGTCTCGGGTTATCATGTTAATCCTCGCCGTCTCCACCTCGCCGCCACGGACCGTAGCGCAGGTTATATCTCAAGATTTCCTGCCTGATTTTAATCACAAATCCGCGAATCCGGAGGTCACTCGAACCAATCACCTCCTGCACAAATTCGCTCGCTTGTGCCGGCGCCATTTGCTCCTCGGTAATGTTGTTCCCTTTTAAAAACGCGTCAAGAAGCACCTCGACTGCGACATTATAGGCTCTATGCTCTGCATTGTTGTAATTAACCGTCCGATCGGCGAGCGGCCCTGAGGTCGATTTTTCGAAGATCGCTTCCGTCTCCTGCGAAAAATTCCGATTCTCATATACGACCTTAGGCACCCAATGGTGACCCTCGGCTCGGGGCTGACGAGGAAATGGAGGGGCGTCTGACGCATCGTTCGGATCATCGAAAGCCGCGACACGTGTCCATTCGCCACCGCCCGGATTGTATTTCGGAACCCGCGGCTCTTCCGGATTGTAACCGTACTTGCGTAGCTCCGATAAAATCAGCGCCGGTCCGTCACGCCGCAGCTTGCGCACGTGCCGCGCGATCTCTTCCAACTCGCGCCGTATCGATGCGATCTCGACCCGCCGTTACAAGGGCCACTCGTCATGATCCCCGCGAGCGTCCGCGCGGCCTTCACGATTTGGAGCCGAACCTCCAGGCCGCTGGGCACGGCAGTCTCAAGCGACGACTTGTAAGGGATCATTTCTTTGGTCCCCACACAGGCGCGGCAAACGAGTCCGGTATGCGTCTTGGAAAAATGTGAAAGTCAGCGACCACTTCCAGGCTGGGCTGCTGCTCGCGGTGACGATTCGAAGTTTATTGCGGTGTCAGTGCAATATTCACCGCGCGCAAGCCGCGCTTGGTGCTCTCGATGTCGAAGCTCACGGCTTGCCCCTCGTAAAGCAGGCCGATCTCCGCCGGCAGGTCCGAGCGATGGACAAAGACATCGCCGGCGCCGTCGTCACGGGTGAAAAAGCCGTAACTCTTGGCTTCGTTGAAAAACTTAACTTTTCCAGTCGTGCTCACTGTCGTCACCTGCGCTGCGAGAATTCCGCGGCGCAACGGGCGGCGTCGCGCTTGGCGCGACGCCGCGAGGTGCAGCCGAGGCTCTATGGATGTTTGAAAGTGCGGCGGGCGCAGTTCTGCAAGGCCCAAGCGCACGCGAGGACATGCCGCTAAAAAGCGCCGCGGTCAACCGAGCCCTCGGCATTTTGTCACCGGAATAGTGACTATGTCATTGATGCGCCATCGGAAAAAATTTTTATTGCCATACGGTCGAAATCGGCGCTGTTTTCATGGCGGAGCCCACGCACTCGCCGATGATTCTTTCACTCAGCGCAAATTCGCGGCGATCTCGCGGACCAGATTCGCTTTGTATCGGTTCAGCCACGCGCCATAGGGCAGAACGCGCTCGCCACGCGATGACGCCTCCAGACGATAGGCGCGATAGGATTTATTGACGGGCTTTAGCGTACCGGCGCGCTGCATGCGCGCGATCTCGCCGTCGACGCGGGCAGCCACCATCAGGGCGTCATTGCAAATCTGATCGTCCGATAACCGGGCGGCGGCCCGCGGTCCCAAGCCCTGCCGGTAAGCTTCGATAAGATCGCGCTGCGCGCTCGACAAATGCTCCGTCACGACAACGCCGTCTAGCGCACCGGCACGCGGCGGCGTACCAGCTCGGTGGCGATGATTCGCAGGCCCTGCAGCTTGCGCGCGTTAAAGCTGCGCCGTGTCAGCTTCATTCGTTTGAGCGCGTGATCGAAATCGATATCGAATGCCGCCCATAGCGAGCCGAGATTGACCGCGCGGGCGACGTGGTGGAATTCGCGGCTGGAAAGATACGCCGAAGGCCAATGTAGTGCCTCCTCCATGCGGTCGATCTCGGCCGGCGACGGCGGGATGCGCACGCGGTTGCGCAGCCGCGCCATGCGCTCAAGCTCGTAAGTCTCAAGTTGCGAATTGAGGTCGCCTTGGTCGTAGAGGTAGATCGGCATCGAGTTGATATAGCCGCGCGGCCGCGTCGGCATCGGCAGCCGCGACAGGATGCGGAACGCCTCCTCCATGCGGTCCATGACGTGCAAAAGCGACCAGCGCTCCGGCACCACTCTGCGTTCGCGCCAGCGGCGCCAGCGTCGTTTGCCCGATAGCGCCGAGGATGCCGGCACGCTCGCCGCGCAACTCGGCGGCCGCGGCGACGGCGGCGCGCTCGGCTAGCGTGGATTTGGCTTTGTCGCCGGCCCCGGGATCGCGTTTCTTCATGGCACGCTCGCACGCTTGCGGTTTGCGGACGGGAAAAGCCTATGGCGGTTTTCGACGACGCGAGGCGGCGGCACCAGATAGGCGCGCTTCATATGGCGCGGGCAGTAAGGAATGTCGCCCTCAAGATCCGCGCCCTCCGCGCCGCAGAAAAAATATTTCTCGGTGCCGGGGCGGCGATACGGCCAGCGGCAAGCATGATTCGTCAGTTCGAGGAGTGTCTTGCCCCTGCGTTCTGCCTTCGGGTCGGCAGATGGCGCAGGCTCCACGCCGCGGCGGCGCCTCGCCAGCTCGTTTTTCGCAGGCGCAACGGCCGCTTGATTCTTCGCCTTGGCAGCGCCCGTGCCGGCGGGAAGCCGCAGCCGGAACACTTTTCCCAGCACCGCCGAGCGCGACATCTCGCCGAGCCTCGCGGCAATGCCTTCCGCCGTTTCGCCGGCCGCCCATAGCTGCTTCAGCAGCCGCACCTGATCCTCGGTCCACGCCTCGCCGCGCATGGCTACACCTCCCTTGGCTCATCCTCGTCTGTCACATAAACAGTGACACCTAACGCCGTCAAGTCACCGTTTTGGATGCTAGGCGATATGCACCGAATCCGTGACAATGGGGCCATGGCAAGGCGATCCAGAGCGGCCCCGGACAAAACCGGCCTGTTTCACGCGCGCGAAGCGCGCGGCATGACGCGCACCAAGCTGGTCGCGCTGTCGGGCGTCTCCAAGCAGCAACTGTCGCGGCTGGAGAACGGCCAGATCAGGCTGCGGCTCGATCACCTAAAGCCGTTCGCCAAGCATCTCGGCTACACGCCGGAGCAGATGCTGCTGTGGGGGCGCTATCCCGGCACCGGCGGCGCCACATCGAATCAAGCGACGTGCTGCGCGACGATGGCGCCCGCGACGAGCCGCTCGGGCCGGCGGCCGGCCAGGTGCCGGAGCTCGACACCCGCGCCGGCCTTGGCGGCGGCGGCGTGCCGGCGCGCGAAGTGCGCAAGGACGGCAAGCATGCCGACCCACTGAAATCAGAGGGTTGGGTGTTTCCGCCGAGTTTCGTGCGCGAGCAATTGCACACCTCGGCGGCGCGGCTTCTGGTGCTCGACACCACCGGCGACAGCATGGCGCCGACCCTCATGTCGGGCGACCGCGTGATCGTCGATACCGGCCACAAGACCCCTAGCCCGGACGGCCTTTACGCCATCCGCGACACGTTCGAAGGCATCGTGGTCAAGCGGCTGCAATTGATGCGCAAAGCGCGGCCGACCCGGGTCAAGATCATTTCCGACAACGACAATCATGCGACCGAGGAAGTTCCGCTCAACGAGCTGGAAATCGTCGGCAAGGTGCTGTGCGGCCTCAAGCTGTTCTGAGCGGCGCATCCGCAGCGCCGGCACACCGAATCACCCTCACCGCCATTCGCCGATAGCCGCCGACCGCGCCGCCGCCGTTGTCACTTTTTTTGTTACGATCCTTGACATCTGTCCCCAAATCGGTTACATCTCACGCGAACCATTTGGATGCAATCGATGCCCCACGGGCCGCGCGAGGAGCGCGAGCGTGAACGGATCCGCGCGGCCGCGAGCGCAACGCGCGCCGCGGCCGGCTCGGCGATGGACGCGGCGCTGGCGCAAATCGGCGCGGCTTTCGACGAAGCCGCCGCCATCAATGCGTTCAAGCTCCGGGTCGAGCGATTGCTTCGGCTCGGGCCAGACGACCCGGCCGTGCGCGCGCGCTTTGGCGCGCGCGCCGCGATGCTGTCCGGCCGCGACCTCGGGGCCGCGATCGTGCTCGTCGAGCGCTGGTGGCGCGACGAACGCAAGGCGTTTCAGATCGCCAGCGCGCTCGGCTGCGGCAACCGGCTGTCGCTCGAGTGTTGCGCGAGCTGCGCCTTATTCTGCGGCTGATGCGCTTCAAACGCATGCAGACGGAATTTCGCGCCATCGTCGCCGCCATATGCGATGACGCAATGGCGCTGCTGGCCGCCGAATAATTACTCCGGCTTGACGACGCGGATATGCAGCTCGCGCAATTGCTTGGGCGTCGCTTCCGAAGGCGCGCCCATCATCAAATCCTCGGCGCGCTGGTTCATCGGGAACAGCACGACTTCGCGCAGATTCTCCTCGCCGCACAGCAGCATGACGATGCGGTCGATGCCGGGCGCGATGCCGCCATGCGGCGGCGCGCCGAGCGACAGCGCATGCAGCATGCCGCCGAATTTCTGCTCCAGGAGGCCCTCGTCATAGCCGGCGATGGCGAACGCCTTCTTCATCACGTCGGGGCGATGATTGCGGATCGCGCCGGACGACAGTTCCACGCCGTTGCAGACGATGTCGTATTGGATCGCCTTCAGCGCCAGAATTTTGTCGCGGTCGGCGGCATCGAGCGCCAGAAATTCATCGACCGGCACGTTCGGCATCGAGAACGGATTGTGGGAGAAGTCGATCTTCTTCTCCTCCTCGTTCCATTCGTACATCGGAAAGTCGACGATCCAGCACAGCTCGAAGCGGTCCTTGGCGACGAGCCCAAGTTCTTCGCCGACCTTGGTGCGCGCCGGGCCGGCAAATTTGACGAAACTCGCGGCTCGCCGGCGACAAAGAACACCGCATCGCCGTCCTTCAAGCCGAGCTGCGCGCGCAGCGCCTCGGTCCTCTCCGGGCCGAGATTGTTGGCGACCGGGCCGCGGCCGACCACGGCGCCGTCGTCGAGCGCAAAAAAGATATAGCCGAGCCCCGGCTGGCCCTCGCCCTGCGCCCAGGAATTCATGCGGTCGCAGAACGCGCGCGAGCCGCCGCCCGGCGCCGGAATCGCCCACACCGCGGCCTTGGCGCTCGCCTTCCAGAATGCGCGCGAAAATCTTGAAACCCGAGCCGCGGAAAATCTCCGACACGTCCTGCATGACGATCGGATTGCGCAAATCCGGCTTGTCGGTGCCGTATTTGGCGAGCGCCTCGGCATAAGGAATGCGCGGAAATTTCGCCGTCACCGGCTTGCCGCCGGCAAATTCCTCGAACACGCCGCGGATCACCGGCTCGACCGCGGCGAACACGTCGTCCTGGGTGACGAAGCTCATTTCCAGATCGAGCTGATAGAACTCGCCGGGCGAGCGGTCGGCGCGCGCATCCTCGTCGCGAAAGCACGGCGCGATCTGGAAATAGCGGTCGAAGCCGGACACCATGATGAGCTGCTTGAACTGCTGCGGCGCCTGCGGCAGCGCGTAGAATTTTCCCGGATGGATGCGCGACGGCACCAGATAATCGCGCGCGCCTTCGGGCGACGAGGCGGTGAGGATCGGCGTCTGGAATTCGAAAAAGCCCTGCTCCTTCATGCGCCGCCGGATCGAATCGATGACCTGCGCCGCGCTTCATGATGTTGTGGTGCAAGTGCTCGCGGCGCAGGTCGAGGAAGCGGTATTTGAGCCGTGTTTCCTCGGGATATTCCTGATCGCCGAACACCGGCATCGGCAATTCGCCGGCCGGCCCCAACACCTCGATCTCGCGGATATAGACCTCGACCGCGCCGGTCGGCAGATCGGGATTTTCGGTGCCGCCCGGCCGCCGGCGCACCTTGCCGTCGACGCGCACCACCCATTCCGAGCGCAGCGTCTCGGCGATCTTGAACGCCGGGCTGTCGGGATCGGCCACCACCTGGGTGAGGCCGTAATGGTCGCGCAGATCGATGAACAGCACGCCGCCATGGTCGCGGATGCGATGGCACCAGCCCGAAAGCCGGACCTCGATGCCGATGTCGCTGTCGCGGAGCGCGCCGCAGGTATGGCTGCGGTAGCGATGCATGCTCGAATCCGCCAGAGTGGGTGAAAGGTGGCGCACAACCACATGGGCCAGCCGCTTTGTCAAGCGCGCACAGCCGAACGGCCGCGATTGCCGCCTCGACAGAGCCACGCCGATCTGCACACTCCCGTCCGCACAGGAGTGAGCATGCCGAAGCAAGCAAAAGCCGAACCAAGCGCCGCAAGCCGCGACCGATGACCGCGGCCGAAGCCGTCGTCGCCACGCTGATCGCCCACGGGCTCGACACGATCTATGCGCTGCCGGGCGTGCAGAACGATCTGTTGTTCGAGGCGCTGTTCAAATTCTCCGACCGGCTGCGCACGGTCCACACCCGCCACGAGCAGGGCGCCGCCTATATGGCGCTCGGCGCGGCGCTCGCGACCGGCAAGCCGCAGGCCTTTGCGGTGGTGCCCGGGCCCGGGCTTCCTCAATGCCGCGGCCGCGCTGCTCACCGCCTATGCCATGAATGCGCCGGTGCTCGGCCTGATCGGGCAAATTCCCGACGCCGATATCGGCCGCGGCCTCGGCCATCTGCACGAAATCCGCGACCAGGCCGGCATCATCAAGCGGCTGGTCGATCATGCGGCGCTGATCCGCAAGCCGGACGAGGCGTCGCGCGCCACGGCGCTGGCGCTGCGCGCGATGCGCACCGGCCGGCCGGGACCGGCGGTGCTCGAATGCGCGATCGACGTCTGGGGCAAATCCGGCCCGGTGACGCTGCAGGCGCCGCTGCCGGTGCCGGCAACCAAGATCGACAGCGACGCGATCCGCAGGGCGGCGAAGCTCCTCGGCGCCGCGAAGCGGCCGCTGATCATTTGCGGCGGCGGCGCGCAGGATGCGTCCGCCGAAGTCACCGCGCTGTCCGCGATGCTGCAGGCGCCGGTGCTCGGCTTCCGCCGCGGCCGCGGCGTGCTCGACGGCCGCGATCCGTTGAGCGTGACGCTGCCGCTCGGCCGCGATCTGTGGGGCGAGGCCGACGTCGTGCTGGCGGTCGGCACGCGGCTGCTCATCCAGTTCCGCCAATGGGGCATCGACCGCGAGCTCGCGATCGTCCGCGTCGATGCCGACGCCAAGGAGCACAACCGCCTGCACAAGCCCGCGGTGGCGCTGACCGGCGACGCCAAACCGATCCTGCAGCTCTCCTCGCGGAATTGCCGGCGCACAATGCCAAGCGCCCCTCGCGCAAGGCCGAGATGGAGGAGCGCCAGGCGGCGTGGCGCAAGCGCTTGCGAAAAAATCGCGCCGCAGATCGCGTTCCTCGAAGCGATCCGCGCCGAACTGCCCGAGGACGGCATTTTCGTCGACGAGGTCACGCAGATCGGCTTTGCCGCGCGGCTCGCCTTCCCGGTCTATAAGCCGCGCACCTTCATCTCGCCGGGCTATCAGGACCCGCTCGGCTGGGGCTTTGCCACCGCGCTCGGCGCGCAGCACGCACGGCGCGATGTGCCGGTGGTGGCGATCTCCGGCGACGGCGGCTTCATGTTCACCGCGACCGAGATGGCGACCGCGATGCGCTCACCGCATTCCGCTGGTCACGATCGTGTTCAACGACGGCGCCTTCGGCAATGTGCGGCGCATCCAGCAGGAGCGCTACGGCAACCGGCTGATCGGCAGCGACCTCGCCAATCCCGATTTCGTCGCCTTCGGCAAAAGCTTTGGCGCCGAGGCCGTGCGCGTGCACACAGCCGGAAGAATTGCGCGCGGCGCTGCGGCGCGCCTTTGCCCACCGCGACGGCCCCACCCTGATCGAAGTTCCGGTCGGCGCCCTGCCGAGCCCCTGGGAATTCATCCACATGGGCCGAATTCGCGGCGGTTAGCCGCGAGCCGACCGGCGTCGCAGGTCTGTGAAGTCCTTGCCACGCGCGCTACACCTGAACGACACTAGCAGGCAGCAATGACGCTCGATTCCGCTAACCACAGCCGCACCCGCCCGATCACGACGACGTCCGAGCTTGCCGCCGTCTGCCGGCGGATGGCCGCGCATCCGTTCGTCACCGTCGACACCGAATTCCTGCGCGAGACCACCTATTACCCGCTGCTGTGCGTGGCGCAGATGGCCTCGCCCGACGAGGCCGTGGTGATCGACGCGCTGGCGCCCGGCATCGATCTTGCGCCGTTCTATGCGCTGATGGCGGACGAAAAGGTGATGAAGGTGTTTCACGCCGCGCGCCAGGACATCGAAATCGTCTGGCACGCCGCCAAGCTCATTCCGCATCCGATCTTCGACACCCAGGTCGCCGCCATGGTGCTCGGCTATGGCGATTCGATTTCCTACGACCAGCTGGTGCAGCGCATCACCGGCGACACGCTCGACAAATCGCACCGCTTCACCGATTGGACGCGCCGGCCGCTGTCCGACGCGCAACTCACTTACGCCATTTCCGACGTGACCCATCTGCGCGACGTCTATCTCGCGCTGTCTGGCGGATCTCCAGCGGCGCGGCCGCGCCGACTGGGTGCAGGACGAGATGCGCGTGCTGACCTCGCCCGAAACCTACCGCATGGAGCCGGAGAACGCCTGGCAGCGGCTGAAGACGCGCGTGCGCAAGCCCAAGGAGCTTGCCGTCCTGATCGAGGTCGCGGCCTGGCGCGAGCGCGAGGCGCAGTCGCGCGACGTGCCGCGCTCGCGCGTGCTCAAGGACGACGCGATCGCCGATATCGCCGTGCAGGCGCCGACCACCACCGAGAAGCTCAAGAACCTGCGCTCGCTGCCCAAGGGCTTCGAGCGCTCGCGCTGGGGCGAGGCGATCGTCGCCGCGGTCAACCGCGGGCTTGAGCGCGATCCGAAAACGCTGCCGCTGCAGGCGCGCACGCAGGCGGCACCGAACGGCGCCGCCATCGTCGAACTGCTCAAGGTGCTGCTGCGCATGGTCTCCGAGCGCCATCACGTCGCCGCCAAGGTGATCGCCACGGTCGACGATCTCGAACGCATCGCCGCCGACGACGAGGCCGACGTGCCGGCGCTTTCACGGCTGGCGGCGCGAACTGTTCGGCGAAAAGGCGCTGGCGCTCAAGCACGGCAAGCTGGCGCTCGCCATCGAGAAGGGCCGCGTGGCGACGGTCGAGCGGGATTAAGTTGACGGCTAGCGCTTATAAATCGGTCAATGCCCGCTTTACATCCGAAAGCTACCGGCGCCTTCGCCGACCGGCGTTCCGCTAAGGGCCAAACAGCGGACATGCACTACGTCCGCCACTGGACGGTGCAACTGCTCAGCAAGTGATAGTTCGAGCGCCGACCCGCGCGATATTGGCCTTCAGGTCCATGCGCGTGGGTGAACGGGTAGCGCCGGCACGGAACACCGCTCGGCGGCAATGCCGAGTGCCGAACTGTACCAAATCGACGAAGCGATTCGGCCTTGACGCTCCATTGGCGCGACAGGCTGCGCTTCGATCGACGCCGCCCACTCGTATAGCCGGCTTCGACACTGGTGATCGACGCCGTCTCCGAGCCGCCGAAATCGCAGTCGTCGGCGGCATGGAAATTGCACGTGGAGCCGTCGATAATTGCAAACCGCCTGTCGCATACAGCAACCAGGTCCCAGCCACATAACCGAGGCGGCCGCGTGCGGTAGCTCAAGCTCAGTCCTTGCTCGCATTCGACGGTCAGCGTGCAAGGTCGCGCGCGCCATCCGTGGTCACGACAGGCCGGTAACGGCGCTGCCGCTCAAGCGGCAGGATTCGATGTCGCCGTCCGGCCGATTCAGCAAATTGCTGGGCTGCCAGTTGAGCCGAGCGGCTCGACAGCCTCCGGTCAAATCCGCCCGGCCTGATGCTTCGCATTCGGCGGCATTAATGGCCGGCACGTCGGCGTTTATTTCATCCTGCCGCGACCGTCACTGTCGAACTGGCCGGATTGAAACTGCCCCATGTCCAGCCGACGATGCGCTCGATATAGAATCCGGTCCAATTGTAGGATGGCGGAGGCGGCGGCATGACGCGGCGCCGCCGGTGCCGGCGCAATAGCTGCCGCGAACGCCAACGACGGCGGCTGCCAATGCTGCGGTAGGTTATTCGGGCGTATCGGTCGCCTACGATTGGCGATCATGCCTTGTCGATGTCGATAGTCGTCCGATCTATATTGGCAATGCTGGCGGGGGTAAGTTCGCGGAAGAGAGATCATTCGTCTGTCAGGTACTGCAGATTTGCAACAGTCCGCCTGGTGCCGATGCCGCTTTGGGTCATTAGCAGCCGAGCGCGGTCAATAAGAATGTCCGCTCTAGCCCAATAGCACATTTACCGCGTGCTTATCAATGAACACCCCTACCCCATCAGCATCACCGGCTCGCGGCCGATCAGGCGCGCCAGCGAGCGCAGCCGGTTGAGCACGCGCTCGCCGGCAAGCGCGCGCGAATTCGCCCGGCAGCCGCAGCGCCAGCCGGTGCCGCTCGACGGCGAGCGAGGTCTTCGGCAGCACGCCGGGCATCGCCGCGGAAACCACATAAGCGAGCCGCAGCGCCGCGCCGAGCACGCGGGCGCGGTCGAGCATGCGCGTCGAGACGAGTTCGCGCAGCCGCGGCGACAGTTCGTCGTCCATCACCAGGCCGACATGGCGGAAGAACACCGCCAGCGCCAGATAGGCGCGGCCCGGATGATCGATCGCCGGAAAGCCGCCATGGGCGATGATGTTGAGCGATTGCTCGCCGCGATAATCGGGATGCGCGCGCCAGCCGATATCGGCGAGCAGGCACGCGGCGTGACGCAGCCGGCGCTCCTCGCGCGGTCTCTTCGAGGCCGGACGACGCCATGAAGCGGTCGGTCCACTCGATCAGCTCCTCGCCATGGCGCGGCGAGCGCGAGCGCAGCTGATTGAGATGCGCGCGCCGCTTCGATCAGCGCGTCCTTTTCCTTGTTCCTTCTGCTTGAGCAGCGAATAGAGCAGCCCCTCGCGCACGCCGAGCGCGGAGAACACCACCTGCCGCGGCTTGCCGATGCGCAGGATGTATTCGAGCACCAGCGCCGCGTAGGGCAACAGCGGCCGCCGCGCATTGTTCACCACTTCGATGTTCGACAGCGTATCGACATCGACCCGATGCACCAGCCTGGCGAATTCCAGCGCCTCGTCGGCGGGAATCGCGTAGCCGTGCATCACGTGCAGCGGATAGCCGGTCTGCCACATGTGCAGCCGCGCCAGCGAGCGCCACGTGCCGCCGACGGCATAGAAGTTGCGGTCCTCGCAGCCCTTGAGCACCGGCAGGCCGCCGAGCGTCTTCTTGACGAACTTCTCCGCCTTCTTGACCGACTTCGCCGAAATGTCGGCGAGCGCCAGACCGCCGAGCGGGCGGGTCAGCGCCGTGCCGCGCGCGCGTGCCGCGCACGTCGACCAGTTCGAGCGAGCCGCCGCCGAGATCGCCGACGACGCCGTCGGCGCGATGCACGCCGGAAATGACGCCGAGCGCGGTGAGTTCGGCCTCGCGCGCGCCGGAGAGCACGTCGATCTCGGCGCCGATGGTGCGCTCGGCGAGCTTGATGAAGGCGCGGCCGTTCTTGGCGTCGCGGCAGGCGGCGGTGGCGATGGCGAGGATCTTCTTCACGCCCATCGTCTGCGCACAGCGCGCGGAAGCGCTTGAGCGTCGCAAGCGCGTGCTCGACCGCGTCGGCGGCCAGCAAGCCGCGTCGACTGCACTTCGCGGCCGAGCCCGCACAGCGCCTTCTCGTTGAACAGCTCGGTCGGGCTGCGGGTCAGCCCCTCATAGACGACAAGGCGCACGGAATTCGAGCCGATATCGACGACGGCGATCGGCGGACCGTGGTCGAGGCGTCCCTGGGCGTCGGATTTGGCGCGGTTCATCGTGCTCACGATCGGTGCAAGACGTCGACGGCGCGTCCGCCCGATGGCCATCGGACGATCATCGTACGAGCATCGCGACTCGCAGTGGCCCGGCATGGCAGCCGGCGCTACCCTACGCGATTCGGCGCCAGATCACATTCGCTCCGGGCGATGCCGCAACCGGGGAACTGAATCCTTCGGCGATTTGCCGCGGCCGGACAGGCTGGGATTGGTCATGAAATAGGTGGTGGCGTTGAAGACTTCCTCGCCCGGCGCCGGCTTGATGCGCGACGACGAGCCGTCGGCGAGGAGCTGCCAGCTCTGCTCGTTGTCCTTCAGATTGGCCACCATGATCTGATCGAGCACCTGCTCGTGCACGGTCGGATTGAGGATCGGGCACAAGCGCCTCGACGCGGCGGTCGAGATTGCGCGGCATCATGTCGGCCGAGGAAATGTAGACCGCGGCCTTCGGATGCGGCAGGCCGTGGCCGGCGCCGAAGCAATAGATGCGGCCATGTTCGAGGAAGCGGCCGACGATCGATTTGACGCGGATATTGTCGGACAGGCCCGGCACGCCGGGCCGCAGGCAGCAGATGCCGCGCACCACGAGCTCGATCGGCACGCCGGCGCTCGAGGCGCGATAGAGCGCGTCGATGATGTCGGGATCGACCAGCGCATTCATCTTCATCCAGATCGCCGCCGGCCGGCCGGCCTTGGCGTGGGCGATCTCCTCGTCGATGTGGTCGTGGATGCGCTTGCGCAGCGACAGCGGCGACACCGCCATGCGCTCGAGCTCGGCCGGCTCGGCATAGCCGGTGATGAAATTGAAGATGCGCGCGACGTCGCGCGCGATCACCGGATCGCAGGTGAAGAACGACAGGTCGGTATAGATGCGCGCCGTCACCGGATGATAATTGCCGGTGCCGACATGCACGTAGGAGGCAAGCGCCGCGCCCTCGCGGCGCACCACCAGCGAAAGCTTGGCGTGGGTCTTCAGCTCGATGAAGCCGAACACGACCTGCACGCCGGCGCGTTCGAGATCGCGCGCCCAGCGGATATTGGCCTCCTCGTCGAAGCGCGCCTTGAGTTCGACCAGCGCGGTGACCGATTTGCCGGCTTCGGCGGCCTCGGCCAGCGCCTTGATGATCGGGGAATCGGCCGAGGTGCGGTAGAGCGTCTGCTTGATGGCGACGACGTCCGGATCGCGCGCCGCCTGCTGCAGGAAATTCACCACCACGTCGAACGATTCGTACGGATGGTGGACGATGAAATCCTTCTGCCGGATGGCGGCGAAGCAATCGCCGCCGTGGTCGCGGACGCGGCTCGGGATAGCGCGGCGTATAGGGCACGAATTCGAGGTCGGGCCGGTTGAGATTGGCGAGCTGCGCCATCTCGTTGAGCGCGAGCACGCCGTCGACGCTTGAACACGCTGTCGTCGGTGGCGCCGAGCGCGCGCTGCACGAAGCGCTGCAGTTCCACCGGCATCGTCGCTTCGATGTCGAGCCGGATCACGATGCCGCGGCGGCGGCGCTTGAGCGCGGTCTCGAACAGCCGCACCAGATCTTCGGCTTCTTCGAGGATTTCCACTTCGGAGTCGCGGATGACGCGGAACGCGCCGACGCCCTTCACCGCGTAGCCGGGAAACAGCTTGCCGATGAACAGGCTGGTGGCGCCTTCGATCGAGATCAGCCGCACCTGCGCCGCCCTCGCCGGCCTGCGGCAGCCGCACGAAGCGCTCGATGCGGTTCGGCATGCGGATCAGCGCGTTCATCGCCTTGCCGTCCTTGGCGCGCGCGAGCTGCAAGGCGATCGAGAAGCCGAGATTGGGGATGAACGGAAACGGATGCGCCGGATCGATGGCGAGCGGCGTCAGCAGCGGAAAGACGTGGGCGAGGAAATAGTCTTCGAGCCAGGCCTTCTCCGCCTTGGTGACGTCGGGGCCGTCGACCAGCACGATGCCGGCTTCGGCGAGCGCCGCGCGCAGTTCGCGCCACTGCGCCTGCTGATCTTCGACCAGCAGCGACACGGCCTCGGCGATGCGGACGAGCTGCTCGGCGGGCGTCAGGCCTTCCGGGCTTTTGGTGCTGATGCCGGCGCGCACCTGCGCGCCGAGGCCGGCGACGCGCACCATGAAGAATTCGTCGAGGTTGTTGGCGGAGATCGACAGGAATTTCAGCCGCTCGAGCAGCGGATGTCTGCGATTGGCCGATTCTTCCAGCACGCGGCGGTTGAAGTTCAGCCAGGACAGCTCGCGGTTGATGAAGCGGTCCGGACTGGACGCAGGTCGAGACGGCGCTGGCGCGCGCCGATTCCGGCGCGCGACGGCTCTCCAGCCGCCGCGCGGAGCCGGATTCTCGTGCAACGACAGTGGCTTGGCCGCGGTCGGCCATGACCGTCCGTGCTCCTCGAGCGCGATGATTGGCCACCTTTGTAACAATCCGATGACGGGCTTGTCCGACATAAGGCGGCGCGGGCGCTGCGCCGTCAAGCCTGCCCGATGGCAGGCAAAGTGACCGAAATCGAGGCGCCGGCCGGGCCGAGCTGTCAAGCGCGTGTCGCGGAACATTTCGGCGGCCAGCGCCCGGCTCGGCGGCCGGCCTTGCCGCAGCGCCTCCTTGTCGAGCGCGATCACCGCGGCGCGCGCCGCCGCGAACGAGCGCTCGATATGGGTCGAAAGATAGCTGCACGACGCTTTCGTCGAGCGCAAGCTGGCGATCGGCGGCGAGCTTGACGATGACGCCGCGCAGCATCGCGTCGTCCGGCGCTTGCAGCGTCACGACCGGCAGCGCCCGCAGCCGCGACACGACGTCCGGGATGGCGACCGGCCACATCGACGGCGCGGTCCGCGCGGTGAACAGCAGAAATGCCTCCTCCTCGCGCGCCAGATTGATCAGATGGAACAGCGCGCGCTCGTCGCCGATCGCGGCGGCATCCTCAACCACCAGCGCGCCGGTCGCGAGCGCGGCGGGCAGATCGGTCTCGCCCAGCGCGTGCGCGGAAACGACGCGCGCGCCCGCCGCCGCCGCCCAGATCGTCGCCAGATGCGTCTTGCCGGATCCTTCCGGCCCGACCAGCGCGATGGCGCGCGCCGGCCAATCCGGCCAGCTATCGATCAGCGCCAGCGCGCCGGCGTTGCACGGCCCGGACAGAAAATCCTCGCGCGCGTAGCTTTCGGCATGATCGAGCGCGAGCGCGAGCTGGCGCGGGCGTGAAGGACACGTGCGCGAAGACATTTGAGATTGCATCAGACTTGACGCCTAGCGGCTGACGCCGTTCCGGTGTAGAGCGGGCTTTCCAGATAGCGCCGCAGGGCAAATCGGATCAGCACGCCGGCTGCCGCCGCAAGCGGCACGGCCAGCAGCAAGTCCGACGAAGCCGAACAGATAACCGAAAGCGAACAGCGCGAACATGAGCCACACCGGATGCAGGCCGACGCTGTGCCCGACGAGCTTCGGCGACAGCACATTGCCTTCGAGGAACTGGCCGACCAGGACGATGCCGGCGACGATGAGGATATGGCCCCACTCCGGGAAAAATTGCGCGACGCGACGCAAAGCGAAACCACCAGCGCCGTCAGCGAACCGACATAGGGAATGAAGCTGATGAGGCCGCAGACCACGCCGATCAGCAAGCCGAAGTTCAAGCCCGCCAGACGTCAGGCCGACCGCATAATAGGAGCCGAGGATCAGGCACACGCCGGATTGGCCGCGGACATAGGCCGAGATCGACGCGTCGATCTCGCGGCAAGCCTGCGCACGGTGTCGCGCTGCTGCAGCGGTATCAGCCGATCGATGCTGCTGACCATGCGATCCCAATCGCAGATCAGATAGAACGCGACCACCGGCGTGATGATCAAAAGCGAGAAGATCGAAATCAGGCCTGGCCTTTCGACCACAGCGAAGCGAGAAATCCCGTCAAATAGTCCATCGCCTGATTCATCAGTTCGCCGGCGGACTTGTCGGCGCGCCGAGATTGTCGCCGACGATGTGCTTGCAGCCAGGGATAGTTCGGATCGCTGACGAGACTTTGCAGACGCTGCGCATAGGCCGGAGCATTGTCGATAAAGGCCGAAAGCTGCTTGATCAGCGGCGGCGTGATGAGCAGCAGCAAAAGCACGCAAACGCGAGCACGAAGCCGCCGAGAATGATGAACGCCGCGGCGAGACGGCTCATGCCGCGCTTGGTCAGCCTTCGGTTGAGCGGATCGAGCACGTAGGCGAGCGCCATGCCGAGCACGAACGGCAGCAGGATCGGGCTCAACAGCCACAGCAGGGCGACGAACACGGCGAGCGCGGCGACCCAGAACACGATGTTGCGCTCGAACTGCATGGCGCCTCCCTTCAAGCCGCGGCGATCAGTGCCCGGCCCCGAACGAGTTCATGTGGCGGACCCACTCGGCGAGATAGAAGGCGATCGAGAGCAAGGTCAAGATGGCGACCAGCGCCATGATCAGCTTCGACGCCAGTGTCGGCATCGAAGCCGAAGCCCTGCTCGGCCAGCACCAGCGTGGCCAGCACGATTTGCGCCACGGTATTGACTTTCGAGACCAGCAGCGGCCGGACCGGCATCGGCTTGCCGACCAGCCAGGACAGCATGAAGGCGCTGATGATCATGATGTCGCGCGAGACGACGAGGATGACGAGAAAGATCGGCAGCGCGCCGGCGATGCCGAGCGAAACATAGATCGAGACGATCAGCGCCTTGTCGGCCAGCGGATCGAGATAGGCGCCAAGCTCGCTCGCCATGTGGAAGCGCTTGGCGAGGAAGCCGTCGACGGCATCGCTGATGCCGGCCGCCAGGAACAGCAGAAAGGCGATGCGCATCTCGCCCGACGTGATCGCCCAGACCACGATCGGCACCAAAAGGATGCGCCCCAAGGTAATGAGATTTGGGATACTCAAACCGACGCCCCGGCTTGCGGCACGCTCGTCGTCGGAACCGATCCGACTTCCCGCGCGCCATCGTTGAATCACGCAATATAACGGCGCCCGCGCGCTTGCGCACCCCGCGATTCCGACGTAGGAGGCGCCGAGCAAGTCCCTGCCCCGCCGCGGGACGGCATCATCTGTCCGAATTGGTGGCTCTCGTGGATGAGGCGCGCTACGCGGCCGCCGGCGTCGATATCGACGCCGGCAACCGCATGGTGGAATTGATCAAGCCGCTGGTGCGCGGCGACCGCGCGCGCCGGCGCCGACGCCGAAATCGGCGGCTTTGGCGGCCTGTTCGATCTCAAGGCCGCGGGCTTTACCGACCCGATCCTGGTCGCGGCGACCGACGGCGTCGGCACCAAGGTCAAGATCGCGATCGAAACCGCCCGCCACGACACGATCGGCATCGATCTGGTCGCCATGTCGGTCAACGATCTCGTCGTGCAGGGCGCCGAGCCGCTGTTCTTTCTCGACTACTTCGCCTGCGGCAAGCTCGATCCGGCGGTCGGCGCCGCGGTGGTCACGGGCATCGCCGCGGCCTGCCGCGAGGCCGGCTGCGCGCTGATCGGCGGCGAGACGGCGGAAATGCCCGGCGTCTATCAGGGCGGCGACTACGACCTCGCCGGCTTTGCCGTCGGCGCCGTCGGCCGCGAGGACGTGCTGCCGCGCGCCGACATCGCGGCGGGCGACGTCGTGATCGGGCTTGCCTCGACCGGCGTGCATTCGAACGGCTTTTCGCTGGTGCGCCGCGTCGCCGCCGACCGCCGGGCTGACCTGGGACACGCCCGGCGCCGTTCGAGCCGTCGCGCAGTCTGGGCGAGGCGCTGCTGACGCCGACGCGGCTCTATGTGCGATCCTGCCTCGCCGCGATCCGCGACACCAAAGCGGTCAAGGCGCTGGCCCACATCACCGGCGGCGGCTTTATCGACAACATTCCCCGCGTGCTGCCGCAGGGACTTGCCGTGTCGCTCGATCTCGATCGCGTGCCGGTGCTGCCGGTGTTCAAATGGCTCGCGGCGGCCGGCAACATCAGCGCGAGCCGAAATGCTGCGCACGTTCAATTGCGGCATCGGCATGGTGGCGGTGCTCGATCGCAGCGGCGCGGACGCCGCCAGCGAGCTGCTTTGCCGCGAACGGCGAGACCGTCGTGCGCCTCGGCGAAGTCGTTGCGGCGACGAGCGGCGCGCGCCGTCAACTTTCGCGGGCACCTCGACCTGTCGCTGGTGAGCGCGCATGAGCCAAGAAGCGCGTCGCCGTTCTCATTTCCGGCCGCGGCTCGAACATGGCGGCGCTGATCGAGGCGGCGAAGGCGCACGAGATTATCCGGCGCGAAATCGTGCTCGTCGTGTCGAACCGGCCCGACGCCTCGGGGCTTGACCGCGCCCGCGAGGCCGGCATCGCAACCGCGGTCGTCGATCACCGGCCGTTCGGCGAGGACCGCGAAGCGTTCGAGCGCGCGCTCGATGCCCAGCTTGCGACGCACCGCATCGATCTCGTCTGCCTCGCCGGCTTCATGCGGCTGTTGACGCCGTGGTTCGTCACGCGCTGGAGCGGCCGCATGCTCAACATTCATCCGGCGCTGCTGCCGCAGTTCAAAGGGCTGCACACCCATCGCCGCGCGCTCGAGGCCGGCGTGAAGCGGCACGGCGCCACCGTCCACTTCGTCGGCCGGAAATGGATTGCGGGACCGATCATCGCGCAGGACTCGGTGCCGGTCCTCGCACGGCGACACCGAAGAGACGCTCGCCGCAGCGCGTGCTGGAGGTCGAGCACCGCATTTATCCGCAGGCGCTTGCGCCTGGTCGCCGAAGGCCGAGCACGCCGCTGCGCACGACGTTACGCTCGAAAATAAAAACCCCCGGTGCAAGACCGGGGGCTATCGAGGACCGGATTGCGGACTGCCCGATTGGCTCACGCAACCTTCAGATTTTCCGCCGAAGTCCTGCCGCGGTTGGTGACGAGTTCGTATTCGATCTCTTGGCCCTCATTGAGCGTGCGCAGGCCGGCGCGCTCGACCGCGGAAATGTGGACGAACACATCCTTGTCGCCGCTCGACGGCTTGATGAACCCGTAGCCCTTCGTCGGATTGAACCACTTGACGGTGCCCTTCTGCATCGTCTGTCTCCTAAGTCATTCCAGATGCCAGCGAAGACGCGCGCGCAGCCATTGCACATCGCGTGCAGCGCTGCGATCCGCGCCACAAGCCAGATTTTGGGGAAAGTCCGAAGCGATGTCGAAGCGATTGTCGGCAAGACCAGCACCAGCCGGATGGCCAAAATCCGATTGCGCAACGCAGCAAGCCGCAGAAATACGGCGCAAGCATGACTATTGCGAGCCGCCGCTTCGATGCGCGCGCATTCGCGCCAGCGCGTCGTCGCGCGCTTTGATTTCGTGCAAACTGCGCCACAGTCCGCCCGCGGCGATAACGAGCATCGCGCCGGCGCCGCCGCGGCGAATTCGACGTGTTGCGCACAATTCTCGCCAAAACGCCGCCGTCAAATTTCGCGACCAGCACCGGATCGGTCGCAATGACCTCGCCGGCGATCCAGCCGAGCAGCGCCGCGCCGGCCCAGATGAAAACCGGAAATCGGTCGAGCAGCGCCATGATCAGCAGCCGCGCCCGCCACGATCAGCGGAATGGAGACGGCAAGACCGATCGCGAGCAACACGAAATTGCCCTGCGCAGCTGCAGCGACCGCGATGACGTTGTCGAGGCTCATGACGATGTCGGCAACGACGACGATCCCGACCGCGCGCCACAAATGCGCGACGGCCTCGACTTCGTTTTTGTCGGCGGTCTTCCGGCACGAGCAGCTTGGCCGCGATGAACAGCAGCGCCGCACCGCCGATCAGCTTGAGATAGGGCAGCAGCATCAGCCGCGCGATGATGCCGGTAAAGATAATGACGCAGCATCACCGCGACGCCGGCGCCGATGATCAGGCCCCAGCGCCGTTGATGCGGCGGCAGGCCGCGGCAGGCCATCGCGATGACCACGGCATTGTCGCCGGACAACAGGATATTGATGAAGACGATTTGCAGCACGGCGAGCCAGAACGCCGTGTAGCCCAATTGCGCGACGCCGGCATGGAGCCAATCGCGCCACAGCGCGGGATGCAGATATTGCGGCGATCGAACCCACAACGCGCTGAAGCCTTCAGCCGACGATTTCGTTGCCGGCGAAAAACTGCGCGATTTCCTTTTGCCGCGGTGTCGGCGGCATCCGAGCCGTGCACCGAGTTTTCGCCGATCGATTGCGCGTGGGCCTTGCGAATGGTGCCGGGCGCGGCTTTGGCCGGATCGGTCGCGCCCATCAGATCGCGATAGGCCGCAACGGCATTCTCGCCTTCAAGCACCTGCACGACGACCGGCCCCGAGATCATGAAGTCGACGAGCTCGCCAAAAAACGGCCGCGCGCGATGGACGGCATAAAACGTCTCGGCCTCTGCGCGGCTCATCCGCATGCGCTTCTGCGCCACGATGCGCAGACCCGCTTTTTCGATCATCGCGTTGATGGCGCCCGTCACGTTGCGGGCGGTGGCATCCGGCTTGATGATCGAAAATGTGCGCTCGATCGCCATCAAATTTTCCTTTTGGGAAGAGTTACAAAAGGGCGTGAAACCGCGCGGGCTTATATCCTTCACTCATGATCCCGGCAAGCGCACGCGCACGATATAATGGCGCAAACGCCACAAGAATTTTAGCTGAGGTCGCCCGGCATATTGGGCATGGCAATCAATCGACCAGTCAAACCTTACGCCGCGATGTGTGCCCTAGAGGCGCATCATGCGGAGTTGGGTGGCAAGATCGCCGATAACAAGCGCAACGCCGACCGGCTGGCCGAAGCCGTGAAGCACGTCGAAGCCATCCTGAAGATGCTTCAACCGGGCTACGACGTGCGCCCGATTGCCGTGCGACGAAAGAAGCCCAATCTTCCTCGGTTCAAGCACGGGACCGTCCTGCGGCACGGCCTGGATGCGGTCCATGACGGCGCGGGAAATCACGGAAACGACGCTGCGCGCAAAGCAAATTGAAAATCCAGACCCGCAAGAGCTTCGGCGGCTCGCCACTTCGGCTCAGGCATGCTTGCAGAGCGGGAGCGGAAAGACCGTGCAGCACGTGGAAGGCACCCGGGCCAGCAGCGGACCATTGACGCACTATAAGTTGTACGAAAAACTGCCCTGCTATGGGGGAATTGTCTAATAAGGGCAATGTGCTTTGGGTGTATGGCCTTCTTCGGCTCGGCCTTTGGCTGGCCGTGGTTGCAATTGCCATCTTCCCGATTATCTACAGGCTCACCGGCGAAATACACTTCACAGATGCCCTCACTGTCATCAATGCTGAGGGCGACTTTAGTGATTTACTTTTTGCACTGGTGCCGGCCGTCGCACTTCCGATCTCTACTATCGCCGATTTTCTTTGCGTGAATTGTGATAGCGAAGTTGAGAAGATCAGCACAGTTGCCGCTCTTTTGGCGAACATAGCCCTTTTTGCTGCCGGGTTTGTGGGGTTCTTAACCATCAGCGCGGATACTCCCTTACCGTCGTCGCAATTTTCCAGGTTGTCATGGGTATGGATAGTCGGAATGGCGGTAAGCTGCATCACAGAAGTGTGGGTGGCGGTCGCCAACAAAAGACAGCATCTCTTACACGAACGGAACTGGAATGACCTGCGGCGAGTTAAATCACGCGTGAAGATTTTACAGACCCGATAGGAACTGCAAACATGGTCCTAGCTGACATATTGTTGTGTGTGGGCATTGCCTTCGCGGTCCTCGCAGTCGCGATTGTCGCGTTGAAGTCGTTTGGCTCAAACAAGGTCAAACGTCGCATCGTGCGGGTGTCCCATCAGCTGCATCTGTATTGATGCCTCACGGCACAAGGTGCCGTTACCCGATATCCGCTGAATCAACTGACGGCTTCTGTTTCATCGCCAGTCCCGCGAGGCGGTTCACCTGATCGTCATTCAACGCGGGCCGATTATCTTCGCGCCATGAAGCCTCTTGCGCGTAGCGAAGCAAATAAGCATCAGCGATGTCGCGCGCAAGCCGATGAATACCGGATGAATAAGTCCGCCCGTGTGCGTTCAGCTCGATTAACCCGCAATAAATTTCGCTCTCAGCGGCGGTTCAGGTGCGACACTTAAAATCGGCGCCATGAACCAGAGGGGCGCAGGCCCCGACTAACCGACAACGACGCGTAACAGCGTCAACCAAGGAGATGACAAATGCTGCGCAAGACGATCCTGGCTCTGGCCGCCGGCGCGACCCTTGCCGCCGCCGCGCTTTCACCCAACGCCGCTTCCGCTTGGGGCGGACACCCCGGCTGGCACGGCGGCTGGCATGGCGGGTGGCACGGCGGCTGGGGCCACCGGCCCTTCATTGGGGTTTATGCCGGCCCGGGTTACGGCGGCTGCATGGTGCGGCGTTGGGTCTACACGCCTTACGGACCGAGGCTGCGCTGGGTCAATCGCTGCTATTGATCGAGGCCTAATCTCACGTCCGCAAACGGCGGCCCCGGCCTCGCCAGAGACCGGGGCGGCTTGCACGCAACGAGCCGGTTAACCCTGATCGTCCTTCTTTTGCGGCTTGTTCGACTTGGCAGACGAGTTGGACTTGGCAGACGTGCTCGACTTGGCAGACTTGGCCGCCTTTTTCTGGTCAGGCTGCGGCGGAGGTGCTTGCACCGCGACGCGATCCATTTGCACGAGCTCACCGCGCTCGAAACGGTACACGCCCGGTCGCGGGCCGCTCCCGTAGGTCAAAACCGCAGTGCGATCGCCGTTCGGATTGTTGCCGAGTTCGACTTTTGTGGGCTGGCCGGCGCGAAACACGACGTCACACTCGGACATGCCGAGCGCAACGCCGCCGCCGAGCATGGAGGCGGTGTCTGCAGGAGCCGCAGGCGCTACGCCCGGGCCGGCTGCGGCGGCCGGCGCTTGCACCACCGGTGACGGGCAGCTGCCATTACTATTGACAAGGTCGTTGGCCGTAATCGGGCGTTGCCGCTGCCTGGCATCCTGCAACTCGGAAAAAGTGTAACCGCCCTTCTTCCCGAACGCGTCGAACGGCCGAGCAAACCAGGGCTGACTCAAATCCACGTCAGGATTCATGCAGCCGGAAAGCGCGGCGGCCATGCCCAGCGCTGCCAGCGCGGCGGAACCTTTAGATCGAAGCTGCACCCGCAAATCCCCAGAAGTCTAAGCCCACCACGAAGCATGCGGTTTGTGTTACGACCATGGCACGCTGCCGGCGCCTATTTTAGCGGGCCGCGGCGGCCTTCGCGCCCCTATCAGAACCCAGAAAATGAACGTGGTAAAGACCAAAAATAAGCGAGAAGACGGAAGGTTGCCGGAAGACCCAGAGCCGCGCGGGGTTCGAACCCATTGTGATAAAGATCACGGACAGCTTGACTGGCTAACGCGACATTGACCCGTCGTTCGCTGCCTCGCCACCGGGCGAGCGACGACGGAGCCCCGTCAGGGAGTTTTCATGCACTTGCAATTTGTCGGCTGTGGCGATGCCTTCGGCTCGGGCGGACGGTTCAACACCTGCTTTCATCTCGTCGGCCGCGGCATCAACGCATTGATCGATTGCGGCGCGACGTCTCTGGTTTCGATGAACAAGCTTGCGATCAGCCGCCATGACATCGATGTCATTTTCATTTCGCATTTCCATGCCGATCACATCGGTGCACTTCCGTTCTTCATTCTTGAAGCGAATTACGTGCTCAAACGACAGCGCGCGCTGACCATAGTGGGACCGCCCGGACTCAAGCCGCATTATGACGCGCTTATGGAAGTCGCGTTCCCCGGCAGCACGTCGGCGGAATTGTCTTTTCTTTTAACGCTGCGCGAATTGGAAATCGGCAAGCCCAACGAGCTCGGCGCCCTGCGGCTGACCCCGCACCACGTCCTCCATGATGATCGTGCCGGGCCGTGTCTTGGCTTCCGGATCGAAGCCGAAGGCAAAGTGATCGCCTTTTCCGGCGATACGCAATGGACGGAATCGCTCATCGATATCGGACGCGACGCCGACCTGTTCATCTGCGAGGCCTATACGCGAGACAAGCCGCTGACCGGCCACATGGCGCTGAGCTTACTGGAACGCCATCTCGACAAGATCCGGCCGAAGCGACTCATACTCACGCACATGAGCAACGATATGCTGGCGTGCCGCGCCGAGCTGCCGTTCGAGACCGCTGAAGATGGCATGATCGTCGAACTGTAAGGGCGCCGCCGACCGCGGCAGTTACGCGCCGAGCGCCGCTTCGATCGCAGCAAGCGCCGCGTCCGCTTTCGATCCGTCCGGACCGCCGGCCTGCGCCATATCCGGCCGGCCGCCGCCGCCTTTGCCGCCGAGCACTTCGGCGCCTTTTTTCACCAGATCGACGGCATTGAAGCGCGCGGTGAGATCCTCGGTGACGCCGACCACGATCCCCGCTTTGCCATCGCCGCTGATGCCGACAATGGCGACAATGCCGGAGCCGACCTTCTTCTTGCCTTCGTCGGCGAGGCTGCGCAGATCTTTCAGCTCAACGCCTTCCACCGCGCGCGCCATGAGTTTCACATCGCCGACGGTGCGAACGCCATCGGCGCCGTCGCTTGTACCGCCCCCGGTTCCACCGGACATAGCGAGCTTCTTCTTCGCCTCGGAGAGATCGCGCTCAAGCCGCTTGCGCTCATCGAGTAGAGCATTCAAGCGATCCATGAATTCCGTCGGGCTCGTACGGAGCGAGGCAGCGGCTGATTTGACCATTTCACGATATTCGCGCGCGTCTTTACGCGCCTTGACGCCGGTGAATGCCTCGATACGTCTCACACCGCCCGCAACGCCACCCTCTGCAATCACCGAAATGATGCCGATATCGCCGGTGCGGTCGACATGCGTGCCGCCGCATAGTTCAACCGACCAGCCCATCGCGTTGCTGCTGCCGGATGCCGAAGGGCTCCGGCCCATCGCAACGACCCGCACCTCGTCGCCATACTTCTCGCCGAACAGCGCCCGCGCGCCCGAGGCGATGGCGTCGTCGCGGCTCAAAAGCCGCGTCACGACCGGCGCATTCTGCAAGACGATGTCGTTGGCGATATCCTCCACGCGCTCGATCTCTTCGCCGCTCATGGGCTTGGGATGCGAAAAATCGAAGCGCAGGCGGTCGGGCGCCACCAGCGAGCCCTTTTGCGCGACATGGTCGCCGAGCACCTGGCGCAACGCCTCGTGCAGAAGATGCGTCGCGGAATGATTTTTCCGGATCGCGCCGCGGCGGCCATGATCGACCTCAAGTGCGAGCGCGGCGTCCAACTTTCAAGCGTGCCTTCTTCAACCGTGCCGACATGGGCGAATACGTCGCCGGCATATTTTTGCGTATCGGCGACCTTAAAGCGCACGCCATCGGCTTTCAGGATTCCGGTATCGCCGACCTGCCCGCCGGATTCGCCGTAGAACGGCGTCTGGTTGAGCACGACGGCGCCGCTCTCGCCCTTTTTCAGCGCGGCAACTTCCTTACCGTCGCGCACCAGCGCCGTGACCACGCCTTCGGCATTTTCGGTATCGTAGCCGAGAAATTCCGTGGCGCCGCGCTTTTCGCGCAAGCCGAACCAAACCGCTTCGTCCGCCGCCTCGCCCGAACCGGCCCACGACGCGCGGGCTTTCTTGCGCTGTTCCTCCATGGCGTCGGTGAAGGATGCGATGTCAACGCTAATGCCGCGCGGCCGCAGCGCATCTTGCGTCAGGTCGAGCGGGAAGCCGTAGGTGTCGTAAAGCGTGAACGCCGTCACGCCGTCGAACATATCGCCCTTCTTGAGCGACTTGCTCGCTTCATCGAGGATCGCAAGGCCGCGGTCGAGCGTGCGGCGAAAACGCATCTCCTCAAGCTTCAGCGTTTCGGCGATCAGCGCCTCGGCGCGGTGCAATTCCGGGTAGGCCTGCCCCATCTCGCGCACCAGGAGCGGCACCAGCCGCCACATCAACGGCTCCTTGGCGCCGAGCAATTCGGCATGGCGCATGCCGCGGCGCATGATGCGGCGAAGCACGTAGCCGCGGCCTTCGTTCGACGGCAGCACGCCGTCGGCGATCAGAAAGGCCGACGCGCGCAGATGGTCGGCGATGACGCGATGTGAGGCCTTTTGCTCGCCCTCGGGATTGACGCCGGTGAGATCGGCAATGGCCTGGATCAGCGCGACAAAGAGATCGATTTTGTAATTGTCGTAGGTGCCCTGCAGCACGGCGGCCATGCGCTCGAGGCCCAAGCCGGTATCGATCGACGGCCGCGGCAGGTCGACGCGCTTGCCGTCCGGCAAGCTGCTCGTATTGCATGAAGACGAGATTCCAGATTTCGACAAAGCGGTCGCCCTCAGCCTCCGGGCTGCCGGGCGGCCCGCCCGAGATTTTCTCGCCGTGATCGTAGAAAATCTCCGAGCATGGACCGCACGGCCCGGTGTCGCCCATCGCCCAGAAATTATCGCTGCCGGCAATGCGGAGGATTTTCTGCTCGGGCAGGCCGGAGATTTTCCGCCACAGCTTGAACGCCTCGTCGTCGTCGATATAGACGGTGCCAGCAAGTTTATCGGCAGGCAGGCCGTATTCCTTCGTGACCAGCTTCCAGGCCAACTCGATGGCGCGCTCCTTGAAATAATCGCCGAACGAGAAATTGCCGAGCATTTCGAAGAACGTGTGGTGGCGCGCCGTGTAGCCGACATTGTCGAGGTCGTTGTGCTTGCCGCCGGCGCGGACGCATTTCTGCGCCGTGACGGCGCGCGCATAGGGCCGTTTTTCGAGGCCGGTGAAGACGTTCTTGAACTGCACCATGCCGGCATTGGTGAACATCAGCGTCGGGTCGTTGCGCGGCACCAGCGGTGACGACGGCACGACTTCGTGGCCCTCGCGCGCGAAATAGCCGAGGAAGGCCGACCTGATATCGTTGACGCCAGTCATCTTGACGCACTCTCTAGCGATGCGCTGCTTTCCTGTCCAGGAAAGGGGGCGGCTGCGGTGGATTTACGGTGGATTTGATGTGCCGCCGCAAAGCATATAAGCGCTGTGGCGGCCGTGCACCCGTCGAAATGAGCATATCGAAATGAGCATGTGATGAACGAGCAGCGTATCCCTCTGCCCCATACGCTTGAAGACAAGCTGCGCCGCGGCCGCTTTGTGATGACGGCCGAGCTTGCGCCGCCGGTGTCGTGCGATGCGCAAGAGCTGTTGCAAAAGGCCGCGGGGTTGAAGGGCTTGGCCGATGCGGTCAACGTCACCGACGGTGCCGGCGCGCGGGCGCATATGAGCGCGCTCGCGGCCGCGAGCTTCCTGATCGGCGCCGGCATCGAACCGATCCTGCAGATCACCTGCCGCGACAAAAACCGCATCGCGTTGCAAAGCGAAATGATGGGCGCGGCAGCGCTCGGCATCCGCAATTTGCTGCTCCTGACCGGCGACGACCCGAAAGCAGGCGATCAGCCAGACACCAAGCCGGTGTTCGATATCGATTCGAAAACGCTGATCGAAACCGCGCGGCGGCTGCGCGACGAAGGCGCGCTGCCGACCGGACGCAAGGTTGCAGGCAAGGCGGCATTCTTCATCGGCGGTGCCGACATGCCGATCGATCCGCCCGAGGGCTGGCAGCCGAACGCGCTCCTCGGCAAGATCAAATCCGGCGCGCAGTTCGCGCAGACGCAGTTCTGCATGGATGCCGCCATCGCACGCCGCTATGTCGGCGTCCTGGAACGCGCCGGCATCACCAAGCAGCTTGCCATCCTGATCGGCGTCAATCCGTTGCGTTCTGCCAAGTCGGCGGCATGGATGAAAAGCAACCTTTACGGCACGATTATCCCCGACGTTTTTATCGAGCGGATGGAAAAGGCAGCGGACCCCGCGCGCGAAGGCGTGCGTATCTGCGTCGACTTGATCGCGGAGCTGACCACCATTCCCGGCGTCGCCGGCGTCCACATCATGGCGCCGGGCAACGATGCCGCTATACCGGAAGTGATTGCTGCGGTGAGAGCGAAGAATAAGTAGCCCCGCTGCTACCGCGCCGGCTCTGCTATCGTCCGAATATCGATCTCCGATTTCAGCGTGTGGTGCACCGGGCACTTGTCGGCGATTTCCATGAGCCGCGCCCGCTGTTCGGCGTCGAGATCGCCTTCAAGGGTAATGATGCGCTCGATGCGGTCGAGCATACCCTCCTTGGTTTCGCATTCGGCGCAATCGGTGGCGTAAATCCGGCTGTGCCGCAGCCGGACCTGCGTATGCGTCAGCGGAAATTTCTTGCGGTCGGCATAAAGCCGCAGCGTCATCGCGGTGCAGGCGCCGAGCGCCGCCAGGAGGAGATCGTACGGACCGGGACCGCTGCCGAGCCCGCCGGCATCCTTCGGCTCGTCCGCGATCAGATGATGCCGGCCGGAGATGATCTCCTGCTGAAATAGTCCGTGACCGGTTTCGCGCACCACCACGGTGTCGAACGCAGTGTCGTCGGTTGCTTGAACATCGGCAGCCATGAGCGCCTCCTGAAAATTTCCATTCCGCCGTCATGGCCGGACCTGTTCCGGCCATCCACGTCTTGTTTCACGGCGGCTCAAGCACGTGGGGCTTCACCGCCCCAATTCCCGCATCGCCGCATCCAAGCCTTCGATCGTCAGCGGATACATCCGCCCGCCGAGAATTTGCCGCATCAGGCGGATCGAGGCCGTGGTCTGCCATTCCTGCTCGGGCACCGGATTGAGCCAGACGCAGGACGGATAGGTCGCAATGACGCGCGCCATCCACGCTTGCCCGGCTTCCTCGTTGAAATGCTCGACCGAGCCGCCCGGCGCCACGATCTCGTAAGGCGACATCGAGGCGTCGCCGACAAAGATCACTTTGTAATCGTGCGGATAGGTGTGCAGCACATCCCAGGTCGGCGTCGTTTCGGTCCAGCGCCGCGCGTTCTGCTTCCAGACTTTCTCGTACAGGCAATTGTGGAAGTAGAGGTGAACGAGGTGCTTGAACTCGGTCTTGGCCGCGGAGAACAATTCCTCGGTCGTCTTGATGTGCCAATCCATCGAGCCGCCGACGTCGAGAAACAGCAACACTTTGATCGTGTTGTGCCGCTCCGGCCGCATCAGGATGTCGAGATAGCCCTTGTGCGCGGTACCTTTGATGGTGCCGTCGAGATCGAGCTCGTCGGGCGCGCCGGTGCGCGCGAATTTGCGCAAGCGGCGCAGCGCAACCTTGATGTTGCGGGTGCCGAGCTCGACGTTGCCGGCAAGATCCCGAAACTCGCGCTTGTCCCACACTTTCACCGCGCGGAAATTGCGATTCTTGTCCTGGCCGATGCGCACCCCTTCCGGGTTGTAGCCGTAGGCTCCAAACGGAGATGTGCCGGCGGTGCCGATCCACTTTTTGCCGCCCTGATGCCGGCCCTTCTGCTCGGCGAGCCGCTGGCGCAACGTCTCAAGAAGCTTATCGAGGCCGCCCATCGCCTCGATCTGCTTCTTCTCGTCCTCGGTGAGATATTTCTCGGTGAGTTTTTTCAGCCACTCGATCGGGATTTCCGCGGCCAGCGCCTGCTCGACCAGATCGAGGCCCTTGAAAACGTGGCCGAACACGCGGTCGAACTTGTCGAGATTACGCTCGTCCTTCACTAGCGCCGCACGCGACAGATAGTAGAAATCCTCGACACGGCGGCCGGCGATGTCCTTCTCCATCGCCTCCATCAGCGTGAGATATTCACGCAGTGTCACCGGGACGCCGGCCTGCTTCAATTCATGAAAAAACGTCGCAAACATGCCTCAACATTTGCCCCCGAGATGCAGGCGTCAAGCGGTCTGGCATTGCGTCCCGATCCTGAATTGCCGCTATGATCGCGCCAATGGCCCAGATCTTCCTGGTCGTGTTCCTGGTTTACCTGGTTCGCGTCTTCCTGCAACGCGGCCTGCCGCGCATCGGCGGTAAGATCGGCCGTAGCCGGGCGACCGCCGATAGCGAAACGATCCCGGCCGGCTTTTCGGGAGTTTACGCGCGCTCAATGCGGGTATCGGTCGCTGCGGCAGAGGCCACGACATTTTCCAGCAGGAAAGATTTCCTGCGCAACGGCACGCGCGAAATTCCGATAGTCATGCGGATCTACCGCGTCGCCGGCTGCGAAACCGAGATCGAAATTCCGGCGGAGCCACCCGACTACGAACGCATCGACGCCGGCGAGGCGCTCACGTTGTTGCGCGAATTGCCGGACCTGCGGCTTGTCCGTCGCCTCCATCTCAGCGACGCGCCGTGTTATCTCGATCCATGGTTGCGTAAAATCACCGGCCAAGACGTCCATTTTCTCGGCCACGCCACTAATTTCAAGCTGATCGCGCTGTATCGTCCCGACCGCCGCTTTCGCCGCGATCTCGGGCTGAGCTTGCTGCACGAATGGCTGCATATCGTCGCGTTCAAATACGAGATTGATCTCTGGCGCTTCGGCCGCGCCGTTAAAATCGAGCCGCTCGCGCCGGCCGCATTTGATGGCACCAATACCGGCCGCGCCAGGTGGCTGCCGCACGAAGCCTGGGCCGACCTCGGAGAGAAATTGCTTGGCTATGATGAAACAATCGCCCGAGAGACGGCACTGACCGCGCCGGTGCACGCCATGATCCTTTGGCGGCGGGTCGAAACAATTTTGCGCGAAACCCCGACGCACCTGCGCAGCAGCCGCATTGCCGAGTTCGAGGCGCGCGCGGAATTCATGGGTAGCGAGGTTGCGGCGAAGGCGCGCTGGGCACGCAAAGACTTACGTCAATAGCGCTCGGTTGATCACCTTAGCCAAAACAAAAACTAATGATTTTTCAATATCTTAATAATATTAAAGATATATCTTGCGTTATAGCTCATTATGACCTATCTAAAGATATATCTTTAACTTGGAGAACTAGAAATGCACAGACATTGCGAACGTTCTGACGAATCTCACGGCGGCAAATGGGGCGCAGGGCGCCATCGCCGCCACCGCTTCGGCGGTTTTGGATTTGGCGGCCGGCACGGCGGAGGCAGCGACGGCGGCATGGGCGGCGAGGACATGATGCGGGCGCGCCGCATGCTGGCGCAGGGCGACCTGCGGCTCATTGCGCTGGCGCTGATCGCCGAAGCGCCCCGCCACGGCTACGAAATCATCAAGTTGCTCGAGGAAAAGACTAGCGACTGGTACTCACCGAGCCCGGGCATCGTCTATCCGACGCTGACTTATCTTGAGGAGGCCAACTATGTCACCGCCTCCGCCGAAGGCAGCAAAAAGCTCTACGCCATCACCGATGAAGGCCGTGCCTATCTCGACGCCAATCGCGATCTCGTCGACGCTGTCCTCGGCCGCCTGGCCGCGATCGGCCAGCGCGTGAGCCGCTGGCGCCGCGACCAGCGCGGCGAGCGCGAAGATCGCCGCACCCTGCCGCCGCTGGTGGAAGCGACGATCGATCACCTGCGCGAAGCTGTCGGCAAACGGCTCGACAACGACGCCGAGGCCGAAGCGCGGCTCGTCGAAATCATCGCCCGCACGGTGACGGAATTGCAGCAGCGCAGTTGAAGCGCAAGCAAGCTTACGACGCTGTGCCAATACCCGGCGTGTGAACGTGCTCGGGGCGGATGCCGACGCCGATCAGGCGCGCTGGAATGCGGCGCAGCGCTGGAAAAATATTGAACAGCTTGAAGAACAGCGGCGGCCTCGGCCGCTGCTGGCCTTCCAGAACGCGGCTGATGATCCGCTTCTGAATGGTGAGCTGAAGCCATTGCGTGAAGCGCATCGGCAGCGTGCGGCGCTCCTGGATGGCGCGCAGGTCCTCGTCGCTGGCCGTGCCGTCCTGCAACGGCCGCCACAGCCGGTTGGCGGCGGCCACCGCGTCCTGCACGGCCATATTGATGCCGACGCCGCCAATCGGCGACATCGCATGCGCGGCATCGCCGATGCAGATCAGTCCCGGCCGCCACCATTTTTGCAGCCGGTCGACCGTGACGCTCAAAAGCTTGATGTCATCCCAGCTTTTCAGCTCGGCAATGCGGTCGGACAGGAACGGCGACATATAGACCACATCGTTGCGGAAAGCGTCGAGGCCTTTCGCCTTCACCTTTTCGATGCCGCCCTTGGGAATGACGAAGGCGCATTGCCAGTAGTCGCCGCGGTCGAGCATGACCAGCATCTTGCCAGCCTCGATATGGCCGAAAGTGTCGGCGTCGTCGGTCTGTTTGCGGGTCATACGAAACCACAGCACGTCCATCGGCGCGCCGTAGTCGTCGCTCTTCAATCCCGCGCGCTCCCGTATCGTCGAGTGCCGTCCGTCGCAGCCGACCACGAGATCGGCGCGGATCGAAAGCGTGCCGTCGGGCGTCCTGGCGCGGAGCCCGACGACCCGGCCACCCTCCTCGATCAAATCGGTCGCCTCCGCGTTCATGCGGAGGTCGAAGGTCTTGTAGCGCTTGCCGTGCTTCGCCAGGAAATTGAGAAAGTCCCATTGCGGCATCAGCGCGATGAATTTGCAGTGCGTCGGCACATGGCGGAAATCCACCATCTTGAGATGCTCGGCGCCGACTTGCCCGGTCAACGTTTCGACCTTCTGGTGCGGCAGTTTGAGGAATTCGTCGAGCAGACCCAGCTCGTACATCAGATCAAGCGTCGATGGGTGCACTGTGTCGCCGCGGAAATCACGAAAGAAATCGGCATGCTTTTCCAGCACGACCACATCGACACCCGCGCGCGCCAAAAGAAAGCCGAGCATCATCCCGGCCGGGCCGCCGCCGGCGATGCAGCATTTGGTGGTTGTCAAAGAATCCGGCATCCTGATTATTTGAGCGCCAGGGTTAGAGCCGTCGCACTTAGAGACTTGGCACTTAGAGAGGCACTTAGTGCCCTGGCACCTTGAAACATGACATAAACGTGGCGTAACTCATGTTGTTCCCCCACGCCCTCACATTTCCGCCGCAAGCGGGGTGCTAGAAGGACCACCATCGTCCCCTGCCATAGATCATGCGCGCTTCCATCATCCTGGCCCTGTTTATCGCCCTTATTCCGCTCGATGCGGCGGTTGCGCAATTGGCGGGGACCGGAGATTTCCATATCGCCTGGGAGGTAAAGAACCGATTTCGCCTGTTTCGCAACGAGGCTGATTTTCTGCGCATCGCGGCAGCCAGCCAAGGCGATGGCGTTCTCGCCGCCGAACGGCGGCTTGCGCAAGCTACCGATGGCCTCGGCTGGGCCAAGGACATCGTCGCCAATCTGTGTCTCGACGATTCCGGCGATCTTCTGGAGACCTGCGAACGCGACGGCGAGCAGGAGAATTACCTCGACCCCCGCGACCACCCCGTCGGCGTGACGATTTCCGGGCCGGTGCCGCAAGATGCGGTCTGCGTCTGGAATTTCGATGACGGCCAGTCGGCGCTCAAGCAGAGCACCGCGCCCTGCAACCAGGAAGTCCGGCTTCGCGTGCCATTCGGCCGCACCACGGTAGCCACCGTCGACATTCCGCTCGGCGACGGCACGGCGCAGCGCGTCGCCACCGAGATCGCAGTGCGGGACGTGCTCATCGCCGGGCTGGGCGATTCGATCGCAGCCGGCGAAGGCAATCCGGACCGGGCCGTGGAGCTGGACGGCGGCTTCTGCTTCAAACGCTTTTTGGCCGGCGGCGGCAGCCAATACTTCCGGCCGAGCCGGGCCGGTTATGGCGACGACCGCTCCTGCGAAAGTGGAGTGTCGAGCCCGACCGCGGCGAAGGACTGGGCGCGCCATGGCGCGCGTTGGATGAATCCGGCCTGCCATCGCTCGCTCTACAGCTATCAGGTGCGCACCACGCTTGCGCTCGCGATCGAGCAGCCGCATCTCGCCGTCACCTTGGTTCCTCTCGCCTGCACCGGCGCGACGATCGGCGCCGGCATGTTCGCCGGCCAGCGTGCCGATGACTGTCCGTGGGTGGTGGGAATTGACAGTTGCTCGGGCACCGCGCCGGCGCAATTCGGTGAACTGCGCGACATCATGGCGGCGGTGCATCGCCAACAACCCAACCGCAATCTCGACATGGTGCTGCTGACGGTGGGCGCCAACGACGTGAATTTCGCCGGCCTCGTCGCCAATGTCATCGTCAACGCCACGACAGAACGAGTCCTGCTCAAGCAAGGCGGCTCCATCTCCAGCGCCGCCGATTCGCAAAAGGCGCTCGACGACTATTTCCCCGACGAATTCTCGCTATTGCGCACGGCGCTCAAGCCCTATGTCGGCGGCAATCTCGGGCGCGTCGTTTTTGTGTCCTACGGCAACCCGGCCATGCAGGCGGCGAACACGCCGTGCCCCGGCGGCCGCGACGGCTTGGATGTGCATCCGGCTTTCGGCGCCGATAGCGAGCGGTTGCGCGCCGCGGCAGACTTCGTCGAAACCAAGTTTTTGCCGAAAATCAAAGTGCTCGCGACCTGCGACGGCAGCAAGATTTGTCACGATCCGACGACGGAGCGCATGACCTTCGTCGACAACCACCAGGGCGCGTTTGACCAGCACGGCATGTGCGTGCGGGCCGCCAGCGATCCGGAATTCGATCGCAAATGCTTTTTAACGACCGGAAATAGTTTCCAAACCGATCCAACCATCGCCCCGGACGATCCGATGGCCTGCAACGAGCCTGTCGGCAACTATCGCCCCTACGCGTCGCGGGCGCGGTGGATCAGGACCGCAAACGACAGCTTTTTCACGGCCATGACCTATCCCGAAGGCATGCCGCTTGTCTTAAAGCCGAGCGACATCCACGACGCGCTATGGGGGGTACTCAGCGCGGTCTATGGCGGTGCCGTGCATCCCACCGCCGAAGGTTATGCCGCGATGGCCGATGCGGCACTTCCCGCCGCGCGCGCGGTGCTGGGCCTATCGCCGCCGCCCGCCATTCAGGCCGAGCCGCTGTTGCCGCCGCCGGCGATGCCATCGCCGCCGGCCGCCGCGGCGGCGCCACCGCGCGCCCCGTGATCAGGCCTTAGCCGCGACCGGCGCCACGCCGAGCTTCTTCTGCAGGCTCGACGAGGACGTGGTGTACTGAAACACCAGCCGCTTATCCGGATAGATATAATGGTACGCCTTCTGCGCCATCAGCGCGCCTTCATGGAAGCCGGACAGAATGAGCTTGAGCTTGCCGGGATACCAATTGATGTCGCCGATGGCGAAGATGCCCGGCATGCTGGTCTCAAAGCCCGCCGTCTCGACCGGAATGAACTCATTGTTCTTCAGCTCAAATCCCCAATTGGCGACTGGGCCGAGCTTCATGGTCAAGCCGAAGAACGGCAGCAACGCGTCGCAAGCGATTTCGTGAGCCGAGCCGTCGTTGGTCTTGACCATCGCTTTGCTGATTTGGCCGTCATTGCCGGCGAGCGATGTGACTTGGCCTAGGATGAAATCGATTTTGCCTTCGCCGACGAGCGACATCATCTTGTTGACGCTGTCCGGCGCGGCGCGGAATTCGCTGCGCCGGTGCAAGAGCGTGAGATGGCTCGCGATCGGCGCCAGATTGAGCGTCCAATCGAGCGCGCTGTCGCCACCGCCGACGATGAGGACGCGCTTGCCGCGGAAAGCGTCCATCTTGCGCACCGCGTAGTGCACCGATGTGCCTTCATAGGGCTCGATGCCGGGGATCGGCGGACGCTTGGGCTGGAACGAACCGCCGCCGGCCGCGATGACGACGACCTTGCACTCGAATTCCTGGCCTTGGTCCGTCTTCACGCGGAATAGCGGATCGCCGATCTTCTCGACCGTCTCCACCATCTCGTTGAGATGAAACTGCGGGTTGAAGGGCTTGATCTGCTGCAGCAGCGCATCGACCAAACCTTGCGCGCTGGTAAAGGGAATGCCGGGAATGTCGTAGATCGGTTTCTCGGGATAAAGCTCGGCGCATTGTCCGCCGATCTTGTCGAGAATATCGATAAGATGACATTTCATGTCGAGCAGGCCGAGCTCGAACACCGCAAACAGCCCAATAGGGCCGGCACCAATAATGACGACGTTGGTCTTGATAGGTTCGGTCATGTCTTATCCAAGCTCGTTCCGCTTCAAAGCTATTTCGGGAAGGGCGACTGTCTAGCGTGGCTGGCGCGGCAGGGAAAGAGGATGAATCCGCAAAGCCCCCTGGAGCAAATTCCGGTCACGCCTGGCGGGCCGGAGTGGTCACCACCAGCCCGTCGAGGTCATCGCTGACCTTGATCTGGCACGACAGGCGCGAATTCGGCCTGACCTCGAAGGCAAAATCGAGCATGTCTTCTTCCATCGGTGACGGCGCGCCGACTTTCTCGCGCCAAGCCTCGTCAATATAGAGATGGCAGGTCGAACAGGCACACGCACCGCCGCATTCGGCCTCGATCTCCGGTACGCCGTGCTTGGTCGCGGTCTCCATGACGGTGGAACCGGTTTCGCCTTCGACCGTGCGCGTTGTCCCCCCTGAATTGATGAAGGTGATTTTGACCATGGCTGGCTGATTGGCTGAGGGCGTCCGCTGCAAAGGGCGCGCCGATGAGACGTTGGGCGGCCTCTTCTATCGGCTCACGGCGGATGACGCTAGAGCCTTATCGGTCTTGATGGAATTAAACCGCGCTCTATTTTTTGATTGAGCATGATCCTTTCCGAAAACCGGAATCCGCCCGCGGATCGAAGTCCGAGGGCAAGCGTCTCGGGATCATGCCCTGGTACAGGCCGTCGAGCCCCTACGATCAGCGATCGCGCGCCAGCTCGGCCAGGAGCCCGGTCAAGCGCGTGCCGATGGCCGCGCTGGCTTCGAGGCTTGCCGCTTTGAGCTCATCGATCGCCTCGTCGATAGCGCCTGCACCGCCGTCACGGGTGGCGGCCTGTTCCAAAAGTTCGGCGGCCCGCGCCACGCGCCAAGCCCCGATACCGCGCGCCGAACCCTTCAGCGTATGCGCCGCCGCGGCGGCGAGCGCCGGCTCCGCACCGACGATGCGAGTGAGCATCATCGTGGTCTGACGCATGAAAATTTCGAGGACCTCGCGCTCAAGCCGGCGGTCCCCCAACGTCATACGCGCGAGATGGGTCTCGTCGATGATGGTCGGCTGCCGGTTGCTCTCTGTCGCGGCCGATAAGCGCGTTGCGGTCATAACGGTCTCCCGGCCGAGCCGCGCGATCACGCGTGCCGATGCGCGTCAAACGGCGAAAAATCGCCGGGCGCGGCCCCAGACTGGCCGTAATGTTGGCAGCACAATGACGTGTTCATCCCGGATCGAAGGCTAACGTTCGTAAGGTGAAAAACCCGTTAACGATGATTAAAAGGACGTTACCGACCCCGGTTTTCTTCGATCCGCCAGAGCGATAGGATGGGCTATGGCAGTGTGACTTGAGGGCTTGGTTGGGGAGCCCTGCAACCGGTGAGGAACCGACGATCACGCGCTCGTGGCGCGGCCTTGAAGCGTTCTAAAGAGCGCCCGTGGGCCGTCCTAGTTAGGCGTAACACGCGAGGCGACGACCGAAATGGCCAATTATCCGAAGAAGAAGATGGCAGACCCGACCGAGGCAGCGCTGTCGGCGATCCAGGAAGCGCTCAATATTCAAGAAGGCGAGGCCGAGGTGAGCCGGCCCGGTCGCATGCCCGATCTCATTCCCACCGACGTCCGCCAGCAGGACGCGGCCGCGGCGCCGACGGAGCCGGAATTCTTCGACACCGACGCCATCGGCACACGCGATCTTTCCGGACCCGGTTCTCGCGCCGCCAATGACGATCAGCAATCGATCGGCCAGATTTTGCACGCCCTGCACCGCCGCCCGCTGCGCTCGTCCTATTTGGTCGCCGCGATTTTCTCCGCCGCCTGGATTGTCGGCTGCCTCGCGCTGTCCTGGGCCTATCTTGCGGACCTGAGCGCCGCGCTTGGTCCCAACAATTCACCCACAGCACTTATGATCGGCCTTGGCGCCGCGGCGCTGCTGCCGATCATCTTTTTCTTCGGCGTCGCCCACATGGCCTGGCGGTCCCAGGAATTGCGCCTGATCGCGCAATCCATGGCGCGGGTCGCCATGCGGCTCGCCGAACCCGAAAGCGTAGCGCGGGATTCTATCGTCACCGTGGGACAAGCGATCCGCCGCGAAGTCGCGGCCATGGGCGACGGCGTCGAGCGCGCTCTGGCGCGCGCCAGCGAGCTCGAAGTGCTCGTGCAGAGTGAAGTCGCGGCGCTCGAACGTACCTATGGCGACAATGAGGTTCGCATCCGCGGGCTGTTGCAGGATCTCACCAGCCAGCGCGACACACTGGTCGGCCAAGTCGAGCAAGTCAGTTCCGCGTTGAACGGCGTTCACATCGATCTGACGCAGGATCTCTCCAACATCAGCGATCTCGTCGGCGACCAGGTCAACGAGGCCGCACAAAGAATCGCCCAAACGCTCGCGCAGAAAGGCGAGCAAATTACCTACACGCTTGGCAAGGTCGGCAACAATATGATCGAACAGCTGACCGTTCACGGCGGCGAACTGATCGAACGGCTTGAAAACACCAGCAACGAAACCTCGCGCGCCATCGCGATGGCGAGCGACCGTCTGAATTCGAGCCTCGATTTCAAAACCAGCCACATCGGCGACGAGTTTGCCGAAATCGCGACCGGACTTGAGGACATGATGACCTCGCGGCTCGACCGGGTCACCGAAACTTTCTCCGAGAAGTCCCTAGCCGTCGTCGAGCTGATGATAGGGCGATCGCAGGAAGTCACCGACGCGATAGTCGAAACGTCGAATCAGATGGCGGAGACGATCGCCGCCAGCGCCGATGAGGTCAACGGCACGCTGAGGTCATCCGGCGAATCGCTCGTTGCCGATCTCGATTTGCGCAGCGGCCAAGTGACTGCCAAGCTGGAACAAGCCGGCAATCGCATCACCGAATCGCTAATTTCGCAAAGTTCCTCGATGATCGATTCGGTGCGCGAGAGCGCCGAGCATGTCGCCGGCGTGGTCGCAACGGGCAGCGACACGGTAAAAGAAATGCTGGCGACGCGGCTGACCGCGTTCGAGGAAATGTTCAACCACACTGGCGCCGAGCTTGGCGAAAAGATTTCGCGCGACTCCTCCACCCTTGGAAACCTCGTCACGCGCCATCTCGCCGAGTTCGATCGGACGGTGAAGACCTACGGCTCAGAGCTCGTCGAACGGCTCGGCACCCGCACGCAGGAGGTCTCCGAGTCGATGCGTAACTACGTCGATAATTTCGACATTCGCGTCACGACGAAGGCGAACGAGATCGCCTCCGTGCTGGACCAGCGCCTGGACCGCTTCCAGGCCGCGGTCGATAGCCGCGCGCAGACGCTCACGGACACCCTGTCCGTTCGCGTCGTGGATATCGCCAAGACGCTGACCGAAGGCAGCAAGGAGGTCACGGCTTCGCTCGACCGGCGCATCGCCGACGTCAACACGGCCGCCGATCTGGTCTCTTCGCGTGCCGTGCAGCTCGAGGAATTGATCAGAAGCAATTCGACCAGCGCCGACGAGGCGTTCGGCAAGAGCGCAGCGGCAATCGAAGCGCTCAATCGCAGCGCCATCGAGGCCGAACGAAAATTGGTCGGCATGAGTACCGAGGTTTCGCGCAACATCGTCGGCAAGGCCAATGAGATCAACAGCGCCATATCGCAGCGCGTCGACGACATGAGCCGCCTGCTCGACGAGAAGTCAAACGGGCTGATTGTGGCGCTGACGGACAAGAGCCAGCAGTTTGCCGGCGAAGTCGACCGTGTCACCGAAAATGCGGTGAAGGCCATCGACGCCAAGGGCGTTGTCTATTCCCAGACGATGATGGAAAAAGCGACGCGATCGCCCGTCAGATCAACGACGCAAGCCTAAACGCGACGACGGCGATCACGCGCACGCTGGGGCAAATGCAGGAAGGCGCCCAAGGCGTCACCGAAGTCGCCAAACAGACAATCTCGCGAACGCTCGAAGAACTGCACCAGGCAACCAAGGCGGCCATCGAGGAGTCCAAGCAGACCGCAGCGGCGACCGTCACCGGCATCATGGAGACGAACGCGACATTGCGATCCGACTCCACTACGCTATTCGAGCGCCTCCGCGAAGCCAACATCCTGTTGCAAGAGGTGCTCAGCGGCGCCCAAGAGAACATGAGCGCGATCGAGCACACGATGGCGACGCGCATTTCCGAATTCGTCGCGGCCATGAGCGATCTTTCCAATAAGAGCGGCGCGACTTCGGCCAAAGTGGAACAGCATCTCGGCACATTCAACACCGTGACGACCAAAGTGTTGCACGACCTCGGCGATCTCGCCGACCAATTCAGCTCGCACGGACGCGCGCTGTCCGATGCGGTCGAAACGCTCGAAGCAAGCAACAACCGGACCGAAGATTCGATCGCGAGCCGTCATGCCAATATCGAGAGCCTGGTTTCGACGCTCGACGCCCGAACGGACGATTTCGGCCAGCGGCTGCAGCGCTTCACCGGCCTGCTTGAGGAATCGCTCGGTACGGCGACCACGCGGGCGCGCGAGATCGCCGGCATCATCGCCGACACCAGCAACGCGAGCGTGCAAACAATCGAGCAGCAATACGATCTCGTGCGCAAAACCTCGGACGAAGAACGCGCCCGCACCAGCGAGGCGCTCAACGCCGTCTACCAAGCGGCCTCCGACGAAGTTCAGACCATGTTCAATCGATCCGCCGAACGCTTCACCGAGGTCATGCGGGGCATGAAGCAGATGGCGGCGGAAATGCAGCAAGAGCTCGAGGCGACGCGCGCCGAAATGCGCCGCGGCATTCTCGAACTGCCGCAGGAGACCGCCGAGAGCGCGGCGCAAATGCGTCGCGTCGTCGTCGACCAGATCGAAGCCTTGGCCGAGCTCAATCGCATCATCGCCCGGCATGGCCGCTCGATGGACGCCGTCGAACCGCTGCGCCGCGAAGCCGAACCGCTCTACGCGGCGGGTGGCGGGCGCGGCCAAACGCGGCCGCTGCGGGCCGACATGGCAACACTGCCTCGCGATATTACCGGCGCCCCGGCGCGCCGTCCCAATTCAGCCACGCTTAGCCCGGTGCCGGGCGGCAAGGACGACGCCAACGCCCGCAGCGGCGGCGGCTGGCTCACCGATCTGTTGTCGCGCGCATCGCGTGAGGAGAGCCCGGCGATCGCGCCGCAAGCAGTGCGCGAGCCGCTGCGAAGCGAAGAGCGCCCGCAACGCGACAGCGTCGATTCGATCGATTCACTTGCGGTCGACATCGCGCGCATGATCGACCACGACGCGGCCGCGGATCTGTGGGAACGCTATAAGCGCGGCGAACGCGGCGCCTTCAACAAGCGGCTTTACACACTGCAGGGCCAGAAGGCGTTCGAGGAGATCCGTTCCAAGTATCGCGCCGATCCCGAGTTCCGGCAGACCGTCGAGCATTATATCCACGAGTTCGAGCGGCTGCTCGACGATGTTTCGCGCGGCGACCGCGGCCCGGCCATGGCGCGCAGTTACCTGATCTCGGATACCGGCAAGGTCTACACCATGCTGGCGCACGCCGCGGGACGGTTCGACTAACGCTCTTGCTTATGACGTAATCGCGGCGCTACCGTCGCCGCCATGGTAAGCGCCATGGACGCTCCGGTCGCACTGCCTACTGCCGCGGATGTCGATGAGGCTGCGCGCCGGCTGGCCGGTGTCGCGCTGCATACGCCGCTTTTAACGTCGGCGGCGCTCGATGCCCTGACTGGCGGCCGCATTTTCCTAAAAGCCGAGACGTTGCAGCATACCGGCTCGTTCAAATTCCGCGGCGCCTATAACAAGCTTGCGGCGATCCCGCTGGAGCTTCGTGCGGGCGGCGTCGTGGCCTATTCGTCCGGCAATCACGCGCAAGGCGTAGCCGCGGCGGCGCGTCTCCTCGGCATGCGTTGCGTGATCGTCATGCCGCGGGATGCCCCGCGCGCCAAGCGCGAGCGCACCGCGGCGCTTGGCGCCGAAGTCGTGCTCTACGACCGTGCGCGCGACGATCGCGAGGCGATCGCCGGGGACATTGCCGCGCAGCGCGGCGCCGTGCTCGTTCCGCCTTACGATGACGCCTTAATCATCGCCGGCCAAGGCACTGCCGGCCGCGAAATTGTCGACGATTTGAGCGCGCTCGGCCTGGTGCCGGACGTGATCGTGATCACCGCCTCGGGCGGCGGGCTGACGGCCGGCATTGCGCTTGCCATCAAGTCGCGGGTGCCCGCGGCCGCCCTCTATACCGCCGAGCCGCAAGGGTTTGACGATCATGCGCGTTCATTTCGCAGCGGCCAGCGCGAGCAAAACGCGGCGCTGACGGGCACTATTTGCGACGCGCTGATGGCGCGCATGCCGGGCAAGCTCACCTTCGCCATCAACCAATCGCTGGTCGGCGCCGGCGTTGCGGTGAACGACGAGGAAGTCGGCGCCGCCGTTGCGTTTGCATTCGCCGAATTAAAGCTCGTGGTCGAGCCGGGCGGCGCCGTCGCACTGGCTGCGCTGATGACCGGCAAAGTCGACGTTAAAAATAAAGTGGGCGTCGCCGTCCTGTCGGGCGGCAATGTCGATCCGGAGCTGTTTTCCCGCCTGGTCGCCTAGCGACTTTCGCTCAAGAAACTTAGCCGAACAAGGCGAGCAACTCTTCTTCGCTCAAGCCGCGGATGTCGGCGAGCGGGTCGCATGACGGCGGACGCGAAGTCGCCTGTGCGGGAATACCATTTGCCGTCTGCGGCTGTGGCGCTGCCGTCGCCTCTGCAATCGGCGCGACGGCATTGCTCGGCGAATGCTCGAATAGGTCATCAGGATCGTCGCTCGGCCGCAGCGGAAGCGGCGTTCCAACCGACGGCGGATGCGCTGGCGAGGGTTGCTCGCTGGCTTCGACGTGATCGGAGTTTGCTTGACAGATTTCGCGCACGGCGGCGTCGAGGACATCGCATAACGCAGGATCGACGGCCCGCTCGCGCAACGCAAAAGCGATATCCAAAAAACGTTCGGCCGCGGCGGCGAGGTCCAACGACGAAACATTATTGGCCGGCACCCCCTTGTCGGCCGCCATTCCGTGGTTTGCCGCAAGGACCGCCTCGATCCGCGCCATGGCGGCAACCAGCGAGGCGGTCTCGGCGTGGCGATTGCGGTTGGCGTATTCAGTCAAAAACCAGCGCCCGCGCTCGGTTGCCGTGACCGCCGCGTAAACGGCATCGTAGTCCGTTTCGTCCAGCGCTCCCGTCACAATATCCGATCGCGCCAGCCGGTCGTTGGACATGACAATCCTATGAGCGAACTCAACTGCATATGCCGCACCGCTGCGATCGCACCGGCAAGCGGATCGGCGAAGATACCCACAAATCCGTCAAGGCGATCCAACCCCACAGCGCCGGCTCGGGCGGATAAGCGAGGCTACCTGCGTAGCGCAGTCCGCCAGGGCGATCCTTGGCCAGCAGCAGCGGCCATCGAGATCGACCACGCTGGCGCGCTGCGCCACCAGCATGGCCGGCGCCATCGCCAGCGAGGTGGCGACCATGCAGCCCACCATGATGGCAAAGCCGCGCCGCTCGGCCTCCGCGGCCAGCGCCAGCGCCTCGGTCAGGCCGCCGGCCTTGTCGAGCTTGATATTGATGGCGTCGTATTTGCCGCGCAAGCGCATCGAGCGAAGCGCGATCGTGCACGCTTTCGTCGGCGCAGACCGGGATCGGCCGCTTGATGCCGCGCGAGCGCGGCGTCGCGGCCTTCCGGCAGCGGCTGCTCGATCAGCGTGACGCCGGCATCCGCACAGGCGGCGAGATTTCTGCGCCAGATTGTCTTCGTTCCAGCCTTCGTTGGCGTCGACGATGAGCTCGGCTTTTGGCGCCGCGCGCCGCACCGCCGCAATCCGCTTGCCGTCGTCGCCGCCGCCGCCAAGCTTCACCTTTAGCAACGGCCGCGACGCCGCGCGCTCCGCCGCTTGCGCCATCGCCGCCGGCGCGGCGAGCGAAATCGTATAGGCGGTCACCAGCGGCTTTGGCGCCGCGACGCCCGCCAATTCGTGCACCGCGGCGTCCGGTCTGCTTGGCGTTGAAATCCCAAAAAGCGCAATCGAGTGCGTTGCGCGCCGCGCCGGCCGGCATCGCAGCCTGCAGCGCCACGCGATCGAGGCCCTGCCGCAGCGCCGGACGCATGGCTTCGATCGCCGCGACCACGCCTTCCGGAGTTTCGCCGTAGCGCGCATAAGGGACACATTCGCCGCGGCCGCAGTGGCTGCCGTCGCGAAGCTCTACCGTCACCACGACGGCTTCGGTCTTGCTGCCGCGGCTGATCGTGAAGGGATTGGCCAACGGCCAGCGCTCGATCTGTTACGGAGAGCTCCATGCCAGGAGCGAGTATGACAAGCTGGGCGCGGCGCTCAAGAGCGCGAACTAGCGCTTTAGGCGGCGATTTCGGTGTCCTCGTCGAGGCGGCAATTCCGGCTCTTCGTCGGCGGCAGCGGCGGCAGCGTCGCGGCTGCGGTCGATCCAGCGGATGATCTCGAACCGTGCCGTCGTCGTGCTCGGCCAGCGCGGTGCAGCTTTCCACCCAGTCGCCGCAATTCATGTAACGGATGCCGAACTGTCGTGCATCACGGCGTGATGGATGTGGCCGCAGATGACGCCGTCGACCCGTGACGTTGCGCCTCGTCGGCCAGCGTCTGCTCGAAGGCGCCGATATAATTGACGGCGTTCTTGACCTTGTGCTTGGCCCATTGCGACAGCGACCAATAGCGAAAGCCGAGGCGGCGGCGGATGGCGTTGAAATAGCGGTTGACCAGGATGGCGAGGTCGTAGGCGGTGTCGCCGAGCAGCGCGAGCCAGCGCGCATGCTTGACCACCATGTCGAACGCGTCGCCGTGCACGACCAGATAGCGGCGGCCGTCGGCGGCCTCGATGGATCGCCGTCTCGACCACCTCGATGCCGCCGAAATGGGTGCCGTAATAGTCGCGCAGGAACTCGTCGTGATTGCCCGGCAGATAGACCATGCGCGAGCCCTTGCGCGCCTTGCGCAACAGCTTCTGCACCACGTCGTTGTGCTGCCTGCGGCCAGTACCAGCCGGACCGCAGTTGCCAGCCGTCGACGATGTCGCCGACCAGATAGATCGTGTCGGCATCGTGATAGCGCAGGAAATCGAGAAGCTGGTCGGCCTGGCAACCGCGCGCGCCGAGATGCACATCGGAAATAAAGAGCGTACGGAACTTTATTGTGCCGTGCTCGAACGTCACCGAGCTTGATCTCGCGTCTGTTGTCAATCGAATCGTTTTATAAATTCGTTCCATTGCAGGACCATGACAACAATCGTTAACGCGGCTGTTCAGAGCATGCAGCGCGGCGAGTCACAGATCGCTAAACGAGTCACAGCTCTGTCATGCCGGCTGCCTAGATAGTTCCGCGATGACAGCGCCGATTCTCGCCGCCGCGACTATTCTGCATTGCCGTCACCGTCGTTCAGCTCACGAGCATCGCGATCGCGATCGGCCGCTTCCGCCGAAGTGCACGGCGCGCGCGCCGCCGCTTCCGGACGGCTATCCCCGTCAGCATCGTGCGCCCGCTCTGCGGAATAGACAATTATGCCGCCGATACGCTGTCGTCGACGTTCGCAGCTCGATTATCCGCGACTACGAAATTCTGTTCTGCGTCGCCGCCGCAAAGGATGCCGTCGTACCGCTCGTCACGACCTTGATGGCGGAGCATCCGGGCGTCGGCGCGAGCTCCTCGTCGGCGACGACCGCGTGAGCCCGAATCCCAAGCTCAACAACGTGGTCAAGGGCTGGCGCGCCGCGCGCCATGACTGGATCATCATCGCCGACAGCAATGTGCTGATGCCGCGCGATTATATCGCAGCGGCTGTTCGCGAGCTGGCGTCATGATACCGGGCTCGTCGCCTCGCCGCCGATCGGTTGCCTACCGGACGGAGTC
>CAWAPT010000005.1:0-127155 GCA_963784005.1 uncultured Alphaproteobacteria bacterium | reverse complement strand
TCGACGATGGTATCGCTATCCATGGGTTTAAGCGTGCGCAGATCGATCACCTCGGCGTCGATATTGTCCTTCGCCAATTCCTCGGCGGCTTTGAGCGCATAGCTCATGCCCATCGACCAGGCGACCAGCGTTACGTCGCTGCCGGCGCGCACGATGCGCGCGCGGCCGATCGGCAGCACATAATCGTCGAGCTTGGGCACCGGCGAGGAATGGCCGTAGAGAATTTCATTTTCCAGGAACATCACCGGATTGGGATCGCGGATCGCGGCTTTGAGCAAGCCTTTGGCGTCGGCCGCGTTCGACGGCGCGATGACCTTCAGGCCGGGAATGTGCGAATACCACGACGAGTAATCCTGGCTGTGCTGCGCGGCGACGCGCGAGGCCGGCCCGTTGGGACCGCGAAACACGATCGAGAGCTTGACCTGGCCGCCGGACATATACTGGGTCTTGGCCGCCGAATTGATGAGCTGATCCATGGCCTGCATGGCGAAATTAAACGTCATGAATTCGACGATCGGCTTTAGTCCGGCGAGAGCTGCACCGATGCCGACGCCGGCGAAGCCGTGCTCGGTGATCGGGGTATCGATGACGCGTTGCGCGCCGAATTCGTCGAGCAGCCCCTGCGTGACTTTGTAGGCGCCTTGATATTCGGCGACTTCCTCGCCCATGACGAACACGTCTTTGTCGCGGCGCATTTCCTCGGCCATGGCATCGCGCAAGGCTTCGCGCATGGTCATGGTGACGAGTTCGGTGCCTTCCGGCACTTCCGGCTCGGGCGTGAGCTCTTTTGCCGGCGGCTTTGCCGTGACGGTTTTTGCCGGTGCGGCCGGCGGCGGCGCTGCACAGCCTGCTCTTGCCGTGCCGGCTGTTTCGCTTGCGACGGCTTCGCGGCTGCGGGCTTGCCGTTCTTGAGCGCCGCGGCATCCTCGCCTTCGGCGAGGATCATGGCGATCGGCGTATTGACGGCAACGTCGTTGGTGCCTTCAGGCACCAGAATTCTGCCGAGCGTGCCCTCGTCGACCGCTTCCACCTCCATGGTGGCTTTATCGGTCTCGATCTCAGCGATCACGTCGCCGGACTTTACGGCGTCGCCTTCCTTTTTGAGCCACTTGGCGAGATTGCCCTTCTCCATCGTCGGCGAGAGGGCGGGCATCAATACCTCAGTCGGCATGGCGGCTCACATCGGCCTCACTTGGCGACTCGATTGGGTCTCGCGCGCGGCGTCGCGCAAAAATGGCGCCTCACCGATAAACGTCGGTATAAAGTTCGGCGGGATCGGGCTCGGCGTCGTGGGTGGCGAATTCGGAAGCCTCATTGACGACCGCGCGGACCGCGGCGTCGATCTTCTTCAACTCGTCTTCGCTGGCCCATTTCTTGTCGAGCAGGCGCTTGCGCACCTGCTCGATCGGATCGTGCTCGGTGCGGACTTTGTCGACTTCTTCCTTGGTCCGATATTTGGCCGGATCGGACATCGAGTGGCCGCGATAACGATAGGTCATCATTTCCAGAATGATCGGGCCTTTGCCGGACGCGGCACCAGGCGATCGCTTCCGCGGCGGCGGCTTTCACGGCGCGGACGTCCATGCCGTCGACTTGCGTGCCCGGGATATTGAAGGAGACGCCGCGCTTGGAGAAATCGGTTTGTGCAGAAGATCGCAATCACCGAGGTTCCCATGGCGTAGCGATTGTTCTCGATGACGTACACGACCGGCAGCTTCCACAGCTCGGCCATGTTGAAGCTTTCATAGACCTGGCCCTGGTTCGCCGCGCCGTCGCCGAAATAGGTCAGGCAGACGCTGTCGTTGCCGCGATATTTATTGGCGAAAGCCAGGCCGGTGCCGAGCGGAACCTGGGCGCCGACGATGCCGTGGCCGCCGTAGAATTTCTTCTCCAGCGAGAACATGTGCATCGAGCCGCCCTTGCCCTTGGAATAGCCGCCGCGCCGCCCGGTGAGCTCGGCCATCACGCCCTTCGGGTCCATGCCGCAGGCGAGCATGTGGCCATGGTCGCGGTAGCCGGTGATCATCTGGTCGCCGTCGCGCATGGCGAGCTTCATGCCGACGACGACCGCTTCCTGGCCGATATAGAGGTGGCAGAAGCCCCCGATCAGGCCCATGCCGTACATCTGGCCGGCCTTCTCCTCGAAACGGCGGATCAAGAGCATCTGCCGCAGCGCCGCGAGCTCCTGGTCCTTGGAGAATTCGGGGACCAAAGTCTCGTTCGCCGCGCAGATCGGCGGCTGGAAGCAATCCCTGTGCGCTTGGAGCCGCTTGCTTGGTCTGGGCGACGGCCATTATTGTCCTCGAAACACCATTGTCACCGAAACATCGGCGGCTGCTCTATCCCATAGCCGAATTCGACCCATTGCGAAAGTCGGGGCAGATTCGGCCAGAGAATGCGTTCCGGGCACCAAATCCTTGTCGAAAAACTTGATTTCGGAACTGCCGGCGGGCGAGTTCAAGGCCCCGGCGCGAGACCGTGGCGCGGCGGCTTTTGCACCATCAGGGTCAAATCATTGGGGTCGACATAATCGAGCAGCGCGCGGGCCCGTTCATCGAGCATGTCGGGATCGATCTCGTCGGACTTGAGCAGCGCGATGCGGCGCTGCCATTGCGCGTGTTCGATGCTGGAGCCGGTCGAGATCGACGGTGAGCGCGGCCATCTGCCGGTCGATGTCTTCCTTGGCTTGAGCCCGCGGTCGCCGCTATAGGCGTTGACGCCGAAATAGCCGATCAGCAACGCCGCCAAGACGTAGAGGCAAGAGCGCATTGAGAATCGTGCGGAGACGCTTGCGGGTGACCATGCCGCCAGCATGCGAGAACGTCGCTTAAAGCGGGATTAATAAGGCTGCAAATCGTCATTGCGAGGAGCCACGGCGCGCGAAGTCGCGCGGCCCGACAGCTCCGCGACGAAGCAATCCAGGCATCGCCGCGCCTGCAGCCGCTGCGCTCGCTGACAAACTCTAGCCCTGAGCCGATGAAATTGCCGAGCCGCTTGCCGCGGTTGCGGAAGAAGCGCAGCACGCCCTGATCGACGAAATAAGTCAGCAGGATGCTGTCGCGGGTCTTCACTTCGGGGCCGACCGCATCGGCCGAATGCCAGGTGTCGGTGCCGACGGCGAAGGCATAGCCGGTATTCGGCGCAAACGTCATCTGCTTGCGTCTTGGGCAGCGAACCGTCGGCGAGCTTCTCGTGAAAGATCGTGCCGATATGCGTGTTGGCGCGGTCGCGCGGCAGATAGAGCTGCACGGTGATGCCCTTCCAGCGCGTGTCGGTATGCGGCGTGATCAGATAGCCGGGAATATCGCGGGTGAGGATCGGGATCGGATACATGCCGGTCTTGGCGTACCGGCCGAAGCGGCGCTCGAGCGGCGGCGCCAGACGGCGCATGAAGGCGTCGCGCACCGGGCGCGAGCACAGCGCGCGGCCGACGATATCCCACACCGCGCGCTTCTGCGGCGGCAGGTGCCGGATATATTCCGGAAACAGATCGATCTTCACCCGCGTATGGGTGCCGTCGGCGAGATCGTGGCCCTTGCTGCGGCCATGCATCGGCCGGTAGTCCGTGCGCCTCCGGCATATTGGCGAGCATCAGCGCGTAGATGTCGTCGGGAAACACGCGGTCGAACACGAGATGGGTGAACGGCGTATCGGACGATGGCCGCGGCATCGACCGAGGTGGCGACGAAATCGCGCAAGCGTTCGACCGCGAGCCGGCGGTTGCCCGGCTTCAATTCAAGCGTCTGATCCATCGTACGATCCGCTAACGGTCCCCGGCCCGATAACCCGAGTCGCGGTATAACGCCGACTGCCGCCGCCGGACAAGCGCGGGCAAATCTGGAATCTATCCAAGCGCCTTGAACGCCGCGCGGCCCGCATAGCGGCCTGCGCGCCGAGTTCCTCCTCGATGCGCAGCAGCTGATTGTATTTCGCGGTGCGGTCGGAGCGCGCCAGCGAGCCGGTCTTGATCTGCCCGCAATTGGTCGCGACCGCGAGATCGGCGATGGTCGAATCCTCCGTCTCGCCGGAGCGATGCGACATCACCGCGGTGTAGCCGGCCTTGTGCGCCATCTCGACCGCGGCCAGCGTCTCGGTCAGTGTGCCGATCTGGTTGACCTTGATCAGGATCGAATTGGCGATGCCGTTTTTGATGCCGTCGGACAGCCGCTTGACATTGGTGACGAAAATATCGTCGCCGACGAGCTGGCATTTGCTGCCGATCGTCTGCGTCAGCATTCTTCCAGCCGTCGATAGTCGTCTTCGGCCATGCCGTCCTCGATCGACACGATCGGATAGCGGCCGACGAGTTCGGCGAGATATTCGACCTGCTGCTCGACGCGAGCGCTTCTTGCCCTCGCCTTTATACTGACTAGGCGCCGTCCTTGAAAAACTCGGTCGAGGCCGGATCGAGCGCCAGCGCCACGTCCGTCGCCGGGCCGTAGCCGGCCTTCTCGATCGCCTTGACAGACGAAATCGAGCGCCGCTTCGGCCGACGGCAGATTGGGCGCAAAGCCGCCCTCGTCGCCGACATTGGTGTTGTGGCCGGCAGCCTTGAGCGCGCCGCGCAGCGTGTGAAAAATCTCCGAGCCGGCGCGCAAGGCTTCGGCGAAAGTCGGCAGGCCGAGCGGCACGATCATGAATTCCTGGAAGTCGATCGGATTGTCGGCATGCACGCCGCCGTTGATGATGTTCATCATCGGCACCGGCAGAAGCCGCGCCGCGGCGCCGCCGACATAGCGGTAGAGCGGCAGATTGTTGGCGATCGCGGCGGCCTTGGCGACGGCGAGCGAGACGCCGAGAATGGCGTTGGCGCCGAGCCGGCCTTTGTTCGGCGTGCCGTCGAGCGCGATCATGGTCTCGTCGATCTTGACCTGCGCCTCGGCGTCCATGCCGGACAGCGCGTCGAAAATCTCGCCATTGACGGCCTCGACCGCGTTTTTCACGCCCTTGCCGAGATAGCGCTTCTTGTCGCCGTCGCGCAGCTCGACCGCCTCATGCGCGCCGGTCGAAGCGCCGGACGGCACGCCGGCGCGGCCGCGCGAGCCGTCGTCCAGGACGACATCGACCTCGACGGTCGGATTGCCGCGGCTGTCCAGGATTTCGCGGCCGATAATGTCGATGATGGCAGTCATGTTTGCTCCCGGCGAATGTAGAGTGGCGCATGATCTATTCCGAAACCGGTGCCCACATTTCGGGATCATGCGCTGCCCGGCTTCTACAGGATCGGGGAGGCTCTTGTCATGTCCCGCCAAACCAAGGCATGCAGGAAGCGATGAAGAAACTGCCCCAGCTCGGCCGCCGCTCCGCAATCCCCGCCTCCCCGACCAGGCGGTGCTCGACCGCGTGCCCAATCCGCACCCGGCCACCAATTATGTCGCGCGGTTTACCTTTCCGGAATTCACCGTGATGTGCCCGGTCACCGGCCAGCCGGATTTCGCCACGCTGGTCATCGACTATGTGCCGAAGGGCTGGCTCGTCGAGTTCGAAGTCGCTGAAGCTTTATCTCAACAGCTTCCGCAATCACGGCGCCTTTCACGAGGACTGCACGGTCGACGATCGGCAAGAAACTCGTCGCCGCTGCTGAAGCCGAAATGGCTGCGCATCGGCGGCTATTTCCATCCGCGCGGCGGCATGCCGATCGACGTGTTCTGGCAGGCGGGCAAGCTTGCCGCCGGGCGTCTGGGCGCCCGATCAGGGCGTCGCCACCTATCGCGCGCGCGGATAGCCTGTTCAGCGTTGCGACAAGCGCGCCGATCTCGCGCGCCGGATCGGCCGCGCGCATGACGCCGCCCATCACCGCGACGCCGGCGCAGCCGGCGGCGATGACTTCGCCGACGCGCGCGGTATTGATGCCGCCGATGGCGAGCACCGGCACGCGCGCGGCGCGCGCGATTTCGGCAAGCCCCTTGCGGCCGATCTCGGGGCCATAGCCCGGCTTGCTCGGCGTTTCGAAGGCCGGCCCGGCAAGCGCATAATCGGCCGCATCGCGGATCGATCGCCGCGGCTTCGGTGACGGTGTGGATCGACACGCCGACGAGCTTTCCCGGGCCCAGCAACGCGCGCGCCGCGGCCGGCATCGCTGCCGGACGGCAGATGCACGCCATCGGCGCCGGCGAGCTTGGCCAGCGCCGCTTCGCCGTGCAGCATGAGCCGCGCGCCGTGTCTGCGCGCGAGCGGCAACAGCAGCCGCGCAACAGCGGGACCTGTTCGTCCTCGGGCAAATCCTTTTCGCGCAAGCTCACCCAGCGGCAGCCGGCCGCCAAGCGCCGCGGCAACGATCTCGGCGAGCGGCCGCCGCGCCTGCCGGCGGTCGGTCACCAGCAGCAATGGCGGATCGGGAAGCGCATCGTGGCGCCGTTCATTCCGGTTGTCCGCCACGCGCGATTATGGGAAATTTGTTCGCATCCTAGAAACGGGAGGTAGTTCCATGCGGACAAAACGATCATGACGATTGTGCTGGCCGGCGCGCTGGGCGTGGCGTCGCTTGTCGCCGGCTTTGGCGGCAAAGCATCGACGCCAAAATGACCGGCGCCTGCGCGCAACCGTCCGGCCGCTGCATTTCCGATTGCGATGAGCTCAATTGGTGCACGTGTATACCTGCGTCAACGGCCAGTCGACGCCGGTGCCGTTCTGGCGCTGCTTCCAGCCGAGCGGGCTCTGCCTCGCGCCGCACTGCTGAACGCAATGGCACGGAGACTTCAGCGCCCGACGGGCGCGTAGCTTGACACCGTGCTCGGCGTCGCCATCGGCACCGAGATGGCGCGGGACGACGATGCGCTGGCCTTCGGTGAGCGATGCGCGTTGCCGACACCGAATTGATCTGGGCGAGCGACCACAGCGGCACGTGATAGGTCGCCGCGATCGTTTTCAAGGTGTCGCCGGCATGCGCCTGCACCGGCAGGCCGGAATCCCACAATTCGATCGCGGCATCGGCCGGAACTTCGAGATGGATCGGCACCGCCTCGCCTTCGGCGGTCGGCCGGCGTCGCGGCAAGCTGCTCGATCTTGGCGACCAATTGCTCCTGGATGCGGTCGGTCTTCTCGATATTGATGTGAATGATCTCGCTGTGGTCCTTCAGATTGTAGCTCGCATAATGGCCGTGGAAGCGCGAGCCCTGCACCACATTGCCGCCGCCCATGAAATTCGAGGATTGGAAGATGTTGATGTAGCGCTCGACATTGGGCGGCACGTCGTCGGCGATGCGGCTCGGATCGTAGGTGACAAGGAGGCTCACCGGGATATTTTCCGCATTCAGCGTTTCGGCGAAGGCGAGCGCGGAATCGCCGCCCATCGAATGGCCGATCAGCATGATCGGCTGCGGGATCGCGGCGATAGTCGCGGATCGCCTGCGTCGACGACCGCCGCGCCACATCAGATAGGTGTCGACGCTGGACGGGATGCCGGCGCGCTTGATGCGATCCGCGAGCTTGTCCATGCCGCGCGAATAGATCAGGCCGGCGATGCCGCGGAACAGATAAGCGCGGCCGTGCGGCTCGGCGATCTTGTCGGCGGCGACAGGCGGCTGTTCGGCCAGGCGCAGTGACACGGTGTCGCGTGGCATCGGCATCGGCGACGACGACCGGCTTTGGCGGGCGGTGCGCGGCTGGCGCGAGGCGCCGGCTATGCGTCGTTGAGCTTGTCTTGCGGAGGCGCGGGCAAACAACGAATTCAGCGCCGACGTCGTCCGGTCTTGTCGCGACGTGGAGCGGCAGCCGTGCGGTCGTGTCGGCATCGGCGGACGAACTCTGGTCGCTTTTCAGCCACGCCGGCTGCTTGCCGGACGAGGTGAACGAGGCAGTCGAAGTCCGGATCGAACATCGGATAGCCGCCGCAGCCGGCGAGGTATGCCGCAAGCAGCAGAATCCGACGATGGCGCATGTCCAGACCTGCTTTCACCCAGTATGCCCCGGCAGATCGACATTTAGCCGGCGATTCAGCCTATGCGGCGCCTGCGCTATACGCCAGTGACTCGGCGCGTCGCCCGAAAAGACCGCGAATACCTTAATTTCCGCCGAATATCCTTAACGATTCCGCGATCGGCGTTCAGTTCCGCCGACCGGGCGATAAGTGGGCGATAGACCGGCATTTTCATGGCGAATGCATCGGGCCAACAGTGGCGGCTTCATGGCGCGATCCTCAGCTGCGCTCGAGCGGCCTTGTCATGGCCGATGACTGCGACCTATTGCACTCGATTCCGTTGCTAAGAACCGCCCGCAATGAACCGCGCCTGCCCGCATTTCCTTCGTTTCGCTCGGCTGCCCCAAGGCGCTGGTCGATTCCGAGCGCATCATCACGCGGCTGCGCGCCGAGGGCTATGAACTCGCGCGCGAGCACGCCGGCGCCGACCTCGCCATCGTCAATACCTGCGGCTTTCTCGACAGCGCCAAGGCGGAATCGCTTGCCGCCATCGGCGCCGCCATGGCGGAAAACGGCAAAGTCATCGTCACCGGCTGCATGGGCGCGGAGCCGGAAAAGATCACCGCCGCGCATCCCGGCGTGCTCGCGATCACCGGCCCGCAGCAATATGAAAGCGTGCTCGATGCCGTGCATCGGGCCGCGCCGCCGCAGCACGATCCCTATACCGACCTGATCCCGCCGGAAGGCATCAAGCTCACGCCGCGGCACTACGCTTATCTAAAGATTTCAGAGGGCTGCAATAATCGCTGCACCTTCTGCATCATCCCGAAATTGCGCGGCGATCTGGTATCGCGGCCGGCCGCCGATGTGCTGCGCGAGGCCGAAAAGCTGGTCGCCGCCGGCGTCAAGGAACTGCTGGTCATCTCGCAGGACACTTCGGCCTATGGCGTCGACGTCAAATATGCGGCGAGCGACTGGAAAGGCCGCGAGGTGCGGGCGAAGTTTCTCGATCTCGCCCGCGAACTTGGCGAGTTCGGCGTCTGGGTGCGGCTGCATTACGTCTATCCCTACCCGCATGTCGACGACGTCATCGCGCTGATGGCGGACGGCAAAGTGCTGCCCTATCTCGACGTGCCGTTCCAGCACGCCAGTCCCGAGCGTGCTCAAACGCATGCGGCGGCCGGCGGCGCAGGAAGAGACGCTCGAGCGCATCGCGCGCGTGGCGGGACGATCTGTCCGAGCCTCACCATCCGCTCGACCTTCATCGTCGGCTTTCCCGGCGAGACCGATGAGGAATTTGCACGAGCTGCTCGACTGGCTCGGCGAGGCGCAACTCGATCGCGTCGGCTGCTTCCGCTACGAGCCGGTCGACGGGCGCGACGGCGAACGATCTCGCCGCGCCGGTGCCCGACGACGTCAAGGAAGAGCGCTGGCATCGCCTGATGGCAGCACCAGCAGGACGATTTCGCAAAAGCGGCTCAAGCGCAAAGTCGGCAACCGCGAGCGCGTCATCATCGACGAGGTCGGTGCCAAATCGGGCATCGCCAAGGGCCGCAGCAAAGGCGACGCGCCGCAGATCGACGGCACCGTCTTTGTCGCAAGCCGCCGGCCGCTCCGTGTCGGCGAAATCGCCACCGTGAAGATCGAACGCGCCGACGCTTACGATCTTCATGGCACCGTCGTCGGCTATTAGAGTTCGATCGACGCTCTGCCGATAAGCCTCAGACTAGCCACGCTCCGATATTGCAGGTCAGCCTCATGCCGCTGTCCGGACACCATCAAGACCCTGTATCCGCAATGCCTGGGACGACGGCTGTCCGCATGCCTCGTCGAGCCATCCTGCCGGTGCCGGCGAGTCGGTCCGAATCATCCATCGGTCGAAGAGCCAACAATCGCATTACGTGTTTCGGAGCGGACGCACCGTTGCCGACACGCGCGAGCGCTCTAACGCTGCACGAAGCGAGATTATCCGCCCGTGCAAGTATGTGCCGCGTAATGGACGTCGACATCGACGCCCTGACGCGCACGGATCAGCCATATTGCCGATAAGCGGATTGCTCCGGTATTTCAGCATGTCGACTGGGCGGCGAGCGCTCGATCAATGCGGTGTGGTCTTATGAAGCCCTACGACGCGGTGAGCGCGATCAAGGACCCATGTCGGCGCCGATCCAACCGGCATCGGCGCGCTGCGACGAAGGTCGGAAAGACTGACCGCATGCGCTCCAAGTCGTCGCTGGGTCTGCGCGTCGCTTAAGCCGAGCACGCGCCGGATCGCCGCCGTCAATGAGCCGAGCAGTTCGTCCTCGGCGATCGTGAAGGCCGGCGCCAGATAGACGATCGAGCCGAACGGCCGGATGAAAACGCCTTCGGCAATAAAGCGTTGCCGCAAGGCGTTGAGATTTTCGATGCGGTCGAGTTCGACCACGCCGATGGCGCCTTTGACCCGCACGTCCTTGACGCCCGGAAGCTCGCGGCAGGGTTCGAGACCGTCGCGCGAGCGCGGCTCGCGATCTTCGCCACCTGATCGCAGCCGCGGTTCGCGCTCGAACAGATCGAGCGAGGCATTGGCGGCGGCGCAGGCGAGCGGATTGGCCATGAAGGTCGGCCCGTGCATCAGCGCCTTGCGCCGGATCGTCCGACCAGAACGCGTCGAAGACTTTGCGGCTGCGCGATCGTGGCGGCGAGCGGCAGCGTGCCGCCGGTCAGCGCCTTCGACAGCGTGATGATATCCGGCACGACGCCGGCTTCCTGAAAGGCGAACATCGCGCCGGTGCGGCCGAAGCCGGTGAAGATCTCGTCGAAGATCAGCAAAAGCTCGTAACGGTCGGCGAGCGCGCGCAAAGTCTTGCAGCACGCGCGCGTCGTGAAAGCGCATGCCGCCGGCGCCCTGCACCAAGGGTTCGACGATGATCGCCGCGATCTCCTCGGCGCGCTGCGCCAGCAGCGTTTCGAGCGCCGCCGTGCTCGCCTCGTCGACCGGCAGATCGACGACGATCTGCTGCGGCAGCAGCCCGCGGAACGCCGCGTGCATGCTGCCTTCCGGATCGGACACCGCCATCGCGCCGGTGGTGTCGCCGTGATAGCCGCCCTTGAAGGCGACGATGCGGTGCGGCCGCGCACGCCGCGGTTGAGCCAATATTGCACCGCCATTTTCAGCGCGACTTCGACCGCGACCGAGCCGGAATCGCTGAAGAACACGCGGTCGAGATCGCTCGGCGCAGCATCGCCGCGAGCCGCCGCGCGAGCGTCAGCGCCGGCTCGTGCACCAGGCCGCCGAACATGACATGCGGCATTTGCGCGAGCTGGCGCTCGACCGCGGCGCGGATATGCGGATGATTGTAGCCGTGGCAGGCCGTCCACCACGAGGCGATGCCGTCGATCAGTTCGCGGCCGTCGGCAAGCATGATGCGGCTGCCCTGGGTGGCCGCGACCGCAAGCGGCGGCGCCGCCGTCTTCATCTGCGCATAAGGCAGCCAGATATGGTCGAGGCCGGCCGCGTACCAATCCGGCACGCGCCTCGCCTATTCCCTTGTTTTTGCTGGTATTGCCCGACATTCGGCGCTTTCATGGAGGTTAAGAGGCGCCATTGTGCCTCTCGGCTCGGCCGAGGTCACGTTCGTTCGAGGGTCATGTGGAAAGTAGCAGGTCGATGCGTTCGCTCGACGAATTTGCCGGCGAAAAGCTCGCGACGCTGGAGCAGGCGCAGCTTCGCCGCGCGCCGGCGGTCACGACGCGCGCGCGGCATTTGGGCCGAGCGCGACGGCCGCCGGCTGCTGTCGTTTTCCTGCAACGATTATCTCAATCTCAGCCAGCATCCCGACGTCATCGCGGCCGCGATCGAGGCGACCGACGCGCTACGGCGTCGGCGCCGGCGCATCGCGGCTCGTGACCGGCAATCATCCGCTCTATGCCGAGCTGGAAAGCCGGCTGGCGCGGCTCAAAGGCACCGAGGCGGCTTGCGTGTTCGGCTCCGGCTATCTCGCCAATACCGGCATCATTCCGGCTTTGGTCGGGCCGGACGACCTGATCGTGCTCGATGAATTCTCGCATGCCTGCATCCATGCCGGCGCCAAGCTGTAGCGGCGCCGCCGTCCAGCTCTATCGCCATGCCGACGTCGCGCATGCCGAGGCGCTTCTGGCGGCGCATCGCGGCGGCAAGAAGCGCGCGCTGATCGCGACCGACGGCGTGTTCTCCATGGACGGCGATCTGGCGCCGCTCGCCGCGCTGTCGCGCGCTCGCGCAGCGCTTCGATGCCTGGCTGCTGGCCGACGATGCGCACGGCCTCGGCGTGGTCGGCGGCGGCCGCGGTTCGAGCTTCGCCAACGGCGGCGCGTCGACGTGCCGTTGCAGATGGGCACGCTGTCGAAGGCGGTCGGCGCCTATGGCGGCTATCTCTGCGCGTCGCGCGCCGTCATCGATCTGATGCGCACGCGCGCCCGCACCTTCATCTATTCGACCGGCCTGCCGCCGCCGGTGATCGCCGCCGCCATCGCCGCGCTCGATCTGATCGAGCGCGAGCCGGCCTACGCCGCCGAGCCGCTGCGCAAGGCGCGGCTGTTCACCCGCGCGCTCAACCTGCCCGAGGCGCAGAGCGCGATCGTGCCGGTGATCGTCGGCGAGACCGAAGCGGCGCTGACAGCGTCGGAGCTGTTGCGCGACGAGGGTTTTCTGGTCGTCGCGATCCGGCCGCCGACCGTGCCGGCCGGCACGGCGCGGCTGCGCTTTGCCTTCACCGCGCAGCATCCCGATGCCGAGATCGAGCGGCTTGCGGACGTCGTGCGCAGGCGCGTGCTTGAGGCGCTAGCGCGGTGACCGCGATCTTCATCACCGCGACCGGAACCGATGTCGGCAAGACCTTTGTCGCCGCCTCGCTGATCCGGCATTTGCGCCAGATGGGCCGCCCGGTCGACGCCATCAAACCGGTGGTGAGCGGCTTCGACCCGGCGCAAGCCGCAGCCAGCGATCCCGGCGTGCTGCTTGCACGCGCTCGGCCTGCCGGTGACGCCGCAGGAGATCGACCGCATTTCGCCGTGGCGGTTTCGCGCCGCGCTGTCGCCCGATATCGCCGCCGAGCGCGAGGGCCGCAGCATCGATGTCGACACCGTCGTGACGCTTTTGCCAAAGCGCCAGATCGAGCAGCGCCGCGACATTCTGCTGATCGAAGGCGTCGGCGGCGTCATGGTGCCGCTCGACGCCGAGCGCACCGTGCTCGACGTGATGATGGCGCTGCAATTGCCGCTGATCCTGGTCGCCGGCAGCTATCTCGGCACCATCAGCCATACGCTGACCGCGCTCGATGCGCTGTACCGGCGCGGCATGAAGGTCATGGCGACCATCGTCAGCGAAACGCCGGGCTCGACCGGTGCCGCTCGACGACACGGTGGCGGCGATCGCGCGCTTCGCCGAGCCGGTGATCGGCCTGCCGCGCCAGAGCCGCGAGCCCGGCGGCGGATCGCGCGAGACCGCTAGCCGCGCTCGACCGCATTTTCGGCGGCGATAGCGCCGGCGAATGTCTATTTGGCGAAGAAATGCACCTGCATCAGCGTTTCCAGCGTGCCTTCGAGATTGAACAGCGCGTGCAGCAGAAATGTCAGCAGCGTCGAGCCGCTGCGCCAGCGCATCCAGCCCAAGAAACAGGCCGATGACGAAAATCTGCAACACGCCGGTCCAGTCATATTGGATATGCAGCGCGGCCCACAGCAGCGAGATCACGACGATCGCCGGCCATGCCGATGCGCTCCGAGCGCGCCCAGCCGCGGAACAGAAAGCCGCGGAACATGATCTCTTCGCCCGCCGGCGCGACGATGATCGCGGCGAGCGACATGGCCGGCAGCCAGCCCTCCGTGGCCGGCCGTGGTGTAGGACTGCAGCTGAAACGGCGTCACCAGCGCGTGGCCGCTGAAATAGAGCAGCGCGTCGCAGACCGCGATGAAGCCGACCAGACAGCCGAGGCCGAGCATGACGTCGCGCGCTCGCGGCCATTTCAGCGCCAGATAGTCCGCCGGATCGGCGCGCGCGAGCCACACCGCGAGCGCGAGCACGGCGATCGTGACCGGATTGGAGATCACGATGAACAGCGTGACCAGAACGCCGTCGTAGGGCGTTTCCAGGATCGAATTCCAGGCGCCCGCGCGCAACCACAGCAGCGACGCCGAAGCCGATGAATTGCCCGGCGAGGAAGGCGAGAACGGCCCAGCCCAGCGTCGCCCAATAGCCCCAGGCTTTCGCATTGCTTTCGCGTCATTCCGAAGCTGCGGCCAGGTGAGCTCGCGAGCCCAGAATTACCATATCGCGGTCATGTTAGACTAATCGCGCCGCGCCAGAACTGCGCATACCGTGGCACGGATTACGGGCGCGCCGCTTGGCGACGCCCCGGAATGACGGCCTTACGGCATCAGGATCGACGAGCCGGTGGTGTCGCGGCCTTCGAGATCGCTGGTGCGCCTTCTCGCGCATCTCTGCAGCGCGTATTTCTGGTTGATCGGGATCTTGACCGCGCCGCTGCCGACGACGTCGAACAGGTCGTTGGCGATGGCGACGCAGATCCTCGCGCTTGGCGGCATAGGTATTGAGCGTCGGCCGCGTGGCGAACAGCGAGCCCTTGGTCTGCAGGATGTTGATGTTGAAGGCGTCGATCTGGCCCGAGGCGCTGCCGAAGCTGACGAACATGCCGAGCGGACGCGATGCAATCGAGCGACGCCGGAAATGTCGTCTTGCCGATGCCGTCATAGACCACGTTGCACAGCTTGCCGCCGGTGATCTCCTTGACCCGCGCGACGAAATCCTCGTCGCGATAGAGGATGGTGTGGTGACAGCCATTGGCCTTGGCGAGTTCGGCTTTCTCCTTCGATCCCACCGTGCCGATGACATTGGCGCCGAGATGGTTCGCCCATTGGCACAGGATCAGGCCGACGCCGCCGGCCGCGGCGTGCATCGAACACGTTCATGCCCTTCTCGACCTTGAAGGTGCGGCGCACGCAGATATTCCGCCGTCATGCCCTTGAGCATCATCGCGGCGGCCTGCTCGTAGCTGATATTCGCCGGCAGCTTCACGGCGCGGTCGGCCGGCACCAGGCGTTCCGCCGCGTAGCAGCCGAGCGCGCACGACATAGGCGACGCGGTCGCCGACCTTGAGATCGGTGACGCCGGGGCCGACCGCGACCACCTCGCCGGCGCGCTTCGTTGCCGGCGACGAACGGCAGGCCGACCGGCGACGGATACATGCCCATGCGGAAATAGGTGTCGATGAAATTGACGCCGCAGGCGTGCTGCTTGACCCGGACCTGGCCCTGGCCGGGCGCGCCGACTTCGATCTCTTCGTAGGTCAAAACCTCGGGGCCGCCGACCTTATGAACGCGTACTGCAGCAACCATTTTCCTCTCCTTTGAATACGTTCGAATTGTCTGTGAAATGGTCGCGCGATCATAGGCAGCCGACCGTCGAACACAAGGCGGCTTCGCTCAGCGCCCGCCCGAGACGTTGAGCACGGCGCCGGTGATGTAGGAGGCGGCGTCCGAGAGCAGAAACAGCACCGCCTCGGCGATCTCGTCCGGCTGGCCCGGCCGTCCCATCGGCAACAGCGGCGTGATCCGCGCCAGCCGTCCCGGCTCGTGGATTTCGGTGTCGGTCGGACCCGGCCGCACCGCGTTGACGCGGACGCCTTCCTTCGCCACTTCGCGCGCCAAGCCGTTGGTGAGTGCGTCGACCCCGCCTTTGGCGGCGGCATAAAACACATATTCGCCGGCGCCGCCGGTCACCGCGGCGATCGACGACAACAGCACGATCGCGCCGCCTTTGCCGCCGATGCGCCGTCGACATGCGGCGCACCGCTTCGCGCGCGCAGATCAAGGCGCCGAACAGATTGACGTCGATCACCTCGCGGATGGTGGCGGCGCTGGCGGCATCGAGCCGCGAATTCTTGCCGGGGATGCCGGAACTGTGGACGAAATGGGTGATCGGCCCGAGCGCGCGCGTCGCCTCGTCGAAGACGCGCACGATGTCGTCCTCTTTCGACATGTCGCCCTTGCAGCGTGACGGCTTTGCCGCCGGATTCTTGTCACGGCGTCGGCGACATCTGGCCGCCGCATCGGCGTTGCTCACGTAATTGATGGCAACGTCATAGCCGCGTTCGGCCGGCCAGCCGCGCGGTCGCAGCGCCGATGCCGCGGCTGCCGCCGGCGATGAGTAGAACGGGTCGCGGCATGGGTCAGCTCCTTCACTGAATGCGGCAATAAGCGGCCGTTACGGATGATGGCGGCGCAAAAAGCCGACGCCGACGAAATAGACTGCCAGACAGGCACAGAGCCGCGACGGTCCAAAATGCCGGGATCGAGATTTTTCGCCACGGCATAGATCGCCAGCAGCGCCCAAACGACCATCGCCGCTATTGTCAATGCGCGCAAATGCGCGATGCGGATGGGATGCACGACGTGAAACGGCACGAATGTCAGCACCGCGAGCGCCGCAATCGCCACCGCGCCGAGCCAAGGCGCGGGCTTGAGCAGGAACAGATAAAACGCCGCCACGTTCCACAGCGCCGGAAAGCCGCGAAAATAATAATCGGATGTTTTCATCTGCCGGTCGGCGAAATAGAGCGAGCCGGTGACGACAATGACGATGCCGAGCGGAATCGCGGCCGCGCTCGGGCAACAGCCCGCTCGCCGCGATCGCGTAAGCCGGCACGAAAACATAAGTGAGAATATCGACCACGAGATCGAGCACGTCGCCCGACCAGCGCGGCAGCACTTCGGCGACGCGGAGCCGCCGCGCAAAGGTGCCGTCGACGCCGTCGATGAAAAGCGCGATGCCGAGCCAGACGAACATTTGCGGCCAGTCGGCGCGCACGGCCGCGATCAAGGCGAGCAGCGCGCAAGCCGCGCCGCAGGCGGTAAAAACATGGACGGCGAATGCCGCCGCGGTCAGCGGCGGCTCTGGACTTTGCCTGAGGCGCGATCGGCTCCATATGCGTAAGCTTACACGTTAAATCGAAGATCGTGCGCAACCTCTCTGTGATTGCTACACTTTCGCCTTCGATCAGAGCGCTCCGATAGGCCTCGAACCGGTGGTCAGGCGTGCAACGGAGCCGGAGAGACATTCACCGCCGAAGTGGCGGTGATCGGCGGCGGGCCGGCAGGGCTCGTCGTGCGCGATCGCGCTGGCCGCGGCCGGCGTCGAGACGCTCCTGATCGCGCCGCCGGCCGAGCCGGATCACCGCACCACGGCGCTGCTGGCGAGTTCGGTCACGGCGCTGGAAACGCTCGGCGCTTGGCAAGCCTGCCTGGCCGCATGCCGCGCCGCTCGAAAAAGCTCCGCATCGTCGACGACACGCGGCGGCTGTTCCGCGCGCCCGAGGTTTGCTTCGCTGCGGCGGAGATCGGGCTCGATGCCTTCGGCTACAATATCGAGAACCGGCATCTGATCGCGGCGCTGGAAGACGCGCGCCGCTCGAACTCAATCTGCCGCGGATTGCCGCGCCGGCGCTCGCCGTCAAGAGCGATGCCGACGGCGTCACCGTCACGCATGCCGGCGGCGACGGCGCGCGTGCAGCTCGCGATCGGCGCCGACGGAGCGCGTTCGCTGTGCCGCGCCGCCGCCGGCATCGGCACGCGGCGGCGGACCTATCCGCAGACCGCGCTCACGCTTAATCTTGCGCACGACGCGCGCACGACGACACATCGACCGAATTCCACACCGAGAGCGGCCCGTTCACGCTGGTTCCCCTGCCCGGCCGCCGTTCGAGCCTGGTCTGCGTGCTCGACCCGTCAGAGCGCCACAAACTTGCGGCGAATCCGGACGAGGCACTTGCAGCCGAGATCGAGCGGCGCGCGCATTCGCTGCTCGGCAAGATGAGTGTCGAGCCGGGCCGCGGCGTGTTTCCACTGGCGATCGAAACCGCCGATGCGTTCGCGCGCGGGCGCATCGCGCTGGTCGGCGAAGCGGCCCATGTGGTGCCGCCGATCGGCGCCCAGGGGCTCAATCTCGGGCTGCGCGACGGCGCCACCATCGCCGAGATCGTCGCCGATGCGCGGCGGCGAACGTCGCGACGTCGGCGCGCCGGAGGTGCTCGCGCGCTATGACACGCAGCGCCGCGCCGACGCGACCAGCCGCACCATCGCCGTCGATCTGCTAAACCGCAGCCTGCTGACGGATTTCATTCCGGCGCATGGCGCCCGCGGACTGTCGCTCTATCTGGTCGACCGCATCGGCCCGTTGCGCCGCGCTTTGATGCGCGAAGGCGTCGCGCCCGCCGCGTCGCAGCCCCGGCTGATGCGCGGCGAGATGGTGTGAATGACGTTATTTCCTAGGCACTCTTGCCGACAAAAGCGGCTTGGCGAGGGACTGTCGTTCAGCCTAGCCTTGAACGTCTGCGGTTGCGGGATCGTCGCATGAAATTGCCGCGTAATTTCTTCAAGCCGCTCGCCATCGGCGCGCCGGCGCCCTTGCGCGAATTGCCGCTGCGGCTGGAGCGGATGATTCATTTCGTTCCGCCGCATATCGAAAAAGTGCGCGCCAAGGTGCCGGAGCTCGTCGCCCAGGTCGATGTCGTGCTCGGCAATCTGGAAGACGCCATTCCGGCCGATGCCAAGGAAGCCGCAAGAGCCGGCTTCATTGCCATGGCAAAATCTTGCGAGTTCGGTGAGACCGGATTGTGGACGCGCATCAACGCGCTCAACTCGCCTTGGGTGCTCGACGACATTGCCGAGATCGTCGCCGCGGTCGGGCAAAAACTTGACGTCATCATGCTGCCCAAAGTCGAGGGCGCCTGGGATATCCATTATCTCGATCAGCTTTTGGCCCAGATCGAAGCCAAGCATGGGGTGAAGAAACCGATCCTGATCCATGCCATCCTGGAAACCGCCGAAGGCGTCGATAATGTCGCTTCGATTGCGACTGCTTCGCCGCGCATGCACGGCATCAGTCTCGGCCCTGCGGACTTGGCGGCTTCGCGCGCGATGAAGACGACGCGGGTCGGCGGCGGCCATCCCGATTACAAAGTGCTGGCCGATGCCGGCGCGCCCGACGCCCCGCGCGCCGCTTTTCAGCAGGACCTCTGGCACTACACGATCGCCAAGATGGTCGATGCTTGCGCGGCCGCCGGCATCAAGGCGTTCTACGGTCCGTTCGGCGATTTTGCCGACAGCGCGGCCTGCGAGGCGCAGTTCCGCAACGCCTTCCTCATGGGCTGCGTCGGCGCCTGGACCTTGCACCCCAGCCAGGTGCCGATCGCCAAGCGGGTATTTTCGCCGGAGCCGGCCGAAGTCGCCTTTGCCAAGAAGATCATTGCCGCCATGCCCGACGGCAGCGGCGCGGTGATGATCGACGGCAAAATGCAGGACGACGCGACCTGGAAGCAGGCTAAGGTATTGGTCGATCTCGCCAGGCTCGTCGCCGCGAAGGATCCGCAGATGGGGGAGCGCTATGGGTTATGAAAACGCAGCGCGCATGCGGAACTTTCGGATGATTTCTGCCACAATCGCGCCATTGCAATTTTGCCCGCCACAGGCTGTAAATTACGGTTATCGATGAACAAGATTCGAAACGCCAAGTATCAGATCGGCCAAGTCGTCCGGCACCGCCTCTACCCGTTTCGCGGCGTCGTGTTCGATATCGATCCGATTTTCGACAATACCGAGGAATGGTACGAGGCGATCCCCGCCGACGTGCGCCCGCACAAGGATCAGCCATTCTATCATCTGTTCGCCGAGAACGACGACACCGAATACGTCGCCTATGTCTCCGAGCAAAATCTTTTGCCCGATAATAGCGGTGAGCCGGTGCGCCATCCGCAGGTTGCGGAGGTTTTCATCAACGACGGCAAAGGCGGCTATCGCCCTCGCGCGTCGTTGATCCACTGAGCGCTGTTAATTCCGAAACGTCATTGCGCGCCAACGGGTCCGGCCGAAAGTGGCCGGCCCGATGACAGGCTCCGCGAAATAATCCAGTACGGCCTCGCGGTTGCCGGATGGATTACTGTGCCGCGGGCGCAGGCGCCGCGCCCGGCGCGGCAGACGATTGCGGCTGACCGCCTTGCTGTTCGAGCTTCTTGCGCGCTTCATCGGCGCGGCGCTGCAGCTCTTCCTGCAATTTCTGCTGCTGCTCCTCGAACACTTTGGGATCCGTCGGCGGGCCGTCATAGGCCTTGGCGAAATCGGCCAGCGGCAAGACCAGACTGATCGGCTGGCCGGTCGAATTGATGGCCTGCACGACGAGCCCCTGCGCCTTCTTCATCTTGCCGATCATGTCGGTGTTTGCTTCGTAGTCCGCCATGCAGCCGTTGGTGAAGCAGATCACGTAAGGCGCGGTCATCGGCTGGTTCTGATCGATGATCACGCGCGTGCCGTGAATGAGCTGCATGCCGAGCGGCAAGCGTGACGCGCAGGATTTTCTTCGGCTCGCCTTCGGGCTCGATCAAGACGGCGGCGACCACCGGCATGCCGGATTCGATGCGCGCGTCCTTGCCGGTGAAGCAAACCTGCTTGGCATTGGGATCGTTATTGGTTCTTGAGGCAGAACTTGGTCCATGGCGAATAGATCAGCTGGACCTGCTGCTGGTCGCCGCCCTGGCCTTGCGCCGGCGCTTGCTGCCGCCTGCGGTGCCGCCGGGGCGCTGCCGCGCCGGGCGCAGCTGGCGCCGCTGCCGGCTTCTTGGCCGGCGGTTTCGGCTTGGCCGGCGCGCTGGCTGGGCACGGCTGGCGCAGCGCCGGCAATCGCCAGCGTAGCGCGCCAGCAGAGCCCGCGGTCGCATGGCAGTCTTGATGCCAGTCTTGCCGATGGCAGCGAGCGTTCGGCTCACCGGCCGTGCCGGCGCCGACGCGTTTCGATAATTCATGAGATGAAGTTCCTCTTTGGTGCTGCCACCCGCAAATCGATCCGGATCGATTTGCCTGGTCAGAATGGCGTGTTCAATGACCCTATCGCGACATCCGTCGCCACGCCGCGCGAGCCCCCTGCCCGGTGAGGGTCAATCGACGCAGAATACGGCAACAACGTGACCCCCGGCCCCGCGCCCCAATAGCCCAAATGCGCGGGTAGATAAAGGCCGGGCGCGGTAACTTCGTCCGATAACGACGTTGCGAGCGCCGCCACGCGCCGCTACCGCGTCCCGCCGTGGTACATTCGCCGGCATGCCGACCGAATCGTGCGCAACGCTTTTCATGGCGATGCCGCTCAGAACCACCCGTGCCGGCTATGCAGTGCGGGCCGCATTGCGCGGCGCGCTATTGTGCGGCGCTGGTTTTGGCCTCGCCGGCGCGGACGCGACTCGGCGCAGGCGGCCTACGCCATCGCCATGCACGGCGCGCCGGCGTTGCCGGAGGGTTTTGCCGCGCTGCCTTATGCCAATCCCGACGCGCCGAAGGGCGGCCGGATCGTCGAAGGCGCGCTCGGCACTTTCGACAGCCTCAATCCGCTCATCGTCCAAGGCCTCGCCGTGCAGCCGATCCGCGGCTACGTCGTCGAAAGCCTGATGGCGCGCAGCTATGACGAACCGTTCACGCTCTACGGCCTGCTGGCGCGCACGGTCGAGACCGACGATGCGCGAAGCTATGTCACTTTCTCGCTCGATCCCGCGGCGCATTTTTCCGACGGCACGCCGGTCAGCGCCGACGACGTGGTGTTCTCCTGGCAGCTATTGCGCGATCACGGCCGGCCGAGCCATCGCAGCTATTATTCCAAAGTCGCCAAGGCCGAAATCCTCGATCCGCGCACCGTGCGTTTCGATTTCGCCGATTCAAGCGACCGCGAACTGCCGCTGATCCTCGGACTGATGCCGGTACTGCCGAAACACGCGATCGATCGCCGCGACGTTCGAGAACTCGACCTTGAGCAAGCCGATCGGCAGCGGGCCTTATGTCGTCGCCGATGTCGATGCGGGCAAAAGCGTCACCTTCAAGCGCGATCCCAATTATTGGGGCCGCGCGCTGGCCGATCAATCGCGGCTTGTGGAATTTCGACGAAATGCGGTTCGATTTTTATCGCGACGAGAACGCCTATTTCGAAGCGTTCAAGGCCGGCCTCTACGATGTGCGCAGCGAGACCGATCCCGGCCGCTGGCAGACCGGCTACGATTTTCCAGCCGTGCGCGACGGCCGCGTCGTCAAGGAGGCATTCCGCAGCGGACTGCCGAAATTCGCCTCCGACTTCGTGTTCAATACGCGGCGTCCGATGTTTGCCGACATCCGCGTGCGCCAGGCGATTGCGCTGTTGTTCGATTTCCAATGGATCAATCGCAATTTTTTCTACAATCTCTATCAGCGCAGCGCGAGTTACTTCGACGATTCCGAATTGTCCGCCTATCATCGGCCCGGCCGATGAGCGCGAGCGGGCGCTGCTTGCGCCCTACCCCGACGCGGTGCGCGCCGACGTGCTCGACGGCACCTGGTCGCCGCCGGTCACCGACGGTTCGGGCCATGACCGCGCCACGCTGCGCCAAGCGCTCGCTTTGCTCAACGCCGCAGGCTACGCGCTCGAGGGCACGACACTGCGCGAGCGCGGCAGCGGCCGGCCGTTTGCCTTCGAAATCATGGTGACCAACCGCGACGACGAGCGGCTGGCGCTTGGCCTTTTCCAATAATCTGGCGCGCGCCGGCATCACGGTACAGGTGCGGCTGGTCGACGACGCGCAATATCAGCAGCGCCTGTCGTCGTTCGATTTCGACATGATCGAATACCGCTGGGAGCAGTCGCTGTCGCCGGGCAACGAGCAGAGCTTTTATTTCGGCTCGGCGGCGGCCGACCAGCACGGCTCGCGCAATTATATGGGCGTGAAAAGCGCCGCCGTCGACGCCATGATCGCGGCGATGCTGCGCGCGCGCGAGCACGTCCGATTTCGTCGCCGCGGTGCGCGCGCTCGATCGCGTGCTGATCTCCGGCTGTTACGTCGTGCCGCTGTTTTATCTTCCCGAGCAATGGGTGGCGCGCTGGACCGCGTATCCGGCATCCGGCGCGGACGTCGCTGTTACGGCTACCTGCCGGAAACCTGGTGGCAGCAACCGCCGGCGCGCCACCGGGATCGGCGCGGCCATGATCCTCGGCGACGCCGCAGCGGCGCGCCGACACGCCGCCAAGCGGCAGCGGCGTCACGCATCGACGATTTGTTCCGCCGCGCGGCGTCGCGGCGGCCCGGCGCCATCGCGCTTGCCGATGCGCCGAACCGCGAAAGCTTTACCGACGGCCCGCCGCGGCGGCCTGACCTATGCCGAGGCCGACCGCGTGGTTTCGGCGATCGCCGGACGCTTGCGCCGGATGGGCTTGCCGACCGATGCGGTCGTCGGCATCCAATTGCCCAATATCGTCGAGAACATTCTGACCATGCTCGGCGTGCTGCGCGCCGGATTGATCGCGGCGCCGCTGCCGCTGTTGTGGCGGCGCGCCGACGCCGTTACGGCGCTGGCGCGCGTCGGCGCCAAGGCTCTGATCACCTGCGGCCGCGTCGGCAATTTCGACCACGGCCAGCTTGCCACGCGCGTTGCCGCCGAGGTGTTTTCGATCCGCTATGTCTGCGGCTTCGGCGAAGATCTGCCCGACGGCGTCGTGCCGTTCGACGATCTGTTCACCGCCGCAAAACTCGATCCGGTCCCGCCGCTCGAGCGCGACGGCAATGCCGCGGCGCATCTCGCCGTCGATCACCTTTCGATATCGGCGAGGACGGCCCGGTGCCGGTCGCGCGGCGCCATCTCGAACTGTTGGCCGGCGGCTTGGGCGTCTTGCTGGAAAGCCGGCTTGCGCAGGACGCGACCATCCTTTCGACCATCGCGCCGGCTTCGTTTGCCGGCATTTGCCTGACGCTGGTGCCGTGGCTGCTCACCGGCGGCACGCTCGTGCTGCATCATCCGTTCGACGCCGACGTTTTCGCGCGGCAGCGGCGCGACGATCGCTGCGGCACGCTGATCCTGCCGGCCGCCGGTCGCGTTCCGCCTCGCCGAGACCGGTCTGTTCGCCCGCGAAGGCCCGACGACGATCCTGGCGGCCTGGCATTCGCCGGAACGGCTTGGCGGCGAGCGCGGCTTGGCGCCGAGCGCGACGCCGTCCTCGTCGATGTGCCGATTTTCGGCGAAGCCGGCTTCGTCGCCGCGCGCCGCGGCGCAGGCGGCCGGCCGGCGCCGATGCCGCTCGGTCGCGGTGCGCGCGCCGCGCGACAGCGACGGGCGCGGTGACGGTCGCCGAACTGATCGCGACCGAGACCGACACGCTGGCGCTGCGCGGCCCGATGGTGCCGCGTCATGCCTTTCCGCCCGGCATCGAGCGCTCCGATCTGCCGCATTTCGCAGATCGGCCGCGACGGCCTGGTCGATACCGGCTATACCTGCCGCGTCGATGCCGTCGAGCAAGACGGTGACGGTCACCGGCGCGCCGGCCGGCATCGTCAACGTCGGCGGCTATCGCTTCCCGCTTGCGCGCTGCTGGAGACGATCGGCCGCATCGACGCCGGCGCGACGCTCGCGGCGTTGCCCGATCCGCTGATCGGCCAGCGCCTGATCGGCAATGCCGCCGATCCGGCGGCCATGCAGGCGGCGCTCAACGCGGCTCGGCCTCAATCCGCTGGTCGCCGCGGCCTTCGCCGAGCGCGGCGAGCAGGCCTGGCGCGAGGCGTCGCCGCGGCTGAAAGCCGCGCGACAAACGGCGCAGCTCGTTGACGGCCCATTAACAGCACTTTGGCATGGTTTGCGGGCTGTATCTGTAAAATCCGCGTGCCTGCGTCATCATGGCGCTGCAAGGTCCGTTTGCCGTCATTGCCGACAGCCCGGCGCCGGATGTCGTCGACGCTTTGCGCGCGGCCGGCGCCTTTCCGATCATCGAAGCCACCTGGGGCGACGCCGCCGGCAGCGCTCGCCTCGGTCGAGCCGGAAGCGGTGGTTCTGGCCGAGCCCTGCGCCGATCGCGCGCGCATCGCGGCGCTCGCAGCGCGTGCTGGGCGAGCAGCGCAAGAAAGGCGGCGGCCTCTACATGCCGGTCATCGCCCGCACCCGCGACGACGGCGCGCCCCGCGTGCCCGACGCGCTGGCGATCGCCGCCAACGCGCCGGCCGAGCGTCTGGTGCGCCGGCTGACCACGGCGCTGCGCATCCGCACGCTGCACGGCACGGTGCTGCGCCGCATCCGCACGCTCGACCTCGCGCGGCGAGCAGCCTTGCCGGAACTGCCGGCGAGCGATCCGCTCGACGAAGCGAGCGTGCTGGTCGCCGGACGCGGCCGCTCCTATCCGGCGCTGTCGGTCGCGGTCGGCGAGCGGGTCGGCGTGGTCGGCGCGCTCAGCGTCGAGAGCGCGGCGCGCGCGCTCAATGTCGCGCGACATCGACGGCATGGTGATCGGCGACGGTTTTGGTCCGCGCATCGTCGAAGCGCTTGCTGACCGTGCTGGCCGACGACGTGCGCTTTCGCGATCTGCCGGTCGCCGTGCTCGGCGGCCATCCCGCCGTGGTCGAGCCGTTCGCCATCGAACTTGCCAATCTCGAGCGCATCTCCGAAGGCCCGCAGCGGCTGGTCGAGCGCTTTCTGCCTTATGTGCGCGCTGCATGCTTTCGGCCAGCGGCTCAAGCGCATGCTCAAATCGCTCGACGCCAAAGGCATGATCGATCCCGATACCGGGCTTCTCGGCTCATGATGCGTTCTGGCGCGATCTCAACCGCGCCGTCGACGACGCCGAGAAACGCGGCGTCGGCCTTTCGATCGCGCGCTTCTCCTTCGACGGCACCGACCGCCGCACCAGCCTCGACGCGGCGCGGCTGGTCGGCCGGCTGATGCGCCAGGTCGATTTCGCCTGCCGCGAAGCCGACAACTCGATCTTCGCGGTTTTCACCGAGACCGACCTGCGCGCCGCCCATGTCGTCGCGCGGCGGATCGCCAGCGTGCTCAAGAACACCATGCTGGCGCCCGACCGCAAGAAGCAGCGGCATCGAGGCCGCGGTGACGCTGGCGACGCTGAAGCCGACCGACAGTGTCGATTCGCTGATCGCCAGGGTGGTCGGCGAGGTTGCGGCCGGATGAGCGCCCACGCCATCTAGAGGCTTGCGTCGCGAGCCCAATTCTCCTTGGTTCGCGGGATATGCGTTAGGCTGCGACTGAACGCACGAATCGAAGGTTTTGCGATGGTCGAATTCGCCCGAAGACGCGCCGCTGCCGTGCATATCGACGTCGTCTCCGACGTCGTCTGCCCGTGGTGCTATATCGGCAAGCGCCGGCTCGAAGGCGCCATCGCGCTCACCCCCGATGTCACCGTCAACATCAATTGGCGCCCTTATTTCCTCAATCCCTGGATCCCGCGCGAAGGCATCGACCGCCAGACTTATCTGGAAACCAAATTCGGCTCGGCCGAGCGCTATGCCGTGATCGCCGAGCGCATCGCGGCCGCCGCCGCCATGGAAGGCCTGGTCTATGATCCCGACAAGATCAGCCGGCAGCCCAACACGCTCGATTGTCATCGCCTCATCCTGTGGTCGCGCAGCGCCACCGATCCCGCGCCGCATGAAGCAGCGGCTGATGGAGCTCTATTTCGCCGAAGGCGCCGATCTCAGCGACCCCAAAGTGCTGATCCAGGCCGCGGTCGATTGCGGCATGGACGGCGACCTGGTGCGCCGGCTCCTCGCCAGCGACGCCGATGTCGACCGCATCGAGAGCGACGCCACCGCGGCCAAGGAAGCCGGCATCGACGGCGTGCCCTGCTTCGTCTTCGGCGGCAGCGTCATCGTCACCGGCGCGCAGTCGCCGGAATATCTCGCCAGCGCCATCGAGCGCACCGCCGGACGGCATTCGCGGCTGCGGGCGTAAGTTTTCGTCATTCCGGGGCGCCGGCAGCGGCGAGCCCGGAATCCATAACCACCGACCTCGCAGGAACTGACTCGGGGCCCGAATTGTCCCCTACACAGGGACTATGGATTCCGGGCTCGCGCCTTTGGCGCGCCCCGGAATGACGGCGTGCTCGCGCCCGAATCCATAAGAAGGTTACGCCTGCTGCGCGAATGACACCCCGGCATTGGTCAGGCTCCGCCAGGCGATGCGGCATTGCCGCAGTTTATGGCCGGTAGCGAAGGCCAGATCGAATTCGCCCGGCAGGTCGGCGCTGCTGGCAAACTGCAAGCCCGCGCCTCGCGCGCTCAGATCGCGCACCACGCAACAGACCGTCGGGTGGCCGGGCGAGATGATTTTGGCACTCTTAAATACCCTTGCCCTGGGGAAACCGCGCCGCTCGCGCATGGTCAACCTGCAATCCACAATTTGACAGAAATGGTTTTAGTCCGAACTCCTTTCGTCAAGACAAATCGCATGGCGGGCAAACTGCTAATTTGTGGAAACCATGGCCGGACGTGAAAGCGCCATGGGCGGCCGAAACCGTTCTCGCGGCGCAGCCGCGCCCGAGTTTTGCAAGCCGCAATGTCAAACAGCCAACGTTTTTGTGCGTCATTGCGAGGAGCCAACGGGTCGGCCCGAAGTGGCCGGCCCGATGACAGGCTCCGCGACGAAGCAATCCAGAGCGGCACGGTAAAAAGCTGGATTGCTTCGCTTGCGCTCGCAATGACGAAAGCCCGTAGGTATGGTGTCTAAGAAGCGAAGCGAAACCCACTCACTGTCTCGGCCGCCTTAAGCCACGGTGGGTTTCCGCTTGTCGCTCTACCCACCCCTACTAAACTAAGAAAATAAGGGAAGCGGAACGCCGGCAGACGCAGTGTTTCATGTCCCGCACGCAAGCGGCGCGCGGGTCGCGCCACGGATAAGGCGGCTTGCGCCGCCCTTCCGCTTGCGGGCGCGCTCGCCTGTCGGCGTTCCACCTCGGCTTTCGCCAAAGGGACTTACGTCACCCAAGGCGCAGCTCAAGCCATGCTTCCTGGGACGTGGTCTGAACGGGCGTTACCCGCCTTCGCCTGTCCCAGTCCAGTGAGCACCTCACGCGCCGGTGGCTTTGCCGAATAACCCCATTCCTGCCCAAGAACCCCGAAGCTTGCCCAAAAAGCTGAATAGCGGGGACGGTCGCGTACAACCGTCCCCGCCGTCGCTATCCCGACAGGTGGTAGCCAAATCAGGAGCGAAAGCCATGTTAGACACGACTTCTCAATTTTCGTACTTGGACGCTAATGGGGTCAGACTGGAATTGCGGCATGTCAGCGGACTAGGGGGTGGCGCTGTCACATTGTCCGCGATGGACGTTGATACCGTCATCGGACAGCTTTCAAAGTTGCGAGAACAAATGAAACCAGAGGTTTCCAGATCGCTGCCGGACGGCAATCATGAGGACCCGTTGACCCGATTTGGCAGGTAAGTCCCGCCGTTGACCCAAAAGATTTTGTTCGTTCGTCATCCAGGATTAGGGTGGCTGTCGTTCTTGTTTCCGCCGCCTGAAGCCAAAAAGCTAGGGAACGCCCTGCTATCTGGCGGACCACAAAACTCTGCCCCGCAGACTTAATGGACGCCCCACTGAAAGGTACAGGCTCGCTCATGCCGCCTCCCAAAATTCTGTGTCGATTCCGAGTTCATGGGATTCTGTGATCAGGCAGCAAATGTTGTGGCAGATGATTTTGCAGAGAACTTCATTGACCATCGCTACGTCGGTCCGGCTGCGGACGTGATCGCGGAACTTGGCCTTTATCATCGAGAACACGGACTCGACGTTGCTGCGCTTGTGGTAGTGGCTCAGAAATTCTTCGCGGCGATACTGGAAATAATGGAACATCTTTGCCCACAGTCCACCCGCCGCGCCGGTCGTGCCGCCCTTGAACGCGATGTAAGGGACAGCACCGTGACGCTGCGACGGCTTTGTAATTTTTCTTGCTGCCGTAGCCCTTATCGGCCGATACTTCGCGCATCTGGAAATTCTCTGCAGTCGCATCAACCAGCGCCGGGAACAATCTGGTATCGCTGGAGTGCCTATCCTGGATTTCAACGGCGGTCACGATGTGCGTGCTGACGCCGCACATCAAATGGACCTTTACCCAATCGTGTTCCTGACGCTCCGCCGTACTTGTGATCGTACCAGCGATGAAACCGCGAGGTCGTAAAACCGGAACTATCGGCGGCAAAATCAATCTCTACTGCGTTAAGCGGGTGGCTGCTTTCCGCGATCAACGCCGATAAGATCGGCGTGAGTGCCGGGTTTTCCAGATAGTTGAAGATCGAATTGTAATGCGGGACTTTGGTGAGATAGCCCTTCGCCTGCGCTTCCCGAAGATCGGTCATGAAGCGCCGACCGGAAACCGTGCTGTAGATTTTGTAGCAGGCCGCGAACAGCGCGTCGTGAATGGGAAGCGGCGGGCGGCCGTTCTTTTGCCGCTCCGGTTCGGCAATGCCGCTGCAAAGATCGTTTCAGCAAGTCGAGAAACTTCGCTTTCTCGCCTGTCTGCGCGGCGTTGTAGGCGCGCCAATCCTGCCGGATAGGTTTTGCGCGTCCCGTGCACGGTGAGCGTCTCAGTGACCGTTAGAGCCGTCGGGATTGCGTTCACGCTGGATGACGTATTCGACGGCGAAGATGTGCTTGCACTTGTAGCCGCCGTCCTCATGATCGGGGCAACTGCAATGAGGCTGAGCCGGGTCTAGCCAAACGGTGTAGCGCCCTTGGCGGCTTTGGCTTGGGACCGCCACGCCCCGCCTTTTTTGACGATTTTGGCCGTTGCCGCGATTTCCAAACCCTGCCGCTGGCGGTTGTCCCCAAACACGTCGAACATGACTAACTCTCCCTTATATGGGAGTATCATATCATATATGGGAGACTTGTAAAGAGGAAAATATCGTATATGATAGATATTGTTCAAATGCGGGAGAATACCTATGGCGGCAAAGCCCCCCTCTTGGGAGGAACGGGCCAAGCGGTTCCTTAAGGCCGAATTGGCGCGGGCTGATGTCGGATACCGAGAATTGGCCGAACGGCTCAAAAAGCACGGAATGAAAGAGACTGAGGCCAGCATTGCAAATAAAATCAGCCGGGGAACGTTCTCCGCGACATTCCTATTGGCCTCACTGAAAGCCATTGATGCCGATGTTCTTAGATTAGAAAGTGTGTGAAGTCATGCTTCCGCCCTCATGGAAAAGTGAGGTTCAGAAAGCCGTAGAGGAAACAGCAGCCGCCAAGCACGATCAGCGGGTAGCCGAACAACGCAACGCCGGCACCAAAATATCCGCCGCGATTGATGCCCTTCGAGATGCACAACAGACCCAAACCAGCCATCAAGATACTAGCAACCAAGAAAATCGCACGATCAATATCGTTACGCTCGCGCTCGTAGCGTTCACCGTCCTGTTTACTTGTCTCAATTGGCTCGCCTTCCGCGACCAGGAAAGACGACAGTTGCGGGCGTATGTGGGGGTTGTTCCCCCCACTGATAATCAGATTGTCAATCGTTTCATTCCGCCAGAAAAACCTCTCGTCCATCTCACGCCGCGCAATTTTGGGTTGACCCCAGCCTACAATGCGCTCGTTCATAGCGGCATGGGCATCGGTCTCTATCCATTGCCAAAAAACTTTGACTACCCGTTTCAGGGAGGAAAATTTTTGCCAAACAAAATCACCATTTATCCGGGAAATTTCGACATTGCCGGAATTGTTGCTGATTCCGACCGCGCCCTTACCGACCAAGAGGTTTCCGCAATACAAGACGGATTGCATCAACGGCTGTATGTTTGGGGCACCATCACCTATGACGATGCCTTCAACGACAATCATTTCACAAATTTCTGTATTGGCTTTTACAGCTTGACTGCTCAGCAGGTTCAGCGTGAACCCTGCCAAGAACACAACGACTCCAATTAGCCAGAACCTTCCGCGTGTTGACGCCGATTTTTGGGTAACCAGAAGGACGATTAATGAGCCAAGCGCAACGAGCGGTAATAATCGCGTTGGCGCTCTTGCTCGCAAGGAGCGGGGATTCGTGGGGGCAGTCACAACGGCCACCAAATAGAAATCAAGCTCAGACCACCCAACAACCAGCCACAACAGATCAGCGCGGCACCGAGAAATCTCCTGCGTTCGTAAAAATTCTTCCACCCGAAGATGCTGATGCAAAGGCCAAGCAAGAGGCCGCAGATCGTGCGGCCAAGGACGCACTCGATACAAATACGATAAGGCTCGGCATCGCTGCGATAGCTGTTGCCTTTCTCCAATTTATTGCCATCGGCGTACAAGCTTGGTTTTTGTGGCGCACCGTCAGAGTAAGTGGAATCGCTGCTAAGGCGGCTAAAGACTCCGCCGATATCGCGAAAAGGACCCTCGCGGTCACTCAGAGGGCCTTCGTTCAAGTAACTGATTTCCCGTGGTTGTGGCGTCCGGACACTGACAGGCCCGGAAAGTATTTTTATGACATCTCGCCTATCATCGAGAATGTCGGAAACACGCCGACCGTCGATATGAAAATTATTCGTAGTTCGGTATTGCGCGATTCCGTTCTGCCTGACGACTTTGACTTCCCATACCCAATTGAACCGGGCGCCAGTCTCATAGGGGCCCATCAAAAAATAAGAGCGGATGGTGTTAATATTTTGGATGATGAGCTTCTCGCCGTCCAAAGAGGCGAAAAGTATTTCTATATCTGGGGCACGATTACCTATCGAGATGTGTTTGAGGATACCCCGCTCCACACCACTGAGTTCTGTACGCAAATCGGCAGAGTAATTGGTAACCCGCTCGACCCGCGCGACCCTCATAACGCCAAAGGTACTACCGTCGAAATCGGCTTTCGCATCTATCCCAGACACCAACGAACAGACTAAAACTGCGAAGGCACCGACACTGGCTTTTTGGGCAACCTTCGGGGTTTTGGCGACTTGCCTAAAAACCCAGCGAGTTGCCCAACAACCCCACTCGCAGCCGGGGTTGTTAGGCAAAGCCCGCGCCGGTCCTAGTGCCGGCAGGCATGATGCCCGAGCCGCCCGGGAGCAGGGTTGATGAGACCCCGCCCGCAGGCACCGCACTCGCCCCTGCCGCCCGGCATCACCGGACGGCGTCCCTTAGGGCGAGGTTTGATTTTTTTAGAATGTAACCGAAAATGCGACTAGTGTCAATGGAATTGTGACGACCCCCTCATTCCGGGGCCGAGCCGAAGCCAGGAGCCCGGAATCATAACCCAGCGCTGGGAGTATGGATTCCGGACTTGCCGCAAGCGCGGCAATCCGGAATGACGGCATGTTTCCCGGGCGCGACGCAGCATGCAGCGGAGCGGATGCGCCGCAGACCCGGGATCGTTACAAACTCCGAACCGGAGGCGAACCCGGATCAGCGATGGGAAACGCGAGTGGAGCCCAGTCTTACCGCGATCGGCGCGGCGATCCGGCTCTCAACGCCATGCCGCAACGTCATCGGCCGCTTCGCTCAGCGACACGCCGCACTCGCCGCAGCGATAGACGCGCAGGTCCGAAAGCCCGTCGGTGCGCGGCGCGGTCCGCGACAGATGCATCGAACGCCCGCAGTTCGGGCAGCCCGGCCCGGCCGTGATCGGGTTGCCCGTCGGCCGCAACGAATTCTGTGTCATCAACATGGTGCACCTCATGACGCGCCTGTCGGCGCGTTCTTAAACGCCCGCGTTCTTAAACGGCGACTGAAATTCAAACAGGTGTTTGAGACCGGGCCGGGCCGGAAATAAGGAAATCTCGTGATTTTCACTGGTTGACGGAAGGTCGACGACCGTAGGGTGGGCTGAGCGAAGCGAAGCCCACGCGAACGTGCGACAAAATGAAGACGTGGGCTCGGCGCTCCGCGCCTTAGCCCACCTTACGCTTGCTTGGCGAGACGCTCTTTGTCCTATCTCGCAGCACAACGGTCGCCACATCGGATTCCTCATCGAACCGATCGCGAACTCGTCACGCCGCCTTCGCCCCCTTCTCCGCGATCCCGACCAGCGTGCGCAAAATCCCCGTCGCGCCTTTGAGCCGCTCTCGGCGCTCTCCCACTCGTCGAAAAACACCACTTTCATATCCGGCCGCACCCGCGCGCCCTCGGGGTGCTTGGCGATATAGGCGATCAGCCCCTCGGGATTGGCGAAAATGTTGTCGCGGAACGCCAGCACCGCGCCTTTCGGGCCGACTTCGATCCTCTCGACATTGGCGCGCCGGCACAGCGATTTGATCGCGACGATCTGCAGCAGATACTCGACCTCCTCCGGCAGCGGGCCGAAGCGGTCGACGAGCTCGGCGGCGAACGACTTCGATGTCGCGCTCGTCCTCGATCTCGGCAAGCCGGCGATAGAGCGCGAGCCGCACCGGCAGGTCGGCGACGTAATCCTCCGGGATCAGCACCGGCGTGCCGATGGTGATTTGCGGCGACCATTTGTCGGCGACCGGCGCGGTGATGCCGGCCTTCATCGACAGCACCGCCTCTTCGAGCATCTGCTGATAAAGCTCGAAGCCGACTTCCTTGATGTGGCCGGATTGCTCGTCGCCGAGCAGATTGCCGGCGCCGCGGATGTCGAGATCGTGCGAGGCGAGCTGGAAGCCGGCGCCGAGCGTGTCGAGCGATTGCAGCACCTTGAGGCGGCGCTCGGCCTGCGGCGTGATCCGCCGCTCGGCCGGCAGCGTCAGCAGCGCATAGGCGCGCAGCTTTGAGCGGCCGACGCGGCCGCGCAGCTGATAGATCTGCGCCAGGCCGAACATGTCGGCGCGATGGACGATCAGCGTATTGGCGGTCGGAATATCGAGGCCGGATTCGATGATCGTGGTCGAGAGCAGCACGTCGAATTTGCCGTCGTAGAACGCCGCCATGATGTCTTCCAGCACGGCGGCCGGCATCTGGCCGTGGGCGACGGCGACACGCACTTCCGGCACGGTCTTGTCGAGGAAGGTTTTGGCTTCGGCGAGATCTTCGATGCGCGGGCAGACATAGAACGCTTGGCCGCCGCGATAGCGCTCGCGCAGCAGCGCTTCGCGCACCATCACCGGATCGAACGGCGAGACGAAGGTGCGCACCGCGAGGCGGTCGACCGGCGGCGTGGCGATGATCGACATGTCGCGCACGCCGGACAAAGCCAGTTGCAAGGTGCGCGGGATCGGCGTCGCGGTCAGCGTCAGCACATGCACTTCGGCGCGCAGCTGCTTGAGCTTCTCCTTGTGCGCGACGCCGAAATGCTGCTCCTCGTCGACCACGATGAGGCCGAGATCCTTGAACTTGATGGCCTTGCCAAGGAGCGCATGGGTGCCGATGACGATGTCGATGCCGCCCTCGGCGATGCCCTTCTTGGTTTTGGCAAGCTCGGTCGCCGAAACGAGTCGCGACGCTTGCGCGATCTGAACCGGATAACCCTTCAGCCGATCGGTGAACGTTTTGAAATGCTGGCGCGACAACAGCGTCGTCGGCACCACGACCGCAACCTGCTTGCCGTTCATCGCCGCGATGAAAGCCGCGCGCAAGGCAACTTCGGTCTTGCCGAAGCCGACATCGCCGCAGATGAGCCGGTCCATCGGCCGGCCGGAATTGAGATCGTTGAGCACGGCGCCGATGGCGGCCTGCTGATCGTCGGTCTCCTCGTAAGGAAAGCCCGCGCAGAATTCGTCATAGGCGCCAGGATCGACGGTGAGCCGCGGCGCTTCATGCAATAGCCGCTCGGCGGCGACCCTGATCAAGGCGCTGGCGATTTCGCGGATGCGGTTTTTCATCCGCGCTTTGCGCGACTGCCAGGCGGTGCCGCCGAGCCGGTCGAGCTCGGCGCCGGCTTCCTCCGAGCCGTAGCGCGACAACAGCTCGATATTCTCGACCGGCAGGAAGAGTTTATCGCCGCCGGCATAATGTAATTCGAGGCAGTCGTGCGGCGCGCCCGCGGCCTCGATGGCGCGCAGCCCGATAAAGCGGCCGATGCCGTGATCGACATGGACCACGAGGTCGCCGGCGGCAAGGCTCGTTACCTCGGCGATGAAATTGTCGGCGCGCTTGCCCTGGCGGCGCGCGCGCACCAGCCGCTCGCCCAAAATATCCTGTTCGGTGATGATGGCGGCATCGGCGGTTTCAAAACCGGAATCGATGCCGAGCACGGCGAGCGCGATCTGGTGGCGCGGCAGCGCCAACGCTTGCGGCCAGGATGCGACCGGCGCGAGATTGACAAGCTTGTGCTCGGCCAGCACATGCGCCATCCGCTCTCGCGAGCCTTCGCTCCACAGCGCGATCAGCGCGCGCTTGCCGGAGGCTTGAAGTGCATGGACCTGTTTGGTCACCGCCTCGAACACATTGGCGCCGGGCGTGTTGCGCTCGGCCGAAAAGTTGTGACCGGCATGCGCAGCGATCTCGATGACGTTGGCCTGTTCCGGCGCGGCGAACGGGGTCAGGCGCGCCAGCGCCGCGTCGTCGAGACGCGCGCGCCATTCGGTTTCGGCAAGATAGAGCCGGTCCGGCGGCAGCGGTTTGTACGGCGCGCCTGAGCCCGACTGGTCGAGCGCGTCTTTGCGCGCCTGCATAATAATCGGCGATCTGCGCCAGGCGCTCGTGGGCAGCCTCCTCGGCGAGCGGCTCGACGGCGATCGGGCTTGACGCAATGTAATCGAACAGCGTCGCCATCCGCGTATGAAACAGCGGCAGCCAATGCTCCATGCCGGCATGGCGGCGGCCTTCGCTCACCGCTTCGTACAGCATGTCGTCCGGCGCGGCGGCGCCGAAGGCTGCGACATAGCCGGTGCGAAACAGCCGGATCGTGTCCGAGGTGAGCTGGAATTCCGCCATCGGCACCAGCTCGAGCGCGCGCAGCTCGCTGGTGGTGCGCTGCGTCTCCGGATCGAAGCTGCGGATCGATTCCAGCGTGTCGCCGAAAAAATCGAGCCGCACCGGCTCGGCCATGCCGGGCGCGAACAGATCGACGATGCCGCCGCGCACGGCGTAATCGCCGGCTTCGCGCACGGTCGCGGCGCGATTAAAGCCGTTGAGATCGAGCCATTGGGTGATGCCGGCCATCGGCAGGATATTGCCAGGCGCTGCCGACAGCGATTGCCTGGCCAGAAGCTCACGCGCCGGCACGCGTTGCAGCACGGCGTTGACGGTGGTCAGCAGGACGGCGGGATGCTCGCGGCCTTCAACGCGGGCAAGGCGCGCCAGCGTCATCATGCGCTGCGCCACCACCGCGGCATGCGGCGAGACGCGATCGTAAGGCAAACAATCCCAGGCCGGGAATTCCAGAACTTCGATGTCGGGCGCGAAAAAGCCGAGCGCGCGCGCCAGCATCGCCAGGCGCGGACCGTCGCGGCAGATCACTGCGATCGAGATCGCCGGCGGCTCTTTGCCCGCAGCGATCGCGCGGGCGAGATCGGCAATGATCAGTCCTTGCGCGCCATCGGCAATACCGGAGAGCGTCAGCGGCCGGCCGGGCGTAAGCCGCTGCGCCGGCGATTGTGTCAGCGGCGGAGAATGGGCCGTCATTGACGCTTTGGACCCATTGGCCGCTCGCCCGCTTGGTTGTGAAAGCCGATGAGCTGGCGCAGCACGGCAGTGTCGTAATTCGCCGGGGCCGCTTCGTCGCCGACCACCCAGGCGTAGAGCGCGGCATTGGGCGCTTCGATCAGATGCTCGAAATCGTCGAGCGCAGGCTCATCGAGCTTGTCGATATAGGCGTCGGCGAAACGGCCGACGATCAAGTCCATTTCGCGCACGCCGCGCCGCCACGCCCGGAACAGCAGCTTGCGCTGCCGCTCGCTCAATCCTTCGCTCGATCGTTCCGTCATCGGCTCGCTGCACTTCGTGTCGCGGGTCTTGCTACGATTCTTGCCAAACGCCAAAAGCCCGGACGCGGCCGGGCGACGGGTATATAGAGGGCGGCGCGCGAAATGTCAGCGGCTGGTCACCGTCATCCTGAGGTGGCCGCGAAGCGGCCCTCGAAGGATGCAGCCGAGGCGCCGAGGCCGTTTAGGAACGGAAAATAATGGGTGGTTTCGTTTACATGCTTCAGTGCGCAGACGGCTCGTATTACGTCGGAAGCGCTACGGGCGACGATTTATCGAAGCGCATAGCGGAACACGAATTAGGGACATATCCGGGATATACTTATGCGCGCCGTCCGGTGCGTCTCGTTTGGTCGGAGCACTTTGAACGGATTACGGATGCAATAGCGATCGAGCGAAAGATCAAGGGTTGGAGTTCGTGCGAAGAAAGCAGCGCTGGCGAGAGGTGATTGGACCGAGATCAAATTGCGTGCGAAACGGCGCGCCGGAAAACCAAAGCCGTCATCCTGAGGTGGCCGCCATCAGCGCGTTTACGCGCGTCTTCGACGCGCTATGGCGGCCCTCGAAGGATGCAGCCGAGGCGTCGGGGCCGTCGCCCTTCGAGGCTCGCTACGCTCGCACCTCAGGGTGACGGTTTGCTGCCATGCGCCCGCCGCTCCTCAATCCGCTGTTCGCTGCGTTGTCCGCCTTGCCCGGTATCGGGCCGAAGCTGGAAAAGCTGTTCGGCCGCCTGATCGGCCGCGACGGCGAGCCGCCGCGCGTCATCGATCTCTTGTTCCATCTGCCGACCGGCTTCGTCGACCGGCGCAACCGGCCGAAACTCAGCGAAGTCGTGCCGGACACGGTGGTGACGGTTGCCGTCACTGTCGACCGGCACCGGCCGCCGCCGAACCGGCCGCGCGCGCCCTATAATATCGACACCAGCGACGACACCACCACGCTGACGCTGACCTATTTCAACGCGCGCCGGGATTATCTGGAAAAGCTCCTGCCCGAAGGCGAGCTGCGCTACGTGTCGGGCACCACCACGCTCTACGACGGCCATTTGCAAATGCTGCATCCCGACCGCGTGGTCGATGCGGAAGGATTTGCGCGGCTGCCGCTGCTCGATCCGGTCTATCCGCTCACCGAAGGGCTGCACCCCAACCAGCTGCGCAAAGCGATGGACCTTGCGCTCGATCGCCTGCCGGTGTTGCCGGAATGGCAGGACGCGGCGTGGTTGTCGCGCAACGCGTTTCCGGGTTTTACCGATGCGCTGCGCAGCCTGCATCGTCCGGCGGCGCCAGACGACATCAAGCCGGACAGCGCGCCGTGGTCGCGGCTGGCTTACGACGAATTGCTGGCGAGCCAGCTCGCGCTCGCTTTATTGCGCGCGCATATGCGCGCGCGGCCCGGCCGCGGCAGCTCCGCCGAAGGCCGGCTGCGCGACCGCATCACGGCTGCGCTGCCCTATTCGCTGACGCCGTCACAACAGCGCGCGGTCGCCGATATCGTCGCCGATCTGGCGCAGCCGCAGCGCATGCTGCGGCTCCTGCACGGCGACGTCGGTTCGGGCAAGACGGTCGTGGCGCTGCTCGCGGCCGCCACCGTGATCGAGGCCGGGCGGCAGGCGGCCCTCATGGCGCCGACCGAAATCCTCGCGCGACAGCATTTTGCCACCATTGCGCCGCTGGCGCGCGCCGCCGCCATCCGGCTCGCCATCCTCACCGGACGCGAACGCGGCCGCGAGCGCGAGGAGATTTTGTCCGGGCTGGCAGCCGGCGACATCGATCTGATCGTCGGCACGCATGCGTTGTTTCAGGACAATGTGGCGTTCCGCGATCTGGCGCTTGCGGTGGTCGACGAGCAGCATCGCTTCGGCGTGCATCAGCGGCTCGCTTTGGCGCGCAAAGGCGAAGCCGTCGATCTCCTGGTGCTCACCGCGACGCCGATCCCGCGCACCTTGGTGCTGACCTATTTCGGCGACATGGACATTTCGGAATTGCGCGAGAAACCGGCGGGCCGGCAAAAGATCGACACCCGCGCCGTGCCGCTCACGCGTCTTGGCGAAGTGACTGAGGCGGTTGCGCGCGCGCTCGACGACGGCCGGCGCGTCTATTGGGTCTGCCCGCTGGTCGAAGAATCCGAAACCGTCGATCTCGCCGCCGCCGAGGATCGCTTTCGCGATTTGAAGCAGCGGTTCGGCGATGCCGCCGACCTCGTTCACGGCCGCATGCGCGGCGCGGAGAAAGATCGCGCCATGGAGCGCTTCGCCAATGGCGAGAGCCGGCTTCTGGTGGCGACCACCGTGATCGAGGTTGGCGTCGATGTCCCGGAAGCAAGCGTCATGGTGATCGAGCACGCCGAGCGGTTCGGGCTCGCGCAACTGCATCAATTGCGCGGCCGCATCGGCCGCGGCGCCGAGCGCTCGACTTGCATTCTGCTCTACAAGCCGCCGCTCGGGCCGACCGCCAAAGCGAGGCTTGCGATCCTGCGCGAGACCGACGACGGTTTTCGCATCGCCGAGGAAGATTTAAAGCTGCGCGGCGAAGGCGACCTGCTCGGCACCCGCCAAAGCGGCGAGCCCGGCTTTCGCATCGCCCAAATAGGGGTTCACAATAAGCTGCTAACAGCAGCGCGCGATGACGCGGCGCTGGTGCTAACACGCGACCCCAAGCTGAAATCGCCGCGCGGCGAGGCGCTGCGCGAACTGCTCTATTTGTTCGGGCGCGACGAAGCGATCAGGCTCCTGGGCGCTGGCTGATCCCGTTAGTCCGCAGGCGTGCCGCCGCCGCGGAAACGTGTTAAACAGCAACTCCAAAAAGGAGGCAGGCTATGGCAGGTCTCGATTGGTCCCGATGTGCGGCGGTCGAAAGCGTTCCCGGCAAGGTCGGCGGCGCATGGGTATTTCGTGGAACCCGCTTACCCGTTGCGACGGTGATTGAAAACCTCGAGGATTTGAGCGTCAAGGAAGTCATGGAACAATTCGACGTTTCGCGCGAGCAGATTGCGGCTGTGCTCGATTTCGTGGCGCAGAGCCTCGACCCATCAAAGCCGGGCGAAACGTCCACGCCGGTCGATGCTGATTCTATTTGACCACGGAACACCTAAAGGGTCTCATCCAGGCTCTTGCCGGCCACGATGTCATCACAGCGCAAGGGAAAGGGTGGGACACGCTCGATAATGGCGCCTTGCTCGACGCCGCAGAAAACGCCGGAGCCGATCTATTAGTCACGACGGATGCAAGAATCCAACATCAGCAGAATCTCGCGGGACGAAGGATCGCGCTGGTGGTTCTGACCGGCACCACCAAGTGGTCAAGCGTGAGATTGCATTTTAGACGTATCGCCGCTGCGGCCACGCCAGGCAGCTACACCGAGATCGAGATTCCTTTCGGCCAGAGCTACTGATCGGTTCACTCCGCCGCGGTGGGAGCGGGTTGGCGCGTTGCCTGCGCGGCACGCGCGGTCTCCGCGAGCGCTGCAAGCTTGCCTTGGCTCTGCGCATCCGCACCGGGCTGGACGATGCCGGCAGACATGATCAGCGTCATCGCCTGCTCGACCGTGATGTCGAGATCGACGACGGCGTCCTTTGGTACATAGAAGAAGAATCCCGTCGTCGGGTTTGGCGTGCAGGGCATGAAGGCCGAGACGTGCTCGGTCGGCGGCAGGCGATCGGAGATTTCCGGCGTCGGCGATTGCGTCAGAAACACCAATGACCACATGCCGGGCGAGGGAAACTCGACTAGACCGACGCGCCGAAAACTCGAATTCGATTTCGAGAACAGGGTCTGGAAAATCTGCTTGGCGGTGCGGTAGATCGGCCGCACGATCGGCATGTGATTCAACAGACTGTCGCCGAACTCGACCAGCTTGCGGCCGATCAAATTGGCGGTGAGGAAGCCGAGCAGCGTCAGCGCCGTGAAGGCGACGATCAAGCCGGTGCCGGGGATTTTGACCGGCAAATAGGTTTCCGGCCGGTAGCTCACCGGAATAATCGGACGCACCAGATTGTCGACCCAGGTGACGAACCACCAGATCAGCCACACCGTCACCGCCACCGGTCCGGCGACGATCAGGCCGGTCAGGAAATAGGTGCGGATGCGGCTCATCACGCCTGGCGGTTTGGTTGCGCCGACCGGCGGTGCCGCAATCCGATTATTGTCGTTGGTCATTGTCTTGGTCCGCCCCGCTCGCGACAGCATATAGGCGCGGCGCGGCAACTTTCACAGCGCCGCCACGGGCAAAACCGCGCTATTCCACCGTCACCGATTTCGCCAGGTTGCGCGGCTGATCGACGTTGGTGCCCATAATGACGGCTGTGTGATAGGCCAAGAGCTGCACCGGCACGGCATAAACGAGCGGCGCCACGGCCGGATGCACCGTGGGCAGAATAAGCGACACGACCGATTGGCCGTCGTTGGCGACGGCCGCTCCTTTCGCGTCCGACATGAGAATGAGCCGGCCGCCGCGCGCAGCGACTTCCTGCATGTTCGACACGGTCTTTTCGAACACTTTGTCGTGCGGCGCGATGACGATCACCGGCATGTTCTCGTCGATCAGCGCGATCGGGCCGTGCTTGAGTTCGCCCGCGGCGTAGCCCTCGGCGTGGATGTAGGAGATTTCCTTGAGCTTCAGCGCGCCTTCGAGCGCGATGGGATAGCTCGTGCCGCGCCCGAGATAAAGCACGTCACGCGATTTCGCCAGATCGCGCGCCAGCTGCTCGATCTGCGGCTCGAGCGTCAATGCCTCGTTAAGATGACGCGGTATTTCGATGAACGCATGCACCAGCGCTTTTTCATCGCTCTCGGTGAGCACACCGCGCGCGCGGCCGGCGGCGATCGCCAGCGCGGCAAGTGCCGCCAATTGACACGTAAACGCTTTGGTAGAGGCGACTCCGATTTCCGGCCCGGCAAGCGTCGGCATGACGATATCGCTCTCGCGCGCGATGCTCGACGTCGGCACGTTGACGATCGAGAGCACGTGCTGCTTGTGGGCGCGCGCATAACGCAGCGATGCCAGCGTGTCGGCGGTCTCGCCCGATTGCGACACCACGATCGCGAGATTGCCCGGTGCGAGCGGCACGTCGCGGTAGCGGAACTCAGATGCGATGTCGACTTCGACCGGCAAATGCGCGAAATGCTCGAACCAGTAACGCGCCACCATGCCGGCATAATAGGCGGTGCCGCAGGCGGCGATCGAGATGCGATTGAGGTTGCGGAAATCGAACGGCAGCGTCATCGGCAGCGCGACACGCTCGGTCGTCATGTCGATGTAATTGGCGAGTGTGTGGCCGACGACCTCCGGCTGCTCATGGATTTCCTTGGCCATGAAATGGCGATGGTTGCCCTTGTCGATGAGCAGCACCGAGGCTTGCGATTTCAGGACGGCACGCTGCACGATGGCGCCGTCGCCGTCGTGGATCTCGGCGCCGTCGCGGGTCACGATCACCCAATCGCCGTCTTCGAGATAGCTGACATTGTCGGTGAACGGCGCCAGCGCGATCGCATCGGAGCCGACATACATCGCGCCCTCGCCAAAACCGATCGCCAGCGGCGAGCCGCGGCGCGCGCCGATCAACAGATTGTCCTCGCCGGCAAACAGGAAGGCGAGCGCAAACGCGCCGCGCAATTTCGGCAGCGCCGCCTTGACCGCGGCGATCGGAGAAGCGCCGCGCTTCATCTCCTCGGTGACCAGGTGCGCGATGACTTCGGTGTCGGTGTCGGTGGCGAATTTGGCGCCCTTGGCCTGGAGCTCGCGCCGCAGCTCGCTGAAATTCTCGATGATGCCGTTGTGCACGACCGCCAATTTGTCGGTGGCATGCGGATGGGCGTTGTTCTCGGTGGGGCGGCCATGGGTCGCCCAGCGGGTATGGCCGATGCCGATCGTGCCGTTAAGCGGCTCGCGCGCCAGCCGCAATTCGAGATTCTTGAGCTTGCCCTCGGCGCGCCGCCGCGTCAGCTTGCCGCCTTCGAGCGTAGCGACGCCCGCGGAATCATAGCCGCGATATTCGAGACGCTTAAGCGCATCGAGCAGCTGCGGCGCGGCCGGCTCGCGTCCGATGATCCCGATGATGCCGCACATCCGCCTGGGGGTTCCTTATCAGGGGTCAGTAATCAGGGCCGTTTACCAATTGACGGCGTATTACCGACTACTGATCACCGATTGCCGATCCGCCGAAATCAAATAACGTTTCGTTCCGTGACATTTGCGGCGAAGAAAGCCGGATAAGAGCGCCGGATCAATCGTGCGAATGCGACTTCTTTTTGCCGAGCGATTTTAGTCCGCGCAAGCGCGTCGCCCAACCTTCCTTAACGGTCTGGCGGCCGCGCGCCAGCGCCAGCGCATCCGGCCGGCACGTCGTGCGTGATCACCGACCCGGAACCGATATACGCGCCCTCGCCGATTTTCACAGGCGCCACGAGCGCTGAGTTCGAGCCGATAAAAGCATCTCTGCCGATTTCGGTGCGGTGCTTCTCACTGCCGTCGTAATTGCAGGTGATGGTGCCGGCGCCGATATTGGCGTTGGCGCCGACCAAGGCGTCGCCGATATAGCTCAAATGATTGGCCTTGGCGCCGGCTTCGATCACGGCCTCTTTGACTTCGACGAAATTGCCGATGCGCGAACCCTCGCCAAGCTGCGTCCCCGGCCGCAGCCGCGCGAACGGCCCGACCGAAACGCCCTTGCCGACATGGGCGCCGGCCAGATGCGAGAATGAGTGAATGACCGCGCCGTCCTCGACCGTCACCTTCTCGCCGAACACCACATAAGGCTCGATCACGACGTCGCGGCCGAATTTGGTGTCGGCGCAAAGATGCACCGTGTCGGGCGCGACCAGCGTGACGCCGGCGTCAAGCGCTGCTTGGCGCAAGCGCTGCTGCGCCACGGCTTCGGCTTCGGCGAGCTGAGCTTTGGTGTTGATGCCGCGCACGTCGTCCTCCTCGACTTCGACCGCCACCGCGCGAAGCTTCATGCCGCGCGCGATCTCGACCGCATCGGTCAGATAGAATTCGGCTTTGCGATTGTGGTTGCCGATCCGTTCCAGGATGGCAAGCGCAGTGTTCCCGGCCAGCGCCATGATGCCGCCGTTGCATAGCGCGATGGCACGTTCGCTGGCGCTCGCGTCGGCGTCCTCGCGAATGGCGACAAGCTCGTCATCCACCGTGATCAGCCGGCCGTAGCCGGACGGATCGGCCGGGCGAAAGCCAAGCACCGCGACGGCGGCCCCATCGGCCAGCGGCGCGCGCAGGCGTGACAGTGCCGCCGGCCGGATCAGCGGCGTGTCGCCATAGACAATAAGAATATCGTCCGGCGCCTCGTTCGATCGCGGATTTCGCCGCGAGCACCGCATGCGCGGTTCCGCGCCGCTCGCGCTGCACGAAGATCGCGGCATCCGGCACGATGCGCTTGGCCGCCTCGGCAACCTCGCTCCTGTCCGGGGCCGATGACGACGGCGGTCGCAGTGACACCGGCTGCGCGCAGCGCGGCAAGGACATGCGCCAGCAGCGACCGGCCGGCGATCGCATGCAGCACCTTGGGCCGCGCCGAGCGCATGCGGGTGCCTTCGCCGGCCGCAAGCACGATCGCAAGGCAGCTTCGAGGGCTTCATGGCAATCTCCGCGGCGCACTCTTAGCCGAGGCGCTGGATCGGCCGAAAGCCGCGAATGCGGCGACGGCAACGCCCAAGAGCGTGTCCACGAACCGGCGACGGCGGCGATCCGAGGCGTCGAATGACGAAATCTGGTAGGTTTTTAGCACTGATTCGTCAGCGAAGTCGCCGGAGCCTGCATGCTGGATCTTGCGCAAGCGCGTGAGAGAGCAAATCGCCAAAGCGACGCTGCCCGCAAGGGCGAAACGCCAGCGCCCCTTCACGATTGAAGGCCTGCGGCGCTTGGCGCTATGGGGTGGCGACGGCCGCTGGCGCGCTCTTGATCGCCGTGCTTTCGAGCCGCAGCGAGATCGGCGCGCAGCGATTCGCGATCGCCTGGCACGGCGGCCGATCGCAAACCAGCGCAGATTTCGATGCGCAAGCCGAGACGCGGCGGCTTGGCGATGCCGTACGCGGGCTCACGGCCGACGGCGAACAGATCAAATCGCGCCTCGCCTCCGTCGAGCACGATATGGACGACGTTACCGGCTCGATCAGCAAAGAAATCGAAGCCGCCGAACGCGCGCAACGCGCCGAGGACGGACCCTCGGTTGCCGCCACCGCCGCTGTCGCCGCTGCGATGGCGGCGGCAACCCCGCCGCAGCCGCCAGACCGCCGCCGGCGCCGGCCCGCGCACAATCGCCGTAGCCGGCCGGCGCCAACGGTATCGCCGCAGGCCGCCTATCGGCGTCGATATCGGCAGCGGCCTGACCATCCAGGCGCTGCGCGCGCGCTGGGACGTTTTACGTTCGGCCCATCCGCATCTTTTTGCGGGATTGGAGCCGATCGTCAGCGTCAAGGACAGTCCCGGAGCAACCGCGTCGAATTGCGCCTGGTAGCGGGACCGCTCGCCCAGCCGGGAGCGGCGGCGCAGCTTTGCGCCGCGCTGACGCCGTTCGGGCTGTTCTGCCAGCCGAGCGATCTTCGACGGCCAGCACCTCGCGTTGCGGTGAAGACTCTCATTCCGGACTTGAGGCAACGGGATTCATTTCCGCTGTCATCATCCGCGAAGGCGGATGATCCAGTATTCAAAGAGGATCAGTATCGGACTGAGCAAAACTTCATATGTAAGTGAATACTGGATGCTCCGCCTTCGCGGAGCATGACAGGTCAGAATCATTGCTGTTGGTATAAGCGAGACAACAATGCGCCGTCCGCTGTTTCTGCCGACCGCCCGCCAGACCAATTGGCTCCTGATCGTCGCCTTTCTGTCGGTCGGCGAGGCGCTCTATATCCGCTACATGGCGATCGAGAATGTGAATGTGGAGCTCGCCTGTCAGGCCGGGCTGAAGACCTGGCTGTGCAGCACGTTCCGGCTGTCGATCGTCCTGTTCAATCACCAGGTGTTCGGCGGCGTGGCGCTCGCCGCCGCCTTGCTCAATTTGCTGCGGCCGTCGATCGTGCTGGTGACGCTCGCGCTTGCGGCGGCGGGTTTCGGCATCGTCCTGCACAATGCCGATCTCTCGGCGCTCGCCGCGGGCGTTTGATCCTCAGTCTGGCGCGTCCCGCGCCCGCTCCAGAATGACGGCAAGCCCGATCAGGCCGGCGCAAAGCCAGATCGCCTGCCAATTGGCGAAGCTTTCGTTGAACGCGATATAGACCGCCGAGAGCGACCAGCACCGCCGCGGCAATGTCTCCGCCATGGCGCGCGATCCGGCAGCGCTTGGTCGGACCGCAGTGTCGAAACCATCAGCACCAGAAACGGCAACGCGCGCGCCGCTTTGCGGCGCGAACGGCAGATCGCGGTAGCGCGGATCGAACACCAGGCCGAGCGCGGTCTGCACCGACAGCAAAGTCAGCGCGATCAAGCTTGCGCCGAGCGCGACGCTCAATGCCGTCCGCTGCCACCCGAGCGGCCAAGCAATGCGGCAAATGTCGGCAGTCGCGCGGCCGGCCGCGCAGGCGGCCGCGCAGGCGATCGGCGCCGCGGCGGCAGTCACCGCGAACGCCAAGCGAGCGCAGCCAGCCGCCCAGGCTGTAAACTGTCGACCGGCACCGTTTCGACGGTCCAGCCGAACAGGACCGCGGGCAGGAACGCCAACGCGGCGATCCGCGGCCATAACATGGGCGGTGCGCGTTCTGCCGCGGCCGGCCACCAGCGCGGCCGCGAACGTCAGCCGCGGCGAGCAACATTCCGGCCAGCGCCTGCAATAGCCAATGCGGGTGATCGGACACGACGCCGTCGAAACTGAATTTCGGCGCGCCGGTCGCGCGGTCGAATATGCCCCAATAGCCGCCGCTCGCGCCTTCGAGCTGGCGCTTCCAGGGCTGATCGAAAGCCTCGATGACGTTGACGCGGAAATTCTCGCGCTGCGCCAGCGCCAGTGTCTCCGTCGATGACGCGGGCCTGGTTCGACGGCGACGGCCGCGCCCCCTCGCGCATGCGGCCCGCGCTCGGCCAGCCGATTTCGCCGATGACGATCTCCTTGTTGGGGATGGCGGCCGCGACTTTCTTGCGGATAGCGTCGACATGCGCGGCGGCGAGCGACGCCGGCAGCGGAAAATCCTCCCAATAGGGCAGGATGTGGATGGTGACGAAGTCGACCGCGCTTTGCAGGTCGCTGTAGCGCAGCCAGAACTCCCAGACATCGGCATAGGTGACCGGCATGCGACACCTGCGCCTTCACCTCGCGGATCATCGGCGGCGAGATCGGCGACCGACAGTTCGCCGCGCAACAGCACTTCGTTGCCGACGATGATGGCGCGGATGACGGTCGGGATATGCCTTGGCGAGCGCGACGGCGGTCGCGATCTGCTCGCGGTTCTTCTCCGCGCTGTTCGACAGCCAGATGCCCTGCAGCACCTTCATGCCGTGGCGCTGCGCGATGGCGGGGATCTGGTCGTGGCCGTTATCGACCGAATAAGTGCGGACGCAATCGGTGTAGCGCGACAACAAAGCGAGATCTTCGTCGATCTGTTCGGCGCTGACCCGCGTGCTCTCGATCAGCGGATCCTGGCCGTCGCGAAACGGCGCATAGGACACGCAGTAAAGCTTGCCGCCGTTGGCGAGCGGCGACGGCGGCAGCTGCACCGGCGCGCCGAGCCACCACCACACGAGCCGATCGCGAGCGCCGTGAGCGCGAAATGCGCAAGCGCTGGCGCGACGGAATGTCCGTTGGCGGAGCGCGCGACACCCTCTCGCATTAGCCTTGCGCGGGAGCGATGCCAAGCGCAGCGCGCGCGCAGGTTGCGCGCTGGACAAACGCCCGCAGTTGGGGTGTTGTCTGCGCGGTGCTTTCGATAGCCGGCCGCCGCAATGGCGGCCCAAAAAGGCGATCGACCAAGACGGCCGGTAACGCGGCCAACAAACGTTCGAGGAACGTCCCTCTTATCGGCTCAACCCAGCCCAACGAACCAAGAGAACCATGTCCCATCGCGTGCTCAGTATTGTCGGCGGATTGTGCTGTCGCCGCCTGCCTTTTCGCGACCTCGCTAGGCCCGTAACCCGCTCGGCTCTGGCCCAAAGCAACCGAAGCCAAGCCGGCGGACCAGCAGACGCCGGCGCGGCCCAGACAGCCGGCAAAGAGCCGCAGAAAAGTCGACGAATTCGCCGAAGCGCAGCGCGTTCTCAACGGACCGGCCGGCAATCCCGAATGCGTCTGGCTCGGCCGCCGGGTCGTCAGCCTGCTGTGGCGCGACGACCTCGATACCGCATTCCGCCACCTCGACCTTTACGACCGCTTCGGCTGCCCGAGCGGCCATATCCAGGCGACGTTCCGCTGCCTGGTTTTGCACGCCAACAGCATCGATCCGAAGGCCGCCGACAGCCTTAACGGCCGGGTCCACGCCTGCTGGATCAACCCGTCCTGGAGTGCAGCCGCGCCAGCGGCTGCCGCGCCGCCGCGGCGATCCCGAGCCCGACGCACGACCCGCTAACGCGTCCGTCGTTCGGCAAGACCGAACAATCTTTCGTCGCGGTAGTGCTGCGCTCGCAACTTGTCGTCTTGAATTTGCCATTCCGCGAGCGCTAGTTTAATTTTGCCGCTCGCAAGGTTGCCTCATCCTTACGACCATCGTCGAACCTGGGGGCAGGTTCGGGCCTGTGTGGTTCCGCCCCGCTGGTTAGAAGTCCATGCGCACCGTCGCTGCCGTGCTCGCGCTCGTAGCGTGCGTGCATGCCGGCATCTGGGCTCTGTTCAAGACCGGTCGGGAAAGCTCCGGATTTCACCGGCCAGCTCGCCAGCGTCTCCTACTCGCCGTTTGCCGATTCCTCGCATCCCGATTCCGGCGCCCGCCCGACCGCCGAGCAAATCCGCGCCGATCTGAAGGCCATCGCGCCCTATACGCGGGCCATCCGCACCTATTCGGCGACCGGCGGCGCCGAACTCGTCCCGCCGATCGCCGCCGAATTCGGCCTCAAAGTCACGGTCGGCGCCTGGATCGACAAGGATCAGGACCGCAATGAGCGCGAAATCCGCTCTGCGCTCGATCTCGCCCGCCACTACAGCAATGTCGACGCCATCGTGGTCGGCAACGAGACCACGCTGCGCGCCGAAATGAGCGTCGACGACCTGATCAAGCTCATCCAAAGGGTGAAGCGATCGAGCCCGGTCCCTGTAACCACAGGTGAAATCTGGACGGTCTGGATCGACCATCCGGAACTCGCCTCGGCGGTCGACTTCATTGCCGCGCATATCCTGCCCTATTGGGAAGGCTTTGACGCCTCGCACGCGGTCGACCACACCATCGAGTTCTACGACAAGCTGCGCCAGATGCACCCCGGCAAGCGGATCGTCATCGCCGAATTCGGCTGGCCGAGCGCCGGCTATAATTTCCACGACGCCAATCCCGGCCGCATGGAGCAGGCGCAGTGTCTGCGCGATTTCGTCAACCGCGCCGAGGCCTACGGCATCGACTACAACATCGTCGAAGCGCATCGATCAGCCCTGGAAGACGATGGAAGGCGGCGTCGGCCCCTATTGGGGCCTGTTCGACGCCTCGCGCCAGCCCAAATTCTCCTGGACCGGACCGATCACCGATCCCGATTACCCCAAGCGCGCCGGCCTTGCCGTGCTGCTCGGGCTCCTGCTGTCGCTGCCGATCCTCGCCATGGCCGGGCGTGACGCTTGACCCAGGCGCTGATGCTGGCGATGTCGGCCAATGCGGTCGGCGCCTGGTTCGCGGCCATCGTCGCTTTCTGGAAGGGCCATTATTTCGTGCCCGGCGCGGCCTTCGCGCTTGGCCTCGGCATCGTCCTGCTGATGCCGCTGGTCGCCATCGCGCTAGCGCGCCTCGAGGAGATCGCGGCCATCGCGTTCGGCCGCCCGCCGCGGCGGCTCGCCGACTGCACCGCCGCTGGTGCCCGAGACGCTTCGCGCCGAAAGTGTCGATCCACGTGCCGGCCTGCTGCGAGCCGCCGGACATGCTCAAGGCGACGCTCGATGCCGTGGCGCGGCTCGACTATCCGAATCTCGAATGCGTGGTGGTGATCAACAACACGCCCGATCCGGCGCTGTGGCGGCCGGTCGAGGATCATTGCCGCGCGCTCGGCGAGCGCTTCAAATTCGTCCGGGTCGACAACCTGGCCGGCTACAAGGCCGGCGCGCTGCGCGCTGGCGCTTGCGCATACCGCGCCGGACGCCGAAATCATCGGCACCATCGATGCCGACTATGTGCGTCGATCCGGACTGGCTGAAAGATCTGGTGCCGCTGTTCGCCGATCCGCGCGTCGGTTTCGTGCAATCGCCGCAGGATCACCGCGACGGCGACCGCTCGCTGATGCACAACGCCATGAATGCCGAATATGCCGGCTTCTTCGACATCGGCATGGTGCAGCGGAACGAATTCAACGCCATCATCATGCACGGCACGATGTGCCTGATCCGCCGCGCCGCGATCGAAGACGCCGGCGGCTGGTCGAGCGACACCATCGTCGAGGACACCGATCTCGGCCTGAGCATGCTCGAGCACGGCTGGATCGCGCATTACACCAACCGCCGCTACGGCCACGGCCTGCTGCCCGACACGTTCGAGGCCTATAAGCGGCAGCGCCATCGCTGGGCGTTCGGCGGCTTCCAGCTGCGTGCGCAAGCATTGGCGGCGGCTGCTGCCCGGGCGCGGCGGGCTTGTCGCGCGAGCAGAAGCGCGAATACGGCATCGGCTGGCTCAATTGGCTCGGCTCCGACTCCATCGGCGTCGTCGTCGCGCTTCTCAACATCCTCTGGGTGCCGGTCGTCGCCTTCGCCAATATCGCGGTGCCGGATCGCATCCTCACGCTGCCGATCATCGCCGCGTTCACGGTTCGGTCGCCCATTTCGTCGACGCTCTACCGGCTGCGGGTGCGGGCAACGCCCGGGCAGATGCTCGGCGCGGTCTGTCGCCGCCATGTCGGTGCAATGGACGGTGGCGCGCGCGGTCGGCATGGGCGTGATCAAGGAGCGCGTGCCGTTCCTGCGCACCGCCAAAGGCGGCATCGCCGCGCAAGGGTCCCGATTTCCCGGCCTTCTGGGAGGCGGTGATCGCGGCGCTGCTGCTGGTCGGCGCGCTCGACGCTGGTCATCACCAATTACAAGCAGGTCCACGAGATCAATATTTTCGCCTTGGTGCTCGTGGTGCAGAGCCTGCCGTTCCTCGCCGCGGTCACGCTCGCCGCGATCGAGGGCACGCGCTTCAACAGCTTCGCCTTCTGGCGCGGCATCGAAGCCGAAGGCCAGCGCCGATCTCTGCCGCAGTCGCAGCGCGGTCATCACCAAGCGTCATGGCCGAGCCGCCGAAGCGCCGCCGACAACGTCGAAGCGGCGCAGTAGCCGAAGTCATTCCGGGCTCGCCGCTGCGCGGGCCCCGGAATGACAGACGTCACCCCGCCAGCGCGGTTTCCGCCAGCCGCACCCAATAGGACGTGCCGACCGGGATCGCCTCGTCGTTGAAATCGTAAGCCGGGTGATGCAGCCCCGCGCTGTCGCCGTTGCCGACGAAGATGAAGGCGCCCGGCCGCTCCTTGAGCATGAAGGCGAAATCCTCCGCGCCCATCACCGGCGGCGACATCGGTGTCGACCTTGTCCTTGCCGGCGATTTCGCGCGCGACGCCGGCGGCGAACTCGGTCTGGCGCTCGTGGTTGACCAGCACCGGATAGCCGTTGGTGTAGGTGATCTTGGCCTTGGCGCCGTAGAGCCGCGCGGTGCCCTCGACCACCTCGCCGACGCGCTTCTGCAAGAGCTTGCGGACCTCCGGCGTCAGGCGCGCGCCGTGCCGCGCAGCTGCGCGTGCTGCGGAATGACGTTGTCGGTGTGGCCGGCCTGGAACATGCAAATCGAGACCACCGCCGCCTTCCAGCGGATCGACATTGCGCGACACGATCGACTGCAGCTGATTGATGATCTGCGCGCCGACCAGGACGGTGTCGATCGCGATATGCGGCCGCGCCGCGTGGCCGCCTTTGCCTTCGAGCGTCGATCTCGATGTGGTCGGCCGACGCCATCATCGGGCCCGGGCGGATGGCGAATTCGCCGACCGGCATGCCCGGATAATTGTGCATGCCGTAGACTTCGCTCGATGCCGAAGCGGGTCATCAGGCCGTCCTTGCACCATCGCCCGGCCGCCGGCGCCGCCCTCCTCCGCCGGCTGGAAGATCACCACGGCGGTGCCGGCAAAATTGCGCGTCTCGGCGAGATATTTGGCGGCGCCGAGCAGCATCGCGGTATGGCCGTCATGGCCGCAGGCGTGCATCTTGCCGGGCACGGTCGATTTGTACGGCAGGCCGGTTTCTTCCTGCGAGCGGCAGCGCATCCATGTCGGCGCGCAGGCCGACGACCTTGTTGCCGGCCTTGCGGCCGCGGATGACGCCGACGACGCCGGTGCGGCCGATCCCGGGCACCACCTCGTCGCAGCCGAAGCTCTTGAGCTTTTCGGCGACCGAACGCCGCCGTGCGATGCACGTCGTATTGCAGCTCCGGATGGGCATGAAGATCCCGCCGCCACGCGGTGATCTCCCCGTGCAAGTCGGCGACGCGGTTGACGATCGGCATCGCAAATGTCCTCGGTTCAAATTCGCGGCTCACCCGGCACCGGGCCTAATCTAGCAAATGGCAGGCGGGGTTGCGACTTCCCGGCGACCCGGTTCACGCCGCACGCAGCGTGATCTTCCCGCCCGGCATTCCCTCCTATATACGCAAGCGCCAGCGAGCCCGTAGCTCAGTTGGTAGAGCACGTGACTTTTAATCACGGGGTCCGGGGTTCGAGCCCCCGCGGGCTCGCCAAATCATTATGCGCGAATGAAGCGCGTCCAAATGGAAGCGCCGGTCGTTCCCCCCGGCCCGGTATGGGCATTTTATCGATTGCCGCGCCAACGCGCGGCGGTCCCAGTGTCTGGGGCAGTGCCCCGCGCGGCAATGCCGTCCTGATGGTCGGGCTTGGGGCGGGGACCACCCTCCTATGGGTTACCCAAACCGGCTCTTACGCCGTTAGCCACTGCGCTTTGAACTTGCAAAGCGAAATTTGCGCTTGTGGTGTCGCCGCTGGCGGGTCCCACCGTAATAATCAAGTCGTGTGTCCGGGTTCTACCGGTGGAGAACAGTGTTCCGCTGGTGTTTGCGGAAACTCGAAGTAGCTTCCAAGTAGGCGTGACATTCCCGCTCGATATAATGACAAATTTCAGCTCAGTGGAAACGGAGAATGGTCCGAGCGAACCGCCACCACCTCCACCGCCGCCGCCGCCACCCGCATCACCCGCTGCGACCGCGGCAGGTCCATTCCGACCGATTGCCGGCTTTACCTTCAGCGATGGATGAGAAGGCAAAAGGTTCTCAACAAGCATGGCGCCCATGAGCCATTCGTCAATTCCCAGATCACTTTCGATGAGAAACGGCGAACTGTTGGGATGTTCCTTGAAAAGATTGTTCTGCTCTTGGCATTGGTCAATCGTCGGGTCTGGCTTGCGCATGAGCCAATCGATCGAATAAGTCGGATCAAATTTATTTATACGTGTTGCAGTCGATGAAAGAGCTCCCCCGAACCCCAGGTTAAATGATTGTCCTACTGTTACGGTGTTTGCCGCCCCCACACCGAAGGTCCGCGTGGCGTTTTGCAGCACATCGTTATACGTAATCCCCGGTGTCAGCACCGCGCTTTCATCGACCTGGAGGCTTAAGCTGATCTGCGCTATCCACTCTTTGGGGATCATCAAACGATGATAAATAAGCTTACTCGGATCGTCACCCGAGCTTAACGGAATTGTATTGGCATGTTGAACGGCTTCCCTCAGTTCGCAGTATATTTTCCTGCGGATTTCAAATTCAATTTGCGTGGTTGCCGTTGCCGGCGGTCTATAAATTGTCGGATCCTCTGAAATGCCTGGACCATCAAAAACTTCACTGATTTGAGGATTAGAAAGTCCGCAGCCGCCAACCGCCAAAAACAACACCAAAGTTGAATGCCATCGCATTGTTGAGCTATTTTTTGGAAGGCGTCATTGTCTGCATCATTTGTTTGTTTTGTTCTGACGCTCCTTTCATGTGTTCGATGTCAAACTCGTTGAGATAGAGCGTCGCGCCATTGAAGCGAAATTCGCAGACCGATGGGAAACCCGGTACTTGATTGCACCGGCCGATCCCACCCGAGCTGGGAACGGTTTTTGGCTGCGCAAAGGAAACAGAAACTGTGCCGCCGATGGTAAGCAGTGTACCGACAAATGCGGCAGATACATTGGAAAGGCGTATCATGGATGACCCCCAGCGCTAGGCTTTGCCAGGTACAATGATAAGTAGAAACACGCGTTTCAGACAACGGATTTTAGCAAGGCGTTTGACTTGTCCACAGGGGCATGAACGTGACTACATCAGCGATTGCAGGTTAGTGACCGACGGTCCCGACCCCCTCTTGCCGAAAATCTTCCGCGACGGAGCCGGTACGAAGCCCATAGACCTCTGGTTGAATACGCGCTGAATGAAGCCGCCCCTGCAACTCCCAAATGTCTCCCCCGCCGGCACGGTTTGTGATTTATGATCACGGCGTCCCGGGGTTTCGAACTTCCCGGCTCGCCATAGCTATGAATGCGTAATTGCCTTTGATCGCGAAAGCAGCTCATGCCGGATCATGACAATGAGAGCCCGAGCGGACGCGGGCCGCTGGTCGGGCTCGGTGCAATCGTACTGCTGCTCCTGGTCGGCTGGTTTTTGGTGCACGAGCTCTACGCCAACGGCAAAGTTGAGGATTGCCTGATGTCCGGCCGCACCAATTGTGCGCCTATCGGCAGCCAGTCCCGTTGATTGCCATTTCGCATGATGATCGCCGCGCAACCGCCTGTATGAGTTCAATATATTCGGTTCATGGGGCAGCCTGATCGACCGGCCGACGACGGCGCTCTGGTTTCAAGTTCGGGAACACGCAATAATCGTTGCCAGTCGGGGTTGATATCAACGACCCGTCACAAGGAGGAGCACATGCGTCAAACCTTCGATCGTCGCTCAGTATTGGGTATTGCCGTCGGAGGCGCCGCCGGCGCGGTGATGCTGGCGTCGGCCCGGCCGAGCCATGCCGCCGCCATGAACTTTAAGGCCGATCTGAAGGGCGCCAGCGAAGTGCCGCCGACCACGAGCACCGGAACCGGTACGGCGACGGTGACCTATGATGCCAGCACCAAGACGGTGACCTGGCAGGGCAGTTTTTCGGGTCTCTCCGGTCCGGCTACGGCCGCCCACATTCACGGTCCCGGCCGAGGCTGGCAAGAATGCCGGCGTCATCGTGCCGCTGTCGCAGAAGGACATTCCCTTCACGAGCCCGTTCAAGGGCTCGGCGACATTGCCCGATGACAAGGCCGCCGCACTCGCCGCCGCGCTCACCGGCGGCCAAGCCTATGTGAACATCCACACCGCGGCTAATCCGGGCGGCGAAATCCGCGGCCAGCTCGGCAAGGCGTAATCCTTCGCGACGGCGTAACCGCCACCGGTCGTACGCGTTATTGCCGCGTGCCATCTTGTAACCCGCCGGTCCCACTATCGCGGGCCGGCGGGTGCTTTTTGCGCGGCCGCGCCTTTATTGCTTCGGGAATATGGGCGGCCTCGATCACCTTCGCCCATTTGTCGATGTCGGATCGCATCCGCGCATCGATCTCGGCCGGCGTCGAGGCCTTGGCGTCGATGCCGAGCATCGAGCGCGCGCTTCTTCAGCGTCCGGATCGGCGAGCACGTCGCGCAAGCGGCGTTGAGCTTGTCGATGATGGCGCCCGGCGTGCCGGCCGGCGCATAGAGCGCGTTCCACGAGGTCACGTCGAAATTGGCCACGCCGGCTTCGGCGACGGTCGGCACATCCGGCAGTTCCGGCGAACGCTTGGCGCCGCTTGTTGCCAGGGCGCGCGCCTGGCCGCTTTGCAGGCTTGGCTTGAGCGCCGCGTAGAAACTCGACCTCCATCTGGATGTCGCTGCGCAACAGCGCGATCAATTCATCCGGCGAGGTGCGGAACGGCACGATGACGATGTCGGCCCCCGACATCGATTTGAACAATTGCGCCGGTCAGGTTCTGCGTCGAGCCGACGATGATGGAGCCGAGATTGAGCGTGCCCGGCTTGTCTTTCGCCGCTTTCAGCACATCGCCGAGCGTGTTGATAGGTCGAATTCGCGGCGGTGACGAAAATCGAGATCGAAATAGCCCAGCGCCGAGATCGGCACGAATTGCTTGAGCGGATCGAACGGCAGTTGGCTGAACAGCGGAACGCTGATCGCGGTGCCGTTGGAGAAGAAGGCCAGCGTATAGCCGTCCTGCCGGCGCGGAGAGCACGGCGCGCGCCGCGGCAATGCCGCCGGCGCCCGGCATGTTCTCGATGACGAAATTCTGGCCGAGCTTTTCGCTGAGCTTTTCGGCCACCAGCCGCGCGGTAATATCGGCAACGCCGCCCGGCCCGAACGGCAGGATGACGCGCACCGGACGATCGGGATATTCGGCTTGCGCCGGACGCCGCCATCGGCCGCGAAGCCCGCGAGTCGCGAGCGCCAAGGTCAGCGCAGAGCCAAACTTGGCCGAGCGGCGCTTGAGACGATATGCGTCACGGCACGCATGATATTGATCATTGTCTATGTATCTCCGGCGGTGTTTGAGAGTCTGCGTTTGGTCAGCGGTCACTTCGCGCTATTTTCCGATCGCGCTTCGCCGACCATTGTTCCTTGGTCTGCGCGGCATAGTCCGCAAAACGGCCCGCGGCGATGGCCGCGCGCGCCCCCGCCATCAGGTCCTGGTAGTAGAAAAGATTGACGATCGAGAGAAGCGTACCGCCGAGCGCTTCGCCAGCCTTAAAAAGGTGATGCAGGTATGCGCGCGAAAAGTCGCGCGCCGCCGGACAGCGGCTTTCGGGGTCGAGCGGGCGCGGATCGTCGGCATGGTGCGCATTCTTGATATTGATCGGGCCGAAACGGGTGAAGGCGAGGCCGTGGCGGCCGTTGCGCGTCGGCAGCACGCAATCGAACATGTCGATGCCGCGCGCCACCGCTTCGAGAATGATCCGCCGGCGTGCCGACGCCCATCAGATAGCGCGGCCGGTCGGCCGGCAGCGCCGGCGTCGGTCTCGCCGACGACTTTGAGCATGACCTCCTGGGTCTCGCCGACGGCAAGGCCGCCGATGGCGTAGCCGTGAAAGCCGATGTCGACGAGCGCCCGCGCGCTCGCCTCGCGCAAGCCTTGATCGTCGCCGCCTTGCACGATGCCGAACAGCGCGCGGCCCGGCGAGGCCGCCTTCGAAGGCGCGCTTGCAGCGCTCGGCCCAGCGCAGCGACAGCGCGCATCGCCCGTTCGATCTCGCCGCGTTCGGCGGGAAGCCGCACGCATTCGTCGAGCTGCATGGCGATATCGGAGCCGAGCAGATTTTGCACCTCGATGGCGCGTTCCGGCGACAGCTCGACCATGGCGCCGTCGACATGCGAGCGGAACGTGACGCCCGCCTCCGCCACTTTGCGCAAAGCCGACAGCGACATCACCTGAAAGCCGCCGGAATTGGTGAGGATCGGATAGGGCCAGCGCATGAAAGCGTGCAGCCCGCCGAGCGCGGCGATGCGTTCGGCGCACGGCCGCAGCATCAGGTGATAGGTATTGCCGAGCAAAATATCGGCGCCGGACGCGCGCACGTCGTCATGATGCACGCCCTTGATCGCCGCTTGCGTGCCGACCGGCATGAAGGCGGGCGTGCGCACCACGCCGTGCGCGGTCGTCATTTCGCCGCTCGCGCGCGAGCCGTCGGCGGCGATGAGGCGGAAGGAGAAGGAGTTTGCCATCAGGACTGACGGTGTGCGCCGCTTGTACGGCACTTACTGCGCAAAATGAACATACCAGGGCGGGCCTTTCGCCGAATCGTCATCGGTGGTCCATCTCCAAGCCAGATCTGTCATCGCGCGGAGATGTCGCCATAACCGCTTTTGACCCCGAGCGGACATTGGCGCCCCACTCGTTCTGAGCGTCAGGAAATTCCGGAGATTCTGTTCAGTGTGGCGCGGCAGCAACAGTGCCCACTCTGTCCGCGTGATACAGGGGGATATAGGTGTCGTGAAAAACGCCTGCAGCGCCTTAGATGCAGTCATGAAGAAAGCCAACATCGCACTGATCGCCACCGCGCTGCTCGTCGCATTGATGCGGCCGGCGTCTGCCGTGGAGCCGGTTGCACCGTACAATTGGACTGGCTTCTACGTTGGTTTGAATGCCGGCTGGAGCTGGGGCAAAGCCGACACCACCACTTCCTTGCCTGCATTGCCGGCGACCTTTACGGATTCCACGCGGCCCACCGGCGTGATCGGCGGCGCGCAATTCGGCTATAACTGGCAAGGCAGTTCGCGCTGGATCGTCGGTTTGGAAAGCGACATCCAAGTCTCGGGCGCGAGTGCCACGAGCAACCCCGACAGTGCTACAAACATCTTCCCCTTTTCCTCCGGCTATTATAGTCGTAAACACGGCGCTTTCTCATAATGACACGATCGATTGGCTTGGCACAGTACGCGGCCGGGTCGGCTATGCCGTCTTGCCGAGTGTGATGCTTTATGGGACCGGCGGCTTGGCCTATGGCGGAGTGAACACGTCATTGTCCGTGACCCAATCGTCAATGATCTGCTTTATCGGATGCAACCTGCCAACCACCACAGCCGCAAATGTCACCGGCTCAGCCATTAAGACTGGCTGGACCGCTGGCGGCGGCATCGCCGGCGCGGTGCCGAATACGCGTGTCACGTGGAAGATTGAATATCTCTACGTCGATCTCGGCACTGCCAATTTTTCCTTTAGCGAGCCAACTATCGGCACCATTGCAGTCAGCAGTAAATTCACCGACAACATTGTCCGGGCCGGCTTCGATTTGCATTATTGATTGTGCACAACAAGCCGCGCGAGGCGGAGCCCGCGATTTTTACCATGCTCAGAGGCATCGTCGCCGCCAACGTCAACGCCCTCGTGCTCAACGCCACGGCGAAGTTGCGCATAACGCCCTAACGGGGCTAGGCGCTGGCGCGCGAGCGCAACAGCAAGCAGGCGTCGCCATAGGAATAGAAGCGATAGCCGTTTGCGATCGCATGCGCATAGGCGCGCTGCATGAGGTCGAGGCCGCAGAAGGCGCAGACCAGCATGAACAGCGTCGAGCGCGGCAGATGGAAATTGGTCAGCATCGCGTCCACCGCGCGGAAGCGATAGCCGGGCGTGATGAACAGCGCGGTCTCGCCGGAAAACGGCGCCAGCGTGCCGTCGGCCGCGGCCGCGCTTTCGATCAAGCGCAGCGAGGTCGAGCCGACAGCGACGATGCGGCCGCCGGCGCGGCGCGTCGCATTGAGCGCCGTCGGCGGTCGCCGCGGGGACGCTGCCCCATTCGGCGATGCATTTTGTGGCCCGGACGTGTCTTCCGCCTTGACCGGCAGAAACGTGCCGGGCCCGACATGCAGCGTCACGCCGTGCAGCCGACGCCACGCTCGGCTAAACCGGCGGTGAGCTCGTCGGTGAAATGCAGCCCCGCGGTCGGCGCCGCGACCGAGCCTTCCTCGCGCGCGAACATGGTTTGGTAGTCGGTGCGGTCGCGTCGTCGACGCCGCGGCGGCTGGCGATATAGGGCGGCAACGGCATGTCGCCGCGCTCGGCCAGCGCCTGGTCGAGCACCGCGCCGGTGAAACGAGAAGGCAAAGCGTCACCTCGCCGCCCTCGCCCCTGCCTTTGCCTCGACCGTGGCGTCGAGCTGATCGAGAAAGCACACCCGCCCTTCGCCGCCGAAGCGCACCACGTCGCCCACCGCAAGCCGCTTTGCCGGCTTGACCAAAGCGCGCCAGCGCGAGCCGTCGAGCCGCTTGACCAGCGTTGCCGTGATCGCCGGCTCGTGCTCGCCGCGGCCGAGCCGGCGGCCGTGCAGGCTGGCGGCAAAGACTTTGGTGTCGTTGACGACGAGCGCATCGCCGCGGCGCAACAGCGCCGGCAGATCGCGCATGGTGCGGTCCTCAAGTGCGACGGCTCGCCCGGCCGCACCACCAGGAGCCGCGCGGAATCGCGCGGCGCGGCCGGCCGCAGCGCGATGCGGTCTTCCGGCAGCGCGAAATCGAACAAATCGGTGCGCATTGGTCCTGCGGATTATTCGGCGCTGCATTACAACGCACCATATCGCAACCTTTCGGCCGCGCAGGCAACGTGACCTCCGAGCGCAAGCCGTCATCCAGGTGAAGCCCGGCATCGGCGACGTCATCTGGCACCTGCCGTTCATCCGCGCCATCGCCGCCGCCGCGCCGGGCGGGCGCGTGAGCTTTCTCGCGCCGCCGTCGAGCCACGCCAAGGAACTGCTTGCCGGCCGAACCCGCCGTGGCCGAAACCCTCTATTTCGAGCACGCCGGCTCGGAGCTGCGGCGCGGGCTCAATCTGATCCGGCTCGCGGCGCTGCTGCGGCGCCAGCCGCTTTCGCTACGATCTGGATTCTCGATCGCACCACTGCGCCCGGCGCTTGGCGGCGCGGCTTGCCGGCATGCCGGAGCGCATCGGCTTGGGCTTGGACCGCAAAGATTGGCTGATCACCAATCCCGGCATCGACCACAGCCATTTTCACGATCATCCGGTCGATTGGCTGCGCGCGCTGATGGCGGCGATGAACGTGCCGTTGCCGTCGACCGAGCCGGATTTGCCGCTGCCCGCATGCGACGCTCGCGGCCGTCGCCGAAAAATTCAAGAGCTACCCGCGGCCATGGATCGTGCTCGGCATCGGCGCTTCGCATCCCGACAAGGATTGGCCGGACGCAGCATTGGACGGAATTTCTCACCCGCTTGCGCGGCGGGCGAGCGGAACGGTGTTCTTGGTCGGCGGCAAAGCGAACCTGCGCGCGCGCAAGATTTCATTGCGCGGCAGCGCCGGCACCGCCGCCGTCAACGCCTGCGATCTCGACACTGATCGAGGCCGCAGGGCTGCTTGCGCCTTGCCGATCTCTTCGTCGGCCCGAGTTCCGGCCCGATGAATCTCGCCGCCGCCGGCGGCACCGATGCGTTCGGGCTGTTCGGCTCGACGCCGGTCTTGACCTATTCGAAATTCATCCATGCCATCGTGCCGGACGGCGGTCCGGCGCCCGGCGGCATGCGCGCGGATTTCACCCGCGCAGGTATTAAACGAGATCGGCCCGTATCTGTCGCGGCAGAAGGCGCGGCCATAGCCGCTACTTCATGTCGGCGGCGACCTGCGCTTTGACGATTTTATCGGGATTGGCCGGCGGCTCGCCCTTATGCAGCTTGTCGACCACGTCCATGCCCTGGGCGACTTCGCCCGCCACCGTGTACTTGCCGTTGAGGAACGCGCCGTCGGCGAACATGATGAAGAACTGGCTGTTCGCCGAATTCGGATCGCTGGTGCGCGCCATGCCGACGATGCCGCGCTTATACGGCACGTTGGAGAATTCGGCCTTCAGGTCCGGGTATTTCGAACCGCCGGTGCCGTTGCCGTTCTGGCCGTCACCGGTCTGCGCCATGAAACCGTCGATGACGCGGTGAAACGGCACGTTGTTATAGAAGCCGTCGCGTGCGAGCTGCTTTAAGCGCTCGGCATGATGCGGCGCAATGTCGTTGCGGAGCTTGACGACGATCCGGCCCTCGGTGGTGTCGAGGATGAGCGTGTTTTGCGGATCGAGACCGGCGGGGAGCGCTGGGGGCGCGGCGTTGGCTGGTGCTGCACTCATGATGGCAAATAATACGGCAAGGACGCGGATCATGTCATCTCCCGGATGATGAGGTTTCAGTGTTTCGCGAATTTCTTTTTCAGCCGTGCCGCAACCTGGGCTGGCACGAAAGCCGAAACGTCGCCGCCCATGGCGGCAATCTGCCGGACCAAGGTGGCGGTGACCGGGCGGACCGCGGGCGCCGGCGGCAGGAACACGGTCTGCACGTCGGGCGCCATGCTGGCGTTCATGCCGGCCATCTGCATCTCGTAGTCAAAATCGGTGGCGTCGCGCACGCCGCGCACCAGAATGGTGGCCCCGGCGCGCTTTGCGGCGCTTACGACCAGGTCGGCGAAGGTCACGCAGGCAATCTCGCATCCCACCGCGCGCCCGAGCGGAGCGCAAATCTCCTCGGCCATAGCGAGCCGCTCGTCGGCCGAAAACAACGGGGTCTTGCCGGGGTGAATGCCGATGGCCAGCACTAGCCGGTCGGCAAGGCGCACGGCTTTGCTGACAACGTCGATATGGCCATTGGTGAGCGGATCGAACGATCCGGCGAACAGCGCAATCCGTGGCATGGCGGGGGTCTAGCCCGCAGTCCGGGTGACCGCAAGCTGCGTTTGCGCGCTTGCCGCTACGCCGATTTGGCGACTGTCGCGACCCCGTCGGCTGCGCCGGTTGCGGCGAGACGGAGCCGAAAATAGCCTCTGACGAGCGTGGAATACGACAAATTGTCATGTCATTTCAAATAGTTATAAGGAACAGCCGAAATGTGAGCGCCATCATCGTGAACCTGACCGCTGCTGGGCCAAACTCATCAACAGATAAAAAGCAACCAGTTGGCCGCCGTGGGCGTTTGATTCTTAAGAAGCACAAGGTTGCGAACAGGGATCAGGTGTCATGATCAAGACCGTTTACGCCATCGCCGTCGCTGCGATCGCGGCGGCTTGTTTCGTCGCGTTGCCCAGTTTGTCGTTGCAGGTCCAAGCGAGTTCGTCGGTCATAGGCGCCAAGGGCGATCGCGCCGATGTGCGGCCGCTCGGCACGGAGTGCGGGCAAAACGCTTGGCCGTATTTCGATGCCGCCTGCCTGCGCGACGCGCGTAATCCGCTGGTCACCCCGCACCAAGCGCGCCTGGTCTTGGCGGATCGGCTGCCGGCCGGCAATTCCACCCGCTGACGCCCGGCGCGGAACGCGTTACCGGCGTTTGCTGCATCTCGTTTGCCCGATCTTCTCGTTTGCCCGATCTTCCGGCGAAAGGTGCCTCCCTCCCCACCTTCCGCCGGAATTTCATTGCGCGGGGGCATCGTGGCCGCCGCTCTGGGCGAACAATTTGATGTCTGCTACTGACCTAACGCGGAGGTTGACCGGCAGCTCGACAAATCCATACTCGACCACTTCCGGTGAGCCCGTTAGTCTGGCTACGATGCGATGTCGGAGGCATATAGTTATGTCGATTAGCGCGTTCAGGCGCATCATTGTTGGCATCCTGCTCTCCGGCGCAATTTCGGCGACTGCGGCTGCAGACCCAATCGGCCTGTGGCGCGCTTCGGATGGCGGCATGACGCGCATCTCGGCGTGTGGAAAAGCGCTTTGCGGCTATATTGTCAGCGTCAATCCGCAAATTGACCCCGCAACCGGCCGGCCGGCGACTGATAAGAATAATCCTGATCCATCGAAGCAAAATCGTCCTCTCATCGGCATTCCGATACTTATTGACATGCGACGTGAGGAGCCTGGCCGGTGGTCAGGACAACTTTACGACACCGACCGCGGCCAATTGTTTCCTGGTAATCTCATTGAGCTGGACGCGAATACAGTGCGCGTTGAGGGCTGTGCACTTGGCATGTGCGGCGGCGAAGAGATGAGCCGCGTCAAATCCAAGTAGCCATAATCGAACGGCAAAAGTTAGAGAGTCCGCTTTTGGGAGAAAAGCGGAGGTCGCCTTGACGCGGCCGACTCGAACGGATCAGATCCAGTCCTTCCATTTAAACCAAATCAGCGGCAAGAGCGCCGCAATGACGATCAACGCCAAGGCGTACGGATAGCCCCATGCCCAATCCAACTCCGGCATGTTCTTGAAGTTCATGCCGTAGATGCCGACGATCAGCACGGGTGGAATTCCCACGACCGAGGCTATGGTCAGGACCTTCATGACCTCGTTCTGATCGATATTAATGATTCCGGTCGCAGCATCCTGAAGCAGCTGAATTCGGTTCACCAGACCCTCCGTGTACTGGACGAGGGAGGCGATATCCGATGACACCGATTGCAGCCGAATGGCATGTCGTGGTCGATACAGTCGCGGCCGCGGTCCATTGTGAACTTTGCCATCCGGTCGAGACAAACGAGCGTGTAATGGACGCGCGACATCCGCTCGCTGGTTCGGCCGGTCCGGATCATGAGCTGACGCAAGAGCGAGGTCTCGTGCGATAGCCGTTTCGAATTATCCTGCCGGAAGATAACGTGCGAGGCTTCATCCAAGTCGCGGCTACTGACTTCGAGCAGATCCGCCATGTGATCGACCAGCTCTTCAAGAATGCGCACGTATGCGAGCGCCGGCTCGAATTTATCGACAGCGCCCAACCCCTTGGCCACAGCGTCGAACGCCGCCGATTTTGCAAAGCGCACCGTCAGCAGCGCGTTTTTTGCAAGCACAAACCCCGTTGGGGCGAGAATCCAAGGTTCATTCTCAGCAGCAAAGATCAACGGCGCGGTCATATAAAGCGCGCCGTGCTCAATCTGGAGCCGGCTCGTTGCCTCGATTTCCTCAACCTCCTCTTGCGTCGGGACGCGAAGGCCGAGCGTTTTTTCGATAGCCGCGCGTTCGGCGGGGGCTGGATCGACGAGATCAACCCATGCGGCAGCCGATAGCGAAGTGTCGTCAGTGCCTGTCGTAGGATAAGCGCCGAGCGGAGCCTTCGATTATCAGTTCATTGCGACCCCGGATATAACACCGCGCGCCGGCCGGTTCGCATTTTTTATGACCGGCTTCACAGGCGCTTAAACCTCGCCGGCGCGACCAGCGATGAAGATGCAACGTCGATTGCGCGGCACAATCAGTTCGAACTAGTGCATTCTCTCACTGTCATGCCCAGAGCCTGGACATTCTTGCAGGTATAGCCCGATCCAAGAATTTCGGGATTATCGCAATTCGGGGATAACGGTTGTCTCACGCACCCGGCCCATCTAAATTGCCCGCGCTGGAGCCTATATGAGACGGCGCGATTTCATCTGGTTTCTCGGCGGCGCAGTGGGCGCATGGCCGGTCGCCACCCGGGCACAGCAGCCCGAATATAGCCGTTACGTCGGCGCGCTCCAGACGGCCAAGCGCGATTACGATAAAATTCCTCATCCGAGCGAAGCTGATCGATCGAATTACATCACCCGCCTTGTTCGACTGCGCGAAAAGGCCACTGCTGGGAAGACATACGATTGGCAGGCGATCAACGACGAGATCAAACAGCATCCCGCGCCGACCGATTCCGACGGCAAAATTTTGTCCAGTCTTCTCGTCGGTCAGTGGGGATCACCCCGGCACGATTATCTCTACAAGGCCGACGGCACATGGACGATGTTGCCGATTGAACCGGATATCACCCATGGGGATTGGCGGGTTGAAGGCAATCAATACTTTGACACAGCTGCCACCGAGCCGCCTCTAAAGAGCCAATACACCATCATTTTGATCACCAAAAAGGATTTCGTATTTATGGATCAAACAAATATCTTTTATGAAACGCGGGAATAAGGAGCTGAGATGGGACTTGAACCGGCATCCTTCGTGTTCTCCCATCTTCCGCTAAAATTTTATTTCGCGCATCATCCTGACTTCGCTGTCGCAGAGCAGGCCATGGCCAAGCGCGCAAAAATCACCCGGCGTCAGTTGCTGGCAACGGCCATAACCGCGGTCTGCGCCGCTCCGGCCGCCGCCCAAGAGGTTTATCCGTCCCGCGCGGTCCGCCTGATCGTGCCGTTCCCGCCCGGCGGCCCGACCGACGTCATGGGCCGGCTGATCGGCCAATCCTTGTCGGGCACGCTCGGCCAGCAAGTCTATGTCGACAACCGGCCCGGCGCCGGATCGACGCTCGCCGGCAAGTTCGCCGCCACCGCCGAGCCCGACGGCTACACGCTTCTGCTCGGCAGCGCCGCCACGCTCGCCATCGGACCGACGCTCTACAAGGACGCGGGATACGACCCCAAGAGCTTTGTGCCGGTCGCAATGGTCGGCGACGTGCCTTACGTGATGGTCGGCGTCGCCGAAAGCGCCGGTGGCGAGCGTCGCCGACGTGATCGCCTATGCCAAGGCGCATCCCGGAAACCTGACCTTCGGCGTCCCCAACGGCGCGCCGCCGCACATGCTGGCGGCCTGGTTCAAGAGCCTCACCGCGACCGACATTGTCGTCGTAACCTATCGCGGCGGCGCCAATGTGCTGACCGATCTGATGGGCGGGCAGATCGATCTCGCCGTCGAAACCTCCTCGGTGCTGCTGCCGCATCTGCGCGCCGGCGACCTGCGCGCGCTCGGCGCGCTGGCGCCCAACCGGCTGCCGGAGCTTTCCGACGTGCCCACCATGAGCGAAAGCGGCGTTCCAGCGTTCTTGGCGAGTTCGTGGACTGGCATTGTCGCGCCGCCCGGTACGCCGGGCCCGATCGTCGATAAGCTCAATCACGCGGTCAATGCCGGCCTCGCCTCGGCTGACATGCAGGACAAACTGAAAGCGCTCGGCGCCAAGGGGCTGCCTGGCACGCCTGCGGATTACGCCGCCTTCATTGCCGCCGAGGTGCCGAAATGGATCGCAATGGCCAAATTGTCGGGCGCCACGACCGAGTGAAAATTCCGGCGGCATTGCACAGGGCTTTACTGCGCCAAGTATTTACTGCGCCAAATGATCGAGCCCGAGCGATTTGATGATCGGCGACCACTTGGCATTTTCGGCCTTCATGGTCGCCGTGAATTCCTGCGGCGTGCCGCCCAGCGGCTGATAGCTGAGCGTGGTGAGTGCGGTCTTCAGTTCGGCTGTCTTCAATCCTTCATTGATCGTTGCGTTGAGCTTGGCGACGATCGGTTGCGGCGTGTGCGCCGGCGCCAGCAGGCCGCTCCACGCGGCCGTTATGAAGCCCGGATAGCCGCTCTCGACCATGGTCGGCACATTGGGCAATTCCGCGATCCGCGACGCCGCGGTGACGGCGAGCGCGCGCAGCCGGCCGGCTTTGACGAGCGGCAATAGCACGCTGGTTGCTTCAAATGTCATTTGCACATTGCCGGCGACCAGGTCGTTGATCGATGGGCCGCCGCCTTTGTAGGGCACATGAACGATATCGATGCCGGCGCGCGCCTTGAACATTTCGCCGATCAGATGCGGCAGCACGCCGATGCCGCCCGAGGAAAAGTTTATTTTGCCCGGATTGGCCTTGGCATAGGCGACCAGTTCCGCAACCGTGTTCGCCGGCACCGCTGGATTGACGACCAGGATGTTGGTGGTCGCGCCGACCAGCGCGACCGGATCGTAGCTCTTCAGCGCATCGTAACCGGCGTCGCGATGCAGCAGCGGCGCGACGATCAGCCCGCTCGCCGCCGAATAGAGCAGCGTATAGCCGTCCGGCGCCGCTTCCGCGGCGTCCTTGGAGCCGATCGTGTTGCCGGCACCGGCGCGGTTTTCGACGACAAAAGCCTGGCTCAGCGCGCGTTGCAGATAATTCGCGGTGAGACGCGCGATGACATCGACCGGGCCGCCCGGCGGCGTCGGCACAATGATTTTGACCGACCGGTTCGGGTAGTCCTGCGCCCGCACAACGCCGATGCCGCACGCTATCGCCAACAGCACGGCGAAGGAGCCTGACCTCAGCGCGCGGTCGCGGTTCATGATGTGTGGTCCCCGCCCTCGTTCTTCGCCGCCGGATCGGCTAATCTAGCCGCGTCCCGATTGGCCAAACTAGGCTGCCTTGACCCCGGCAGCGTGACGACAGCGGCCGGGTGGTGAGCGGGCTTCATGATCGCCCACACAAATGCCCGGCCGCAATCTTATCGAGTTGTTGCTGGCAAGAGTTTTTTGTTGAGCTTGTAATTCTTGAAACCACGCGTCGTGGCCGCTCGCTCTATCCACCGCAGCGCACTGCTCTCGTTCGAGAACATCTCGATGCCGGAAGTTTGAGTCAGAGTTGAATTACCCTCTTCAACATTAACGACGCCCGAGGCGCGCCACTGGCCGTCCTCACATTCCTCGATCATCGCGTGAAACTCGGCTTTGTTGTCAGATGCCACAAGCGTCCGTCGCCGCCAAGTTGGTTCATTGATGCTCATAGTGCTCGCCTTCATCGGACCGACTGCCAGGAGCTTCCATCGAGGGTGTTGAGTATCTCGATCGTAAATTCCTCGCCGCTCTTCTGCATGTCCTCCAGCGTGATGATCAGCTTCGGATAACTTTGCCCCATGGTATTGTGAATCTCCCAGTCGTCGCGCTTGAACTTCGATTCGATGATGCCTTTGAATGCATCAAGGTTTCGATCAACAACGAGATTCCACTTTTCCAACGATATTTGTCGGTCGCCGGGGATGCGGAAATAGTCCCGCAACGCTTGTTGGGAGATGTAAGCCAACACGAGTTGCCTGTTGGATTCACAACGCACCAACGGGTCACCGAGCATTGGCGCGGCATCGCCCCGCGCATGCGCGATTTCAAACGACGTAAGCGTCATAATAACCGTCCTTCAAATAGAGGGGCGCTCGAAGCGGCCGGAATAGCCACGATGCTATACCCCCAAACTAAGACATGATCATGGGTCCAATTCCGCGCAAGAGGGCGGACGAAAAAAGCCAGCGTTGCTGCCGGCCTTGTTGCTCGTAATGTACGATCAGTCGCTCCTACCGAACACCGTGCTGATACACGATGCCGCGCCGCTTGAGATTCCACTGGCCGCTCATCTCGACGCCGGACTGGCGAAGCTGGGTAAAGATCGAATGGATAATCGCGGCATTCCAGTCGAGGACCTTGGCCGCATCGGTCACCGTGACTCCACACTTGCGGCCGACTAATTTGAGGACCTGGAGGACGCGTGGCTGTTTGGGGAAAGCCGCCGGCGGCCGGTACCTTTTTACGCTTAGCCGTTGTACTGCTCTGGCGCGTGATGCGCTAAGCAGCGATCACTCCCCCATGGTTGGGCAATCGAACGGATGAGGCGGTCAGGGTGAACGGGCAACTGAGTTTTGCTATGATGCGCCGAAGGCCGTCGCACTAGAACGGCTGCCGCACCATGGCCGCACCAAACGGGATCAATAGGGCAAAGAAACCCTTTGTTATCAAGGCTTTTCGGCAATGATCGTTTTAATCGACAATTACGACAGCTTCACCTTCAACCTCGTCCACTATCTCGGTGAACTGGGGGCGGAGGTCGAGGTGCATCGCAACGACAAGGTCGCAAGCACAGCCGTCGTCGCCGCCGATCCCGACGCCATTGTGCTGTCGCCCGGGCCCTGCACGCCCAAAGAGGCCGGCATCTGTCTCGACCTGATCGCGCAAGCCGCACCGACCATCCCCATTCTCGGCGTTTGTCTCGGTCACCAGGCGATCGGCGACGCTTTCGGCGGCAAAGTGGTGCGCGCGCCGGCGCCGGTCCACGGCAAGCTGTCGGAAATCCGGCACCAAGGCCGCGGTATTTTTCGCGGCATCAACGCGCCGTTCAAGGCGACGCGCTATCATTCGCTCGTGGTCGAGCGCGACAGCCTGCCGCGCGAACTCACCGTCACCGCCGATACCGACGGCGGCCTGGTCATGGGGCTCGCCCATGCGACACTGCCGGCGCATGGCGTGCAATTCCATCCCGAAAGCATCGCGTCGGATCACGGCCACCTGATGCTGAAAAACTTTCTCGACATCGCCGCAGCCTGGAATACATCGTCCGGCCGGCGCGTAAATTAAGGGGCGCAACCGTGGCAGTCGAGTTCAAGGCCCTGATCGGCAAGGTCGCGACTGGCGCCGCGCTCAGCCGCGACGAAGCGGCCGATGCCTTCGAGCAGATGATGGCGGGGGAAGCGACGCCCTCGCAGATGGGCGCGCTGCTGATGGCTTTGCGTGTGCGCGGCGAGACCGTCGAGGAGATCACCGGCGCGGTCACCGCGATGCGCGCGCAAATGCTGCGCGTGAATGCGCCGGCGGACGCCATCGATGTGGTCGGCACCGGCGGCGACGCCTCGGGCTCGTTCAACATTTCGACCTGCGCCGCGCTCATTGTCGCCGGCGCCGGCGTGCCGGTCGCCAAGCACGGCAATCGCGCGCTGTCGTCGCGGTCCGGCGCGGCCGACGTGCTGGCGGCATTGGGCGTCAATATCGATCTGACGCCGGAGCAGATCGGGCACTGCATCCGCGAGGCCGGGATCGGTTTCATGTTCGCCCCCGCGCATCATCCGGCGATGAAGAATGTCGGCCCGACCCGCGTCGAACTCGGCACCCGCACTATTTTCAACCTGCTCGGGCCATTGTCCAATCCGGCCGGCGTGCGCCGGCAGATGATCGGCGTGTTCTCGAAGCAATGGACCGAACCGCTGGCGCAAGTCCTCAAGAATCTCGGCGCCGACTGCGTCTGGGTGGTGCACGGCTCCGATGGGCTTGACGAAATCACGACCTCGGGCCCGACCACGGTAAGCGCGCTCGAAGCGGGCGTGGTGCGCAGCTTCGAGATCTCGCCGGAAGAGGTCGGCTTGCCAAAAGTCAAACCGGAGGCGCTGCGCGGCGGCGATGCGGCGGCGAATGCGGCGGCGGTGCAGGACGTGCTCGAGGGCAAGAAAACCCCCTTCCGCGATGTCGCGCTGTTCAACGCCGCAGCAGCGCTTGTGGTCGCGGGCAAGGCGAAAAATCTCAAAGCCGGCGTCGAGCTCGCCGCCCATGCCGTCGATTCCGGCGAGGCCGAAGGCAGGCTCGATCGCCTGATCGTGGTCTCCAACGATGGCTGACATTTTGACGAAGATCGCGGCCTATAAGCGCGAAGAGATCGCCGCAGCGAAACGCGCACGGCCACTGGCGCAGATCGAGCGCGCGGCGAAAGCCGCAAGCGCGCCGCGCGGCTTTCTGCGCGCCATCGAACGGCGGCTAGCCGCCGGCGATTATGCGCTGATCGCCGAGATCAAGAAGGCGAGCCCGTCGCGGGGACTGATCCGGGAGGATTTCGACCCGGCCGCGCTGGCGCGATCGTATCAGGCGGGCGGCGCGACCTGCCTCTCGGTTTTGACCGACACGCCCTCGTTCCAAGGCAGCCTCGATCATCTTAGCGCCGCGCGGGCGGCGGTGACGCTGCCGGTACTGCGCAAGGATTTCATGCACGACACTTATCAAGTGACGGAGGCGCGCGCTTACGGCGCCGATTGCATCCTCGTCATCATGGCTGCGGTCGACGATGCCTGCGCCGCCGAGCTGGAAATGGCGGCCGACGCGCAGGGCCTGGACGTACTGGTAGAAGTCCACGATACCAATGAGTTAGAGCGGGCGCTTCGCCTGAAATCGAAACTCATCGGCATCAATAATCGCGACCTCAAGACATTCGCGACCACGCTTTCGACCTGCGAGCGGCTGGCGCGGCTGGTGCCGCACGATCGTATCGTGGTCGGCGAAAGCGGCATTTTCACCCCGGACGATCTGGCGCGGCTCGCCACGGCCGGGATATCGACATTCCTGGTCGGCGAAAGCTTGATGCGCGAGCGCGATGTTGCTGCGGCAACGCGCACGCTATTGACGCGGCAAACCCTGTTCGCTCCGGTCCGTTAGCACCTTGCCGCGGCGACCCAAAAAACTCACGCATCTGAGCGGCCGCGGCGAAGCCCGCATGGTCGACGTTTCGGCAAAGCCTGCGACCGAACGCGTCGCGGTCGCCGAGGGCCATGTGGTGATGTCGGCGAAGACGCTTGCCATCGTGCGCAAGGGCGATGCCAAAAAAGGCGACGTGCTCGGCATTGCCCGCATCGCCGGCATTCAGGCGGCCAAGCGCACCCACGAACTGATACCGCTGTGTCATCCGCTTGCCATCTCGCAAATCGAGATCGACATCGTGCCCGACGCCAAGCTGCCGGGCGTAACCGTCACGGCGCGGGTCAAAGTTTCCGGCAAGACCGGCGTCGAAATGGAGGCGCTGACTGCCGTATCGGTCGCCTGCCTCACCGTTTATGACATGGTGAAAGCGGTCGAACGCGGCATGCGCATCGAGGGCATCAGGCTTCTCGAAAAGCGCGGCGGCCGGTCGGGGCATTATCGCGCGGAGTAGTGTGGTGGCGTTGATCTCGGTTGCCCAAGCGCTCGATCACGTGCTCGCCCACGCCGCGCCGCTGGCGCCGGAAGAAGTGCCGCTTGCCGAAGCGGATGGCCGGGTGCTTGCCTGCGGTCTCAAGGCGCGCCGCACCCAACCACCCGCCGACGTTTCGGCCATGGATGGCTACGCCGTGCGCTCAGGCGATGTGGCGAAGGCGCCGGTTCGCCTGAAGGTCATCGGCGAGGTCGCCGCCGGCAGGCCGTTCACGGCTGCGGTCGGTCCTGGCGAAGCGGCGCGGATTTTCACCGGCGGCGTCGTGCCCGATGGCGCCGACACGGTGGTCATTCAAGAGCAGACCAGCCACGATGGCGATACCGTCGAAGTGCAAAAACCCGCCGCCAAAGGACGCAATGTCCGGCCGCAAGGTCTCGATTTTCGCGCCAACGATCCGCTGCTTGCCGCGGGCCATCGCCTCACCGCGCGGGATCTTGCGCTTACGGCTGGCATGAACCATCCGCTGGTGCCGGTCTATCGCCGGCCCAGGATCGCCTTGTTCGCGACCGGCGATGAGCTGGTGCCGCCGGGCACAGAGCCCGGACCGGGCCAGATAGTCTACTCCAACGGCTATGCGCTGGCGGCGCTCGCGCGTGCGGAAGGCGCCGAGGTCACCGATCTCGGCATCGTCAACGACACGATGGCGGCGACCATCACGGCCATTCGCGACGCCCGCGGCCTTGCCGCCGACATTCTGGTGACCACCGGCGGCGCTTCGGTCGGCGATTACGATCTGGTGCAGAAGGCGTTCGCCGCCGAAGGCATGACGCTGTCGTTCTGGAAAATCGCGATGCGGCCCGGCCGGCCGCTGATGCACGGCAGACTCGGCACGATGGCTGTGCTCGGCCTGCCGGGCAATCCGGTCTCGTCCTATGTCTGCGCCTTTCTGTTTCTGGTGCCGCTGATCCGTAAGCTCAGCGGGCGCAGTGATCTCTTGGCAGCGACCGAATCGGCGGTGCTCGGCTGTGACTTGCCCGAAAACGACGAGCGCGCCGATTATCTCCGCGCGACCCTCAAAAATGGCTCGGGCGGGCTTGTGGCAACACCCTTCACCGTCCAGGACAGTTCCATGATGCTGCCGCTGTCGCAGGCGAATTGTCTCGTCATCCGAGAACCTTACGCACCGGCCACGAAAGCCGGCAGCCCGTGCGCGATCGTTAAATTCGAGCGTTAAGCGGCCGTTTTGCCGGCCCCGCGTTTTCTTCACTTCAAATTAAATGGTTGCAGAACACATATGGAACGGATAGTGTCTGTTCATGATTTGTTTCGACCGCAGGCCGCCGTTGAGCGCGGCCGCGCCGGTCGGGAGAGGAAGCCCCGATGCTGACGCGCAAGCAGGCTGAACTGTTGCGCTTTATCCATGAGCGGCTCAAGGAAGCGGGTGTCCCGCCGTCTTTCGATGAGATGAAGGACGCGCTCGACCTGCGGTCCAAATCGGGCATTCACCGGCTGATCACGGCACTGGAAGAGCGCGGCTTCATCCGCCGGCTGCCCAATCGGGCGCGCGCCATCGAAGTGATCAAGCTGCCGGAATTCGATCTCCCAAGGCGTCGTCGCCGGCCGCTCGCGCGGTTTCACCCCGAGCGTCATCGAAGGCAATCTCGGCCGCGTCCGCGCCGCCTCGGAGGACGACGGCGGCCGCCCGGTCGCCGTGCCGGTGATGGGCCGCATCGCCGCTGGCACGCCGATCGAGGCCATCCAAACCCGCAGCCACACCATCAACATCCCGCCCGATCTTCTGACGACGGGCGAGCATTTCGCGCTCGAAGTGCGCGGCAACTCGATGATCGAAGCCGGCATTCTCGACGGCGACATGGCACTCCTCAAGCGCACTGACGGCGCCGACACCGGCGACATTGTCGTGGCCTTGATCGACGACGAGGAGGCGACGCTCAAACGCTTCCGCCGTCGCGGCGCCTCGATCGCGCTCGAACCGGCCAACACCGCCTACGAAGTCCGCATCCTGCCGCCCAACCGGGTGCGCATCCAGGGCAAGCTCGTGGGATTGTTCCGGAAGTATTGATTGTCGTTTTTCCTCCCCCTGCAAGGGGGAGGCCGATCCGCGCCAAGTGCGGATCGGGTGGAGGTCCTAGTGTCGACGAGTAGAACCCCCACCGGCTCGCTTTGCTCGCCATCCTCCCCCTTGCAGGGGGAGGAATAAAGTCACTGATCCGCTTCGATATCGTCCTGCAGCGGCGTGGCATCGCGTGGCGGGGCTCGCGATGGCGCCGCAGTGGTGCCGTCGGGACTTGTATCCGCCATCTATGCGCGCGCGGTGCGGCGGCGCCGGGGCCCATGGCCGGTCGAAATTGGCCGGCCGCGCGGTCACAATAGCAAAGCCCGATCCGGTGCGGTGCAGCGCCAGCGCGCCGTGGTCGCGCCATTGCCGCCGCCCGATCACCTGAGCGGCGCAGTCGGGCGGCGGATCGTCGTGGGTGGCAACGACCAGGAGCGCGCGGCGGCAATCCTCCTCGAACGCATCGGGTGAGACCACATAAGCGACCAGCGCGCCGTCGGCGAGCTTGCCGATACAGCCCGACGGATCGCAGCCGATGCCCTGCCCCAGCCCGCGATCCTTGACATCGCGGCCGTCGGCATCCGCCGCCAGCCATTCGGGATGGCAAAGGTGTCGCCGCCGCTGTGATGGAAGGCGGCCGGCCGTCGGCGCCACGTAGCGCGAGGTGCGCCCGTCCTCGGCGATCAGCACCTCCGGCACTGGCAGGCGCGCCGCCCAGATGACCGCAACGAGGATTAGCAGCGCGCCGCTCCAGCGCAATGGCGTCTTGAGCAGTCCCATCGTGAGCAGAGCAGCGGTGGCGAGCAGAAGCGGCCCGGTACCGAACGAAGTGACGCGGCCATACGCGCCGGGCAGGCTCGCCACCCATAGCGACACCGCGTCCATCCATTCGATGCCGTAGCCCATCTGCCGCCAGCACTCGGCATCGAAGCCGAACGGCATGGCGACGACGCCGAGGATGCCCATCGGCATCACCCAAGCCGACACCACCGGCATGGCCAACAGATTAGCGAGCACGCCATAGGGTGCCAGGCGATGGAAGTGATAGGCCGCATAAGGCGTCGTCGCAAAACCCGCCAGCAGCGAAGCAAGCGTAAGCCCCACGATCTCGTTGACGCCCCACAGCGCAGCGCGGGCGCCAAACGAGCTATCGGGTCCGGCCCGCACTTTGACGACGCCGCGCTCGTAACCCGCGACCAAAGCCAGCGTTGCCGCAAACGACATCTGAAAGCTCGGATGCACAACGGCTTCCGGCGCGAAGAACAGCACGATGAGAGCCGCGACCGTCAGCGTGCGCATGGTCAAAGTCGGCCGATCCGGTATTATGGCGCAAACGCCACAAGAGGCTCCTTATGAGCGCGCCTCTTGTGGGTAATCAGTTTGGACCTGGTACGGGCTTGGACCCAACAAACAGCGTTGGGGCATTCTGTATTGAGCTACCAAAGCCCATACCGGCGGGGGGCAACGCTTCCGTAGAGAAGGCAATTCCTGCCGCTGTAAACGCCCCGCGAATAGCGGTAGTCGCGTCGGAAACAGGGTCGGGGATAAAAAGTCCCCAAGCCACCGTTCCATGTAGCGTGGCTGAAAGCATGGCCACCTGCCAACCTGCTTTGCCAAATAGATTGGCAAATTGGATCGCCAGATATTCCGCCTCGGTATCGCCAGACGGATATTGGATATTCACTTGCCCCGGACTCTGGGAGAGGCGCCCAGTCAGATTTACTATCGCTTCTGGCGACAGGGTTCGCCACGCAGAGCTGGGCCTTCAAACGCTCCTGCTCTAGTCGAGCTTGCGCCGCTTCTTTTTGCGCTTCAGCAATGCTTGCGTTGGCCTTGGCGATTTCAGCATTGGCACTTCCTAGCTCTGCACGCGCCTCGGCCGTTTCCTTTTTCAACTGCTCCCCTTGCGTAGCCAACTTGGCAATTCGCTCGGCGGATGCTTGGCGGTCCTCCTCCCAATATCTTTCTTTGACGCCCGTCATCCGCACAATGACAATGGTTGACACGACGCCGACAACCAAACTGCAAATAAAAAATAAATTTGCAATGTCGGCAATTTTATTTGCGAGTGGCAATGATATTGATGGCCACATCCGCATGCCCCTTTGGTTTCCGCTCGGTGCCATCGCTATCGTTATTATAGCCGGTATCGCCGGTATTTTTCCGCCCCTAGGGAGGCGTGCCATGTAGAGCCCGCGCCGTGTGGCGGCGAGCGGCTTGGGCCGCGTTAATTGGCATCGTTATGGTCGTTGCACGCGTTCATGGTTGCGCTGAGCAGATCATCGGCGAACCAGCAAAAGCGGCTGAAACGGTGCGCTTTAAAAATGTCCTGATAATAGATGGCCCCAATTACCAGAATTGTTTTCTTTCCACCGATTTTTACGTCTGCCACATCGGCAGCATTGGAAATCGTATTGAAAATTACTATTTTTACCTCACGGGTGGGACCAAGAATTGGCGTGGAATAACGCACCACATTATTATAGAGCGCGTTCATAGTAGTTGGCTGGTTGCCAAATCTAAATGGAAGTTGACCATTCTTAAATGGGAAATCCACAATACTTACTGCTCCCATTACTTGAATATTGTAGGCTGGAGTCTGGCCCACATTATTGGCGATGATATGGGCCTCTGCTCCGTTCGCTGTAATATTGATGTCCTTGAACGTCGATAACAACGTAAGCACGAAGTTGAATTTCTCCGTTGGCCTTCGCCAAATTGACAGCATCACGGGTAGCGTCGGCCGAAATTTTTATCGGGATATAGGCCCTTCCCAGTTCGCGCCATTGAAGAGCGGCAATGCCAACATTGATAGCGGTAGCAACGGCGATGATCCAAGTAGCGCGCTTTACGCTACGGGCTATAGTCGTTTCTTGGGGATTTTCTTCTTGGTGTTCGGCTCGGCGCTCATGAATCTTGCGTTTTACTTTGGCGACACACCAAGGCCACAACGGGATGACAGGTGGCTCACTTGGGGGACTGGCATTTGTGCCGGTCTCTTGATCGCCCAAGGTACAGTCCTCGCGTTGTCGGGTAATTGGCTTCCCTAAATTTCATCCAATGCTACGCCGTCCAGTCCTAGGGCAGCAAGACACGCCAGAAAGAACGTGGCCGGGAACGAACCCCGTTTCAGCTTGTTTGTAATGGACGCTTCGGTTTCATCTTTGAAGCCATGCTTTTTGAGCCGCTTGGCAAGCTCGGCATAGGTCACCTCGCATTCCCGCAAGTTTATGCTTCAGGAACGCGGACGCGCGGGCCGCCCACTCCCTTTCGGAGCTTATGGACATAAGCCATCCTATCAAATCTGAGGGCTATCATATACGATAGTTTCGCGTTGACAAGCCCATGCCTATCATTTATGATAGCTACCATAAACGATAGGTACTCCGATGGCCCAACATTTCCTCCTTTCCAGCGCCGCCAAAACCCTCTCGCTGGCGGCAGTTTTCACGATGAAAGACGCCGAGGCGGAAACGACTTTCCGCCGTATCCGTTGGGCCGACACCGATGGCGAGCCGGTCTGCCCGCATTGTGGCGGCGTTGACGCCTATGATTGCCGCCGCTTGAAGGGCGCGCCCCGGTTCCGTTGCCGGGCTTGCGTCAAGGATTTCAGCGATCACGTCCGGCACGCTGTTCGCCAGCCACAAGCTACCGCTGCGCTGCTATCTCGCCGCCATCGCGATCTTCGTGCAACGAGGTCAAAGGCAAGTCGGCGTTGGCCCTCTCCCGCGATCTCAACGTCTCCTACAAGTGCGCCTTCGTGCTGCTGCACAAGCTGCGCGAGGCGATGGCGGCCGAACTGAAGGGCCGTATGCTCGGCGGCGACGGCAAGGTGGCCGAGGTCGATGGCGGCTATTTCGGCGGCTACGTGAAGCCCGCCAATCTGCAAAGAATACCGCCGCGACCGCCGCTTGCTCCGCAATCAGAACGGCAAGCGCAAGGCCGTGGTCATCGTCCGCGAGCGTAACGGCAATTCGATCCCTGCCGTGTTCAAGACCGAAGCGCAAGCCATCGCGTTCATTTCAGCGCACGTCGCAAAGGGCACGCTGATCAATGCCGATGACGCGGCGGGCTGGAACGAGCTTCACGCCAAGTACGAAATGAAGCGCATCAACCATGAGGAAGCCTATTCAGCACGACGGCGCTTGCACGAATTGGGCAGAGGAATTTTTCAGCCGTATGCGCCGCGCCGAGATCGGGCACCATCACCATATCGCCGGAAACTATCTTGCTCCGCTACGCGCAGGAAGCCTCTTGGCGCGAAGATAACCGCCGCGTTCCGAATGGCGAGCAAGTGCAGAAGCTTTCCGGCAACGCGCTTAAGAGCGGCAAGTCGAAAGACTTTACCGGCTACTGGCAGCGCCATGTCGTCATAGCCCGCTCATGTACGGCCTAATCAAGCTGCACTCGCGGCTGGAAGGCGACCTGCAAAAGCAAAAGGAAAACTTGGGCCACGTCCGGGCCGTTATCAAAATCGTTAACCCGGATTTCGACGTTGCCAGCATCAAGCCGAAGCGGACCAATCAACTCAGCCCGTTCTTCAAACGGGGCGAAGCTTTCCTATTGGCGCTGGATGTTCTGCGGGAGGCTACAGAGCCGATGCGGCCCATGGAAATCGCAATCGCCATGCTGGCTAAGAAAGGCGTCTCCAAACCCACCGCAATCGAACGCAGGGCCGCTTGGAACGCGATTAAGAACACGATGGACCGTTACGACGGAAAGGCCGTCTCGCTCGATAGGGCACGCACATGCCCGGCGCTGGTCGATCAAAAATTAGCGAAGGATTGCGCCCGCGATCATGAGAGCGCGCCAGAATTTAAGATTGCGCATCAGGCGTGTTTTCAAGAATTTTAAATGATGTGACACGAGTTATCGTTTCCACCGAAAAAGAGACCGACTTGCTTCTGGCCTTCAACGATTTGTGGGGCGTTGATACTTGGCGTCATGAGGGTGAACTGCTGATATTCTTTTGGTAAGTCAGCATGCGCAACCACGACGGTTTCCGGCCCATACCTCTGCACGTCGATGAATATCACGGCCACGACCGGCAGAATGCCCATCGAAAGAAATCTGTTCTTCGCTTCATCAGTATCCGCGATAATTGTGACGCGAAATCCGCCGGCAACGTCACTTATGGAAACATTGAAGCCAATCTGGGTGCCCCATGGCCCCAACGATTTCTGAAGGAACAATTTTCTTTTTGCGGCATCGGCGGCGCTTTGTTTGGGAAAATGGCACGAAAACACAAATCTGGCTTCGCTTGAGATCAATGGCCGCTGCCCAAAGGGAGCGGGTGGGATGGTAGGTTGCTGGACTATAACTGGGGGAACATTAGAGATTGGATTTTCGGGGCCGTCGTCTGAATCATCGTCATCTTCTGCATCAAATGTGATTGGCCACTGAAGGAGTACCGGCGACTGAAGCGCGACATATGGGTAATCTTTCCGAACACTTTTCAAAATTGGCGGCCAAATAAGCCACACGAATCCAGCGACTACAGCAACAGCGACAATAGCTCGCACGATAGGATGCGATTGATGCCGCCACGCGGCAAAAACGACCAGCACAATAACAAGTATTGCGAGAGGCAACGCGATCTGCCACGTCGGCTGCACTAGCCATGTAATCACCGCCACGATGAACGCCCCGATTCCAATGAGATCGGTGACGGTTGGCCGCCATGCGGGAGCAGATTTTTTAGCCATGATCGACTCCTATCACGTTCGGCATAACAGTGGCGGTTGGGCCACAATGTCGAACAGCTTTTCGGGATAGGAATCTGACTGGACCAAAAAGCCCTGCGCCGCAGATTGGCAGCAGAGCTGAAGCAGCCATCGGCTCGTAACACTGGTATCCTTTCCCAGCATTACGACGGAAACACCTTCAAATCAGGCTGTTAGGCCCGGCTTGTGGCGTTTGCGCCATAATACCGGGCCGATCGGTCAGAACGCCGATCAGCACCACGGCGATCATGATGAACGAGCGCTGCGTCGCGACCTGGTTGCCGGACAGCACGAGATAGAACGCGGTCACCAGGAGCGCGGCAAAGGCGGCCCACTTTTTTATCGGGGCGCGGTCGGCAAGCCCCGGGATCAAGGCCAGGCCGGCACGAAACAGAAAAAAGATCATGCCGGCGACCACCGCCATGTGATAGCCGGAGATCGACAGCACATGGCCGATGCCGGACACGAACATGGCGTCGTAAAGATGATTGTCGATCGTATCCCGCCGGCCGTTGATCAGCATCGCGGCGATGGAACCGGGATCGCCCGGCAACACGGCGCGAATGCGGGCATCGATGGCATCGCGCATGTCTTGGACGATGGCATCGGCACTCTGCAGCGGCCCTTGCGACACCGGCGGCGTGACGATCTTGATGGCGCCGCGCACAAAGCCCGAAGCGCCGATGCCCTGGAAGAAAAGATCGCGGGCAAAATCGTAAGAGCCGGGCGCGAGCGGCTGCATCGGCGGATCGAGCATCGCTTTGACTTCGACGTAGGAGCCCGCCGGCGGCGCCGTGCCGCGTTTCACCGAGAGCCGCACGCGCTGCGGTTTTACGTCAAGCCGCCCGCCTTCGATGTGATCGACGCGCAGCACAAAGCGGTCGGTGTGCTGGCTCTCCTCGCGCAACTCGACGAAGCCGCCGATGGTCACGCCCGAAGCCGCAAAGCGCAGCACCGGATGAGCGATCAGCGCAGTCCGCACCGTGGTAACGGCAAAACCGAACGCTATCGCCGCCAAGCCAAGCGCCACGACGAAGGCCAAGGCGCGGCGGCGCAACAGTACGGCTGCGCTGGCGCAGATCGCCGCGAGACCGACCGCTGCCCACCAGGCCGGTTCGCGCTCCGCGGTGAAGTAGAGGACGATGCCGAAGCCATAGGCGACGGCAAGCCACGGCAACAACCGTCCGGCGGCGACCTCAAGCGCTGCCCATTGCCGGATGCGGGCGGGGATGGCGAATTCAAAGCCCGGCCAGGTCGCGCCCGAACCCGAACCGGCGCGCGCGCCGCCGACCGGCCACGTTGAAGCGCCGGTTCGTACGCGGTTCTCCACCTTGTTGTCGTCTGCCACGGCGCGCCCCCAGCGCGCTAAAAACCGCCTTTATGCTAGCGAGCCGCGGACGGCGTGGCGAGGGAGGAGGGAACGAGCTATCAGCCGCCGCCCGAGACTTTGGCCCAGGTGTCGCGCAGTCCTACGGTGCGATTGAACACCGGCCGCTGCGGTGTCGAATCCGGGTCCGCGCAGAAATAGCCCTGGCGCTCGAATTGCACTGCATCGCCGGATTTCATTTCCGCCAAAGCCGGCTCGACTCGCGCGTCGGCGATGACTCTCAAGGGAATTCGGATTGATCTCGGCAGCGAAGTCGCTTGCGCTCGGATCCGGCCGCGTGAACAGCGGATTGTAAAGGCGCACTTCCGCCGGGCAGGAAGCTTGCGCCGAGACCCAATGCATCGTCGCCTTGACCTTGCGGCCATCGGGCGCGTTACCGCCCTTGGTGGCCGGATCGTAAGTGCAGCGCAACTCGACCACGTCGCCGGCGGCGTTCTTCTTCACTTCATGACATTTGATGAAATAGGCATAGCGCAAGCGGACTTCGGTTCCCGGCGACAGCCGGAAGAATTTCTTCGGCGGCACTTCCATGAAATCGTCGCGCTCGATGAAAAGCTCGCGGCCGAATCGGATGCGGCGCGTTCCGGCGTCGGGATTTTCCGGATGGTTGACCGCCTCGACCTCCTCGCTTTCACCTTCCGGATAGTTTTCGATGACGACTTTGAGCGGGCGCAACACCGCCATGCGGCGCTGCGCGCTCTTGTTGAGATGCTCGCGGATCGAGAATTCGAACATGCCGACATCGACGATCGCTGTTGGCCTTGGCGACGCCGATGCGCTTGACGAAATCGCGGATCGCTTCCGGCGGCACGCCGCGCCGCCGCAAGCCCGCCAGCGTCGGCATGCGCGGATCGTCCCAGCCCGTGACAAAGCCGCCGCGCACGAGTTCGGTGAGCACGCGTTTCGACAGCACGGTATGGGTGAGATTGAGCCGCGCGAACTCGTATTGGTGCGGGTGCGACGGCACCGGCAGATTGGCCAGGAACCAATCGTAGAGCGGCCGGTGATCCTCGAATTCCAGCGTGCAGATCGAATGGGTGATGCCCTCGATCGCGTCAGACTGGCCGTGGGCGAAATCGTAGCTCGGATAGATGCTCCAGGTTTTGCCGGTGCGCGGATGCTCGGCGTGCAGGATGCGATACAAGACGGGGTCGCGTAAATTTATGTTACCGGCGGCCATGTCGATCTTGGCGCGCAGCACGCGCGCGCCGTTGGAAATTCGCCTGAGCGCATGCGGCGGAACAGATCGAGGTTCTCTTCGACGCTGCGCTCGCGGAACGGGCTGTTCTTGCCCGGGCTCGGTCAGGTGCCGCGCGCCGCGCGCATCGCGTCCTGGCTTTGATCGTCGACATAAGCCTTGCCGGCGCCGGATCAGCGCTTCGGCCCATTCGTAAAGCCGCTCGAAATAATCCGACGCATAGAAAAGATTCTTGCCCCAATCGAAGCCGAGCCAGCGCACGTCGGCCTCGATGGCGTCGATATATTCCTGCTATTCCTTGGTCGGATTGGTGTCGTCGAAGCGCAGATTGCAATGGCCGCCGAATTCCTCGGCGATGCCGAAATTGAGGCAGATCGATTTGGCGTGGCCGATATGCAAGTAACCGTTCGGCTCCGGCGGAAACCGGGTGACAATGCTCTTGTGCCGGCCCGACGCCAGGTCGGCGCGCACGATGTCGCGGATGAAATCCTGGCCCGCTTCGCGGGTTGGGGTTTCGGCAACCGACATCGTTTTTTCCTCTGGCGGCATGCCTCTTGGCCCACCGCGCGGCCGATTCTAAGGCATAAGTCGTGACGGCCCCCCGATTGGACAAGTTGGCCCTTGCGGTCAAGTCCGTCGTCCCCACTCGATTTCCGTTGCGCTCAACGCAGGCCTGCTTGTTCCCCACGTCGCTTGTTATGATCCTTCCCGGCCTGCTAAGCCCGTCACCCACCATCCGCGGAGTTGCAACGTCGTGAGAACGATCGGCCTACGCTTCCTCGTTATCGCCAGCACACTGGCTGGTTTCGGCGGCGCCAATAATGCATCGGCCGAGCCGCAGAGTTCCGGCCAAGTGTGGTCGCTTTCGACACCCTTTGGCATAATCTACGGCATCGTCGCGCGCGCAGTCGTGGATTATCCCTCGACGCAAGCCGCAGGATCCATCGTCGTCAGCACCGGTCAACGCCGCCTCTACTACGTGCTCGGCGGCGGCAAGGCGCTGCGTTACGCCATCGCTGTCGGCATGGAGGGTTACGCTTGGGCGGGCGTCAACACCATCACCGCCAAACGCGAATGGCCGGACTGGAGCCCCACGCCGGGTGAACGGCAGCGCTTTCCCACCCTGCCCGTTCACATGGCCGGCGGTCCGGACAATCCGCTCGGCGCACGCGCGCTCTATCTCGGCGATACGCTCTACCGCATCCACGGCACCAACGAGCCCTGGAAGCTCGGCGGCGGCGTGTCTTCAGGCTGCATTCGCATGTCCAACGATGACATCATCGACCTGTACAATCGCGCCAAGATCGGCGCGACGGTCATCGTGCAGCGGTGATGTCTGCGAATTATTCGCGCGCTTGGGCAGCCAAACGAGCGGATCTAGGCCGCTCCATGTCACGGGATGCCCCTTGGCTCCGCATTATCGACGTTCGCGAACGGCAATTCCGAGCTCAGGGCGTCGGTCAACGACAGCGCAAACGCATTCGACAAATGGTTGCTGTCCCGAAAGATCATGATGTTGTTCCGGGTCGGGGTGCAGATGTCGGCTTGGCAGATTTGCTCGCCGAGATCGACGAACGAAACATTTGGGATGTCTTGCGTAGCGTTTCGCTCAATACTCCACAATTGGTCGTCCAGTGCCCGATTACGTTGAAAGGTACAAGATGGGCTATAGCCTTTGCGAGCCACGCAATTCGACACATCAAAGGGCGCATCTGGGGAATCGCGAAGCAATACGATTTGCGTGTTCTGCGCAGCAATCTCTAACAACGTTTTGTGTAATGCGCGCCTCCATTGATCCATGCCGATACTGTTCCCGTCGTTTAGCACGTAACCCTTGGAATAGTTTGCGATCACAACAACGGCAGGATCGGCCCGTTTGATGATGACGATCGCCGCTGAGCGCCATCGGTCGCATTCCAGGTAAGGGCGTCGGACTTGCCCGTATTTTAGCGATATGGTTGGCAGTTCCGGGGTCGGACAAGACGCTTTCGTCAGCGGCAACAATCGCCAACGGCGCTGCGCAGCTATGGCGTTGAGAGGCGGAAACCAGTGTGCCGCGTGGGAATCGCCGAACAGGACAACGGCGGTGTTGGCGTTGGGGTCGCCAAAACTGCAGTCCTTCGGCCGATCATCCGTGAAGGAAGCAAGACACCCGTTGTCGATAAGGGCTAGCTGCTCGTGGGCCTCAGCGATTGCAGCGTAGCCCGGACCGGAAAGCGCCGCATCGGCAGCGACGCGACTGAGGAGGGCCCCGCACAACCCGATGGCGCCGATGGCGGTGGCGATCGCAATTGCCGCAACGGGCCGCTTGACCAGCAGCGGCAAGCTGCGAATCGGTTGTTCGACGCAAGAGTACGTCGCCGCCGCCACAACGAGCGACCCTAAACCGCAGGCAATGCGCCCTGGCAGCGGCAAACCCACCGTGAGAACGCCGGCGAACACTAAGATCGGCCAATGCCAAAGATACCACGAGTATGACACTCCGCCGACGTACTGGAAGGCCTCCCCTTCGAGCAATCGGCGTAAAGGCACCGCGTTATTGTTGCCTCCCACCAAAACCGCCGCTGCGCCGAGAACAGGAACCAAAGCCGCAAATCCCGGAAACGGCGTCGAAACGCCAAAGGACCAGGCGGCGGCGCCAATACCGAGCAAGCCAGCGGCCGCACCTAGTTTTGCCGCGGCGGCATTGATGCGAGGAACAAATAAAGCAAGCGCACCGATGCCGAATTCCCAAAGCCGCGAGGGCGAGCTGTAGAATGCAACGATGGGATAAACCCAGGTGAGATAGACGGACGCAGCGAATGACAGGCCAACAATCACGGCGAGGGTGCCTGCGACCGGCACGCCTCGTTTCGTCAGACGCATGGCAACAACAACGAACGTTGGCCAGATTAAATAGATTTGTTCTTCGGCAGCTAAGGACCACATATGCAAAAGCGGATTGGGCGTCGAGCCCGGCGCGAAATAATCAAAATCGTGTTTGATAAAGAAAAAATTGCTTGCATACACGATCTGGTATGCGACAGTTCCTGACACAATTTTCAGTTCCGTCGGCGCCAACAGCGCCGCGCTGACAATTAAGGTAACCGTCATCATCAGGATTGATGCTGGAATAAGCCGTCGCGCGCGCCGGCCGTAGAAGGCGATGAAATCGATGTCGCCGTTTTGCGATACCTCTCGCAAAAGATTTTGCGTAATCAAGTAACCGGAAATAACGAAAAAAATATCGACCCCGACAAAGCCTCCACCGAAGCCAGGAATGCCGCAATGGACGGCCACTACGAGACCAATCGCGATCGCGCGCATCCCTTGGATGTCGCGGCGAAACGTGGGACTGCAGGTAGCCTGCATTTATCGATACTACCATCGATTGTATCTCTTTTAAATACACGCCTGGGAAGAGAGCCTGCGACCATGCGAGCTTCTGGACAGACATGAGCGTCGTCACCCGCTTTGCCCCCTCGCCCACCGGGTTCCTGCATATCGGCGGGGCCCGCACCGCCTTGTTCAATTGGCTGTATGCGCACGGCCGCGGCGGTAAGATGCTGCTGCGGATCGAGGACACCGACCGTGAGCGCTCGACCCAAATCGCGATCGACGCCATCCTCGACGGCCTCAAATGGTTCGGCATCGCGTGGGACGGCGACGCCGTCTATCAATCCGGCCGCTCGGCGCGCCATCGCGAAGTGGCTGAAACGCTGCTGGCGGCAGGGCATGCCTATCGCTGCTATGCGAGCCAAGACGAGTTGCTCCAAATGCGCGAAGCGGCACGTAAAGAAGGCCGCTCAAAACTCTATGACGGCCGCTGGCGCGATCGCGATCCGGCCGACGCACCGCCCGGCGTGAAGCCCGCCATCCGGCTCAAGGCGCCGCTCACCGGCGAGACCGTGATCGAGGACCAGGTTCAGGGCCGCGTGGTCTGGCAGAACGAGAACCTCGACGATCTCGTGCTGCTGCGCTCCGACGGCACGCCGACCTATATGCTCGCCGTGGTCGTCGACGATCATGACATGGCCGTGACGCATGTCATTCGCGGCGACGATCATCTGACCAATGCCGCGCGGCAGAAGCAGATCTACGACGCGCTGGGCTGGACCGTGCCGGTGATGGCGCATATTCCACTGATCCACGGACCCGACGGCTCGAAACTTTCTAAGCGCCACGGCGCACTCGGCGTCGATGCCTATCGCGCCATGGGCTACCTGCCGATCGCGCTACGCAACTACTTGGTGCGGCTGGGCTGGAGTCACGGCGACCAGGAAATTTTCTCGACCGAGGACATGATCGCGGCGTTCGATCTGCCGCAGATCGGCCGCTCGCCGGCGCGGTTCGATTTCGCCAAGCTGGAAAATCTCAACGGGCATTACATTAGGCAAAGCAAAGAAACCGAACTGCTCGCCGCGATCGATCAGCTGTTGCCGCACATCGCCAATGGCGCGGCGCTTGCCGCCAAAATGACACCGCAACTGCGGCAGCAATGGCTGGCGACCATGCCGAGCTTAAAAGAGCGCGCCAAGACGCTTCTCGATATCATTGACGGCGCAAGCTTTCTCCTTGCCGATCGGCCTATTCCGCTGGACGACAAGGCCAAGGCGCTGCTGACGCCCGAGGCGCGCGACGTGTTGCGCGAGGTCGGCAGCCGACCTGCGCAACGTCGAGCCGTGGACCGCCGAGGCGACCGAGCAGACCGTGCGTCTGCTTTGCGGAAAAAAAGGCCGCAAAACTCGGTGCGGTCGCCCAACCTTTGCGGGCGGCCTTGACCGGGCGCACCACCTCACCCGGAATCTTCGAGGTTCTCACCGTGCTCGGCAAGGCGGAAAGCCTCGCGCGCCTTGCCGATCAGGCGGTAGCCGGCAATAAATCGCCTCATGGCCAATCATCTTGCAGTGCACACGGCGTTGCGCTACGCCAATAGCGCCGGGTCAGACATGCCGCTTAGGCCGCATAGGCCACTCCGGCCGCGCGCGGTCTGCCATTCCGGTGTCAGACATCGAGGTTAGATCATGGACGCGAAAACCGGCGCCAACATCAAGACCGGCACGCTAAAACTCGGCGACAAAAGCTATTCGTTCCCGATCTACGACGGAACGATCGGCCCGGAGGTGCTCGACGTCAGCAAGCTCTATGCCGAGGCCGGCATATTCACCTACGACCCTGGCTTCACCTCGACCGGAAGCTGCGAGTCCAAGATCACCTATATCGACGGCGACGAAGGCGTGCTGCTGTACCGCGGCTATCCGATCGCCGATCTCGCCGAACACGGCGACTTTCTCGAAACCTGTTATCTGCTGCTCTACGGCGAATTGCCGACCGCCAATCAAAAGGCGGATTTCGTCGATCGTGTGGTCCATCACACCATGGTCCACGAGCAGATGAGCCGGTTCTTTCAAGGCTTCCGGCGTGACGCCCATCCGATGGCGGTCATGGTCGGCTCGGTCGGCGCGCTGTCGGCGTTCTATCACGACTCCACCGACATCACCGATCCGACCCAGCGGATGGTCGCCTCGATCCGCATGATCGCCAAAATGCCGACGCTGGCGGCGATGGCGTTTAAATATTCGATCGGCCAGCCGTTCATGTATCCGAAAAACGAGCTCGATTACGCGTCGAATTTCCTGCGCATGTGCTTTGCGGTGCCGACCGAGGAGTACAAGCCCAATCCGGTGCTGGCGCGTGCCATGGACCGCATCTTCACGCTGCACGCAGACCACGAGCAGAACGCCTCGACCTCGACAGTGCGGCTGGCCGGCTCGACCGGCGCCAACCCGTTCGCCTGCATTGCCGCCGGTATCGCTTGCCTGTGGGGTCCCGCGCACGGCGGCGCCAACGAAGCCGCGCTGAAAATGCTCGGCGAGATCGGTACCGTCGATCGCATTCCGGAATACATCAAGCGCTCGAAGGACCCAAAGGACTCGTTCCGGCTGATGGGCTTCGGCCATCGCGTCTACAAGAATTACGATCCACGCGCCAAGATCATGCAAAAGACCTGCTACGAGGTGCTTAACGAGCTCGGCATCAAGGATCCGCTGCTCGACGTCGCCATGGAGCTCGAAAAGATCGCGCTGCACGACGAGTATTTCATCGAGAAGAAGCTCTATCCCAACGTCGATTTCTATTCCGGCATCACGCTGCGCGCGATGGGTTTTCCGACCACCATGTTCACGGTGCTGTTCGCGCTCGCGCGCACCGTCGGCTGGATCGCGCAGTGGAAGGAAATGATCGAGGACCCGCACCAGAAGCTCGGCCGTCCGCGCCAACTCTATACCGGCGCGCCGGCGCGCGACTATCAGCCGATGTCGAAGCGGAAATAGTCAGCGCGGGTCGTAGGCCCAGATCAGTAGGCCAAGATCAGTAGGCCCAGGTCAGGTACACCCCGCCCCAGGTGAAGCCGCCGCCGAACGCGGCCAGGATTAGCCGGTCGCCGGCTTTGAGCTTGTTTTCGTAGTCCCACAAGCAAAGCGGAATCGTCGCGGCGGTGGTGTTGCCGAATTTATTGATCGTGATCATCACCTGCTTGGGATCGAGCTTCATGCGCTCGGCGGTGGCCTCGATGATGCGACGATTGGCTTGGTGCGGCACTAGCCAATCGACCTGGTCGCTGCTGAGCCGATTGCGTTTCATCAGCTCGGTGGCCACTTCGGCCATGCGCGCGACCGCGAATTTGTAGACCGCGGCGCCTTCCTGATGGACGTAATGCAGACGCTTCGCCACCGTCTCGGCAGTCGGCGGCAAGCGGCTGCCGCCGGCTTTTTGATGCAAATGCGGCATCCCGGCGCCATCGGAATGGAGCACAGCGTCGATGATGCCGAATTTTCTGCTCGGCTCGAGCAGCACCGCGCCGGCGCCGTCGCCGAACAAAACGCAAGTCGCGCGGTCGGTATAATCGATGATCGCCGACATTTTGTCGGCGCCGACCACGATAATTTTGCGGAATTTTCCGGTTTCGATGAATTGCGAAGCAATCGTGAGCGCGTAAACAAAGCCGGAGCAAGCCGCCTGCACGTCAAAGCTGCCGATGGCGCGGATGCCGCACATATCGCAAATCAGATTGCCGCTGGAGGGAAACACAAAATCCGGCGTCGTCGTCGCGCAGATCAGAAGATCGACCTCGTCCGGCGCGGTGTCGGTTTTTTCCAAAAGCCCGCGCACCGCCTGCGCGCCCATATGCGAGGTGCCGAGACCTTTGCCTTTGAGAATGTGGCGTTCCTTGATGCCGGTCCGCTCCGTGATCCACTCGTCGCTGGTGTCGACCATTGCCGCGAGTTCGGCATTGGTCAGTACATCGGGCGGCACGTAGCCGAAAACCCCAGTGATCGCGGCACGGATCGGGGTCTTGCGGACCGTTTTTTTGGTCTTGCTCACGCGGGATGCTTCGGAGTTGGAATTTTGGCCGACGTTACACGTGCTGGGGACTTAGCAGGATGCTCACGGCAATGGTAGAGCGGCGGCGCGATGCGCGGTTAACGCGGTGCCGCCCATCGCCGCTCGCAGCCGCACTCCGGCGGCCGCGCCGGGCCGCCTCGGCCGCAATGGCCGCCGCTTTGGCGCTTGGCTGCGCTCCGCCGATCGCCATGATGTCGTCGAGCCGGCGGAAAGCCGCGACCTGCCGCCGCCGTTGCGGCGTGTCGGACAACAGCGGAACAAGCGCGTCGGCAAGTTTTTGCGGTGCGCAGTCTTCCTGCAACAGTTCCGGCATGACGTTCTCGCCGAGCACCAGATTGGCAAGAATGAAACTCGGCAAGCGCGCTTGGAGCCGGATGAGGCGCGCTATGGCGGCTTCGATGCCCGACAGACGATAGGCGGCCACGGTCGGCACGCCCGACAGCGCCAGTTCCAGCGTCACCGTACCGGACGCCGCCAATGCGGCGCGGGCCTTGCGAAACGCCGCCCACTTGTCCGCCGGCTCGACCACGACGCGGGCAGCCACCGTCCAGCCGGCAGTCGCCTCGCGCACCTGGGAGGCGAGATGAGGAACGGTGGGTATCACGAGTTCGATCGACCCGGCGCGGTCGACGAGGCGTTCGAGCGCCAAGCCGAAAATGCCGATGTGGCGTCTGAGTCTCTCCCACCCGGCTGCCCGGCAGCGCCAGAACCACCGGCGGATCGGCGAGGCGCCGCCGCGCTTCATCGGCATTCGGACGCAGTTCGGCGATCCGCTCGATCAGCGGGTGGCCGACATAAACACAAGGCGGACCGCCGAGCCGCAGATAGACGGCGGGCTCGAACGGCAAGATGGCGAGCACTTGATCGACATAACCGCGCATGGCGCGCGCGCGGCCCGGCCGCCAGGCCCAGACCGAGGGCGATACATAATCCAGAATCGGAATTGACGGCGCCAGCCGCCGCACCTTGCGTGCCACCCGGTGCGTGAAGTCGGGACTGTCGACGATGATGAGCGCATCGGGACGCGCCGAAACCACGGCACGGGCGGTCTCGCGAATGCGCCGCAGGATGGTCGGCAGGCGTCGCGGGATGGCGGTGAGACCGATGATCGAAAGCTCATCGATCGCAAACGGGCTTGCTATTCCGGCAGCCGCCATGGCGTGGCCGCCAATTCCAGAAAGTCTGACGGCACCATCCTCGTGCTTGGTCAGCGCCCGCGCCAATGCCGCGCCGAGTGCATCGCCGGATTCTTCTGCGGCAACGATCGCGATCGAAAGCGGCCGCGACAACGTGGACTGCGGCGCGTCCGTCATTCTGCCGGATCCTCGCGCGCACCGACCAGGAAAATCCCTTCGCGGTCGGCGGCCGCGATGACCTTGTCCGTCTCAGCAATCATGGTGCTGCCGGCAGTGACTGCCATGCCGGCAAGACCCGCGCGCGCGACGTTTTCGATGGTGCGCGGACCAATCGAGGGCAGATCGAAACGGCGATCCTGCCCGGGCTTGGGTGCCTTCACCAGGACGCCAGTTCCCGGCGGTGACGTGACGCGGCCGAGCCGCCGCAATTCGGTAATCCGCGCCAGCATATGATCGGTGCCTTCCGCGGCTTCGACTGCAAGCACGTGATTGTCGGCAACGATCGCGGCCTGCCCGATATCGAACGGGCCGAGCGTGGCGATGACCTTAAGCGCGCGTATTATGTCGTTGCGGTCGCGCGCCGATGGCTGATGCCGGCCAAGCACGCCCTCGGGAACGAACACTTCAGGCGCTACGTCCTTGACGCCGACCACGCGCAACCCGCCGCTCTCCATGACGCCGGCGACACCGGACATAAGCTTGTCGTCGCCGCCGCGAAAAAATCGGATCACGCGCGGCATCAGCCGGATCGTTTGCCAATCGAGGCGCAGCTGCTTGATCGGCGGCCGCAACACCGTACCGATGAACAAAACCTCGCGGCAATTCTCCGCTCTGGCGAGACGAAAAAAGCGGCCGACCTGCCCGATCGCGATCCAGTGATGCGCATAGCGCCCGATAACGGCGGCGTCGGCCCAGCCCCTGATGCCGAACATCACCGGCTGCCGGCCATGCCGCACCACGGCATCGGCGACTGCGCCGGGGAAGCTGCCGCCGCCGCAGATGATCGCCAGCGGATCGTGTCGGGGCGCGGCATCGGCCATGCGTCGGCCCGTCAGACTTCGTCTTCGGCGGGCGCGCTGGCATTGCGCGTTACGCGCGGCCGCATCAAGGGACGCTTGCCGCCGGCACGGATGAACGCGATGATCTTGCCGACCATCGGATCGTCCGGAAATTCGCGCGCGACCGCCTCGACCCTGTCGGCAATACGGCCTTCGGCGAAAAACAAAGAGCGATAGGCGCGGCGAATCCGGTGCAGCTCAGCCCGCGTGGCGCCGCGCCGCCGCAAACCGACAACATTCAGCCCGACCAGGGCTCCGGTCTGGCCGAGCGCAAAACCGAACGGGATGATGTCGTCGCGCGCCGCCGACATTCCAGCCATCATGACACCTTCGCCGATGCGCACGAATTGGTGGATCGCAACGTGACCGCCAAGGAACGTATGATCGCCGACGCTGACATGTCCGCCCAGCACCACGTTGTTGGCCAGCGTCACATTGTTGCCGACCTGACAATCGTGCCCGACATGCGATCCGACCATGAACGAGCAGCGATCGCCGACACGGGTGATCGCGCCGCCGTCCTCGGTACCTGTGTTCATGGTGACACTCTCACGCAACTCACAGTTCGCGCCGACGACTAGCTGGGTCGGACCACCGCGATAATGGACCGACTGCGGCGGGGTGCCGAGCGAAGAGAACGGGTACACCACGGTGCCCGCGCCGATCCTGGTCGCACCGGTGACGTTGACATGGGCGATCAGGCGCACGCCGCGCTCGAGCTCGACCTGCGGCCCGACCAGACAATAGGGCCCGATCTCGACGAACTCGCCAAGACGCGCGCCAGCGACGACACGCGCGGTCGGATCGATCGCCATCTAGACCTCGGTGATGATCGCGCCGACTTCAGCCTCGGCGATGAGCGTATCGCCTACTTTGGCTTCGGCACGATACCACCACATATTGCGGCGGCGCGCGATCTTGTTGACGTGATATTCGATGGTGTCGCCCGGTACGGCCGGCTTGCGGAACTTGGCTTTGTCGATGGTCAGAAAATACATAGCGCGGCGCTGCTCGGCCCAATTCATCTGGCGCAGACACATCACCCCCGCCGTCTGCGCCATGCCCTCGATGATCAGGACACCCGGCATGACTGGATTATCGGGAAAATGACCGAGGAATTGCGGCTCATTGATCGTGACATTCTTGATGCCGATGCCGGAGTCCTCGCCGCGAATGCCGACGATGCGATCCACCATGACAAAAGGATAGCGATGCGGCAGCAGCCGCAGAATTTCACGAATGTCGGCAACCTCAACGGTTTCGCCGTTCATTCTCCGTCCTCTCCGGACTTGCGGCCCTGCCGCACCAGACGCCGCAAGGTGGCGACGCCGCGTTTCCAATCGCCCGCCGGCTCGGCCGGAAAGCCGCCCCAGCGGGCGCCGGCAGGGACGTTCGATGTCACACCGGCGCGCCCAGCGATCTGGGCGCCGGCTCCAATCGTAATGTGATCGGAGATCGCGGCCTGACCGCCTATCATCACGAAATCCCCTATTGTCGCGCTGCCCGATATGCCGCACTGCGCGACAATCACGCAATGCCGCCCAACCGAGACGTTGTGTCCGATCTGGACGAGATTGTCGATTTTCGTGCCTTCGCCGATGATCGTATCGCGGGTCGCGCCGCGGTCGATGGTGGTATTGGCACCGATTTCGACGTCGTCTTGGATGACGACGCGCCGCGTCTGCGGGATTTTCTGAAGCCCACGCGGGCTAGGCAGATAGCCAAAGCCGTCCTGACCGATACGGGCGCCGGGATGGATGATCACCCGATCGCCGAGCAAGGCGTGGATAACGGTGACGCCTGCCGAAATCGTGCATTTGCGGCCGATGCGGACATCGGGGCCGATGATCGCGCCGGCCCCGATCAGGGTGCCGCTGCCGATCTCGGCACGAGGTCCGATTACCGCAAGTGGATCGACTGTCACACTGGCCTCGAGGCGCGCCGTAGGATGGACCTGCGCGGCAGCCGCGCGGCCGCTGCTGCCGAACAGGGAGGCCGGGCGTAGTGCGCTCGGGAACAGCTTCCGCGCGACCGTGACAAAGGCGGCATAGGGATGCGGCGTCTCCAGCACGGCCAGTCCGGGCGGCACAGCGGCCGCGAGCCGCGGTGCGACCAGCAAAGCGCCGGCGCCGCTGCCCGCCAGCGCCTCGAGATATTTCGCGCTATCGAGAAAGCTGATGTCTGATGCTGCGGCGGTATCGAGGGGCGCGATATTGCAAATCCGGCGATCCGGCGGATCGCCGTCACGCAACTTGGCGCGCGTCAGCGCGGCGATCTCGCCGGTCGTCAACTCGCAGCTCGGTTTGAAAAAATCCGGCATAGACCCCGTCCGTGACGACGCTATAGCCGCGATCAGAATTGTGCGCCGCCGCCGAAGGCGAAAAACTGGGTCCGATCGTAGGGCTGCTTGAGCAACGGATAGGCCAAATCGAAGCGCAGCGGACCGAACGGCGAGTCCCAGATCAAGCTCGCGCCAATCGAAGCGCGAACAGCCGGGCTGTCGGCGTACTGCAAGCCGCATTGGCAGATGTAAGTGCCGGCAGCGTACGGCGGCATAGCAGTAAGGGAACCAGGGCTGGTAATGCTGCCGTTGACCTCGCCGGTCGCCGGGCTCTGCGTCTCGCCTCGGTAACCCCACACCGAGCCGGAATCGATGAAGACGGCGCCGCGGAAACCGGAATCCTTCGGCAGGAAGTAGAACGGATATTGCATTTCGATGCTGGCGCCCCAATACATTGTGCCGCCGAGATTATCGCCAGTTGTCCCCGGAGTAATGTCGCGCGGTCCTATGCCCGCCGGCTGAAAGCCGCGAACGAGATTGGGGCCCATCTTAAAGTCGTCCAGCATGCGCACCGTACCGCCGTTGTTCAAACCGATCATATCGCCACCTTGCAGATGCAAACTGGCGACGAGATCTGACACGACTTCGTAATAGGTGCGCACATCCGCCGTCGAGCGCATATAGGCGACATCGCCGCCGGCGCCGGCGAAATCCTGACCGAAGCTGACAAACATGCCGCTGGTCGGTAGTTTGTTGTTATCCAAGGTGTTGTAGGAAAATCCGTAGCCGATCAGCGATGTCAGATAAGCACCGTTGGCGAGTTCGACCCGCACCGGAAGCGAGGCTTGGCCCTCAAGAAAGCAAGACTGCGGAGCAGCGCCAAACGGAGAAGAGGGCGCGTTTATTGCGGACGGCGTCGGAAAGGTCGTGAGATAATCCGGATTGATGTTGTTGCAGTCGTTCAAGTAAGACGGCAGCGTGATTTTCTGAGTAAATGCCGAATAGCGCAGCTGAAAGGCCAAATCCTCGCGGAGCGGAATACCCCATTTGAGAGTGCCGCCGAAGGATTCGGTCCCGTACGAAAGGTAACTGTTGGCCAGGGTTTCCTTGGCGAACAAATCGACGCCCACGCTGGACCGGGTGTCGAGAAAATACGGCTCCGCGTAACTGAATTCGACGCTGCGCGTGTATTCGCCGTATGTGACCGCGACTTTTGCGAAACGGCCGGTGCCCAGCAGATTACGTTCCGTAACCGAAACCTCCGCCAGCCAGCCGTCGGCGGTCGAATAGCCGCCCATGATCGAGAAGTCGCCGGTCGATTGCTCCTCGACGTCGATATTGATCACCACCCGATCGGGCGCCGAACCGGGTTCGTTGGTGATTTTCACCGTTCTTGAAGAAATTGAGGTTCTTGATCCGGCGCTCGGCGCGATCGACCAGCGCGCGGTTGTACGGATCGCCTTCGTTGATATCGAATTCGCGGCGGATGACATAATCGCGGGTGCGATAATTGCCGTGGATATTGATGCGCTCGATATAGGCGCGCGTGCCCTCGTCGACGACGAAGGCGACGCCGATCGTTCGTGCGGTGGGATTGCGGTCGCCGCGCGGCCGCACCTGTGCCGAACGGATAGCCGCGCCGCGCCAGCTCGATGGTCATATTCTCGACCGTCTTCTCGATCGCCTCGCCATTGTAGATTTGGCCCGACGCCATCCGCAGCAGGTCGACGCAACGACTGCGCATCGATGGCGCGGACGTTGGATTGAATGTCGATCGTGCCGAAATGGTAGAGCGGGCCTTCTTCGATCGTGAAAGTGACGATGAAGCCCTTCTTGCGCGGGATCATATTCGCCGGTCGCCGATACGACCTGCACGTCGGCATAGCCGTGCTTGAGATAGAAGCGCCGGATCAGATCGCGGTCGGCCTCGATGCGGTCGGGATCGTAGACGTCCGTCGTCTGCAGAAAGCTGAGCCAATTCGACTCCGCCGTCTTGATCACCTCCTTCAGGCGCCAGGCCGAATAGGCCGTTGTTGCCGACGAAGACGATAGTCTTGATGCCGGTCTTTTCGCCTTCGTTGATTTCGAAGATCAGATCGACGCGGTTGTTCGGCCGCTCGATGATCTTCGGCACGACCGTAGACGTCGAAGCGGCCGTTGCGCTGGTAGATCTCGATGATGCGCTGGGTATCCGCCTGCACCGTCGCGCGCGACAGCGCGCCGCGCTCCTTCGACTGAATTTCCTCCTGGAGCTGCTCGTCCTTCATCCGGTGATTGCCTTCGAAGGCAAGCCGGTTGATGACCGGCGCCTCCACCACCGTGACGATCAGCTTGCCGCCGGATTGGGAGATGTGGACGTCCTGGAACAGGCCGGTGGCGTAGAGCGCCTTGAGCGCCGGCATCGATCTTGGCGGCGTCGAGATGCTCGCCGGGCGCCACTTTGAAATACGAGCGCACCGTGTCGGCATCGACACGGCGGTTGCCCTGGACGACGATGGAACTTGCGGTCAGGCCAGTGTCGGCCGGCGCCGCAACAGCCGCGCCAGGCCACCAAAGCCAAACATACCCAGCCCGAGGAGCAAGCCGGCCACGACCAGCCCCCGTTTTACCCGCACACACATGCCCATGCGCAAAGCGCCCTTTTACCCTCGTGGCCGCCCCCAGTGGCGGGTTACTCGAGATCTCCCTCACTTCGCCTTGCTTCAGTATCGAATTTCTCCTTGATATTTCCATCACTTCTACCATCCCCACGCTGCCATACCACGCCATTCGTGCCGCACTGCCCGCCTCAGGACGTCGTCAGATGAACGATGTCATTGAAAGTTGCAAATATCATCAACATCACGACGATCGCGAGACCGATGCGAAACCCGACTTCCTGCGCCCGTTCCGACAGCGGCCGGCCGCGCATCGCCTCGATCGAATAGAACAAAAGGTGACCGCCATCGAGCAGGGGAATCGGAAACAGATTCAGAAGCCCGATCGAGACCGAAAGTACGGCAGCAAGATGGATGAGCGCGACAAAGCCGATGGTCGCCACCTGCCCGGAAATCTGCGCGATCCGGATCGGACCGCCGAGCTGGTCGGCCGCCTCGCGGCCGACGATGACGCCGCCGATATAGCTCAGCGTCCGGTCGATGACGAACCAGGTTTCCTGCACGCCCATCCAGACCGCCTGCGGCGGCGAAACCGGCTGGAACTTCAGGTCCTCCGCGCGCCATCGAGCGGCTGATGCCGAGAATTCCGATGCGATGGACATTGCCGAAATTGTCTTTGACCTCTTTGAGCGCCGGCGTGGCCTTGAGCACGACCGTGCGTGCCCTTGCGGTCGACCTTGATGTCGAGCGTCTCGCCGGCGCTCTCGCTGACGATGCGCTGCATGTCGGTCGAAATTGTCGATCGCCTGCCCGTTGATCGCGACCACGAGTCGCCGGGCTGAAAGCCCGCCGCGGCGGCGGCGCTGTCCGGCTGCACGGCATCGACCCGCGCGCTCATGGTCTGCTTGCCGTAGAGCATGAAGATCGCGGCAAAAATCACGATCGCCAAAATGAAATTTGCCATCGGCCCGGCCACGACGATGGCCGCGCGCTTGAGCACCGGCTGGAAGAAGAAGCTTTGCGCGCGCTCGCTCGCGTTCATGGCTCCAGGCGACGGCGCATCGGGAACGCTGCCGGCGTTCTCATCGCCGAAGAATTTCACGTAGCCGCCCAGCGGAATCGCCGAGATCTTCCAGCGCGTGCCGTGGCGATCGTTAAAGCCGACGATTTCCGGGCCGAAACCGATGGAAAACACCAGAATCCGCACGCCGCACAGGCGCGCGACCAGGAAATGCCCCAATTCGTGAAAAAACACGACCAGCTGAGGACGAAAGAAAAGGGACGAGGTAGCCGACCACGCCGCCCCCAAGCGCATGTAAATGCGACAAAAAATACGACCCCATGACGCTTGTCCTCACGCCCCCGGTGTGTCCCGCCCGCAATCCTTAACGCTAGGATGCCATTGCGGCAATTTCGGGCAAGAGGTCGGCGGCCAACCTTCTTGCATTATGGTCAATGGCGAGCGCCTCCTCGACGGATTGCGGCTCCGCCATCTCGCCGCGCCGTTCCATGGCGTCGAGCGTTGCCTCGACCAGGGCGGCAATTCCGCTAAATCCGAGCCGCCGGCCGACGAATTCGCGCACCGCGACCTCGTTTGCCGCATTGAGGATGGTCGGCGCCGCGCCGCCCGCCGCCAGCGCCCGGCGCGCGATCGCCAGCGCCGGGAACCGGACCAGATCGGGCTCCTCGAAGGTCAGCGTCGCGACCTTCGCCAGATCGAGCCGCGCCGCCGGCGTGCCCATGCGCACCGGCCAGGCCAGGCAATGCGAGATCGGAATGCGCATATCCGGCGAGCCGAGCTGCGCAATCACCGAGCCGTCGCGAAATTCGACCAGGCCGTGGACGATCGATTGCGGATGGACCACGACGTCGAGCTCGTCCGGCGTCAGCGCGAACAGATGATGCGCCTCGATCAGTTCGAAGCCCCTTGTTCATCAGCGTCGCGGAATTGATCGTGATCTTCGGCCCCATCGACCAGGTCGGATGCTTGAGCGCCTGCTCGAGCGTGACCTTGCGGATCGCTTCGAGCGGCCAGGTGCGGAACGGCCCGCCGGAGGCGGTCAGCACGATGCGCCGGACATCCTCGCGCCGGCCCGCGCTCAAGCGCCTGGAAAATCGCATTGTGCTCGGAATCGACCGGCAAAACGGTGGCGCCGCTGGCGGCGGCGCGGCGCATGAACAGCGCGCCGGCGCAAACGAGGCATTCCTTGTTGGCGAGCGCGACCGTCGCGCCGCGCTCGGCCGCGGCAAGCGTCGGCGCCAGGCTTGCGGCGCCGGTGATCGCCGCCATGACCCAATCGGCCGGCCGCTGCGCGGCCTCGACCATTGCCTCGGGGCCGGCGGCCGCTTCGATGCCGGAGCCGGACAGTTCGGCTTTGAGTTCGCCATAGGCCGCCGGCGTCGGCGACCGCGGCAAAACGCGCGCCGAGTTCGCGCGCCAGTCGCGCCAGCGCCGCCGCGTCGCGATGCGCGGTCACCGCCTCGACGCGGTAGCGGGCGGGATCGCGCCGCAACAGATCGGCGGTGCTCGAGCCGATCGAGCCGGTGGCGCCGAGCAGCGTCACCGTGCGCGGCACGGACGCCAATTCGACTTTCGCCAAAGGCCGCTTCTGCTTCATCCGGGTATCCACAAACGCCTTACCATACCAATAAGCCCCGGCCCGGCGCAGCCATGCCCTGGTGCAGAATGCCGATCAGAACGGCCACCAAGCGGCGACCAGAAAGCCGTCGAGACGATCCATCACGCCGCCATGGCCCGGAATGAGGCTGCCCGCATCCTTGGCGCCAAAGCGCCGCTTCACCGCGGACTCGAACAGATCACCGCCTTGCGCCAGCGATCGAAAGCACCAAGGCCAGAACTCCCGCCACCACCGGATTGGTTCCCACGCTCGCATAGGCGACCAAGGTGCCTGCGGCAACCCCCCCGACAGCCGCCGCCGATCGCGCCCGACCAGGTCTTTTTCGGGCTCACTCGCGGCCACAGCAGCGGACCGCCGACAGCGCGGCCGACCAAATAGGCGGAAATGTCGGTCGTCCAGACGGTTGCGAACAGAAACAAGAGCGCCGCAAAGCCAAATTCGGGGTCGCGCGCGCAGCAGCGCCGGGACCCAGCAAAGCGACGCCGGCATAGATGACGCCGCCCGCGGCCCAAAGCGCGGGATCCGAGGCGGGATAACGGCGCGGCCAGGCGGCCATGACGCCGCCCACAAGCACCGCGCCGATCACGATCATCGCGACCGCGGCGCCGGCCTGCGCCCTCGCCAGCGAATGCCGTCGCCGCAGCAGCGCCGCCAGGCCCGGCAGCAGAATCCGCGGATCGGCGCTGCGCATCACCAGCGCCGTCCATTCCCAGAGCATGATCGCCGCCGCAATTGCGCACAGCAACAGAAACAGCCAGCCGCCGAGATAGGCCGCCGCCAGCGACGATCGGCGCCAGCACGAGCGCCGACCAGACGCGCCGCATCAAATTGCGCGCTGTCGCTCGCGCTGGCGTGCCGCGCCGGGATCGTGCTTGATTCAGTGTGGGTCACGATCCGGTCTGAGCGATCAATCCGCCGAAGCGGCGCTCGCGCCGGCGATATTCGGCGATCGCGCCTTCGAGCGCCGCGCGGTCGAAATCCGGCCAATTGATCGGCACGAAAACCAGCTCGCTATAGGCGGACTGCCAGAGCAGAAAATTGGACAGCCGCTGCTCGCCGCTGGTGCGGATGATCACGTCGGGATCGGGCATATCGGGCGCATCGAGATGGCGGCGAGCAGCTCCGGCGTGATGTCGTCGGCCGCCAGCCGGCCTTGCGCCACTTCGATCGCGAGGCGGCGCGCCGCGCGCGCGATCTCCTGCCGCGCGCCGTAATTGAAGGCGACGACCAGCGTGAGGCCGTCATTGTCGCGCGGTCAGATCTTCCGCCTCTTCAAGCAAGCTGCGGATGTCGCGCGACAGATCGTCGCGCTCGCCGATGATGCGCACGCGCACGTTGCTCTTGTGCAGATCGGCGAGATCGTTGCGGATGAAGCGGCGCAACAGCGACAACAGATCGCGGATTTCCGACTGCGGCCGCGACCAGTTCTCCGAGCTGAAGGAGAAAATCGTCAAGACCGCAATGCCGAGATCGCTCGCCGCGCGCACGGTCTTGCGCAACGCCTCGACGCCGCGCCGATGGCCCTCCACCCGCGGCAGGCCGCGCGCGGCCGCCCAGCGTCCGTTGCCGTCCATGATGATGGCGACGTGGCGCGGCACGTCGAAGCCGTCGCCCGTCGCGTTCAGCGGCTGCGTCACCTTGGTTCTTGAGCTCGCCGCGTCGCTCAAACCGTCATGATCTCCTTTTCCTTGCCGGCGAGCATCTTCTCGACTTCGGCGATCGTCGCGTCGGTCGCCTTCTGCACTTCGCCGGCTTGGCGTTTGTGTTCGTCTTCGCTGATCTTGTGATCCTTCTCCAGCTTCTTGAGAAGATCGAGGCCGTCGCGGCGAACGTGGCGCACGGCGACCCGCGCGCGCTTCGGCATATTTGTGCGCGACTTTGACGATCTCGCGCCGGCGCTCCTCGTTGAGTTCCGGAATGCGCAGCTTGAGCACCTGCCCTTCGGTCGACGGCGTCAATCCCAGATTGGCGGCCGAGATCGCCTTCTCGACCGCATGGACCATCGAGCGGTCCCAGACCTGGACGTTGAGCAGCCGCGGCTCCGGCACGCTGATGGTGGCCAGCTGATTGAGCGGCATGTGGTTGCCATAGGCCTCGACCTGAACATGGTCGAGCAACGCGGTCGAAGCGCGCCCGGTGCGCAAGCCCGACAGCTCCTGCTTGAGCGACGCGATCGCGCCCTGCATGCGGCGCTTGAGGTCGTTCATGTCGAATGTCGTCGCTGCCATGACACCCTCCCAGCGTCAGCCGCCATGGTACCCGTCGCGGCACTGTCGCAGCGGCCTCGCACGCGACGCTAGCCGACGGTGGTGAAGTGCCCTTTCCCGCACAAGACGTTCTCGATCGCGCCCTGCTCCCGGATCGAAAACACGATGATAGGCATACGGTTTTCCTGGGCAAGCGCGAACGCCGTCGCATCCATGATTTTCAGGCGCCGGTCGAGCGCCTCCTGATGGTCGAGATGCTCGTAGCGCGTGGCCTTCGGGTCCTGCTTGGGATCGGCGGTATAGACGCCGTCGACGTCGGTCGCCTTGAGGACGGCGTCGCATTCCATCTCGGCGGCGCGCAAGACCGCGGTGGTGTCGGTGGTGAAATACGGATTGCCGGTGCCGCCGGCGAAAACGATGATGCGGTTGTCCTCGAGATGCCGCAGCGCGCGCTGGCGCTCATAGGTTTCGCAGACCTGCGGCATGATCAGCGCCGACATGGCGCGGGCGCTGACGCCGGCGCGCTCGATCGCCGCCTCCAGCACCAGCGCATTCATGACGGTCGCCAGCATGCCCATGGCGTCGGCGGTCGGCCGCGACAGGCCGTCTTCGGAAATCTTGGCGCCGCGCAGCACATTGCCGCCGCCGACCACGACGCCGAGCCCGATGCCGAGCTTGTGGGCGGCGACCAGATCGGCGGCGAAACGATCGATCGTCGGCTGATGGATGCCGAATTTCTCCGGGCCGCTCAGCGCTTCGCCGGAGAGCTTGACGATCACCCGCCGGTATTTCGGTTTCGCCATCGGGATGTCCCGCCCCTCGCCACCGATTCCCGCATGCGGCCTTAGGGCTATCGCATTTGCGCGCGAAACCCAACAGGATGCGGATTACGCTTTAGTGCGCGCCGGCAAGCGCCGCGACTTCGCCGCCGAAATCGCCGCCGGGCCGCTCGATGCCTTCGCCGAGCGCAAAGCGCACGAAGCCGCCGATCTTGATCGGCGCGCCGACTTTCGCCTCGGCTTCCTTGACGGCCTGCGCCACGCTTTTCTTGTCGTCGAAAATGAAGGCCTGATCGAGCAGGCAGACTTCCTTGTAGAAAGTCTTCAGCCCGGACTCGACGATCTTGTCGATGACATTGGCCGGCTTGCCCTGCGCCTTGAACTTGTCGGCGAGCACGTTCTTCTCGCGCTCGACGGTCGCCGGCGTCGAGCCCGGACGGATCGATCGCCTGCGGATTGGCCGAAGCGACATGCATCGCCACCATGCGGCCGAACGCCTTGAGTTCGTCGGCATTGCCGGCCGATTCGAGCGCGACGATCACGCCGATCCGGCCGAGCCCGTCGGTCACCGAATTGTGCACGTAGCTTGCCACCACGCCCTTGCCGACCGAAAGCTCGGCGGCGCGGCGCAGCGTCATGTTCTCGCCGACCTTGGCGATGGTGTCGGCGATGGCGTCGGCGATCGGTGATGCTGCCGGCTTGCGCGGCGAGGATTTTGTCCACGTCGGAGCCGGCGTCGAGCGCCGCATCGGCGATCATCTTCACCAGGCCCTGGAACAGATCGTTGCGGGCGACGAAATCGGTCTCGGAATTGACCTCGACCACAATGCCCTTGGTCGCGGCGACGGCGACGCCGATGAGACCTTCGGCGGCGACCCGCCCGGCCTTCTTCGCGGCCTTGGACAAGCCCTTCTTGCGCAGCCAGTCGACCGCGGCATCGAGATTGCCGCCGGTCTCGCTGAGCGCCGCCTTGCAATCCATCATGCCGGCTCCGGTCTGGTCGCGGAGCTCTTTCACCATGGATGCGCTGATATTCGTCGTCATCTGCTGGCGCGCCCCTTACACTTCCTCGGCGGTCAGTTCCTTGGCCTTGGCGATCCAGCCTTCGACGCGGCCGGGAAGTCCGACCTCTTCGCCGACTTTGTGCGCGGCGGTCGGCGACAGGTCGGCGATCTGCTGGAAGTGGAAAATGCCGAGGTCGTTGAGCTTCTTCTCGATCGCCGGCGATACGCGCGGGAAGCTTCTTGAGATCGTCGGCGACGCCGCGCGGGCCCGACAGCGGCTCGAAGCCGAGCTTGTTGGTCTCGGGCGGCAATTCCTCGACGACCGGCTCGGCCTGCGCGCCGACATCGACGCCGTGCGCGCCCTGCGCCCGCGAAATGCCGTCGATCGCGGCCTTGGCGACGAGATCGCAATACAGCGTGATGGCGCGGCTGGCATCGTCATTGCCGGGCACGACATAGGTGATGCCGTCCGGATCGCAATTGGTGTCGACGACGGCCGCGACCGGAACGTTGAGCCGGCGCGCTTCCTTGATCGCGATGTCTTCCTTGTTGGTGTCGATGACAAAGACCAGGTCGGGAAGCCCGCCCATGTCCTTGATGCCGCCGAGCGAGCGGTCGAGCTTGTCGCGCTCGCGCTGCAGCGTCAGCCGCTCTTTCTTGGTGTAGCCCTGCGCCTCGTTGGACGAGAGCATCTCTTCGAGCGCGCGCAGCCGCTTGATCGAATTGGAAACCGTCTTCCAGTTGGTCAGCGTGCCGCCGAGCCAGCGCGAATTGACGTAATATTGCGCCGAGCGCTTGGCGGCTTCGGCGATGGCGTCCTGCGCCTGCCGCTTGGTGCCGACGAACAGGATGCGGCCGCCCTGGGCCACGGTATCGCTGACCGCCTGCAAGGCGCGATGCAGCATCGGCACCGATTGCGTCAGGTCGACGATGTGGATGTTGTTGCGGGTGCCGAAGATGTACTCGGACATCTTCGGGTTCCAGCGGTGGGACTGATGGCCGAAATGAACGCCAGCTTCCAAAAGCTGGCGCATGCTGAAGTCTGGCAGCGACATAGTCATTCTCCGGTTGATCCGCCGCGGACCGAGAGCCCGGCCAATTGGGTAAGCCTTTTGGCCGAACACCGGACGGCTTTGAAGCCAAGGTCCGCGTGTGAGATTGCCGGGCTTATATAGGGTGGACCGGGCCGGTGCAACCAACCGCGTGGCCACCGGCCGAATGCCGTCAACGGCCTCGCCGGCGGCGTTTTTTTGGCGGCCTTCCGTGCGGCCTAGCCGGGCCTCTTGAGCGGCCTGCTGCGCCACCGGCAGCGCGCCCTTGGCACCCGTCGCATCCGCGCCGCCGCGGCGGCAGGGTCGGCGTCTTGCGACGGCGCCCGCACGCCGGCCTTGGCCCGCTCGAGAACGAAACGCGCGTAATCGTCCATATCGCCCGCGAACGGCTTGATGTGGCCGTCGGCGGTCAGCCACAGCCGGTCGGCGACCAGTTCGATCAGCGAGCGGTCATGGGTGATGAGGATGACGGCGCCCTCGTAGTCGTTGAGCGCGTCGAGCAGCGCGCGGCGGCTGTCGATATCGAGGTGATTGGTCGGCTCGTCGAGGATCAGCAGATGCGGCGCCGCCATCGCGACGAGATTGAGCAACAGCCGCGCGCGCTCGCCGCCGGACAGATTGGCGACGGTGGTCTCCTGCTTGTCGAATGACAGGCCGAATTGCGCCAAGCGCGAGCGGCGCGACGACTTCGCTGTCTTCCGGCACGCTCGCGCCGGATGATTTCCAACGGCGTATCGGTCGGATCGAGCGCCTCGATCTGATGCTGATGAAACCAGCCGACCTTGATGCGGCCTTCTCGCTTCATCTCGCCGGATTGCAGCGGCAGCGCACCGGCGAGCATCTTGGCGAAGGTCGACTTGCCGGCGCCGTTGACGCCGAGAAGCCCGATCCGGTCGTCGACATCGAGCCGCAGGTTGAGGTTGCGCAGCACTGGCTTGCCGTCGTAGCCGACGGCTGCGCCTTCGAGCTGGAGCAAGGGCGGCGCCAGCGGCCGGATCGGCGACGGGATGGTGAACGGCGTCACGCGCGCCTCGACCACCTCCGCGATCGGCTCGAGCTTTGCCAGCCGCTTGATCCGCGACTGCGCCTGCGCGGCCTTGCTCGCCTTGGCGCGAAAGCGATCGATGAATTGCTGCAGATGCGCGCGCTCGGCTTCCTGCTTGGCTTTGGTCGCGGATTGCAGCCGCGTCTTCTCCGCCCGCCGCGTCTCGAAATCGTTGTAGCCGCCGGTGTAAAGATCGAGCTTGCCCTGGCTCAAATGCAAAATGGCGTCGACGGAATTGTTCAAAAGCTCGCGGTCATGGCTCACGATCACGGCGGTGTTCGGATATTTCTGCAACCGCGCTTCGAGCCAGAGCGCGCCTTCAAGGTCGAGATAATTGGTCGGCTCGTCGAGCAGCAGCAAGTCGGGCTCGGCGAACAAAGCCGCAGCGAGCGCGACCCGCATGCGCCAGCCGCCGGAGAATTCCGCCATCGGCCGCGCCAGATCGTCGTTGGAGAAGCCCAGCCCGCTTAAGATTTCGGCGGCGCGAGCCGGCGCGCGATCGGCGTCGATCGTGTTCAAGCGCTGGTATATTTCGGCAAGCTCTTCGGGTTCGCGCCGTTTCCAACGCGGCATTCAAAGTTTCGCGCCGTGTGTCGGCCGCGAGAATCGTGTCGAGCAGCGTGACCGGCGTCGCCGGATGCTCCTGCTCGACCGAGCCGATCGTGGCGTTTTTCGGCAGCACGATCTCGCCGCTTTGCGCGGCAAGATCGCCCAGGATCAGCTTGAACAGCGTCGATTTGCCGATGCCGTTGCGGCCGACCAGACCGACCTTGGTGCCGGCCGGAATCGCAACGCTCGCGGAATCGAAAAACCGCCGGCCCCACGCATCGAAAACAAGATTCTCAATCCGAAGCATGCCGGGGTCCGAACGCCGATGAAATGTCGGGTGATAACGCGGCCGTTCCTTATCGCGCGGAACGCCAAATAGCGAGAGGAGATGTCGCTATGACGCTACCGGATTGCAAGGCGGCACCTTTTGCCCCCCGGCGGCCTGATATATCCTGACCAAATACAACCAGGGCCAAACGACTACGCTTATCGGGAGGATTCAATGACGGCTCTTCCGCGCCGAAAATTCTTGCGTCTGACGGCCGCCGCCGCCGCGCTGCCTTTACTGCCCGGCAGCGGCCGCGCCGACGATTATCCATCGCGGCCGGTGCATATTATCACCGGCTATCCCGCCGGCGCCTCGCCCGATATTATCGCCCGCATCGTCGCCGACGATCTGTCGCAACGGCTCGGCCAGCAATTCATCGTCGACGACCGGCCGGGCGCCGCCAGCAATATCGGCACCGAATTCGCCGCCCATTCGGCGCCGGACGGCTATACGCTGCTGATTGCGGTATCGACCAATGCAATCAACTCCACGCTCTATTCCAGTCTCAATTTCAACTTCATCCACGACCTCATGCCGATCGCGCGCGTCGGCATTACGCCCTTCGTCGTGGTCGCCAATCCGTCGTTCCCGGCAAAAACGATCCCCGACCTGATCGCCTATGCCAAAGCCAATCCCGGCAAGGTCAATTTCGCCAGCCAGGGCGTCGGCACCGGGCCGCATGCGGCCGCCGAACTGTTCAAGATGATGACCGCGACCGATCTCGTGCACGTGCCGTATAAGGGCAATTACAACGCGGATCTGCTCGGCGGACAGATACCGCTCGCCTTTGCCTCGATTGCGCAGGAAATCGAATTCGTGCGCGATGGCCGGCTGCGCTGCCTCGGCGTCACCACGGCCGCGCGTTCGGAGGCGCTGCCGGATGTTCCCGCCATCGGCGAATTCGTGCCGGGTTATGAAGCTGCCGGCTGGTACGGCGTCTGCGCGCCCACCGGCACATCGTCAGCCATCATTGACAAGCTTGAGACCGCGGTCATCGCGGGCGGCAACGATGCGAACGAAAAGTCGAAGCTCGTCGCCATCGGTGTCGTGCCGAAGCCGCTGACCAAGATGGAATTTGCCAAATTCATCGCCGACGAAACCGACAAATGGGCGAAGGTGATCAAATTCGCCGACATCAGGGTGGACTGACGGAGAGCGCTACAGCGCCTCGACCGTGACGACGCCGGCGACCGCCTTGATGGCGCCGGCGATCTGCGGCGAGACCTTGAAGCGGCCGGGCAGCTTGACCTCGACCTCGCTGCCGTTTTGCAGCATCAGCACCATGCTGACTTCGCCATCGCCTTGATCGCCGCCATTGCGTCCGTTGCGCATCGGCTCAAGGCGGCGCGCCACGGTGGCGATCGGCTCTTCGTTACGCAGGAAAACGCGCAAGCCCCGCTGCATCCGCGCCGCCGCTTCGTCGAGCGGCTCGACCGACTGAATGCGGGCGCGCACCTCGTCGGCCTGAACCTCGGCGGTGAGGAACAACAGCACGGCGGTTCCCGGCTCCAAGAGATCGCGGTACTGCGCCAAACCTTCCGCAAACAGCACCGCCTCGTAATGGCCGCTCGGATCCGATAACCCGATGATCCCCATCTTGCTGCCGTTCTTGGTGCGGCGCTCGGTCCGCGCCACCACGGTGCCGGCGACGCGGCCGGCGCCGGCGCCGTTTTTGACCGCGCGGGCGAATTCGGCCCACGGCTGCACGCGAAGCCGCTTGAGCGCCGCGGCATAATCGTCGAGCGGATGGCCGGTGAGGAAAAAGCCGACCGCTTCAAATTCGCGCTGCAGCCGCTCGGCCGGCAGCCACGGTTCCGGCGCCGCCGCAATGATCGGCGCCGGCGATGCCGCGCCGGCGAACAATTCCGATTGGCCGCGCACCGCATCGTCCTGGGTGCGCTGCGCGGTCGCAAGCAGCGCGTCGACGGCGGCAAAGGCGCGCGCGCGGTTCGGCTCGATCGTGTCGAAGGCCCCGGCGGCGGCGAGGCTTTCCAGCACGCGCTTGTTGATGCTCTTCGGATTGATGCGGCGGCCGAAATCGGCGAGGTCGGCAAACGGCTGCTCGCCGCGCGCGGCAATGATGCTTTCGACGGCCTGGCGGCCGACGCCGCGCAGCGCCGCCAGCGCGTAATAAATCGTGTTGCCGTCGACGTCGAACTCGACGCCGGAACGATTGATCGACGGCGGCTCGACCTTGATGCCGAGCCGCACCGCCTCGGCGCGGAATTCCGCGAGCTTGTCGGTATTGCCCATGTCGAGCGTCATCGAGGCGGCCAAGAACTCGACCGGATAATTCGCCTTCATATAGGCGGTCTGATAGGTGAGCAGCGCATAAGGCGCCGAGTGCGATTTGTTGAATCCGTATTCGGCGAACTTGGCGCAGGTATCGAAGATGGCTTCGGCGTCGGCGCGGCCGATGCCGCGCTCGACCGCGCCGGAGATGAAATCGTCGCGTTGCGACGCCATCTCCTTGCGGTCCTTCTTGCCCATGGCGCGGCGCAGGATATCGGCCTTGCCGAGGCTGTAGCCGGCAAGATCGCGCGCGATCTGCTGAACCTGCTCCTGATAGGTGATGATGCCGTAAGTCGCCTGCAGGATCGGCTCGAGCTTGGGATGCAGGTAGTCGGTGCGCTCGTGGCCGAGTTTTCGCGCGCAATAGGTCGGGATGTTCGCCATCGGTCCCGGCCGATAGAGCGCCACCAGCACGATCAGGTCTTCGAAGCGGTCGGGGCGCATGTCGACCAGCGCGCGGCGCATGCCCTGGCTTTCCACCTGGAACACGCCGACCGTTTCGCCGCGCGCCAGCATTTCGTAAGTCTTGGCGTCGTCGAGCGGCAGGGTCGAAAGATCGAGATCGATGCCGCGCCGCCGCACCAGCTTGGCGGCAAGATCGAGCACGGTGAGCGTCTTCAGCCCGAGAAAGTCGAACTTCACCAGCCCCGCCGGCTCGACCCATTTCATGTTGAACTGCGTCACCGGCATCAGCGATTTCGGATCGCGATAGAGCGGCACGAGTTCGGTCAGCGACCGCTCGCCGATGACGATGCCGGCGGCATGCGTCGAGGCGTGGCGGTGCAGGCCTTCGAGTTTTTGCGCGATGTCGAAGGCGCGCCGGGTGACCGGATCGCGGTCGCGCTCGGCCTGCAGGCGCGGCTCGTCCTCGATCGCGCGCTTGAGCGTGACCGGGTTCGCCGGGTTTTGCGGCACGAGCTTGCACAGCTTGTCGACCTGGCCGTACGGCATCTGCAGCACGCGGCCGACGTCGCGCAGCACGCCGCGCGCCTGCAAGGTGCCGAAGGTGATGATCTGCGCGACGCGGTCGCGGCCGTAGCGCTTCTGCACGTAGCGGATGACCTCGTCGCGCCGGTCCTGGCAGAAATCGATATCGAAGTCCGGCATCGAGATGCGTTCCGGGATTGAGGAAGCGCTCGAACAAAAGCCCGAAGCGGATCGGATCGAGATCGGTGATGGTGAGCGCATAGGCGACGAGCGAGCCGGCGCCGGAGCCGCGGCCGGGCCCGACCGGAATGCCCTGCGCCTTCGCCCATTGGATGAAATCGGCGACGATCAGGAAGTAGCCGGCATATTTCATCCGCGCGATGACGCCGAGCTCGAAGTCGAGCCGCTCGCGATATTCTTCGCTCGGTGATGGCCGTGCGCGGCGCCGTAGCGCGCGAGACGCGCCGTTCGAGGCCGGCTTCGGCGGCGTCGGCGCAGCCCCTGCGCCTCGTCGCCTCCTCGCCGGCTCGGCGAAAACCGCGGCAGGATCGGCGCCAGCGTGCGCGGGCGGAAGGCGCAGCGCTCGGCGATCTCGACGGTTGCCGCGAGCGCCTCCGGCAGATCGGCGAACAAGGCCGCCATTTCGGCGCGGCTCTTGAAGCGATGCTCCGGCGTCAATTGGCGGCGCTCGGCGTCGGCGATCAGCTTGCCTTCGGCGATGCACAGCAGCGCGTCGTGCGCCTCGTAGTCCTCGCGCGTGGCGAAGAACGGCTCGTTGGTCGCGACCAGCGGAATGCCGCGCGCATAAGCGAGATCGATCAGGCCCGGCTCGGCGGTGCGCTCGGCCGGCATGCCGTGGCGCTGCAATTCGATATAGAGGCGGTCGCCGAACAGGCGCTGCAAGTCCTCGCAGCGCGCCAGCGCCAGCGCGATTCTGGCCGCCGACGATCGCGACATCGAGCGGCCCGTTCGGGCCGCCGGTGAGCGCGATCAAGCCGTCGGTCTCGCCGTCGAGCCAGTCGAGTTTGATGTGCGGCCGCTCGTTCTGCGCGGTGTCGAGATAAGCGCGCGAGCAAAGCCGCATCAGGCTGCGATAGCCGTCCTCGCCGCGCGGCCAGCAGCACGATCCGCGGCCAGGCTCTGCTCCATGCGCCGGATTGCGGTTTTCCTGATCGCCGAAATCGACGCCGAGCGCGCAGCCGACGATCGGCTGGATGCCGGCGCCGGCCATCTTCTCGGAGAATTCCAGCGCACCGAACATGTTGTCGGTGTCGGTCAGCGCCAGCGCCGGCTGGCGGTCCTTTTTGGCAAGCTCCGCCAGCCGCGCGATCGTCAGCGCGCCCTCGAGCAGCGAATAGGACGAATGGACGTGCAGATGGACGAAGCCGGGCTCAGCGGCTGTTGCTATTGGACTAGCGACCATTGCTCAGGGACCTTGCTAAGGGCCTCCCGGTGCCGCGCACGCGCTGACCGCAGCATGGCGACGACCCGATGTGATTCTCGAACCCGCAAGGATGACGGATCGTGAGCTAGCCTGTCCATTGCGGCCGCGCACCGGCCGCTCGCGGCGCGAACTTGTCCCCGCATTACTTTATTGCCGGAACCCGCCGCGCTCGCGCTTTCACAAAACCACGAGCACCTGCGCCCAAACCGCGACCGTGGCCAGGAAAAGCCCCAGTGAAGCCAAAGCAAGCGCCTCTTCGACAACCGACCGAACCATGTTGCTCCCCTATCCATTACGCTCCCGAATGGAACGAATAGAGGAACATAGTTCACTTATTGTTCTAGAGTCAAGGGCCGGTAGCGGGTCAGTTTGATTTTTCGGCCAAGGCACTGGTCATTTCGCGTAGCCCTGTGATCTCAGCCAATCCACGCGCCGGGTGCCCTGCATCCATTCGTCAACTTCGGCTTTGCTTGCCAGTCCCTTGATGTATCGGATTTCGGCGCCGGGACAGTGGGCCTCAATTTGCCAGTCGCCCTCGGCAATGCGCTTAGGCTTGAAGATGACTTTGACCCGAGGTGATTTGCCCATAAGGCCGCATATGCGCCTTCGGCTGGAGTTGCAAGCTGTTGCGGCGAATTATTCAAACCAATCACCGCTGCGTCACGAACACCCCCGAGCACACAAAGTATGTCGCCGTCCTTTACATCGAGCCATTCGACATAGTCGGTGCTAGCCCTACCTGAACACCTTCGGCGTGGGCCTTTCGCCGCTTAGGCTGCCGCTACCGAAGGCCAATCCAGCCGGCGCGCCAAAACGTATAAAACGTATAATATATCTTGCCGCATCGGCCGAACCGAGCGACGTTTCGGAACCGACCAAAGTGCGGTGCGTTGTGTCGCTGCGCTGTAGCTGTGCTGTTTTATTCGGCAACCGCGACAAAAACGAGGAGGAGGGACTGAATTCAAAGTTGAGCATTTCGCTAAGCTGAAGGATTGTTGTTCTATTCGGCAGTCACAACAAACGACAGGAGGACTTCATGCGTAAACTCACGATGACGTTGACAACCGCGGCGCTGCTGCTGGGCACCATGGCCATTGCGGCCAACGCGACAACTTTGACGACGGGCGCGGGCAGCTTCCATGCGCAAATTCAAAACGCCACGCCGCTCAAACAGGCGGCGTGCCGCGGCTTCGGTCCCTATTGCCCGCCGGGAACGACCAGGGTGTGCGGACCTTACCGTTGCTGGTGCCGCCCCTGCTACTAAGCGCGCGCAAACGATCAAACACTGGCGAGGCCGCCATTCGGCGGCCTCGTTTTTCGTGAACCACCATGCTTCGCAGCGATGCAACAAGGCGATGGGGTCCGGCGTTGGATGTCTAACCCACGCTACGCCAAGGAGATGGTTATGAGACTATCGCTTATCGTCCTGGGAGTTGGCGCTGTCCTGGTTGCGGCCGGCTCCAGTGCTCAGGCACAAAATTATCCGTGGTGCGCGCAATACGGCGGCGCAATGGCCGCTAGAAATTGCGGCTTCACGAGCTTTGCGCAATGCCAGGCGGACGTGAGTGGGATCGGCGGCTTCTGCGAGCCAAATACGACCTATGTCCCGCTCGCGCCGGCGCCGCACCGACGCGCCAAGCATCACCCGTACACGAATTCCTGACCGCTCACACGGCGGCGTCTAGGCCAGTTCGACGACCAGACCGTCGCGGATCGTCACGCGGCGATCCATCTGCGCGGCGATGTCGAGATTGTGGGTGGCGATGATGGCGGCGAGGCCCGACGCGCGCACCAATTGGCCGAGCGTGCCGAACACGTGCTCGGCGGTGCGGACGTCGAGATTGCCGGTCGGCTCGTCGGCGAGCAGGATGCGCGGCGCATTGGCGACCGCGCGCGCGATGGCGACGCGCTGCTGCTCGCCGCCCGACAGTTCCGCCGGCCGATGCGTCAGACGATCCTTGAGCCCGAGATAGCTCAACAGTTCGGCGCCGCGCGTGGCCGCCTCGCGGCGCGACAGGCCGCGGATCATCTGCGGCAGCATGACGTTCTCGAGCGCCGAGAATTCCGGCAGCAGATGATGGAACTGATAGACGAAGCCGATCTCGTTGCGCCGGATCCGGGTGCGCGCGATGTCGGTCAGATTCGAGGTCGGCGCGCCGTCGATATAGACCTCGCCGGCGTCCGGATGTTCGAGCAGGCCGGCGATGTGCAGCAGCGTCGATTTGCCGGCGCCGGACGGCGCCACCAGCGCCACCGACTGGCCGCGCCCACACCGCAAGCTCGGCGCCCTTGAGAATGTCGAGCGTCGCATCGCCCTGACGAAATTGCCGGCTGATGCCGTGCAGGAAGACGAGCGGCTGCTCTTCGTCGGTCGGTGCCGGCGTTGCTGGTCTCGGTTATCGTGGTGGTGTCGTCCATCGCGCCTGATCACTCGTAGCGCAGCGCTTCGACCGGATCGAGCCGCGCCGCCCGCCAGGACGGATAGAGCGTCGCCAGCAACGACAGCCCGAGCGCCATGACCACGACGGCCGTGGTTTCGCTCGACATCCATGTCGGCCGGCAGCTTGCGACAGGAAATAAAGCTCCGGCGAGAACAGATCGGTATTGGTCAGCCACGACAGGAAGCGCCGGATCGCCTCGATATTGAGGCAGATCGACGGTGCCGAGCAGAAAGCCGACCAGCGTGCCGACCACGCCGATCGAGGCGCCGGTGATGAGGAACACGCGCATGATCGCGCCCTGCGTCGCGCCCATGGTGCGCAGGATGGCGATGTCGCTGCCCTTGTCCTTCACCAGCATGATCAGGCCGGAGACGATATTGAGCGCCGCCACCAGCACGATCAAGGTCAGGATCAGGAACATCACGTTGCGCTCGACCTGGAGCGCGTTGAAGAAGGTGGCGTTGCGCTGGCGCCAGTCGACCATGTAGATCGGCCGCGCCGGCGGCGTCGGTCACGAGCTTGCGGAAGTTGTCGATGTGATCGGGATCGTTGGTATAGACCTCGATCGCGGTGACGTCGCCGGTGCGGTTGAAATAGGCCTGCGCCTCGGTCAGCGGCATGAAGACGAAGGCGGAGTCGTATTCCGACATGCCGATCTCGAACACGGCGGCGATCTTGTAGGCCTTGATGCGCGGCGTCGTGCCCATCGGCGTCACCGCGCCGCGCGGCGCCACCAGCGTGAGATTGTCGCCGGCCCGCACCGAAAGCTGCTCGGCGAGCCGGCTGCCGATGGCGATGCCCTGCCCGTCGTCGAAGCCGTCGAGCGTGCCCTGTTTGATGTTCTTGGCGATCTGAGTCGAGCTTCGTCAGGTCGGCGCCGCGGATGCCGCGCACCAGCACGCCCGAGGCGTTGAACGGCGACGACGCCAGCGCCTGGCCCTCGACGATCGGCGCGGCGAGACGGACGCCGTCGACCTTGGAGACGCGGTCGGCCACGGCGTCCCAGTCGGTGAGCGGCGATTCCAGCGGCTGGATCAGCAGATGGCCGTTGAGGCCCAAAATCTTGTCAAGCAGCTCCTGGCGGAAGCCGTTCATCACCGCCATGACGATGATCAGCGTCGCGACGCCGAGCATGATGCCGAGGAACGAGAAGCCGGCGATGACGGAAATGAATCCCTCTTTGCGCCGCGCCCGCAGATAGCGCAGCGACAGCATCCATTCGAACGGAGAAAGGGATGGGTGCCGGTCGGCTCGGCCATTTAGTTCAGGTCCCCGCGACCACCCGGAGTTTCACACGATTCTGGCGGTTTCAAGCCTCGCAATCGTCGCGGCACCGGCCGCCGCAGCACACAGACTCATGCGATCATAGCGCCGAACCGGGCCACGCGCGTCGGCGGGCGACATGAGTTCCCGCTGTCCGTCGGCGCGCCGCTTGACCTCGACCTTGCCCTCGGCGAGGCCCCGCGGCCCGACCAGGATCTGCCAGGGGACGCCGATCAGGTCGGCGGTGGCGAATTTCGCGCCGGGCCGCTCGTCGAGGTCGTGTAGAGCGTGTCGACGCCCTTGGCGGTCAGTTCGGCATAGAGCTGCTCGCAGGCCGCGTCGGTATCGCTGCCGCCCTGCTTGAGATTGAGGATCATGGCCTTGAACGGCGCGACCGGCTCCGGCCATTTGATGCCGGCCTCGTCGTGGGAGGCCTCGATGATGGCGGCGACCAGCCGGCTCGGGCCGATGCCGTAGGAGCCCATATGCACCGGCCTGCTCGACGCCGTCGGGGCCGGTCACCACGGCCTTCATCGGCTCGGAATATTTGGTGCCGAAATAGAAGATATGGCCGACCTCGATGCCGCGCGCCGACACGCCGCTTGTCGGCCGGCGAGCTTGGCGAAGGCCGCGGCGTCGTGCTTCTCCGAGGTCGCCGCATAGAGCGAGGTCCATTTGTCGACGATCGCCTGCAAGCCGGCCGACATGGGCGAAATCCACGTCCGCGCCCGGGACCTCGAAGCCGAGATAATCGCTGTCGCAAAACACCTCGCTCTCGCCGGTGTCGGCCAGGATGATGAATTCGTGGGAGAGATTGCCGCCGATCGGGCCGCTTTCCGCCACCATCGGGATCGAGCGCAGGCCCATGCGGGCGAAGGTGCGCAAGTAGGCGACGAACATGCGGTTATAGGCGTGCTTGGCGCCGGCGAAATCGAGGTCGAACGAATAGGCGTCCTTCATCAGGAATTCGCGCCCGCGCATCAGCCCGAAGCGCGGCCGCACCTCGTCGCGGAACTTCCACTGGATGTGGTAGAGGTTGAGCGGCAGGTCCTTGTACGAGCGCACATAGCTGCGAAAGATCGCGGTGATCATTTCCTCGTTGGTCGGCCCGTAGAGCATGTCGCGCTCGTGGCGGTCCTTGATGCGCAGCATCTCCTTGCCATAGGCCTCGTAGCGGCCGCTCTCGCGCCACAGGTCGGCGGACTGGATGGTCGGCATCAGAAGCTCGATGGCGCCGGAGCGGTCCTGCTCCTCGCGCACGATCTGCGCAGACCTTCTGCAGCACCCGGAAGCCCGAGCGGCAGGAAGGCATAGATGCCGGCGGCCTCCTGGCGGATCATGCCGGCGCGCAGCATCAGCCGATGGGAGGCGATCTCGGCCTCCTTCGGCGTCTCGCGCAGGATTGGGCAGGAAGTAGCGGGAAAGGCGCATGGAATCTCATCGAATCAGGGTTGCGGTGCAGCGGCAGTGAAGCCGCAACAGCGACGGAATTACAAGGGCCGGCTAATTTGATCCAGAGAGTCGCCTAGGCCGTGCAATTCCCCGAGGCCACGCGGCTGGAATTTTTTTGCGGCGCGCGGCGGTAGCATGATGACAATGGCCCAAAGATCGACTACGAATGCTCCGCTATCCCGAAACCGCGAGCTTGTTCCGCGGTATTCGGGATAGCGGTCCAAGTCTTGGGAGGATGACCCGCGAGCGCAAAGCATCGCCAGCCACGCCTGTAAAGCGTATCAAAAGTAAGCGTGGGTTATGGGTTAGATGAGGATTTCAGCAGGGCTTTGGCCCTGCTTTTTCTTTTTGGGGCCATGCGCCGCATCTGCAAGTCCGGACCTCAAGTCATCTAGTGCAGTCTAGTTAAATTTTGATATCATGAGCTATTCTTGCTGACGAATGGCGCCATCAGGCCGTCGAGCGTCACCAGATGCTCGGCTTATAAGCAACGTAGCAGCCGGCAAAAACCACGACCGCGACGCAGCGTCGTCCACATCAGCTTTCGTCCGAGCCGGAAATGGGCCGGCGCGCCGGGATCGGTGCCCGGCGCCATCTCGCCGCCTTCGTGCTGGCTGCGCACGCCCCACGGCAGCACCGCGAACAGCACCACCCACCAGATCAGGAAAAAGATCGCCAACGCGGTGGTGATGGGCATTTCAGCCCTGTTCCAGTTCGACCAAAGTGCCGGAAAAATCCTTCGGATGCAGGAACAGCACCGGCTTGCCGTGGGCGCCGGTCTTCGGCTCGCCGTCGCCGAGCACGCGCGCGCCCGCCGCTTTGAGCGCATCGCGGGCGGCGCGGATATCGTCCACCTCGTAGCAGATATGGTGCATGCCGCCGTCCGGATTGCGCTCGAGGAATTTGGCGATCGGCGAGCCCTCGCCGAGCGGCTCGAGCAGCTCGATCTTGGTATTGGGCAGTGTGATGAACACTGTGGTCACGCCATGGTCCGGCTGCGGCACCGCGGCCGAAACCTGCGCGCCCAGAATGTCGCGATAGACCGCCGCGGCCTTGCCGATATCGCGCACCGCGATCGCGACGTGATTGAGCCTGCCGATCATGTTCTGGGTCTTCTGCGCCCGGCCGACCTATCTTACACAATCGGCACGGACCCGTCGCAGCCGCTTAAATGGCACTGGGGGAACCCTTCCTAAACTTTTTGAACAACTGAAGGAACCTTGATCGCTGTTCGATCATTATACACCCGGTCACGGGACGAGTTTGTCTCGAAGATCAGAAGCCCCAGTCCCAAGCCCCCCAGCCCCTACTGAGGCTTTTCTTTTGGGCGGGATCGGGCGTGAAATGTTCTTTTGGCCCGTAACGGACCGCGACGCGGCTTTAAATCCGTCGCTTTGAACACAACCACTTCGACCTTGCATCGAGGCGTCCACAGCCGCTGACACGTCCCGTCAGCGCCGCAGCGAGGCGGTAACGGTAAGAGCGCTCGGGTCGCAGGCTCGGCCGCCGATTTTTCAAATCTAACTGATCTTGCTTATCTCGCTCTGCAACGCGGCGCGACGCAGCCCAAGACGTTGGCGTACAAGATTGATGTGGGTCTTGAGTTCAAAAAACAGATCAGAATGCCGTATGGGCACGCCCAAATCTGTTTGCCGACTGTTCGATTCTTTCCAGATCGGATTGCAGCGCATCGAGCTGTGAGGCGGTAAGCTCGGTGTGCATATTCGTCTCGACAATTCTGAGCTGACGGTACAAGTTAGCGCATGCGATCGCGCACAACCCAGCCGGTCAGCTTCGGCAGCGAGATTTGAAAAGCGGCACCAAGAATTACGGCGCATGACAATATCACCGCGAATATTTTTTTGACGAGGCTGACCGTCCAATAGGACAGATATTCGTTCAAATAGGACGGACCGTTTTTGTAGAACTCGACGCGCGCCATCGGCGACAGCGAATTCCGGATCGGTTGGCGTAGGAAATTCACCGGCTCGTTGAAAAATCCCCGCTTCGCTATGCACCTCCACAAGCGTCTTCGCCAATAGATCGATTATCTCCGGATGAAGATCGTCACGCACCACCACGGCGTTGGTGGTGCCGATGAGATTGACGTCATTGGGCGGAATATTGTGCTCAAGATCGATCACCCCTCGCGGCAGGACCAGCCGGACAAGATAGGGGAAAATCCGGGTCAGGGCGTCGGTTTCAGAAACGCTCATCAATCGGATATTGGGATCGCGCACGAGGGGTTGGATGATTGAGGATTCCGAGGCCAGGGCGAGGAAAATGGCATCGACGCGGCCGTCGAGCGAGCGCCTGGACCGCCGGCCGATCCGGTGAACGGCAACAGCGTTGCACTTTCGAGCATTGACACCGGCGGCGGCGAGGACGTGCGTGGGTGACAACTCCTTCCGGCCCAACCCCGATGCGTTTGCCCTTGAGTTGCGTCAAGTGGTCCAAAATCTCCGTGCCCACGATAAAATAACCAAAAGACCTGGTAGTTGACGCGCCCCAATGACAGGAGGCCCGGCGCTTCCCGGCTATTGGAGGCTCCTCCCACCACGAAGGCGACCTGAACACCGGACTTGGGGTCCTCGATAAGCCTGATGTTTTCCGCTGTACCGTCCGTTATGCGGATGTTGAGCCTGACGTGAGCGCGGACGAGCTTTTCGCGATATTGTTGGGCGAAGAACTCATAGGCTCCGCCTTTGGCTCCTGTGGCGATGGTAATGGTCGACGGCGGCGCGGGATTGAAATGCTCCATGACGAGCCAGACTGCGCCGGCAAGACAAATTGTCGCGACGAGGGCTCTGAGCAAAGTCGGATGCCAATAAATGCCGCCGAATATTCGTTGCATTTCAGCTCTCGTCGCGGATCGTCATTGAAATACCAGGAGCACCCGTGCGCAGACTACACGATCAGCACATGGACGTGGCAGATCGGTTTCTTGTTCCAGCGCTCGGCGATGGCCCCGCGCACGGCGCGCCGCACTGCCTCGGCAACCGCATCGGGATCGCGCCGGCGCGGTTTTGGCAGCGCTTCGAAGGCCTCCTCGACGGCGTCGCGGGCGATGTCGGTCATCGACGCGCCGCCGGCATCGGTCTCCGGGATACCGATCAGCTCGACTTCGGGATCGGCCACCAGCGCGCCCTTCTCGCTCAGCGCCAGCGCCACCGTGACGATGCCGGCAAAGCTCAAGCGCCGGCGCGCCGCCACGGTGCGCGCTTCGGCATTGATCAGGAGCGAGCCGTCCTTGTAGAGCCGGCCCGACGGGCACCTCGTCGATGATTTCCGCGGGGCCCGGCGCGAGGCGCACCAGATCGCCGTTGCGGCAGACCAGCACCTGCGGCACGCCGGCGCGGCGGCAAGCTCGGCATGTTCGGCGAGATGCAGCGCCTCGCCATGGGCCGGGATGAGAATTTTCGGCCGCACCCAGCCGATCATGTCGAGCAGCTCGTCGCGGCGCGGATGGCCGGAGACGTGAACGAGATGGGTGCGGTCGGTGATGACCTCGACGCCCTGCGCGACCAGGCCGTTGATCACCCGGGCGACCGCCTTCTCGTTGCCCGGAATGGCGCGCGAGGAAAAGATCACGCGGTCGCCGCGCGACAGCGTGACTTCCGGATGCTCGTCCTCGGCGATGCGCGACAGCGCGGCGCGCGGCTCGCCCTGGCTGCCGGTGCACAGCGCCAGCACCTTGTCGGGCGGCAGATAGCCGTAGCTCTCGCGCGCTGCGAAAATCCTGCACGCCGTCGAGATAGCCGGTCTCGCGCGCCACCTGCACGACGCGCTCCATGGCGCGGCCGACCAGCACGACCTCGCGTTCGGCGGCGCGCGCGGCATCGGCGACCGCGCGGATGCGGCCGACATGGGAGGCGAACGTCGTGACCGCGACGCGCGCCGGGCGCGGTGCGGATCAGTTCGGCAAGCGTCTTGGCGACGTCGGCTTCCGACGGCGAGCGGCCGTCGCGGACGGCGTTGGTGGAATTGCCGACGAGCGCCAGCACGCCCTCGTCGCCGAGCGCCGTGAGCCTCGCCGCGTCGGTCGGCGCGCCAAGGAGCGGCGTCGGATCGATCTTCCAGTCGCCGGTATGCAGCACGATGCCGGCCGGCGTGCGGATCGCGAGCGCGTTCGATTCCGGAATCGAATGCGCGACGTTGATGAATTCGATCGCGAACGGGCCGAGCGTCAGATGCCCGCCAAGCGGCACGACGTTGACCGGAATTTGCGGCGCGCCGGGCTCGGACAGCCGCTTGGCCTCGAACAAGGCGGCCGTGAACGGCGTGGCGTAGAGCGGCACGTTGAGCCGCGGCCACAGATCGATCAGCGCGCCCATATGATCCTCGTGGCCGTGGGTGAGGACCAGGCCGACGATGTTTTTGCGCTCCTCGATCAGATAGCGGATGTCCGGCAGGATGAGATCGACGCCGGGCAAATGCTCCTCGGACGCGAACGACACGCCGCAATCGACGATGAGCCATTGCCGGCGCCGCCCGTCGCCGAAGCCGTAGATCGAGAGATTCATCCCGATCTCGCCGATGCCGCCGAGCGGCGCGAAGACAAGTTCGTTTTGCGCCATCGACTCAGCCCGCCGGCGGGAACGCGCCGGCCGCCACGAGGCTCAAGGGAAAAACGTCGCCTGCCGCTATTTTTTCGATGCCGCCGCCGGCGCAGTTCGCAGGACGAGCCGGCCGGGTCGGTCGAGCCCGACGAAGCGGCCGTGCTTTTCGCCGCTGCCGTTGCGCACCGTGATCTCGCTCGCCGATGCCGTCCGCAGCGCGCGAGCCAGTCGCCGAGAATGGCCGCAAACCCTTCGCCGCGGTCCCATTGCGCCAAGCGCCGGCACATGGTGGCGGACAGCCGCTGGAACAATCGCGGCGGCGTCAATGTCGGCGCCGTGGGCGGCAAGATCGGTCGCCGGATAGGCCGTGTCCGGCGGATGACTCGCGCAATTGACGCCGATGCCGATGACCACGATGACGCTGTTGCCCGGCTCGACTTCGCCTTCGATCAGAATGCCGGCGCATTTCTCGCCGGCGAGCAGCACATCGTTCGGCCATTTGAGCGCAAGCTGCGGCGCAAGCGCCGGGCGCCTCGGCGACGATGGCATCGCGCAACGCCAAGGCGGCGACAAAGGCGAGTTCCGGCGCGCGCTCGGCGGGCGCCGGATCGCGCAGAAGAAGGCTCGCATAAAGATTGCCCGGCGGCGACACCCACGAGCGGTCCATCCGGCCGCGGCCTGCGGTCTGCGTCTCGCGCCGTGATCCACAGCGGCCCGCGCTCGCCGCGCTGCGCGCGGCTGCGCGCTTCCTCGTTGGTCGAGCCGATCGTGGCGAGGCCACAAGCCGCACGCCCGCCTCGGCCGCTAGTGGGGTCAAGCTGCATCAGAACAGCGAATGTGCGGCCGCGCTCGCCACGCCGACCAGCGGCCCCGGATAGAGGAAGAACAGAATGTTGAACAGGCCGCAAACCGCGAGCACCACCCGAAGCTCATAGGGCATGGCGTAAAACCCTTCGGCCGGCTCGTCGAAATACATGATCTTGATGATCGCCAGATAATAATAGGCGCCGACCACGCTCGCCAGCACGCCGATGACCGCCAGCACGTAAAGCCCGGCCTTGATGGCGGCGAGGAACACGTAAAACTTGGCAAAGAAGCCGGCGAGCGGCGGCACGCCGGCCATCGAAAACAACAGCATCGCCAGAAAGAACGCCATGGTCGGATGGGTGCGGGCCAGGCCGGCAAGCTGGTCGATCGATTCCACCATGCCGGTCGAGCGCCGCATCGACAGGATCACGGCGAACACGCCGAGCGTCATGGTGATGTAGATCGCCATATAGACCAGCACGCCCTGCACGCCTTCGGCCGTTCCGGCGGCAAGCCCGATCAGCGCAAAGCCCATATGGCCGATCGACGAATAGGCCATCAGCCGCTTGATATTGCGCTGGCCGATCGCGGCGAAGGAGCCGAGCACCATCGAGGCGATGGAGACGAAGACGACGATCTGCTGCCATTGCGCGGTGATGCCGGGAAAGGCCACGACCGCGGCGCGCACGAACATGGCGATGCCGGCCACTTTCGGCGCGGCGGCGAAAAACGCCGTCACCGGCGTCGGCGCGCCTTCATAAACGTCCGGCGTCCACATGTGGAACGGCACCGCCGAGACCTTGAAGCAGAAGCCGGCGAACAGAAAGACGATGCCGAAGATCAATCCGATGCCGCCGGCCCTGCGCCCGGCCGCTTGCGCGATGCCGGCAAAGCTCACGGTGCCGGTAAAGCCGTAGACCAGCGACGCGCCGTAAAGCAGCATGCCCGACGACAGCGCGCCGAGCACGAAATATTTCAAGCCCGGCTTCGGTCGAGCGCAGATTGTCGCGATGGCTTGCGGCGACGACGTAAAGCGGCAGGCTCATCAATTCGAGGCCGAGATAGAGCGCGATCAGATCGGCCGCCGAAATCAGCATCAGCATGCCGAGCGTCGAGAGCAGGATCAGCACGGAATATTCGAACCGCTGCTGGCGCTCGCGCTTGGCGTAATCGAGCGACAGCAGGATGGCGGCGGCCGAACCGATCAGCGCCAAGATTTTCAGGAACCGGGCAAAATCGTCGACCACGAAGCTGCCGCCGAAAGTCGCCAGCTTGCCCTCCGGCAGCCACAGCAGGACGCCGCCGGCGATGACCAGAAGCGCGATCGCGGCGACGTCGACGGCACGCCCAGCAATTCGCGCCGCGAAAGACGCCGAGCATCAACAGCGCCATGGCGCCGAGCCCGAGCACGATTTCCGGCAACAGCGGAAGAAGCGTTGGAAGTTGCGCAGCGTTCATCGGCTCACCTCGCCAACGCCGCCGTCTGCACGGCGCTGAGCGCATGATGATAATTGTCGATCAAGTGCGTCACCGAGGCCGCCGACATATCGAGCACCGGCTTCGGATAGATGCCGAACACGATGGTCAGGATCACGAGCGGCGCCAGGATCGCGATTTCGCGCCAGCCGAGGTCGCGGATGTTCAACAGGCTCGGCTTTTCCAGCTTGCCGAAAATCACCTTGCGGTAGAGCCACAGCGCATAGGCCGCCGACAGGATGGTGCCGAGCGTCGCCAGCGTCGCCACCCAATTGTTGATCCGGAACGTGCCGATCAGCGTCAGGAACTCGCCGACGAAGCCCGACGTGCCCGGCAGCCCGACATTGGCGAGCGTGAACACCATGAAGACGAAGGCATAGAGCGGCATGCGGTTGACCAGCCCGCCATAGGCCGCGATCTCGCGCGTATGCATGCGGTCGTAGACGACGCCGACGCAGAGGAACAAAGCGGCCGAGACGATGCCGTGCGAGATCATCTGGAAAATGCCGCCGGCGACGCCCTGCGCCGTCACCGCGAAAATCCCCATGGTGACGAAGCCCATATGCGCCACCGACGAATAGGCGATGAGCTTTTTCATGTCCTCCTGCATCAGCGCGACCAGCGAGGTGTAGATGATGGCGATGACCGACAGCGCGTAGATCAGCGGCGCCAGATGCTGCGACGCTTCCGGAAACATCGGCAGCGAGAAACGCAGGAAGCCGTAGCCGCCCATCTTCAGCAGGATGGCGGCGAGGATCACCGAGCCGGCGGTCGGCGCCTCGACATGGGCGTCCGGCAGCCAGGTGTGGACCGGCCACATCGGCATCTTGACCGCAAACGAGGCGAGGAAGGCGAACCACGCCCAGGTCTGCAGCGCGAGCGGAAACGGATGATGCAACAGCGTCGGGATGTCGGTCGTGCCGGCCTGCCAGTACATCGCCATGATGGCGAGCAGCATCAGCACCGAGCCGAGCAGCGTATAGAGAAAGAACTTGAAGCTGGCATAGACCCGGCGCGGGCCGCCCCACACGCCGATGATCAGGAACATCGGAATGAGGCCGCCCTCGAAGAACAGATAGAACAGCACCAGATCGAGCGCGCAGAAGGTGCCGACCATCAGCGTTTCGAGCACCAGAAACGCGATCATGTATTCGCGCACGCGGCGCTGGATCGCGGTCCAGCTCGCCAGGATCGAGATCGGCATCAGCGCGGTGGTCAGCACCACGAACGGCAGCGAAATGCCGTCGACGCCCATCGAATAGTTGATGGCGCCGCCGAGCCACGGCCGCTTTTCCAGGAACTGGAAATCGGCGGTCGAGGGATCGAAGCGCCAGACCAGGATCAGCGAGATCGCGAACGTGATCAGCGTCGTCCACAGCGCCACCCAGCGCGCATTGCGCACGCCGGCTTCATCGTCGCTGAGGAACGCGATGAACAGCGCGCCGACGAGCGGCAGGAAGGTGACGACGGAGAGGATGGGCCAGCTCGTCATCAGTGCGCTCCCCGCGAACATGAACCAGGTGACGAACGCGGCGACGCCGATCAGCATGGCGAAGGCGTAGTGATAGAGATAGCCGGTCTGCAGCCGCACGACGTTGCGCGTCACGTCGAGCACGCGCGCGGACACGCCGTCAGGACCGAAGCCGTCGATGATAAAGCCGTCGCCGCCCTTCCAGAACAAGCGGCCGAGCCACATCGCCGGACGCACGAACAGGAAATCGTAGATCTCGTCGAAATACCATTTGTTGAGCAGGAACTCGTAGAGCACGCGCTGGTCGCGCGCCAGCGCCGCCGGGATATCCGGCCGGCGGATATAGAACTGCCAGGCGACCAGAAATCCGCCGATCATCATCACGGTCGGCAGCAGCGAGATCAGGAGCGGCAGATTCTCCATGTTCTCGAGCATCGTGTTGTCAGCGCCGAACTTCAGCGATTCGCGGAAAAACTCGCCGGCGCCGTCGCCCTTGAAGATCGACAGCAACGGCCAGCCGGCGGCGATCGAGCCGAACGCCAGCACCGCCAGCGGAATGAGCATCACCTTCGGGCTCTCGTGCGCCGCCTCGTAATGATGCGGGTCGTGCGGCTCGCCGTGAAACGTCTTGAAGATCAGCCGCCAGGAATAGAACGAGGTCAGCGCCGCGGCGCCGACCGTCATGATGAAGCCGTAGATCGCCATCGGATTGGTGCCGACCGCGGCCGCCTCGATGATGGCATCCTTGGAGAAATAGCCGGCGGTCAACGGAAAGCCGGTCAGCGCCAACGTGCCGATCAGCATGACGCCGTAAGTGAAGGGAATTTTGCGCCACAGGCCGCCCATGTGGCGGATGTCCTGCTCGTGATGCATCGCCAGGATCACCGAGCCGGAGCCGAGGAACAACAGCGCCTTGAAGAAGGCGTGCGTGAACAGATGGAACATGCCGACCGAATAGGCGCCGACGCCCATGGCGACGAACATGTAGCCGAGCTGCGAGCAGGTCGAATAGGCGATGATGCGCTTGATGTCGTTCTGCACCAGCGCCGATGGTGGCGGCGAACATCGCGGTCGTCGCGCCGATGAAGGTGACGAAAGCCGACGCGGCCGGCGACAGCTCGAACAGCGGCGACAGCCGCGCCACCATGAATACGCCTGCCGTCACCATGGTGGCGGCATGGATCAAGCGCCGAGACCGGCGTCGGGCCTTCCATCGCGTCGGGCAGCCAGGTGTGCAGCAGGAATTGCGCGGACTTGCCCATCGCGCCCATGAACAGCAGCAGGCAATCGACGGTGAGCGCGTCGACGTTCCAGCTGAGGAAATGAAAGCTCTTGCCGACCAGGCTCGGCGCCTGCGCGAAAATCGTGTCGAAATCGATGGCGCCGGTCAGATAGAAGACGGCGAAAATCCCGAGCGAGAAGCCGAAATCGCCGACGCGGTTGACGATGAAGGCCTTGATCGCCGCGGCATTGGCTTCCGGCTTGTGATACCAGAAGCCGATCAGCAGATAGCTCGCCAGCCCGACGCCTTCCCAGCCGAAGAACAGCTGAACGAGATTGTCGGAGGTCACCAGCATCAGCATGGCGAAGGTGAAGAACGACAGATAGGAGAAGAAGCGCGGCTTGTACGGATCCTCCTCCATGTAGCCGATCGAATAGATGTGAACGAGCGACGACACGGTCGTCACCACGACCAGCATCACCGCGGTGAGCGAATCGATGCGCAGCGCCCATTCCGAGTGCAGATCGCCGAAGGTGATGAATGAGAACAGCGTGATGCGGGCTTCGTGCCCGGCGAAGCCGACGTCGTAGAACGCGTACCACGACAGCACGCAGGCGATGACAAGGAAGCGTCGAGGTGATCGAGCTCGGCGGCAAGCGAGCCGGCCGCCGCCGGCTCGTGTCGGGTCGTCGTCGTGCGTCTCGGCATGCGTATTGGAGAACGCAGCGTGCGGCGCATCCGGCGACGGCGCCGCACGCGGATGATCCTCGGCAACGGGCGGCGCGGCATGATCGTCATGCGGCGGCGGCGGATTTTCGCCCGGAAAGCGGTTGCGCGCGCCGACCAGCGCGATCATGCCGGCGATGATGGCGCCAAGAAGCGGCAGGACGACGATGGCTTCGTACATGCCGCTACCCCTTCATCAAATTGATGTCTTCAACCGCGATCGAGCCGCGGTTGCGGAAATAGGCGACCAGGATCGCAAGCCCGATCGCGGCCTCCGCCGCCGCGACCGTGAGCACGATCAGCGCATAAACCTGGCCGACGATGTCGCCCAGAAAGCTCGAAAACGCCACCAGGTTGATGTTGACCGACAGCAGGATCAGCTCGATCGACATCAGGATGACGATGACGTTCTTGCGGTTGAGAAAGATGCCCAGCACGCCGAGCGTGAACAGGATCGCCGCGACGGACAGGTAATGGCCGAGCCCGATGTCATGGGCGCCCTCGCGTCATGACAGCCCCTGCCCCGACTTGACCTTGACGATCTCGATCGCGCTCGAGCGGCTGCGCGCCACCTGCTCGGCGATGTTCTGCCGCCGCACATTCGGCTTATGCTGCAGCGTCAGCACGATGGCGCCGATCATGGCGACGAGCAGAATGACGCCGGCCGCCTGGAAGAAATAGACGTAGCGGGTGTAGAGCACGAGCCCGAGCGCTTGCGTGTTGTTGATATCGCTCGGCAGCGGGATCGGCGCGGTGATCGCCTTCGCCACATCCGGCCCGATCACCCAAGCGCCGACGCACGAGCAGAAGCTCGGCCAGCAGCACGCGCGCCGACCAGCGCGCCGACCGGCAGGTAATTGAGAAAGCCCTGGCGCAGTTCGGCGAAATCGACGTCGAGCATCATCACCACGAACAGGAACAGCACGGCGACGGCGCCGACATAGACGACGATCAGGATCATCGCCAGGAATTCGGCGCCAAGCAGCACGAACAGGCCGGCGGCATTGACGAAGGCGAGAATGAGAAACAGCACCGAATGCACGGGATTCCTCGAGGAGATCACCATGACCGCCGACGCCACGGTGATGCCGGCGAACAGATAGAAGAAGATGGCGTTGATGATCATGAGCGGCCGGTCTCACCGATAGGGCGCGTCGAGCGCGATGCTTTGTGCATCTCGCGCTCCCAGCGGTCGCCGTTGGCGAGCAGACGCTCCTTGTCATACAAGCTTCCGGGTGTCT
>CAWAPT010000004.1:0-199773 GCA_963784005.1 uncultured Alphaproteobacteria bacterium | reverse complement strand
GAATTTGATGGCATTGCCGGCGAGGTTGAAGAGCACTTGGCGCAGGCGCGCCGCATCGCCGAGCACGCGCACCGGCAAGCGCTCGTCGACATAAGCGCAGATTTCGAGGCCCTTGGCTTGCGCGCGCGGCCCGAGCAACTCGACCGCCTGTTCGACAAAAGCGGCAAGCGCGAACGGCGCCACCGTCAGATCGAGCCGCCCGGCTTCGATCTTGGCCAAATCGAGCATGTCCTCGATGAACGACACCAGCGTATCGCCCGACGCCTTCATCGCCGCAGGTAAGTCATTTGTTCCGGAACCAGTGGGGTATCGCCGAGCAGATTGGCCATGCCGAGGATGCCGTTGAGCGGCGTGCGGATCTCATGGGAGACCATCGCCAGGAAGCGCGATTTGGCGCGGTTCGCGGCTTCCGCCAGATCGCGCGCGCCGGCCAGCGCCTGCTCCGCCATGACGCGATCGGTCACGTCGCGGCCGACGCTTTGCATCTCGCTGCCGCCGTCGGCGCGCACCGTGACTTCGCGCCACGCGATCCAGCGCGCGCCGTCGTGTGCGGCGATTTTCTGATCGTGAACCCGCGTGCCGTCGGCAAGCAGGGCGGCATCGCTTTGGTCCGCCACCGGCAGCGCGAAGCGGCACCGAGCAAATCCTCGCGGGCGCGCCCGGCGAGCGCGCAGAACGCGTCATTGGCGTATGTGATCGCGCCGTTGCCGTCGCGGCGCACGATGACGTCGCCTTGTGCCTCGAAGAAATTCTTGGCGCGCTCTTGCGCTTCCCTGGTTTCCCAATGGCGGTCTTCGGCTTGGTCGAGCCGTGCCTCCAGTCCGCGCAACTCCCCCTTCATCTGGCGGATGCGGGAAATGAATATGCCCATCGCGCCGCATGCAGCGCCGAACAAGGCCGCGACGCCGATGAGAACGCATAGGGGTCGAAGTGCGGTCGTGCGCCAGCGTCGCCGACAGAAAGCCGAAGGCGACGCCAAACGACATCGTGGCGATGACGAACGAACGGATGACCAGCGACCATAGCCTGCGGGTGAGGATGGCGGGTCTTCGGAGGCTGTCGCGCGGCCGCATGGTCGCTGTCCCCGCTCGGCACGGTGTCACGGTACTCGCTTCGCGGCCGCCGTCCATGCTCGGTTTATATCGCTGTAGTAGCGACGGATTTTGCCCTATGAACCTTGCACATTGCTTGCCGTCGCCGGCCACCGATTGGAGCGACGGTTGATGCTTTGTTAACATGGCGCGGACGGCCTCGAACTGGGCCTCGCCCCGCAATTTGGCCGGTTCGGCCGGAGACATCGGATGGACAAAGTTTTGGGTGACAAAGTTTCGACGACCAAGCGGCCGCGCGCGAAGCCCGCGGCGCCGAGCCGGCCGGCCAAGCCGTCACGCGCCGAGGCCGAGGCCGCGATCCGCACGCTGATCCGCTGGGCCGGCGACGATCCGGATCGCGAAGGGCTGCGCGCCACGCCGGCGCGCGTCGTGCGCGCCTACGAGGAATGGTTCTCCGGCTACAACGACGAACCGCGCGACTATCTCAAGCGCACGTTCGAGGAGACCGGCGGCTATGACGAGGTCGTGGTGCTGCGCGACATCCGCTTCGAGTCGCATTGCGAGCATCACATGGCGCCGATCATCGGCCGCGTGCATATCGGCTATCTGCCGCGCAACCGCGTCGTCGGCATTTCGAAACTGGCGCGGCTGGTCGAAGTCTATGCGCGCCGGCTGCAGATCCAGGAGAAGATGACGGCGGAGATCGCCGCCTGCCTCGACACCGTGCTCAAGCCGCATGGCGTCGCCGTGGTCACCGAAGCGACGCATCAATGCATGACCACGCGCGGCGTGCATAAGCCGGGCGTCACCATGGTGACAAGCCGCATGCTCGGCGTGTTCCGCGATCACGCCGAAACCCGGCAGGAATTCCTGTCCGCGATCGGCATGCGCGGCGCCATCAACCTCGCCAGCGGCGGGTGAATTTTTAGCGGCTAGGAAAATCGTTGGGTGTAGGCGTTACATATTCGCTGAATCATAGATTCTAATGAAGGGGATCGCCGACCGGGGGATTGGCGGCGTTGGCGCGATAATTGTTGCCTTGTGAAGATCTGCATATTTTGAGGCGTTCGGATTTATCACCAAATTGTCGTGTTCAACAACGACGACGCCGACAGCCTCTAACCCAGGAACATCGGTGCTGCTATTGCGAAGATGAATAGACCTGAATTTGTCGATGGTTTTTTCGGCCAACTGGCGTGCAGTTCTGATTGTCTTGCTGTGGACGGTTATGTCGTCATCGTCGCGTAACGGAGACCAGAACCGCTCGGCACTGTTCACAACGAGGAAAGCGGCGGCGACGGTTTCTTGACTGTATTGATGCGCATATCCGTGGAACGAATTGAAATCCCGTAGCCGATTTAACCGAGCCTTCCCATGCTCGGTCCAGATCGATTTAAGTTCGATAGCGATTTGGATGATGACCGGGGGAGCCATCTCGATAGGCTCGTCGGCTGCCGGAGGGGTAGAACTGCCTGCGCATGTGCCTATCGCAATATCGATGACCCAATCGGCATGGCCGACTTGTTGGTGATGACGCAACTTGGCAACGATTTCTCCCTTTGCCGCACGTTTGCCAATGAGCGGGCATTGGGTAACAAGATCACGAATGATGACGAGCGACTGGAAATCGCTATGTTTCGACGTGCGCGGATGATAACCGCCGGCTAGATGGGCAACCAGCTCGGCTTCAATAGCCATCGCGCTTCCTCAGGCATCAGGTAAGGATAGCACCGGAAGCGCTAAACGGGCGCGCGGCTGATCGATTTCCACCCGAATGCGATCCCGCGCAAGGTTGAGATATTTTGGCTCGATTTCGTTGCCAATCGAATGCCGCCCAGCGCGGATCGCGGCGATCGTTGTGGACCCTGTACCGAGGAATGGGTCAAGAACCGTATCACCCGCGAAGGAGAACATGCGTATAAGGCGTTCGGCGATTTCAACAGGGTACGGTGCGGGATGGCCGCGACGCGTCGAGGCGCCCTTAATATCGGACCAGAATGGGCAGAACCACGATTGCATTTCCGTCTTGGTCAGCATGGACAGGGCTTTTTGCAGCATTGTGGTTTTGCGATACTCGCCGCTCTTTCTCATAAATAAGATGTATTCCACGTCGTTTTTCACGACCGCACCAGGTTGATACGGCTTTCCGTAGAAGCCCGCCCCATTGCCTTTGGCTTCCGTCACGCCGTTGGAAATTTTGTGCCAGAGGATCGGCGTTAGCGAATCCAGACCCAAGGATCGAGCTCGCACCTGAATATCGGAGTGAAGCGGCATGACGCGATGGCGGCCGTCCCGTTTGCGGGGGATGCAGACATCCCCGACGACGCAACAAATGCGGCCGCCTTCGACAAGGACGCGCTCGCATTCGCGCCATACCTTGTCGAGTTCTTCTAGGAACCGCTCATAGTCAGCAACTTCGCCCAACTGACCGCCGCGCTTCTCGTATTGCTTTAACGTCCAATAGGGCGGTGAGGTAACGATCAAATGGACCGATTTGTCCGGAAGCCAAGATAGATTGCGAGCATCGCCTTTGTGCAAGCGATGTTTGGTCGAATCAAACGGCGTGGGCCACGCCGCGCTGCGGTAGTGCAGATTGGCGACTTGAAGGGCGGCGAGCGCGACGGAGGTGTTGTCGGCTTTCGGTAACGTCGGAGCTTTGATAGGCCAGTGCATATTCATTGGCCATCCTCCAGGTGAATTGATTTGACACCAATCGCTTCCATGCACTGCACAAACCAGACGGCGGTGAATGTTCCGCGACTGATCCTGTTCGAGATATTCCGCTCGCTGTCTTTAACGCCCACTGCCCCGAGCTTTTGGGCCAGGTCCGCATAGCTAAGGTTTCGGCGCTTCAATTCGCCCTTGAGGATGCCCTTGACCTGAGCTTGCCAATCCCTGTGTTTGGCCGGCATTGGTCGAGTCCAAGATTCGATGCGAGAGTCATCGTATATGATGTTGTTTGCACTGCAAGTGGCCCGATTGAGCTACGCCGCCCGCCTGATCTCGTCCGTCAGCGCGCGGTAGGACAGCGCTTCGGCAAGGTGAACCCGGCCGACTTTATCGGCGGCGTCGAGATCGGCGAGCGTGCGCGCGACGCGGAGCACGCGGTGATAGCCGCGCGCGGATAGCCGCATTGCGTCGGCGGCTTCGCGCAATAGCGCAAGTCCGCTCCCATCCGGCCGCGCCACGTCTTCCAGCACCGCGCCCGAGACCGCGGCATTGCTGCGGATGTGCGGCAGGCCCATCGCGGCATAACGCGCGGCTTGGCGCTTGCGGGCGGCCGCCACGCGCTGGGCGATCTCCCGGCTGCCTTCGGCCGGCGGCGGCAGGATGAGGTCGGCCGCGGTCACCGCCGGCACTTCGATGTGCAGATCGACGCGGTCGAGCAGCGGACCGGAAATGCGCGCCTGATAATCGGCGGCGCAACGCGTATTGGGGCCGCGGCGGCAGCTGAAGCCCGGCTCGTTGGCGCGCCCGCAGCGGCACGGATTCATCGCCGCGACCAGCATGAAGCGCGCCGGATAGGTGACGCGGTGATTGGCGCGCGCAATCGAGACCTCGCCGCTCTCCAGCGGCTGCCGCAGCGAGTTCGAGCGCCTGCGGCTGGAATTCCGGCAGTTCGTCGAGAAACAGCACGCCGTGATGCGCCAGCGAGACTTCGCCGGGCCGCGCATGCAAGCCGCCGCCGACCAGAGCCGGCATGCTGGCGGAGTGATGCGGCGCGCGGAACGGCCGGCGATTGGTCAGCGCGCCGCCTTCGATCTGGCCGGCGACCGAGGCGACCATCGACACTTCGAGGAGTTCGGCCGGCGCCAGCGGCGGCAGGATCGACGGCAGCCGCGCCGCCAGCATTGACTTGCCGGCGCCGGGTGGCCCGACCATGAGAAGATTGTGACCGCCGGCCGCCGCGACTTCGAGGGCGCGCTTGGCGCTTTCCTGGCCCTTGATGTCGGCGAGATCGAGTCCCGGCCCCTCCACTTCGAGGATTTTCGGCTGCGGGCGCGACAGCACCTGGCTGCCCTTGAAATGATTGGCAAGCTGGATGAGCGATGTCGCCGCGACGATCTCGATTTCGGGGCTGGCCCAGGCGGCTTCCGGCCCGCACGCCGCCGGACACATCAAGCCCTCGCCACGCGCATTGGCGCCGATGGCGGCGGGGAGCACGCCGGCGACCGCCGTCAGCGAGCCGTCGAGGCCGAGCTCGCCCAAAACCGTGAAGCCCGCCAGCGCGTCGTGCGGAATGGCGCCGATCGCCGCCATCAGCCCGAGCGCGATCGGCAGATCGTAATGGCTGCCTTCCTTGGGCAAATCGGCGGGCGCGAGATTGATGGTGATGCGGCGTGCCGGCAACGCAAGGCCGGACGCGATGAGCGCGGAACGGACCCGTTCGCGGGCTTCCGAAACCGCTTTGTCGGGCAGGCCGACAATGGTGAAAGCCGGCAACCCGGGCGCCACCTGCACCTGAACGTCGACCGGACGGACTTCGATGCCCTCGAATGCAACCGTGGAGACGCGCTGGACCATGTCAGCCCCGAGCCGGGTCAGCCCCAACCAATGTCAGCCAGGACAACCTGGCCTTTGTCCTCGCCAATCCAGAGTAGCGGGACTTTTCACGGCGTCAAGAACATTTAGGGAACAGGGTTGCGCTGTTAGCGCCCGGCGGCGTCCAGAAGTTCTTGCCGCGCCGCACCGAGGATCTCATTGGAGAGGGCCGTATCGGCCACAGCCCGGGCCAGGATCAAAGCCCCGACCAGTTCGGCCAACGCCGCAATGGCCTTGCGCCGCCGTGCCGCTTTGGCCCGTCCGGGCATCGCGTTGGCGATCACCGCGATGAGCGGCTCCAGGCCGCCGGCAAAGACTGTCCGCACCGGCTTGCCGCAGCGCGCGGCGTCGCCGCTCAGCGCCGCGAAGGCGCAGCCGTGTCCCGGATCGTCGCGATGCCGCGGCGACAGGTAATGATTGAGCAACGCCGTATAGGGATTTCGCGGTGCTGCCGCGGTGACCTTTCCCCAATTGGTGGCGGCGCGCGCCATGGCGCGCTGGCTTGCCTGCGCCACCAAGTCGTCCTTGGAGGCGAAATGGCCGTAAAAGCCGCCATGCGTCAGGTCGGCCGCCTTCATGATGTCGGCGACGCCGATGCCGTCGAATCCCTTCTCGCGAAATAGCGCGCCGGCGGCATCGATGATGCGTTCGCGATTGGCGGCGGCTTTTTGCCGGCTTACGCGCATCGGCTGAGTCTCACAGGCGCACTCTCATGGTTTAGCTCTCACCGCGCACGGCTGCCCTGCGGCCGCCACCTTGACAATTTATATGATGATCGTCATGAATAAGCAAGCAACGTACGCTGGCCGTCATCTGATCGCGGCCGTCGCAACCGGATAAATGAATCATGGCGTCCAATGCATTGGCGGCGACGCTCGCCCGCCGCGACATCCACTACGGCTGGGTCGTGGTGGGCGTCGCCTTCTTCACGCTGCTGGTCACGGCCGCCGCGATGGGCACGCCCGGCGTCCTGATCGTGCCGCTCGAGGACGAATTCGGCTGGGACAACGCGCAGATCTCGTCGGCGCTGGCGCTGCGCATCATGCTGTTCGGATTGTTCGGGCCGTTCGCGGCGGCCTTCATGAACCGCTTCGGCGTGCGCCGGGTCATCGTCACCGCGATGGCGATGATCGCCGGCGGCCTGCTGGCGTCATTGGCCATGACGCAACTATGGCAGCTCATCTTGCTATGGGGCGTCGTCGTCGGCATCGGCACCGGTCTCACCGCGATGGTGTTCGCGGCGACCGTCGCGACACGGTGGTTCAATCATCGCCGCGGCCTGGTCATGGGGGTTCTTGCGGCGAGCAGCGCCACCGGCCAGCTGGTATTTCTGCCGCTGATCGCCGAGATCACCACGCGTTACGGCTGGCGCGCAGCGCTAATTTTCATTTCCTGCATGCTGGCTTGTGTCGCGCTGGTCGCGTCCTTGCTGATGCGCGACCGGCCGAGCGAGCTCAACCTGCCGCTCTACGGCGAAACCAACATCACGCCGGCGCCGGCCGAAGGCGTGGGTCTCATATCCCTGCTGATGTCGCCGATCCACGTACTCAAGGATGCGGCCAAAGTGCCGATCTTCTGGGTTCTGTTCGGCACGTTCTTTGTCTGCGGCAGCAGCACCAACGGCTTGATCCAAACCCACTTCATCACGCTGTGCCACGATTACGGCCTGGCGGCGGTCGCCGCGGCGAGCGTGCTGGCGATGATGGGCGTGTTCGATTTCATCGGCACGATCGGCTCCGGTTACCTGTCCGACCGCTTCGATAATCGCTGGCTGTTGTTCTGGTATTACGGCTTGCGCGGCCTATCGCTGCTCTATCTGCCGTTCACCGATTTCACGTTCTATGGGCTGTCGCTGTTTGCCGTGTTCTACGGCCTCGATTGGATCGCGACCGTGCCGCCGACCGTGAAATTGACCGCCGATCGCTTCGGCCCGGAGAAAGCCGGCATGGTGTTCGGCTGGGTGTTCGCCGGCCATCAACTCGGCGCCGCCAGTGCGGCATTCGGCGCCGGCCTGGTGCGCACGGAATATTCGACTTATCTGCCGGCGTTCTTTGTCGCCGGCGCGCTGTGCCTGCTGGCGGCGGGACTTATTCTGACGGTGCGGAAATCCTCGGCCAAGCCCATCCGCGCGGCGTCGCCGGCACCGGCGTGATCAGGGACGTCGCTTTTTCTCGATCTTGTCCCAGATCAGCGCCGCGATATCGGCGCCGCCCAGCGCCTTGATCGAGCGGATGCCGGTCGGCGAGGTGACGTTGATCTCGGTGAGGTAATCGCCGATCACGTCGATGCCGGTAAACAACAGGCCGCGTTCTCGTAAGGACGGCCCGAGCCGCGCGCAGATGTCGCGTTCGCGCTGGGTGAGATCGGTCGCTTTCGGCACGCCGCCGCGCACCATGTTGGAGCGCAGATCGCCCGGCGCCGGCACGCGGTTGACGGCGCCGGCGAATTCGCCGTCGACCAGGATGATGCGCTTGTCGCCCGCCTTCACCGCGGGCAGGAACTTCTGCACCACCCACGGCTCGCGGAACGTCGCGGTGAATAGATCGAACAGCGAGCCGAAATTGAGGTCCTCGCGCTGCAGCAGGAACACCGCCTCGCCGCCTTTGCCGTAAAGCGGCTTCATCACGATGTCGCCGTGCTCGGCGCGAAACGTCTTGATGGTCTCGAGGTCGCGGGTGATCAGCGTCGGCGGCATCAGATCGGGAAATTCGGTGACGAAGATTTTTTCCGGCGCGTTGCGCACATGCGCGGGATCGTTGACCACCAGCGTCTTCGCCCGGATGCGCTGAAGCATGTGAGTCGAGGTGATGTAAGCGAGATCGAACGGCGGATCCTGGCGCAGCAACACAACATCGAATGTGTCGAGCGCGACAGGCCGCGGCTCGCCCAGCGTGAAATGGTCGCCGGCTTGGTCACGCACCGAAAGCGTCCGCACTGTCGCCGAGACTTTGCCGTCGCGCAGCGCCATCCGGTCGGGCGTGTAATAGGACAGCGGAAAATCGCGCGCCTGTGCTTCCAGCAGCAGCGCAAAAGTCGAATCGCCGCGGATATTGATCCGCTCGATCGGGTCCATTTGGACGGCGACGTTCAGGCGCATATGCGGGGGGCCAGGCCGGGCCTTATCCGATTGGTGGGATTTGCATTTTGCGGCGCGGAGTGATGTAAGCCAAGGGCGCGGCCGGTGCCAGATGGCAAACCTGAAGTTAACATCTTACCGGCAAATTGCGGGCTCATTGGGGATCAAGCCGGGCCGACCCGCATGAATTTGTCGAAATTTTCGATCGCCGCCAAGCTCTATGTCATCTTCGCGCTGCTGGCCACTGTGATGGTGACGCTGGCGGCCGCGGCGATTTTCAATGCCGAGCGGCATGTGGCGCTGACCAAGGAATTCGAGTCCGCCTTCGTCGGCGCGGAAAACGTCGAGCACATCGAAAGCCTGATCTACGCCGTGGTGATGGAATCGCGCGGAATTTATATGTCGTCGGATCCAGGCACTGTGAAGAAATACGCCGATGGCCTGACCCGCTTCAACGACCAGATCGGCAGCGTGGTGCAAGAATGGCAGAAGTCGGTGGGTCCGGAAGACGCGGCCATGTTCGCCGAATTCGCCGCGCGCGTGCAGAAATTCCAGGAGTTCCGCCGTGAATTGGCTCGCCGCGGCACCGAAATCAGCCCGGCCGCCGGCCGCGAATGGGGCGATAACGACGCCAATCGCACAGTCCGCACCGCGCTGACTGACGATCTTGAAGTGCTGGGCAAGCTCTATGCGCAGCGATCGCAGGATATCTACGCCCAGATCGCGGGCCATGCCGGCACCAACGCGCTGGAAATGATGGTGCTCGGCGCCGTCGCGCTGATGCTGGCGATCAGCGGCGCTCTCGTGATCCATCGATCGGTGGCGCGGCCGCTGGCGGCCGTCACCGGCGTCACCGAGGCCGTGGCCCGCGGTGACGACGTGCGGGGCGTGCCTTATAGCGATCGCGCCGATGAGATTGGCGCGTTGGCCCGCTCGATCTCGGTTTTCCAGGACGCCATGCGCCGCAATGTCGACCTCAACCAAACCGTGCTCGCCGACGCCGAAGCCAGAACGCGGCGCCAGGACCAGATTGCGACCGAAATCGCCTGCTTCGCCACCGAGATCGAGGCAAGCCTATCCGAGCTCGGACGATTATTCGAACATATGCTGGCCGCGTCGTCACAATTGACGGAAGTGGCGGACCTTGCCTCGGCCAAGACCGCCGGCGCCGCCACCGCGTCAAACGAGGCTTTTGCCAATGTGCGCGATATCGCGTCGGCCGCCGAGGAACTCGCCGTCTCGGTGACCGAAATCGATCGCCAGGTCACGCAATCGAACGCCATTACCAGCAAGGCCATCAGCGAAGCCGCGCGCAGCAACGATGCGGTGAAGGAGCTTGACGAAGCCGGCCGGCGCATCGGCGACGTGATCAAGCTCATCACCGATATCGCCTCGCAAACCAATCTCTTGGCGCTGAACGCCACGATCGAGGCGGCGCGCGCCGGCGACGCCGGCCGCGGCTTTGCGGTCGTTGCCGGCGAGGTCAAGGCGCTGTCGTCACAAACCGCCAAGGCAACGGATGAGATCGGCGCGCAGATCGCGGCCATGCAAAGCGCGACGCAGCGCTCGATCGAGGCTATCGGCGGCATCGAACGCACCATCGGCGACATCGGCGAGATTTCCGGTGCGATCGCCACCGCGGTCACCGAGCAGGGTGCGGCGAGCCAGGAAATGGCGCGCAGCATCGAGGTCGCGGCGCGCCGCACCAACGAAGCCGCGAGCGAAGTCGAGCGCGTCGGCGAGGCAACGCAGGATACGCGCGCCAGCGCCACGTCGGTGAAGACGCTGGCCGACGATCTCGCCGCCGCCGCCGCCAATATCCGCGCCCAGGTCGATCAGTTCTTCGGCAAGCTCAACGCGGCCTGAAGCGGCGCTTTCAATCCCTGAGCAAGACAATTCCTGTCTCAAGGCGATCTCAACGGCTGGCATCGAAAGCATTGGCGATGTGGCGCGGCATCTTGCCGGGCGCGACCAGGATCACGTCGAAGCGGATGAAGGCATCGACGTCATCGGGATGGGACGCCAGCCAAAATTCGGCCGCGGCGACGATGCGGCTTTTGCCGCGCGCGGTCACCGCTTCCGCCGCGTCGTCGACGGTGGCGCGCGCCTTGACCTCGACAAAAACCAGCGAGCGGCGGCGGCGGGCGACGATATCGACTTCGCCGAACGGCGTTTTCCAGCGCCGCGCCACGATGCGGTAGCCCTTGGCCAGCAACAGCATGGCGGCGCGGCTCTCCGCCGACAGGCCGAGCTGGAACGCCGCAACGCGCTCCGGGCGCGGCGCGGGCTTTGGCGGCTTCAGCGGCTCAGCCCGGCGCGCCATATTTCGCGCCATGTTTGCTGTCCTTGCTCGCCTCTTTCGCCAGCGTGAGTGCGCGCTGATAAACCTCGCGGCGCGGCAGGCCGGCGGCATCGGCCACTTCGCCGACGGCGTCTTTGAGCGACAGGCGGCTTAGCGCCTGGCGCAGCAGCATATCGGTCTCGGCGGCGCTTACTTGCTGCGGCGCCGGCGGCGGCGCGATGACCAGAACGATCTCGCCGCGCGGCTCGGCCGCGGCAAACGCTTTTGCCAGCGTTGCCAGATCGCCGCGGCGGACCTCCTCGTGCAGCTTGGTGAGCTCACGGCATAGCGCCGCCGCGCGATCGGGGCCGAGGCCAGAGGCGAGATCGGCAAGCGTTGCGGCGACACGCGGCCCGGTCTCGAACAAAACCAGCGTCGCCGGGATGCGGCTTAGTTCGGCGATGCGGGCGCGGCGCGCGGCTTCCTTTGGCGGCAAGAATCCGGCGAACAGGAACTGGTCGGTCGGCAGCCCCGCCACGCTCAAGCCCGCCAGCAGCGCCGACGCGCCGGGCAGCGCCGTGACCGGGTGACCGGCCTGTGCAGCGGCGCGCACCAGCTTGTAGCCGGGATCGGAAATCAGCGGCGTGCCGGCGTCGGAGACCAGCGCGACGGCGCCGCCTTCGGCGAGCCGTTGCAACAGAACGGGCCGCGCGCTCGCCGCGTTATGCTCGTGATAGGGCGTCAGCGGTGTTGCGATGGCATAGCGATCGAGCAATTTGCGGGTGACGCGGGTATCTTCGCAGGCGATCAGGTCGGCGCCGGCAAGCGCATGAAGTGCGCGCAGCGTGATGTCGCCGAGATTGCCGATCGGCGTCGCGACGATATGCAGCCCGGGCGCGAGCGTGGCCGCCGCGATCGGCTGGCCGGCGACGGCAAATTGCCGTTCGGCGCCGTCATCGTGGCGCGCCGGTTTGCGAAACACCCGCTTCATCGCGCCACTCTAGCGCCCGCCCGCGCGGCCGTCATGACCGGGCCGAATTCCTTATCTTATTCATTTAGTTAACCATTCGCCGCCAATATGTCCTATTGCCGTAGCCTTGTTTATGATGGCATCGGCGCCCGTGCCCTGTTTTCGAAGTTGCGCCGTGGGGGGAGCCGTGTCCGCGCAAGTGCTGATTCCGGCGTCGGCGGGCCATCTGGCGCGACATTTGCCGACACGCCGCCGTTCGCTTGCCGGCCTGCTTGCTACCGCGGGCACGCTGTTGGCGGGCTGCTCCGGAAACTCCCAATATTTATCCTCAACCCCGCCGCCTGCGGCGCCGCAGAGCGCGCAAGCGCCGCCGGGCGCCAGCATCGGCGCCGGCCAGGTCAAGGCCGCCTTGATCCTGCCATTGACGGCCCCCGGCAATGCCGGCGTCGCCGGCCAGGCCATGCGCAATGCCGCGGAAATGGCGATCGCCGAATTTAGCAATCCCGACATCCAGCTCCTGATCAAAGACGACGGCGGCACCGCCGAGGCGGCCCGGCTGGGCGCGCAACAGGCGCTCGACGAGGGCGCCGAAATCATTCTCGGTCCGCTGTTCGCGCAATCGGTCAGCTTCGTCGGCCAGGTCGCGCGGCAGCGTAATGTCCCGGTGATCGCGTTTTCGACCGACGCCAATGTCGCCTCAAGCGGCGTCTATCTGTTGAGCTTCCTGCCGGAAACCGATGTCGAGCGCATTGTGCAATACGCGACGGCGACCGGAAAACACTCCTACGCGGCTTTGATTCCCGACAATCCTTACGGCACCGTGGTCGAGGCGGCGTTCAAGCAGGCCGTGGCGCGGCGCAGTGGCGACCAGCTGGTCGCGCTCGAACGCTACCCGCATGACAAGGCCGCCATGACGGGGCCGATCCGCAACGTCGGCCAGGCGTCGACGCGCGCCGATTCTCTGCTCATCGCCGACGGCGGCGATGCGGTGCCGGACGTTGTCCAGGCGGTGATCGCCAGCGGCGTCAATATCAAGCGGTTGCAGCTGCTCGGCACCGGGCTGTGGGACGATCCCCGCATTTTCGCGACGCCCGCGCTTGACGGCGGCCTGTATGCCGCGCCGGACGGTGTCGGCTACCGCAATTTTGCCGCCCGCTACCGCGGCCGCTATCAGCAGGACCCGGTCCGCACCGCGACCCTGTCATACGACGCGGTCGCCCTGATCGCCGCTTTGGTGAAAACCCAGGGTCCGCAGCGATTTTCTTCCCAGGTTCTCACCAATCCATCCGGTTTTTCGGGCATTGATGGCTTATTCCGGTTCAGGGCGGACGGTAGCAACGACCGCGGCCTGGCCGTACTTCGTGTTGCCGCGGCCGGGCCGCAGGTTGTTTCGCCCGCTCCGAAGAGCTTCGGTCCGGCGGCATCCGGAATATAAGCTAGCTTATTAAAAATCGGCGCGCGGCGGCGAAAACGTCGTTTTGCTGGAAAATTGGTCCGTCCATATTTCGGGCCATTGGCGACGATCACAGAAAAGATAAGCTAGCTTATTATTAAAGGGCCAAGATGGCTATGCCGCGAGATCGGCGACGACTGCGTCGAGCACCGGAAAGCCAGGCAGTGTGACGCGCAGGCGTCCGGCCGGCGTTGTCTCGATCAGACCGTGCTCATGCAGCATGGCAATGCGGCTCGAATCGAGCGCGCGGCCGGCCACCGCGACATAGCGCGCGATCTCGATGCCTTCGGCGAGCCGCAGCCCCATCAGCAAGAACTCATCGGATCTGTCTTCGCGGGTCAGCAGATCGTCGGTGACGATGCCGTCGCCCTGCGTTTCCACCCGGGTCAGCCAGGCCTCCGGCCGCTTTTCGGTCGCGATCGCATGGCGATCGCCGCCGATATCGAGCCGGCCATGGGCGCCCGGGCCGATACCGGCATATTCGTGGCTACGCCAATAGACCAGGTTATGCCGGCACTCGCCGCCCGGCCGCGCATGATTGGAAATCTCATAGGCCGGCAGACCGTGCGCGGCGCAGACCTCCTGGGTGGTATCGTAGAGCGCGCGCGCGGTCTCCTCGTCGGGAAGCTGCAATTTGCCTGCCGCATGCAGCGCGGCAAACGGCGTCTCCGGCTCCATGGTCAATTGATAGAGCGAAAGATGATCGCCGGCTTCTCCCAGCGCGGTTCGCAACTCGCTCGCCCAGTCGTTCGGTTGTTGCTGCGGCCGGGCATAGATGAGATCAAACGAGTAGCGGTCGAACACCGTGCGCGCGATGGCGACCGCATCGAGCGCCTCGCGCGCCGAATGCAAGCGCCCAAGCTCGGCCAGCGCACGATCGTCGAGCGCTTGCACGCCAAGCGACACGCGGTTGACGCCGGCCGCGCGGTAGCCGCGAAAGCGCGTCGCCTCGACGCTGGTTGGATTGGCTTCGAGCGTGATTTCGGCGTCAGGCGCGATAGGCCAATGCTTGGCGACGGCGTCGAGCACGGCGGCGATCGTCGCCGGCTGCATCAGCGATGGCGTGCCGCCGCCGAAGAAAATCGTCGACACGGTTCGGCCCGGCGCGCGCGCGGCGGTTGCCGCGATTTCGGCGGCGAAGGCGCGCACATAGCGCGGTTCGTCGATCGGCTCCCGCCGTACATGGCTGTTGAAGTCGCAATAGGGACATTTCGACAGGCAGAACGGCCAGTGAATGTAGACGCCGAACGCCTGTTCACTGTTGTCCAATTCAGTGTCGACCAAGGCTTCACTGCTTTCCAAGACACGCCTCCGCAAATTTTACGAAGGCGCGGGCGCGGTGCGACAAGCCGCTGCCGTGCGGCGGCAAACCGTGTTTTTCCTCGCTCGACATTTCGCCGAAGCTTCGTTGCTGGCCGTCCGGCACGAACATCGGATCGTAGCCGAACCCCTTAGCGCCGCGCGGCGGCCAAATGAGCGTGCCGGTGACGCGCGCCTCGAACGTCTCGGCATGGCCGTCCGGCCAGGCAACGCAAAGCGCCGAGACGAATTGCGCCTTGCGGCGGTCCGGTGTGTTGGCGCCGCGCTCGGCGAGCTTCTCTTCGATCGTTGCCATGGCGCCCTGGAAATTCTTGTCCGCGCCGGCCCAGCGCGCCGAATGAATTCCCGGCTCACCGTCGAGCGCATCGACCGCCAGCCCGGAATCGTCGGCAAAAGCCGTAAGCCCGGTGGCTGCCGCCGCGGCTTGTGCCTTAATGCGCGCATTGTCGCGAAACGTCATTCCGGTTTCGTCCGGTTCTGGCAGTTGCAGGTCGCCCGCCGCTATGGCGTCGATGCCGTAAGGCGCAAGCAATTCCCGCATTTCCTTAAGCTTGCCCGCATTATGTGTCGCTATAACCAGGCGACCGGTGAACGCGGACGATGGCGCGGCGTCCTCTACGTCACCGCCATCTTCTGCAGGTCGACGAGCTTGCCGATGCCCTTGCGTGCCAGCGCCAGGAGCGCTGCGAATTGCTCTTCGGAGAACGGCGTTTTTTCCGCGGTCGCCTGCACTTCGACGATATTGCCCGCGCCGGTGAGGACGAAATTGGCGTCGGTGTCGGCTTGCGAATCCTCGGCATAGTCGAGGTCGAGCACCGCCACGCCGGAACAGACGCCGCAGGAAATCGCCGCAATATGGTCGCGCAACACTTCCAGCTCGACCATCTGCCGCGTCTTCATCCAGGCGAGGCAATCGTGGAGCGCGATCCAGGCCCCGGTGATCGAGGCAGTGCGGGTGCCGCCGTCAGCCTGGATCACGTCGCAGTCGATGGTGATCTGCCGCTCGCCGAGCGCCTTGAGATCGACCACCGCACGCAGGCTGCGGCCGATCAAGCGCTGGATTTCCACCGTGCGGCCATTCTGCTTGCCGGCCGAGGCCTCGCGCCGCGTGCGCTCGAGCGTGGCGCGCGGCAGCATGCCGTATTCGGCTGTGATCCAGCCGCGCGCCTGGCCCTTGAGCCAAGGCGGCAGGCGATCTTCGAGCGTAGCGGTGACCAGCACGTGAGTGTCGCCGAATTTCACGAAGCAGGAGCCTTCCGCGTATTTCACCACGCCGCGCTCCAGCGAAACGGGGCGCAGTTCGTCAGGCTGTCGGCGGCTCGGCCGCATGCAAATCTCCCGGTGGCCGCGCGAAATGTCGGCGGACGACGCTTTTAGGCGCTCCACCGGGGCGGCCACAAGGCCGTAAGCCGGTTTGCCTTTGGCGAGCCAACCGCTACCCTTCGCCGGTTATCCGGGACGGAGATCGACATGGCGGCGGAAACAACCCAAGTGCTGGCGAATTTTGCCGCGACGCTGCGCTATGAGGATCTTCCGCCGCGGGTCGTCGAGCATTGCAAGACCCTCATTTTGGATGCGCTGGCCTGCGCCGTCGCCGGCCATCAAGGCGAGGAGACCGGTCAGATGGCGGCGCTCGCGTCGGCGCTGGCGCAAGGTACCGAATCGAGCGTGATCGGCGGCGAACGGCTGTCGCTCGCCGGAGCAACGCTGCTCAACGCCTATCTCATCACCGCGACGACGATGTGCGACGCGCATCGCGCAACCATGACGCATGTCACGCCGGAGATCGTGCCGCCGGCGCTTATGATCGCCGAGCGCGACGGTTGCTCCGGCCGCGATCTTCTGGTTGCCGTTGCCGCGGGTTGCGAAGTCACGACCCGGGTCGGCATCGGCAGCGACTACCCGGTATTCCGCGCGCGCGGCTGGCATGGTCCGGGTATTTTCGGCCCGTTCGGCGGCGCGGCCGCTGTCGGCTCGCTGCTGGAATTCGACGGCGAAACGATGGCGCGCGCCTTCGGTCTTGCCGGCAGCCAGGCGGCGGGCACCTTTGCCGCCTGGGGCACGCCGACGGTGAAATTCCATCAATGCCGCGGCGCGTTGTCCGGCTTGATGGCGGCCTTGCTGGCGCAGCAAAACTTCGTCGCCACGCGCGAATTCCTCACCGCCAAGGACGGCGGCCTCTACACGACCTACGTCAATGGCGGCAAACCGGATTTGGCGGTCGCCGAGCTCGGCCAACGTTTTGAGCTTGAGCAGATCGCGCTGCGGCTATGGCCGTCGGCAACGGTCATCCAAGGCATGAACACCGCGCTGTTCGAGCTTTTGGAGCAAGCACCGCATCGATGCCGCGCGCGTGCGCAAGGTTCGCATCGCGCTCAGCCAAGCCGCGTTCGACATGCATGGCGGCTTCGATAGCTATAAAGCGAAGTTCGAGGCGCTGTTATCCGCGCACTACACCGCGGCGGCGATCCTGCACGATGGCGCACTGACCTTGGCGCAGTTCGGGCCCAACCGTTACGACGACCCGAAGCTGCGCGCTTTCGCCGCCAAAAACGTCGAGGTCTATCCCGATGCGGCAATTGCGGCTCGCAGGCCAAGGTGGACATAGAGATGAATGACGGAGCGACGTTCTCGGCGCGCTGCGAGCATCCGCTCGGCTCATCGCAAAACCCGTTGTCGCGCGCGCAGATCGAGCAGAAATTCCGCAGTTACGCCACCGGCGTCATAGCCGACGCGGATGCGGTGATCGGCGCGATCGACCGGCTGCAGGATTTCGGCTCGGTGCGCCAGCTGATGGATTTGCTGCGCGCCGGGCCGCAGGCACAAACGATGGCGGCCGCGGAGTGATATATTCCGGATGCGTTCGGCTGAGGGCCGCAATCCTTTGAGGATAAAAATTCTTGGCCAGAGTTCCCATCGGCGCCAACCAGCTGGGCGCGAACCAGCTGGGCTTGGCCCAGCTCAACGAGCGTTCGCGCGAGATCTTTCGCCAGATCGTCGAGAGCTATCTGGCGACCGGCGAGCCGGTCGGCTCGCGCAATCTGTCGCGCATCATGCCGATGACTTTATCGCCGGCCTCGGTGCGCAATGTCATGTCGGATCTGGAACAGCTTGGCCTGGTCTATGCGCCGCACACTTCGGCCGGCCGGCTGCCGACCGAGAAAGGGCTGCGCTTCTTCGTCGATGCGCTGATGCAGATCGGCGACCTGACCGAAAACGACCGCCGCGCGATCGAGGCGCAAGTCGCGGCCTCGGGCCAGGCCAAGTCGGTCGAGACGGTGCTGACCGAAGCCTCGGGCCTGCTGTCGGGCCTCACCCGCGCCGCCGGAGTCGTGCTGACGGCGAAATCCAACGTCGCGGCTCAAGCATGTCGAGTTCGTGCGGCTGGAGCCGGAGCGCGCGCTGGTGGTGCTGGTCGCCGAAGACGGCCAGGTCGAGAACCGGGTGCTCAATGTTCCGGTGGGCCTGCCGACCTCGGCGCTGACCGAAGCCTCGAACTACCTCAACGCGCATATCCGCGGCATGACGCTCGCCGAGGCGAAGGGCGAGGTCGAACGCGCGCTCGAAGCGCGCCAGGCCGAACTCGACGAGTTGACGCAGAAGATCGTCGCCGCCGGCCTCGCTAGCTGGTCGGGCGGTGAGAGCGATGAGCGCAAGCTGATCGTGCGCGGCCAAGCGCATTTGCTCGAGGATCTCAAGGCGCTCGACGACCTCGAGCGCGTGCGGCTGCTGTTCGACGATCTTGAGACGCGACGCGAGGTGATCGATCTGCTCGGCCGCGCCGAGCAGGCCGAAGGCGTCCGTATCTTCATCGGCTCCGAGAACAAGCTGTTCTCGCTGTCCGGCTCCTCGACTATTGTCGCGCCCTATCACGACGCCGCCGGCCACATCGTCGGCGTGCTGGGGGTGATTGGCCCGACCCGGCTGAATTACGCGCGTATCATTCCCATGGTGGATTACACCGCCAAGGTCGTGAGCAAGCTGCTGGGCGGTTAAACGCAAACAGCCGGTTTCCAAGCTTGATTTTTGCCATTTGAACCCTGATATGCGGGGCAGCGAACAAACAGGATTTCCTTCATATGACGGATCAGACCGCTCGCGCTGAGGAGGAAGCGGCCGCGATACCGGAAGGTTCCGCAGCGGCCGATCAAGCCGCGGCACAACCCGATCCGGTCGCGGTTGCGATCGAGCTCAGGGACCGGCTCCTGCGCACGCTCGCCGAGATGGAGAATTTGCGCAAACGCACCGAGCGCGAAGTCGCCGATGCGAGGCTGCGTGGCGTGACGGGCTTCGCGCGCGACATGATCGGCGTTGCCGACAATATGCGCCGCGCGCTTGAAACGGTGGCGCCGGAACTGCGGACCGACACACAGAGCGGCGCGAAGGCGCTGATTGACGGCGTCGAATTGACCGAGCGCGAGCTTTTAAAGGCGCTGGAAATGAACGGTGTGCGGCAATTCACGCCGCAAGGCGAGAAATTCGATCCCAACCTGCATCAGGCCATCTTCGAAGTCCCCGACGCGACCGTGCCGGCCGGCAGCGTCGTGCAAGTCGTGCAGCCCGGCTACATGATCGGCGAGCGGGTGCTGCGCCCGGCTCTGGTCGGGGTGTCTAAGGGCGGACCGAAAACCGCGCCGGTTTCGGCCACCAACGACAACGCCGGCAACGAGCCGGCTGCGAAAGAATCCTGAAAATCGCTGGCGGGATTATTTGGCCTCGACGCTGTCGCGCAAAGTGCGCATGCGCGTGAACACGTCGGGCCACGCCTTCGCGTCGGCGACGCCGATCATTTGCAGATAGCCGCCGCTGCCGAACCGCAACCATTGCACCACCCTGATGTCGCCGCCGCTTTTCGGATCCTTGGCGTTCGCCAAGGTCTCATAGCCGGCCTGGCCGTTAATGCGCATCGATTCGGCGTCTTGAATTCGCACCTCGCTGATGCCGCCGATCTGATCGAATATGACCCGCGCGAAGTCGTCACGGCTTTTCGCTTCGTCGGGGCTGCCCGGCGCGGCGACGATCAGGAAATGCGCATTGGCGTCGCTCTTGGATGTATCCGCGGTCTTGTCGGCCGGCGCTTTATCGCTATCGCTCGAACCTTTGCCCGCTGTCGCATCGACCAGCATCATGGCGCGGCCCGGCCAAACGTTGTCGATGCGAAATCCGGCAAGGTCGCCGACCGTGAACGGCAGCAAGCTCAGGCGCTCCGCGTCGGGCACTTCGGCACGCACGGCGAGCGTCGCGAGGGCAGCGCGCACCGCCTTATCGGTATAAGCGGCGCCCTGCTCCGGCAGCTGGACGTTGACGAGCGCCGTGATGCCTCCCACCGGTGCGACCAGCATCAGCTTGCGAATCGGTCCTGCCGCGGTTGTTTGCTTGCCGCTGAGAAGAAAGCCTGTGCCGACATTGGTCGCAAACGGCTCGCGGCTCTCGATATCGAGGCCCTGCGATTTCAGCGCCGCCGGCACCATGGACTTATCCAACTGAGCAAAGGCCTCGGCCGGAAACGTCGCAAGAAGAATGGCGGCCTTGTTCTCGACATCCTCGAAGCCCTCGAAGTTTTTGCTCGGCACCATTCCTGGCGGCGGAACGAGCCCGATCCGGGAGCCCACCGGGAAAATTGGATCGGCGGCGCGGGCCGGTATCGCCAAAAGCATGACGGTGCAGACCGCCGCGATCGCACAAAGCGCACGGCTCCAATGGAATTTCCTCGCAGCCATCATGGCAATTTTTCCCGGAACATCGCCGCGCCGTGCGCCGCGCGCGAATACGCGACATCGGGCCGCGTCACCCGCCGCATGGTGAGATTGAGCCGTCCGCCCTCGGCGAGCAAAGTGGACGTTCCCGGATAGATGCGGTCGACGCCATGGAAGGCAAGCCGGGCGCTGCCACCAAGCACGACCACGTCGCCGGAATTGAGGCGAAACGAGCGGGTCGGATCGCCGCGCTTTGAGCCGCCGACGCGGAACAGGCAGGAATCGCCGAGCGAAAGCGAAACCACGGGCGCGGCGAAATCGGCCTCGTCGCGATCCTGGTGCAAGCCCATTTTTGCGCCGGCGCCGTAGAAATTGATCAAGCAAGCCTCCGGCCGATGCGGATATTCGGCGACATCGTCCCATATCGCGATCAGCGCTTCGGGAATCGGCGGCCAGGCACGCCGGGTTTGCGGATGTGCCGGTTCGTATCGGTACCCGCTCTGGTCGGAAAACCAGCCCAGCGCTCCGCAATTCGACATGCGCACCGACATCGGCCGGCCCGACCGCGGCATGCAGGGCGTATAGAGCGGCGCCGCGGCGAAAACCTCAGCTATGGCCGCGAGCACCGCCGCCTGCCGCTCGCGATCCAGATAAGCGGGGTAAAAGCGCACCCCATTGCCATCGACCCGCAGGTTCATTCGCGCGCTTTCACTGTCGTTTTCAGCCATGGTTTTCAGCCATGGTTTTCAGCCATGGTTTTCATGGGATTTTTACGAACTATCGTCACGGTCGGCCGGCGATGTCACTGCTTCTTCCGCACGTCGGTATTGTGGCGCGGGCCGCCGCTTCCAGCAAATCGCCGGTCGACGATCTCTATGCCAAATGGACGATCGCCGCCGCGGTGTTTTTCATCACGTTCATGCTGGCCGTGGTCACGCTCGCCGGGCCGCCGCCGCTCGGCAAGCCGTGGCTCGATGGCATGCACTACCTCATCGGGCGTGACTTCCTCAACACCTGGCTGGCCGGCCGCTCCGCGTTTCTCGGCGGACCCGCTCCGTGGTTCGATTTTAGGATCTACAACGAGGCGGTCCGCCAAATCCTCGGCATCCCGTATCAGGAAGTGTACTGGTCCTATCCGCCGCACCTCGTTGTGTTCGTTTGGCCGCTTGGCCTCCTGCCCTATCTGCCGGCCTATATCGCTTGGTGCGTCATTGGCATCGCGCTCTACCTTTTCACCTGCTCGGTCGCGATCCCGCGCCAGCGGCTCCTGTTCCTTGCGGTCGCGCCCGGCATCGCGGTCTGCATGTTTTTCGGCCAGAACGGGTTTTACACCGCGGCGCTGTTGCTCGGCGGCTTGCTCAACCGCGAGCGCCGGCCGGTGCTGGCCGGCATTCTGTTCGGTATCCTCACCATCAAGCCGCAGCTCGGCCTATTGCTGCCGGTGGTCCTGCTGCTCGAGCGCCGATGGCTGACGATCGCCGTGGCGGTGGTGACGGCAGCGGTGCTGGTCGCGCTGACCGCGCTGCTGTTCGGCTGGGACATCTGGATCGAATTCTGGCGCCAGGTCGTGCCGCAGCAGGCCTGGCTCACCGAGACCAGCGATGGGCTGCTTTATTCGATGGTGGCAACGCCGTTCTACGGCGCCCGTCTCGTCGACCTGCCGTTGAGCGCGGCCTGGGTTATCCAGTATGCGGTATCCGCGCTCGCATTCGCAGCAGTGGCCTGGACCTATTGGCAGCGCCGCGATCCGGCGCTGTCGCTTTCGCTTCTCGTCACCGCGACTTTCCTGTTCACGCCGTACATTCTCAACTACGACATGGTGGTGTTCGGCTTCGTCGTCGCGCTGTTGCGCGCGCGCACCGATAATACTATGCGCGATCACTGGCTCCTGCTTGCGGTCTGGACGCTGCCGGTGACGATGATGTTTTCGGCCGTATGCCGGGTACCGCTGGCGCCGATTGTGTTGATCGCGTTTGCGGCACGGCTGCTGTGGCGCTTGGCGCACAGCGAAGATCACAAAGCGCGGGCGCTACCGGAGCAGACCGCAGCGGCTGTCGCCTGACGGTCTCGCGTCTTAAGCCGCGCGCTCCTCGGCCACCTTTTCCGGCACCAGCCGCACGCTGTCGAGCGCGTGCTGCACGCCGGAGGCGCCCGCCTCGTGATATTCGGCGTCCTCGTTGACGTTCCACACGTCGTAGCGCCGCTCGCCCGCGAGGATATTCCGCGCCGTGAGCATGGCCGTCATCATGGCGTGGTCCTGATTATTGTATTTGTGCATGCCGTTGCGGCCGACCATGTGCAGCGTCGGATAGCTGCCTTCGAGATCGCGTCGGATCGCCGCGACATTATCGCGGTAGTCTTCATCGTAAACCGGATAGGCCTTGGCTTGCCGCACCACGCAGGCGTCGATAACTTCATCGGACGTGACCAGCCCGATCTGCGCCACTTCCTTTTTCGCCAGCGCAATGAGCTCGCCGTCGGGCGCGTTCCACAACCCGTCGCCCTCGAAGCAGAAATATTCCAGGCCAAGGCAGCTCATGCCTTCGGGCACCATCTCCGGCGACCAGGAGCGGAAGTTCTGCACTCGGCCGACCTTCACGCTCGGATCGTGGATGTAGATCCAGTTGTCTGGAAACAAGTCGTCCTTGCGCACCATCAGCGCGACGGTCAGGAAATCGCGGTAGCGCAGCGCGCGCGCATGCAGGAGCGAGATCGGCACCGGCTTGACGCGCTCGACAAGCTCGCGCACCGGCGCCGAGCTGATGACGTGGCGCGCGGTGTAGCTTTCACGGCCGCCGCGCGCGGTCGCGACCTCGATGCGCCAAAGCTTCCGGTCGTTATCGAATTCGAGCCGCACCAGCTCGCGGCCCATCAGGATGCGGCCGCCAAGCGCGGTGATCTTGCGCGCCGCCGCCTCCCACATCATGCCGGGGCCCTGGCGCGGATATTGGAAGCTTTCGATCAGCGTCTTGACGGTATCGCCGCCGCTCATGTCGCTCTGGTTGGTCTTGCGGCCGAACCGCAGCGATCGCTTCAGCCCATCCAAGACCGCCGTGGTGAGGTCGAGGCCCTTGATGCGCTGCGCCGCCCAATCGGCGGAAATCTCGTCGCACGACATGCCCCACACTTTCTCGGTGTAGGTCTTGAAGAAAATCTGAAACAGCCGCTCGCCGAATTGGTTGCGCACCCAGTCGTGAAAGGTGCGCGCCTGTGCCACCGGAAACATTTTCGCATAGCCGTAAGACAGCATGCAGGCTGCGCTGGTGAATATGCCGAGCTTGAGCAGCGCTTCGAACGCCTTGAGCGGATAGGAGAAGAATTTGCCGTTATAGTAGATGCGCGACAGCCGCGGCCGTGCGATGAAATCGTCGGGCAGGATCTCCTGCCACAGCGCGACCACCTCTTTCGATTTGGAGAAGAAGCGATGGCCGCCGATGTCGAACAGAAAGCCTTTGTAATCGACGGTGCGGCTGATGCCGCCGACATAGACGGGATCGCGCTCGATCACGAGCACCGATCGCGCCTGCTTGCTCAGGCAATAGGCCGCGGTGAGGCCGGCGGGGCCGGCGCCGATCACGAAAACCTCGGCGTCGACGGTGTCATTTGCCATGGCCGGGCCCTTCACGCGGGGCTCGCCGGCGCGGCGATGGCCGGTTGCCGTCGAAACGCGAACAGGGTCTGGCCGCGATAAGAGACCAGCGCGCCGGCGGCGGCACCGGCCAGCACCGCAAGCTGCGGCGCCGCGGCCAGCATCGTGACGACGAGGATTGCGAAAATGGCGTAGCTCACGGCTTGCGCGGCTGCGGCTACGGTTGCGTAGCGTATGGCTTCATCGGCCGGGTGGCGGCCGCTGCGATCGAACGTCAGGGCCCGATTGAGCCGCCAGGTGACCAATGTCGCGGCCGCGAGCGAGATGAGCCGGGCGATCAGCGGGTGGTGAAATTGCGCGATAACGAGGGTGAAGATCGCAAGATCGACGGTGAGGCCCAACCCGCCGACCGCAACAAAGCGAAACGGCTTGGGCAGGACCTGGAAAAACCGGCGCACGGGATCATGCTCGGCGTCGCATGGTGCGCAGGCCGTTGCGCGGAATTCCGTATTGCTCAAGCGCATGACGTCTCCCACGCCGGCGGGCGGCTGATCCGTTGCCGTTGCCGGCCAACCGTCAGCTGTCGTCCCTTTGCCGGCCTATCCGTGGCAGGCTTTTGTTAACGACGGGCTAGCGTGCCCAGCCGGATTTGAGAGGCCGCGCGACAGCGTTAAGAGACCCTCACCGCGCTCGGGCGCGGACCGCCACGGCCGGCCGGTGAGGACCTGGAAAGCGGCCAGGCATCGGCAATCCTGCCTTGCAGGGCGATGACGCCCTCCTATATGAGCCAAGGGAAATCGCCTCGTGCAGCGGTCTTAGCCAGCGGCTTTCGGCAGCGGTTCTTGAGCGATGGACTAATAAGGGGGTCGGACTTAAAGGGCGCCTGAACGGGCCTGCCCGACCTGCCGCAAAAGAGAGGATTAAGACCATGGCTAAGGTCATCGGTATCGATCTCGGGACCACGAATTCCTGCGTCGCCGTCATGGAAGGCAAGACGCCGAAGGTCATCGAGAACGCGGAGGGTATGCGCACGACGCCGTCCATCGTCGCTTTCACCGACGAGGGCGAACGGCTGGTCGGCCAGCCGGCAAAACGTCAGGCGGTCACCAATCCCGAGCGCACGATTTTCGCGGTCAAACGCCTGATCGGCCGTCGCTACGACGATCCGATGGTGGACAAGGACAAGAAACTCGTTCCCTACAAGATCGCGCGCGCCTCCAATGGCGACGCCTGGGTCGAGGCTGAAGGCAAGAGCTATTCGCCGTCGCAGATTTCCGCGTTCATCCTGCAGAAAATGAAGGAGACCGCGGAAGCCTATCTCGGCGCCAAGGTCGAGCAGGCCGTCATCACCGTTCCCGCCTACTTCAACGACGCCCAGCGCCAAGCCACCAAGGATGCCGGCAAGATCGCCGGCCTCGAAGTGTTGCGCATCATCAACGAGCCGACGGCAGCCGCCCTCGCTTACGGGCTCGACAAGACCAAGACCGGCACCATCGCGGTCTATGACCTTGGCGGCGGCACGTTCGATATTTCGATACTTGAGATCGGCGACGGCGTGTTCGAGGTGAAGTCGACCAACGGCGACACCTTCCTCGGCGGCGAAGATTTCGACATGCGGCTGGTCAATTATCTGGCCGACGAATTCCAGAAGGAGCAGGGCATCGATCTGCGCCGCGACAAACTCGCTTTGCAGCGGCTGAAAAAGTCGGCGGAAAAAGCCAAGATCGAGCTGTCGTCGACGACGCAGACCGAGATCAACCTGCCGTTCATCACCGCGGACGCATCCGGTCCCAAGCACCTGACCATGAAGCTGACCCGCGCCAAATTCGAGGCGCTGGTCGACGATCTGGTGCAAAAGACCATCGATCCGTGCAAGCAGGCGATCAAGGATGCCGGGCTCAGCGCGGCTGAGATCAACGAAGTCGTCCTGGTCGGCGGCATGACGCGCATGCCGAAAGTCCAGGAAGTCGTCAAGCAATTGTTCGGCAAGGAGCCGCACAAGGGCGTCAATCCGGACGAGGTCGTGGCCGTCGGTGCCGCGATCCAGGCCGGCGTGCTGCAAGGCGACGTCAAGGATGTGCTGTTGCTCGACGTGACGCCGCTGTCGCTCGGCATCGAGACGCTGGGCGGGGTGTTCACGCGGCTCATTGACCGCAACACCACGATCCCGACCAAGAAGAGCCAGGTGTTCTCCACGGCCGAGGACGGCCAGACCGCGGTGACGATCCGGGTGTTCCAGGGCGAGCGCGAAATGGCGGCCGACAACAAGATACTCGGTCAGTTCGATCTGCTCGGCATTCCGCCGGCGCCGCGCGGCGTGCCGCAGGTCGAGGTCACGTTCGACATCGATGCCAACGGCATCGTCAATGTCTCGGCCAAGGACAAGGGCACCGGCAAGGAGCAGCAGATCCGCATCCAAGCGTCGGGCGGCCTGTCTGAAAGCGACATCGATAAGATGGTCAAGGACGCCGAAGCGCACGCCGAGGAAGACAAGAAGCGCAAGGCCGAGGTCGAGGCGAAGAACCACGCCGAGGCGCTCGTCCACATGACCGAGAAGACGCTTGCCGAGCACGGCGCGAAGGTCGGCGACGCCGAGCGCCGCGCCATCGAAAACGCCATGGCCGATCTCAAGGAAGCCTTGAAGGGCACCGACTCGGAGGCGATCACGGCCAAGGCCAACACATTGCAGCAGGCTTCGATGAAGCTCGGCGAGGCGATGTACAAGCAAGCCGCCGAGCAACAGCCGGGCGGCGGCGATGCCGGCGGCGCGGCCGAGGGCAAGAAAGAAGAAGACGTCGTCGATGCCGAATTCACCGAAGTCGACGACGACAAGAAGAACAAGAAATCGGCTTGATGCAGCGAGGCGGTTGATGCCGTTGCTTGTCAAATTGCACCCCCGGAAACGAAACGGGGGTGCTCGTTCGTCGGCAGATCGGATGTCCTCACTCGGTTCCGCTTGCTCGTCTCGGGGTGAGACCTGATGGCCAAGCGCTGCTATTACGAATCGCTCTCGATCGAGCGCACCGCGAGCGACGGCGACATCAAAAGCGCGTTCCGCAAGCAGGCGATGGTGTGCCATCCGGATCGCAATCCGGGCGACAAGACCTCCGAGCTGCGCTTCAAGGAAATCAACGAAGCCTATGAGGTCCTCAAAGACCCGGACAAGCGCGCCGCTTACGACCGGTTCGGCCACGCCGCGTTCGAGCACGGCATGGGCGGCAGCGCGGCAGGCTTCGGCGCCGATTTCGGCACCACGTTCTCCGACTTGTTCGAGGGCATATTCGGCATGCAGGGCGGCCGCGCTCGCGGCGGGAGCGGCCGCGAGCGCGGCGCCGATCTGCGCTACAACATGGAGATCAGCCTCACCGAAGCCTATGCCGGCAAGAATGCGCAAATCCGCATTCCGACCTCGGTCACCTGCGAGGCCTGTTCCGGCTCGGGCGCCAAGACCGGCACCAAACCCAAAACCTGCCCGATGTGCGGCGGCGCCGGCCGGGTCCGCCAGGCGCAAGGCTTTTTCACGCTCGAGCGCACTTGCCCGAATTGCCACGGCCGCGGCCAATCGATCGATAGCCCGTGCGCATCGTGTGCCGGGTCCGGCCGGGTCACGCGCGAGCGGACTTTGTCGGTGAATATTCCGGCCGGCGTGGAAGACGGCACGCGCATCCGGCTGGCCGGGGAAGGCGAAGCCGGCGTGCGCGGCGGCCCGCCCGGCGATCTATACATCTTCCTGTCGATGGCCGCGCACGCGTTCTTCCAGCGCGAAGGTGCCGATCTGCACTGCCGCGTTCCGGTCTCGATGGTGACGGCGGCGATGGGCGGCGATTTCGAAGTCCCGACCATCGATGGCGGCAAGACCAAGGTGAAGGTCCCGGAGGGCACGCATTCGGGCCGGCGTTTCCGTCTGCAGGGCAAGGGCATGCCGGTGCTGCGGACGCGGCAAAACGGCGACATGTATGTCCAGGTCGTGGTCGAGACGCCGCAGAAATTGACCAAAAAGCAGCGCGAACTGCTGGCTGAATTCGATCGCTTGTCGTCGGTCGAGACGCATCCCGAATCCGCGGGATTCCTCGGCAAGGTCAAGGAGTTCCTCGACGGCTTGGGCGGCCGCGCCGGTACCGGTTAGATGCGGCCATCTGGTCTTCGCCCGGCAGATGTTTTAAAACTGTCGAGATTTCGTCGCCTGCAAGATTTCGCTTGCAGCGTTTTCTGTGTGAACCCCATGCCGCTGCCCGCCCTGCAAAGGTTCGAGAAGAAGATCGGGCGGCAGCTTCGCTTCCTGGAAGCCAGGAAGAACATCATCGAGCGCAAGATCGAACGCCAGATCCGCTTGTTCGAGCAGAAGCGCGACAGCATCGGCAAGAAGATCGAGCGGCAGATCAACCAGTTAGAGCTGAAGAAAGGCATTCGGCTCGACGACGAAGTGCGCTTCATCCGCTCCTGGATCGAGCGGCCGTTGTCGATCGGCGCGGTGACGCCGTCCGGCAAGATTTTGGCGCGCGCCATGGCGCGCTATGTCGATCCGAACTCGACCGGGCCGGTGGTCGAATTGGGTCCGGGCACCGGGCCGGTCACCGAAGCTTTGGTCGAGGCCGGCGTCAATCCCGCCCGCCTGGTCTTGGTCGAATTCAATCCGAACTTCTGTAACCTTTTGCGCTCGCGCTATCCCGAGGCGACGCTGGTGCAGGGCGACGCCTACAGCATGCGCCGGCTGCTTGCGACGTTGTTGCTGCAGCCCGCCGCCGCGGTGGTCTCCGGGCTGCCGCTCATCACCAAGCCGATCACGACGCGGATGCGGCTGTTGCGCGATGCCTTCGATCTCATGCTGCCCGGCGCGCCCTTCGTGCAGTTCACCTATTCGGTCGCTTCGCCGGTGCCGCGGCGGCTTGGCGGGTTCTCGGTGGAAGCCTCCGAGCGCATCTGGTTGAACTTTCCGCCGGCGCGGGTGTGGGTGTACCGGAAGACCTGACGACGGAGAACAGACGACGGACGACAGATGATCGATAGGCGGCTATTCTCTCATCCGCCCTCTGTCGTCTGTCGTCCGTCGTCTGCAAATGGCCGCTCCGAAAATCCTCGTCATCCCCGGTTCGCTGCGCACCGGCTCGCATAATGCAAAGCTTGCGGCGCTTGCGGCCAAGGAGCTGGCGCTCGCCGAGGCCGAGGTCACGCGCCTATCGCTCGAGGATTATCCACTGCCGCTGTTCGACGCCGACCTGGCGGCCTCTTCCGGACCGCCGCCGCAGGCGGCGCAGCTCAAGCGCATGCTGATGGCGCATCAGGGCGTGTTCATCACCAGCCCCGAATACAGCGCGTCGGTGACGCCGCTTCTCAAGAACACGATCGACTGGATTTCGCGCGTGCGCGAATCCGGCGAGCCGACCTATGCCGCGTTCAAGGGCCGCGTCTTTGCCATCGGCGCGGCGGCCAACAGCGGCAACGGTGGCGTCCGCTCGCTGATGGCGCTGCGCCAGATTTTGGAGCTCGGCTGCGGCGCTTTGGTCATTCCGGAACAGATTGCGGTGCCGCGCGCCGAACAGGCGTTCGACGATATGGATAATCTCAAGGACGAAGCTCTGACCGCGGCGTTGAAAACTCTGGCGCGGCGGCTGGTCGAGCTGGCGAGCGTGATGCGGTAGAGATCGAGACATGGAAATCAAACCTCGCGATCGGCTCATCGTCGCGCTCGATGTGTCTTCGGTTGAAGCGGCGCAGGCGATGGTGGCGCTGCTCGGCGACGCGGTGTCGTTCTACAAGATCGGTTATCAGCTCGCTTTTGCCGGCGGACTTGCTTATGCGCCGCATTTGGCTGACGCCGGCAAGCAGGTGTTCATCGATCTCAAGCTGCACGATATCGGCAATACGGTGGCGCAGGGCGTGACAAGCGTGGCGCGGCTCGGCGCCACGTTTCTCACCGTGCACGCTTATCTGCCGACGATGAAGGCCGCGGTTGAAGCGCGCGAAGGGAATTTACGCATTCTCGCCGTCACGGTGCTCACGTCGTTCGACAATGCCGATCTCGCCGCGGCGGGCTACGCGCTCACGGTGCCGGAACTGGTCGCGCAACGTGCCGCGCAGGCGCGCGATAGCGGTGTCGACGGCCTGGTCTGCTCACCGCAAGAGGCGGCGGCGGTTCGCGCCATTGTCGGCAACAAGCTCGCTTTGGTGACGCCGGGCGTAAGACCGGCCGGCGCCGCGGCCGGCGACCAGAAGCGCATTGCGACCCCGGCCGCGGCGATCGCGGCCGGCGCCGATTATCTCGTCGTCGGCCGGCCGATCATCGCGGCCGCCGATCCGAAAGCCGCCGCCGAAGCGATCGTCGCGGAAATCGCCGGGACTTAGACTACGTCATCGCCGGGCTTGTCCCGGCGATCTCGATTTATCGGGATCGAGCGTGTCAAAATGACCGAGATCACCGGGACTCGGCGCTTTGCGCCGGCCCGGTGATGACAAGGGAGAGCATCATGGCCAAAGGTTACTGGATCGCGCATGTCGACGTGCACAACGAGGACGGTTACAAAGCCTATGCTACCGCCAATCCCGCCATCTTCGGCAAGTTTGGCGGCCGCTTCGTGGTGCGCGCGGGTAAATTCGAGGCCGTCGAAGGCGCCAGCCGGTCGCGCAATGTCGTCATCGAATTTCCCGACTATGCCGCGGCGCTCGCCTGCTATCGCTCGCCCGAATATCAGGCCAACATCAAGGTGCGGCAGCCGCACTCGCGCATCGATCTCGTCATTATCGAAGGCTACGACGGCCCCCAGCCGTAGTTATTTGCTATCGGGCTTGAAGGGAGCATGCGATGCTCAAAGGCTATTGGCTTCCACAAATCGATGTCAGCGACCCGCAAGGCTACAAGGCCTATATGGCGGCAACGCCGCCGGCGCATCATAAATACAACGGTATCGCGCTGGTCCGCGGCGGGCGAAGCGAAATCGTCGAGGGACGCATTCGCGCTCGCGCGGTGATCCGAGAGTTTCCCGACTATGCCACGGCACTCGCTTGCTATCGCTCGAGCGAATATCAGGCCGCGCGGCAGCTGCGCCTGCAGCATTCCACCTGCGATTTCATCATCGCCGAGGGTTATGACGGTCCGCAGCCGCACTCGGCTGCGCAGCCCACCGCCGCGGCGCAAAAAGGCTATTGGATCGGGCATGTCGATGTGACAGATCCGGAAGGCTACAAGGCCTACATGACGGCGGACATGGCGCCGTTTGGAAAATTCGGCGGCCGCTTCCTCGTGCGGGGCGGTGCGCGCGAAGTGACCGAAGGCAAGGTGCGTAGCCGCACCGTCGTGCTCGAATTCCCAAGCTTCGATGCCGCGCTAGGCTGTTATCGCTCGCCCGATTATCAGGCGGCGAAAAAGCTCCGCGATGGCAGGGCCGAATTCGATCTGGTCATTGTCGAGGGTTATGACGGCCCGAAGTTTTAGCGCCTGCGTTAAGTCCCTCCCCCTGAATGGGGAGGGTGGGGGTTCACGGCCTCGCCGCTTGCGCAAGCGTGGCGATGGACCCCCACCGGCTCGCGGAGCTTGTCATCGGGCGGCGCTTCGCGCCGGCCCGTTGGCTCGCTGCCTCCCCCTTTCAGGGGGAGGAAAAACGGCTATACCCGGCGCGATTGGAAAAGCGCGATGGCTGCGGCAAATACAGATATGCGGGTGGTGATCGCCGGCGCCGGCGGGCGCATGGGGCGCACGCTCATTCATGCCGTCGCGGCGACCAAGGGGCTCGCGCTGGCCGGCGCCGTGGACGCACCGGGCTCGGCGGTGATCGGCCGCGATGCCGGCGAGCTTGCCGGTCTCGGACCAAACGGCATCAAGGTCGCGAGCGACGCCGCGCCGCTGTTGAAAAACGCCGACGGCCTGATCGAATTTACGGTTCCCGCGGCGACGCTCGCTTTCGCCGAACTGACGGCCGCTGCCGGCCTTGTTCATATCATCGGCACCACCGGCCATTCTGCTGAGGAGGAGGCCGTCATCGCCCAAGCCGCCAAGCGCGCGACCATCGTGAAGTCCGGCAATATGAGTCTCGGCGTCAATCTGCTCGCGGCGCTGACCAAGCGCGTGGCGCAGACGCTCGGCGAGGATTACGACATCGAGATTGTCGAAATGCACCACAACAAGAAGATCGACGCGCCGTCCGGCACCGCGCTCTTGCTCGGCCGCGCGGCGGCCGAAGGCCGTGGCATCGATCTTAACGCGCGCTCGGCGCGCGGCCGTGACGGCATCACCGGCGCGCGCCGGCCGGGCGATATCGGTTTTGCCGCGCTGCGCGGCGGCACTGTGGTCGGCGAGCATTCGGTGATCTTCGCCGGCCCGGCCGAGCGCATCGAGCTCACACACCGTGCCGAAGACCGGATGATCTTTGCCCGCGGCGCGCTCCACGCCGCCCTATGGGCGCGCGGCAAGAAGCCGGGGTTTTATACGATGGCGGATGTGCTCGGGTTGAAGGATATATAGCTTAGCTCCGTCATCCTGAGGTGGCCGCAAAGCGGCCCTCGAAGGATGCACGGCCCGGGCCGTCGCCCTTCGAGGCTCGCTGCGCTCGCACCTCAGGGTGACGAAAAAGTGCAAGGAAGACGGAAATGGGCAATCGCATTCTCGTGCTGGTGCGCCACGGCGAGAGCGAGTGGAATCTAAAAAATCTGTTCACCGGCTGGCGCGACGTCGATCTGACCGAGAACGGGATCAAGGAAGCGCGCGCCGCCGGCCGCAAGCTGAAAGGCCACGGCCTTCGCTTCGATACAGGCTTCACCTCCGCGTTGATTCGCGCGCAGCGATCGCTCGATCTCATGCTGGACGAGTTGGGCCAGAACAACATTCCGGTGACCAAGAATCGGGCGCTCAACGAGCGCGACTACGGCGACCTCTCCGGGCTGAACAAGGACGACGCGCGCGCCAAGTGGGGCGCCGAGCAGGTTTTGCTCTGGCGCCGTTCCTACGATGTCGCGCCGCCGGGCGGCGAGAGTTCTGAAAGACACTGCGGCGCGGGTCTTGCCGTATTACATCCAAGAGATTCTGCCGCGCGTTCTTGGCGGCGACAACGTGCTGGTGTCCGCCCACGGCAATTCGCTGCGCGCGCTGGTCATGGTGCTGGAAAAATTGTCGCCGGAGCAAATCGTCAAGCGCGAGATCGGCACCGGCGTGCCGCTGATCTACCGACTCAATGCCAATTCCACGGTGGCCGAGAAGCAGGATTTAGCGGCGTAGGTCTCTTCGTCTTGCGGTATCAAACAACCCGTCATGCCCGCGCTCGTCGCGGGCATCCACGTCTTTCAATTTCGGGGCGACAAAGACGTGGATGGCCGGGACAAGCCCGGCCATGACGATGGAGGATTGTCGTGGCTACGCCGCCGCGCCGACTTTCCCGGCCTCCCAGCCCAGCATCGCCCGCTTGCGGGTGACGCCCCAGTGATAGCCGGTCAGGTCGCCCGATTTGCCGACGACGCGGTGGCAGGGCACGACGAAGGAAACCGGGTTCTTGCCGACGGCGGCGCCGACGGCGCGCGCGGCCGCCGGCGTGCAGACTTTGCCGGCGATGCCGGAATAGGTCGCGAGCTTGCCCATCGGGATTTCCAAGAGCGCTTCCCACACCCGCACTTCCCAATCGGTGCCGATCAGCACCACGCGCAACGGCGTTTGCGGCCGCCATTGCGAAGCATCGAAAATGCGCTGTGCGACCGGCGCGGTGCGCGCCCGATCCTCGACATAGGCCGCTTTCGGCCAGCGGCTTTTCATGTCGGCCAGCACGGTGCGCTCCTCGCCCAGATCGGCGAAAGCGAGGCCGGCGAGCCCGCGTTCGGTGGCGATGACCAAAGCCTGGCCGAACGGGGAAGGATGAAAGCCAAAATGCAGGGTCAAACCTTCGCCGCCCGACTTCCATTCGCCGGGCGACATCGCTTCGTGGGTGACGAACAAATCATGCAATCGGCCGGGGCCGGACAGGCCCACCTCATAAGTGGCATCGAGCACGCTTGCCGAATCGCGCAACAGTTGCCGCGCGCCGTCGAGCGTCAGCGCCTGCAAGAACGCCTTCGGTGTCAGGCCGGCCCAGCGGCGAAACAAGTGATGCAGCTCGGTCGGCGTCACCCCGGCGGCCTCGGCAATGGCCTCGATCTCAGGCTGCTCGCGCCAATGGCCGCGGATATGGCCGATGGCGCGGCGCACGACGTCGTAATCGGCGGCGGCTGCGGTCAACGAGGTCGAATCGGAAACGCGGTCGGGCGACAGCATCGGTGTCTCCATCATCTGACTCCCGATTTAAGCCCAAGCCATCGCGCAAACCACCCGATTTCTGCGCCTTTTAACCTCACCCTTTCAGGGTGAGGATTTAATTGCGCGTCGGTCCGCGCCGGGCCTCGCCCAAAGCGCCGGCCAGTGCGCGGGCAAAGCTTGCCTTCTCGTCCGGCCCGAGGAAGCCGGCAATCGGCAGCCGGCGGCCGCGCGACACGAGGAACAGTCGCTCGATGCCGAATTCCTCATGCACGGTGCGATCGAGCCGCACCCAGAGCGGATTGAGGGTAAATTCACGCACGCCGCCGCGCTGACTGACTTTGCGCACCGTGAGCTCGGAAGCGGTAACCGTCACCTCTTCATAGGCGCGCGCGGCGCGGAAATTGGCGCGGAACGCGAGGTAAACCAGCAGCACGTCGAGGCCGAAAAAGCCGCAGACCGGCCACGCGCCCATCAGCACGAACGCCATTCCGGACATAAAGCTCAAAGTCCCGAGGCAGAGCATGAAAATGAGGAAGCCTCTGGGGCTGAGCGAACGGTGCGGCGTGATGATTGCGGAAAATATTTTGGCATCGGCCGCAGCGTCGTCGCGGGTGCCGCTATTGTCGTCGTTGTTCATGTCGCTCATTATACAAAAACATGGTGCGCAAGAAAACCAAGCCATCCACCAAGCAAAAGCTAAAAGCCGCCCGCAAGGGCAAGGCGGCGCGCGTCAAGGGCGGCAAAGCCCGCGCTAAGGCCGACATCAAGGCCGCGCATGGCGCGCTGCCACAGTGGACAGCAGCGGAAATCGCCGAAGCGTTCCGCCGCTTCGCCGCCGCCAGTCCGGCGCCGCGCACCGAATTGCAGCATATCAATCCGTACACGCTCTTGGTCGCCGTCGTGCTCTCGGCGCAGGCGACCGACGCCGGCGTCAACAAAGCCACGCCGGCCTTGTTCGCGCTCGCCGATACGCCGGAAAAGATGGCCGCGCTCGGCGAACCCCGCGTGCGCGACCTGATCAAGACCATCGGGCTTTATCGCACCAAGGCAAAGAACGTTGTTGCTCTCTCGAGAAGCTCATCGCCGAACACGGCGGCAAGGTACCGCACGATCGCGATGCGCTCGAAGCATTGCCCGGCGTCGGCCGCAAGACCGCGAATGTCGTGCTCAATGTCGCGTTCGGCGAGCCGACCATCGCGGTCGACACCCACATCTTCCGCGTCGGCAACCGCACCGGCTTAGCCGTCGGCAAGACGCCGCTCGACGTCGAGATGAAGCTCTTGCAAGTGGTGCCCGAGCGCTACCTGCTGCATGCCCATCACTGGCTCATTTTGCACGGTCGCTATACGTGCGTCGCGCGGCGGCCGCTATGCGAAAAATGCATCATCGCCGACTTATGCAAGTGGCCAGGGAAGACCACTTTATACTCCTCCGCGGAGCAAAGCGGAGCTGTCACGGGGTAGGAGTTTTACAATCCCCAGAATTATCCCCAAACGCGACGCGCCTTCGTACACGCACGCTTTAACTTGCGACTTGGCAACGGCGCGTTATCCTCAATGTCAGATCGCTTGCGTTTGGCCGAACGTGACGATCGCCAAGGTCGGATGTGCCTGGGTGCGGTGGCGGCTATCAGTGTCGCATCACGTGGCGGGTTTGATCCTGGTTCCCAGTGGCGGATAGCAGCGCTAGGAACGTGACGGGCGGGCGCAAGCTCGCCCGTCATGATTCTGCGGACCTTATTCTTGCGGACCAGATAACGATATTCATGCTCTAATGTCCGCCGTGGCCAATTTAATCAGCCGGCGAGAGTTCGCCATCGCGTGGGGTCAATGCGACCCCGCGGGCATCGTCTTTAACGCCCGCTTTTTCGAATTTTTCGATTGCGGGACCTGGGCCCTGTTCGAGTCCGCGCTTGGCGTGAAGCCGCCCGATCTCGCCGCGACCTTCGGCATTGTCGGCTTGCCGCTGGTCGATGCCGGCGCGCGCTTTATCGCTCCCGCGCGGTTTGGCGATGTCGTCGAAATGACATCGCAGGTGAGCGAATTCCGCCGTTCGAGCTTCGATGTTGCGCATCGGCTGTTTGTGCATGGCGCGATCGCGGTCGAAGGCCACGAGACCCGGGTATGGGCCGGGCGCGATCCGGCCGATCCGGCCAAGATGAAATCGCTGCCAATTCCGCCGGAAGTCCGCGCCCGCTTCGCGGCGGCTTGAGCGCGCCGGCTGCCATCTCGTCTTGCCAGCCGGGCGGTTTTGGAGGAAATTTGCGCAGAACAAAGAAATAACGGAGGATTTGCCGATGGACATTGTCCCTCTGGGCCCGGGTTTTGCCGCCGAGCTGCGCGGCGTGACGCTTGCCGATGTCACGGCCGATGACGCCACCTATGCGGCGGTGCGCGCGGCCTTCGAGGAACATTCGGTTCTGGTGTTCCGCGATCAAGAGGTCAGCGGCGAGAGCCAGCTTGAATTCTCACGCCGCTTCGGTCCGCCCGAAATCACTAAGGTCGGCTCGCTCGGCACCGGCACCCATTTCGTGATCCTCACCACGATCGGTCCGGACGGCAAGGTCGTGCCCGAGGATCACCGCTATGCCATGCGCAACAAGGCCAATCAGCTGTGGCATACCGACAGTTCCTTCAAAAGCGTCCCGGCGCTGACCTCGGTCTTGTCGGCGCGCACCATTCCGGCCATGGGCGGCGAGACCGAATTCGCCTCGACCCGGCTTGCCTTCGAGCGGCTCGATCCGGCGACGCGGAACAAGCTCGAAAACTCCTTCGCCTGGCATCACTACGGTCATTCGCGCGGCAAGATCGCGCCCGATCTGGCGACCGGCGACGAGCTCGCGGCGCTGTCGCCGCAATGCTGGCGCATGGTGTGGAAGAACCCGGCCAATGGCAGGAGCGCGCTCTACATCGCTTCGCACGCTTATGCGGTCGAAGGCATGGAGACCAAGGCGGGCGAGAAGCTGATCGAGGACTTGACCGAGGCCGCGACCGCGCCGGGCACCACCTACGAGCACAAGTGGAAGAACGGCGACGTGGTGATGTGGGACAACCGCGCCACCATGCATCGCGGCCGGCCGTGGCCCGGCAATGAGCCGCGCTACATGGTGCGCACCACGATTTCGGCGACCGCCGCGGACGGCGTCGAACAGATGCGGCCGCCGCCTCGGCTGGCGGCGGAGTAGAATTTCTCTATTCCGCGGCCAAGACCCGGCTGTCCTGCCGCGCATCGCGTTCCATGTCGCGCCGGATGCTGACGGCTTGAGAAGCATCGTCGAGCGCCACATCCGCTGCGGTCAAAAACTCGCCGGCGGCGACATCGCACTCGAGCTTGACATGATGCGCAAGCCCGATCGGCAAGGCGCCGAGCTTTAAGCTGCGCGCCGCCGGAATGAGCTCGGCATAAACCGTGTAACCGCCCTCGCCGTCGAGCGTCTCGCCGCGTTTAAGCGCGCGCTTGGCGACCGCCACGGCATCGCCGCGCCAGGCCTTGGCGCTTCCGGTCGGCTCGCCGCGCAGCGCGACATTGAGCACCGAGATCGACAATTCGAGCCCGATCAGATGGAACGGCTTGTACATCGCGGCATAGCGGCCGGTTGAATCGGTCGGCAAGCCATACTGCTTGAAGCAGGCCGCGGCGTAATCGTTCTCCGCCTTGAACACCACATAGACGCCCCAGCGCAGATCGCGCGGCACCGGCTGGCCGTCGCGTTGCAGCGACGAGACGACCTCGACCATGCCGTCGCGCTCCAGCACGCCGCCCAAGGCTTTCGGCCGCAGCACAGCGGCAAGCTCGTCGGCGCCGCACGGCGGAAAGTGCAAGCCGTCATGCGGCACGTCAAGATCGCAGGCATTGGCCACCGCCGCCATTTCGATGGCGGATTTGGTGCCGTCGAGGAACGAGTTGAACATTTGCGAATTCATGCCGGCTGTTTTGGCTTCGTCGGCGCTCAGCCCGTAATGCTGCCAGACGCCGTCCGGGGTGACAGTGTGATAGGCCGGCAGATATTTGGTGCCCTTGCCGGCCGCGGCGACTGTAAAGCCGGCGGCGCGCGCCCAGTCGACCATTTCGGCAATCAGCGCCGGCTGATCGCCATAGGCCAGCGAATAGATCACACCTGCCGCGCGCGCCTTGTGCGCGAGATAGGCGCCGGCCAGCGCGTCGGCTTCAACATTGACCATGACAATGTTTTTGTGCGCCTCGATCGCCGCGAGCGCATGGGCGATGCCGGCGCCCGGATCGCCGGTCGCTTCGATCACGACCTCGACCCCTTCGTCGCTACAGGCGTCGCCGCCGGTATCGGAAAAGCGCGTGCGCGCGATGCGGCTGGACTCCCAGCCGACATTTTTACAGGCAAGCTTGGCGCGTTCGACATCGCGGTCGCAGATCAATGTGACGTTGAGACCTTTGATGCCCGGCACCTGCGCCAGAAACATCGAGCCGAATTTACCGGCGCCGATCAGCCCGACGCGCACCGGTCTATCGGCTTCGACGCGCGCGGCGAGGAGCGATTGCAGGTTCATGCGCTATCCGCGTCGCCATTACCGAAGCTTCGGGCCTTGGCGAAATTCGAGGGCTCGTTGTATTTTACAACAAAATTTTAGGCTGCTAGCCTCCTGCTGTCCACTTTCGGTGATGGGATGGCCTTAGAGCTGCGCCCGAATTGCGAATATTGCGACAGGGATTTGCCACCCGCGTCAACGATCGCGCGGATCTGTTCCTACGAGTGCACCTTCTGCGCCGACTGCGTCGACAACGTGCTGTTCAATGTCTGTCCCAATTGCGGCGGTGGTTTTGTTCCCCGACCGATCCGCCCGGCCATCGAGTGGCGGCCTAGGCTTTCCATTGCCAGGCAGCCGCCTTCGACGCTGCGTGTGTCCTTGTCCTATTCTCAGGACGACATCCGAGCGCACAGCCAGCGCATTAAGAACATTGCGCCCGAGGATCGATGATTGAGGCGGCTCAGAGCTTGGAGCCGCCGTCGACATGGATGCTGTCGCCGGTGATCCAGCGCGCATCGTCGGAGGCGAGGAAGGCAACCACCGACGCCATGTCGTCGGGCTGGCCGATCCGCTTAAGCGCCTGTAGGCCCAGCACCATGGTTTGACCCTCTGCGGTCTTGGTGGGATGCAGAAAGAGTCGCCGTAAACCCGTCGCTCCCAAAACTCAGGTGACGCCGGCACGGTTGTCGCTCAATCTGTGATGTGTAATCCTCGCCACGGGGGCTCGACCATGAGACGGCGCGACTTCATTTCGCTGCTTGGCGGCGCTGCGGCAACATGGCCGCTCACGGCGCGTGCGCAGCAGCCGGCGCTGCCGGTGATCGGGTTTCTCAACGCCGAGTCTCCGCAGGGATACGCGCGGCAGTTGGCCGCTTTTCTCAAAGGGCTGGGCGAAACCGGCTACGTCGATGGCCGCAATGTGACGATCGAATACCGCTGGGCGGAGGGCCAAAACGATCGGCTGCCGGCAATGGCGGCCGATCTGGTTCATCATCAGGTGGCCGTGATTGCCGCGACCACAACTCCGGCGGCGTTTGCCGCAAAGGCGGCGACCGCGACGATTCCGATCGTCTTTGAATCGGCTACCGATCCGGTTCGGCTCGGCCTTGTCGCAAGCCTCAGCCGCCCGGGCGGCAACGTCACCGGCGTGACCCAAACGAACGCGGAGGTGGCGCCGAAACTGCTGGAAATGCTGCACGAGCTACTTCCCGCTGCACGGATCATCGGCCTGCTGGTCAATCCGGCCGATCCCATTCTTGCCGACTCCCAAAGGAAGAATTTTCTTGTGGCGGCGCAAGCCCTCGGCGTGGAGCTTCATGTTCTCAACGCCAGCACCGACGGTGACTTCGATACGGTCTTTGCGAACCTGACCCAGTTGCGGGCAGGTGGGCTCGTGATCAGCACCGATCCATTCTTCACGAGTCGGAGTGAGCAACTCGCGGCGCTGGCGGCCCGCAATGCGGTGGCCGCGGTCTACAAAGGCCGCGAGTTCGCTGCGGCCGGGGGGCTATTGAGTTATGGAACTGACATTGCGGATACGTTCCGCCTGGCCGGCATCTATACCGGCCGAGTTCTCAAGGGCGACAAGCCCGCCGACCTGCCGGTCCAGCAAGAATCCAAAGTCGAACTCATCATCAACCTCAAGGCCGCCAAGGCGCTCGGCATCACCTTTCCGCTCACGCTGCTCGGCCGCGCCGATGAGGTGATCGAATGAAGCGGCGCGGCTTCATTTCGCTGCTTGGCGGCGTGATGGCAACATGGCCGCTTGTGACGCGTGCGCAGCAACCCGAACAGGTGCGGCGGATCGATGCCCTTATGAATACGGCTGCGAACAATCTAGAATCTCAAGCAGGCGTGGCGGCGTTCCAGCAAGTCCTGCAGCAATTGGGTTGGAACGTCGGCCACAATATGAGAATCGACATCCGCTGGAGCGAGAACGATATTGACCGTGTTCGCAGATACGCGTCGGAATTAATCGCGCTCGCGCCGGACGTCGTTCTAGCCAGTGGCACCCTAAGCGTGGCGGCCTTGCAACACGAAAGCGATACCTTGCCGATCGTGTTCGTGCAGGTCTCTGATCCAGTCGGAGCCGGTCTCGTCGATACGCTAGCGCGGCCCGGCGGCAACACCACCGGCTTTATGAATTTCGAATATAGCTTGAGCGGGAAATGGTTGGAACTCCTCAAGCAGATCGCGCCGAGCGTGATGCGAGTTGCGGTCGTTCGCAATCCTGCCAATCCCGCGGGGATCGCTCAGTTCGGCGCTATTCAGGCGGCGGCGCAGTCGCTTGGGGTGGAGGTGAGCCCGGTCAGCATTCGCGACGACGACGAGATCAAGCGCGCCGTCGCGGGCGTCGGCCGTCCCGCGATTGGCGGCCTGATCGTGACGCCGAGCGCGGGCAAGTCTGAACATCGCGAGCTGATCATCGCGCTTGCGGCCGAGCACAAGTTGCCCGCGGTGTACTCCGATCGTTTCAACGTCACCGATGGTGGCCTGATTTCTTACGGGCCTGATCGGATCGATCAGTTCCGGCGCGCTGCCGGTTACATCGATCGAATCCTCAAGGGCGAGAAACCTGCCGACCTTCCGGTTCAAGCACCGACCAAGTTCGAGCTGGTGATTAATCTCAAGACTGCTAAAGCGCTCGGACTGGAAATACCGCCGACGCTAATCGCGCGCGCCGACGAGGTGATCGAATAAGGCGGGCGGACGTTTCGCGGCCTCCTAGTCACTCCGCCGCCACCCTATGCGCCCGCGCATAAGCTTCCAGCGCGTCGTCGGCGACCGGCACAATTGGCGTGAAATCGCGGTGCGCGATCCATTCCGGCCGGGTGAATTTGGTGATGTGGTTGGAGCAGGCGCACAGCGTCAGATAGACGATCTTGCGCGGATAGGGCGTGATGTTGGGCGGCGAGGCGTGCACCAGATTGCCGTGGAACATCAGCACCGAACCGGGCTTGCCGGTCGGCGCCACAATGCCGCCTTCGGCGGCGAGCCGTGTCACGGTTTCCTTGTCGAGCGTCCATAGCGGATAGGACGTGGTCGCGGTGTCATGCCCGGCCGCCAGCACGCCCTTCTTGTGGCTCTTCGGAATCACCATCAGCGCGCCGTTGATCGGCATCACTTCGTCGAGGAATATCGCGATGTTCATGGCGCGCGGTTCCGGCATGCCGTCGTCGCGCGCCCAGGTGCCGTAGTCTTGATGCCATTGCCAAACGTCGCCTTCGAACGCAGCTTTGGCGTTCAGCTTGAATTGATGCACATAGAACGTCCTCGCCGAACAATTGGAGTAACGGCTCGACCAGCCGCGGATGGTGCGCCATCAGGCGAAACGTCTCGTTGAACGTATGCGCGGCAAAAGCGGTACGCGGCGCGCCGGACTTCTCGCGCCACACTTCCTGACGGTCGAGTTTGAGGATCGCCTCGGCGTCGTCGCGCAACAGCGCGATCTCTTCCTCACTGAAGCAATTCGGAAAGAACAAATAGCCTTGCTCGTCGAATTCCTTGAGCTGAGCGGGTGCAAGCTGCATGGCGTTTCCCGACGTGTTTGCTGTTGACTTGTTGCGAGCGAGTTTAGCCGAAATCACCCGGACGATCTACGTGCCGCGAAACACCGCCTTGCGCTTGGCGTGGAAGGCTTCGACGCCTTCGCGGAAATCGTCGGATTGGCGCAGCCGGCTATAACAATGGCCTTCGAGCTCGATCGCGGCTTGCAGATTGGCGTCTTCGGTCGCGTTGAGCAGCGCCTTGGCAGTACGCTGGGCGAGCGGCGAAAAGGCGCGCAATTCCTCGGCCAGCGCATCCGTCGCGTTTTCCAATTTATTGTCGGCGACGCATTCGGTGGCGATACCCCAGTCATAGGCCTGCTTGGCGGCGATCCGCTTCGAGCGCATTACAATGTCCTTGGTGCGGGTGATGCCGATGATTTTTTGCAGGCGCGCCGAGCCGCCGGAGCCTGGAATCTGGCCGAGCCGCTGCTCCGGCAGCGCATAAAAGCAGGTCTCGGACACGATGCGGAAATCGCAGGCGAGCGAAATCTCGAAGCCGACGCCGAAACAATAGCCGCGGTTGGCGACAATCACCGGCTTCCCGCAGCGCGCCGGCGCGGCGATATTCCAGGCAAGCTTCGACACATGCTCGGGCGACGCCGCCAAGAAGCCGGCAATATTGCCGCCGCTCGAGAAATGCTCGCCCACCGCGCGCAGCACGATGACGCGCACGCGGGCATCGTCGTCGAGCGATTCGAAAACCAGCCGCAGCTGATCGCGCTGGCCCATCTCGATGACGTTGAGCGGCGGCCGGTCGAGCACGATATCGGCGCGCTCGCGCGCCGGATCGATCGCGACGTGGAAGCCGTCGAGCTTCTGCAAACGCGGATCGGAAAAAGTCATTGCCGACGAATCAGTCATGCCGCCGTTCCTTGCTGGGATGAATTGGGCTGGGATGGGCTTGGGTCAATCTTGGCCGGTTCATAGTCGCCGGCGACGAGCTTGCGGCGCAACAGCTTGCCGACCGGTGACTTCGGTATCTCCGCGACAAAGACGTAGCGCCGCGGCCGCTTGAAACCGGCAAGGCCCGAAGCGCGGCAATACGAATTGAGCTCGTCAGGCTCGACTGCGGCGCGGCGCTTGATGAAAGCAGCGACGATCTTGCCCCAGCGTTCGTCCGGCAGGCCGACCACCGCGACCTCCGACACCGCGGCATGCAACGACAGGCAGGATTCGATCTCGACCGGCGAAATGTTCTCGCCGCCGGTGATGATCATGTCGTCGACCCGGCCGGTGACGAACAGGTCGCCGTCGCCGTCGACCAAGCCGGTATCGCCGGTGAAGTACCAGCCCTGGCGCAGCGCCTTGGCATCGGCATCGGGCCGCCGCCAATAGCCTTCGAACGATTCACCGCCGGCCAAAAGCGCGATGATCTCGCCTTCTTCGCCGGTGCCGGCCATCTCGTCCACCGTCTTGGCGCCCAGTTTGACCACGCGCACCATTTGATTGATGCCGGCGCGGCCGGCGGAGCCGGGCTTTTTCGGCGCATTCTGGGCGATGGTGAAGGTGTAGATCTCGGACGAGCCGTAATGATTGACGAACAGATCCGGCTTAAACGCCGCCTGCAGTTTTTGCAGCAGGCCATCGGTCATCGGCGCGCCGGCAAAGCCGAGCTTGCGAACCGAACTGAGATCGCTTACCGCGAAGGCCGGATGATGAACGAGGTCGTGATAAAGCGTCGGCACCAGATAAAGATTGGTGACGCGTTCGGCGGCGATCGATTGCAGGGCATCGCCGACATCGAACCGGCGCTGGCAAATGAACGCGCCGCCGATCAGCGACATGGCCAGCAACGAGCGCACGCCCATGGTGTGATAAAGCGGCATGACGCCAAGCGTGCGCTCGCCGTGCGCGTAGAGATTTTGCGCGACATGGGCGAGCGCTGAGGCGCGCTCGGCGCGCTGGCGGCGCGGCACGCCCTTTGGCCGCGCCGTCGTCCCCGACGTGTACAGCATCACCGACCAGGCGTCGGCGTCAGCGCGCGGGGTTGCGTCCGGCACCGCGGCCGAAATCAGCGAGGCAAAGGCGATGTCGGAATCCGCCGCCGCATCGAGCGCGATGCGCGGCAGTTTTTGCGCCGCCGCCGATCCGGCCACAGCCGCGGCCGAGGCGGCCTCGTAGGCAATCGCCTTGGCAGCGGCATCGTCGAGATAAAAATCGATCTCGCTCGCCGTCGAGCGCCAGTTCACCGGAGTGATAATGACGCCCGCGAACTGGCAGGCCCAATGCAACGTCGCCGCCTCGATACGGTTTTGCAGCAACGTGACTAGGCGATCGCCGGCTTTAAGCCCGATCGCATCGAAGCCTGAGACCAGCGCCGAAATGCGCCGGTACCATTGCGCGTAGGTCCACCGCTCCGCGCCGTCGACAATGGCGAGCGCGTCGGGGTCGCGGGCGACACTGGCGAGAAAGCTTAGGCCCAAGTCGAGCATGCGGCATGATAGGCTTTTGCCGCGCGCTAACAAACCGCTCGCGGAGAGAGAATCCCGCTGGATCGCCCGGGGTTCTGTTATCCGCGATCAGGCGGAACGCGAACTCAACGCCGCGTCGGGAACAGCGCCGCGGGAAAATCCGCGGCATAGCGGCGCGGCCGCTCGCGCGGCTCATAATCAGGATGCCTCTCGGCGGCCGGCTCGACGGCCCGGCGGTAGAGGTGCCAGGTGGCGTGACCGAGCACCGGCATCACCACGGTGAGGCCAAGGAAGAACGGGATCGAGCCGATCACAAGCAGCGCGGCGACGATCAAGCCCCACAAGGCCATGGTCAGCGGATTTTGGGTGACGACCCGGATTGACGTCAGCACGGCCACCGCCGCGCCGACATCGCGATCGAGCAGTAACGGGAACGAGATCGCGCTGATGGCGAGCACGAATACGGCAAACAGGAAGCCGATGCCGGTGCCGACGACGATGAGATTCCATCCGGCCGAGGTGTTGAAAACCTCGCTTAAGAATGAACGTAGCGAGGCCGGCGCGGTGTAACCGAAATCGGCGATATAGATCGCTTCGGCAACCGCGAGCCAAATCAAAAAGATCGCCATCAAGAGAAATCCCAAGGCCACTATCGGGCCGAGCGACGGCGAATGCAGCACGTCGAGGGCGTGGCTCGACGAGCTGTCGAGTCCGGCCTCGCGGCGCCGGCTCAGCTCATAAAGCCCGATGGCGGCGAGCGGCCCGACCAGTGCGAAGCCGGCCGCGAGCGGAAACGCGAGCGGCAGCAGAGAATTCCCCAGCGCCATCCCGACCAGAACAATGCCAAGCAGCGGATAGATGACGCAAAGGAACACGGCGTGACTCGGCATCGCGGCAAAATCGTCGGCGCCGCGCGCCAGCGATTGGTAAAGATCGGCCGGTGATATGCGGCGCACCACGGGCCGCGCGGGCCTCGTGCTGGGTCCGACGAGAATATGCGAATGCGACATGGCGCTCCTCCTCCTAGAACCCACGTTCTCTTAGAACCACATTTGATGATTCATGGGTTCCGAGCCGTTGGTTCTGAACCGTTTGGTTCGGGTCACGCCTGCGGCCGGGGCTACAAGGCACCCGAGCTTTTCCAGCATCGACGATCATGACACGACGACACGCGCCATGCACGAACCAACGCCCCGAGAACACATTCGTTCACTTCACAAGTGTGCGATTTGTGCGTCGCGGCGATTTTTGCTGCGATTGCGAGCAAGAGCTAAAAATCAAACGGCGGCACAAAGACAAAAGAAAGGGCCCCAACTGGAGCCCTTTCAATTGCCACGGCAATCGCGTTAACGAGACCTATTAGCGATGATGGCCATGAAAGTGACCGTGGCCGCCATGCCAGCCGCCACCGCCGATTACGACATCCGGTCCGCCGTAATAGTCGTAATAGCCGCCGTTACAATAGTTGTTCCAGTACCCGCATGAGGGCCCAGTGTCGTAATAAGGCCCCGGCACGCCGACGCCCACGCCCACAGGGCCGACGCCGACATGAACGCCAAACGCCATGGCCGGCACGGCGGTCAACAACGTCGCTGCGGTGGCAATCCCAAGCGCAAGTTTCTTCATCGGTAACTCCTCTGGTTATCGAGTTGCTGTGGCTCAGGTAAAGAAACGCACAGGGCGTCGCGCCTGTTCCCCAAGCAGCATGCGGTAATGCTGCGAGTTCCATCACCAAAATTTTTTGGAACAAATTTCGCGCGGCGTTACTCGGCGGCGAGCGAATGCGCCGCCGGCGCTTCCTCGTGTTGGCGTTTATCGCCGCTGAGCCAAGCCTGGAATTGATCGAGATAGAGGTAGACCACCGGCGTGGTGAACAAAGTCAGCATCTGGCTGACGATGAGCCCGCCCACCATGGCGTAGCCGAGCGGCTGCCGCAATTCCGAGCCTGACCCTGTCCCCAACATCAGCGGCAATCCGCCAAACAGTGTCGCCATGGTGGTCATCATGATCGGTCGGAAGCGCAGCAGACACGCGGCGCGGATGGCCGCTTCCGGCGTGAACCCTTCGCGCTCGCGGGTGATCGCGAAGTCGACCAGCATGATGCCGTTCTTCTTGACGATGCCGATGAGCAGGATGATTCCGATAATGCCGATGACCGAAAGGTCGAAGCCGCCGAGCCACAAAGCGAGCAACGCACCGACACCCGCCGAGGGCAGCGTGGACAGGATGGTCAACGGATGGATGTAGCTCTCATAAAGCACGCCGAGAATCACATACACGACCACGAGCGCCGCGGCGATCAGAACCGGTTCGCTCGCCAGCGAGGTTTGGAACGCTTGGGCATTACCCTGGAAGCCGGTGATGATGGTGTTCGGCATTCCCATTTGATCTCGCGGCCTGTTCGATGGCGTTCACCGCTTGTCCGAGCGCCGCGCCGGAGCGCAGATTGAATGACAGCGTTGCCGCGGGGAATTGCGACTGGTGCGAAACCTGCAGCGGACCGACGCCATTGGTATCAAAGCTCACCAGCGTCGACAGCGGCACCAATTGCCCGGTGACCGGCGCCTTGACATAAATCTGGTTGAGCGAATTCGGATCCTGCTGCAGTTGCGGCAGAATCTCGAGCACGACGAAGTACGAACTCACCTGAGTGAAGTACTGCGTTACGTCGTTTTGGCCGTAGGCATCATTCAGGGTGGCGTCGATCTCCTGCGCTTGGATGCCGAAGCGCGCGGCGGCATCGCGGTTGATGTTCACTGTCAGGAGCGGCGCATTGGTTTGCTGATCGCTGGAGACGTCGGCGAGTTCCGGCAACGTCTTGAGCTTGGCGAGCATTTTCGGAGCCCAGACGCTGAGCTCGGCGAAATTCGGATCCTGTAATGTGTATTGGAACTGGCCGGCGGAAATGCGCCCGCCCACGGTGATGTCCTGGGAGGGCTGCAGGAACAACGTAACGCCTTCGACCTTGGCAAGCTGGGGCCGCAACCGGTTGATAATATCCACGGCACCGGCGGCCCGCTCGTCGCGAGGTTTCAAGGCGACGAAAAATCGGCTGGTGTTGAGCGTATTACCGCCGCCATTGCCGAAGAACGATCCGAACGCCGCGATATCGGGGTCGCGTGCAAGAATCTCGGCTAGACGCCGCTGGATGCTTCGCATCTTGTCGGGAGAGACATCTTGCGCCGGCATAAGCGATGCCCTGGATCGTTCCGGTATCCTGAACGGGAAAAAAGCCCTTGGGGATACTCACAAACAAGATCGCGGTCACCGCCAAGGTGGCGAAGAAAACCATCAGCGTCAGGAATTGATGACGCAGCACCACATCGAGCCCGCGGCGATAGCCGCCGATAAGCCTCTCGAAGCCTCGTTCGATGGCGACATAAATGCGGCCATGATGTTCGGATTCCGCCGCCAGGAAGCGTGAGGCCAGCATCGGCGTCAAGGTCAAGGACACGATCACGGATACGGCGATGGCCGAGGTGACGGTGATCGCGAATTCCCGGAACAAGCGGCCGATGATGCCGCCCATCAGCAATAGCGGAATGAACACCGCGACCAGCGAAACGCTGATCGAGATCACGGTGAAGCCGATTTCGCTTGCGCCTTTCAGAGCCGACAGCATCGGCGGCGTGCCGGCCTCGATATGGCGGTAGATATTCTCCACGACCACGATGGCGTCGTCGACGACGAAGCCGACCGCGATCGTCAAGGCCATCAGCGAAAGGTTGTCCAGGCTGAAGCCAAACAAATACATCAGTGCGGTCGAGCCGAGCAGCGCCAGCGGCACGGTGACGCTCGGAATCAGCGTGGCGCGGATATTGCGCAAGAACAGCAAAATCACCATCACGACCAAGCCGATGGTGATCGCCAGCGTGAATTCGACATCATGCACCGAAGCGCGAATGGTCTGCGTCCGGTCAACGACCGTGTCTACCTTGATGCCCGCCGGCGCAATTGCAGCCAGCCGCGGCATCGCGGCCTGGATCGCATCGACCGTACCGATAACGTTCGCGCCTGGCTGCTTGTAGATGATCAGCAGCACGCTCGGCGCAATGCCGCTCGGCAGACTGCTCAGCGCGCTCTGGGTGACGTCCTGCGGCCCTACGATTGCATGACCGACATCCCGAACTCGGATCGGACCCCCGTTGCGATAGGCAATGATGGCGTCCTCGTATTGCTCCGGCTGGGTCAACTGGTCGTTTGCGGCGATCGTAAAAGTTTGCAGGGCGCCGTTAAGCGTGCCCTTGGCGGAGTCGGTCGTGGTGGTGGTGAGCACGCCGCGGACGTCTTCCAAGGTCAATCCGCGCGCTTGGAGTTTGGCCGGATCGACCTGGACGCGGATTGACGGTTTCTGCTGGCCGCCGATGTTGACCAGCGCCACGCCGCTGATCTGTGAAATCTGCTGGGCGATCACATTCTCGGCGAAGTCGTCGACCGTCGTCAGCGGTAACGTATTGGAGTGGGTGGCAAGGATCAGAATGGGAGTATCGGCCGGATTCACTTTCCTATAGTAAGGCGGCACCGTCAGATTTTGCGGCAGTGTCTTTCCGGCTGCCGTAATCGCCGCCTGCACGTCCTGAGCGGCGCCGTCGATATTGCGATTAAGATCGAACTGCAGCGTGATGACGCTCGTTCCTTGCGAACTTATTGAAGTCAATTGGGTGACGCCGGCGATCTGGCCGAACTGTTCCTCGAGCGGTGTCGCCACCGTCGCCGCCATCGTGTCCGCGCTCGCGCCCGAAAACAGTACCGTGACTTGAATGGTCGGAAAATCGACCTGCGGCAGCGGCGCCACCGGCAGCAGCGGAAATGCCACGAAACCGACCAGCGCCAAAGCACTCATCAGTAGCGAGGTTGCAATCGGCCGGCGAATGAACGGTTCGGAAATATTCATTAGCTCTTATCCGGGCCGCCTGCCGTCGCTGGGGTCTTTGTATCGACGCGCGATCCGGTATCCAACCGGTATTGGCCGTTCACAACAATCCGCTCGCCCGCCGCGATCCCCTTGGTCACAATCGTGGTGTCGTTGTTGACCGGCATCGATTCGATGCCGCGCTGCTCGACCGTATTGTCGGCTTTGACCACCCAGACATAGAGTCCGGCCGGACCACGTTGAACGGCGACCGGCGGGATCGTAATGGCGTTCTTTTGGTTCATGATCAGAATGCGGATGCGGACGAACTCGCCCGGCCACAAGCGTTCGTCCCCGTTCGGGAATTCGGCCTTGAGCTGAATCGAGCTGGTCGTCTGATCGATCTGATTATTGATCAGCAGCAGCCTGCCTTGCGCCAATTGCACTTTGTCATCTTGGTCGAAGGCAAGAACCTGAACGTCGCCTTGCAGCATCGCCTCGCGCATGGGGCCAAGATTGGACTGCGGCAGCGTAAATATTACCGTGCACGGTTTGATCTGCGTGAGCACCGTGAGCGGGTTGGCGTCGGTGGTGTGAATGATATTGCCGATGTCGACTTGACGGAAACCGACGACGCCATCGATCGGCGCGGCGATGGTGGCATAATTGAGCTGGGTCTGCGCCGCTTCGATGGCGGCTTGGTCGGCGTCGATCGTGGCCTTGGTGAGATCAACCTTGGCCTGCTGCGCATCGACGTTCTGCTGCGTTTCGACGTCCTTGACCACTAAGGTCTTGAATCGCGCCAAATCCTTCTCGGCATCGACCAGCGTCGCTTCGTCCGCGCTCTTCTTCGCTATCGCTTGATCGAGAGCGGCTTTGAACGGCGCGGGATCGATTTTTGCAAGGACATCGCCTTTCTTCACGTCCTGGCCTTGGCGAAAATCGATCGAGACGATCTGGCCGTTGACCTGGGCGCGAATGGCGACGGTGTTGAGCGCCTGGACCGTGCCCAGCGCGTCGTAATAAATCGGCACGTCCGTCTGTGCCGCCTCGGCAACGGTGACCGGAATCGGCGGCGGCGCAGGATTTTGGGCAGCCTGGGAACTGCCGTGGCGCCAAAAAATGATCACGACGGCCAAGGCGCCGAACGCGAGCATTGCAACTAAGATAAACACCTGCCGCGGACTGCGCCCGGCGATCCACGGCCGCCCGGCAATCCACGGCCGCCCAGCGATCCAAGTCCGCCCGGCGATCCACGTCTGCATGGTCCGGCTATACCACTCTTTTATTAGCGCTTTGATATCCACTTTATTTCCGGTTCCGGCCGTTCACGATGGTGGCGTTGCACTATAACGGCCTGCCGCAGCCTGCAATGGCCGGCGCATTAAAGTTAATTAAGGTGCTCTCCCGTTTTCAGATTAACGATGCCGATTTAACGCCGCAGCCAAATTCCAATTCAGTCTTGATGGGCCCTGGACATCGTGGCTATGTCCCGTGGCAATCATAATAGAAAAACCGGCGAAAGTCGTGGCATTGCGGTCCGAAATTTCCGGTCTAATTCCCGGTCTTGAACTGGCTGTGGTGCTGCGGGCGTTCGAAGGCGGCGGCGCGCAGCGGGATATGGTCCTGCTCTGTAACGCACTTGCCGCCAAGGGCGTTCGCATCGCCGTTTTGGCGCTTTGCGTCGACGGTCCGCTGCGGGCGCTGCTCGATCCGGCGATTGCCGTCGCCGAGGTCCCCGGACGGCAAATCCGTTACGCCATTCCCGGGTTGCGCCGGCTGGTCCGTGCCATGGCGCCGGGTCTGGTCATTAGTTCGGAAGCCGCGCTCAATCTTTGCACGCTGATCGCCGTGCGCACATTGCCGCGGCGCGATCGGCCCAAGGTCATCTTGCGCGAGGTCGGCAGCCCGTCGATCGCGCAGGTCCGCGATCCTTATCTGCAGAACCGCATCGCCTATCGGATTTTACGCCGCGTTTATCGTCGTGCCGACCGCATCATCGCTCTCACCGAGGGAGCGCGGCGCGATCTCGTTGCCAACTTCGCCGTGCCCGCGCGGATGATCTCGGTCATGCTCAGCAATGCAGTGGTGCCGCCGGCGGCGGCGAACCGGATCGCGCAATGGGACGGCGAAACCGGCCGCGAGAGCGATCTCATCGTCTGTGTCGGCCGGCTGTCGCCGGAGAAGGATCAGCGCACGCTGATCCGCGCGATGGCGCTGCTGCCGCCGTCGCGTCCATGGCGGCTCGCCATTGTCGGCGACGGCGCCGAGCGCGGCGCGCTCGAAGTTTTAGCGCGCCAGCATGGCGTTACCGATCGCATCGTCTTCACCGGCCAGGTTGCCGATCCATTCGCTGTCATGATGCGGGCGCGCGTCGCGGTCTGCGCCTCGGTCTACGAAGGTCTCGGCAATGCCATTATCGAGGCGCTGGCCTGCGGCACGCCGGTGGTGGCGACGGATTGCCCTTATGGCCCGGCGGAAATCCTGCAAGGTGGCCGCTACGGCACGCTGACGCCGGTCGGCGATGCCGCGGCCATGGCGGCTGCGATCGCGCTTGCGTTGGACGACATTCCAGATCGCGGCGCGTTGCGGGCACGAGGGCTTAATTATACCGCCGCGCGCGCGGCCGAACGCTTTCTTGAAATCGTTGCCGATCTGCAACCGATGCCGGCTGCGGCCCGCGCCCCGCTCGCCATGGCGCGGGCATGAGGCCGGCCATGCTGCAACCGCTGTTCCAACCTTTGTTTGCTGGCCTTCTGCGTAAGGCCGCGCGGCATTCGCGATCCAAGGCTTTTGCCATGCGCAACACGGCGCCGCTCGTCAGCTTCACCTTCGACGACGTTCCCGACTCCGCCTGCACCAACGGCGCCGCAATCCTCGAGCAGTGCGGCGCTCGCGGCACCTTTTACATTGCCGGCGGAACCCTAAGCGGCAGCGATACGCATTGGCGGCTGATCGATCGCGCGCAAGTTCGCGCGCTGCACGATCGCGGTCATGAGATCGGCTGCCACACGTTTTCGCATGTCGGCGTCGACCAGCTCGATGCGCGCGCCATGGACGAGGAGTGCCGGCGCAATGACGAGGTTTTGCGCGAACTCTGTCCGGATATCGCGATCACGAATTTCTGCTATCCGTTCGGCCGTGTCTCGCTGCCGCGCAAGCTGCAACTCAAACGGCGCTTCGACAGCTGCCGCGGCATTTACGAAGGTATCAATGCCGGTACCATCGATCTGGCGCTGCTGCGGGTGATCGAGCTGTACGACCGCACGCTGAGCCGCGATAAGCTCGAACGCGTGCTGCGCGAGACGCGCGAACGCAATGGCTGGTTGATCTTCTATACCCATGACGTCGCTGAGACGCCGAGTTGGATCGGCTGCTCGCCGCGCCTGTTGCGCGAGACGGTTGCGGCGGTGCAAGCCCAGAAAATGGCGTGTCTGCCGATCCGCGCCGCACTCGCGGCAATCGGATATGAGCCTCGCGCGCAAGCCGCAGCGTTAAATCGATCGGACGTCAGCGCCCGCGCGGCGATCGCGTCGCCATAAAAATGCGCAGGATTTTTGGCGATTCGACGAGATATCGACGCCATAGCCGGCCCGGCTCCTGGGCCAGGCGATAGGCCCATTCCAGACTGAGCTTTCGCAGCCAAAGCGGCGCGCGCGCCCGCACGCCAATCAGAAAATCGATCGACGCTCCGACGCACAGCGCCACGCCGGATTGGCAGCCGAGCTCGGCCAGTTGCCGCGCGATCAGCTCTTGTGCCGGGCAGCCGACGCACAACAGCGCAATATCCCAACGCTTGCTCGCGCACGCGCGGGCCACCGCAAGCCGCAGCGCGGCGTTTTGCGAAAGCGCCGGCGGCGCCGGCAAGACTTCGAAGGCGACATGGGGATAGGCCCGGCGCAGCATCCCGTCCACGCCACGCGGCGGCCCGACGACGAGGATTCGCTTGCGCGCGCCCGCGCTATAATCCTGGTTGTTCAGCGCGGCCAGTAATGCGGCAACAAGATCGCTGCCGGTGACCAGCGGCAGCGCGAGCCCTTGCCGCCGGGCGAGCGCCCGGACGATGCGGCTGTCGCAAAGCGAAAGCCAAGCGTCCCGATAGAGCGGCATCACGCCCGCCGGATCCTCGTGGGCCGAGACGATGTGATAGCAATTGGGCGTGACCACGTAGCGATAGGGCGCGCCGCAATCCGCGGCAACGGCTCCGATGATTGCCTGCACGACTTGCGCCTGTGTCAGGAGGCAAAACGGCAGGCCGAGAAATTCGACGTGTTCGGCCGGTGCGGCGGCCGCGGCGACCAGCGGCGCGGCGCCGGCTGCGCTGGCGCTGGTGGAGATCATCGCCTCACGGCACCGTTATGATTTCGGGAACGACATCGGACGGCGGCAAGCTCAACAGGCCGAAATGGCGGATCGCAAAACCGCCGCAGGCGGCGAACATGACGGCATCGATAGCGAGCGCCAAGGTTTGATTGGCAACAAGCTCGGCCGTGGCGTGCGCACCGAATACAAAGAGAATCGCCAGCGACGGCATGACGCCAAGCGCGGCGAGATCGATTGGCATCCGGTACCAGCGCCGGCCGAGCACCATGAAGGCGAGGCAGGCGAAAATGCAGGCGACCATCGACGCCATGGCCGCGCCGTGCGGCCCGTAAGCGGGGACGAGGATGACCGACAGCCCCGCCGAAACCACCAGGAACAGCACCGCGACGACCAGATCGAGGTAACTGGCATTGGTGAAATAGATCACTTGCGCGAAATAGAAATTGCGCATGGTGGCGAATGCAAAGGCGATGGCAAAAATACGGGATAAGATCGCGGGTCGGCGCGATGAAGTCCGGATTGAGCACCACTTGCAGCACGGCATCGCCGAATACGATGAAGAAGGCCGCGCCGAAGCTCGCGGCGGCGAGGCAGGCATTGAACGCTTTTTGCAGCGTCTGATTGGCGCCGTCGTTGTCGCCGCGGTTGGCTTGCGTCTTGGCGACCGTGACCAGCGACAGGATGATCGCCTCGCCGACCACGGTGAAGCTCTGCCGCAGCACGTCGGCGACGACGCCATAGGGGCCGAGCGTGGCGAGGCCGAGATAATGGGCGAGCAAAAGCCGGTCGATGCTCTGGCCGAGCGCGGTGACCCCGAACGACAGCAACAGCGGCCAGCCGTAGCTGACGATGTGCAACGAGGCGGCGCGGGAAAAATGCGATAGCCGGATTTTGGCGAAAGTCGCAAGCGCCGGCGCCGCGGCGATGAGGTGGGCAACGGCGATGCGCGATGGCGAGGCCGCGCGCGCCGCCGCCGAGATAAAGGCTGACGGTGCCGAAGCCGACCATCAGCACGGTGCGCAGAATCATGGCCAGCGAAGCGCCGCGCACATTGAGCAGCGTGCGCGCCACTTCGAACGCGGCCTCATACACCGTGATGCCGCACACCAGGGCAAATACCGCGACCAGAAAGCTCGGCTCGAACAGACCGAACAATCCCAATGCCACCAGCACGATCGCCACGACGGTGATGCCGGCGCCAAGCAGCCGCGCCAGCGAGGCGATGTATTCGCCAAAGCGGTCGGTTTGGTAAACGCCGAAATAGGCAAAGCGCATCCATTGCGCGCCGAAGCCGTAGACGATCAGCGACCAGGCGAAGATCAGGACGTAGTGGCCGTATTCCGCGGGGCCGGCCATGCGCGAAAAGATGGCGACGGCGAGAAAGATTCCCGGCCGCCGACACCGCGCGCGCGCTCAGATAAAGCAGCCCGGAGGTGTTAAGCATGCGGTGTGATAAGTCATTGTTGGCGCGAAGAAAAGCGGCTACGAAAGCTTTCACTGAGTATCGTTAAATTGTGCCGCGTTCGCGGAACGAATTGAGTCGGCGGAGTCGAGTGAGTGCGATGTGATGCGTATCCTGCAAATTCTTCACGATGATGAACGCGGCGGCGTGCAAACGCTTGCCGGCATGATCGAGCGCGGATTGTTGCCGCATCATTTCGCCGTCGAAACCGCCTATCTGTATCCGCGTGCCGGTGTGCCGGCGTTGGCCAAGCTTGTTTATGCGTTGCGCATGATGCGCACGATCTGGCGCGGCGATTTCGATACGCTGATCGCCTATCAGTCGACGGCCTCCATTCTGGCCGGCATCGTCGGCTGGCTCGCAGGCTGCCGGCTTCGCGTCGTTCACCAAACTTGCACGCCCGCCGAAACTGCCTCGGCTGTTGCGGTTAATGGATATGGTGACCGGCACGCTCGGCCTGTACAGCGCCAATATCATCAACAGCGCGGCGACATGGGCGGAATTCGCCCGCTATCCGGCGCGCTACCGCCGCTCGATGATCTTGATCGAGCACGGGCTCGACGCGCCCGCGCCGGCGACGAAGCCGCGATGCGACGCGCCGGCGTTTCGGCTTGCCTTCGTCACAGCCCGATCCTGCTCAATGTCGGACGCCTGGCCGCGCAAAAGAATCAGGATGTGCTGATCCGCGCGCTGGCATGCCTGCCGCAGGCGCATCTCGTGCTTGCCGGCGCCGGCCCGCGGCGGCGACGCATTCCACACCCTTGCGGTTACGCTCGGCGTCGACGACCGGCTGCATTTGCTCGGCGCCTTGCCGGCCGACGACATCGCCGATCTCTATGGCGCCGCCGACGTGTTCGTGTTTCCCTCGACCTGGGAAACGTTCGGGCTTGCCGCAGTCGAGGCCGCCATGGCCGGCTTGCCGATGGTGGTCGCCGACCTTGCGGCGCTGCGCGAAGTGTTACGCGCTGACGGCGTCGAACCGGTCGCCTTTGTCGCGGCGGCGGATGTCGAAGGCTGGATTTCCGCCATCGGCAAGGCGCTTTCGGCCAAGCCCGCGCCGCACCTGCTTCCGGCATTCGCACGCGCCATTGCCCGCAAATATTCGCGGCAACGGATGATGGAAAGTTATCTCAGCCTGTTCGAGGCGCACCGCCGGCTCGAGCAAATGCAGGTCGCCGGATTGCCGCCGGCCGCCGAAAAGGTCCAGCTTTGACGTGGCGTCGCGCAGCTTTGCCGCGGCGTCGCGCATTTGCCGCGCTGACAATCATGACGTGGTTTTTTCTTCTCGTCGCACCGGCTTTCGCGGGACCGGCGGCGTTTGACGTTCAAACGCGGCGCGACGCTCGTCGAATTGTTTGAATTTCCCGAGACGACAGGCGACGGTGTGGCCAAAGCCTACGCCGCTCCGGCCTTTCCGCATCCGCTCCAGGCGCTCGATCTGTTCGATTTCGACGAGCTGCATCGGATCGGCTTCGATCACATGCGCGTTCCGCTCGACGTCGGACCGCTGATGGTGGGCGACGCGCGCGAGCAACAGGCGATCCTCGATCAATTGGCCGCGGCCGTTGCCGCGATCAACCGGCACGGTCTCGCCGTGCTGGTGACGTTATTTCCGCCGTCGCTGCGGCACGAATTGCCGCAAACCTATCTCGACGGCCTCGACGGTCCGAAGTTTGCCGCCTATTCCGCCGTGGTCGAACGCGTCGCCGCGGCGCTCGCCGGCGTCGCCTCAGGCGCCGTGGCGCTGGAGCCGATGAACGAGCCGCAATCGCAATGCCGCATCCATTTCGGCACCGATTGGACCGCCTATCAGCAGGTCATGGTGGAACGCGTCCGCCGCATTTCGGCGCAATTGCCGCTGTTCCTGACCGGCGGCTGCTGGTCGAATATCGAAGGCATCGTCGCGCTCGATACCGATCTGCTGCATGACCGGCGCAATTTCGTCAGCGTGCACTTTTATTATCCATTTCTGTTCACCCACCAGAGCGCCACCTGGACCATGCCCTATCTGGCGGGAACGATCGGCGTGCCGTATCCGGCGTCGGCTGGAAACCGCGACCAGGCGCTGGAAATGACGCGCGCGCGCTTTCGCTCGCTGACGCTGCCGGCGAGCGCCGATCCGGCCGCGGCCAAGGCGCAGGCTGAGACCGAGATCGGCAAATATTTCGACCAAGCGCAGGGGCGGGCGCAGATCGAGGACTGGATGAACAAGGTCGCCGATTGGCAAAAGCGCCAAGGGGTGGAGTCCAGTCAAATCGTGTTCACGGAATTCGGCGCCATGAAGCAAACCATCGATGGCGTCGAGCTCGACCGCGCGTCGCGCGCGCGCTGGCTGCGCGATACGTCGGCTGCCATCGAAAGCCATGGCTGGGGCTGGACCGCCTATGTGCTGCGCGACGATCCGTTCGGCCTCTATGTGCACGAGAGCGATCGCTATCCCGATCCTGAGCTGATGCGGGCGCTGCGGCTTGGCGTAGCCAAAGCGGCGGACAGCGACCGCCACGCCGGCCCGTGACGGCGAGGCTCACGCCGTGGCGCGCGTCATCGACAAATAGCGCAGGCCGAACGTCGACGTCATATAGAAAAACCACACTTCGCCGACCTGCTGAAATATCGAGCTTTCGAAACATGACGCGTAAACGCCGTACAGGCAGACGCGCAGAAACAGCATTTGCACGGCTTTGACTTCCGGGTTGGGCGCGCCGCGGCAAAAATCGACGATCGGCAAGATGACGACCCACGCGACCACGAGCAGCATGCCGGGGATGCCGATGCCGAGCGCGAGATTGAGATAAGCGTTGTGGGCGTCGGTCGCGGCATTGGCCCAGGTCATCGGGCCGCCCATGCCATAGACGACTTCCGGAGTGCCCCAGAAGGTCGAGTAGCCGTAGCCGGTGATCGGCCGCTGCGCCACCGCTTGAACGCCGAGCTGCCAGATCTCGGTTCGCCCGGTAAAGGTCGCGTCCGGCATGATCGCTTCCATCAGCTTGCGCATCGGTTCGAACACCACCGTGCCGATCGAGCCCAGGTTGAAAATGAGCAGGACGCCGACGACCAGAAAGATACCGCGCGCGGGCTTGCGGCTGCGGCCGATAATTGCGGCAAGGATCAGCACCAGCGGCAGCACGCCGATCGCGGTCTTCGATTGCGTGAAGGCGAGAAACACGGCCGCCAGCGCGCGATCAAGCCGCCGAGCGCAAAACTGCGCATCCGCGCCACGTAAAGCCCGATGAAGATAAATAACACCATCGTCGCGCCGGCATCGTTCTTGTGCGGGAACACGCCGCGCCAGTTTCCGGCATGTTCGGGTTCGAGAAAGTCCGTGGCGTGGTGGATCGCATATTGCGGCAGCAGGACGACGCCGAGATAGCATGCGGCCAGGACGATCAGCGCCGCCGCGGCCATCAGGTCGCTGAAATGGCGGAGGTTTTTCGGCAACAGCAGCAGCATCGCCGAAATGCTCATGACCACCAGCGCGAAAGCAAGGCGGCGGGCGGCGAGCGACGGCTCCCACGAAGCGATGACGCTGACCAAGCACCACAGCACGGTGAGGATCAATACCGGCCGCAGCAACAGCGTCAGGCGCCTCGGTTGGTGGCAGAACGTCCATGCCGCGAAAGCGATAAACATCGCGGAAAAGGCGAGCTGGTTGACGATATCGCCGCCTGCGACGACGGCGTCCGGCGGTTGGGAAAGGTCCGCAAACGGGTGAAACGAAATCCAAGCCGCCATGAACGCGGCGAGGAACAGCACGCTGCGCACCAGCGTGTCGAGATCGACGGCCGGTCGCGCCGCCGCTGCCGCCGGAGTGTGGAAGCCGGGCGTCGCCATCGCGGCTATGCCGCGGCGCTCGGTTAGGACGGCGCCGCGGACTTTTTGCGGATTAAGCCCGAGCCTGGCGATGACTTGCTCGAATGCGGCTTGGCCGTGCTGGCCGGCTGTGGCGACCAGCACGATGTGGTCGACCAGATCGGCAAAGAAGCCGACACTCGGATCGCCGCTCACGTTGATGGCGGCGACGATCACCATGTCGTAGCGCTTGGTCTGGTCGAAGGCGCTTTCCGGATGTCGGCGTCATAGATGCGGCGGTCGCGGCGGCTCGCCGGCGCCACGAACGCAATGAGATTGATATTGGTGCTCGCGGTCGCGCGTGACGGCGTCGGACAACAGCCGCCGCCCCACGGCGACGTCGACGAGGCCCACTTCGCTGTCGCCGGCGTCGATTGCCGACAGCGTTCGTCGTTCGAGGTCGGTGTCGATCACCAGCACGCGTTGCGTCGCGGCGGCCAATGCCGCGAGCGCCAGCGTGACGGTCGCGGCATCGTCCTCGTCGTCGCAGGCGACGACAAGGACGCTCGGATTGCCGGGTGTCATGTGGCTCGCCCGCACCTCGTCATAGACTTTGCGCATTTCCCGGGCGAACGGCGACGCCGGATCGTCGATCGCGCTTAAGCCGAACGACACATCGGCAACCGGCAATACCGCAAGCACCGGAATCTCGGCAGCCGCGCCGCGCGCCAAAATCCCCTGGCCGTAAGCCTTGTGCGCAGCGTCTCGCCGATGCCCGGTTGCCGCGCCGCCGCTTCGGCCGGCGGCCGCACCAGAACGATGCCGGTGCCGGCAGCGGCGCCCAGCATCATCGCGCCCAGCGCCAGGATACAGGCTTGGCGGCGGCAAACTCCGCTTCTGCGGCAGGTCGGCCTTGGAGAGCACGCGGATATTCTTGGTGTCGACTTGCTCCTGCGCGCCGGTTTCGCGGGCGCGCACCAGGAAGGCCTGATAGATGTCGCGGCTGGCCTGCGCGTCGCGTTCGAGCTCGCGCAAGCCGACCAGGGCCTCGTTGTTGTCGATCGCTGTGTGCTTGAGCGTTTCAAAATTGCCGGCGAGCGTCTGTTCGCTGGCTTTGGCGCTGGCATATTCGGTGCGCGCCGCGACGGCGGCGCGATCGATCTCGTCATCGATCATGTGCCGCAGCCGTTCGGCCTGCGCCTGAATGTCGATAACCGCCGGATGCAGCGGGCCGAGCGTGGCCATCTGCTCGGCTTCGCGGCGCATGATCTCGGCATATTGGCGTGCGCAACGCGGTGATCGTCGCCGATTGCAGGGCTTCAGGGAATGCGCCGTTCTCGTCCTTAGTGCGCTGCACCGCTTCGACCTGATCGAGCCGCGCCTTGGTCTCGGCGGTATGGGCGCGCGCCGCGCCGAGCAGATTGTTCATTTCGGCTGAGCTGCTGATCGGTGACAAGCTGACCGTTGGCACCGATCAGATTGTTGCCGGCCCTGAACGTCCTCGACCTTTTGCTCGGCATCGCGCACGCGGTCTTTCAGATCTTGCAGGCGGCCGGACAGCGACTGCGACACTTGCCGGGCGGCGTCGGCGCGCACTTGCGTCTGCTCGGTCCAGATAGGCCTGCGCCATGGCGTTGGCGATGCGCACCGCCTTCGCCGGATCCCTGCTGGTGACGGCCACCTCCACCACGAAAGTGCGCTCGGCGCGCTTGACCACGACGCGGCGCTTGAGTTCGTTGAGCGCGGCCAGCGTAGTGCCGCCGGGAACGGCGTCTTTGCCCAGCAAGGCATTGATGAAGGACGGCGCGCGCACGAATTCCGGATCGCGATCCAGCCCTTCCGAACGCGACGACGCGGCGCAGCACGGCGTCGGAGGTCAGCACGCTGACCTGGCTTTCGACCTGCATCAGCGCTGCGTCGCTCAATTGCGAGGCTTGGGTGGCATCGTTGCCGACCGCGCGCAAATCGCTCGGATCGATCAGGATTTGCGTGACCGCGGTGTATTCATGCGGCGCCACAACGACGAACAGCGCCGCCAAGGCGAGCGCCGCGACGGTCGCGCCCAGGATCGTCGCCCGGCCGCGCCACAGCACGCGACCAGATTTTGCCGAAATCAATCTGCGAGAGCGGCGCGAAGCCATCGGCAAAATTGCCGGTCCCGACGACTGCCGATCTGATCTGACGCGGCGCTTCGAACATTCGGCACTCGAATGTCTTCCATCTGTCTTGCAGCGAGCGGCGCCGGGCGGCCGAGCGTGGCGGCTTCGAGTTTCAGCGTCAGATGCCCGCCGCGCGTCCACTCATCGTGCATGCAGCCCGCCATGTCCAGACTTTCCGGTATGGTTAATCAATTCGATAAAGGATCAAGGTTAACGGGCGGTATATGCCGCCCAGATCGTGCCGGCGCGTCACAATCGGCGGAACAGGCCCGAGATCGCGGCGACGACGAGGAGCACCGCGACCACGGGGATCCAGATCAAAGCCGCGCCGATCAGAACGAACAGCATGACCGCGGCGAGCAGGCCGATCGCCGAGCAGCAACGAGCGCGAAGCCGAACGGCCCGATCCGGCTGACATAGACCCGCTGCGCGCGCTGCGTAAGCCGTATGGCGGCGGCGGCCACGCCGCCATGCGGCCGCGATCTCCGGCCGCAGCGGTCCGGCGGAATGATTTCCGGCTCGGCGCGCGGCCGCTCCGGCTCATCCGAATGTTTGCCGAATTGCTCGCCATGGCGCTACCGTCTCGCATTGCTGGTCCATCTATGTAACGTCGGTGGAGGCCATCACAAGTGGCGCTTTGCCGCATCAGCGCGTGGCCGTGCGCGCGTGATGTCGTGCAGAAACTTTGCCAATTGCTCGCGCAGGCTTTCGTCGCGTTCGCCCTGATTGCCGAGCATGACTGCGCGCTCGAACAGTTGCTGCGGGTCGTGCGGCAGTTTGCTCCACAGATCAGCTGTTGCCGCGCCGTCAAATATACGCGCGGTAATATCGTTGACGCGATCGGTCTGGCTCATGCAAGTCGTTGCCGGTGTGGCCGACGGAACGCGGCCTGCGCCGTTCCGCGCGGTCGGTTGCCCAGCCGGCCGGCGCCGGCGCGCGTTGACCTGTTCGCGCGCGAAGCCCGCGCTCGCCGCATAGCCGCGCACGATGGCTTTGCGCTCCTCATAGGACAGCACGGCGTCGATATCGGTGAAGCCGTCCGGCGCGCGCGCTTCGACAGCGTCGATCACGCCTTCCGGGCCGCCGCCGCGGTTCATGCGCACGATCTGCGCGGTCGGCGGCAGCCGCTCCTGCTCATAGGCCCACAGCGCATGGACCGGATGCTCGGCGCCGACCAGGCGATCGGCCAGCGCGCGCGCATCGAGCATCGCCTGCGAGGCGCCGTTCGAGCCGACCGGATACATTGGATGCGCCGCATCGCCGAGCAGCGTGACGCGGCCATGCGACCAGCGCGGCAATGGATCGCGATCGCACATCGGATATTCCCAGAATTCCGGCGTCGCTTCGATCAGCGCCTTGCCGTCGACATAGGGATTGGAAGCGCTGGACGTGCGGCATCAAATCCTCCAAACGGCCCGGCCGCGACCAATCCGCCTTATTGGGCGGCGCGCCGCCGTCGGCGACCTTGACCAGGACCGCCCAATTGGTCAGCGGGCGATCTTCTCGGCGCGCCCTCGCCGATCGGATAGATCACGAGCTTCGCCGCCATGCCGCCGGCAATCACCATCGAGCGGCCGGTCAGAAACTTCGGCCAGTCGACGGCGCCGCGCCACAGCATCGAGCCGTTCCAGCGCGCCGGGCCTTCGTCTGGAAACAGCGTCTCGCGCACGGCGGAATGGATGCCGTCGGCGCCGACCAGGACGTCGCCATGAGCCGTCGCCCGGTGCGCGCCATTGCGGTCGAAGAAATAGGCGGTTACGCCGGCTTCATCCTGCCGGAACGCGCCGAGCCGGTGTCCGGCATGGAGGCGCGATTCGCCGAGCCGCGCCCGCACCGCTTGGTAGATCACGCCCTGCAGGCGGCCGCGGTGGATCGAGAATTGCGGCACGTCATAGCCGGCGTCGAGCCCGCGCGGCTCGCGCCAGATCTCCTGGCCGAAGCGGTTGGTGTAGAACAGCTCGTAGGTGCGGATAGCGACGGCGTCGAGCCGCTCCAGAAGGCCAAGCGCGGCGAGCTCCTTGATGGCGTGCGGCAACGTATTGATGCCGACGCCGAGTTCGCGCAGCTGGCTCGGCCTGCTCGAAAATCTCGCAGTCGATGCCGCGCGCGTGCAGCATCAGTGCGGTGGTCAGGCCGCCGATGCCGCCGCCGGCGATAATGACTTTCATAACCGGGTATTGTGTCAGGGCCGTCCGGCGGCGCAACCGCAGCCGCTATTTTTGGTTGACGGCGGGCCGGTGGCCGGCGGCCCTGCGTTTACCTATTGCGGCTGGATGCCGGCGGCGCGGATCACGTCGCCCCAGCGTTGGGTCTCTTGTTTCACGAAGGCGCTCATCTCGGCCGGCGTTCCGCCGCCCGGACCGATGCTGAGTTTGGCAAATGTCGCGAGCAGGTCTGGATCCTGCAGCGCCTTGTTGGCGGCGGCATTGAGCTTGGCGACGACGTTGCCTGGCGTCTTCGGCGGCGCGGTCAAAGCGTGCCAGGTGTCGGAATCACAGCCCGCCACGCCGGCCTCTTCGAGCGTCGGGATGTCGGGCAGCGCTGCAACGCGCCGTTTGACGGTCACCGCGAGGATCCGCGCACGGCCCTGCTTTGTGCAGCTCGATCGAAGTCGCCAGCTCGTTGAACATCAGGTCGACATTGCCGGCGAGCAGATCGTTGATCGCGGGAGCCGTGCCCTTGTAGGGCACGTGCACGAGCTTGGTATGAGTGATCTTCTGGAATAGCTCGGCGGTCAGGTGCGAGGTGGTGCCGATGCCCTGCGAGGCATAGTTGATCTTGCCCGGATTGGCCAAGGCATAGGCGATCAGCTCCTGGACCGTTTTGGCCGGGAAATCCTCGCGCACCAGGAGCACGTTGGGAACGTGCGACATGATCGCGACCGGGGTCAGCTGCGTCGGATCGTAGTTCAGCGATTTATAGAGCAGCGGATTGGTGGTGATCGGCGACGGCTGCGACGCCAGCAAAGTGTAGCCGTCGGCCGGTGAGTTGAAAACGTATTCGGCCGCGATGCTGCCGCCGACGCCCGCTTTGTTCTCGACCACCAGCGGCTGGCCGAGCAATAACCTGCATCTTGGCGGTCGACGATCCGCGTCACGGTGTCGACGCCGCCGCCCGCGGGCACCGCAACGATGACCCGGATCGGGTGATCGGGAAAATTCGCGCCGCCCTGCGCCCACGCCAAAGCCGCCGCGGCGATTGCGAGCACGGCGCCGAGGCCGGCGATGCAGGAAAGGCGTCGTACCATCAGAATGCTCCCCGATTACACTGCGTTCGCCTGACTATATGGCGCAAATTGGCATAGCGCAGATTGGCGATTGAGTCCCGCGACGCTGCTGCCGCGATCTCCCACTTTTCGGGATCATGCTCTAGGATCGCGCCCGACGGGGAGAAACGCCGCCATGAGCAAGCTCGATTTTATTTTGGAAGAATTGGTGACCGCCAACCGCATCCTGGCCAACGAAGGCATTGTCGATTTGTTCGGCCATGTCAGCGCGCGGCATCCCGACAAGCCGCAGCATTATCTTTTGTCGCGGGCGCGAGCCCCCGAGCGCATCGAGCACGGCGACATAGTCGAATATCGGCTCGACGGCACCGCGATCGACGAAAACGGCCGCGCGCCCTATCTCGAGCGCTTCATCCACGGCGCGATCTACGAGGCGCGGCCGGACGTGCATGCGGTGGTGCACAACCATTCGCCGAGCGTGATCCCGTTTGGCGTCACCGGCAAGAAACTCAAGCCGCTGTTGCATATGTGCGCCAATTTCGGCCACGACGTACCGGTCTGGGATTCCCGGGACAAGTTCGGCGATACCACGCTTTTGGTGAGCGACATGGCGATGGGCCGCGATTTGGCGCAGCGTCTGGGCGCGCGGCCGACGACGCTGATGCGCGGCCACGGCGCCACCGTGGTCGGCCGCTCGGTGCGCCACGCCGTTTTCATCTCGGTCTATCTCGAACTCGGCGCCAAGCTGCAAATGCAGGCGATGGCAATGGGCAAGATAAAATTCCTCTCAGCCGGCGAGGTCAATCAGATCGTCTCGCGCGTCAACGATTACACGCTCAACCGCGCTTGGGAGAATTGGGCGCGGCCGCGCCGGCAGGCAGATGCAGGCGGCCGGACCGTCATCCTGAGGCGCGAGCGTAGCGAGCCTCGAAGGGATGTACGGCCGAAGCGCTCGGGCCGTCGCCCTTCGAGGGCCGCTTCGCGGCCACCTCAGGGTGACGGAAAACAAATAAGCGAGCGAGAGACATGCAACCGCAACTCCTCACCGTGGCCGAAGGTGTCCATGCCTGGATCGGCGCCGGCGGCGATTCCAATGCCGGCGCCATCGACACACCGCACGGCATTATCGCGATCGACGCGCAGCAATATCCGCGTTTGGCCGTCAAGTTTCGCGCCGCCATCGAAGCGAAAACCGGCAAACCGGTCTGGCAGCTGGTCAACACGCATTGCCATCTCGATCACACCGCCGGCAATATCGTCTTCGCCGATGTGCCGATCGTTGCCCACGACAAGACGCTTGCGGCAATGCACGCCAATCTCGGGAGCAAGAGCGGCGCCTATTGGACGGTTTCGGACTATCCCACCAAGATCAAAATGCTATTCGGACAGAATCTGTTCGATCTGGTGCCCGAGAACGACCCGGCGCAGGTGTGGTTTCGCCAGCGGATCGGACCGCCGGATTACGACACGATGACGATCGCGCCGCCAACCATGACATTCGCCGACCATTTCACTTTTCACTTGCCGAACGAGACCATGCACCTCGACTATTGGGGTCCGGCGCATTGCGACGGCGATGTCGTCGTTTGGCTTGAAAGCAGCAAGGTCGCTTTTCTCGGCGATCTGTTGTTTTACGGACGGTTTCCCTGGCTCGGCGATTGCGATCTCTCCGGCCTGATCGACCGGCTGGCGCGCGTCCTGACGCTTGATATTGCCGTCGTCATTCCGGGTCACGGCATGCCGACCGATCTCGCGCAAGTGGCCCGCTTCCGTGACATGCTGGTGGCGCTGCGCGGCGCCGTCGCGGCGGCGATCAAGGCCGGGGTTTCGGAAGAGGCGGCCGTGCGCGAGGTCAAGCTGCCGCACTATGCCGATATTCCGCGCTACGCGGACTGGCTGCCGCATGACGTGCGCGCGGCCTATCGCTACCTGCGCGGCCGGTAGCCCACCGGAGAAACAAATTATTTTTTTCGGCTTGCCGCGCAGGCCGGCCTACAATTCGCTGTCCATATGCGCGAGCGCGGCCGGCAGATAGCGCGAGCCGGCGACGGCGCCGGCCGGCGCCGCCTGTTCGATGCGGGCAAGATCGTCCGGCGATAACTTTAAATCCGCCGCGCCGAGCGCTTCCTTGAGCTGGTCACGGCGGCGCGCCCCGATCAGCGGGACGATGTCATCGCCGCGCGATTTGACCCAGGCGAAGGCGAGCTGCGCCGTGGCGACGCCTTTCTCTCGCGCAATTTTCCTGAGCGCCTCGACCAATGCGATGTTTTTGGCAAAATTATCGGCGGAAAAACGCGGCTGGCGGGTTCGGATTTCGCCCGCGGTCCTCGAAGCTTCCGCGCGATCGGCGATGAGGCCACGTGACAGTACGCCGTAGGCGACGAGCGCGATGCCGAGCTCGCGCAACGCCGGCAAAATGTCGCGCTCGATGCCGCGGCTGAACAAGCGAGTATTCGATCTGCAGCGCCGCGATCGGATGCACTGCATGGGCGCGCCGCACTGTTTTGGCGGAGGCTTCCGAGATGCCGATATGGCGCACGTAGCCGGCCTTCACCATGTCGGCGAAGGCGCCGATCGTGTCTTCGATCGGCACGGTCGGGATCGACGCGCGCGGGCTGGTAGAGATCGACATAATCGGTGCCGAGCCGGCGCAGCGAATAGGCGAGGAAATTTTTTGCCGCATTGCGGCCTGCCATCGTCGCCGAGGAATTTCAGATCGGGCCCGCGCATCGCACCGAACTTCACGGCGATGAACGCGCGTTCGCGCTTGCCGCCCTTGAGCGCGTCACGGATCAGCATTTCATTGTGGCCCATGCCGTAGAAATCGCCGGTATCGATCATGGTGATGCCGGCTTCCAGCGCGGCATGGATGGTGGCGATGGATTCCTTGTCGTCGGCCGGCCCATAGCCGCCCGACATGCCCATGCAGCCGAGGCCGAAGGCGGAGACCGCGGGGCCGTTGCGGCCGAGTTGGATTGTTTGCATTGCCGTCATTCCGGGGCGCGCGCAGCGCGAGCCCGGAATCCATAATCACCGGGCAAGCAGAATATGCACGTCAGTCCGATTGCCGTCGACAGGGGTTATGGATTCCGGGTTCCGAGCTACGCTCGGCCCCGGAATGACGAGCGTACTCCGCCGCCAGCCGCACTTCCGGCGCGGCGGCGCGCACGTCGGCATCGACGTGCTTTTCGTATTTGGTGAAGTTTTCCTGGAACATGCGCACAAGCTTGCGCGCGGTCTCGTCGAACGCCGCTTTGTCCTTCCAGGTCTTCATCGGATAGAGCAGATGCGGCTCGACGCCGGGCACCGAGGTCGGCACCGCGAAGCCGAAATAGGGATCGGTGCGGTAGCTGGCGTTTTTGAGCGAACCGTCGAGCGCGCCGGTGACCAGCGCGCGGGTCGCCTTGATCGGCATGCGGCGGCCGGCGCCGTAGATGCCGCCGGTCCAGCCGGAATTGACCAGCCAGCAATCGACATTGTGCTTCTTGATGAGGTCGCGCAGCAGATTGCCGTATTCCGCCGGCGGCCGCGGCAAGAACGGCGCGGCGAAGCAGGTGGAGAATTCCGGCTCGACGCCGACCAGGCCCTTCTCGGTGCCGGCGACCTTGGCGGTGTAGCCGGACAGGAAGTGATACATCGCCTGCGCCGGCGTCAGCTTGGCGATCGGCGGCATCACGCCGAAGGCGTCGGCGGTCAGAAAGACGATGTTCTTCGGCTGGCCGGCGCGGCCGGTGCGCGAGGCCAGCGGCATGAATTCGACCGGATAGGCGGAGCGGGTATTTTCGGTGCGCTTGTCGCTGTCGAAATCGCAGATGCGGGTTTCCGGATCGAACACGACGTTTTCCAGCACGGCGCCGAAGCGGTTGGTCGCCGCGTAGATCTCCGGCTCGGCTTCCTCCGACAGCTTGATGGTCTTGGCGTAGCAGCCGCCTTCGAAATTGAAGACGCCGTTCTCGCTCCAGCCGTGCTCGTCGTCGCCGATCAGCGTGCGGTTCGGATCGGCCGACAGCGTGGTCTTGCCGGTGCCGGACAGGCCGAAGAACAGCGCGACGTCGCCGTCCTTGCCGACATTGGCCGAGCAATGCATCGGCATCACGCCTTGCGCCGGCAGATAGAAATTCAGCGTCGTGAACACCGACTTCTTCATCTCGCCGGCATAGGACGAGCCGCCGATCAGGATGATCTTGTTGGTGAAGTCGATGGCGATGACGGTGTCGGCTGCGGCACGCCGTGGCGCTTGGGGTCGGCCTTGAACGTCGGCAGGTCGACGATCGTGAGTTCGGGAACGAAGTCTTGCAAGTTCGGAGACGTCGGGACGGATCAGCAGTTGACGGATGAACAGCGAATGCCAGGCGAGCTCGGTAAAGACGCGCGTTTTGATCCGGTATTTGCGGATCGGCGCCGCCGTAGAGGTCCTGCGCGAACAGCGTCTTGCCGCGGGCATGGGCGATGAAGTCATCGTGGAGCAGACTGTGAATTGGCCTTGGCTGAGCTTGCGATTGCCGTCCCACCAGACCGTGTTCTCGGTCAGCGCATCGACGACGGTGTGCTTGTCCTTGGGCTGCGGCCGGTATGGACGCCGGTCTCGGCGCAGAACGCGCCGCCTTGCGACGAGCGCGCCCTCGCCGTTGCGCGATGGCATGCTCGACCAGCGGTGTCGGGCAGATTCCAGTGGACGCCGGCGAGATCTTTGAAGCCGAATTTGTCGGCGCCGTAGGCGCCGTTCCTCACACCCGTTTCCTTCACCCTAGCCTCCGCCTATTGGCCCGCGTTCGCAGCCGAGCGCCGCCTTGGCCGGCACAGCGTGCTCAGCTCAAGAGCCGCTGTCACCCGCGGCAAGCGTGCGACCCTATATCGAGCATCTTAGCATCTGCCAAGACCGCAGCCATCGCCAAGCCTAACCGGGAATGACTGCACGCCGTTCCGGTGTTGCAGTGCAGCGAACGCCGCGTTCGGCGCGGACATTGATGCGCTCGGAGCTTAGCCGGCGCGCGCCTTGGCGGCCAAATCCACCACCACCTTGCGCAACTGCTGCGGCGGTGGTGACGCGCTCGCGGAAACGGCAGGCGCAAGGTCGCGTCGCCGCGCGCGAGGTCGAGGCCTTCGGGATCGAGGCCGGTGAGCCGCCACGGCCCGTCCTCGGCGCCGAGGAGCTTGGTCGCGTAGAGCCGCACGGCTTCGGCGTGGTCTGTCATTCATATGCGCGACGGCGCCTGTCTTCGGCTTCGATCAGGTTTTCGGCGCCGGCGATATCGGTCATGCACGTCGGCGGCTTTCAGATCGGCGGCGCGGGCAAAGCCGCCATTGAGGTGGGCGGAGACGACGTCGAGCCGCCAGAACGAGAAATCGCCGAAGCCGGCATAAAGCTCCGATTTCGGATGGCGGGCGAGGAAGCGCCGGCGCAGGCGCGGCTCGTCTGCGGTCGTCGCGCGCGATCTGGGCGAAGCTGCCGAGCAGCGTCAGGCGCGGATGCGCCAGCGGGTCGCCCTTGCCGGCCGATGCCAGCAGCAGCGAGGCGCGGCCGTCCGCTTCGAGATTGGCGGTGTGGGTGGAGAGCCGGGAGACCAGGATCAGCGGCGAGCCGTCGACGTCGGTCGCGACGTTAACCAGTGATGCGAACGGATGGCCGGTATTGCGGTCGATGGTCGCAAGCGCGCCCGCCCGCGTCGCCCGCAACAGGCCCTTGGCGACCGCTTTGGGGTCGAAGTCCGGCGCCGGGGCGTTTTCGGGCAGGCGATTCGGCATCACGCCCGGCAACGGGGCCGCTCTGTGTCGGTTTTGGACATGAGCTTCGGCCTGCCGCGTCATTAACCAATTAGCTGGCGAACTCATAGCTCTGGACTGCAAGTCTCAGGCAATTGCCCCGATTTTGCCTTGTCCTGTCACACTTCCGCCCCCACATGAGGCTTGAAAGGCATGTGGGGCCGGGCTTTGGTGATGCTGCGGCCGACTCATGTTAGAAGGCCGCCATGCCGACAATCGCTCTCGTCGACGACGACCGCAATATCCTCACCTCGGTGTCGATCGCGCTCGAAGCCGAAGGCTATCGCATCACGACCTACACCGACGGCGCCTCGGCGCTCGACGGTTTCAAGACCGCGCCGCCCGATCTCGCCATCCTCGATATCAAGATGCCGCGCATGGACGGCATGGAGACGTTGCGGCGGCTGCGGCAAAAGTCCGATCTGCCGGTGATCTTCCTCACCTCGAAGGACGAGGAGATCGACGAATTGTTCGGCCTGAAAATGGGCGCCGACGACTTCATCCGCAAACCGTTTTCGCAGCGCCTTCTGGTCGAGCGGGTCAAGGCCGTGCTGCGCCGCGCTTCGCCGAAGGACGGCGTCGCGCCGAAGGAAGCCGACAGCAAGGTTCTGGAGCGCGGGCTGCTGCGCATGGATCCGGAGCGCCACACCTGCACCTGGAAGAACGAGGCGGTGACGCTCACCGTCACCGAGTTTCTCATCCTGCAGGCGCTGGCCAGCCGGCCCGGCGTGGTGAAAAGCCGCAACGCCTTGATGGATGCGGCCTATGACGACCAGGTCTATGTCGACGACCGCACCATCGACAGCCACATCAAGCGGCTGCGCAAGAAATTCAAGGCGAGCGACGACGAATTCGATATGATCGAGACGCTGTACGGCGTCGGCTATCGTTTCAAGGAATAAGGCGCTGCGTTATGCGCAATAACCATGGACTGTTGGCCTTAGACCGATGACCATGGCCCCTGACTGGGCGGCTGACGTGCGGTAGTAATGGCGTTCGGCTCCACCACGCCTCGATCTCGCGCGAAGGGGAAGGCGGCAGCTGATCGAAACCCCGGCAGACGACGTGCTCGATCGAACCGCAGAATCGCCGACAGAGGCCGAAGCCGCGCGCCTCAAAAGAGGCGCACGCCGAAGCCTCATGCCGAGAACCACAGTCGAGACGGACAGCCTCGACGAAGCGCAGCCGCGTCGCGCAGCGCGGCCTTGCCCGGCTCGGCTGCTGGGCGCAGCAGGCTGGCAGTTCTTCGTCACCCAGAGCTCGTCGAGCCTCACCCGCCGCATCGTCGTTCTCAACGTCACCGGCCTCGTCGCGCTCTCCATCGGCATCATCTTTCTGTCGCAGTTCCGCGCCGGCCTGATCGACGCGCGCATCCAGAGCCTGCTGGTGCAGGGCGAGATCATCGCCGGCGCCATTGCCGCCGTCGGCGACGGTCGAAACCGATTCCTCGATCACGCTCGATCCGGACAAGCTGCTCAACCTGCATCCGGGCGAAAGCTACGGCCCGTCCGAGGACGCGCTCTACGGCATCGATTTTCCGATCAATCCCGAGCGGGTGGCGCCGATCTTGCGGCGGCTGGTTTCGCCGACCAAGACGCGCGCGCGGATTTACGACCGCGACGGCGTGCTGTTGGTCGACAGCCGCAACCTGTTCGGCCGCGGCGACGTGCTGCGTTTCGATCTGCCGCCGCCGACCGCGGAAAAGCCCGGGCTTTTTCGAGCGCGCCTTCATTGCGGTGCGCCTGTGGCTCGGCCGCGGCGACCTGCCGCTTTACCACGAACTCGGCGCCGACGACGGCAAGGGCTATCCCGAAGTGGCGCAGGCCTTGAACGGCCAGGACGCCAGCATGGTGCGCATCAACGACCGCGGCGACGTCATCGTCTCGGTCGCGGTGCCGGTGCAGCGCTTCCGCGCCGTGCGCGGCGCGCTGATGCTGTCGACCCAAGGCGCCGACATCGACGACATGGTGGAGGCCGAGCGGCTCGCCATCCTCAAGGTCTTTCTGGTCGCCGCCGGCGTGATGGTCGTGCTGTCGATCCTGCTGGCCGGCACGATCGCGGAGCCGGTGCGGCGGCTCGCCGACGCGGCCGAAAGCGTGCGCCGGCGCATCCGTTCGCGCGTCGAGATTCCCGATTTCACCCGCCGCCGCGACGAGATCGGCCATCTCTCCGGCACGCTGCGCGACATGACCAATGCGCTCTATAGCCGCATCGAGGGCGATCGAAAGCTTTGCCGCCGACGTCGCGCACGAACTGAAAAATCCGCTCACCTCGCTGCGCTCGGCGGTGGAGACGCTGCCGGTCGCCAAGACCGACGAGAGCCGCGGCCGGCTGCTCGACGATCATCCAGCACGACGTCAAGCGGCTCGACCGGCTGATCTCCGATATTTCCGACGCCAGCCGCCTCGACGCCGAATTGCAGCGCCAGGAAGCCGCGCCGGTCGATTTCGCCAAGCTTCTCGACACGCTGGTCGGCGGTCGCCAACGAGGTCAAGCGCGACGACGGCGTCAAGGTCACGCTGCGCTTCGAAGGCGGCGGCACGCGCGCCTTCAAGGTGCCGGGTCACGATTCGCGGCTCGGCCAGATCGTCGACAATCTGATCGAGAATGCGCGTTCGTTCTCGCCGCCGGGCGGTACCGTGCGCGTCACCTGCCGGCGCTTGCGCAATCAGATCGAGATTTTCGTCGACGACGACGGGCCCGGCGTGCGGCCCGATGCGCTGGAAAAAATCTTCGAGCGTTTCTACACCGACCGCCCGCACCAGGGTTTCGGCCAGAATTCCGGCCTCGGCCTTTCCATCTCCAAGCAGATCGTCGATGCCCATGGCGGCGCCATCTGGGTGGAGAACCGCACCGGCGCGCCGGGGCCGACGGCGCGCCGACGGTGCTCGGCGCGCGCTTCATCGTGCGCTTGCCGGCGATGTGATGCGAAACTTGTTCTGATCGGATGACGCCGGCGACGGTCCACGCTTCCGCGGTGCTGGTCGGCGCGCGCGCGGTGTTGATCCGCGGACCGTCGGGCGCCGGCAAATCGCGACTGGCGCTCGACCTGATCGAGGCGGCCGCGCGCGGCCGCGTGCGCTTCGCGCGGCTGGTCGGCGACGATCGCGTGCATCTGGAAGCCTGGCCGGCCGGCTTCTGGTGCGCCCGGCCGACACGCTTGGCCGGGCTCATCGAAGTCCGCGGCGCCGGCATTCGCGCGGCTCGACTATGAACCCTGCGCCGTGGTCGGCCTTGTGGTCGATCTCGCTGCCGCGGATGCCGAGCGGCTGCCGGAGCGAAACGCGGCGCCGAAATCGCGGGTATAGAGCTACCGCGACTCGCCGTCGCACCGGGCGCTGCGGCCTTGCCGGCGGTCTTGGCGCTGCTCACGTCACGCACGGCTGCGGCTGACCGACGTTTGATCGGCGCCGCCGTGGCGCTGATTGGCGATTGATTAACCGATAATGGTCCAAGAGTTGGCTATCGGCCTTATCGTCGGCCGCCCGATCGCCGGCCACGGTCGGGCCGCTGCATCTGCAATGACGGCCGCTGTCTACCGCAATGCAACAACCCTCGGAAATTGCTCAAGAATGCCCCTTGCGCCGGGGCTTCGGATGGTCATGATGAGCACCCTTTCGTGCGGTGCACCCGGGACGCGCCCGCGGGGAGTTCCATGATCGGTCTTGTGCTTGTGACCCACGGGCGGCTGGCTGTCGAGTTCCGCGCGGCGTTGGAGCACGTGGTCGGGCCGCAAGGCCAGATCGAGGCGGTCACCATCGGCCCCGACGACGACGTCGAGGAGCGCCGCAAGGACATCATCGAAGCGGTGAGGCGCGTCGATACCGGCGACGGCGTCGCCATCCTGACCGACATGTTCGGCGGCACGCCGTCCAATCTCGCCATCTCGGTCATGAGCCGGCCCAAGGTCGAAGTGCTCGCCGGCATCAATCTGCCGATGCTGGTCAAGCTCGCCAAGGTGCGCGACGAGTGTCCGCTGGCCGAAGCCGTCGCCGCCGCGCAGGAGGCCGGGCGCAAATACGTCACCATCGCCAGCCGGGTGCTCACCGGCAAATGAACGATGCGGCCCATGGCGCCGAGCATCAGCCCGACGCAGCCGCCGGCGCCCGAAGGCGCCGTCGTCCGGACTCTCGTCATCTGCAACAAAAAGGGCCTGCACGCGCGCGCCTCGGCCAAATTCGTGCAGACGGTCGAGAAATTCGACGCCGAGGTGCGCGTCATGCGCTGCGGCGAGACCGTCGGCGGCACCTCGATCATGGGCCTGATGATGCTCGCGGCGGCGCCCGGCACCGTCGATCACCGTCGAGGCGACCGGCCCGGAGGCCGCCGAAGTCATCGAGGCTTTGGCGGCGCTGATCAATTCGCGTTTCGGCGAAGCCGATTGATCCGTTTGCCGATTTAGGATTGGCTGATGAAACAGGCCAATGCGTCAAGCCCAAACCCGGTAGGCACCGCCGCCGACAAACCGCGCCGAAGGAGACAGAGCAGATGAGTCCCGAACCGACAGCATCGAAAGGCAGTGCCGCGAGCCGCCGCGGCGCCGCAGCCAGCCGCGAGCCGTCCAGCCAGCCGCGACGATCCGCTATCTCGATCGCGCCGACATGGACGAGACCTTCGCCGATTCGATCACCGGCCTGATCTTCGACGGCCAGACGTTGCGCATCGAGTTCGGCGTCACCCGCTTCGACGACGTCAAGCCCAATACGCCGATCACCGGCCGGCGCTATCCGGCCTGCCGGCTGGTGCTGCCGCCGGCGGCGGCGGTCGATCTCATCAATCGCATGCAGCAGATCGCCACCGCGCTGACGCAAGCCGGCGTGGTGAAAGCCGCGCCGCGCCCCGCGCCGCGCCGGCGAAAGCGGACTGAATCTTTACTGTCATTGCAAGCGAAGCGAAGTAATCCAGCTCATGGCTCAATCTGGATTGCTTCGCTTCGCTCGCAATGACGCCGCGGCTTTCAGATCGGCGACGAATTCCTTATAGGCCGCGCGCTTGTCGGCTTCGTCCTCGATGCGCAATAGCGCGGACGGGATGGACGGTGACGACCAGTGTCGTGCCGTCCGCCAAGGCGATCGGCGTTGTGCGCATTTTGGCGATCGTCACCGTCTTGCCGGTCAGGCTGCGCGCCGCGGTGACGCCGAGCGCGATGATGGTCGAAGGCTTCACCAGATCGCGTTCGTCGTCGAGCCAGATCTTGCAGCGCTCGATCTCGTAATTGTTCGGCCGTTTATGCAGCCGCCGCTTGCCGCGCATTTCGTGCTTGAAATGCTTGACCGCGTTGGTGACGAATGCTCTCCGCGCTGCCGGCGTCGATGCCGGCGGCTCGGCCAGCCGGCTGCATACGGTTTGCCGGCGAGTCTTCCTTGTCGCCCGGCTGTTCGCCGACCAGCATGAATGCGGCGCGGTTCGGACCTTCGCCGGGGACCGCCTGCGTCGCCTCGCTTGTAGAGCGGGCAGCGCCTGCAGTCGCCTTCCGCTTCGGCAAGTTGGCGCAGCGACTTGATCGGCTTTTCGGCGGCTTGATCCATATTGACGCAATTCACCACGGCGCCAAATGGTTCATGGCTTCCTTCCCTGTTCTGCCAGGCGCGGACATAAAGGTATCTTTATGTGTTTATTGCCGCCTTGCCGAGCGCCCTGCTATAGGCATGGCCAGACTCCGCAAACCCCGCCTGCCGCAGGCCCGCCAAAGGATCGTCATGAGCACGTCGACCAAGCCGAAAACCCATGCGTCGCCCATCGATTATGTCGTCAAGGACATCGGCCTCGCCGAGTGGGGACGCAAGGAAATCTCCATGGCCGAGACCGAAATGCCCGGCCTGATGGCGACGCGCGAAGAATATGGGCCGCGCCAAGTGCTCAAGGGCGCACGCATCGCCGGCTCGCTGCACATGACGATCCAGACCGCGGTGCTGATCGAGACGCTCACGGCGCTCGGCGCCGACGTGCGCTGGGTGTCGTGCAACATCTATTCGACGCAAGATCACGCCGCCGCTGCGGTCGCGGCCGCCGGCACGCCGGTATTCGCGGTCAAGGGCGAGAGCCTGAAGGATTATTGGGACTACACCGCTCGGCTGTTCGATTGGCACGGCGGCGGCCTGCCCAACATGATCCTCGACGACGGCGGCGACGCCACCATGTTCGTGCATCAGGGCGTGCGGGCCGAGCACGGCGATGTCGTCTTCCTCGATCAGCACAATAACGAGGAGGAAGAAGTCTTCTTCGCGCTCATCAAGCGGATGCTCAAGGAGAAGCCGAAGGGCTGGTTCACCCAGATCGCCAAAGCCATCAAGGGCGTGTCGGAGGAAACCACGACCGGCGTGCACCGGCTCTACCAGATGGAGAAGGAAGGCCGCCTGTTGTTCCCCGCCATCAACGTCAACGACAGCGTCACCAAATCGAAGTTCGACAATCTCTATGGCTGCCGCGAATTGCTGGTCGACGGCATCCGCCGCGGCACCGACGTGATGATGGCCGGCAAGGTGGCGATGGTCGCGGGCTTCGGCGACGTCGGCAAAGGCTCGGCCGCCTCGCTGCGCCAGGCCGGCTGCCGCGTCATGGTCTCCGAGATCGATCCGATCTGCGCGCTGCAGGCGGCGATGGAAGGCTACGAAGTCGTCACCATGGAAGACGCGGCGCCGCGCGCCGATATTTTCGTCACCGCGACCGGCAATGTCGACGTCATCACCATCGAGCACATGCGCAAGATGAAAGACCGCGCCGTGGTCTGCAATATCGGCCACTTCGACAGCGAGATTCAGGTTCACGCCCTGAAGAACCTGAAATGGAACAACATCAAGCCGCAGGTCGACGAGATCGAATTCCCCGACCGCCACCGCATCATCCTGCTGTCCGAAGGCCGGCTGGTCAATCTCGGCAACGCCATGGGCCATCCGAGCTTCGTCATGTCGTCGTCGTTCACCAACCAGACGCTGGCGCAGATCGAGCTGTGGACCAATCAGGGCAAGTACCAGAAGAAAGTCTATGTGCTGCCGAAGGCGCTCGACGAGAAAGTGGCGCGGCTGCATCTCGACAAGATCGGCGTCAAGCTGACCAAGCTGTCCGACAAGCAGTCGAGCTATATCGGCATTCCGGTGAGCGGGCCGTACAAGACGGATCAGTATCGGTATTGAGCGATCGTCATTCCGGCGCGCCGCCAATGGCGGCGAGCCCGGAATCCATAACCCCGGTCTGTGAATATGGATTCCGGCCCGCGCCTTCGGCGCGTCCCGGAATGATGGTGATTTTGTAATCCTCGCTTGCCGCTCCCGGCTCACTTAATTGCGCGCCGGCGCGACGGCGAGGTGAAAGCCGATCGGCGGTCCGGCGAAGCCGAGAAGCGTGGGATGATTGCGCCATCGGTGGCGCCGCTTTCGCCGCTTGCGAATGCCGCCTCGGTCGCGCGGCACGGCGCGTCGGTGTCGAGACAAACGATCAGCAGTCCGTTGCGCGGCAATCGCGGCGCTGCTCGCCGGCGCGCCCGGATCGCCGTGGAGCGGATGGGCGCCGGGGCGATAAAACGGCAAATTGCCGGTGATCGCCGGCGAGCCCCAGTACAAAAGCGGCGGCTGGATGCGCCAGCCGTTGCGCGGTCGCGGCGACCGCGCTCGAACGCGGCCGGTTCTGATCGAGGCCGGATCCCAACCGCTCATAGGCGATAAACGGCGCGGCGAAGAGGCAAGCGAGGCTCGCGGCCACCGTTATCAATCCCGCCACTTTCGCCGCGACGGCATCGACGGCGATAGACCGCGAAGCCAAACAGCACCACCGGCAGCAGCGTCCAATTCGGAAACGTCCAATCCGGCGTCAGCCGGTACGGCGCGACCAGGTTGACCAAAGCCGGCAGCACCATCGGCAGCACAAACAAGATCAGCACCTGGCGGCGGTCATCGTCCGCGGGCCAAACGATATCGGCGAGTGCGCCGCGGCTCGGCCGCAGCAGCGCCAGCAGGATAAGCGGCCCCGCCGCATAGGCGGTGACGCCGAGAAGGTAATACGCCGACTTGGCCAGCGACCGTGCCGAACGGATCGGCGGTCATGACGCTGTCGCGCATGAACGCATAATTGGTGCCGCCGATCTGCGACACGTACCAATACACATGCGGCGCGACCACGATCACGGCGCTCAGCGCCATCAGATACGGCGCCGGCGACCGCCAGAATCGCCGGGTGCCGGTGCCGCAAACCGCAGCGCTCGCCATGCCGGCGAGCAGATAAATCGCCCAATATTTGCCGAGGAAGGCTGCGCTCGCGAATGCCCCGGCCAGCACCGAATCCAATAGACCCAAACCGCGCCGCGCGCGGAGATAAAACAATAAAGCCGCCGCCCAGAACGGCATCATCACCGTATTGGCGTTCAATTCCTCCGCCTTCACGGTGTAGAGCGGAATGAGCATCAGCGCGGCAAGACCGAGCCAGGCCCGGTTGCGGTCGAGATAGTCGCGTAACAGCGGCCAGCTTATCGCCAGCGTGACCGTGACGATCGTGCCCGCCAGAAGGTGCATTGCCCAATCGGTGCGCGGCAACACGGCGAACCACGCCATAAACAGCCATGCCGTCATCGGCGGGTGTTTGTAGCCGAACGCGAAATGCTGCGCCCACAACGCCGCTTCGCTGGCATCGTCGCGCAGATCGACCGGCGCCAGCGCCACGGTATGGAATGCGAGCCACAGCGCGAGGAAGCCGAACAGCGCCATGGCGACCGGCAAGCCGTCGCCATATCCGACGATCTGAGAGCCGGAGCTTTTGCCCTGGCCGGGATTGGTCACGGACATTGCAGGATCGCTTTTTCGACGCGCTTTCGGAATGTGAAGCGCGCATGGTGGCGGCAATTCGCAATTGCCGCAAGCGCGCAGCAACAGCGGCGGAAACTTGGCCGCGCCGCGTTGCTTTTGCAGTTGTGTCCGCGTTATCTGGTTCCCGCCATGGACAGCGTCATGCCAACGATTGCGCCGCCGCGCCCGGCCGCTTCCGGGACTGCATGCGGGCGCCGGAGCTCAGCGTCGTCGTGCCGACGTTCAATGAGCGCGCCAATGTTCCGATCCTGGTCGAGCGGCTTAAGCGCGTGCTCGCCGATTGCGAATGGGAAGTGCTGTTCGTCGACGACAATTCGCCCGACGGCACGGCGGCGGCGGCGTGCGCCATCGGCGAAACCGACGGCCGGGTCCGCTGCATCCGCCGGATCGGCCGGCGCGGCCTCGCCGGCGCCTGTCTCGAAGGCATGCTGGCGAGCCAGGCGCGCTATGTCGCGGTCATGGATGCCGACTTGCAGCACGACGAGGAATTGCTTGCCGCCATGCGCGATCGGTTGCGTAGCGGCGCTTGCGACCTCGTCGTGGCGAGCCGCTATCTCGGCGGCGGCTCCGCCGCCGGACTTTCCAAACAGCGCGCCCGCGCCAGTCATTTCGCCAACATGCTGGTGCGGCGTTTGCTCGGCATCGATCTCACCGATCCGATGAGTGGTCATTTCATGATCCGGCGCGACGCCTTCGAGCCGCTGGCGCCTGAGATTTCCTCGCAAGGTTTCAAGATTTTGCTCGACATTCTGGCGACCGCACCCGGCCGCCTGCGCGTTGTCGAGCTGCCGTCCAGTTTTCACGAGCGCCGCCACGGCACGAGCAAGCTCGACAGCAAGGTGGCGCTCGATTTTGCCGCGCTGCTGACGGCCAAGCTCACCAATGAGCGCCGTCTCCGCCCGCTTCCTGTTGTTCTGCCTGGTCGGGCTGACCGGCGTTGCCATCCACATGAGCGTGTTGCGTGTCGTGTTCATGGCGACCGATCTGCGGTTCGGCACGGCGCAGGCCGTCGCGACGGTCTGCGCCATCGCCTGGAATTTCGTGCTCAACAATATTTTCACCTATCAGGATCAGCGCTTGAGCGGCTGGCGTTTCGTGACCGGGCTCATTCGCTTCCAAGTGATCTGCGCCATCGGCGCGATTTCCAATGTCGGCATCGCCACCTGGATCTACGATTACGACAGCCGCTGGTGGATCGCCGGCCTCGCCGGCGCGCTGATCGGCACGGTGTGGAATTTCGTGGTCAGCGCCGCGTTCGTGTGGCGGCAAAGGTGATTACCCTCTCCCGTTCCGGGAGAGGGTGCCGCGCGGAGCGAGGCGGGTGAGGGCCTACACCGGTGCGTCGCCGAACGCGGCCCTCACCCGGCAAAGCCGTCTTCGCTTCGCTGCGACCGGCTTGCCGCCCTCTCCCGGAACGGGAGAGGGCTATATCCTTGCCGCTCCGGCATGCCGGTGTTATCTGCGCCGCCATGCCCGCGACTCCCATCGCCAATATCCGCAATTTCGCGATCATCGCCCATATCGACCACGGCAAATCGACGCTGGCCGACCGGCTGATCCAGCTCACCGGCGGGCTCGAAGCGCGCGAAATGGTCGAGCAGGTGCTCGATTCCATGGATATCGAGCGCGAGCGCGGCATCACCATCAAGGCGCAGACGGTGCGGCTGAAATACCGCGCCCGCGACGGCAAGGATTACGTGCTCAACCTCATCGACACGCCCGGCCACGTCGATTTCGCCTACGAGGTCAACCGCAGCCTCGCCGCCTGCGAGGGCTCGCTGCTGGTGGTCGACGCCAGCCAGGGCGTCGAGGCGCAGACGCTCGCCAATGTCTATCAGGCGCTCGACAACAATCATGAGATCGTGCCGGTGCTCAACAAGGTCGATCTGCCGGCGGCCGAGCCCGACAAGGTCAAGCAGCAGATCGAGGACGTGATCGGGCTCGACGCCTGCGAACGCGATCCTGATTTCCGCCAAGACCGGCGAGAACGTGCCGGAAGTGCTGGAAGCCATCGTGACGCGCCTGCCGCCGCCCAAGGGCGATGCCACGGCGCCGCTCAAGGCGCTCTTGGTCGACTCGCTGGTACGACGCCTATCTCGGCGTCGTCGTGCTGTTCCGCGTCGTCGACGGCATGATGAAAAAGGGCCAGCGCATCCTGCATGATGGGCACCAACGCGGCCTATGAAGTGGATCGCGTCGGCGTGTTCACGCCCAAGCGCGTCGAGCTCGACGAGCTCGGGCCGGGCGAGATCGGCTTTCTCACCGCCTCGATCAAGGAAGTCGCCGACACCCGGGTCGGCGACACCATCACCGACGAAAGAAAGCCGGTCGCCGCGCCGCTGCCCGGCTTCCGTGCCGCCATTCCCGGTGGTGTTCTGCGGCCTGTTTCCGGTCGACGCCGCGGATTTCGAAAATCTGCGCGCCGCCATGGGCAGGCTCCGCCTCAACGACGCGAGCTTTTCCTACGAGATGGAAACCTCCGCCGCGCTCGGCTTCGGCTTCCGCTGCGGCTTTCTCGGGCTGCTGCATCTCGAAATCATCCAGGAGCGGCTCGAGCGCGAATTCAATCTCAACCTGATCGCGACCGCGCCGTCGGTGATCTACAAGATCAAGCTGCGCAACGGCCAGCAATTGGAAATCCACAATCCGGTCGATATGCCGGACCCGAACCACATCGAGGAAATGCAGGAGCCGTGGATCGAGGCGACCATCCTGACGCCCGATGAATATCTCGGCTCGGTGCTCAAACTGTGCCAGGACCGCCGCGGCGAGCAGAAAGAGCTCACTTATGTCGGCAACCGCGCGCTGGTGAAATACGACCTGCCGCTCAACGAAGTGGTGTTCGATTTCTACGACCGGCTCAAATCGGTGTCGCGCGGCTACGCCTCGTTCGATTATCACCTCACCGATTACAAGCCGGCCGACCTGGTCAAGCTGCAGATGCTGGTCAATGCCGAGCCGGTCGATGCGCTCGCCATGCTGGTGCATCGCACCCGCGCCGAAAGCCGCGGCCGCGCCATGGCGGAGAAACTCAAAGAGCTGATCCCGCCGCACATGTTCCAGGTGCCGATCCAGGCCGCGATCGGCGGCAAGATCATCGCGCGCGAAACCGTGCGCGCGTTCCGCAAGGACGTGACCGCGAAATGCTACGGCGGCGACGTCTCGCGCAAGCGCAAGCTTCTCGACAAGCAGAAAGAAGGCAAGAAGCGCATGCGCCAGTTCGGCAAGGTCGACATCCCGCAGGAGGCGTTTATCGCGGCGCTGAAGGTGGATGTGTGACTCCGGTCGCCACCGGGCTTGACCCGGTGGTCCATGCTGACCCGCGGGCCGCATGGATTGCCGGATCAAGTCCGGCAATGACGAACAGAAAGCGGTGTCGCTATTCGGTTTGGCTCAGCTATCCGGCTCCGTAAAGTGGAGCACGGCAGAATTAATACACCACGATGGTGGTGTTGCCCATGCCTTGGCGTTCGACCAGGTCGAACAAGGTCGCGGCATTGCGCGGATCGAGCCGCACGCAGCCGTGCGAGGCCGGTCCGCCGAGCTGGGCAATCTCGTAGGTGCCGTGAATGGCGTAGCCGCCGTCGAAGAAGATCGCATGCGGCATCGGCGAATTGTAATATTTGCGCGAGAACCAGCGCCGCGCCAGCATTTGCGGGTGATAGGTGCCGGGCGGCGTTATGTAGCCGCGCCGGGCGGTCGAGACGCGCCACAGGTAACGCTGTTCGCCGTCGACCACGACTTCCATTTGCTGCTGCGAACGGTCGACATGCACGATAATAGACGCCTCGGCGCGATCGCCGGCAAACAGCGCGATGAAGCCGAGCGCAGCCAATAGGCACAACACGCGATACATAATAATCCCCCAAGCCTGCCGCCGATTATTACATTGTCTCGCAGGCGCCGCCACCAACGATCCGGTTTACGCTTGACCGATGGTTAACTTCGATCTCCTCAGTATCGGCCATTCCAACATTCCGGCCGAGCGTTTCATGGCAATGCTGCGCGGCGCCGGCGTGCACGCCATCGCCGACGTGCGCTCGGCGCCGGTTTCGCGCTTCTGCCCTTGGTTCTCCGCCAAGAACCTCGCGCCGCTGTTGGCGGCCGGGGGCATGAGCTACCTGGCTTACGGCGACGCGCTCGGCGGCCGGCCGCGCGATGCAAAGCTTTATCGCGATGGCGTTGCCGATTACGAAGCGATGGCGCGGCAGCCGGCGTTCGACGCCGGTTTGGCGCGCCTCACGGCCGAGGCGGCGCGGTGTCGCGCCAAGGGCGCCATCTGCCTGATGTGCGCGGAGCGCGAGCCGCTCGAATGCCACCGCTGCCTGTTGGTGGCGCGGGCGCTGGCGGAACGCAAACTTGACCATCGGTCATATTCTGTTCGACGGCACCATCGAGCCGCACACGGCGACCGAACGGCGGCTTTTGGCGCTCGACGACGACGGTGGCGGCGGCGGCGATCTCTTCGCACCTGGACTTGGCGAGCGACTCACGGCAGCGTATCGCCGCCGCGCCCGCGCCGTCGCGTATCGGGCCAGCGCAAACAAAAAGCTGGCGGATCGCTCGGCGGCGAGCGCCAAAGCGGAAAGTTGACGATGCTCGCTTCGCTGCGTTTGCTGTGTTTGCTGCTGGCCGCCATTATTGGCCCGGCGCTGGCGCAGGATGCCGCCGCGCCCGCGCCGGCGCCAGCACTCGTGCCGGTACCGGATACCGACACGCTCGATCCGACGCCGCCCGGCACGCTCAATGCAGTGCCGCTGTCGCCGCTCGAAAATCCGAATTCACCCTCGACGCCGGCCAAGGAATTGTTCGCGCGCAAGCCGACGCCGTTTCCCGGTCCGCCGCATGCGATCGGCGCCTATGCCGATGGCTGCCTTGCCGGCGCCGCGCCGCTGCCGATCACCGGGCCGGCCTGGCAAGTGATGAGGCTGTCGCGCAACCGCAATTGGGGCCATCCCAACCTGATCGCGTTCCTGGAACGCTTCGCTAAAAACGCCCAAAAGGTCGGCTGGAACGGGCTCCTCATCGGCGACATGTCGCAGCCGCGCGGCGGCCCCATGATCAGCGGCCATTCCAGCCACCAGGTCGGCCTCGATGCCGATATCTGGTTCACGCCGATGCCCGATCACGTGCAAACCCGCGAGGAGCGCGAGTTCAATGGCGCGGCCGACATGGTCGCGCCGGATCGGCTCGACGTCGATCCGAAACTGTGGACGCATGAGCGCACCGAGCTCATCCGCACCGCGGCGGAGGATCCCGCGATCGCGCGCATCTTCGTCAATGCCGCGATTAAGAAAGCGATGTGCCGCGAGGCTGGGTCGGATCGCGCGTGGCTGTCGAAAGTGCGGCCGTGGTGGGGCCACGCCGAACACTTTCACATCCGCATCGGTTGTCCGGCCGATAGTCCCGAATGCAAGCCGCAACCGCCGCCGGACCCCGGCGACGGCTGCGGCCATGAGCTCGATTTCTGGTTCAAGGACTCGACGCTGCATCCGACGCCGCCGCTGTTCCCGGCGCAGCCGAAACCGCCGCTGACGCTGGCCGGCCTGCCGGCCGCGTGCAAACAGATCGTGACGGCGCCTTAAATCTTCCGTCACCCTGAGGTGCTCGGCGCAACGCGCCGAGCCTCGAAGGGCGACGGCCTCAACGCCTCGGCCGTTCATCCTTCGAGGCTCGCTTTGCTCGCACCTCAGGATGACGGATGACGGTTACAGACCCGGCGTGCCGAACGCCGCGCGCTGCGCCGTGGCGGCGATGTAAATGAGCAGCCATGCGGTCATGACGATCAACACGGCGAAGCTGCGCGACTTCTCTTCCGGCGTCTTGATCAGCCGCGGCAGGCCGAGCCAGACAAGATAGGCGCCGTAGCATCCGGTGAGCACCAGAAAGCGCAATCCCGGCAATACCAAAAAAATCCCGGCGAGCCAGACCGGCGTGAACGAATAGACCGCAAGCTTGAACGCGCTGTCGAAATCGCGGCGGCCGCCGAACGATGGCGCCGCCAAATCGATCATGAGTCCGAGCAAAAGCACCGTGACGCAAGCCATCGCGTAGCCGAAAATCGCCCCGAATAGGCCGCCGAAAATCGGCGCCCGTACCACGCCCGCGCCTGGCACGATCACGCCGATGAGGCTTGCACCGATAAAGCCGAAGACCGCCGGCACCAGCGCCAGAACGGCAACATAACGGCTCAAGACGTAAGCCGGATCGCCGGCTTCCTGTTCGATGCGCGCCCATTCGGCGAGCGGATCGAGCAGCATCGCTTTGGCGCGCCACGCCACGTTCATGCCGCAAGTCTCCTCATGCAGCGCGTCCTTTCACCGAACCTTTGGCATCTTCCCGCAGCATCGCGGCGCCCTTTTCCGCGATCATCATAGTCGGCGCGTTGGTGTTGCCGGACGTGATCGTCGGCATGACCGAGGCATCGATGACGCGCAGCCGCTCCAATCCGGCGACGCGCAACCGGTCGTCGACCACCCGCATCGGATCGCTGGCAAGCCCCATTTTCGCGGTGCCGACCGGATGAAAGATGGTGGTGCCGATGTCGCCCGCCGCCTTGAGCAAAGCCTGGTCGTCGTCGTCGCGCACCGCAGGCCCCGGCAAATACTCGTCCGGATGGAACGGCGCCAGCGCCGGCTGCGCCGCGATGCGCCGCGTCAGGCGGATCGAGCTGACCGCGACGCGGCGGTCGGCATCGGTCGAGAGATAATTCGGCTGGATCATCGGCGCGTCGGCCGGATCGCGCGAGCGCAGCCGGACAAAACCGCGGCTCTCCGGCTGCAGATTGCATACGCTCGCGGTAAACGCCGGGAATGTGTGCAGCGGCTCGCCGAACCGATCGAGCGACAAAGGCTGGACGTGATATTGCAGATTAGCGCGCGCCTGGTCGGCATCGGAACGCGTGAACAGGCCGAGCTGCGACGGCGCCATGGTCAAAGGCCCGCGCCGCAGCAGCGCATATTCGGCGAGCATGCGGGCAAAGCCGAAACGCGAATGATAGCGCTCGTTGAGCGTGGTGGTGCCGTCGACCTTAAAGATCATCCGCAACTGCAGATGATCTTGCAGGTTGGCGCCGACGCCCGGCCGGTCGAGCACGATCGGAATGCCGTGCTGCCGCAACTGGTCGGCCGGACCGACGCCGGACAGCAGCAGAATTTGCGTCGAGCCGAGCGAGCCTGCGGCGAGAATGACTTCGCCGCGGCAGCGCGCGCTGCGCGCCGCACCGTCTTGCCGCCAGCGCACGCCGGCGGCGCGCTTGCCGTCGAACACCAGGCCTTCCGCCAGACAGCCGGTTTCGAGCCGCAGATTGCCGCGCTTGAGCACCGGCTTGAGGAAAGCGCGCGCCGCCGATACCCGCCGGCCGCGCGTCTGATTGACGTGGAAGGCGCAAATGCCTTCGTTGTCGCCGGAATTGAAATCGGCAATCGATTTGATGCCGGCTTGTTCGGCGGCGGCGCGGAAAGCGTCGAGCAAATCCCAGCGCACGCGCGGCGCCGATATCGGCCATTCGCCGCCGACGGCATGGGTTGCGCTTTCGCCCATGAAATGATTTTCGTGCCGCCGGAAAAACGGCAGCACATCGTCCCAGCCCCAGCCGGCGAGCCCGAGCTGACGCCAATGATCGTAATCGGCGGCCTGGCCGCGCATATAGACCATGGCATTGATCGCCGACGAGCCGCCGATCACCTTGCCGCGCGGATAATTGAGGCGCCGCCCGTTCAGCCCCGGTTCCGGCTCGGTCTTGAACATCCAGTCCGAGCGCGGATTGCCGATCGCGAACAGGTAGCCGACCGGAATGTGAAACCAGATCCAATTGTCGCGGCCGCCGGCTTCGAGAATAAGCACGCGCTTGTCGGGGTCGGCGGAAAGCCTATTGGCGAGCAAGCAGCCGGCCGAGCCGGCGCCGACGATGATGTAGTCGAATTCGCCAATGGAAGCGGCTTGGTCTGTCATCGATCCCTCGCAAGGGGTTTTGCCACTTTGCCGATAGCGCAGCAATCGGCTAAAGCAGCCTGCCGTAATGGAGGTCTCGTGCGCCATTTTGCTCTCGGACTTATCGGCTTGTGCGCCGGCGGCATTTTGAGCGGGGCTGCGGCGCAGGAGCGTTTCATTACCGTGGCTTCGACAACGTCGACCGAGCAATCCGGCCTGTTCGAATATCTGCTGCCGCGTTTCACCGAAAAATCCGGGATCAAGGTCCATGTCGTGGCCCTCGGTACCGGTCAAGCCCTCGATGTCGGGCGGCGCGGCGATGCCGATGTCGAATTCGTGCACGACCGTGCGGCAGAGGAAAAGTTTCTGGCCGAAGGCTGGAGCACCAAGCGATATGACGTGATGTACAACGATTTCATCGTGGTCGGTCCCAAGTCCGATCCGGCGGGCGTTGCCGGCGGCCAGGATGTCCTTCAAGCCCTGAAGAAGATTGCCGCCGCACAAGCACCCTTCATTTCCCGTGGCGACCGGTCCGGCACGAATGAAGCGGAATTGCGATATTGGACCGCGGCGGGAATCGATCCGAAAGTGGTTGCCGGCGGCTGGTACAAAGAAATCGGCCAGGGCATGGGACCCGCGCTCAATATGGCTGCGGCATCCGGCGCCTACACACTCTCCGATCGCGGCACCTGGCTGTCATTCAAAAATCGCCGCGATCTGATAATCGCCGTCGAGGGCGACAAGCGCCTGTTCAACCAGTACGGCGTCATGCTGGTAAAACCGGCGAAGTATCCGCAAGTCAAGGCGGCCGACGGCCAAGCCTTCATCGATTGGCTGATCTCGCCCGCAGGGCAGACGACGATCGCGGGTTACAAAATCGGCGATCAGCAGCTCTTCTTCCCGAACGCGAAACAGCCGTAGCTCATTTTCTTCTCACTTTCTTGCCGTCAGCCGATAAAGAAAAAATCCGGTCGCGCTGACGGTGATGCTGATGACAATCAGGATTGCGCCAAGGCCGAGCGCCAAAGCGAGTTCGCCTTTGCTCGTCTCAAGCGCGATCGCGGTTGTCATCGTGCGCGTCACGCCGCGGATATTGCCGCCGACGACGATGATGGCGCCGACCTCGGAAATCGCCCGGCCGAAGGCGAACAGAACGGCGGTCAGCACGCCGGCTTTGCCGATCATCAGTAGCTCCAGAATTGCGCGCGAGCGCGATGCGCCGTCGACGCGAAACTGATCGCCGTAATCATGCCAGATGCCTTCCGTGAGGCGATGCAGCAGGGCAACGACGATCGGCGTCGCCAGCATAACCTGCGCGACGATCATGGCGGCGGGTGTAAAGAGCCAGCCGAGAAATCCGAATGGGCCCGATCGGGACAGCATGAGATAGACGGCAAGTCCGACGACGACCGGCGGCAAGCCGAGCAAGGCATTGGCCAGAACAACGATGCCGTCGCGGCCGGGAAATCGGGTCATCGCCAGGAAGGCGCCGGCTGGCGCGCCAATGACGGCCGCGATGATTGTTGCCGTCACACTGATGCGCAGCGACAACGAGACGATCGCGAGCAATTCGGGGTCGCGGTGCATGATCAATGCCAGCGCAACCGACAAGGCTTGATTAAATTCTTGCATCGGCGCCTCTTTTAGCCGCGCCGGACGAAGCTGACTATCCGGCCGCGCCTTTACCCGGCCGCTGCGCGAATGCTAGGGTCCGCCCAGCGATCCGTGGCACACCGCGCGTGCGCCGCGTACCGGAACGGCGGTTCCCGGCAACGATTGCATCCCCACGACAACCCGCTCATTCGGGAGAACCGCCATGTTTGCGCGCCTAGCCCTGTTTGTCTTCTTAACGCTGACGGCCTGTATCGGCACCGCGTCGGCGCAGGACCGCTCCATCACCGTTTTCGCCGCCGCCTCGATGAAGAATGCGCTCGACGACACCGACGCGGCCTTTACTAAGAAGACTGGCATCAAAGTCGTCGCCAGCTACGATGCAAGCTCGGCGCTGATGAAACAGATCGAAGGCGGCGCGCCGGCCGATGTGTTCGTTTCCGCCGACCTGAAATGGATGGATTACGGCGCGCAGAAAAAGCTGATCAAGGACGACACCCGCGTCAATCTGCTCGGCAACACGCTGGTGCTGATCGCGAATAAGGATTCCCCGATCGGCAAAGTGACGATCGCCCCGGGCTTCGATCTCGCCAAACTGGCCGGTGACGGCCGCATCGCCACCGGCGATGTGAAAGCCGTGCCGGTCGGCATCTATGCCCAGGCTGCATTGGAAAAGCTCGGCGTCTGGGCTTCCGTCGAGCCGAAAATGGCCATGGCCGCTAACGTCCGCGCCGCCCTCGTTCTGGTCGCCCGCAGCGAGGCGCCGCTCGGCATTGTCTATGCGACCGACGCCAAGGTCGAGCCCGGCGTCGAGGTCGTCGGCGTATTTCCGGAAAACTCGCACGATCCGATCGTCTATCCGGTGGCGGCGACGGCGAACGCGAAGCTCGAGGCGCCGCAATATCTGGCTTTCTTGCGCTCCGCAGCCGCGAGGTCGATCTTCGAGAGCTACGGCTTCATATTCCTGGCAAAGCCGACATCGTGAGCGATCACGCTCGACGGTTGATCCGTCATCCTGAGGTGCGAGCGCAGCGAGCCTCGAAGGATGCACGGCCGAAGCGCTCGGGCCGTCGCCCTTCGAGGGCGGCACTTCGTGCCGCCACCTCAGGATGACGGGGAACTATCGTGCTCGGCCTTTCCCCCGCTGACTGGACCGCGGTCGAGCTGTCGCTGCGCATCGCCATCGTCGCGACCGCATGCGCGCTGCCGTTTGGCATCGCCGTCGGCTGGCTGCTGGCGCGCAAGCGGTTCTGGGGCAAGACCTTGCTGAATGGCCTTGTTTTCCTGCCGCTTGTCCTGCCGCCGGTCGTCACCGGCTATCTGCTGCTGATTTCATTCGGACGGCGCGGACCGATCGGCGAGTTTTTGTACGATACTTTCGGCATCGTCTTGTCGTTTCGCTGGACCGGCGCGGCTTTGTCCTGCGGCATCATGGGCTTTCCGCTGATGGTGCGGCCGATCACGCTTGCGCTCCAGGCGATCGACAGGAAGCTTGAAGATGCCGCCGCAACGCTTGGCGCGAATAATGTCATGGTGTTTTTCACCGTCACGTTGCCGCTGGCGTTGCCGGGCATTATCGCCGGCGCACTGCTGTGTTTCGCCCGCGCGCTCGGCGAGTTCGGCGCCACCATCACCTTTGTCTCAAACATTCCCGGCGAGACGCAGACGATCTCGGCGGCGATCTACACCTTGACGCAGGTTCCAGGCGGCGACGCCGCGGCCGGCCGCCTGGTGCTGGTCGCGATTGTCCTGGCGCTTGCGGCGCTGATTGCTTCCGAATGGCTGGCGCGCCGCGCCGCCATCCGTTTTCACGGGGATTGAACGTGCTGGCGGTCGATGTCGAAAAGCAGCTTGGCGCGTTACGGCTCGGCGTGCGCTTTCAAGCCGCGCGCGGCGCGACGGCTTTGTTCGGCCCGTCGGGCGCGGGCAAAACGTCGGTCGTCAATATGATCGCCGGATTGCTGGCGCCGGATCGCGGCTCCATCACGCTCGATGACACGGTGCTGTTCGACGCCGCCAAAGCCATCAACGTGCCGCCGCACCGGCGCCGCGTCGGCTATGTGTTCCAGGACGGCCGGTTGTTCCCGCATCTCAGCGTGCGCCAGAATCTCGACTATGGGCGGCGGATGAGCGGGCATCCTAGCGACTCGGGCGAATTCGAGCGGATCGCAGCCCTTCTCGATATCGGGCCATTGCTCGATCGGCGGCCGGGCAAATTATCCGGCGGCGAGCGCCAGCGCGTCGCGGTCGGCCGCGCTTTGCTGATGCGCCCGCTTTTGTTGCTGCTCGACGAGCCGCTGGCGTCGCTCGATGCCGGCCACAAACGCGAAATCTTGCCATACCTCGTGCGCTTGCGCGACGATGCCGGAATTCCGATCGTCTATGTCAGTCACACGCCGGCCGAGCTGCGCCGTATCGCCACGACCGTGGTGCGGCTCGATGCCGGCCGCGTCATCGCCAGCGGCGGCATCGAGCTTCTCAAAGACGCCGAGAACGACTCATTCGCATGACACCGGCTTCGCGTTTCGCGAAGTCAGGCATGTCCAATCGTGTGTTGTCCTTTTCGGCCGCGGCGGATTATGAACAAGCGATGGATTCCGCTCCCGCCGTGACACCGCGACAGGCGACGCTGCGCGGCGTGCTGTGCGGCGCCGGCGCGGCTCTGTGCTGGGCGCTTGGTTTTGTCGCCGCGCGCCACGGTATCCTCGCCGGCGTGTCGCCGCTCATTCTCGCGATGCATCGCTACGTCTGGCCGGGGCTGGCGCTGATTCCCGTCCTCGCTGCCGACGGCTTTGGCGATCTCGGCGGCATGGGCTGGCGGCGCGGTGCCGCCATTACCATCTTCGGCGGCTTGCCGCTGGCGCTGTGGAGTTACTACGGCTATGTCTATGTGCCGCTCGGCCACGGCGCCATCATTCAGCCGTCCTGCGCGGCACTCTGCGGCCTGGTTCTGGCGAGCCTCGTGCTTAAGGAAATCCTGCCGCCGCGCCGCATCGTCGGCGCGCTGACAATGGTCGCCGGACTTGCCGTGATCGGCGTCGAGGCGCTTCACACAATGGGCGCGCCGGGACTGCTCGGCGACATGTTTTTTGTCGCCGCCGGCGGCTCCTTTGCCATTTTCGGCATGCTGCTGCGGCTGTGGCGAATTCCGGCGCTGCGCGCCATGGCGGTGACGAGCGTGCTTTCGCTCGCCGGCTTGCCGCTCATGCTGTTCGGCTTCGATAATTTTTTGGCCGCCGGGCTGTTCGAAAATCTGATGCAGGCGCTGGTGCAGGGCGTGTTTGCCGGCGCCGGTGCGATCTACCTTTTCACCCGCGCCGTGATTCTGCTCGGCGCCGGCCGCGCCGCGCTATTCCCCGCGCTGGTGCCGCCGTTCACGCTCTTGATCGGCGCGCTGACGCTCGGCGAGATCCCGAGCCTGTGGCAGCTCAGCGGACTTGCGGCCGTGCTCGCCGGTTTTTGGCTGACGCAGAAGGGGTAATTTAGCATTCTTCATTCCGGGGGCGAGCCAATGCATCCGCGCGAAACGCGCGGTTCGAACAACGGTCCGTAAATTCGGCGATCACCAATTACCCTTTACGTTCAGGTCCGTACTATTTTAAGGTACCAAATAGCTTGAGATGCGGTGACAACGGAGGCATCAAATGGCAACGAACTACCTTCGGGACAAAAATGGCAGTACAATAGGGAAGATCGAGACAGCATCCGACGGGAAACAGAAAATCTATGATAAGAACGGCTCTTATCTCGGTGAGTATGATCCCAAATCGAATTACACTCGAAACAAGAACGGCTCCACAGTCGGCACAGGAAATTTATTGAGTAGTCTTTTGGTGAAGTGACCCGAGAACTTGCCACCACCCTGGAAAACTCGCTCCGCGCGCTATTTGCCCGGCGAAGTTAGTTTGGTCAAAGCCACGGTCCAGGAGCGCGAACGATGCCTCGATACTGGATAATTGCCCCACATGAGTCCAATCCACCACAGCTATTCGACAAGGTGTGGCAATACGATCTAACAAACAATCTCATCTCGATTGGGTGGGTACAACTTGGCGATTCTTCATCACTGAGTCGAAGCCAGCTTGCTGAAAAAGTCGCATCGACATACCCCGACAGGAAGAAGGGGCTTGTCACGAAAATGATTTGGTCTTTCTATCACGAGATTAGCGTTGGTGATTTTGTTATTGCTCGCCGTGGCCAAAAGGCTCTTGTGGCCGTTGGCAAAGTCAGTGAAGCGGCGATCTACTCTCCGGGAAAGAACCCCTTTATAGAGCACCCCAATTTTTTAGCGGTTTCATGGCAGCAAGAGCCTCGCAATAAAGTCTTTCAGGATGTTCGTTTCCCAAGGTTCACGCTTGCTGAAGTTTCGGAGGATAAATTTTACGATCTACAAAAAGACGCGATTATCGAGCCCGGATGGCCGGAACCTCAAAATGAAATCGAGGACCACAGAGCCTTCAATCTTGAAGAGTATCTGCAAGATTTTATGGTCGGAAACTTCGATACCATTTTCAAAGGAAAGTTAAAAATCTATCAGGACCCCGAAGGGGAACGAAGCGACGGCCCGCAGTACGTTACCGATGATGCCGGCACGATAGACATTCTGGCAATTGACCCTCAAAGTAATGCTTTCGTTGTGGTCGAACTGAAAAGGGGCCGCCCTTCCGATAAAGTAGTTGGACAAATTCAGCGATACATGGGGTGGGTCAAGAGAAACCTATGCGATGAGGGCCAGATCGTGAGGGGATTGATTATCTGCCACGACCATGATCCCAAGCTTTCTTATGCGCTGGAAGTAACCCAAAATATCAGCGTTCAATATTACACCTATGATTTCAAACTCTCGGATACCCCGATGCACCAACCATGAGAAATTATCGCTCCAGAGTGATAACCAGTGCTACTTGTAGTACATCGCAAATCTCGTCACCGGTGCATCAGTTTATCGAAACGACGTTGCCAATCCTTATGCATCTCTGCCAACGGTTCTGGCTCGTGCGACGGGACGTAATCGTGTGACGCGCTTGCAAATTGTACCGCCGCATCGGCAAGATCGTCATTGCCAGTTTCGGTCCGAATTCGCTGCGACAGGACAAGCAGTAAATATTCGAGGCTATGCATAGTGCTACTCCACGAAAAAGGGTTGGGTATTGCATTTCGCCTGTCGTTGGCTTGCAATGACGACGACGGTCACGCCGCCTTGCGGCTCGTCAAAAACTCGCCCATGCGGTCGAGCGCCTTGAGGATATTCTCGGTCGAGTTGGCATAGGACACGCGCATATAGCCTTCGCCGAGGATACCGAAATCCGGTCCGCCGATCAGCGCGACGCCGGCGTCCTCAAGCAGCGCGGAGGCGAGCGGCTTTGCTTTCCAGCCGGTGCGCTTGATATTGGGAAACGCGTAGAACGCGCCCTTCGGCGTGTTGCAGGACGTGCCCGGAAGTTTGTTAAGCCCCGCGACCACGATCTTGCGCCGCTTGTCGAACGCGGCGACCATCTTGACCACTTCGTCCTGCGGGCCGGTCAGCGCGGCGAGCCCGGCATATTGCGCCGAAGCGTTGACGCAGGAATGCAGATTCACCGCGAGCTTGCGCGCATAATCGTAGAGCTTACCGGGCCAAATCGCGTAGCCAAGCCGCCACCCGGTCATGGCATAAGTCTTCGACCAGCCATTGAGTAGGATCAGGCGGTCGCGGATCGACGGATAGGACAACAGGCAGACATGGGTTTCGCCGTCGTAGACCATGTGGTCGTAGATCTCATCCGACATCACCGTGACGTCGGGAAACCGCTCCAGCCCGGCGACGAGCTTGTCGACCTCGGCCTTCGGCGTCACGCCGCCGGTCGGATTGGCGGGCGAATTGAGGATGAGCAGCCGCGTCTGCGGCGTGATCAGCTTGAGCGTCTCCTCGGCCGAGAACGCGAAATTGTTCTCTTCGCGGATCGGCACCGGGATCGGCCGCGCGCCGCTATATTCGATCATCGAGCGATAGATCGGAAAGCCGGGATCGGGATAAAGGATATCCACGCCCGGTTCGCCGAACATCAGGATGGACATGAACATGGTCGGCTTGCCGCCCGGCATGATCATCACTTCGTCGGGCGAAACGCTGACCTTGAAGCGGCCGCCGAGGTCGGCCGCGACCGCTTCGCGTAACGGCAGGATGCCGACGGCGGGCGTGTAACCGTGATGGCCGTCGCGCAGCGCCTTCACGGCTGCTTCGACGATGAAATCCGGGGTGCGGAAATCGGGCTGGCCGATACCGAGATTGATGATATCGCGGCCGGCCGCCGCAAGATGCATCGCCCGCGCCAGCACGGCGAAGGCGTTTTCCTCGCCGATGCGATCGAAGGCGGCGACGGTTTTGAGCATGGCGTTCCCCCGGCAGGTTTGCGACAGTTCAGCGCAAACGATCGGCAAAAGCAAATCGCGGCTGCATTGTTCCAGCCGCGCTCGCGCCCGGCCCGCGTTGGCGTTATATCGACGTGGCACTCCGTCGATAGGCTCACGGATTGCCAAAATCGCGCTGCGGGTGCCCGCTGGCGTCGCACAAATACCTTGGAGACGGTGATGGCGAAGAACGGCAAATCGCAAGGCCCGCAGCGCCGCCTGCGCTCGCAATTGTGGTTCGACAATCCGGACAATCCGGGCATGACGGCGCTTTATCTCGAGCGCTATCTCAATTACGGGCTGACCCGCGCCGAACTGACAGCGGGCCGGCCGATCATCGGCATCGCACAAACCGGTTCCGACTTGAGCCCGTGCAATCGCCATCATATCGAGCTGGCGCAACGAGTGCGCGCCGGCATCCGCGATGCCGGTGGCATTGCCTTCGAATTTCCGGTGCATCCGATTCAAGAAACCGGCAAGCGTCCGACCGCGGCGCTCGATCGTAACCTGGCTTATCTCGGCCTGGTCGAGGTGTTGTACGGCTATCCGCTCGACGGCGTCGTGCTGATGACCGGTTGCGACAAAACCACGCCGGCCTGTCTGATGGCGGCGGCCACCGTCAACACGCCGGCGATCGTGCTGTCCGGCGGCCCGATGCTCGACCATTATCAAAACGGCAAGCGCATGGGTTCGGGCACCTTGATCTGGCAAGCGCGCCAGGATCAGGCCGCCGGCCTGATCGACTACAAGGAATTCATCGACATCGTCGCCGCGTCGGCGCCGTCGATCGGTCACTGCAACACGATGGGCACCGCGTCGACCATGAACGCCTTGGCCGAGGCGCTCGGCATGTCGCTGCCCGGTTGCGCGGCGATCCCGGCGCCGTACCGCGAGCGCGGTCAGATCGCCTATGCCACGGGTGCGCGCGCCGTGGAGATCGTGCGCGAGGACCTAAAGCCGTCCGATATCTTGACCCGCGCCGCTTTCGAAAATGCGATCGTCGCTTGCTCGGCGATCGGCGGGTCCACCAATGCGCCGATTCATATCAACGCCATCGCGCGGCATGTCGGCGTTCCGCTTGCCATCGAGGACTGGGAAACGATCGGCTACGACGTGCCGCTTCTCGTCAACATGCAGCCGGCCGGCGATTATCTCAGCGAGGATTATTTTCGCGCCGGCGGGTTGCCCGCAGTGATGCATGAGCTGCTCACGGCCGGGCGGCTGCATGGCGACGCGCGCACCATCAATGGCAAGACGGTCGCCGAAAATACCGGCCACGCCAAGACCTGGAACGCCGAGGTCATTTGGCCCTACCACAAGCCGATGAAGGCTAAGGCCGGCTTCAAGGTGCTTTGCGGCAATCTGTTCGATTCCGCGATCATGAAGACAAGCGTGATCGCGGACGAATTCCGCCAGCGCTATCTGTCGAACCCGAAAGATTTGAACGCCTTTGAAGGCCGCGCCGTGGTGTTCGACGGGCCTGAGGACTATCACCGCCGCATCGACGATCCGGCGCTCGCGATCGACGAGCATACGGTGCTGTTCATGCGCGGCGCCGGACCGATCGGCTATCCGGGCTCCGCCGAAGTGGTGAACATGCAGCCGCCGGCGGCGCTGATCAAACGCGGCGTGACGGCGCTCGCCTGTATCGGCGATGGCAGGCAGTCCGGAACCTCGGGCTCGCCGTCCATTCTCAACGCCTCGCCTGAAGCGGCCGCGGGCGGCGGGCTGGCACTGCTGAAAACCGGCGACCGCGTGCGCATCGACCTCAACAAAGGCAGCGCCGATATTCTGATTTCCGCCGACGAACTGGCCACGCGCCGCGCCGCGCTGCAAAAGAACGGCGGCTATCACTATCCGCCGAGCCAGACGCCGTGGCAGGAAATCCAGCGCGCCATGGTCGATCAGCTCGGCAGCGGCATGGTGTTGGAGCCGGCAGTGAAGTATCAGCGTGTGGCGCAGAAATCCGTACCGCGCGATAATCACTGATCTGAGCGAAATTGTCATGACCGGGATCCGTCCTTCGACCGCCGACAAGCGGCAGACTTTCCGCGAACTCCACCAATCGGGCTGCTTCGTCATCCCCAATCCGTGGAATGTCGGCAGCGCGCGCTATTGCAAGGCCTGGGCTTTAAGGCGCTGGCGACGACGAGTTCGGGTCACGCGCATGCGCAAGGCTATGCCGACGGCGCGCGAGTCCTCGACGACGTGCTCGGCCATTTTGCCGAAATCGCCGAAGCCACCGACGTGCCGCTCAATGCCGATTTCGAAAACGGCTTCGCCGATACCGATGATCTTGACGCTCTTGCCGAGGAACGTGACGCGTTGTGTTGCGACCGGCGTTGCTGGATTGTCGATCGAGGACTTCGCCGAACAATTCGACGACGCCGCTCTACGAGCTCGACAAGGCGACAGTGCGAATCAAGGACAGCGCGGCGCGGCAATCGATGCCGCAGGCGGGGACGTGTTGCTTCACCGGGCGCGCGGAAGGTTTTATCCGCGGTGTGCCCGATCTTGACGATGTGATCCGGCGCCTGAAGGCCTATGCCGAAGCCGGCGCCGATTGCCTCTATGCGCCTGGCATCAAGACGCGCGAACAGATCGAGGCGGTGGTCAAGGCGGTGGCGCCGAAGCCGGTGAATTTCCTCAACAGCGGCGCGTTCGGCTTCACGGTAAGCGACATCGCAGCGATGGGCGTGCGCCGCATCAGCGTCGGCGGCTCGCTCGCCCGCGTGGCGATGCACGCTTTCATCCGCACCGCAACCGAGATCGCCAAGGACGGCAAGTTCGACGGCTTTGCCGGTTTGATCACCAATCCGGAGCTGAACAAGTTTTTCAATGAAGATCGCAAGCGGGACTCTGCGCCATGACCGCTTCCGAACCGCATCCGCAAACCGGTCAGCCCATCGGTTTGCCGGTCGACGCAAGGCCGGCGCAGCGTCCCGGCCCGGTGACGCTCAAAGGCCGCTACGGCCGTATCGAAAAACTTCAAAGCGAACATGCCGGCGACCTGTGGCAGGCCTTTGCCGGGCATGACCGGGTCTGGACCTACATTTCGACCGACGGGCCATTTGCAACCGAGGCTGAGTTTGCGCCTTTCATCGCCAAGCGCGCGGCGGCGGACGATCCCTACGCCTATGCGATCATTGATTTGTCCGATCGCGCCGTCGGCTATGTGACGCTATTGCGAATCGTGCCGGAGCATCGGGTGATTGAGGTCGGCCACGTGCTCTATTCGCCGGCGCTGCAACGCACGCCGCTCGGCACCGAAACTCAATACCTCCTGGCGCGTTACATTTTCGAGACGCTTGGCTACCGCCGCTACGAATGGAAATGCGACGCATTGAATAAGCCATCCCGGCGTGCCGCGCTTCGCTATGGCTTCGTCTATGAAGGTACGTTCCGCCAATACATGATCGCCAAGAGACGCAATCGCGATAATGCCTGGTTCTCCATGCTCGACAGCGAATGGCCGGCCCGCAAAGCCAATTTCGAGCGCTGGCTTGCGCCAGAGAATTTCGACAGCGATGGCCGGCAGAAATTCAGTCTCGCCGTGTTGAATGAACAGAAGGGCTCTGCGTGATGAGTAACAGACTGCAAAACAAAATCGCGCTGGTGACCGCTGCGGGGCAGGGCATCGGCCGCGCCATCGCCGAGGCTTTCATTGCCGAAGGCGCGAGTGTCATCGCGACCGATCTCGCTGACGATAAGCTCAAGGATCTCAAAGCCAAGAAACACCAAAAGCTCGACGTGCGCGCGCAGGACAATATCGATACGCTGGCAAAGATGGTCGCGGGCGAATTCGGCGCGCTCGATATTCTGGTCAATTGCGCGGGCTATGTCGCCAACGGCTCGGTGCTCGATTGCACCGACAAGGATTGGGATTTTTCCTTCGATCTCAACGTCAAATCGATGCACCGCATGATCAAGGCGTTCCTGCCGGCGATGCTGGAGAAGAAGTCAGGGTCGATCGTCAACATCTCCTCGGCGGTGTCGTCGATCCGCGGCGTGCCAAACCGCTACGCCTATGGCGCGACCAAGGCGGCGGTGATCGGACTGACCAAAGCGGTCGCCGCCGATTTCATCAAGCAAGGCATCCGCTGCAACGCGATCTGCCCCGGCACCATCGAATCGCCGTCGCTGGAAGAGCGCATCGCAACGGCCGCGAAGGAGACCGGCAAATCGACCGACGCGGTGCGGCAGGATTTTATCGGCCGCCAGCCGATGGGGCGGCTGGGCACGGCGCAGGAAGTGGCAGCGCTTGCCCTCTTCCTTGCCAGCGACGAAGCAAGCTACATTACCGGCCAGGCGCATCTCGTCGACGGCGGGATGGCGTTGTAGCTCGTGACGCGGGGCGGGCGAATGCAACCACTTCAACGCCGTCATGGCCGCCGGGCTCGTCCCGGCCATCCACGTCTTTGGTGCTCGGCCGTTAAGACGTGGATGCCCGGGACGAGCCCGGGCATGACGTAGCAGACGGTGACCTAATCCATGCACATCCTAATCACTGGCGCCGCGGGGATGATCGGGCGCAAGCTCATGACGCGGCTGGTCAATGACGGCGCGCTCAACGGCAAGCCGATCGATAGACTGACGCTGATCGACATCGGCGCGCCGCAAAGGCCGGAGAAGTTTTCCGGCAAAGTCGAGACCGCCGCCGCGGACATTGCCGATCCGGCTGCCGTGCGAGCGGCCATCGCCGGCCGGCCCGACGTCATCTTTCACCTCGCGGGCGTGGTGTCAGGCGAAGCCGAGCTCGATTTCGAAAAGGGCATGCGGGTCAATCTCGACGGCTCGCGCGGACTGCTCGAAGCCATCCGCACGGCGGGCGGCAGCTATCGCCCGCGGCTTGGTCTTCACCTCGTCGATCGCCGTGTTCGGCGCGCCGTTTCCCGACGCGATCGCCGACGACTTCCACCTGACGCCGCTGACCTCTTACGGCACGCAGAAGGCGGTCATCGAGCTGCTGCTCGCCGATTACACCCGGCGCGGTTTTGTCGACGGCGTCGGCATCAGGTTGCCGAGCATCGTGGTGCGGCCGGGCAAGCCGAACAAGGCAGCCTCCGGCTTCTTTTCCGGGATCATCCGCGAACCGTTGGCCGGGCAAGAGGCGGTGCTGCCGGTCGAAGACAGCGTGCGGCATTGGCATGCCAGCCCGCGCGCGGCGGCGGGATTCCTGGTTCACGCCGCGGGCCTCGACGCCGCAAAGCTCGGGCCTCGCGTCAATCTCGCCATGCCCGGCGTCTGCTGCACCGTGGCCGAGCAGATCGCCGCATTGCGCCGGATCGCCGGCGACAAGGTCGCCGCCCGCATTCGCCGCGAACCGGACCCGCTGATCGCCCGCATCGTCGCCGGCTGGCCGAGCCGCTTCGATCCGCGCCGCGCACGCGCGCTCGGCTTTAAGGCGGAGGCGTCGTTCGACGAGATCATCCGCGTCCATATCGAGGACGAGTTGGGCGGCAAAATCGCCGCCTGAAGGCAAGCCGCCGATTTGCTTGCGTTGCCTGCAGCTATGCTTACATTGCTGGCGGAAACCGCAAAAACACTTCACCACGCCATGACCCGCTTCACCACGCTATGACCTATGTCGACGCGGCCTGCGCGCCGCTGCGCAAAACCGGCCAGATCAAGATCCACGGCGCCGACGCCTTTGAAGGCATGCGCAAGGCAGGTCGGCTCGCCGCCGAATGCCTCGATATGCTGGTCGGCAGGATCAAGCCGGGCGTCACCACCGAGCATATCGACCGGCTGATCTTCGCGTTCGGCCTGGATCACGGCGCCATGCCGGCGACGCTGATGTATCGCGGCTACCGCAAGTCCACCTGCACGTCGGTCAACCATGTCGTCTGCCACGGCATCCCATCGGACAAGCCGCTGCGCGAAGGCGACATCGTCAATGTCGATGTGACGCTAATCCTCGACGATTGGCATGGCGATTCCAGCCGCATGTATGCGGTCGGCGATATCCCCCGCCGCGCCGAGCGGCTGATCGAGGTCACCTATGAGGGCATGATGCGCGGCATCGCCGCGATCAAGCCCGGCGGCACGTCCGGCGATATCGGCCACGCCATCCAGGCTTATGTCGAAGGCCCAGCATATGAGCGTGGTGCGCGATTTCTGCGGCCATGGCCTTGGCCGGCTGTTCCACGATGAGCCGAACATCGTGCATATCGGCCGGCCCGGCGAGGGCATCGTGCTCAAGCCGGGCATGTTCTTCACCGTCGAGCCGATGATCAATCTCGGCCGCGCGCATGTAAAGGTGTTGTCCGACGGCTGGACCGCGGTCACGCGCGACCGCTCGCTGTCGGCGCAGTTCGAGCACTCGGTCGGCGTTACCGACAGCCGGGGTCGAGATTTTCACGCTGTCGCCCAAAGGCCTCGACAAGCCGCCTTACCCGGCCTGATCCCGACGCGCTAACCCGATTGCAAATTCTCGTAATCCGGGCATCCTTGGCGAGCCTGGTTGTCGCCGCACGCCGGCCGGCGCGGCCGCGGCGGGATTGGGGTTGCGTGCGAATCCATGCGGGAAAAAAAGCGCGAGCGCGAACGCGGCTTTGCCGATGCCACGCCGCATTATTACGGCCATCGTGAACGCCTGCGCGGCCGCTTTCGCGAAGCCGGTTCCGACGCGCTGTCGGATTACGAGCTGCTGGAGCTGTTGCTGTTCCGCGTGCTGCCGCGGCGCGACGTCAAGCCGCTCGCCAAGTCGCTGCTGGAAAAATTCGGCTCGTTCGCCGAAGTGATCGCCGCGCCGCAGGCGCGGCTTGCCGAAGTCAAGGGGCTCGGCGAGGCTTGCATCACCGAGCTCAAGATCGTGCAGGCCGCGGCCAGCCGGCTGCTGCGCGGCGCGGTGAAGAAGCGCCCGGTGCTGTCGTCGTGGTCAACGGTGCTGGATTATTGCCGTACGGCGCAGGCCTTCGCCGACCGCGAGCAGTTCCGCGTGCTGTTCCTCGACAAGCGCAATGCGCTCATCGCCGACGAATTGCAGCAGATCGGCACCGTCGATCACACGCCGGTCTATCCGCGCGAAGTGGTCAAGCGCGCGCTCGAACTGTCTGCGAGCGCCATTATCCTGGTGCATAATCATCCGTCCGGCGATCCGACGCCGTCGCGCGCCGACATCCAGATGACGCAACAGATCGTCACGGTCGCTTCCCCGCTCGGCATTGCCGTGCACGACCACATTATCGTTGGCAAGGACGGCCATGCGAGCTTGAAGGGGTTGAAGCTGATTTGACTACGCGCGGCCCACGACCTTGCCGATAACCGCTCCAGCGTCGGCGGGCGCGCTGTCGCTGGTCCAGGCGATGTAGCGATCCGGGCGTACCAGAATGAGCTTCGCCTCATAGGCCGTGCGGCCGTCGCTGATAGCTGTCGCGCACGATCTTGAGCGGCACGCGCAGCTTTCGCGCCGCCTTTTCGAACGCCGTGAGCGTTCGGTCGTCGGCGTCGAAGGCGAGCAAAGTGAAATCCCCGCCGAGCTCCTCGAAAACGTTGCGCCCGGAGGATAGACAGCTGCGGCGGCAGGTGATGCCCGGCGCGCGCCTTGAAGGTGTGCGTGCCGCGGGCGCTGCTCGCGCCGCCCGGCGGGCCGAACACGATCGGCGAGCCTTCGTAATGCGGCTCGTAAGTCATCACGCGCGGCGCCGCGGCATTGGCATGCTCGTTTCCAGGCCAGCTCGAATTCGGCGCGGTCGCGCTCCGGACTGTAGCGATCGAGAAATTCCGCGATCGCGCTCGATGCCCGCCTCGATGAAATCCTCCGCGGTCTCCTTGAAGATCGGGCGGCGTTCCTCGCTGTAGGTCAGCAACAGCGCGTCGCTGCCCCAGCCCTTGAGGGTGGCGGCGAGTTTCCAGCCGAGATTGACCACGTCGTCGAGGCCGCTGTTGAGGCCGTAGGCGCCGTAAGGCGGATGCGAATGCGCGGCGTCGCCGGCGATGAAGACGCGGCCGACCTGATATTTCTCCGCCACCGCGATGCGCAGATCCCAAAACCCGACATAGTCGAAGTCGCAGGCGAAGGAAAAACCCGCGGCCTTCTGCAACAGGCCGTGAAAATCGTAATTGTCGCGCGTGGTATCGGCGGGCACCGGCGAATGAAAGAACCAGCTTTCGCCGACGTCGACACGGCCGAAGAACTGCCAATAGCCGCGCAGATCGGGATGGATGACGCGATAGGTCGAGCGCGGCGGAAATCGCTTGAGCTTCTCGTGCAGTTCGCGCGAGCGGAACAGCGCCAGCACCATCAGTTCGTTGAAGTCGGCGCCGCCGCGTTCGATGCCGGCCTGCTTGCGCACGATGGAGTGGCCGCCGTCGCAGCCGATCAGCGTATTCGGCCTGCAAGATTTCGCGTTTGCCGCCGCCTCTCCTCGGCGATGGTGACGCGCACGCCGCTCGTCGTCCTGCTCGATCGTTTCCGCGATCCAGCCGAACCGGGCCTCGACATTGCCGAGCTCGGCCATCGCGCGCGCGCAGCACATACTCGCCCTGATATTGCGGCAGTCTCTCGTTTTCCTGGAAATAATAGGAATTGACGATCTCGCGCAGCGGCGGCGCGTACCAATATTCGCTGTTGAGATCGCGATAGGCGACGATGCCGCTCATCGGATAGGACGGCGGCAACAGCCGCGCGGCGCGCAGTTTGTCGGCGACGCCCCAGAAATAGAAATGCTCCACCGAGCGCTGCGTCAGGTTCTGGCCCTTGGGGATGCGCTGCGGCTCAAGCCTGCGCTCCACCAGCGCGCAGGAAATGCCGCGCAGCCCAAGCTCGACCGCGAGCGCGACGCCGACCGGCCCGCCGCCGACGATGACGACTTGATGATGTTTTTTCATTTCACGTGCTGCGTTATTGGCTCGCAATGACGAGCCGGCTCGTTACTGCCGCACCAGCAAGAATCGGAGTCGGATGATTCCGGAACGCGTTGCCAGGTATTGGCGTCGTTCTCCTCGAACTGCCAGGACTGTCCGCGTGGCGACAGCAAGACCAATTCGCCCTGGTCCATGCGCCAGGCGACGGGATTGAAGCGCGTGACCAGGGCATCGCCGCACCCCGGCTTGATCTTCAACGCCAAGGCATCGGGGCCGGCCGGGCTTTTCGCCAGCGTCAGCATGCAGATCGGCTTGCCGGTGGCGCGTGCGACCGCCCAGTCGCCGACCATATCGTCGGCCGAGCGCACCGGCGCCGCGGCGGCGGTCTGCAAAATGTAGCGGCCTTCTTCCGGCGTGAAGCCGTCATACATGCCGTTCTCGACCTCGGTGAGTTCGACCACCGAATTGACCGCGCGCATCGATCAGGCGCAGACTGCCGTAATTGTCGATCGCCCAGCCCACCACATCCTTGGTGGAGGGAAACAGGTTCGGGCAATTCTTGTCGATGTCGAGCCGATAGCCGCCGGTCACGGCGTCGGCGCGAAAATTGAAGTGGCAGATCTTGTCATGATCGGCATTGGAGAATTCCCAGGTGCCGACCAGAGCATTGACCGCTTCGCTCAAGCCGTTTTGGGTTTTCGGTTGCGCGGCTTGCGGCGGCGGGTTTTGCGATGGCGGGTTTTGCGGCGGTGGATTTTCGGCAGGCACGCTCGGCGTCGGCGCGTCCGTTGGCGCGTTTTGCGCGAAGCCGAAGCTGCCGCAAAGACTCGCGGCGATGGCGGCTCCAATGATAACGCCGCGCCTCATGTCGAACTCATTGCGCAATGCCACGCGCCAACGGTAGCACGCTGCTGCGGCGGCGTCATGCAACCCTAGCGCTCGCTCCAGGCGCGCCACGGCGTTTCCGGCACCGGCGTCAGCGGCGGCTTGCCTGCGGCCCAAGCCAGAATGTTGTCGACGACGAGCTGGTCCATCTTGTCGCGGGTGTGGACGGACGCCGAGCCGAGATGGGGAAACAGCACGACATTGTCCATCGCAATCAGTTCTTTCGGCACGTCCGGCTCCTTGACATAGACGTCGAGACCCGCCGCCATGATCCGCTTGTCCTTGAGCGCCTCGATCAAGGCCGGCTCGTCGACCACCGAGCCGCGCGCCATGTTGATCAGGATGCCGTCGCGGCCGAGCGCATCGAGCACTTCGGCATTGATCATGTTCTGGGTCGAAGCGCCGCCCGGCACGATGATCATCAGCGTATCGACGTCGCGCGCCATGTCGATGAGTTTCGGATAATGGCGGTAGGCGACTTCGTGCCGCTTCTGCCGCGTATGATAGACGACCGGGACGCCGAACGCTTCAAGCCGCCGCGCGATGGCCTGGCCGATGGCGCCCATACCGACTATCCCGACGGTGCGATTGCGCAGCGTCGCCTTGCTCAGCGGAAAGCCCTTGTGCAGCCACTTGCCGGCGCGCACGTGGCGTTCGGCCAGGGTGAGTTCACGCACCGTGCAAAGCAAAAGCCCGATCGCGGTGTCGGCAACTTCCTCGGTCAAGACTTGCGGCGTGTTGGTGACGATGATGTTATGCGCGGCCGCATATTTGACATCGACATTGTCGTAACCGACACCAAAGCTGGAAACGATCTCAAGTTTCGGAAAACGCTCCAGCAGACTTGCCGACATCTGCCCCTGGGCGCAGGCGATCGCCCGCACCTTGCCGTGCGCAGCAATAAAGGCTTCGCGATCGCTCGCATCTACGGCCTTGTGAACGGTGCACGCCGTCTCGAGACCCTTCACGATTGTCGGTTTCGCCGGACCGAAGAGCACAACTTCACGTCTGTCGGCAGCCATTCCCCATCCTCACACCAACATGCTCACCGGCAATTCGATAAAAGATTTGATGACCGCCAGAAGTTCCGCGCCAAGCGCGCCGTCGAGTACGCGATGATCGCAGGATAGCGTCAGGCTCAGCATGCTGGCAAAGCCGACGCTGCCGTCGTCCTTCTCGATCGCCTGCCGGCGCGCGGCGCCGACCGCGAGGATGGTCGCGTGCGGCGGATTGATGATGGCGGTGAATTCGCGGACACCATGCATGCCGAGATTCGAGATTGCCGACGCGCCGCCCTGATACTCCGCGGGCTTCAGCTTTTTGTCGCGCGCCCGCGCCGAGAGATCCTTCATCTCGGCCGAGATCGCGCTGAGAGATTTGGTGTCGGCGCCGCGAACGATCGGCGTGATCAGCCCGCCGTCGAGCGCCACCGCTACGCCGATATCGGAGTGCTTGAACCGCAAGATGCGGTCGCCGGCCCACACCGCATTGGCTGCCGGCACGCGTTGCAAGGCCAGCGCCAGCGCGCGGATGACGAAATCGTTGACCGAGAGCTTGAATGCCGGATTGCCGTCTCTGTCCTTGGCCGCTGCGCCGTTGGCGTCCTCGCGCAGCGCGATCAGCCGATCGATGGCGACATCGGTCATGAGATAGAAATGCGGAACGGTCGCGGCCTGGGTCAGCCGCGCCGCGATGGTGCGGCGCATGCCGTCGAGCGGCACTTCCTGATAGCTGTCCGGCGCGTACAGCGCTTTGATCTGGTCCGCGCTCGGTCCCCCCGCGAGGCCGCCCGCGCCCGTGCGCGCCCGCGGCACATCCTCGACATCGCCCGCGACGATCCGGCCGTGCGGGCCGGAGCCGTGGATGTCCGTCAGCGCGATCCCGGCTTCACCGGCAAGCCGCCGCGCTAACGGTGTGACCGTGACGCCGCTAGGCAAGCGCGCCGGACCGAAATTGTGTTCGGGCGTGCGGACTTCGAAGAACGGATCGAGTTTTATGGGGTGGGTATCTTTTTGCGCTGCCTGCGGTTGCTGCTGCGGTGGTTCTTGGCGCTTCGGTGCAGACGGTGCCGCCGCGGCAGGTTTTGCCGGAGCGCTTGCCGGCGCGCCGGTGCCGTCGGCAATGACCGCAACCACGGCGCCGACCGGCGCCACTTCGCCTTCCACAACACGGATCTCGCTCAGGACGCCGGTGGTGGTCGAGGGCACTTCCATCGAGACCTTATCGGTCTCGATCTCGAACAGATTGTCGCCGGGCTTGACCGGCTCGCCGGCCGCTTTGAACCACTTGGTGATTTTGCCCTCGGCCACGGTCTCGCCGAGCTGCGGCATCAGGACGTCCATATTCACAATCCTTAAAGCCGCTTCACGTGATCCGCTGCCACACGACCTCTACCTCTTGCGCGGTGCCGACCGGGCGCAAGATCAGACGGTTATCGACGAATTCATAACCGCGCACCACGTCGCCGTTGTCGCCGGGCTGCACGCTGCCGTGGCGATGATGGGTGACGGTGCGCGCGGTCTCATCGACCGAATAGGTGCCAAAATAGGCGATGTGATTGGCAAGCGCCGCCTTGGCCTCGTCCGGCGTCGGTTCGTTGCCGGCGCGCGTCACCTCACGATCGGGCGCGACGTGACAGGCCATGTGGCCGTGAGTGTCGTAGATGATGATGCCCTTCGGATTGACGCCGCGCGCCGGATCGGGCTCGCCGTCGAATGTCGTTCGCAGATAACGCCACGAGCCGATCAGGCGTTGCGCCGCGCTTTGGCTATGGGCGTTCACCAGGTCACCGAGATGTATTGCGTTTCCAGAAATTCCATCAGCCCTTCGTGTGCGCCCTCGCGGCCGAGGCCGGATTGCTTGACGCCGCCGAACGGCGCGGCCGGATCGGAAACGATACCGCGATTGAGCCCGATCATGCCGAAGTCGAGTTTCTCGGAGACGCGCATGCCGCGGCTCAAATCCTTGGTGTAGAGGTAGGCGACCAGGCCATATTCGGTGGCGTTGGCGCGCGTGATCACCTCATCCTCCGATTTGAAGCTCTGCAGCGAGGCCACCGGGCCGAAGATTTCCTCGTTCAGCATCTTTGAATTGTTGGACACATTTGCAAGCACGGTGGCCGGATAAAAGAAGCCGGGGCCGCCGGGCGCTTTGCCGCCGGTGAGGACCTTGGCGCCTTTCTGCACCGCGTCGTCGACCAGCTCGATCACCTTGTCGCGGCCGTCCTTGTTGACCAGCGGACCCAGCGCCACGCCGTCATCGAGCCCGTTGCCCATTTTCAGGCCCGCCATTTTGGCGGTCAGTTTCTTGGCAAACTCGTCATGGACTTTTTCCTGCACGTAGAAGCGGTTCGCGGCGGTGCAGGCTTCGCCCATATTGCGCATTTTGGCGACCATGGCGCCGTCGATGGCGGCGTCGATGTCGGCATCGTCGAACACGATGAAGGGCGCATTGCCGCCCAGCTCCATGGCCGGCTTGACGATCGAATTGGCGGCTTCGTGCAAGAGCTTGCGGCCGACCTCGGTCGAGCCGGTGAACGAAACGACCCGCACGCGAGAATCGTGCAGCATGGCGCTCACGACCTTGCCGGACGAGCGCGACGGAATGACATTGACGACGCCGGCCGGCACGCCGGCTTCCTGCAGGATCGGCATCAGCGCCAGCATGGTGAGCGGCGTGTCGGACGCGGGCTTGAGCACGACCGGACAGCCGGCGGCGAGCGCCGGGCCGATTTTACGGGTTGCCATCGCCGCCGGGAAATTCCACGGCGTCACCAGCACCGCGATGCCGGCCGGCTTGTGATGCACCAAAATGCGCGCGCCGGTCGATGGCGCGACGGAATTCTGGCCGATATTGCGCACCGCTTCCTCGGCATACCAGCGGAAGAATTCCGCCGCGTAGGCGACCTCGCCGCGCGAGTCGGACAGCGCCTTGCCGTTTTCGATGGTGATGAGTTTTGCCAGCCGTTCGGCGTCGCGCATGATGAGTTCGTAAGATTTGCGCAATATCTCGGCGCGCTCGCGCGGCTTCTTGGCGGCCCAGCCGGGGAAGGCGGCGCTGGCCGCATCGAGCGCGGCTTTGGCGTCCTCAACCGTCGCGCTCGCGACCGAGGCGACTTTGTTCTCGGTCGCCGGATCGATCACGTCGAACCGGCCGCCGTCGGAAGATTTGCGCCATTGGCCGCCGATCCACAGATCGGTCGGAACGTTGGCGAGCAGATTGTCATACATTGCCATGGCACTGGTCCTACTGATACCGATTTTGGTGCGCGCTATTTGCCGCGTTTCAGTTCGACAAGAATGTTCTGATAGGGCTGGTCGGTGAGGTTGCGCAACTCGTGCTTCTGGCCGGCATCTTGCCAGATTACGCCGCCCGCCTTGTCGTTGGCGATGTAAGTACGGCCCTCCACGTTCTCGATTTCGGCCTTGCCGCCGGTGACGTTGATGATGACGTAATTCATGGTGTGATGGTGCCAAGCTTTCTTGCCGCGCGGTCCGACGCGCATGTCCCACACCCGGACTTCGTCGTTCTCGAAGATCACTTCGGTGCCAATCGGCCCGTTGGGATTTTCACGGCTCGGTTGCTCTGCCATGATCGCTCTTGTGTCATAGAATCAAGGCTGCGCTGCACCCGGTCGGCGATCCGATCGACGCTCGGCAGCGCGATGTCTTCGAGAATGTCGGCGGCCGGCAGCGGGATATGCGGCGTCGTGATCCGCACCGGCGGACCATCGAGATCGTAGAACGCCTCGTCGGCAACGATGGAGACGATCTCCGCGCCCCAGCCGCACAGCCGCGGATTTTCCTCCACCGTGAACAGACGGTGCGTGCGCGCCACCGAGCCGAGAATGGTTTGGGTATCGAGCGGCACCAGTGAGCGCACGTCGATCACTTCACAGTCCATGCCGTGCTCGGATTTCAGCTTCTCCGCCGCCGCGACCGCGCGCGGCACCATCATGGCGAGCGCCACGATCGTAGCGTCCTTGCCCGGCCGCACGATGGCAGCGGTGCCGAGCTTGTCGACGATCTCGCCGTCCGGCACCTCGCCCTTGATCGGATAGAGCGATTTATGCTCGAGAAAGATCACCGGATCGGGATCGCGCACCGCCGCGGCCAATAGTCCGATCACGTCGCGCGGTGACGACGGCGCCACGACTTTGAGACCCGGAATCATCATGCACCAGTTCTCCACGCTCTGCGAATGCTGCGCACCGAAGCGCGCGCCGCCGCCATTGCCGGTGCGCACGACCAGCGGACATTTGACCTGGCCGTTCGACATATAGCGGCTCTTCGAGAACTCGTTGGCGATGTAGTCGAAGCAGACCGCAAAAAAGTCCGAGAACATGATTTCGGCAATCGGCTTGAGGCCGGTCATCGCCGCGCCCATGGCGGCGCCGAGGATGGCCTGTTCGGAAATCGGCGTGTCGCGCACGCGTAACGGGCCGAATTGCTCGTAAAGACCGACCGTGGCCTTGAACACGCCGCCGGCTTTGCCGATGTCCTCGCCGAGGAACACCACGTCCGGATCGCGCGTCATCTCCTGCGCAATGCCGCGCACCACGGCGTCGCGATAGGTCAGTTCCGCCATGCGAAGCCCCCGTCGGCATAAACGTCGGTGGTGAGGATATCGAGCGCCGGCGGCGGCGCCGCCTTGCACCGCTCGGTCGCCTCGTCCACGCGCCGCTTCACGTCGGCCTCGATGCCGGCAATGACGGCCTCGGCAACGCCGAATTGCTTGAGCCGCGCGCGGTAGATTTTGATCGGGTCGCGTTCTTTCCACTTTTCCAATTCGCCCTCGGGCCGGTACTTGGCCGGGTCGGCGCGCGAATGTCCGCTATAGCGGTAAGTCATGCACTCGATGAGCGAGGGACCGTCGCCGGCGCGGGCCTTCTTATAGGCGGCCAGGGCGGTGCGATAGACCTCGTCGGCATCATTGCCGTCGACGATGATGCGCGGCAGTCCATAGCTCGCGGCGCGGTCGGCTGCCGGATGCTGCACGGCGGTGACGTCGCCGATCGGCGTATATTCCATATAGAGGTTGTTCTCGCAGATAAAAATCACCGGCAGCTTCCATACCGCGGCAAAATTCAGCGCTTCGTGGAAGGCGCCGATATTGGTCGTGCCGTCGCCGAAGAAGCACACCGACACGTCCTTCTGGCCCTTGTATTGCGCGCGCCACGCCGCGCCGCAGGCGATCGGCAGATGAGCGCCGATGATCGCATAGGACCCCATCACGCCATGCTCGACCGAGGTCAGGTGCATCGAACCGCCCTTGCCGCGCATCAGCCCATTGTCGCGCTGCATCAGTTCGCCCAGCACCTGCTCGATGGGGACGCCGCGTGCCAGCGTGTGCGCGTGGCCGCGATAGGTGCAAAACGAGAGATCGCCGGGTTGCATGGCAGCGGCGCAGCCGGCGGCGACCGCCTCCTGGCCGAGCGAGAGGTGGCTTGTGCCCTTGACCAGATTCTGCAGGAACAGGTCGAACGCGCGCTGCTCGGCTTCGCGGATCTCGACCTGCATGCGGTACATGCGAAGCCGCGTTTCCTCGCCGATATCATCGTTGAGGCTGGCATGGGGCGCGAGCGCGCGATCCTTGACCTTGGACATGAAATAACCTCGGGATTGCCCGTATTCCATTTAGGGTGCCGGCAACTTAGCGCCAGTTGTGAAGGTGAGGCAATGTCATCCCGTGATGGGTCGCACGGCGGCCCGGCCGGTGGGCGCCATTGCGTTTCGTCGCGATGCCGCTTGCGCGCGGCGTCACAAGTTCCTAACTGACGCAATCGGGAGCTGTCGATGAGCCAAGAATTGTTGGAATCCGGGAAAACCCAAGCCAGGCCGCAAGAAGGCATTCAGCGCTTCTTCGGCGGGCCGCCGCTCGCGGTGGCGGGCCGGCTTGTCCTGTTGTCGATCCTGGTCGGCGTCATTCTCGCCGCGATCGGGCTTGACCCGTGGAATGTCATCGAGTTCGATCCAGCGGCTCATTCAACAGGTCTGGAATATGGGCTTCGACGCCGTGCGCTGGCTGTGGCGGTATTTCCTGCTCGGCGCCGTGATCGTGCTGCCGATCTGGCTCCTGGTCCGCCTCGCCAAAGCGCCGCGCGGCCTATAAGCGCGCGGCCGTATCGGCTTACTCGTCGCTCGGTAAATCCGACGGCTGCGGCGCATCGCCCTCGCCGGACGGCGCGGTGTCGCCGCCCACGGCTTGATCCATCGCTTGATCCATGGCGTGATCGCGCGGACCGCCGCCGCGATGACGCCGGCGCCGCCGATGGAGCGGGAAGCGGTCTGGACCATCGAATCCGTTATTTTGTCCCTGCGGCCCATTTTGGCCTTGGGGGCTATTTTGGCCGTGCGAGCCATTCGGACCTTGTCCGTGCTGCGGGGGTTGCGGCTGCGGTTGCGCCGCCGGTGATGAATGACGGCAACCGCTCGACGTCGCCGTCATGTTCCGGCGCCACATGCTGCGGGCGGGGCTGGAACGACTGCGGCTGCGGCTGATGCTGTTGCGGTTGATGGGCTGTGGCTGGTGTTGTTGCGGCTGGTAGTGCTGCGGCTGATTGTGTTGCTGATGGTTCTGCGGCTGATTGTGCTGCGGCTCGCGCGGATAGAACGCTTGCGGCTCGCGCGGCGCGAACGGCTCGCCGGCCATAGCTAGGCTGCTCGTTATCGCTGTCGTCGTAGCCGTCATCGGCAAGATTGCTGCCGCGTCCCGCCGCCGGGCTGCTGCTGGGAAAATGGCTGACTCTGGCGAAGCTGTTCCTGCGCGGCGGCGATCAGGCGGAAATAATGCTCGGCGTGCTGATAATAATTTTCGGAGGCGATCGAATCTCCGGAACTCTGCGCATCGCGGGCGAGCTGGAGATATTTCTCGGCGATGTGCGACGCCGTGCCGCGAATTTTTACGTCCTGCCCATTGGACTCGTACATTCGGGACAGCGGATTTTGGTAATGATGATGATGACCACCGCCACCTCCCTTATTACGATTGCGACCGCGCATGCGTTTGTTGTTCTGACCGTTTCTCATGGTTTGCTGTTCCGCCAACCCCGTTATTTGCGACGGCACTGATGCCGCCGCTTCTGTTCACTTCCGCATCCAATGCCTTCACCAACGTCGCACCGTTAATTATCCTCAGCAAAGCCGCCCTCACCGGCGGTTTTGCCCGCGGTGTCGCAAACCTTTCGTCGCGCGCGCCGACATATTCAATTCAATGCGCGCCGCACCGATGAAACTTCTCGGTTCTGAATCTGGCGATCCCGTGTGCCGTCCAATCCGGCTTTCGCTATCCAGCTTTCGCTATTTCTGCCTGGCCTTCGCTGCCAACCTCTTGAAGCATGCTCTGCGAGCTAAGCTCCGGGCGTTCAGGGCAGCGCGGCATCCCTCATTTCGGGCCAATTCCGTGACCGCAAGCTAGTCGGTTCCGGTCGATATTCCAAGTGCTTTTTTGCCGGGTCCCAATGCTTTGCTCACCAATGCCTAAGCCGTACGCCTGCCTATTTACCTGCAATTGCTCGCAACGAGGGCGCGCGGCACACCATTAAAGTCGGGTTGCGGCGGCGACGGCGCAAGGCCCGCGGCAGCAAATAATGCGGCGACAGGTTCCGGCCTGGCCGGCGCCGAGTTCGACGACGACGACGCCGTCGGGCGCCAGCAATGCCGGCGCGGCGGCGGCGATCGTCGCGATAAAAGCTCAGACCGTCGGGGCCGCCGTCGAGCGCGCGGCGCGGATCGAACAGCGCGCACATCGGGCGGCAGCGTGGCGAGATCGTCAGATGCGATATAGGGCGGATTTGAAACGATGACGTCGAACGGTGCGCGCAGCGCCGCCGCCATGTCGCAGGCGACGAAGGCCGCGCGGCTCAAGCCCAGCCGCCGCGCATTGTCGCGGGCGATCGTCAGCGCGCGCGAACTCACGTCGGTGCCGATACCGAAGGCGTTCGGCAGCTCGCTCAAGAGCGCAAGCAGGATCGCGCCCGAGCCGGTGCCAAGATCGGCAATGCGCAACCTGCGATCACGCGGTCCGCGCCGCGCGATCGCGGCGAGCGCCGCCGTGACGATCGGTTTCCGTCTCGGGCCGCGGCACCAGCGTTGCGGCGTCGATGCGCAGGTCGAGGCTCCAGAACTCCTTGATCCCGACGATGCGCGCCACCGGCTCGTGGGCGAGGCGGCGCTGCGCCAGCGCGGCGATTGCGGCTTGTTCCGTGGCGGTCAAGTTGCGCGCCCCGGAAGCCGCGAGCGCGGCGTGATCGAGCGACAGGACGTGGCCGACGAGGATTCGCGCATCCAGTTCCGGTGAATCGATGCCGCCGGCGCGAAATCTGGCGGCCCAGGCGCGCCGCGCGCCATCAACCGTGGACGCATTCACGGCAGCGGAGGCCACAACGGGCGCGGCAGCGGCGATCCGCATCGTCAAACGTCCTCGGCCGCGAGCAGCGCCGCCTGATGCTCGGTGACCAGCGCGTCGATGATCTCGCCCAGCGCTTCGCCTTCGAGGATCTGCGGCAGCTTATAGAGCGTGAGATTGATACGGTGCTCGGACACGCGGCCTTGCGGATAATTGTAAGTGCGGATGCGTTCCGAGCGGTCGCCGGTGCCGACCTGCCCGCGGCGTTCGGCGGCGCGCGCGGCATCCAGCTTCTGCCGTTCGAAATCGTAGAGCCGCGTCCGCAGCACGGCCATCGCCTTGGCGCGATTGCGATGCTGCGAGCGGTCCTCCTGCATCGTGACCACGATGCCCGACGGCAGATGGGTAACGCGCACCGCCGATTCGGTTTTGTTGACGTGCTGGCCGCCCGCGCCGCTCGATCGCAGCGTGTCGATCTTGAGATCGGCATCGTTGATCGCGATGTCGAGGTCTTGCGCCTCGGGCAAGACCGCGACCGTCGCGGTCGAGGTGTGAATGCGTCCCGACGCTTCGGTATCGGGCACGCGCTGGACGCGGTGCACACCGGATTCGAATTTGAGCTTGGCGAATGCGCCGCGGCCGCGGATTTCCGCGACGACCTCCTTGAAGCCGCCCATCGAGCCTTCGCTGGCGGTCACGATTTCCACCCTCCAGCCCTGATTGGCGGCATAACGCTCATACATGCGAAACAGATTGCCGGCGAACAGGGATGCCTCGTCGCCGCCGGTGCCGGCGCGGATTTCAAGAATGACGTTGCGGTCGTCCATCGCATCCTTGGGCAGGAGCGCAAGCCGCAATTGCTGTTCGAGCGTCGCGCGCCGGGCCTCAAGCGCGGGCTTTTCCGCTTCGGCGATGGAGCGCATTTCGGCGTCGGTGGCCGGATCGGCGATCAGGCCGGTCAGCCCGTCAAGCTCAAGCTGCGCGGCGCGATAGGATTGGACCGCCGCGACCACAGGCGCAAGCTCGGCGAATTCACGCGACAGCTTGACATAGGTCTCGGCCGGCAGCACCGCGCTGAGATCGCGTTGCAGCGCCGCATGCCGGACGACGAGTGCGTTGAGTTTCTGGTCGGGTAGCATGACCTGTCTTGCATCCACGACTTACCTTTGCGGTAAGTAGAAGACGTAGATGGCCGGGACAAGCCCGGCCATGACGGTTGTCCTAAAGCTGCAACCCGGCGCTGGCGGCGAAATTTTCCAGTTGCGCGCGGATCGGCACGCCGCGGCTGCCTTGCTCGATCAGCGGGCAAAGGAACGCGGCAATCTTGCGGCAGTCGACGTCAAGCAGCATCGCCTTGACCGGACCGATCGCGGACGGCGTCAAGGATAGCGACCGGTAGCCGATGGCGACCAAAGCAAGCGCCCCGATCGGCTGCGATGCCAGCTCGCCGCACACCGTGGCCGGCTTTTTATAGGCCTGGGCTTTGTCGGCGATATCCTTGAGCGCCCGCAAAACCGGCGCCGACAGCGTATCGAAGCGGCCGGACACCCGCGGATTGCCGCGGTCGACCGCGTAGAGGAATTGCACCAGGTCATTGGAGCCGACCGAGAGGAAGTCGACCCGTTCGAGCAGTTCGTCGAGCTGATAAAGCAGCGACGGGACTTCCACCATGCTGCCGATCTGGACCTCGGCGGGCAGTTTGTGGCCGTGGCGGCGCAGATGCGTCAATTCGCGTTCGACCAGGTCCTTGGCCTGGTCGAATTCCCCGACGGTGGAGATCATGGGAAACATGATCTTGAGCGCGCGGCTGCCGGCCGCCCGCAGCAAAGCGCGTAACTGAGTCCGTAACAGTCCAGGCCGGTCGAGGCCAAGCCGGATCGCGCGCCAGCCGAGCGCGGGATTCTCCTCCTCGACGTTACGCATATAGGGCAGCACCTTGTCGCCGCCGATATCGAGGGTGCGGAAGGTCACGGGCTTGTCGCCGGCGGCGTCGAGCACGGTGCGGTACAGCGCATATTGCTCGCTGGTACGCGGAAAATTCGGCGCCACCATGAATTGCAGCTCGGTGCGGAACAGGCCGATGCCGGCAGCGCCGGTATCGGCGATATGCGGCAGGTCGACGCTCAATCCCGCATTAAGAAGTAACGTCACGACTTGGCCGTCCTTGGTGACGCAGGGCTTGTCGCGCAGCGCCGAATATTGCTGCTGCCGCCGCGCCCGCAGCCGAACGCGCTCGGCATAGGCCGCCTCCATGTCGGGCAGCGGCCGGATGTGCAAATCCCCGGTGGAACCGTCGACGATGACGGCGTCGCCCGGATCGGCGATGCCGGTGGCGTTGTCGATATCGCCGATCGCGGGAATGCCGAGCGCGCGCGCCACGATCGCGACATGCGATTGGGGGCCGCCTTCTTCCAGAATGAGGCCGCGCAACCGCTTGCGGTCGTAATCGAGCAGCGCCGCAGGCCCCATCGAACGGGCGACCAGGATCGCGTTTTCCGGCAGGCTCTCGCGCGCCGGCGCGTGGTCGCGGCCGGTGAGCTGGCGCATCAGGCGATTGGCGAGATCGTCGAGATCGTGCAAACGCTCGCGCAGGAACGGGTCGGTCTGCCGCACCATGCGCGCACGGACGTCGGATTGAACGCGCTCGACCGCGGCTTCCGCGGTGAGCCCCGTCATCACCGCTTCTTCGAGCTTGTGCACCCAGCCGCGGTCGTAGGCAAACATGCGATAAGCTTCGAGCACGTCGCGATGCTCACCGCCCTCGACCACGTCGCCATGTTCGAGCATTTCGTCGAGACTCGACTGCAACGTCTCGATCGCCGCTTTGAGATGCGCCAATTCCTTCGGCACGTCGTCGGCAATGAAATTGGTGACGACGACGCGCGGCTCGTGCAGCACGACATGGCCGAGCGCGATGCCCTCGCTTAACGCCGAGCCCTTGAAGTGGACGGTGCGCCGCGCCGCCGGCTCGGCGCCGGGCGGCGCCAGCGCCGAGAGTTCGCCCGACGCGATCATCTCGGCGAGCACCATGGCGGTGGTTTGCAGCGCCTCCACTTCCTCCTCGGAGTAAGTACGCCGCGCGCGATTCTGCACCACCAGCACGCCGAGCGTGTCGCCGGCGCGCAAAATCGGCACACCGAGGAAGGAATGGTAGATTTCCTCGCCGGTTTCCGGCCGGAACGAGAAGGCGGGATGGGCTTGCGCGTTCGACAGATTGATCGGGCTGGCCTGGCTCGACACCAGGCCGACGAGGCCCTCGTCCGCGCGCATCACGGTGCGGTGCACGGCGTCGCGGTTGAGACCTTCGGTGGCGTAGAGCTCAAGCGTCGAGTCGACGCGCAGCACATAGACGGAGCAGACCTCCGCAACCATGTTGGCGGCGATCAGCACCACGATCTTGTCCAGGCGCTCCTGCGCGCTGACCGGCTCCGCCATAACTTCGCGAAGCCGGCGCAACAGCACGCGCGGACCGCCGAGCGCGCCTCGCATGACGTGAGGTCCCTCGGGCGAGTTTGACCGGAGCGGAGCCCGTGGCGCGCCGGCCTTGATCGAAGAGAAATTCGCCCAGGTCCCGGCCCGCGGCGAATACTCCCAAGCCTATATCGAACGCGGCATGCAAACCGCAAGCCAGAGATTATGACGACGCTTATTGTGCGGCGCAGCGTGAAACAGCAGAACGATGCCGGTTACGGCGTCGCGTTATCAAGATCATAGAGCGAATGCAGCGTGCGGACCGCCAGCTCGGTAAAGGCCGCGTCAATCAGCAGCGAAAACTTGATCTCAGAGGTGGTGATGGCGCGGATATTGATGGAGCGCTCGGCGAGCGCGCTGAAGGCTTGCGCGGCGACCCCGGCATGGCTGCGCATGCCGATGCCGATCACCGAGATCTTGGCGCAGTCGGTGGCGCCGTCGAGCCGCTTGTAGCCGATTGCCGCTCTCGCCTTGGCGATGACGTCGAGCGAGCGCTGGTAGTCCGCCGCCGGCACGGTGAAGGTGATGTCCGTCGTCTTACCGTCGGCCGAGACGTTCTGCACGATCATGTCGACATTGACGGCCGAATCGGCGAGCGGACCGAAAATCGCCGCCGCGACGCCGGGCTTGTCCAAAACTTCGCGGACCGAGATCTGCGCCTCGTCCCTGGAAAATGCGATGCCGGTGACGGTTTGTTGTTCCATGATCTCCCCCTCGTCGCAGATGAGCGTCCCCGGCGGATTGCCGTGCGGATCGATTTTTCCTGGCGGGTCGAAACTCGATCGCACGAAGATGCGCACATTGCGCACCATGCCGAGCTCGACCGAACGCACTTGCAAGACCTTGGCGCCGAGCGAAGCGAGCTCCAGCATTTCCTCGTAAGCGACCTTGTCGAGCCGGCGCGCGCGCGGCACGACGCGCGGATCGGTGGTGTAGACGCCGTCGACATCGGTGTAGATGTCGCAGCGGTCGGCGCGGATCGCGGCTGCGATCGCCACCGCCGATGTATCGGAGCCGCCGCGGCCGAGCGTGGTGACGCGATTGGTCGCCTTGTGCAGGCCCTGGAATCCGGCGACGACGGCGACTTCCTTGCGTTCCTTGAAGCGGCGGATCAACTCGTCGCCGTTGATGTCGAGGATGCGCGCCGAGCCGTGCACGTCCGACGTCAGGATCGGCAACTGCCAGCCCTGCCAGGAGCGCGCATTGATGCCGAGGTCCTGCAGGACGATGGCGAGCAGTCCGGCCGTGACCTGTTCTCCGGTGGCAACCACCGCATCGTACTCGCGCAGTTCAAGCAGGTGGCGTTCCTCGGCGGAAGCTTCGCACAGCTTGACGAGCTGATCGGTAACGCCCGCCATCGCCGACACCACGACGGCGACCTCATGGCCAGCATCGACCTCGCGCTTGACGTGGCGCGTGACATTGCGGATGCGGTCGATATCGGCGACCGACGTTCCGCCGAATTTCATGACGAGGCGAGCCATGACGGTTATTGGCGCTGGTTCGGTGAAAAAGGTCCGTATACATACCGGCGAGGTCGGCTTGCTGCAACATCGGCCGGCGCGAGCGAATCCGCTTTATCGCGTCATCTTGATCGCGATAATGACCGAGTCGTTGCGCTAGAAAACGGTTGGCCATGACGACGCCGTGGCGCATCAAAAAACGGCGCAAGCGCGCCGGTATGGACAGCGCTTGGCGAGCGGCGGGGTTAATCGCCGCTGGACAATTCGCGTCTTTTGGGAATCTTAGCCGGAATCGGCCGCGGCGCTTCGCCAAAGCACGCTGCGGTCGCCAGCATTGACGACCAAAATGCAACCCATAGAAGGGCAGGCATGACCATTTCTCCTGGGCGGATCGGTTACTGATAACGTTCGCTCACTCAACGTTCGGGCGCCGCCGCAGTTCCCCACCTCTGCATCGAGGACACCCATGAGCGAAGCGAAACAACAAAAAACCGGCCAAAACATAGGCATCGTCGGCGGCGGCTTGATGGGGCACGGCATCGCTTATCCGTTTGCCGCCGCCGGGCATCGCGTCGCGGTGTTCGAACCGGCTGCGGACATTCGCGCGTCGGTACCGCAGCGCTTGCGCGCCATCGCCGATCTGCTCGATGACGATCCGGCGCTCCTGCAACGTATCGCAGTGCATGACGCGATGGCTGCGGCGATGCAGGGTGCCACATTCGTTTTCGAAGCGGCGCCGGAAAAATTGCCGTTGAAGCAGAAGATCTTCGCCGAGCTCGAAAGCATCGTCGCTCCGGAGACGATTCTGGCCAGCAATAGTTCGGCGATCCCGTCGACCGAGATCGGCAGCCGGCTCAGGCACCGTGAGCGCGTGATCGGCACCCATTTCTGGAATCCGCCGCATCTGGTGCCGCTGGTTGAAGTGATCCAGAACGAAAGCACCAGCGGCGACGTGGTACGCCGGACGATGCAGCTGTTGCGCGACGCCGGCAAGGTTCCCGTGCATGTCCGCCGCGACGTTCCGGGCTTTGTCGGCAACCGGCTGCAGCACGCGATGAAGCGCGAAGCGATCGCGCTCATTGCCGCCGGCGTCTGCGATGCCGAAACCATCGACGTCGTGGTGCGGGAAGGGTTCGGCGCGCGCACAGCGGTGCTCGGGCCGATGGAGCAATCCGACCTCGTCGGCACCAACCTCACGCTGGATATCGCCGAAGTGCTTTACCAGCACCTCGATCGCACGCCGGGGCCGCATCCGTTGCTGCGCGAAATCGTCAAGGCCGGCAAGCTCGGCATGAAGAGCGGCGAAGGCTTGCGCAAATGGACGCCGCAACAAGCCGATGCGGTGCGCACGCGGCTGTCGCGCTTTCTTGCCGATCAGGCCAAGGCGCGGAGGCAGAAACAGCTTTAAGCTTATGCTTCGTAGTTATGGACGAAGTCGGCCGGGACATTCGGTCCCCAGGCGTAGAACGAATCTTCCGCGACATGATCGCCGCTCTGCCAATCGGTTGTGGCCGGGATGTAGTCGATGTCGGCGGAATATTCGGAAAAGCTGCCCCACGGATCCTGGACGTAGTGGAAGTAATTCGAGCCCAGCACGTGGCGGCCCAAACCCCAGCCTTTGGCAAAGCCTTTTTCCAGCATATGCAGCGCGCCGGTGCCGATCTCGTCGACCGTGCCGACGTCCCAGCTGAAATGATGATGGCCGGGCGCATCCGAGCGGGCAAATGCGATCATGTGATGATCGCTGCCGTGGATGCCGTGCAGGAAAGCGATATTGTCGCCGGAATGGTCCGACACGCGCAAGCCGAGCACCCGCGTATAGAACTCCATGGCTTTGCGCACGTCGCGCGTGAACATCAAGACATGGGCCAGGCGCCGCGGGCGCGTTCGCGGCATTTTGCTGCGGAACGGCGCGCCACGTTCGCCGGGTCCGGCCGAGTGGAAAGAAAAGCGGCTCTTTTCGTCGGGAGACGATTTTGCCGCGACCTTGATCTCAACCAGAATGCCGTCGGGATCGCGGAACCATAGTCCGTTCGAATCGATGCCTTGCGGCGGATCGAGGCGCTTCACGCCCATCATTTGCAGGTGCTGCGAGAATCTTTCGATATCGTCCTCGAATGCGCCAAAGGACACATAGCCGAACTTTTTGCGCGGTCCTTCGCCGATCGATCCCCAGGCATGGGGCTGCTCGAAGGTGCTGAGCGTCAAAAGGTTGCCCTTTTCTGCGACGTTGAGACCGAACTCGCCGTAGAAATTTTGCGCCACCGCGAGATCGGGGACCGCAAAATGAAAATGATCGACGGAATGAACGCCTAGTTCGCCCGGCCGCCGGTTCGGTTTGATGAATCCCTGGATCGCCGTCATCGGATGTTCTCCGGTCCAAGTTTTAGCGTTCGAACTTGGTCGTGTGCGTTTGCTACGCCGTTGCATTCTACAATAAGCGTGTCGCCGCGCATACCGTGTTTCACGGCGAGCTTGACGCCGGTTGCGACCGTTCCCGGCCGGTTACGCGGCGCACCATGCTTGTGCCGCGCTGCTTTTGCCCGGCGCGGCCAAGCTTCGCGTCGCCTTGACCGCCTCAAAGGCGCGGTAGAAGATGCTACGAAGCTTAAGCGCGACATCGCGGCTTTAAGGGTTTGGCCGCTTCGTCGATAGGCGGCGCCGTAGTTCGGTGCGCAAGACACAACCACGCACGCGTCGTGGACAAACCCCAAAAATTTAAACAGAGCGACATCAGGGAGGGTCGAATGTCAGAGAATACACTGACCGTACGCCGTCGCACATTGATCCAGGCGGGTCTCGCGCTCGGCGCCAGTCAAGCTATCGGCGCGCCATTCATCATCAAGGCGCTCGGCGACGAGCCAGTCAAAATAGGCATGGTCGATCCGCTGACCGGCGTGCTGTCGGCGCTGGCGCAGAGCGAAGTCGACGGCGCCAAATATGCCGAGGCCGAAATGAATAAGAAGGGCGGCATTCTCGGCCGCCCGGTGCAGCTCCTCGTCGAGGACTCCGCCAACGACGTTGGCACCGGCGTCCAGAAGACACAAAAGTTGATCGACCGCGATCAGGTCAGTGTGATCATTGGCGACGTAAATTCCGGCATCGCTTACGCCATGTCGCAAGTGACCAATGAAAGGAAAGTGTTCCACATCGTGGCTGGCGGTCACACCGACCCGATCACCGGCACCAATTGCAAATGGAATGTCTTCCGCGTCTGCAATACCACGTCGATGGAGGCCAACGCGGTGACGCCCGAACTGGTGAAGCGGTTCGGCAAGAAATGGTTCTTCATCACGCCGGATTATGCCTATGGCCACACCCTACAAGATGCCTTCATCAAGGCGCTGACCAAGGCTGGCGGCACCTATGACGGCGATTACCTGCCGATCAATAACACCGATTTCTCCGCCACCTTGATCAAGGCGAAGGCGTATCAGCCCAGCGTGCTGCTCAACAATATGGGCGGCCTGACGCAGATCAACTGCATGAAGCAATTCACCCAATTTGGCATGCAGAACGAAATGGCTTTGGGCGGCGGCCTGTTCGAATTGGAAAGCGTCAAGGGATGCCCGCCGGAGGCGCAAGCCGGCTGGTGGGATATGGAATGGTGGTGGAACCAGCCGAACGTGCCAGAGGTGGTGAAATTCGTCGCCGATTATCGTGCGGCGACCAACAAGACGCCCTCGGCCCGCGATTGGTTCGGCTATGTGTCGATGCATACCGTGCGACTGGCCGCGGCAAAGGCGAAGTCGCTCGACGGTCCGAAACTGGCAGCGGCGCTGGAGGATATGGAACTGCCACCGGATGTGGCGTTGCAGCCCGGTTCGGTCCGCTTCCGCGCCGGCGATCACGAACTGATGCCCAACATCTTCGTTGGCAACGTGCATCCGCCGAAGGGAGACCCCAACGATATCTTCACGGTCGCCGCGCTGGTTCCGGGCGAACAGGCCGCCGGTTCGGTTGCCGACACCGGATGCAAGATGACGCAACCGTCCTGATCTGCCACTCGCGGCGAGGTTCCTCAGCTGAAAGCGGCAGATGGCGCAAGTCATACTGTTCAACGTCACCAACGGGCTGATCATCGGCGCGTTTTATGTGCTGATGGCGCTTGGTCTGTCGCTCATTCTCAATCTGAGCAACGTCATCAATTTCGCGCACGGCAATTTCCTGGCGTTGGGCGGCTATCTGGCCTATTCGCTGTCGCCCACGCTGGGCTATTGGGGCGCGCTTTTGGTTTCGCCGCTGCTGGTGGGGCTGATCGGCGTGGCGGTCGAGCGGCTGATGGTCCGCCGCATCTACAATCGCGACCCGGTTTATAGTCTGCTGCTCACCTTCGGGCTCGCCTTCGTGATGCAGGACGCGGCGCGCTATATCTGGGGCCCGAACGGCCTGCCGCTCGGCCTGCCCGCCGTTTTGGCGCAGCCCATCAGCGCCCACTTGTTCTTCATCACCTGGTACCGGATCTTTATGGTGGCGGTCGTCGTCGTTTCCGTGGCCGGGCTGTTCGCGTTTCTGCGCTACACCCGCATTGGCTTGCGCATCCGCGCCGGCACGCTCGATCTCGAAACGGTGGCGACGCTCGGCATCAACGTTCGTCATCTGCGCACGTTCAATTTCGCCGTCGGCTGTTTCCTGGCGGGATTAAGCGGCGTGCTCGCCGCCGGCCAGATCGGCCTCAATCCCAATATGGGCGACGATCTCTTGATGCCGAGCTTCATCGCCATCATCGTCGGCGGCGTCGGCAGCCTGATCGGCACGCTGTTCGGCGGGCTTTTGATCGGCATGGCGGCGGCGCTGACCACGGTCTTCTATCCGTCCGCAAGCGAAGCGGTGATCTACGCGATCTTGATGGCGGTGCTGCTGATCCGGCCGCGCGGGCTTATCGGCGAGGAAGGCATGATGTCGTGAGCACCGCAATCATCGCCGCTCCCGAACGGCACGCCGCAAGCCGGCATCCGGTGATGCTGATCGCGATCTGGGCGGCCTTGCTGACCGTGCCGTTCTGGCTGCCGTTTCTCGGCGGCTACACTGCCCTTGCCGGGCGTGTGCTGGTGTTTGGACTGGCGGCGATGGGACTGAACTTGCTGCTCGGCTTCACCGGCGTTTTGAGCTTCGGTCACGCGGCGTATTTCGGGCTGGGGGCTTACGGCGCCGGCCTCACTTTGCGCTATGTCGTGCACTCGACCCCGCTCGCCATGCTGGCGGGTACGTTGTTCGGCGGGCTGGCGGGCACGTTATTCGGTCTGCTCATCGTGCACCGGCGCGGCGTCTATTTCGCGATGTGCACCATCGCCTTCGGGCAGCTCTGGTACTATCTCGCCTATAGCTGGAATAGTTTCACCGGCGGTTTTGACGGCTTGCGCGATTTTCACCGCGAGCCGATCGGCATCGGGCCGTTCACGCTCGATATCACGCAGGGCGGCGCCACGTTTTATTATTTCCTGCTGGCGATCTTTGCCGTCGCCGTTGCCGTGATGGGCCTTGTCCTGCGCTCTCCGTTCGGCCGCACGCTGGTCGCGATTCGCGAGAATGAGCGCCGTGCCCGCTTTCTGGGAATTGCGGTCGAACAGCATATCTGGCTGTCGTTCTCGATCTCCTGCTTTTTCACGGCGCTCGCCGGCACGCTGTATGCGCTGCTCAACAACTTCGCCGATCCGATGGCGCTGCATTATTCGCTGTCGGGCTATTTTGTCGTCATGACCGTGATCGGCGGCATGCGCACGTTTTGGGGGCCGTTGCTGGGCGCCGCGGTGTTCGTCATGCTGCAAGATTACATATCGTCGATGACGGTTAACTGGATGTCATTCATCGGCGTGATTTTCATTCTTGTGGTGCTGTTTTTTCCGCGCGGACTGCTCGGCACACGGCGGCGGCCGGCGGCATGACGATGCGCGGACGCCCCATCCAAATCGGACTTTGGCCACCTTTCGGCGGGCAGGGCGTCCTTTGGCACGGCGTGCGGCAAATTTTCTGCTGCTATCGACGGCGCCTTGCGTAACCGCTACTTTCGCCGTGGAAAATAGATTCTCAAGACCGGGGGCAATCCACATGCGGACCGTAGGTTTTGTTTGCTGGCTGGCGCTGCTGGCTGGCGCGCTGCTTTGTCAGCCCGATAGGGCCAATGCCCAAGCCGGTGCCGCGGCCAGCTCCGACGCCCAACAGGCCTGTACGCCCGACGCCATGCGGTTGTGCGCCGATGTCATCCCGGATGTGGCGAAGGTCACCGCGTGCATGAAAGCGAAATCTTCGCAGCTCAGCCCGGCTTGCCGCGTGGCGATGCACGGCCAAGCGCATGGCGAACGCCGCCACGGCTACCGGCACTGCCGGCATCATTGTGGCTGACCATTCCATCTGAAGACCAGCCGAGCGTGACTGCGTCGCGGCGTCGCGATGGTTGCCGCCGCCTTGAGCCTTGGCGGCCGAAAATGTCATGGTTCGGCCCGAAGGTTGGGCGCGGGGGCGCCGCCGCCGATGCGGTATCGATGCCGCAGTTCGCGGGGAGGAGTATGCCAGCCGCCATGCGACGGCCCAAGCGATGGGTCATACGCCATTTTTGGCTCGCAACTTTGATCGCTATGCTGCTGGTCGCCGCTGCCGCGGAACTGCGGGCGCAGCTGGCGCCTGGCGAGGAGGCAGCCGTGCTCGCGACCGACACGGCGCTTGGCGCCGCCATGCGTGCCGACGATAAATCGGTCGCGCGCAAGCTGCTCTCGCTGCAATTCACCTACGCCGACGAGAACGGCGCAATCCATGAGCGCAAGGACTTTCTGGCCGACCTCAAAAGCGTCGCGCCCGCCGCCGCTGCCGACGACGCCAAGGTGAATATCTATGGCTTGGTCGCAACGGTCACCGGCAGCCGTCAATCGGCGCTCGGCGGCGATGTGTTCTTCCTCGACATCTGGGCCAAGCAAAAAGGCGCCTGGCGCGCGTTGACGCTCCAAGACGTGGTGCTGACGGCGCAAGGCGCCCCGCCGGCCGTTACGCCTGCCGCGGACGCAAAATCCTATGATTGCAAAAATCCATGCCAGACGATTCCTTATCGCGTTCGTTCGCCGACCGAGCAGGACATCGTCAACGCCTTTCAGGCGGTCGCGAAGGCGCACGTCGATCATGATGCCGTTGAGTGGGCAAAGCACGTCGGCGAAGAGTTCGTCCTCTATCGGTCAGGCCGTGCCCCGATCCCAAAGTCAGAGCGCATCGCCGCGATCGAAGAGCAAAAAAACAACGGCGCCGCCGAGCCGGTCGCCGAAATAGAAACCATGCGGCTCTCGGCCTATGGCGACGGCGCCGCGATGATCGCATCCCACCTCGCGGCGGATAATTCGCGTCTCCCGTACCGCGCCGCGCGGGTATGGGCAAAACGCAACGGTCAGTGGCAGTTGGTGATCAGCGTGCAGACGGACGTCAAATAATGCACGTCGGAAAAATCTGCCGCTCATTCCACCCGGCTCATTTTACCGGCCAGCATTCGAACGACATGGGATCAATCGAGAGATCTCTGCTGTTGCAGAGATAAACCTCTTTTTCCTTCTGCAGCACCAGCGTGCCGATAACACCGGCCTGATTCCCCGACGCTGCCTTGATTTCAAAACCTTGCGCGGTCAGCGCGGACAAGGCCACTCTTGCAGTCCGCGTCTGTTGCGCATGAGCCGGTTGCACAAGCGCGCTCGCCGCCAAGATTGCGGCGAGGACACAATTGCGCCGGCGGGGGTCAGTCGACACCGCTATGGACCGTTTAATCAGTTTCCAGCCCGGTTGGTACGTTCTTGTTCTCGCTCGCGAGCTTCATGCCGGCAGCGAGCGCCATGGTCTCCGCCAGCGCCGCGAAATCCTTCGTCAGGTACTCTTCCGGGTTCTTCTGCAGCGTTGCCGCGCCGAAATGGCTTTGCAGCACTTCGCGCGTCGCCGCCGTCACCGGCATCGGCACGTCCATTTCCCGGGCGAGCGCAAGGCCGAGATCGAGATCCTTGCGCAGCAGTTCCGGCGTAAACGTCGTCGTCCAGTCGAGATTGACCAGCGCCGGCGATTTATAACGCGTGAACATCGAACCCATCACGCCATTGTTGAGGAAGGCCAGAAAAGCGTCGCGCGGCACGCCCATCTTGTTGGTGAGAAGCGTGATCTCGATCAGGTTCTCGATCACGACGCCGAGCATGACATTGTGCGCGATCTTGCAGACACGCGCCAGTTCGCCGTCGCCGACATAGGAGGCGCCGCGCGGCGCAAAGACCTCGATCAGCGGCATCGCCGTCTGGCATGCGGCTTCGGGGCCGGACACCACGGCGGAGAGCTTTCCGGCCTTGATCACCTTGGCATTGCCGCTCACCGGCGCGGCGACGAAGGCTGAGTCGAATTGCTTGAGCTTGTCGCGGATTGCGGCGGATTCCTCGACCGCGATGGTCGAGCAATCGACCACGATCGGCGGCATCTTGCCGCCTTGGCTGGCGACGCCGTTCTTGCCGTACAGCACCTCTTGCACATCCTCGCCGGTGGCGACGATCGAGAACAGCACGTCGACGCCTTTAAGATCGGACAGGTGATCGACCACTTTGCCGCCGATCTTTGCGAGCGGCTCGGCCTTGGCGCGCGTGCGATTCCAGATCGACACGTCGTGGCCGGCCTTGATCAGCCGCTCGGCCATGGGAAAGCCCATGCGGCCCATGCCGATCCAGCCGATTTTCTGCGTGTTCTTCGCGGCCATTGCCAACTCCCCTGCTGAGCGCTTTCGTGACTGCCGGTGCCTTATACCTTGATCCAATCCAATTGGATCGGCTCAAGGTCAGGATATTTTCGTTTGAGCATGATCTTATCCGAAAACCGCTTCCCACTTTTCGGGATCATGCTCTAGCTGTGAGCTTTCAATAGGTTGTCCATCCGGTTCTGACCGAGGAGACTGAGGTTGCTGAGACTTCAGGATTCCAAGGGAGAACCGGATGAACGTGCACCAGAATGCCCGTCTGACGCCGCGCGGTCGAGAGCGAATTGCGCTGCAGGTCGCGAGCGGGCAGACGCCGAAGGCCGTCAGCGAAGCCGCAGGCGTCTGCCCGCGGACCGTTCGCAAGTGGGTTGACCGGTATCGCCGCGAAGGCCTTGCGGGATTGCGTGATCGCAGTTCGCGGCCGCATCGCCTGTATCGACCGACGCCGCAGGCCATTGTCGATAAGGTCGCGGAACTTCGGCGTCAGCGCTGCACCGGCAAGCAGATCGCGGCGCAAGTCGGCGTGTCACCGGCCACCGTCAGCCGCATCCTGCAGCGGCTCGGGCTCAACAGACTCTCAGCTCTGGAGCCGGCCGAGCCGGTGCGCCGCTATGAACGCGAGCATCCTGGCGAGATGATCCACCTCGACATCAAGAAGCTCGGCAGGATCGATGGCATCGGCCATCGCATCACCGGCGATCGCAGGGGACAAAGCAACCGGCGCTCGCGCGGCGAAGGGCTGGGCTGGGAGTTCGTCCATGTCGCCATCGACGATGCCTCGCGCATCGCCTTCGCCAAGGTGATGGCCAGCGAGAGGAAGCGCAGTGCCACCGCCTTCCTCAAAGCCGCTCTCGCTTACTACGACAGCCTCGGCATCAAGGTCGAGCGCGTCATGACCGACAACGGTTCCTGCTACAAATCCTTCGCGTTCCGCAGGCTCTGCAAACGGCTCGGCCTCAAGCACATCCGCACCAAGCCCTACACCCCGAAAACCAACGGCAAGGCCGAGCGCTTTATCCAGACCTGCCTGCGTGAGTGGGCCTACGCTCAGGCCTATCACCACTCACGGCAGAGAACCGAACAGCTGCCGTACTGGCTGCACCGCTACAATTGGCACAGGCCCCATACCGGCATCGGTGCTAAAACACCCATCAGCAGACTCGGTCTCCCCGGGAACAACCTGTTGAGGCTCCACATCTAGCACAGCGCGCGACGGCTGCCACGCCCGGCCAAAACGGCGGCTTGTCCTGGGGCGCCGGCGCGCATTATCCTGAGACTTCAATGTACAACCTCGTTGAGCATCACGACATCGCGCCTGCGCCGCTCGCCGTCGACGCCGGGCCGCTCCGGCGCGCGGCACGCAATGCGTTTCCTTTCTTTGTGGTGGGCACATTGTGGGAAGCCGCGGCACATCTCGGATTGTTCCCGGCGCAATTCTTCCCACCGCTGGAAGCGATCGCCGCCGTCTTCATGCGGCTCACGTTCAACGGCGTGTTGCCGCATCACGCTCTCGATACGCTGATGCGCCTTGGCGCCGGCTTTGTACTGGCGGCGCTGTTCGGCGTCACGATCGGGATTGCGATGGGGCGCTCGCGCCGGGCCGAGGATATTCTGCTGCCGCTGATAAGCATCGGCGCGCCGATACCCGGTCTCGCCTATGCACCCTTGTTCCTGTTGTGGTTCGGGCCCGGCAACGTGCCGTCTGTGATCCTGGTCGCCTTCGTTTCCGTCTTTCCCGTCATCTATAATGCCTGGACCGGCGTGAAAGCGGTCAAGGATATTTGGGTCCGTTCGGCCTACGCGATGGGTGCGGACGATCGCCGCTTGTTCCGCCACGTCATTTTGCCGGGGGCGCTACCTTATATTTTGACCGGGCTGCGGCTCGGCTTGGCGCAAGCGTGGCGTATTCTGGTCGCCGTCGAGATGCTCGCCGCGGTGCCGTGGGGATTAGGCTGGCTCATTTTCGGCGCTCAGGAATTTCTCAACACCGATGTGATGCTGGCCGGCATCGCGGTGATCGCGCTCATCGGGCTTGCGCTGGAGAAGCTCGTATTCCAGCCGCTGGAGCAATTCACGGTGGTGCGCTGGGGTATGATGACGTGACGGCCGACCGCACACGCGCGCTGCGCCGCGGCGCAATCACGCTCCTTGTCGTTGCCGCGGCTTACCAAGCGGTCGCCCGCAGCGGCTATTTTGCGCCGGCCTTGATGCCGCCGCTTGGCATCGTGGCGCGCACGCTGGTCGATTTGATTCTCGACGGCACGCTGCCGCTGCACGCCGCAGCGACCCTCTATCGCGTGCTGGCCGGTTTCGCTCTCGCGGTCGCGATGGGCTTGCCGCTCGGCGTGATGATGGGCCGCTTCCGGCCGGTGCAGAATTTCGTTCTGCCGCTTACCAGCGCGCTGATGCCGATTCCATCGCTCGCTTGGGTGCCGGTCTTCATCCTCTGGTTCGGTCTGGGCAATACGGTGACCATCCTCATCGTGTTCTATGCCGCATTGTTTCCGATGCTGCTCAACACCTGGTCCGGCGTGCGTTCGGTCAACCCGATCTGGCTGCGTGCGGCGGGCGCCATGGGCGCCAAGGAGCGCGCGCTGTTCTGGAAGGTGATCATCCCCGGCGCGGCGCCGTTCATCATTACCGGCCTGCGGCAGTCGTTCCTACGCGCTTGGATCGCCGTGATCGGCGCGGAAATGCTGGCGGGGTCGAATTGGGGCCTGGGCTGGGTGATTTTCGACGCCAAGGAATTCCTCGATACCGACGTGATGCTCGCCTCGCTGATCGTCATCGGCGGCATCGGTTTTGTCGCCGAGCGGCTGGTTTTCGGCTCGATCGAGCGCGCCACCATCTATCGCTGGGGCATGGCGCGATCGGCGAGAGGCTGAACGTTCGCTGCCGGCGCGATGCGCTGTCGGAGTCCCGGCAAGACGTGTAATTTGTCCCTAAACATTCGAACAAGCGTCCCTGGAAACGCCCGAAAACGCCCATGCCGCATATCGAGGCGCGCGACCTCACGCTGATCTACGACACGCCCGGGGGGACCGTGCCGGGCGTGCGCGCGGTCAGCTTCGGCATGGAGGCGTCGGAATTCCTCTGTATTGTCGGACCGAGCGGCTGCGGCAAGTCGACGCTTCTCAACATCATCGCCGGGTTTGTTGCGCCGACGTCTGGCGAAATCCGCATTGGCGGTGCTCCGATCAACGGCTACGGCATGGACCGCGGCATCGTATTTCAGGATTTTGCCCAGCTTTTTCCCTGGCGGACGGCGCTGGCCAATGTGGCCTTCGGTTTGGAAATGAAGGGCGTGCCGAAGGCCGAGCGCGAAGCGATCGCGCTCGAGCAGCTTCGCCTCGTCAAGCTCGAAAATTTCGCGCGGTCCTATCCGCACCACCTGTCGGGCGGCATGCAGCAACGGGTCGCGATCGCCCGCGCGCTTGCCTACAATCCCGCCGTGCTGCTGATGGACGAGCCGTTCGCGGCACTCGATGCCTTGACCCGTGACGACATGCAGCAGCTCCTCGCCGAGGTGTGGCGGACGACGCGAAAGACCGTGATCTACGTGACCCATAATGTCGCCGAAGCTGTTTATCTGGCCGATCGCGTGGTGGTGATGACGCCGCATCCGGGCACGGTGAAGACGGAAGTCGCAATCCGCCTGGCGCGCCCGCGCGATCCGCTCAGCATCGAATTCCTCGATTATCAGAAAGAGCTGTTGCGCCTTCTCGGTCACGACAAGAACGCATAAGGAAATCCCAAGCGCGGAGGAAACCAATGATGCGACATTCGATGCTGACCAGGCGGCAGTGTCTCGCCGCATCCGGCGCCGGCGCGCTGGCAATGGGACTGGCCGTTGTGCGGCCGGTAGCCGCCGCGGAAACCATCCGCCAAGGCTACCAGACCAATATCTGGGGCATGCCGACCTATTATCTGATGAAGTCCGGCTATCTCGAAAAGCACGGTCTGGCGGTCGAGGACTACGCCGTTCCGTCCGGCAATCTCACCATGCAACAGATGGTCGCGCGCCAGGTCGATCTCGGCACCTATGCCGGCCAATCCTTTATCATCGGCAACGCCAAAGGCGGCCTGGTTGCGATCGCGCTCATCGAGCATGTCGGCAAGACCGCGCGGATCACCGTGCGAAAAGATTTGAACATCACCAAGGTCGAGGAACTGCGCGGCCTTAAGATCGCCAACCAGACCGGCTCGTCGGTCGGCAATGTCTTTGTCGACACCATCATGCCGCAGCACGGGCTCAACAAGGGCGACTATCAGGAAGTCCGCATGGACGTGAACAATATGGTGGCGGCGCTGGCCGCCAAGACTGTCGACGCCATGGTCAATGTCGAGCCCTATAATGTTATCGCCGTCGCCGACGGCATCGGCGCGGACCTCATGGATTTCTCGGGCGTCGATCCGATGCCGGTGTTCATGGCGGCGACGCCCGATTTCGTGCAGGGCAAGCCCGACGTTGTGGTCGCTTACCTCAAGGCCTGGCTCGACGTTGCCGGCGATTTCAAGAACGATCCGAAAAAGGTCGCCGACGTCATCTATAAATTCTACGCCGACAAGGGCTACAACATATCGCCCGATACTTTTGCCATGGCGCTGTCCCGCGTCGAGGTGAGCCCCGGCTTTCCGGGCGATCTCAAGCCCTACATGCAGGCGCAGGCGGAAATCCTGTTACAGGACAAGAAAATTACCGCCATCCCGGATTGGAGCGCGGCACTGCGTCCGGATTTCATGGAACGCGCCCGCGCGGGAGCGTAATGTAACGGCTACGTCCCACAGGAGAGTAAGGAATGCCTGCTCCGCACACGAGCCCGCTTAGCAACGGCTATCAGCCCGTCACCTGGAATTTCAAGCTTTTGGCCAACGATAGGCTCGGCGGCTTCGGCGGCATGGGCGAGGGCATGTCGGTGCAGATCGCGCCCGACGGGCGGCGCATCATCTGGCTGGCGCACGAAAGCGCGCCGAAGAATTTCACCGCCGTGGACGTCTCCGATCCGCGCCAGCCCAAAGTGGTGTGCCAAACCGATCTGCCGCACGCCAATATGCGCTCGAATTCGCTCGAAACCTGCGGCAACATGATGGCGGTGGCTTATCAGACCTCGAAGAAGGATCTGCAACCCGCAGGCTTCGAACTGTTCGACATTTCAAAGCCAGAGCATCCGAAGTCGATCGGTTTCTTCGACTGCTCCGGGCCGCATTCGCGCGGCGTGCATCAGCTCTGGTTCTGCGACGGCGAATACGTTCATTGCGCGTCCGGCTCGCGTGATTTCACGCCAACGAACGCGTTGGACGACCAGTTCTATCGCTGCGTCGACGTGCGCAACCCCTCGAAGCCGGTCGAGGTCGGCCGCTGGTGGATGCCGGGCACGCGCCAGGGCGACAATGTCATGCCGCCGGCGCGTCACCCGATCGACAAGGGCTTCCGCGCCCACAACACCAACGTCTACCCGCAAAAACCGGATCGCTGCTATCTCGCTTACATCGACGGCGGCATGTTCGTGCTCGACATTTCCGACAAGGCCAATCCGAAGAAAATCTCGCATTGGACCAATTCGCCGCCTTACACCGGCTTCATGCATACGATCGTGCCGCTGTTCGACCGTGGGCTGATGCTGGTGACCGACGAATTGACCGAGAACAACGCCAAGGATTGGCCGAAGCTGATCTGGGTGCTCGACGCGCGCGACGAAACCAATCTGGTGTCGATTGCGACATGTCCATTGCCCGATCACACTATCTACGCGGCCGCGGGCCGGTTCGGCGCTCATAACATTCACGAGAACGTGCCGTTGCCGACCGCCTGGCAGTCCGATCAGATCGTGCTCGGCACGTTTTTCAACGGCGGCTTGCGCGCCTACGATATCGCCAATCCCTATCAGCCGAAGGAAGTCGGCATCTTCATGCCGCCGGCGCCCGCCGGCGCGCCGACCGGCACCATCCAGATGAACGATGTGTTCGTCGATGAGCGCGGCATCGTCTACGCCGTCGACCGCCACATCGGCGGGCTGTACATTTTGGAGATGGATTTCTGATGCAGGTGAGCCGCTGCGAACCCCTTCTCCCCGCCTGCGGGGAGAAGGTTGGGATGAGGGGGCCTCTCCGCTGGGCTCAGAATTGCGGAGAGGCCCCCTCACCCTCGCTCGCTTCGCTCACTCGACCTCTCCCCGCGCGCGGGGAGAGGTGAATCGCATGCTCGACCTCTTCCCCTCGCGTGAGGCGAGCCCATTCGGGCGCAGGCTCAAGCGCGAGCGCGGCGCGCGCATTCCCGTGACAATCGTCACCGGATTTCTCGGCGCCGGAAAGACGACGCTGTTGCGGCGCTTTCTCGCCTCGCCGGAAGGCCAAGGCACCGCGGTGATCGTCAATGAATTCGGCGCCGTCGGCATTGACGACGCATTGGTGCGCGGCAGCGCGGATGAGACGGTATTGCTGGGCAACGGCTGCCTCTGCTGCATCACGCGTACCGATTTGCAGGTCGCGTTGCGCCGGCTCGTCATCGACCGCGCGCGCGGGATTGTGCCGCCGTTCGGGCGCGTCGTGATCGAGACCTCCGGGCTCGCCGACCCGGCGCCGATCCTGCAGACCTTCGCAACCGATCGCGCCCTTGGCGGCGAATTTCACATTGATGTCGTGCTGGCCGTCATTGACGCTATGAACGGCGAAGCCGCGCTCGAAGCCGCCGCCGAGGCGCGCAAGCAGGCGATCCTCGCCGATCGCCTCGTCATTTCCAAAACCGATCTCGCGACGCCGGCCACGGTCGAACGGCTGACGCGGCGCCTGCAACAGCTCAATCCGCGCGCGGCGATCGATATTGCGGTCGGCGGCCAACTCGATCCGAACCGTATCATCGAGCCGGCTGGCGGCGACCGCAGCGGCTTTGTCGCCGAAGCCGAGCATAGTGACGGTATCGCCAGCTTCGTGATCGAGCAGGAGCAGCCGACCGAATGGCCGAGTTTTTCGCGTGCCATGGAAACTTTGATCGCGCTACGCGGTCAGGACCTGCTTCGCGTCAAAGGCATTCTCAATGTCACAGGCTGCCGCGGCCCGGTCGTGGTGCAATATGTGCAGCACCTCGCGCATCCGCCGGTCGAGCTCGAAATCGTGGCCGGACGCCAACCGCGGCAGCCGCCTTGTGTTCATCACCCGAGCTATCGCCGAGCGCCAGGTGCGCGATTTGTTTGCGGCCGTGGCAGCTCTAACGAATGACTGATCGGCCCTCCCCACCAACTCCAAGAGGGAGTAATCTCCACACATGGCAACAATCGTCCGCACGCTCGACGAAGCCATCGCGCCGATCGCCGACGGCTGCATGCTGGCGGTGCCGCGCGAGACATCCGGCGTGGCCATGGCGGCGACACGGGCCCTGATCCGGCGCGGTATCAAGCGCCTGCATCTCGTTACGTTGCCGACCTCGACCCTGCAGGCCGACCTTCTGATCGGCGCCGGCTGCGTCGAGACGCTGGAAACCTCCGCCGTCAGCCTTGGCGAATTCGGCCCGGCGCCGCGCTTTACCGCAGCGATTCTTAGCGGCGCGATCCGCATGCGCGACGCCACCTGCCCGGCGCTGCACGCACAATTCCAAGCCGCCGAGAAGGGCGTGCCGTTCATGCCGCTGCGCGGCCTCCTCGGCTCGGACGTGCTGGCGCACCGGCCGGATTGGAAAGTCGTCGACAATCCGTTCGGCAACAACGATCCGATCGTGCTGCTGCCGGCGCTCAAGCCAGATGTCGTGCTATTCCACGCCCCGATGGCGGACCGCGCCGGGAATGTCTTTATCGGCACGCAGCGCGAGCTCGTCGCCATGGCGCATGCGGCACACAAGACGATCGTCACCGTGGAAAAAATCCATGACGGCGATCTGCTGCGCGATCCCGTTCTTGCGGCGGGCACGCTGCCGGGCTTTTACATCGAGGCGGTTGCGGTCGAGCCGCGTGGCGCCTGGCCGTTGCCGCTGCCGGATCATTACGCCATCGATGCCGCGCACCTGGCCGACTATGCGCGCCTTGCCGCCACGACGGAAGGTTTTGCCGACTACCTGCAGCGTTACGTGCATGAGCGGGTCGCGGTTGTTGCATGAGCGGCGCGCTGCCTGAAATGTTTGGCACACAACTGTCATTCCCGCGAAAGCGGGAATCCATAACCACGGTCTGAGCAAATTAATTTACGACGGTGGTTATGGTCCCCGCTTTCGCGGGGACGACGCGAGAAAGCGTTCAATCGATGCCGCCTGAAGAAAATTTCCGCGACGAGGAATTGCTCGCCGACGTGATCTGCCGGCTGATCGGCGACGTGCGCCATGTTGCGGTCGGCGCCGCCTCGCCGATCCCGGCGACCGCGGCGTTGCTTGCGCGCGAGCGCGGTGGCGGAAAACCTTACGTGTCGCTGCTCGGCAGCCGGGCGCACACGTTCTTCACCGACGGCGCGCGCGAATTGTTCGACTGCGCCGGGCAGGGCCGGATTGACGTTTTCTTTCTGTCCGGCGGCCAGATCGACGGCGAAGGCAACATCAACTTGGTCAGCGTCGGTGAATACGAGCATCCCAAAGCGCGCTTTCCGGGCTCGTTCGGCTCGGCCTATCTGTACTATGTCGTGCCGAAAGTGATCCTGTTCCGCGTCGAGCATTCGCGCCGCACGCTGGTGCCGAAGGTCGATTTTGTCAGCGCGCCGGGCGGCAGCGCCGACAATGTGTTCCGGCCCGGCGGTCCGGTCGCGCTCGTCACCAACCGTTGCTTGTTCGATTTCGACCGCGCGCGCCGGCGCTTTCGCCTCGCCAGCGTTCATCCCGGCCACAGCGTTGCCGAGGTGCTGGAGAATACGGGCTTCGATTTCGACCGGCCGGAGCAGATGCCGATCACACCGGCGCCGTCCGCCGACACGTTGCATCTGATGCGCTCCACCGTCGCGCCGATGCTGGCCGAGGTTTATCCGCAATTCGCAGATCGAGTGTTCGGCATACCGGCGCCAGCTCCGTCATCCTGAGGTGCGAGCGTAGCGAGCCTCGAAGGATGCACGCCCCGGGCCGTCGCCCCAACGAAATCGGCTAACGCCGATTTCGCCAGCTGGCTATCCAAGTCGGCAGAAGCCGACTTGGTCGGGCCGCTTCGCGGTCACCTCAGGGTGACGGATAGAGCGTTGCGCGTCTCGCCGCGTCATGGTCTTTATCAGTACCTACACAGAGGAAACGCCCGGTGAAAACGGTGGAAGCGGCGGTGATCGGCGTCGGCTGGATCGGTGGCCTGCGCGCGGATACGCTGTCGCGCACGGCTTTGGTCGACAAATTGCATCTGTGCGATATCAAGCCGGATCGGCTCGCCGAAGTGAAGAAGCTGTATAAACCGGCGAGCGCGACGCTCGACTACCAGGAGCTCATCAAGAACGACAATATCCGCGTCGTCTATGTCTCGACCACGCCGGAAGCCAATCATTATCCGATCGCGCGCGACTGCCTCAAGGCTGGCAAGAATGTCATGCTGGAGAAACCGATCGCGCTGGAATTGTGGGAAGCCGACGAGCTGATCCAATTGTCGGCGCGCAACAATCTCAAATTCACCATCGGCTATTCGCAGCGCTTTAATCCGAAAGTGGCTTTTGCCAAGAAAAAAATCACCGACGGCACGCTCGGCAAGGTGGTTTCCGTGCTGGTCAGCCGTCACCTGTCGCGCGAGCTCGGCAAGAAAATCGCGAGCCGGGTGCGGCTGTCGCCCGTCGTCATGGAATCGACGCACGATCTCGACTTCGTGTTCTGGCTGCTTGAGCCGGCCAAGCCGGTGCGCGTCTATAGCCAGGGCGCCTACGGCTATATGCAGCCGGTCAACGGCTCGCACGACATCATGTTTACCACGGTCACGATGGACAATGGGGTCGTGGTAATGATCGGCGGCGGCTGGAATTTCCCGCCGAGCTTTCCGAACTACTGCTCGACCTGGATCGAGATCACCGGCACCGAGGGCGCGCTGACGCTTGACGACACGCAGCGCGACAACTGGCTCAATACCGCCAAAAACGGCCAGGAATTTCCGATGTCCACGATGCCCGGCGAATGGGTGGACCATGTTTTTGCCGGCGGTATCGGGCCGGAGACGATCCATTTCCTCGAAGCCTGTATCCGCGACACGGCGGTGATGGTGACGCCGGAAAGCGCGCGGCGCGTGATGGAGACGTATAGCGCCGCCGACCTGTCCGCCGATCGCAACGAGCCGATCGACCTGCCGCTGACCAACGCGACGATTTCCGGCATCGCCGAGCTCAAGGCGAAGAACCGCGCGGGTCTGAACGTATGATCGCAGGCAGCGATTTAACAATGTTTCCGTCATTGCGAGGAGCGAAGCGACGAAGCAATCCAGCTTTGTGCCGCCCGCCTGGATTGCTTCGCGGAGCCTGTCATCGGACCGCGCGACTTCGCGCGGGTCCGTTGGCTCGCAATGACGCATTGAGTTCGTCATGAAAAAAGGCGCCAAGGGTGTCGGCTTAGCCATCATCGGCGCCGGCCGCGTCGGCCTGTTCCGCGGCGAAGTGGCGGCGCGCCATCCCGCCGTCGAATGGATCGGCATCGCCGAGCTCAATCACAATCGCGGCGGCGATGTCGGCGCGCGCATCGGCGCCGATTTCATCACCACCAGTCATCGCGAGCTGTTGGCGCGGCCGGAAGTCACTTGCGCCATCATTGCGACCGACGAGCATCTCCACGTCGCGCCGATCCTCGCCGCAGTCGAGCGCGGCGTGCCGATGCTGATCGAAAAGCCGCTGGCGACCGATCTCGCCCAGTCGGCGCGCGTGCTCAAGGCGATCACCGATGCAAAGCTCGACGCGGTGGTCGGTTATACTCAGCGCTTCCGGCGCAAATGGCTGGCCGGCAAGGAGAAAGTGCGAAGCGGCGCGCTCGGCAACGTCACCATGGTGACCTCGCACGCGTTCATGAACCGGCTTGTCGCCATCGACAATTATAAGCGCACCGACGATCCGGCGACGATCTCGCCGATGGTGATCTCCGGCACGCACGCGCTCGACATCGTCATGTGGTATCTCGAAGGCAAAACGCCGGTCGAATGCTACGCGCGCTCGGTCGACAAGGTGTTGGGGCCGCTGTACCAGGGCATCGACGCCACCGCCGGCATGATCATGTGCGCCGACGGCACGCTTTATCACCTCAACATTTCCTGGGCGCTGCCGGTCACTTGGCCCGGCGCCGTCTATAGCTTGGAGGTCGGCATCAACGGCACCCATGGCGTGCTGACCATCGACGACACCCACCGCGACATGGTGCTGGCGGTCTCGGCGCCGCAGAGCGAAGGCTATGCGCCCGACCAAAGCCGGCTGGTCGATTTCCTCGGCTCCTATCCGCCGGGCGACATGGCGCTCGGTGAGTTGCGCGGTCCGATGCGTGAGGAGACCGATTCTTTCCTCAACCGCGTGTCGCTCGGGCTGCCGACCCAGGCCGCGACCGCCGCCGAAGCGCATAACCGGCTGATGCTGACCAAGGCGCTCGATCTGTCGGCGAAGCTCAAACAACCAGTTAAGCTGCCGCTCGAGCCGGAAAAGGGGCGCACCGCGGCGTAACCGGCCCGTCATTCCGGAAGCCGCGTAGCGGCTGTCCGGAATCCATAACCACCGTTCGTGCAGAATTTTCAAGGATAGTGTTTATGGATTCCGGGCTCGCGCTTCGCGCGCCCCGGAATGACGTCTGTAAATTTATCCCACGGCAGCAAGCAATACGGCGATCTCGCTCACCTGTTCGAGCGCACCCAGCACGTCGCCGGTCTGGCCTTCGATCTGCCGCATGGCGAGCCACATCATCAGTGCGATGACGAGCAAAAGAAAAATCAGCGCCATAATTCCGCGCGCCGGATGCAGGCAGAACACGAGCACGAGCAAGCCCAGCACGGCCGCGGCAGCGACGCTGTCGCCCGGCGGATGGCCGGCCTCGAACGACAATCCGTCGCTGCGCGCCGGCGGCAGCAGGAACATCATCACCGGAATGGTTGCCCGCGCGGCGACATGCGAGGCAATGAGCGCCCAGATCACGAGATGCGCATTGGGCAGGCTTGCCAGCACGCTGACGCGCAGCAGCAGCGCTAGCACCAGCGCGCAAACGCCATAAACACCGGTGCGGCTGTCGCGCATGATGTCGAGCTTTTGCTGGCGGCTGTTGCCGCCGCCGAACCCGTCCGCGGTATCGGCAAGGCCGTCCTCATGCAGACAACCGGTCGCCAGCAAAGTCGCCGCGACCGCAAGCGCCGCCGCCGGCCATGCCGGCAATCCGAGTTCGTAGGCCAAGGCATAGACGATGGCCCCGATCAGGCCGACGATGAGGCCGGCGACCGGAAACGCCCATGCCGCGCGCGAAAGCGCGCTGCCGGCGGTCGGCGTCTCGCGCGGCAGCGGCAGCCGGGTGCAAAATGCAACGATTGCCGTGAGCTCTTCGGCGCGCTGTTCGATCCAAGTATTGGACATCGTCATTTGGAGATCGCCACCCTGCGTCGTCTGGCCGGACCAACCGGAATTTGCTAGGCCTTGGCATGCGCATTGCTGCGCACGGAATCACATTGCGATGGCCGACTTTACCTCATTTTCCGGCTTGCGCGCTCTCTGTCTTGATCTGCCGAGCGGGCATCCTGCGGCGAGCATGGCCGTCGCCCGGCGCGAAGCCATGCTCACCAAGCCGCCGCGCAGCCTGGGCCGGCTCGAAGATCTGGTCGCCTGGCTGGCGCTGTGGCAAGGCCACGCGCCGCCGCGGTTGGAGCAGGTCGAAATTCTGGTTTTCGCCGGCAATCATGGCGTGACCAAGCAGGGCGTGTCGGCCTATCCCGCCGCGGTCACGGGGCAGATGGTGGCGAATTTCGCCGCCGGCGGCGCCGCGATCAATCAGCTGGCGCGCGCTGCCGGCGCCAGATTGCGCGTCATCCCGCTGTCGCTCGAAACGCCAACCGCGGATTTCACCGAACAACCCGCGCTGAGCGAAAGCGAATTCCTTGCCGCGGTCACGGCCGGCTACGACGCCGTCGCGCCGGATTGCGATCTCGTCTGCCTCGGCGAAATGGGCATCGGCAATACCACGGCGGCGGCCGCGCTTGCGGCGGCTTTGTTCGGCGGCGGCGGCGCGCGCTGGGCCGGCCGCGGCACCGGCGTCGACGCCGACGGCTTGGCGCGTAAGCGCGCCGTCATCGACCGGGCGCTGGCGCGTCACGCAGCTCTACTCCACGATCCGCTTGCCGTTGCGGCGGCGTTCGGCGGCCGTGAACTTGCCGCCATACTCGGCGCCTGTTTGGCGGCACGGCGGCAGCGCGTTCCGGTAGTCCTCGACGGTTTCGTCTGCACCGCGGCGGTCGCGCCACTGGCGAAGCTACGCGCCGACACGCTGGCGCATACGCAAGCCGGCCATGTCTCGGCCGAAGCCGGCCATCGCCTGCTGCTGGACCAGCTTGGCCTCGTGCCGCTGCTCGATCTCAACATGCGGCTCGGCGAAGCGTCCGGCGCCGCAGTGGCGCTCAACATCCTGCGCGCGGCGCTCGCATGTCATACCGGCATGACGACATTCGCCGAAGCCGGCGTCTCCGATAAACCGGCTGACGCGGTGGAACCGAAAGCGGTCGGCTAGAGCCTTATCGGTTTTGATGGAATCAAAACCGGGCTCTAGCTTTTTGATTGAGCATGATCTTTTCCGAAAATCGGAATCCACTTTTCGGGATCATGCTCTAGCCGTTCGTCGTTACGATCGCGTGGAAGAACGTTCCGCTGACATGGCCACGCCGGCCGCCGGATTGTCCCAGCGCGCGGCCTTCGCCGTCGCAAAGTTCTGCGAACGAGTCGTCGTCGCCGGCGGATGCCAGCGTGGCGTAATGGAATTCGTGGCCGCGCACGGCCGCGCCTTTCGCGCCGAGCACGCCGTCGGACAGCAGCCGCGCCGTGCGATAGCCGAGATGCAGTTTGCGCTTGGCAAAGCTCGTGGCGTGGCTGAGCAATCCGGTCATCGGATGGTGTTTTCCGGTGGCGTCTTCGAGGCTCTCGCCCAACACCATGTAGCCGCCGCACTCGCCGTGCACCGGCCGGGTTTCGGCAAAGTGCCGCAAGCCGGATGTGAAGCCGGTCGCGCCCGCAAGCGCATCGGCATGCAATTCCGGATAGCCGCCCGGCAGCCAGCAGCTGTCGGCGCGCGCGGGCGGCGCCTCATCGGCAAGCGGCGAGAATGGCATGATCTCCGCGCCGGCCGCGCGCCACGCTGCGATAAGGTGCGGATAGACGAAGCTAAAAGCGCGGTCGTGCGCGAGCGCGACACGCTGTCCGGGCGGCGGCACCGCCGCCATGCGCGACGCCGACGCGGCGATTCTCAATGGCGCTGCGGCCGCCAAGATGGCGTCGAGCGCGAGATGGCGCTCGGCCATCGCGGCGAGGCGATCGATCAACAGATCAAGATCGGCGTGCTCGCCGGCTTGCACGAGTCCGAGATGCCGTTCCGGCAGAGCCAGTGCCGCTTCGCGTGGCACCGCGCCGAGGACGGGAATATCGAGGGCTATGATCGCATCGGCGACCAGCGCGCGGTGTTTTTCGCTTGCCGTCCGGTTGAGGATGACGCCGGCGATGCGCACGGCCGGATCGTGCGCAGCAAAGCCCCGCACCACGGCCGCGGCGGACTGGGCTTGTCGCGCGACGTCGAGCACCAGCACGACTGGCAAATTGAAATGGGCCGCGAGTTCCGCCGTCGTGCCGCTGCGGCCGGCCGCGCCGGCGGCGCCGTCGAACAGCCCCATCACGCCTTCAATGACGAAAATATCCGCATTGCCGCAAGCTTGCGTGGCCAGGGCGTCGAGCAGCGGCCGCGGCATGGCCCAGGAATCGAGATTGACGCTGGGCGCGCCAGTCGCTGCGGCGTGAAACGCCGGATCGATGTAATCGGGGCCGGCTTTGGCCGCGCGCACGGCGATGCCGCGCCGCGCCAAAGCCGCCAGCACCGCGAGCGTCACCGTTGTCTTGCCGGCGCCGGAATGCGGCGCGGCGATGATGAACCCGCGCGCTGTCACGGCGGCTCCGTTCCGGCCGTTGCCGCTTCGCCCAAAAGCTGCGCGCGCATGGTCACGATGTCGCCGATCACCACGATCGCCGGCGGCTCGAATTTTTGCTCGCGCGCGGCGGCGCAAAGATCTCCAAGCGTAGCGACGAGGACACGCTGTTTCGGCGTCGTCGCCGAAGCGATTACCGCGGCGGGTGTCGCAGCATCGAGTCCCGCCTGCATCAAGGCCGCGGCGATCCGCTCCAGATTATGCATCACCATGTAAAGCACGATCGGCTGGCCGGTGCGCGCCAGCGCCGTCCAGTCGAACTCCTCGTCCGCGCCATGACCGGCGGCGAAAATGACCGCGCGGTTCACGCCGCGCAGCGTCGCCGGGATCGCCGCCGCCGCCAGCGCGGCGAGGCCTGCGGTGACGCCGGGAATGACGCGGTACGGCACGCCCGCCGCCGCCAGCGTCATCGCTTCCTCGCCGCCGCGTCCGAATACGAAAGGATCGCCGCCTTTGAGCCGCAACACGCGATGCCCGGCGCGCGCCAAGGTCACCAGGCGCTCGCTGATGTCGGCCTGGGTCGCTGACGGCTTGCCGCCGCGCTTGCCGGCGAATTCGAGCCGCGCTTGCGGCCCGGCCAGCGCCAGCACGCGTTGATCGACCAGCGCGTCATGCACGACCACATCGGCCTGGGTGAGGCCGGCGAGCGCATCGAGCGTGAGCAAGCCCGGATCGCCCGGCCCCGCACCGGCCAGCCAGACGTGACCCGGCACAAACACCGGCACGCCAGTGCGCCGCGCCGCGAGCGCATCCCAGGCGGTCATCGTGATCTCATTCGTTTGGCCCCGTGGTGACGGCCGTGCCGCGCCGGACTAAAGGATGCGGCAGAGGAAGCGACATGTCCAAGCAGGTCTCTCCATTGCGCCGCGGCTGGACCACCGGCGCCTGCGCCGCCGCCGCGGCGAAGGCGGCTTATGCGGCGCTCGTCACCGGCGAATTTCCCGATCCGGTCGAGGTGACGCTGCCACGCGGCGAGCGGCCAAGTTTTGCGCTGGCCATGACGCGGAAAGACGAAAGCTCGGCGACCGCCGGCGTGATCAAGGACGCCGGCGACGATCCCGACGTGACCCACGGCGCGCTGGTCTGCGCCACGCTTCGCATCGGCGCGCCCGGCGGCGGCGTGATCTTCAAGGCCGGCGAGGGCGTCGGCACGGTGACGCGCGCTGGCCTGCCGGTTGCGCCGGGCGAGCCCGCGATCAATCCGATGCCGCGCCGCATGATCCGGGACGCGATCGCCGAGGTCGCCGCCGCGGCTGGCCGCGCGCCCCACGAAATCGATGTTAACGTCGAGATTTCCATTCCCGGCGGCGCGGCGCTCGCGGCGAAAACCCTCAATGGCCGCCTCGGCATCGTCGGCGGCTTGTCGATCCTCGGCACCACCGGCATCGTCGTGCCCTATTCGTGCTCGGCGTGGATCCATTCGATCTATTCCGGCATCGATGTCGCGCGTGCCGCGGGCCTCACCCACGTCGCCGGCGCAACCGGGGCAAGCTCCGAGGCCGGTGCGCAAAAACTCTACGATCTGCCGGAGATCGCATTGATCGACATGGGCGATTTTGTCGGCGGCATGCTCAAATATTTGCGCCGCCATCCGGTGCCGCGCGTTACCATCGCCGGCGGCGTCGCCAAGATGACCAAGCTCGCGCAGGGCCTGACCGATCTGCACTCCAAGCGCGGCGCCGTCGATCTGGCCGAGCTTGCGAACTTTGCCGCGGCCGCAGGCGGCTCCCCGCAACTGTGCCAACGCATCGTCAGCGTCAATACCGTTGCCGAAGCATTTACGCTTGCGGCAGACGACGGCATCGCGCTTGGCGATGCCGTGGCGCTGGCCGCGCAGCAAACCGCGGCGGAGGTCGTTGCCGGCCGCGATATCGCCATCGAGATCGCGGTGTTCGATCGCGAACAAAACCTGGTCGGCCGCGCGCCGTTCAAACTCTAGATGTCCGCTCATACCGCGCCTCGGAAGCGGCGGCGATAATCCGCGTCATAAAGTGCGCTGTCACGGAAATCATGCGCCGCGAGCGCGCGGCCGACCAGAATGAGCGCGGTGCGCTCGATGCCGGCGGCGGCGACTTTCGCGGCGATATCGCCGAGCGTGCCGCGAACGATACGCTGTGCCGGCGAGCTTGCTTGCACCACGACGGCGGCCGGGCAGTCGGTGCCGTAGAACGGCACGAGCTCTGCGACGATGGTGTCGATGGCATGAATGGCAAGGTGAATGACCAGTGTCGCGCCGCTCGCCGCGAAACTGGAGAGCTTTTCGCCCTCCGGCATGCGCGAGGCGCGGCCGGAGACGCGTGTCAGCACCACGCTTTGCGCCACTTCCGGGACTGTGAGTTCGCATTGCAACGCCGCGGCGGCTGCGGCGAAGGCCGGCACGCCGGGCGTCAGCGTATAGGGAATGCCGCGTCGCGCGAGCCGGCGCAGCTGTTCGGCGAGCGCCGAATAGATCGAAAGATCGCCGGAATGCAGCCGCGCCACGTCGCGGCCGGCGGCATGCGCCTCGGCGAACTCGGTCTCGATCTCGTCAAGCGACAGCGGTGCGGTGTCGACGATGCGCGCGCCGGGTGGACAAAAGCCGAGCAATTCGCGCGGCACGATCGAACCCGCGTAAAGGCAGACCGGACAGCGCGCGATCAGATCGCGGCCGCGCAGGGTGATGAGATCGGCCGCGCCCGGACCGGCGCCGATGAAATGCACGGTCACGGCTTGCACCATATCCATTGCGTCACCGGCATCGCCGCGCGCCAGCCGGTTTTGCCGCCGACCGGCTCCGCCCGCGTGACCGCGATGCGAATCAATTCGCCGCCCAGCACGGCGTGGCGGGCGAGCAGCAGTGTTTCGGTCTCAAGCGTCACCGCGTTCGCCACCAGCCGACCGCCGGGCCGCAGCGCGCGCGCCGCCGCATCCAGCACGGCGGCATCGCCGCCGCCGCCGATAAAGATCGCATCCGGCGTCGCCAGACCCGACAACGCCGCCGGCGCGGCGCCCGCAATGATGTCCAGACCGGGCACGCCGAAGGCCGCGGCGTTGCGGCGGATGCGCGCGGCGCGATCGGCGCGGCGTTCTATCGCCGCCGCGCGCATCGTCGGGTCGGCTAGCAGCCACTCGATCGCGACCGAACCCGACCCCGCGCCGATATCCCAGAGCAACTCGCCGCGCCGCGGCGCCAAGGAGGACAGCGTCACGGTGCGGACCTCACGCTTAGTGATCTGGCCGTCGTGCTCGAACAGATTGTCGGCAAGACCGGGCGTGCGCGCCAGAACACGCGCTTCCGGCGCCGCTGTCACGTCGATCGCAACGACGTTGAGCGCATCCGTCGTGCCGAACTCAAAGCGCGCGGCCGTGGTGGCGCGAATGCGCTCGCGTGGGCCGCCGAGCGCTTCGAGCACGGTCAGGCACGACGCGCCGAAGCCGGTTTCGGCCAACAGTTTTGCCAGCGCCGCCGGCCCGTCGCCGTCGGAGGTCAGCGCGAGAATATTCGCGCCGGGTTGCAAATGCGGACGAACGAGATCGAGCATGCGGCCGTGCAGCGACAGCAGCACGGTCTGTGGCAGCGACCAGCCGAGCCGCGCCGCGGCCAAGCTGAAGGCAGACGGCGCCAGCACCACGATCATTTCGCCGGCGTTGATGTGACGCGCCAGCACCGCGCCGACGCCGTAAAGGAACGGATCGCCGGACGCGAGCACGCAAACTGGCCGGCCGCGATGGCGTAAAACCTCTTCGGGCGCGCTGTCGAACGGGCTCGGCCATGGCCGCGTCGCGCCGCGAATGAGCGGCGCGGCGAGACCGAGATGGCGGCGGCCGCCGAACACGATTTCTGCGGCACCGATCAGCCCGCGCGCCACCGGGTTGAGACCCTCGACGCCGTCCTCGCCGATGCCGACAATGGACAGCCAGCGCGGCGCTGCGGCAGTGTCGCGGGGAAGCGGATCAGGACCTTGCATGCCACGCATCCTTATTCTCGGCGGCACCACCGAAGCGCGCGGGCTCGGGGAACGCTTGGCCGCGCGTGACGGTCTCGACGTGACGCTGTCGCTCGCCGGCCGCACGGCATCGCCGGTTCCGCACGCCGTGCCGGTTCGTGTCGGCGGCTTTGGCGGCGCCGCGGGCTTGGCTGGCTATATCGTGAAGGAGCGCATCGATGCGTTGATCGACGCCACGCATCCTTATGCGACTATCATTTCGGGCAACGCAGCCATTGCCGCGCGGCAAACTGCCGTGCTTTTCATGGCGCTCCGCAGGCCAGCCTGGACCGCGAACGCAGCCGACCGTTGGATCGAAGCGAGCGACACCGGTGCTGCGGTCCATGTCATCGGGCCGCAGCCACGCCGCGTCTTTGTCGCGCTTGGCCGCAACGAGCTGGCGCCTTTCGTCGGCGCGCCGCAGCATCGTTATTTGGTCCGCAGCGTCGATCCGGTCGATCCGCCGCTGCCGCTGCCGCGGGTGACCTATGTTACCGCGCGCGGCCCGTTCAGCGAAGCCGACGACCGTGCGCTGATGGCGGCGCACCAGATCGAAGTCGTCGTTGCCAAGAACAGCGGCGGCGCTGCAGCCTATGGCAAGATCGCGGCGGCGCGTGCGCTCGGCATTGAAGTCATAATGCTGCGCCGGCCGCCCGCGCCCGCTGCGCCGGCCGTCGAAACGGTCAAGGATGCGATCGCCTGGCTCGATCATGCGCTCACCTCCACCGCCGCGCGCGGCGTATAGACCAGAGGAGCGCGTCCGGGCCGTGCGATCACGCGGGTCTCCCGCGTGCCGACGATCACCAGCGTTGCCATGTCCGCAGGGGCCGCGCCGGCTTCCGTGAGCGTCGTAACAGTGACGCGTTCATCCGGCCGCCCGACGGCGCGGCCGAATACGACAGGCGTCGCTTGCGGCAGATGCCGGGCCAGCCGCTCGATCGCATTGCCGAACTGCCAGGGCCGCGCCCGCGACACCGGATTGTAGAGCGCGATGACAAAGCCTGCACCCGCCGCGGCATCGAGCCGCCGCTCGACCAGATCCCAAGGCTTGAGATTGTCGGACAGCGACAGCGCGCAAAAATCATGGCTGAGCGGCGCACCGATTTTCCCGGCGACTGCCAACATCGCGGTGATGCCGGGAACAAAACTCACATCGAGCGCGCGCCAATCGTCCGGTCCGGCTTCGATCTCCTCGCAGACCGCCGCCGCCATGGCGAAGACGCCCGGATCGCCGCCCGACACGACGGCGACATTGGCGCCTTGCGCGGCATGGCGCAGCGCTGCTGCTGCGCGCGCGCCTTCTTCTCGGTTGTCGGACGGATGGCGGCTCTGGCCGTCGTGCGCCGGCACGCGGTCGAGATAGGGACCATAGCCGTAGAGCGCTTGCGCGTCCGACAACGCCGCATCGGCTTCCGGTGTCAGGTAGCGGGCATCGCCCGGCCCCAAACCAATGACGGCAAGCCGGCCGCTCACGGTCGTTCCTCCCAGCCGGGAATCAAGACCACGGCGAAATACGGCGCCTCGTCATCCGGCTTGGCGGAAAGCGGAATCATTTTTTCCGCCGCCGTGGTGCCGCGCTCGACATAGATGGCGCGCGGCAGGCGGCCGGCGGTTGCCAGCGCGCGGCGCAGCTTGGGCAGATGCCGTCCCACTTTCATCACCACGGCGGCATCGGCGTCGGCGAGCCGGCGCACCAGCTCGCTCTCCGGAAGCGTCGCCGGCAGCACGGTGAACACGTCGTCGCCTTGCGCAATCGGCATTCCCGCCGCCGACCAGCAGCCGGACATGCCGGTGATGCCGGCAACGATTTCGGTCGGAAAGCGCGGCGCCAGCCGCGCATGCAGATGCATATACGAGCCGTAGAACAGCGGATCGCCTTCGCAGATGACGGCGACCACGCGGCCGCTTTCCAGATGCGCGGCGATGGCGACGGCGGCGCCATCGTAAAAATCGCGGATCGCATTGCGATAGCCGTCGCTGCATGCCGGCAGCTCGGTGGTGACCGGATAATCGAGCGGCAGCTCGGCGACGCCGGCGCGCAGATGCCGCGCGACGATGGCGCGCGAATGACTGGGATTTCCCGCTTTGGCGAAATGCGCAATGACATCGGCCTCGCCGAGCGCGCGCATCGCCTTGAGTGTCAGCAATTCCGGATCGCCGGGTCCGACGCCGACGCCGATCAGTTTGCCCGCGTTCATAGGCCCGGCCTCGCTAAAGCGTTGACCGCCGCGGCCGTCATGGCGCTGCCGCCGATGCGGCCGCGCACGACGAGAAACGGCACGCCGCGCGGATTTTTCGCGAGCGCGGCTTTCGCTTCCGCGGCGCCGACGAAGCCCACGGGTATGCCCAGGATGGCCGCAGGCTTGGGCGCGCCGTTGTCGATCATGTCGAGCAGCCGGAACAACGCGGTCGGCGCGTTGCCGATGGCGACCACGGCACCGGCGAGGCGATCGAGCCATAAATCCAGTGCCGCTGCCGAACGGGTTGTTTCGTTTCGCTGTGCGAGCGCCGCCGTGCGCGGATCGTTGAGCGTGCAGATCACCTCGTTCTTCGCCGGCAGCCGCGCGCGAGTGACGCCATGCGTCACCATCTCGGCGTCGCAAAGGATTGGCGCGCCGCCGGCCAGTGCCGCGCGCGCCGCCGCGACGAGATCGCCGCCGAACACGATGTGCCGCGCCATGTCGACCTGACCGCAAGCATGGATCATGCGCACCGCGATGTCGGCTTCGTCGGCAGCGAAGCGCGCCAGATCGGCCTCGGCGCGGATAATGGCGAACGAGCGCTGGTAGATCGCCATGCCGTCGCGCAAATAGGCGTCGCGCTCAGACATGGCCGGCCTCGCGCTTATGGTCGCGGGCGTAGCGCGCGATCGCCGCGGGCAATTGGTCCGCCGCCACGAGAACGAATGGCGCATCGCGTGCCGAACCGTTGGCAACGAGCGCGCAACCTTCGGGCGTGCCGACAACAGTCAGCGTCGCGGCGCCAGAACGCGCGCAGCCTTTGGCGCAGCCGGAAATATGAATTGTTTGCCCCCCTGCGATGTGCGGAGCGGCAGCATCGGCAATCACAGGCGCGATGGCGCGCGCGGCGATATGCGCCGCGGCGCAAATCGGCGCACCGGCACAGGCGACGACGCTGCGCCGCGGATCGTCGGCGCGAACGATAAAGCCGAGCTCGGCGGCGGCGACGACGAAATCGGGTGCTGTCTCGCGCGCAAGGCCAATGGCCATCAGCACGCGCCCCGGTGCGGCGCGCAGACCGCTGGCTCCAGCCGAATGAGCAGCGTCGGCCAAGCGTTCGAGCACGGCCGAATCAGCATGTCCAAAGGCCAGACCGACGCCGCAGGCATACAATCCACCGCGAATTGCATGCCTGCCGATGGCTTCGCCGCCGTCATGGCCGGGTTTATCCCGGCCATCCACGTCTTTGGTTTCGCGCCGAAGGTAAGACCATGACGAAAGTGCTGCGCCGAATACGGCGACTCCATCAGCCGCAAGAACATCGCGAGCGCGCGCATCGCCGCCGCGTTGCGCCAATATATCGAGCAACCGAATGACGGTCTCGACGCCGTCGTTTGGTGCGACGATACCCAAATCGGTGGCGCTGCTTTCGTCGCCGGCGATACTGACCCGGAATGCGACACGGCTACTTATGGCTTCAGCCTTGAGCCGAATGTCGGCGGACAAGGCTGCAAGATCGAGCGCGCCGCCGCCGTCAATCGCAACGGCGACTTTGGCGTTGAGCTTGGCCGGCAACAATTGCTGCGCCAGCGCGCGGCGCAATTCCGCGGCAAGCGCGGCAGCGTCGAAGAATTCCGCGGCATCCAGTCCAGCGAGCGCATTGCAGTGAATCGGAATGCCGTCCTCGGCGGCGATGCCGAGCGTGGCGATGTCTGCGGCGAAGCGCGGCGCCGAAGCGGCGCTCAAACCGCGAACCTGAATGCTGCCGCGCGAGGTGATTTCGACAATGCCGTTGCCATGCGTCCGCGCCGCCGCGCAAAGTCCGGCAAAAGCGGACAGCGCAATGGTGCCGATCGGCAAGAGCCGCACCAACAAGCCGTCGCCCGTCGGCATCGGCGCCGATAATCCGGGACAGGCGCCGCGCCGCTGCGGCTTGACTGTCGCGTGCGCCGTCATGCCGCTGCCTCTTTTTCTGCGTCCGCGCGCAGCGCCGCCAAGCCGGCATCGACGTCATTGCGGCGCGGATGCCACAACCCGCGCCGCCGCGCGGCATCGAGCCGTTGCGCAATCGCGGCGGCGGCGTCGGGATTCTCACGCAGCAAGAAACCGCGCACGGCGGGATCGGCGACATAGGCGTCGTGCAAGAGATCGAACAATTCGCTGGCGACCGCACCGGTGGTTTCGGCAAACGCGACCAGCCGGTCGACGGTTTCGGCAAATTCGGCGGCACCGCGCGGGCCGTGACGCATCTGCCCGGCGATGAAGCGCGGATTGACGGCGCGCGCCCGCACGATGCGCGCCAGGGCCGCCGATAGCGCCCGCGCCCGCGGCCGCCGCGGATCGGTCATATCGAGCATGACAAGATCGACCGAACGACCGAGCATTTTTGCCGCCGCGGCAAAGCCGCCGACAAAGGCGGCATCCTCGGCGCCTTCGAGCAGATCACGCGTCGGGTCGTCGCTCACATGCACGAGCAGATCGGCACCGGCGACGCGCTGCGCAAACGCGCCGGGTGCGGCGCCAGCCTCGCCATCGGCGCCGCCATAAGCATGTGAGGCGGCGGCCAGATAAGCGGCACCGACGGCATCGGCATCGCTTCCGAGCAAATCCTCCACGCCCGCGCCATAGGCGCCCGGAGCATTGCCGAAAATGCGCTGAAGCTGGCCCCCTCGCTTCCCTCCACCGCTTACGGCGGCGCGCCGCGCCGCGGCGAGCGGGTTTTCGTCGTCCAGTTCGTCGCGCGCCGCCACCGCCTGCACCGCGGCGTCGATCAGCGCGATCTGTGCCGGGAAGAGATCGCGAAACAATCCGGAAATGCGCCAGGTGACGTCGATCCGCGCGCGCCCGCTCGCCGCCGTCGGCAAGACTTCAACGCCGGTGACCCGCCCGCTCGCGTGCTCCCAGATCGGACGGCAGCCCATCAGCGCCAGCCCCTGCGCGATTTCCTCGCCGCCGGTGCGCAAGGTGGCGCTGCCCCACAGATCGATCACCACCGCGCGCGGCATGTCGCCATGCGCCTGCAGATGCGTGCGGACCACCTCGTCGGCGGCGAGGCGGCCGAGTTCCACCGCGGTCGGCGTCGGCAGCGTGCGCGGATCGGCGGTGAAAAGATTGCGGCCGGTCGGCAGCACGTCGCGCCGCCCGCGCGCCGGCGCGCCGGCCGGTCCCGCCGCGACACGGCGGCCATCGAGCGCTGTGATCAGCGCCACACGCTCGGCTTCGGCGCTGGCCGGCCACGCCGGATCTTCGGTCCCCGCGGCCGCGCGGCCGTAGATGTGCTGGCCGTCTTTGATGATGAGGTCTTTGAGATCGCACAGCCAGGCATCGATGCGGCGGAGCGCTTCATCGGGCCCGACCGTGCCGATAACGCCAGCCTCCCGCGCCAAGCCGGTACGTTGCGCCGTTTCCACGATCAGCGTCGCCAGCCGCTCGCGGCGGCGCCGGTCGAGGCCGTCGGCTTGGGCATATTCGTCGAGCAGAAGTTCAAGTTCATGGACGTCCGTTTGCGTGTCGCCGAACGGGCCGCCGCCAATTAGCGGCGGCGGCAGATGGCCGATGGTCACGCCGGCAATGCGGCGCTTGGCCTGCGCCGCCTCGCCCGGATTGGTGACGATGAACGGATAGATCACCGGCAGCGCTCCAGTCACGATTTCGGGAAAACATTCCGCGGTCAGCGCGACCGCCTTGCCCGGCAGCCATTCCAGCGTGCCGTGCGCGCCCATATGGACAAGCGCATCGGCCTTCGCGACGTGTTGCAGCCACAGACCGAAGGCGACCAGCGCATGACGCGGCGGCAATGACGGATCGTGATAATCGGCACGCCGTTGCGCCGCGCGCCCGCGATCCGGCGGCAGCGCGACCAACAGATTGCCGAAGTTTTTGGCGCGGAAGCGGAACGCGTCGTCGCGCAGATCGGGATCGTCGGCAGGCTTGCCCCACGCGTCGTGCAAGCGCGCGGCTGCCGCGCTCGGCAGGGCAGCAAGCAGCCGCTGGTAATCCGCGATCGTGAGCCGGGCTTCGTCGCCGCCGCACGACAACGCATCGAGCAAATCGCGCGGCGTTTGCGGTGCGCCATCCACCGTATAGCCGGCGGCGGTCAGGTCCGCGATCGCCGCGATCACACTCGCCGGCACATCAAGGCCGACCGCATAGCCGGTGCGGCCCTTGGCGCCAGGATAATCCGGCAGCAGGATCGCGATGCGCCGCTCACGGCGCGGCAGCGCGCGCAAACGGACGAGCGCGGCGATGCGATTGGCCACCATCGCAACACGATCCGGCTCGGGCCGGCTCATAAGCGCAGTGAAGGCAAGCCCTTCCTGCGGCGGCAGCGGATCCTTGAACGCAACCGCGCCGGCGAGCACGCGGCCGTCAAGCTCGGGCAGCACGACATGCATGGCGAGATCGGCTGAGCCCAGGCCGCGCGGGCTGTCGCGCCAGGCGGCGCGCTTGGTCGTCGCGCTGATGACTTGCAGGACCGGCACGCCTGGCGCGTCGAGCGGTGTCGGCTGGTCGCTGTTGCCGGCGGCGGCGAAGGCCGTCATGGTCACGATCAATGCTGGATCGAACCGCGCGAAGGCCGCGCCAAGAAACGCCGCCGCGGCACCGTCTTTCAAGCTTGTGACGATCAGCGGTGCCGGCGCCAAGCCGCGCTCGGACAATGCTACATATAGCGCGTCGATTGGTGCGATATCGGCCGCGAGCAGCATGGCGCGATAGAAAACGATCGGCACGACCGGTTTGCCGGGCGCAAGCGCGGCGGCCAGGCGATCGAGATCGATCGCGCTGTGGCCGGGGAGATAACCGGCCAACCGAGGAACCGGCTTGGGTTCGCGCAATTCGGACGCATGCCCGGCATGATGCGCCAACCGGCGCAGCAAGGCCCGCAAGTTTTCCTGGCCGCCTTCGCGGAAGAATTGCAACAGCGCGTGAAGTTCGTCACGCGGCAGCGTCGAGGCCGCTTCAAGCCTGGTGTCGTCACGATCTTCGCCAGGCAGCACCGCAAGCGCGATGCCGCGCTGGCGCGCCACAACCGAAAGCCGCTCGATGCCGTATTTCCACCAGTCGAGGCCGCCGAGCAGGCGAACAACGATCACTTTGGCCTTGGCGCCGACGCGATCGATCCACAGATCGACCGACATCGGATGGCGCAGGTCGCGCAGGTGCGCGAGCCGCACGCTTGGCAGCGCCGCGCGTTCGGTCTCCCAGGCGGCGGCGAGACCGGCGAGATCGCTGTCGGCGAATGAGAGTATGGCGATGTCGCCCGGCGGCTGGCCGAGATCGACGGCTTCGACGATCTCGTCGAGGCCGGTTGAACTGGTCGTGAGCAAATGCATCGCTCAGTCCACCCATCTATCCGGTCAGGGCCGCCGTCACGGCGGCGCGATCGAGTCCTTTCAGTCCGATGACCACGAGGCGGCCTTCACGGCTCTCGGTCATGGTCCATGCACGGTCGTATTGGTGCGTCGCCCGCGGTCCGACCGCCTGGACCAAGAGGCGCAGCGGTTTATTGGCGACGGCGGCAAAACCTTTCACGCGCAGCACATCGAAGCGCTCGGCGAGCGCTGAAATGCGCGCGACCAGCGACGACGGGTCGGCGATTTCGCCAAGCGGCACGACAAACGAATCGAAATCGTCGTGATCGTGCTCGGCCTCGGCGTCGTGCCGGGTGCGGCGGTTTTCGATGTCGTCTTCGGTGCCGACGCCGAGGCCGAGGAGCAGCGCCTGGTCGACCTTGCCGTCGGTGACGGTGAGAATCTTCACGCTGCGCGGCAGCGCGTTGGCAATCGTCATCATCGCCTTTTTGACACCGGCCTGGTCGAGCAAATCGCGCTTGTTGAGCACGATAAGATCGGCGCAGGCGATCTGGTCGTCGAAGACCTCCTCGACCGGATCGTCGTGATCCAGCGCGGTGTCGGTTGTGCGCTGCCGCTTGAGCGCATCGAGATCTTGCGCGACGCGGCCATCGGCGAGGGCTGCGCCATCGACCACGACGACGACGCCGTCGACGGTGACGCGGCTTTTGATGGCCGGCCAATGAAACGCCTGGACCAGAGGTTTCGGCAGAGCGAGGCCGGAGGTTTCGATGACAATATGCTCGATGCCGCCTTTGGCTAAGATGGCGTCGAGCGCCGGCACGAATTCATCGGCTACGGTGCAGCACAGGCAGCCGTTGGCGAGCTCGACGATGGTGTCCTCTGGGCAGGCGGCGTTGCCGCAGCCTTTCAGAATCTCGCCGTCGATGCCGACATCGCCGAACTCGTTGACGATGACGGCAAGGCGGCGGCCCTGCGCGTTGGCGAGGATGTGGCGAATGAGCGTCGTTTTGCCGGCGCCGAGAAAGCCGGTGACGATGGTGCAGGGAACGCGCGCGAGCGCACCGTTCATGGCTCAACCTCTTCAAAATCGAGCGGCGGAACGCGGGCAATCAAGCCGCGCTTGAGCACGTCCGGCCGGCCGCGCCACGGCAGGATGCCGTCGGCGGCGCCGGCGAGAAGCCGCGCGCCTTCGACCAGGGCTGCGGCATGTGCCGTTTCCAAACCGCCGAAAACGTAGGTCCAGGACCCGTTGCAGCGCATGGCGGCACTCGGCCCGCGCGTGCAATTGGCGAGGCAGCGCAGCCGCCGCACCGTGACTTCAGTTCCATCGGCCGCGCGCTCGGTTGCCGCGGCAAGGAGCGCGCCGGGTCGCGGTTCGCTATCCGGCTCACCGGCCCGCTTGCAGGTGACGCACACGTAAATCATCGGGGTCATCGCTGCACCTTACGCGCGTTCGACGGCCGGGCGGTCAAAACCCTGCCAGCGGTAGATCAGATACGAGACGATCCAGCTGCCGACAAAAACGCCGATGACCAGGTAGCCAAAATTGGCGAGTCCGTCGTTCATATTGTCGATGATGCCCCAGAAGCCACCGGCAAGCCCGAGCTGGTCGGAAATGAGACCGAGCGCTTCGATGCCGCCGATCAATACGGCGACCAGCACTGAAACAGCGGTGATGGTGAGATTGTACCAAATTTTGCGGATCGGATTGAGAAACGCCCAGCCATAAGCGCCGACCATCAGTACGCTGTCGGTGGTATCGACCAGCGTCATGCCGGCGGTGAACAGAGCCGGGAAAATCATGATCGTTGCGAAGGTCATGCCACCGGAGGCTTGGCTCGCCGCGACGGTGAAGAGAGTAATCTCGGTTGCTGTGTCGAAGCCAAGTCCGAACAAAAACCCGATCGGAAACATCTGCCAGCTGCGCGACACCATGCGGAACAACGGCCGGAAGATGCGCGCGAGGAAACCGCGTCCGGAAAGCAGATGATCGAGCTCGTGTTCGGCCACCGGCTCGCCGCGGCGTGCCCGCCGGAAACTGCGCCAGACCCCGCGTAGAATGACGAGATTGATGGCGGCGATGGCGAGCAGGAAAAACGCCGAGGCGCCGGTACCGATCAGGCTGCCGAGCGATTTGAAAGGGTGCAGCTGGCCTTGCAGCGCGAAAGCCGTCAGCACGATCACCGCGACGGCGATGGTGACGACCAGCGAGTGCCCGAGCGAGAAAAACAGGCCGACCGAGACCGGCCGCTTGCCTTCCTGCATCAGTTTGCGCACGACATTGTCGATCGCCGCGATGTGATCGGCATCCACGGCGTGGCGCAGCCCGAGCACATAAGCCAGCACCGCGGTGCCAAGCAGCGTCGGCCGGCCTGCCAATGCGATCACCGCCCAGGCCCATACCACGGCATTGGCGGCGCACAGTAGGATATAGATCGCGACGATTTTGGCGCGTTGATCGGCCGACCCGTCGTCGACTGCGGCCTTCAGGAAGTTGAACACAAAAAGTCCTCGCGTGGCCTGCCGTCGGCGCGAGCGAGGACCAAAAGACTTTACGTCTTTCAGATCATCCACAGGTACACCCCGACCAGTGTTGGTCGCGTCGACACGGCCGATGGCAGGTCTCCTGGCTCGCGGATCGTCGCCTCGTCCTGCCTTCCCGGCGGTATTGCGGCGCCAGTGGCTTAACCGGACGAGACTACCCGCTGACAGTTGCGGGGGCAGCTGCGGATTTGGCGCCCGCTTGCGCGAGGCCGCACCGCATTCCCTTTTCACCCTCTCGCGAGGGACCATCGATGAGGGTACTTAACGTTCCCACGGCATCGATTGTCAACGGTCGAACCGACGCCGCCTCAATCGCAATGGCATAGTGCAAATACGGCGAAATCGCGCTCATATGAGCACTGCAACAGGTGGCCCGCCCCGCATGGACGCTTCGCTGACCTTCGTCCTCGGCGGCGCCCGCTCGGGCAAGAGCCGTTATGCCGAAAGCTTGATCGCCGCATTGCCGGCGCCCTGGGTCTATGTGGCAACGGCCGAGGCGGGCGATGCGGAGATGACGGAGCGCATCGCCGCGCATCGTTCCAGGCGCGGTCCGTCGTGGCGCACGATCGAAGCGCCGCGCGATCTCGCCGCGGCGCTCACGGCATGCGAGACCAGGCCGGTGCTGGTCGATTGTCTCACGCTATGGCTGTCGAATCTCATGCTGGCGGATGCCGATATCGAGGCGGAGATCGCGCGTCTGGAAAACACGTTGGCCGCGGTCGCGGCGCCGGTGGTCATGGTCGCGAACGAAGTCGGCTACGGCATCGTGCCGGATCATCCGCTCGGCCGGCGGTTCCGCGATCTGCAAGGCGCGCTCAATCAGCGTCTCGCCGCGCGCGCCGACCGCGTCGTGCTCGTCGTTGCCGGACTGCCGGTCGCGCTAAAGGGAACGCTATAAGGTGATGCCATGAAGGACGTGCTCGATAAAGACGAGGCCGAACGGCATCGCGCCAAGATGGCGAAGCGCAAAGCGGTGCAGGACGCCCAAGTCGCCGAGAAGACGACGATCGAGAAGGGACTGCTCATTGTCCATACCGGCGCCGGCAAGGGCAAGTCGACGGCCGCGTTCGGGCTGACGCTGCGCATGCTGGGCCGCGGCCATCGCGTCGGCGTCGTGCAATTCATCAAAGGCGCTTGGCATACGGCGGAGCGCGATGCGCTGGAAAAATTCGGCGATCAATTGGTCTGGCATACGATGGGCGAGGGCTTTACCTGGGAAACGCAAGATCGTGCGCGCGATGTTGCCGCCGCTGAGCGCGCCTGGGAGAAGGCGCGCGATCTCATGAGCGATCCGAGCTTTGCCATGGTGGTTTTGGATGAGCTCAATATCGCGCTGCGCTACGATTATCTCGATCTGGCCGCCGTGGTCGAGGTTCTCGCGGCGCGCCGCTCCGGTCTGCATGTCGTTGTCACCGGCCGCAATGCCAAGCCGGAATTGATCGCCGCCGCCGATCTCGTCACCGAGATGACGCTGGTGAAGCACCATTTTGCCGCCGGCGTGAAGGCGCAAGCCGGCATCGAGTTTTAGCCGATGCCCCCGCGCGCGCTGATGTTCCAGGGCACCGGCTCGGACGTCGGCAAGTCGCTCATCGTCGCCGGGCTGGCGCGCGCGTTCACGTTGCGCGGTCTCGCCGTGCGGCCGTTCAAGCCGCAGAACATGTCGAACAACGCCGCGGTCACCGCCGATGGCGGCGAGATCGGCCGCGCCCAGGCCTTGCAGGCGCGCGCGGCGCGCGTGCCATTGAGCGTGCACATGAATCCGGTGCTGCTGAAGCCGCAAAGCGAGATCGGCGCGCAGATCGTGGTGCAGGGCCGGGTCCACGGCAGCGCCAAGGCCGCCGCCTATCAGCATATCAAGCGCGATCTTTTGCCCTGCGTGCTCGACAGCTACCAGCGCATGCGGCGCGAGGCCGATATCGTTCTGGTCGAAGGCGCCGGCAGCGCCGCCGAAGTCAATCTGCGGCCAAACGACATCGCCAATATGGGCTTCGCGCGCGCGGCCGATGTTCCGGTCGTGCTGATCGGCGATATCGACCGCGGCGGCGTCATTGCCAGCCTGGTCGGCATCAAAGCCGTGATCGCGCCGGACGATGCGGCGCTGATCTGCGGCTTCATCGTCAACAAGTTCCGCGGCGATGCCGCGCTGTTCGCCGACGGCATGGCGCGCATTTCCGAACTGACCGGCTGGCCGGGGCTCGGCCTCTTGCCGTATTTCCCGGCTGCGCGATGGTTGCCGGCGGAGGACGCGCTGGCGCTCGAACAATTGCCTCGCCTCCGCTCATTCCCGCGAAAGCGGGAATCCACGGGCGGCTTGCTCAGATCGCTCTCTTCCTGGGTCCCCGCTTTCGCGGGGACGAGCGGATCGTGCAAGCGGCTGCGCATCGCGGTGCCGATCCTGCCGCACATCGCCAATTTCGACGATCTCGATCCGCTTAACGCAGAGCCCGCGGTCGACGTTGTTTTCGTGCGGCCGGGCGCGGCACTGCCGGGTGATGCGCATCTCATCGTGCTGCCGGGATCGAAAGCGACAATCGCCGATCTCACCGCGCTGCGCGCCGCCGGCTTCGATATCGATATCGCCGCGCATCGGCGGCGTGGCGGCACGGTGCTGGGTCTTTGCGGCGGCTATCAGATGCTGGGGCGCGCCATCGCCGATCCCGAAGGCATCGAGGGTCCACCGGGAAAAGTCGACGGCCTCGGGCTCCTCGATGTTGCGACGACATTGTCCGGCGACAAGCGTCTCGACCCAGTGCGCGGCTCGACCGCCGACGGAATTCCGTTTTCCGGTTACGAAATGCATATGGGCGTGACCGAGGGGGCCGATCGAGTACGGCCTTTTGCGCGGCTCGCTGACGGCTTGCCCGAGGGCGCGATCTCTGCCGATGGCCGCGTGCTCGGGACTTATGTCCACGGCCTGTTCAACGACGACCGGCAACGCGCGGCGTGGCTCGCGCGCTTCGCCGCGGGCGCGACGAATATTGCCTACGACGCTTTGGTCGAGCAAACGCTCGATGCGCTCGCGGCGCACCTTGCCGCGCATCTCGATCTCGATCGCCTGCTCAAACTGGCGCGGTGACGATAACCGCCGCGACGGCGAGGAGCGCAATGAGGATCGCATCGGCGGTGCGATAGAGCGCCAGCGCGCGGCGAATGTCGGCGGCATTGGCATCGGAGCGCCCGCTGCCCATGGTCGCGTCTTCGACGCGCACGCCGTCATAGACGCGCGGGCCGGCAAGCGACAGACCAAGCGCGCCGGCCATGGCGGCTTCCGGATAGCCGGCATTGGGCGAGCGATGGCGCCTTGCATCGAACCATACGGTGCGCCACGCTTCCACCGACGAGGCACCCTTCTTGAGCGCTGCCGCGCCAATGAACAGCACGGCCGCAAACCGCGACGCCGGCAGGTTGACGAGATCGTCGAGCCGCGCCGCGCCCCAGCCGAACGCCGCGTAGCGCGCCGTGCGATGGCCGATCATGCTGTCGGCGGTGTTGATCGCTTTGTAGAGTGCGGCGCCAGGCAGACCGCCGATGGCGAGCCACAGCACCGGAGCCACGACCGCATCGGAGAAATTCTCGGCCAGGCTTTCGATCGCGGCGCGGGCGACGCCGCCCTGGTCGAGCGCCGCGGTATCGCGCCCGACGATGTGCGATACTGCGGCACGGCTCGCGGCGATGTCGCCCGTCTCAAGCGCGGCAGCGACATCGGCCACATGCCGGTGTAGGCCGCGTTGCGCGATCAGCGTGCTCGCGATCAGCGCCGTGATGAAGATGCCGAACGGCAAGCGGAAAAATTCGCGCTCGACAAGGCAGGCGATGGTTCCGACAATGACGAGAACGAGCAAAACGGCGATAATGCCCTTGGTTCGGCGCGCCGCGTCATTTTCGTCGCTCACTTGCGGGGGCGGGGAAACAGGGCGATTGAGCATACGATCGAGTACGCCGATGAGGCGGCCGATCCAAGTCACCGGGTGGCCGATCGCGCGCGTAACGGGCTGCGGGTAACCCAGGCAGAGTTCGATCAGCATGGCGAGCAGTGCAAGCGCGACCGACATGATCCCCTTTCGCGATGCGGACGAACCGCTGGTGCATGGCGGCGAGCTTGGCGCTGCCCGGCGCCGGTTCCCGGATGCACCTGAACCTTTCCTCGACCTTTCGACCGGGATCAATCCCAATCCTTATCCGCTGCCGCATTTCCCGGCTGAACTCTTCGCGCGCCTGCCCGAGGCCGACGCGCTCGCGTCGCTCGCCGCTGTTGCCGCAAAAACCTATGGTGCGCCGTCGCCGGCGCATGTCGTGCCGGCGCCCGGCACGCAGATTTTGCTGCCGCTTGCCGCCGGACTGATTCGGCCGGGACGCGCCGCGGTCCTGACACCGACCTATGCCGAGCATGGTCGCGCTGCCGCGCTTGCCGGTCACGCCGTCACTGCGATCCATGACATTGCCGCCGTTGCCGATGCCGGGCTCGTCTTGGTCACCAATCCCAATAATCCCGATGGGCGGTTGCTGGCCAAAGGCGATTTGATCGCGGCGGCTAAAAAGCTCGATGCGCGCGGCGGCGTGCTGCTGGTCGATGAGGCCTTTATGGATGGCGGGCCGCCCGGCGCGAGCCTCGCCGCGGAAGTTTCACGCGGCAACATCGTGGTGTTGCGGTCGTTCGGCAAATTCTTCGGGCTCGCTGGGGTGCGGCTCGGTTTTGCGCTCGCCGCGCCGCCGCTTGCGGCACGGCTTGCGGCGCTGCTTGGCCCGTGGGCGGTTTCCGCGCCGGCGCTCGCGGTCGGGACGCAGGCGCTGGCGGATCGGGCTTGGATCGCAACGACGCGGCGCCGCTTGGCGCAAGCGGCGGCGCGGCTCGATGCGATCCTGACCGGATCGGGTCTCGATAGTGTTGGCGGTACGACGCTATTCCGGCTGGTGCGGACGTCCGCGGCAGGTGAATTGTTCCATCATCTCGGGCGCGCCGGAATCCTGACGCGCGTATTTCCTGAACATGCGACGTGGCTGCGCTTCGGCCTGCCGGCGACTGAGCAACATTGGCGACGGCTGCAAATTGCCATGGCTGACTTCCGCCGCAAGGGCTAAGCTGCCGGCGATGAGCGCGCGACTAAGTCCGCAAATCGAAAATGCCGCTGCGGCGACACGGCAAGGGATAACTTTCGACAATGCATTCCGCGCCAACTTGCGCGATCTCCTGGTCTGGCGGCGCGATGTCCGGCGTTTCCGGCCCGAGCCGTTGCCGGGCGGCGCGCTGGAATCGCTGATCGAACTGGCTTGTCTTGCACCGTCGGTGGGCCTCAGTCAGCCATGGCGCTTTGTCATCGTTGACGACACCGCGTCGCGGGCCGCGGTCCGAAAAAATTTCGCCGCCTGCAATGCGCAAGCGCTCGCCGCACAGGCGCCGCAACGCGCCAGCCTTTATGCGCGTCTTAAGCTCGCCGGATTGCAAGAGGCGCCGGCGCATTTTGCCGTCTTTGCCGATCGATCGACCGCGCAGGGCCACGGGCTCGGACGCCACACCATGCCGGAAATGATCGAGTATTCCGCGGTGACCGCCGTGCATACGATCTGGCTTGCGGCGCGGGCGCAAGGTATCGGCATGGGCTGGGTCTCGATCCTCGATCCCGATGCGATCACAGCGATCCTCGATATCCCCGCCGCGTGGAAATTCATCGGCTATTTTTGTCTCGGTTATCCGCAGGCGGACGATACGATTCCGGACCTTGAGCAGGCCGGATGGGAGCAAAGGCGGCTGCCGCCGTCGATCATCATCCGCCGCTGATCGCGCGCGTCCGCGGTCATTATCCTTACTTCGTTGTCCCAAAACGGAGCATCGGCTCTGGCACCCGCCTTGCTCACTGTTGCGCGGAGGTTTGCGCATGTTCCGGAACGACCAAACGCGTCGTCGGGTCACTTGCGCCGAACGCCGGTGAAAGATGAGCGCTGCCCGATCGCTCCTTGATCGGACAGTGCTCGAGGGGGACTAGTGTTAACCTTGCGCTGTGTCAGATCGGCCACGGCCGCGCGTTATGGCGCCGCCGCGGCGTTGTCACTCATCATATCGGGCGTAATTTTGAGCGCGGCTTATGCCGACGGCGTGTTGGTGGGCGGCTGCGTTAGAGACCGCGGCGCCGTAAATTGCGCCGCCCGCTGGGGCGAGGCCGGCGATCCGTATATCCGGCTCGTCCCGGAACCGGCCAACGCGCTGGAAAAGAAACGCTCGGCGGAACGCGATCGCAGATGGGAGGAGCGCTGCCGGCCCCTGATCGCGCAGGACCGTTACGGCGTGCCGCGCTACCGATATGCCGCGCCAGGCTGCGAGTTCGGCGTCATCGAATAGAAGCCGAAGCTGACACAGACTAGCGATAACTCATCGTCGATTTTGCGGCCTTCTCCGGATGCGTCAACGCGGCCATCGGGTTGCCGAGCTTCATCTGGGCCGGAAGGTACCTGGCGACCACGATCGGATCGAGGTCTTTGAGCGCGGTGTCCGGCAAGCGTTGCCACACCTCGTCGCGGCCGAATAATGCGATCCTGAGAAAGCCGCGAACGGTCAGGCTCCCGCCGTCCGGACTCACCGTCATCATCGCGTTGTAGATATTGCCGTCCCGTGGATCGAGGATATTGCCGCCTTGGTACACCAGGCCGGTGCGCTGCATGCCCCTGATCAGTGGCAGGCCGAGCAACGGCTGATTCCTGCGATCATCCCGGCAGCTCGAACAGATCGGATTTGCCGGATCGTTGGGTCCCGGAAACGTCTTCGCGATCGCGCCTTGGTAAGTGCCATTCTGCGCGACGAACAGGAACCAGCCGACCGGATGACCGGTCTCCGCATCGGTCTTCTGCCACAGCCCGGCGACCGAAGGCTCGGCCGCAGCCGCCGAATGTGCAGTGGCCAGCGCAATTGTTCCCGCCACAAGCGCTCTCAAAACGAACTTCGTTGCGTGCAGTGCCAAGGGACTTCTCCATTCGCATCAAACAGAATCAACCGCGAGCATTGATGGCGGAAGATTAATCATTCCATAATGCGGTGAATTCAGGACGCCATATCGCTCGTTTCGCCGCGGTACGGCACCCGGCAAAGGCGGCAGGCGGCATGCGACCGGCGGGGAACGGGGAACTTTATCGCCGCTGCCGCCGCTGCCGCCTTTTCGGCCAATGCCTGCGGGCTTTACCCGGTGCACTACATCTTTATCGCGTAGCTGCAGTTTGCATTTTTTTGCGCTGCCGTTGGTCGCTGTGATCAAGGCGCCGCTCGTTTTTGGCGGCACGCTGTTTCTGAGTTTTGCGACGACCCTTGCCGCTCGCCGCTTGCCTTGGGGCGCTCGCCTCATCGGCACGGCGCCGCGCGCGATCGCGACACCTTAGCCGCGTCGCGAGAGGCCATCTTGTTGCCGCGGGCCTTTGCATCCGGCGCTGCTGCGAACACCGCCAAGAAAACAGAGAACAACCAGGAAAAATCGCCCCGGTCGCCGCAAAAAGGGTTGAACCCTGGGCCACGGATGTTATGGGATCGCGGCAAGCGCGGGCTCGCGGTCGCGATTCCCACGACAATTGCCTGACACCCGGATCTTAACGCATGCGAGCGATCGTCCCAATTTCCGTCGGGGGCTGGGCCCGTTTGTTCAGCCGATGGGACATCCTCGCGGTTCTTCTGATTCTCGGTGTCTTGGTCTTCTTGGCGGAGGCGAGCCGCCACCTGTTTGAGCCCCTGACCGCACTGCGGACCGAGCCGCTGTCGCTCGATCCGCGCAATCTGCCCGAATATGCCGCGCGCACCACGCTGCGCATGCTCATCGCCATGGTGCTGTCGCTGATCTTTACCTTCACCTACGCGACCCTTGCCGCCAAGAGCAAACCGGCCGAGCGGCTGCTGGTGCCGCTTCTGGACATCCTGCAATCGGTACCGATTCTCGGCTTTATCTCGATCACGGTGGTTTTTTTCATGGCGCTCGCGCCCGGGCGCGTGCTGGGCGCCGAATTCGCTTCGATCTTTGCGATTTTCACGAGCCAAGCCTGGAACATGGCTTTCAGCTTCTATCAGTCCTTGCGCACCGTCCCGGTCGAGCTGGAAGAGGCATCGCGCAATTTCCGGCTTTCGCCATGGATGAGTTTTTGGCGCCTCGACGTCCCGTTCGCGATGCCGCAGCTGATCTGGAACATGATGATGTCGATGTCCGGCAGCTGGTTCTTCGTCGTGGCTTCCGAGGCGATCAGTGTCGGCAATACCACTGTCACGCTGCCTGGGATCGGCTCCTATATCGCGCTCGCCATCGAGCACCGCGATCTTGCCGCGGTGTGCTGGGCGATCGGCACGATGCTGGTGGTGATCCTGATCTACGATCAGATCCTGTTCCGGCCGCTGGTGGCCTGGGCCGATCGCTTTCGCTTCGAGCAGGAGCCCGGCGGCGTGCCGCCGCGATCGTGGATGTTCGACGTTCTGCGCCGGTCCCGCTTCGTCGAGCGGCTGACGCAGCCGTTCGCGGCGCTGTGGCGGCGTTCGCTGCCGCCCGCGCCGGCCCGACAAAACCGAGCCTGTCGCGACGTTCGACACCGACCGCGCCGCAGCCGGATCACGTTTCCGCTTGGCCTGATCGTCGGCGCGCTTGCCGCGCTCGCTTTATGGCAGATTGTAAGCTTCGCCGTCGAAGGCATCACGCTTGCCGATGTCGGCACGGCGATGCTGCTCGGCCTGGCGACGCTTGCGCGCGTCATCGTGCTGATCGCGATCGCGACCGTCATTTGGGTGCCGATCGGCGTTTGGGTCGGCACGCGGCCGCGCGCCGCCGATTTGATTCAGCCGGTGGCGCAGTTCCTCGCCGCCTTTCCGGCCAATCTGCTGTTTCCGATCGTGGTGTCGATCATCGTTGCGTGGAAACTCAGCCCGAACATCTGGCTCAGCCCGCTGATGATCCTCGGCACGCAATGGTACATTCTGTTCAATGTCATCGCCGGCGCGGCGGCGATCCCGGCGGAGCTGCGCGCGGTCGGCGTCAATTTGCGGGTGCGCGGCTGGCTGTGGTGGCGGCGCATCGCGCTGCCCGCGGTGTTGCCGTATTATGTGACCGGCGCGATCACCGCGTCCGGCGGTTCTTGGAATGCCAGCATCGTTGCCGAGGTCGCGTCCTGGGGCAACGAGCATCTGCAAGCCTACGGCCTCGGCGCCTATATTGCGCAACAGACCGATGCCGGCGATTTTCATCGCATCGTACTGGGCATCGCCGTGATGAGCCTGTTCGTCGTCGTCATCAATCGGGTATTCTGGCGCCCGCTCTATCTGTACGCCGAGCGCAAATTCCGGCTGGGATGAGGATCAGCATGACCGTTCCGCCTCCTTGATATTCATGCGCTGCAACACTCGTTTCCGCGCGCCGACGGCGGCGAGCACTTGGTGCTCGACGGCGTTGAGCTTTCGCTGGTGCAGGGCCAGATCGTCGGGCTGCTCGGCCGCACCGGCTCCGGCAAATCGACGCTGCTGCGCTTGATCGCCGGCCTGGCGCAGCCGTCGGGCGGCACCGTGACCTATCTCGGCGAGCCGGTTAACGCGCCGGCGCCGGGCATCGCGATGGTGTTTCAGTCTTTCGCGCTGTTTCCCTGGCTGACGGTGCTGGAAAACGTCCAGCTCGGTCTTGAAGCGCTCGGCCTTGCCGAAGCCGGAAATCCGCAAACGCGCGCTGGCGGCGATCGATCTGATCGGCCTCGACGGCTACGAGTCCGCTTATCCTCGCGAATTATCCGGCGGCATGCGCCAGCGCGTCGGCTTTGCCCGCGCGCTTGTCGTACATCCCAATATTCTCTTGATGGACGAGCCGTTCTCCGCGCTCGACGTGCTGACCGCGGAAACGCTGCGAACCGACTTCCTCGAACTCTGGGGCGAAGGCAAGCTGCCGATCAAGGGCGTGATTCTGGTGACCCACAATATCGAGGAGGCGGTGTTGATGTGCGACCGCATCCTGTTGTTCTCCACCAATCCGGGCCGCATCATCAGTGAAATCGGCGTCGACCTGAAGCAGCCGCGCAACCGCCTCGATGCGCAATTCCGCGATCTTGTCGAGAAGATCTACGTGGCGATGACGGCGCGCACGCCGACCCCGCCGCAGATCGGAACCGCGCGCCGGCATCACCATCAACACCGTGTTGCCGCGCGTCTCGGCCAATCTCTTGTCCGGCCTCATCGAAACGCTGGCCGCCGCGCCGTTTCAACGGCAAAGCGGATTTGCCGGTGCTGGCCGACGAGCTGCATCTGGAAGCGGACGAGCTGTTTCCGGTCGCGGACTCGCTGCAGATGTTACGCTTGGCGGAAATCGAGGGCGGCGACATCAAGCTGGCTGACGCCGGCAAGCAATTCGCCGAACTGGGGACCGACGATCGTAAGAAGCTTTTCCAGCGTCAGCTGTTATCCTACGTTCCGCTGGCGGCCCATATCCGCCATGTGCTGCAGGATCGCGCCAACCACGTGGCGCCGAAAAGCCGCTTCTTCGACGAGCTGGAAGATCACATGAGCTCTGAGGACGCGGAGCTTACGCTGCGCGCGGTGATCGCCTGGGGACGTTATGCCGAAGTCTTCGCCTATGACGACGATTCCGGCACGTTCAGCCTGGAAAATCCCACTTAAGTTTGGTCACAGCCGGCCGGCGGCAGTTGAAGACGACGGCTTGGCGGCATCTCCCGGTGGCAAAAGTCCTTGCCATCGAGCACGAGATCAAGATTATTTCATCTCGGATGGATATGCGGCGGCACGAAGCTTGCCGGGCGGAAAGGTCTTCGGCAACCGCGGCGGCCGCTCGGTAACCCTGAAGGGTGAAGATTTTGGTGGAGCATGATCTTTCCAGAAAGCCGGTGACCGCTGTTGCGGACGATGCTCGAATAGCGAGGGCGACGATGTCGATATTACCGAGAAGCGAAGGCGGCGGCGTTTCACGCTGGCTGCTGTTAGGTTCGTTGGCGCTGAATTTGTTTTTTGTCGGGCGCGGCGGGCGCCGTGGCCATTCGCTATTCCGGCCCGGTGCCGCTTGCGACGGTCGCCCATATCGATCACGGTCTGGCCAACCGTCTCGATCGTATCGCGGCGCAGCCTGCCGCCGGACGATGCCGTGCTGTTGCGCACGCAACTGCGCGGCGATGCCGATGAAAGTCGCGAGTGCGCAGGCCGATCTACGTCTTTCCCAAGAAGACGTGCGCAAAAGCCTGCGTGCGGAGCCGTTCGATGCCGACGCCATGCGCACCGCGATGGCGGAAAACCGTACGGCGCACGAGAACTACGATCAGGTTCTCCACGACATGATCGCTTCGGCCGCCGCCAAAATGTCGGTGGCCGGCCGTACCAAGCTCGCGGATTGGCCGGCGGAGCGCGATAACGCGCGGCCGTTGCGGTAATCGCGGCCTGAACTTCACGCCGCGCTGCGCCGTCCGTTCGCCGCGATCGCCAATAACGCGCGCTCGGCGATGGTATCGGCCAGTGCCGGCTTGCGCCGCAATTCCAGCACGGCGTCGGCAAGATCCGCCATCGTGACCGCAAGCCGCGCTGCGTTCCAGGCCTTCAACGCCGTTTCGACCGGCGCTTTGCGCCGGAAATGCAACGGCGGCTGCGCGGCGTCGAGCGAGAACGGCGCGCCGCTCTCGATCGCGGTGCGCCATTTGTGCAGCTGCGCGACCTGACGCTGGGCGTTGAACAGGATTGATCCGGCCGGGCTGCCTGCGGTACGCGCTTTGGCGAGCTGAGTTTCGAGCTCCGCCGGACGACCGGCAAAGGCCGCATCGACGATGTCTTCGAGCGCGAGCGCCGAAGCGTCGGAAACGACAGCGGTCACGTCGTCGACGCCGACCTGGCCGCGGCCGTGCGCGTACAGCGTCAGCTTGCGAACCTCGTTGCGCGAGGCGGCGCGGTCGCCGCCGAGCAAGGGGATCAAGAGGGCCCGCGCATCGGGCGCGAGCGTCAGTCCCGCGGCGCGCATTTCGTCGTCGATGAGGCGCGCCCGGTCCCTTTCGCTATCGGCATAGCACGGCAGCGCCACGGCATTCTTGGCGCGCTCGCAGAGCGCGCGCAGCGGCGCGTTGCGGCGCAAATCGCCGGCCTCGATCACGACGCGGCATTGCGCGAGCGGCGCGCCAAGCAGCGCCTCGACCGCCGGCGCGATGTTGCGGCCCGCCGCCTTTACCCACACCGCGCGGCGGCCGCCGAACAGCGGCATCGTCTGCGCCTCTTCGACCAGCCGCGATGGTTCGGCACTAATGTCTTCGCCCTCGAGCCGCGCCAGCGCAAACGGATCGTTGGCATCGTCAACCGACGCTTTGATGATGGCGTTGACGCGCTCGCTCACCAGGCCGGTGTCCGGACCGAACACCAGCACCACCGGACGCGCCGGGTCGGGGCGCGCGACGAAGGCATCGGCATCGGCGGCTTTGATGGCAACCATTGCGAACCCGGAAATCAGGTGCCGGCGACGAAATAGGACGCCAGCCTGTTGCGGATCGCCTCGGCGACGACTTGCACGGCACGATCTTCCGCGTCGCGCTGCGCGCGCTGCTGCGCAAAGCGCTGCTGCGAACCGGGGGCATCGGTGTCGACATGCGAAAAAGCGGAGTCCTTGACCACGATTTTGCCGGTCGCAATCTCGACGAGCTGATAATGCGCCGTGACGCCATCGACTTCTTCGGTCGCCCGCCCGCTCACGATATCGACGATGACCGATATTTGCGTCGACGCCAAAGTGATTTCGAGGCGATGGGTCGGCGCGTTGGCGCCGGCGCCGCCATTGAGGTCGTATTGCAGTGCATTGTGCATGCCGACGGCGAGCCGGGACTCTGGCGACCCTTGCCGCGCCGGTATCGGCGCAATGTCGACCTCGGCGAGCTTGTCGTGAACGCTGTCGGCCTCCGGCGTCGGGCCTTTGCCATAGAGCGGCATGAAGCAGCCGGCGACGAGGCCCGCCGCGCCGAGCACGACGGCGACCCGCGCGAAGCGGCGCGCGCTTTCGCGATGCTCAGACCACCACATTGACGATCCGTTGCGGCACGATGATCACCTTTTTCGGGGGCTTGCCTTCGAGCGCCTGTTTTACCGCATCGAGCGCCAGAACGGCAGTCTCGATATCGGCATTGCCGGCATCGCGCGCCACCGTGACGTCGGCGCGCTTCTTGCCGTTGATCTGGACCGGCAACGTCACCGTTGTCTCGATCAGAAGCTCCCGCTCGATCTGCGGCCACGCCGCCTGCGCGACCAGCGTATCGTGGCCGAGCACGGCCCAGCATTCCTCGGCCAGATGCGGCATCATCGGATAAAATAGTTGCACAAGAATATTAACCGCTTCGCGCATCGCCCAACGGAAATCCGGTGTGGCAACCGCCCCCTCGTCAGCCCCCATGTCGCCGATTACCGCATTGAGCGTATTGGCGAATTCGTAAATATGGGCGACACAAACATTGAAGTGTAGCTTTTCAATGTCATCGGTCACGCTCGACAGCGCCCGGTGGGCCGCTTTGTGCAGCGCCGTCGCGGGCTGCCCGAACTGCGTCGGCCGCTCGGCCGGCGCCGATCTGGCGATCTCGGCCGTCTCGCCGACCAGCCGCCACAGCCGCTGTGAAAACCGCCACGCGCCCAGAACGCCGCGCTCGGTCCATTCCACGTCACGGTCGGGCGGTAAGTCCGACAGCATGAACCAGCGCGCCACGTCGGCGCCGTAGGCCGCGATGATGTCGTCGGGGTCGACCGTGTTGCGCTTCGACTTCGACATTTTCTCGATGGCGCCGATCTCGATCGGCTCGCCGGTTGCGATCAAAGTGGCGCGCCGCGTGTCGCCTTCGGTGGCGATTTTCACGTCCGCCGGGAGCACCCATTCGCCGTCGGCTTTGCGATAGGTCTCGTGCACCACCATGCCTTGGGTGAACAAGCCGGCGAACGGCTCGTCGAGCCCGACATGCCCGGTCGCCTTCATCGCGCGGGTGAAGAAGCGGCTGTAGAGCAGATGCAAAATCGCGTGCTCGATGCCGCCGATATATTGATCGACCGGCATCCAGGCATCGACAACGGCCAAGTCGGTCGGCGCGGTTTTCATCCATGGATCGGTAAAGCGTTCGAAATACCAGGACGAGTCGACAAACGTATCCATGGTGTCGGTTTCGCGTCGCGCCGGTTTGCCGCATTGCGGACAGGCGACATGCTTCCAGGTCGGGTGATGATCGAGCGGATTGCCGGGCCGGTCGAACGTCACGTCCTCGGGCAATATCACGGGCAGGTCTTTTTCCGGCACCGGCACCACGCCGCAGGCCGCGCAGTGAATGACCGGGATCGGGCATCCCCAATAGCGCTGGCGCGAAATGCCCCAATCGCGCAGGCGGAAGTTGACTTGGCGTTGCGCAGTGGGTCGATTGCCGACGCTCCCTTTTTCCAGCCGCCGCGCCACTTCCTCCTTCGCGTCGGCGATGCTCATACCATCGAGGAAGCGCGAATTGATCATGCGGCCGTCGCCGTCATAGGCGGTGTCGGTGATGACGAAGGTTTGCGGATCCTGGCCCGGCGGGCAAACCACCGGCACATTGCCGAGCCCGTATTTGTTGACGAAGTCGAGATCGCGCTGATCGTGCGCCGGGCAGCCAAAGATGGCGCCGGTGCCGTAATCCATCAGGATGAAATTGGCGACATAGACCGGCAGCGTCCAGGATTTATCGAACGGATGCTGAGCCTTGATGCCGGCATCGAAACCCATCTTCTCCGCGGTATCGATCTCGGCTTGGGCTGTGCCGTGGCGCCGGCACTCCGCGATGAACGCGGCGAGCGCCGGATTTTTCGCAGCCGCCGCGGCGGCCAGCGGATGATCCGGCGCCAGCGCCAGAAATTTCGCGCCGAACAGCGTGTCCGGCCGCGTGGTAAAGACTTCCAACTCGGTTTCGCCGCTTGGCGTGGTTTTATGCTCGAGCGCGAAGCGGATCAGCAAGCCTTCCGAGCGTCCGATCCAGTTTTTCTGCATCAGCCGCACTTTCTCCGGCCAGCGCTCGAGCGTATCGAGCGCTTCGAGGAGCGGCGCGGCGAATTTGGTGATGGCGAAGAACCATTGCGTCAGCTCGCGCTGCTCGACCGGCGCGCCGGAGCGCCAGCCGCGGCCGTCGATCACCTGCTCGTTCGCCAGCACGGTCTGGTCGACCGGATCCCAATTCACCTTCGATTGCTTGCGCTCGACCAGGCCGGCGCGCCAGAAATCGAGGAACATCTTTTGTTGGTGCTTGTAGTAAGCGGGGTCGCAGGTCGCGATTTCGCGACTCCAATCAAGCGACAGCCCCATAGCTTTGAGCTGCGTCCGCATCGCGTCGATGTTCTGGTAGGTCCACGCCTTGGGATGGACCTTGCGCTCCATGGCGGCGTTCTCGGCCGGCATGCCGAAGGCGTCCCAGCCCATCGGATGCAGCACGTTAAATCCCATCGCCCGCTTCACCCGCGCCACCACGTCGCCCATGGTGTAATTGCGCACGTGGCCCATATGGATGCGCCCCGATGGATAGGGGAACATTTCCAGGACGTAATATTTTTTGCGCGGATCGCCGTTCTTGGTCGCGAAGATGCCGCGCTGGTCCCAGATTTTCTGCCAGCGCGCCTCGGCGTCGCGGGCGTTGTAGCGGTCGGGTGTCATCGGTTTGCGATTTTTTCCGGCGTCTTTTACGGTCGCCGGACGTGACACGAAAGTCCGCGGTGGGTCAACGGGTTGAACCAGCAGCGCCCGCTGTCAGCCGTCGCGGAGAAAGCCGCAAAATGGACTACACTACTCTCGGCCGCACCAAGCTGCGCGTCAGCGTCGCCGGCCTCGGCACCGGCGGCTTCTCGCGGATGGGTCTGAAGACTGGGAAGACCGAGGACGAAGCCGCACGCCTCATCCTCGACGCGGTCGCGCTGGGCGTCAACTTCATCGACACCGCGCCGCCCTATGGCACCGAAGGGGTAGTCGGCCGGGCGCTCAAATCAATCCCGCGGCACCAGGTGGTGGTCGCGACCAAGGCCTTCATTCACCGCAACAACGAATGGTCGACGCCGGAGCGCGTGGTCGCGAGCCTCGACAATTCGCTGCGCCTCATGGGCACCGATTACATCGACGTTTTCAATCTGCACGGCATCGAGCCGAACGAATACGATTACGCGCTCAACACGATCGCGCCGGTGCTGATCGAGCAGAACCAGAAGGGCAAGATCCGGCATGTCGGCCTCACCGAGAACCCGATTGTCGATTTCACCAACGAAACGCTCAAGCGCGCACTGCGCGATCCGGTCTGGGAAGTGTTCATGGTGGGCTTTCACATGATGCACCAGGGCGCGCGGGCCAACGTGTTCCCGGCGACGCGCGAGAACGGCATCGGCACGCTGTTGATGTTCGCAGTACGCAGCATCTTCGCCGATCCGCCGCGGGTCGCGCGCGAGATGAAGGCGCTTGCCGCCAAGGGCCTGGTCGAAAAATGGCTCGGCGCGAGCGAAGATCCGCTTGGCTTTCTCGTTCACGACGGCGGCGCGGCCAACCTGATCGAAGCGGCCTATCGGTTCGCGCGGCACGAGCCGGGGGTCGATGTCGTGTTGTTTGGCACCGGCGACGCCGGGCATTTGCGGACCAACGTGGCGTCGCTGCTCAAGCCGCCGTTGCCGGACGCCGATCGGGCGAAGCTCGCGGCGCTGTTCGGTCACCTCACCGGCGTCGGGCTGGATAGCCACTAGGGCCGCAGCCGATAGTTATTTTGCTGGACGTGAATTGCTTGAGCATGGTGCGCAAAAGTCTGCCGCGGCTTCGATCCGTCGCGAAAACCGACTTTCCGAAACTATAACCGCCATCAAGCCAGTTCATCGGCGATCCAGCGCGTGATCGAGCGCTGCGTCGGAGTCCAGCCAAGCGCCGCAGCGGCTTTGCCGCGCACGCGGCTGTTGGAGCCGAGCGAGAATACCGCAGTGTTGCGGCCCCAGGCCGCGATCGCTTCGTCGGCCGACCACGATTGCGCCGCGCCGAGACCAAGCCGGGCCGCGATGGCGTCGGCGATTTCTCGAAAACCTTCTTCGCCGCTTTCCACATACATGAATGAACCGGGCGGCGCTTTGGCGATGACCAGGCCGTACAGCGCGGCAACGTCGGCAATATGCACGTTCGACCACCGGTTCAACCCGCGTCCGATGTAACGCGCGACGCCGGAGGCCTTGGCTTGGCGCGCGAGCGCGGGAATTTGCACGCTCTGTGCCGGCGGTCCCAAGGCGTGGCCGTAGATCATGCTGTTGCAGAGCACGATGCCGTGCGCGGCAAGCACGAGCCTGTCAATGGCGACGCGCGCGGCCTTATCCGCAACCGGCGTAATCGGCTCGCCTTCATGAAAGATACGATCGGACGGCTCGCCCATGGCGAGGTCGGCGACGATGCTCGAACCGCTGGAATGGATGAACGGCTTGCCCGAATCGGAAAGTGCGGCGATCAACGCCTCGACCGCACCGCGATGATCGCTCGACGCCGCATTGACGACCGCGTCGGCGGCGCGCGCTTCGGCCTGCAAGAGCGCCGCGTCGTCGAGCGAGCCGATGACCGCTTCGATGCCGTGAGCAGCGACCGCGGCGGCCTTGTCCTGGCCGCGAACGAGACCGCGAATTTTATGGCCACCGGCGATCAGCGCCGCCGCCACCGCGCCGCCGATATAGCCATTCGCGCCGGTGAGGAAGATTCGCATTTTTGCTCACGGGTATTTGGCTCGGTCCGTCATTTCTTGGCGACCACCGAAATGTCGCCGCCGTCCCGATAGGCGGGGTGCTTCCAGCCGTCCTCGTCGTAATCGGCCATGCATTTATCGACCAATGCTTCCATTTGCTTGAGCTGGCCGGTGAATTGCGCCTGTTGCAGCGGGAAGATGCGCACCAGTTCGTGGCTACCGGAATAGTTCATCTCGTAGAGCTCGTGACGCGCGCCAAATTCGGTGCCCACCGCGTCCCACAATAGCTTCATGATCTTGATGCGCTCTTTGTAATCGATGCCGTTCGAGCCACGGACATATTTTGCCAGATATTTGTCGATCTCCGGGTTCTTGAAGTCGAGCGCGCTCGACGGCAGATAAATCAGGCCCGAGGCCACCACCTTTTCGACGATATTGCGGATCGCCGGATAGGCTTCGGTCATGAACAACCGATAAGCGCTCGCCGCGCGCGCGTTCGGCAGCACGGCGCCTTCGACCCACGGTTCGGGATTGCAGGCCATGGCATCGGTCAGCGACCAGAACAAATTGCGCCAGCCGACCACTTCGCCGATCTGCGCTTGCACGCCGCGAAAACCCTCGACGCCGGTGGCGCGCGCGGCCTTGTAGAGCAGGCCGACGATGAAATCGAGCTTGACCGCGAGCCGGGTGCAGCCCTGCAGCGTGAAGCCGTTGAAGAAGCCCGACTGCGGATAAAAGGTCTTCAGCCGCTCGATGTCGCGATGGATGATGACGTTTTCCCAAGGGATAAACGCATTGTCGAAGATGAAAATGGCGTCGTTCTCGTCATAGCGCGAAGTCAGCGGATAATCGAACGGCGAGCCGCTTGCCGCGGCGGCGAACTCGTAAGACGGCCGGCAGATCAGCTTGATGCCGGGCGTGTTCATCGCCGCTATGAACATCACCACCATGGCCGGGTCGTTGATTTCCTGGCCCATATTCTGGCCGAGGAAATTGTATTGCGTCAGCGCCGAGTTGGTGGCGACAACTTTGGCGCCGGAAACATAGATGCCGGCGTCGGTTTCCTTCTGAATGGTGATGTAAACGTCCTTGACCTGCTCGGCCGGCTTACTGCGGTCGATCGGCGGATTGACCAGCGCGTGATTGAGGTAAAGCACGGCTTCTTGCGCGCGCTTGTACCAGGCGCGCGCATTGTCGGCGAACTTGCCGTAGAACGCGGCATTGGCGCCGAGCGTATTGAGGAAGGCTGCCTTGTAATCGGGACTTCGCCCCAACCAGCCGTAAGAGAGGCGCGCCCAAGCGGCGATGGCATCGCGCTGCGCGATCACGTCTTCGCGCGAGTGCGCCACCTTGAAGAATTTGTGGGTGTAGCCGCCGGAGCCGGTATCGGTCGGTGCGGTGAGCACGTCCTTGGTCGCCTTGTCGTGCAGCGCGTCGTAAAGGAGTGCGATGGACGCCGCCGCATTGCGGAACGCCGGATGCACGGTCACGTCCTTGACCCGCTCGCCGTAGATATAGACGTTGCGGCCGTCGCGCAGCGTTTCCAAATATTCGGCGCCGGTGAATGGCCGCTTCTTGCCTGCAATAATTGCTTCGGGACGCTGTAGCATCGCGAACTCCATTTTCATCTTGCTCATTCTTCACTGTCTCGGCGGCCCAGTCACGCCCCGCCTTCACGAATAAGCGCCCAGAGTGCCAGCGCGCCGACGATCGCGACCGAGAGCAGCGCGCCGGTTAGGCCGATGAGGGCGAAGGCGACGGCGCCGGCCGCCGCGCCGACCAGAAAGCCGAGCGCCACCGAAAGCACGACCAAGAGCCGTTCGCGGACCTGTTCGAATTCGCGCACCGCCGCCGCGCCGTGCCGGCTGTGGGCATATCGGCGCCACGCCAGGATCAGTTCGGTGGTGGCGATGCCGAGCTGGGTCATGTTGCCGGTCATGACGTTGGTCTGCGGAATGCCCTTCATGAGGAGCCGCACCAGCACGCTCTGCGCGCCCATCGCGCTGGCGGCAAACAGTCCGGCGACGATGCCGTGCCAGTCGGTGGCGCTTTTGATGGCAGGCCCGAACGCCAGCATTGCGGCAAAAACCGCGAGCAGCACGGCTTCAAGCACCAGCATCAGCGGCAACGGCGCGCGATCCTTATCCCGCGCCAAGCCGATCAACGCCGCGGTCAAGGCCGCAGCAACTAGAAAGACAACGAGCACCAGAATTTTTCCGGCGATGTTGTAATCGTGGGTGACGACTTCCGCGCCGGCGACGACAAAGCTCGACGTCACCTGGGCGACGAACAGGCCGAACAGCGTCAGATAAGTGTAGCTGTCGACATAGCCGGCGACGAAGCTCAGCAGGATCGGTATCGACATCGGCAGCGGTTCTTGCTCCCGCCGCGGTCTGACTTCGGTCATGGGGGTCTCCTTCGCCGTCATTCCGGATCGCCAGGAAGTGGCGAGTCCGGAATCCATAACCACAGGTCAGCAAATATGGATTGCGGGCTCGCGGGCGTTGCCCGCGCCCCGGAATGACAAAACCGTCACCCCTTCGCCTGCTGGCAGGCTTGCCACAGCCGTGGGGCGGTGGCGGGCATTTCGAGATGATTGCCCGCGCCGTTCGGAATGGCATCGGCAACGGCGTTCATGACGGCGGAAATCGCGGCGGTCGTGCCGGCCTCGCCGACGCCCTTGACGCCGAGCGGATTGGTGGTCGCCGGGACATTGTGCATGGCATCGCGCAACGGCGGCATGTCCTCCGCCCGCGGCATGGCGTAGTCCATGAACGAGCCGGTGACGAGCTGCCCGTTGCCGCGTCGTAGACCACGTTTTCCATCAAGGCCTGGCCCAATCCGGCGGCGATCGAACCGTGAAGCTGGCCTTCGACGATCATGGGATCGAGCGCGTGGCCGCAATCGTCGACCGCCGCGTAGCGCGCGATCGTCATTTTGCCGGTGTCGGGATCGATCTCGACTTCGGCGATGTGGCAGCCGTTCGGAAATGAGAGCGGCGTTTCCGTCGTCGATTTGGTGTCGAGATCCTCCGCAATCTCGCCGCGCTTCTTCAGCGCGGCAGCGCGCGATGCGACCTCGAACAACGACACGCGCCGATCGGTGCCGACCACTTCGAAACTACCGCCGTTATAGACGATGTCCGCCTCGCCGGTTTCCAGCATGGCGGCGGCAATCGGCTTGCCTTTGGCGAGAATGGTGTCCATCGCCTTGACCACCGAGTGACTCACCGTCATTCCCGATCGCGATCCGACCGAGGCATAGCCGGGAAGTTCGAACGCCGAATCGCCGTTGCGATGCGGGATTTTCTCCACGGCAATGCCGAGGCGCTGCGCGATCACGCGCGGAAATACCGTGGCATGGCCTTGGCCGGTATTCTGCACATTGAGGCTGAGCAAAAGCGTGCCGTCGCCGGGAAATGTCAGCATTGCGCTTTCGACCGGCGAGCCGCCGGCATGTTCGAGCATGCAGCAGATGCCGATGCCGCGGTATTTGCCGCGCCGCTCTGCCTCGCGCTTGCGCTTCTTGAAGCTGTCGTAGTCGGCAAGCTCCAGCGCTTTGTCGAGAATCGGCCCGAAATCGCCGCTGTCATAGGTGGTGCCGACGGCGGTCTTGTAGGGCATCGCCGATTTTTTGATCAGATTGCGGCGCCGCAGCCTGATCGGATCGATGCCGGTGATGCGCGCGGCTTCGTCGACAGCACGCTCGAGCATGTAGCTTGCTTCGGGCCGCCCGGCGCCGCGATAGGGCGCGGTCGGCAGCGTGTTGGTGAAAACGCATTTGGTGCCGACGTCGATCTGCCGGATGTCGTACATGCCGGGCAGACAGCGGGTGAAATTTGCGGTCGGGATATTGGCGCCGACCGCGCCGACATAGGCGCCGAGATTGGCGATATTGCGCACGCGCAAGGCCAGGAATTTTCCGTTTTCGTCAACAGCGAGTTCGGCTTCCGAATAAATGTCGCGCGCCTGGTTATCGCTGAGGAAACCCTCCGACCGCGTCGACATCCAATGGATCGGACGGCCGAATTTCTTGGCCCCGACCATGATCGCGATATTTTCCGGATAGGGCCCGGTCTTGAGCCCGAATGCGCCGCCGACGTCTTCGGTGATCACGCGCACGCGTTCTTTTGGGAAACCCATAACGGCCATGATGTTTTCGCGCATGGCGGTGGTGCCTTGCGAGCAGGTGCGCATGGTGTAGATGTCGTTCGCCGCGTCGTAGCTGGCGGTGGCGCCGCGTGGCTCCATCGCATTGGTCGTGATGCGCTGGCTCATCACCGCGACGCGGGCGACAAACTTCGCCGCGGCAAGTATGTCATCGACCGTCTTGGCATTGCCGTCCGGGTCGGGATGCGGGCCGGGCCAATCGACTGCGATATTGCCCGGCGCCTGCGGCCAGAGTTGCGGCGCGCCGTCACGCAACGCCTCGCGCGCGTCGGTGACCGGAGTGAGCTCCTGGTATTCGACGGAGACGAACTCGGCGGCGTCTTGCGCGATGGCGGCAGTTTCGGCGACCACCATCGCCACCGGCTCGCCGATATGCACGACCCGCTCGCCGGCGAGCGCCGGCCGGTGCGGCAGAACCAGCGTCTTGCCGCCGCGCCCGGGAACCGGGGGATGACGGCCCAAATTGCCGACGCCCTCCATATCCTTGGCGGTGAGCACCCCGATCACGCCCGGCGTGCTTGCCGCGCCGCTCGCGTCGATACTGACGATGCGGGCAAAGGCGTGCGGCGCGCGGACGAAATAAGTATAGGCCTGGTTCGGCAGCGGCGCGTCGGCGGCGTAGCGGCCGCGGCCGCGCACCAGCGCGTCGTCCTCGACGCGCGGGTGGTGGGTTGCGCGCTGGTCTGTCTTGGAATCCGTCGTCGCGTCCATGCTCGGTCCCGAAATGTTTTCGTGGGGTTTTGGCGGCTTCTTTATAGCGGAAACGGCCGGGGGAAAAAGACCTCCGCGGCCGTCACGGCCGGCATGCTTGGCCTGCTCTTGCTTGGCTTTGCCGGTTATGCACACAACATCCCGCGCCGTCGGGCGTCGGGAGAGAAAATGACATCGACCCAAAAGATTCGCACCGTCGATACCCATACCCATGTGCTGGCCGACGCCACCATCAAGCTCCTGCAAAAGGAAATCCCCAGCCTCGGGCTGAAGCTGACCGCGATCGACGACGAGGATTCCATCCTCGAAGTCGCCGGCGTGCCGTACCGGCCGTTTCCGCGCGGCGGCCACGATATCGCGGCGCGGCTCGCTTATATGGACGGTGCCGAGGTCGACATGCATGTGCTCTCGGTTTCGCCGCAGACCTGGCTCTATGGCCAAGAGGCTGCCATCGGCGTCGCCGCCTCGGCGATCCAGAACGACGAGATCGCGCGGCTCACCAAGGAGCATCCGGATCGCTTCGCCGGCATCGCCACGCTGCCGATGCAGGCGCCGGAGAAAGCCGCCGATGAATTGCGCCGCGCCATGGCGAAGCTCGGCCTGCACGGCGCGATGATCGCTTCGAACGTCGGCGGCAAGAATCTCGACGATCCGAGTTTTGAGCCGGTATGGGCGGCTGCCGCCGATCTCGATGCCTTCATGATGATCCATCCCGGCAATGTCGCCGGCGCCGATCGATTGCGCGCGTATTATCTCGGCAATCTCATCGGCAATCCGCTCGACACCACGATCGCGGCGGCGTGCCTGATCTTCGGCGGCGTGCTGGAGCGTTACCCTAAGCTCAACTTCGTCATGGTCCATGGCGGCGGCTTCATTCCCTATCAGGGCGGACGCTGGGTGCACGGCTGGCAGGTGCGGCTGGAGCCAAAAGTGCATCTGAAACATTCTCCGGAAAAATATCTGAACCGCTTCCGCTACGACACCATCCTGCATTCCAAGACCGCGCTCGAGTTCCTGATCGCGTCGGCCGGGGCCGATCGCGTCTTTCTCGGCAGCGATTACCCCTATGACATGGGTATGATGGATTGCGTGGCGCACGTGCGCTCGCTCGGCATTCCGGCTGCCGCGCGTGACACGATACTCGGCGGTCACGCAGCGGCCGTGCTCGGCAAAAAGCGTCAACCGGCGCTGGCGCAGTGAATGCCCGCCGGCCGATCCGATAGCGCCGGCGGGTTCAAGGCGATGCCGCTCGCAGAGCGATAAAATTTTGCCAATGCTCCGCCCCAACACGTTCGCGCTGACCGCGCTGCTGGCGCTTTTAACCGGGCTCGCCCCGCTGTCGATGGACATGTACCTGCCGTCGCTGCCCGACATCGGCCGCGCGCTGCATGCGGCGACGGCGCAAGTGCAACTGACGATGTCATTTTACATCTTCGGCTTTGCGGTCGGCCAAATCCTCTACGGACCGGTTTCCGACCGGTTCGGCCGCAAGCCGGTGCTGCTCGCGGCGCTGGCGCTGTTCTGCATCGGCAGTGCCATCTGCGCCACCACGGAATCGATAGAATATCTGATCGCGCTGCGCTTGGTGCAGGGGCTCGGCGGCGCCGGTTCGGTCGTGCTGGGCCAGGCGATCGTGCGCGATCTCTATAGCGGCGTGCGGGCCGGTCGCGAATTGTCGGTGATGGGATCCATCATGGGGGTGGCGCCGATCATTGCGCCGCTGATCGGCGGCATGCTGCAAACCGCCTTCGGCTGGCACGCAAGCTTCGTTGTCCTCATGGTCTGTGCGCTGATTGCCGGCGCAATTGTCGTGCGATTCCTGCCCGAAACGCTGCGCCAGCAGACGCCCGGGCCGTTTTCGCTTCGCTCAATGGCCGCCCTTTACGGCTCGGTGCTCAAACACGGCGGCTTTCTCGCCCATCTCGGCATCCTGACCGCGACCTATGTCGGGCTGTTGGTCTGGGTTTCCGGCTCGTCGATCGTGCTGCAAGGCGTGTATGGATTGACGCCGATGCTGTTCGGCATCGCCTTCGCGTGCGGCTCGGCGGGGTTTTTGCTAGGCGCGAACATCGCGGCGCGCATCGTGATGCGGCTCGGCCTGCATCACACCATCGGCATCGGCACCGCGGCGATGGCCGCTGGCGGATTGCTCATGGCGGCGGATGTCGCGTTGGGCGACCACCATGTCGTGGTGTTGGTCGGGTCGATGACGGTTTATCTCGCCGGCATGGGCTTGGCTTTGCCGCAGGCGATGGCGGGCGCGCTGACGCCGTTTCCGGATCGCGCCGGCACCGCGGCATCGCTGATGGGCTTTACCCAGCTATCCTGTGCAGCGATCGGTGCGGCGGTAACCGGCGCCTATCTCGGCCACTCCGCTTGGCCGGTCGCCGGCACCGTGGCGACGATGGGTTGCCTGTCATTCCTGGTCTGGCTATTGACCCGCCGCGTGCGTCACGCCGCGGTGAATTGATTATTATAGGCTGAGGGCGATACTGTCGGCGCCGCCATTACTGGCATTGCTGCGCCAGCGAATCGGGGAGACATCCATGATGTCCGGCGGCGAGTTCGATCGCCGTTCATTTCTTGTTGCGGTAGCCGCGACCGGCGCCGGGCTGACGCTGGGTTTCGCCGTTCCGTTCGGGCCGACCTCGGCGTTGCCGCCGGCGCGCGCCGCCGCTGGCGCGCCCGAAATCACCTGCTGGGTGGTGATTGCACGCGACGATACCGTGACCATCCGCGTCGCGCATTCCGAGATGGGGCAGGGCGCCTTGACCGGTCTCGCCATGCTGGTGGCCGAAGAGCTGGAATGCGACTGGTCGAAGGTCCGGACCGAGCTCGTCTCGGCGGAAGAAAATTCACGGCGCGACCACGTCTGGGGCGACACCTCGACCGGCGCCAGCCGCTCGATTGCGTCCTCGCAAGATTATCTGCGCAAGGCCGGCGCCACCGCGCGCGAAATGCTGCTTGCCGCCGCCGCGGCGCAATGGGACGTGGCGCGTGCGCAATGCATCGCGCGCAACGGTACGGTCACGCACCAGCCGAGCGGCCGCAGCCTCGGTTTCGGGGCGCTCGCCGAAGACGCGGCAAAGATGCGCGCGCCGGCGGATATCAAGCTGAAGCCGCCTGGCGCGTGGCGGCTTGTGGGCACACCGCAGAAGCGGCTCGATGTCTACGCCAAGGTCACGGCGCAGCCGGTCTATGCCATCGATGTGCAGCTTCCGGGCATGCTCTATGCCGCCATCGTGCAATGTCCGGTCTATCAGGGAGCGCTGAAATCGGCCGATGAAAGTTCGATTGCGTCCTACAAAGGCGTGCGCGGCGTGGTGCGCATGCCGGATGCGGTCGCTGTCGTGGCCGAATTCGTGGTGGCAGGCCAAGCGCGCCGCGGATGCGCTCAAGGTCAGCTGGGACGATCGCGGCAACGGCGCGGTTTCGAGCGCCAGCATTGCCGAACTGGTGCGCGGTGCGCTCGACGCCAGAGCGTCGCAGATCGGCCGTGCCGACGGCGACGCCGCGGCGGCGCTGGCCGGCGCCGCGCGCCGCCTCGAAGCCGATTACACGGTGCCGTTCCTCGCCCACGCCACCATGGAGCCGCAGAATTGCACCGCGCATGTCACATCCGCCGGGGTCGAAGTTTGGGCGCCGACCCAGGATCCCGCCACCGCGGTCGCGACCGCCGCGGTTGCCGCCGGCGTGCCGAGTGACAGCGTGACCGTTCATAGGATGATGCTCGGCGGCGGTTTCGGCCGGCGCGCGCCGATTTAGGACTATGTGCGCCAAGCCGTCGTCATCGCCAAACAGTTCGACCGTCCGGTCAAGCTTCTGTGGTCGCGCGAACAGGATGTCGCGCACGATCTCTACCGGCCTTGCAGCATGGCGCGGCTCACCGCCGGGCTCGATGCCGCGGGCATGCCGGTCGCCTGGACCATCCGGCTCGCCGGCCCGTCATTCGTCGCGGCGTTGGTGCCGCAATTCGGCGCCGACATCGTCGACCGCAGCTTCATCAGCGGCCTTGGCGAGGAGATGGGCTACGACGTGCCGAACTATCTGGTCGACTATGTCATTCGTCAAACGCCGGTGCCGCTCGGCGTCTGGCGCGCCATCAACTACACGGAAAACGCCTTCTATAAGGAATGCTTCGTCGACGAGATGGCGCACGCCGCCGGCGCCGATCCCTATCTTTACCGGCGCAAGCTACTGGGAAAAAGCCCGCGCAATCTCGCCGTGCTCGACGCCGCGGCGCACCAAGCGCAGTGGGGCACCCCGCTGCCGCCCGGCCTATTTCGCGGCATCGCGCTCAACGAGGCCTGCGGCAGCTATTGCGCGCAGGTGGTCGAAGTGTCCGTCACCAAAGGCGGCGTGCGCGTGCACCGCGTCGTATCGGCGATCGATCCCGGCCACGTGGTCAATCCGCTGTCGATCGAAATGCAGACGCAAGGCGCGATCGTCTACGCGCTGACGGCGGCGCTCTATGGCGAGATCACGATCAAGGCCGGCGCCGCCGAGCAAACGAACTTCGATAGTTACGAGATGTTGCGCATGGCCGACGCGCCCAAGGTCGAGACCGTGATCGTGCCGAGCGGCGGCTTCTGGGGCGGCGTTGGCGAGCCGCCGGTGCCGCCGCTGGCGCCGGCGCTCTGCAACGCGGTCTTCGCCGCCACCGGCAAGCGCATCCGCGCGCTGCCGCTCAAGAATCAGGATTTGGGCAACGGAATCTGACAAAATGTCATGGCCGGGTCTGTCCCGGCCTTGCAGCAAGATCGCTGGATTTTATAAAAAAGAACCCGCTCAGCCGGCCCGAAGCGCGACCAATGCCGCTTTGCCCGCCCGGGTCGCAGCCGACATCGTTGCAAAAAAGTCGGACTGCCGCACCGGCTTGCTCTTGCCTGCCGCGTAAATCTCCCATCGCCAGGACTTGGGCGGACGCCCTTTGTTTTTAATGGCGAGCGTGTAATCGGAGGGGCTGAAAGATTCTGTCTTTTCCATTTGAATACTATCGAAATTCCGAATGACCGACGGCACATCCGGACAAGGCATGGTGCAACATCGACTTGCACTCTTCCGCCCGCTGCCGTGCTATATCGGTACCCCAGCACGACAGGATTTCACGTAAGTCCCGGATCGCGACATCGACCGCTGTCACCAGGTCAATCTCGCCCGCAGCCCCATCGTCAACGCGATAGTCGCTGAACTTGATTATTTTGGCGCTCACGTGTCACTCCGCGAATCACTGTGCCGGCAGGATGGCGACCAGCGGTTAATGAGCCGTGATCCGGCAGGCTATTGCGGCGCCCGCGTTGCCGCTATTGAGGTGCCCCATGACGAACTTCGAGGACAGGCCGCCTCCGGTGGTCGGAGCCTATTGGATCAAAGAGGAAGATTACCCGGCTTTGCTGAAGCTTTTCGACGATGGCGACAGGATGCCACGCACTTGGAAAGAATGGCTGAAGATTGCCGAGGAAATGGAACAAGGGCTTAAGGCCTACGGACACGTCGTCATGCGCGTTCCCATCGATCCGGCCGTATTTGCAGATTGGTGCGCCGCCCATGGCACGCGCCCGAGCGGAGAAGGGCGCAAGAGGTTCATTGCCGCCGCCGTAAGCGACAGATACGGCGATCAAAATTGACGATTGCGCCTTTGCTTACACTCACCTGCGCCCGAACAATTTATCGAGCAGCCAGGTATCCAGCCCGCCGCCATTGTTCTGATTGTTCTGTTGTCCGCTTCCGGTCGCAGCGCCGGGAGCCGAAACGGCCGCAGGCGGCGGCCCCAAATTAAACCAGCCGCCGTCGGCGAGGCCCGGCAGCGACGCCGGCGCGACACCGGCATGCGCGGTCCTCATGAAGCGGCTCCAGATTTCGACCGGCAGGCCGCCGCCGACCGCTTTCCTGGTCGGCGTGTTGTCGTCGTTGCCAAGCCAGACGCCGGTGACCAGATGCGAGGTGTAGCCGATGAACCAGGCGTCGCGGAAATCCTGGCTGGTGCCGGTTTTGCCCGCGGCTTGCCAGCCGGGAAGGTTGGCCGAGCGCGCGGTGCCGGTCACCAGCGTCTCGCGCATCATGGTGTTCATCATCGCCACGTAGCGCGCATCGACGATGCGGCCGAGCGGGGTCAGCGAGCGGTCGTAGAGCATCTTGCCGTCGGCGGTGCGAATACGCTCGACGACATGCGGCGAGACCGCGAGGCCGCCGTTAGCGAAGGCCGCGTAAGCGGCGACCAGTTCGAGCGGCGAGACTTCCGAGGTGCCGAGCGCGATCGAAGCGTTGGGTTCGAGCAGCGAGGTGATGCCGAGCCGATAAGCGGTACGCACCACGGCGTCGGGGCCTGCTTCGAGCGTGAGCCGCACCGAAACGGTATTGAGCGAATCGGCGAGCGCCTGGGTGAGCGTGACCGGGCCGAGATATTGGTGCTCGAAATTCTCCGGCTTCCAGCCTTTGACCGAGATCGGCGCGTCCTCGCGCACGGTGTCGGGCGTAAGCCCGCGCTCGAGCGCGGTGAGATAGACGAACGGCTTGAACGCCGAGCCAGGCTGGCGCTTGGCGTCGATGGCGCGATCGAATTGGCTCTCGCCATAATTCCGCCCGCCGACCAGCGCGCGCACCACCCCGTCCGGCGTCATCGCAACCAGCGCGCCTTGTGAAATGTCGAGCTTGCCGCCCTTCTGGTTGAGCGCATCGATCAGCGCTTGCTCGGCCGCGCCCTGCAATGCGGGATCGACCGTTGTTTGGACGACGATGTCCTGATCGAACGGACCGATCAAATCATTGACCGCATCCATCACCCAGTCGGCGACGTAATTGACCGATCCGGCGCCGGCCGGCTGCACCGCGTGCGCCGGATGGGCAAGCGCCGCTTTGGCGGCGGCATCGCTGATCATCTTCTGCTCCGCCATGTCGCCGATCACGATGGCGGCGCGGCGCTGGGCGCCGTCTTGATTGTGGCTTGGCGCCAGCCGCGACGGCGCTTGCACCAGGCCGGCGAGCATCGCCGCCTCGGGCAACGCCAAGCGCCGCGCCGACTTGCCGAAATAGCGTTGCGCGGCGGCTTCGACGCCGTAGGCGCCGGAACCGAAATAGACGCGGTTGAGATAGAGTTCGAGTATCTCCGCCTTGGTGAATTTATGTTCGAGCCACAGCGCGAGCACGATTTCCTGCAGCTTGCGTGTGACGGTGCGTTCCTGGGTCAGGAACAGATTCTTGGCGAGCTGCTGCGTGATGGTGGAGCCGCCTTGCGAGGCGCCGCGGCGCAAAATGTCGGCGACCAAAGCGCGCGAAATGCCCAACGGATCGATGCCGTGATGCGAATAGAAACGGCGATCCTCGATGGCGATGAACGCGTTGGGGACATAGCCCGGCATTTCGGCAAGCGGCACCGCCGCGCCGCCCATGTCGCCGCGGGTGGCAAGGGTGCCGCCGGTCGCGCCAAGGATGAGCACCGAGGGTGGCCGTTTGGGGATTTCGAGCGAACCGATCGGCGGCAGATGAATGCCGATCCAGACCAGCGCGCCGAGGCCGGCGATCAGCGCCCACAGCGCCAGCACCACGCCCCAATAAATCAGGCGGCCGAAGCCGGACCGGCGCCTGCCGCCGCGCTTATTTCCGGCCGCACGCGGCGGGTCGGTGTCGCGCCGCCAGCGGGCCGTCCCGGAACGCGCGGCGCTGCGTGCTTTAGGCGGGCCGCCGATCCGGTCCGCCGCGCGCATGCGGAACTCGAAGCTGCCGGCGTCGGCGCTTTTCTTCCTGCCGGTCTGTCCCCACATAGTTCGTCCCCAGCGCGGAAAAGGCGCTGCCAGGACGCTAAAGCGCGCGGTTTAAGGGGCGGTTACCGGTCTTACCCGCTCCCCGCGTGGGGAGAGGGAGGTTACCCCGCCGCCGCCTCTTTGGCCGGCTTTGCTTCCACGGGCGCCGTGAACAGGGCCAATAACGGCCGCTTGATCGCGGCCTGGCGGCCCGGCGTCGTAATCTGAGCGCCGGTCAGATCGGTGACATAGAACACGTCGACCACCCGCTCGCCGAATGTCGCGACATGGGCCGAGGCGATATTGAGGTTGAGCTTGGACAGCGTCGTGGTCAGCTCATAGAGCAGACCGGGCCGGTCGAGGCCGGTCACTTCGACCACGGTGTAACGGTTCGACCATTGGTTATTGATCGTGACCTCGGGCTCGATCGCGAACGCCTTGAGCCGGCCCTTCGGCGGCGCGCGCTTGGCCACGATGTCAGGTAGCCTGAGTTCGCCGCGCACCGCCTTCTCGATGGCATCGCCGATCCGCGCGGCGCGCCGGCCTTCATCTTCGTCATGCTCGAACTCGCGCGTGACCGAGATAGTGTCGAGCGCGAGCCCGTCGGTCGTCGTGTAGATCTGAGCGTCGACGATATTGGCGCCGGCCAGCGCACAGGCGCCGGCGACGATGGACAGCAGCCACGGATGGTCCTGCGCGAATACAGTGAGTTCAGTGACGCCGCGCGCCGCGTCGAAGCCGACAAAAGTCGCCAATCTCTTGCCGGCTGCCTCGATTTCGCGCACGAACCGGGCGTGGGCGAGCTTGTGCGGCAGATCGACCTTGAGCCAGTACGCCGGATAGAGCCGCTCGACATAAGCATCGAGCGTTGCCGCCGGCCAATCCTTGATCTCGGCGCGGAATTCGGCTTGCGCCATGGCGACGCGCTGGGCGCGGTTGACCTCGGAGAAACCGCCGGTCAGCACCGGCTCGGTTTCGTAATAAAGCGTGCGCAATAGCTGCGCCTTCCAGCCATTCCACACCCCCGGGCCGACGGCGCGGATGTCGGCGGTGGTGAGGATGGTGAGGAGCTTCAGCCGCTCCAGCGATTGCGCCACCGCGGCAAAATTTTCGATCGTCTTGCGGTCGGACAAGTCGCGCGATTGCGCCACCGCCGACATCACCAGATGCACTTCAACCAGCCAGGCGACGAGTTCGGTATCGGCGGCGCTGAGACCGAGCCGCGGCCCAAGCCGGCGGGCGAGCCGCGCACCGGCGAGCGAGTGATCCTCGACGCGTCCCTTGGCGATATCGTGGAGGAACAGCACGACGCAGAGCACGGTGCGGTGCTGCGGCTGGATGGTCTTGATCAAGTCGTTCGCCAGCGAGAATTCCGGATTATCGCCGCGCGCGATCTCGTTGAGCACGCCGATGCAGCGCAGCAGATGCTCGTCCACCGTATAATGGTGATACATGTTGAACTGCATCATCGCCACGATGCGGCCGAACGAATGCACGAACGCGCCGAGCACGCCGACTTCGTTCATGCGCCGCAGCACGATTTCAGCGGCGTTCTTCGATGTCAGGATTTCCAGGAACAGGCGATTGGCCTCTTTGTCCTCGCGTACCGTCTTGTCGATAAGCTTGAGCGAACGCGTCGCCGCGCGCATGGCTTCGGGGTGAAGGACCAGATTGTGCTTCTGCGCGAGATGAAACAGCCGGATCAGATTGACCGGATCGCGTTTGAAGACATCGGCGCGCGCGATGGTGATGCGGTTATTGTCGACGACGAAATCGTCGGTGCCGCTTAGCTTTTTATGTCGCCGTGCCGAACGCCACGGCGCGATCATCCGGCTCAGGACCGGCGCGGGCTTGGCCTGCATATCCTCCAGCCCCGCGCACAGGATGGCGGTGAGATCGCCGACATGCTTGGCGGTGAGGAAGTAGTGCTTCATGAAGCGCTCGACGTCCTTCAAGCCGGGATGCGCGGTGTAGCCGAGCCGCACCGCGATCTCGCGCTGGATGTCGAACGACAGCCGCTCTTCGGCGCGGCCAGTGAAGAAATGCATGTTGCAGCGGACCGACCACAAGAAGTCCTCGCAGCGGCGGAACATCTTGTATTCCTCGCGGTCGAACACGCCGCGTTCGATCAATTCTTCGGGCTCGCGCACGCGATAGACATATTTGGCGATCCAAAACAGCGTGTGCAGGTCGCGCAGACCGCCCTTGCCGTCCTTGATATTGGGCTCGACCAGATAGCGCGACAGGCCGGCGCGGCGGTGGCGCTGTTCGCGCTCGGCGAGCTTGGCGGCGACGAATTCCGGCGCGGTGCCGGCCGCGACCTCCTGGTCGAAGCGCGCCGTCAGCTCTTGGAACAGTTTTATGTCGCCGAACAGATAGCGTGATTCGAGCAGCGTGGTGCGGATCGTCATGTCGGTTTTTGCCTGACGAATGCATTCATCGACCGAGCGCGTCGCGTGGCCGACCTTCAGGCCCATGTCCCACAGGCAATAGAGCAGGGCCTCGGCGACCTGTTCGCCCCAGGCGGTCTGTTTGTAAGGCAGGAGAAACAGCAGATCGATGTCGGATCCGGGCGCCAACAGCCCGCGGCCATAGCCGCCGGTCGCCACCACCGCCATATGTTCGGCCTCGGACGGCACGCGCGTTGGATAAAGCTCGCTGACGGTGAACTCGAACAGAATGCGGATGATCTCATCCTGCGTCCGGCACAGCCGTTCGGCGCAACGCCGCCCGTGACGGTCTTTCAACAGCAGGATCTCGGCCCGCGTGCGCGCCTGGGTCAGCGCCGATTTGAGGCGCTGCGCGACTGCGGTTCGCAATTCGCGCTCGCGCCCGCTATGCGTCTTGGCGAGCTTTTTGAGATCGTCGACGATCGCCGCCGGATCGAGCAGGTCGTCGGCAATACGGACGGATCGTGGGCTGTCGAGCATGATCGCTACGCATAGCGGAGCCCTCGCGCCGAGTCATCGTGCGGCCAATGGCTCGGCCAAAAACAGGTTACGATCAGTAAATTGGAAATTTTCGTTCCTATTTATCCCATGAATGAAGTATTTCTTTCCAATTGACGACGTACTATCGCTCTCCTAAAGAATAAAAATAGCGTACAGTGAGAATGGTTGGGATGCCAAATCGGGAGTTTGTCATGCTTTCACGCCGTGCTGTGTTGGGAAGTGCAATTGGCGCCGGCCTGATGCCGCTGGGCCTGGGCCGCGCCGCGCGCGCCGCCGACAAGCCGTCGGAAATCCGGATCGACTGGGCCACTTACAACCCTGTCTCCATGGTGCTCAAGGACAAAGGCCTGCTCGAAAACGAATTCGCCAAGGACGGCATCGGCGTGCGCTGGGTGCAGTCGCTCGGCTCCAACAAGGCGCTGGAATTCCTCAACGCCGGCTCGATCGATTTCGGCTCGACCGCCGGCTCTGCGGCGCTGCTCGGGCGGATCAACGGCAATCCGGTCAAGTCGATCTACGTCTATTCCCGTCCCGAATGGACCGCATTGGTGACGCGCAAAGATACCGCGATCAACAAGATCGAAGATCTCAAAGGCAAACGCGTCGCGGTGACCCGCGGCACCGATCCGCACATTTTCCTGGTGCGCGCGCTGCAGTCGGTCGGCTTGGGCGAGAAGGACATCGTACCGGTGCTGTTGCAGCATCCCGACGGCAAGACCGCGCTCATTCGCGGCGATGTCGATGCCTGGGCCGGCCTCGATCCGATGATGGCGGCGGCGCAAGTCGAGGATGGCGCGCGGCTGTTCTATCGCAACAAGGCCGCCAATACCTACGGCATCCTCAATTCGAGCGAGGACTTCCTCGGCAAATATCCCGATCTGACCAAGCGCGTGCTCGCGGTCTATGAAAACGCGCGCAAATATTGTCTCGCCAATTACGACGACGAGAAGCGCGTGTTCATGGCCGTGACCAAGCTGCCCGGCGATGTCGTCGACATCCAGCTCAAGGAGCGGACCGACTTGCACTTCAACCGCATCGGCCCGGAGCAGCGCGCCACCATTCTGCAAGCGGGCCTGGCGTTGCGGCAGGCCGGCGTGATCCCGGCCACAGCCGATGTCAAAAAGTCGCTCGACGATCTCGTCGACGACCGCTTCGTGACGGGGGCCTAGCTGCTTCTCCTTCTCCCCGCACGCGGGGAGAAGGTCGGGATGAGGGGGCCTATCCGCTGGGCTCATACGAGGAGGCTCGCAATCGCGGTGAGGCCCCCTCACCCCAACCCTCTCCCCGCAAGCGGGGCGAGGGAGCGCGCAGACGCCAGCCACGTTGCATTGGCGGATCGCACCATGTCAGTTGTCGGCATGACTGTTGATGTCGAAGCTCATCAGGCGCCCGCGCCGGCGGCAGGAAAAGTCTGGGCGCGCCTAACGCGACCGGCGCTGGGGCTTCTGCTGCCGGTCACGCTGGCGCTGTGCTGGGAACTCATCGTGCGCATGGGCTGGGCGAGCGGGCGCCTGGCGCCGCCGCCGTCCGTCATCTTCGCCACCTTCGGCGAGCTGGCGCGCAGCGGCGAACTGCAACGCAACACGCTCGTCACATTGGCGCGGGTGGCGGCCGGCTTTGGTATCGGCGTTGTCGCGGCTACGGTGCTTGGCGCCGCTGCCGGCTATTCGCCCTTGGTGCGGCGTTTGCTCGATCCCAGCCTGCAGGCTCTGCGCGCCATCCCGTCGATCGCCTGGGTGCCGCTGTTCATCCTCTGGCTCGGCATTTTCGAAGCCTCGAAGGTGACGTTGATTGCGGTCGGCGTGTTCTTTCCGGTTTATCTCGGCCTGATGGGCGCGATCCAATCGGTCGACCGCAAGCTGGTCGAAGTCGGCCGCGCGTTCCGGCTATCCGATCTCGCAATGGTGCGGCGGATTTTGCTGCCGGCGGTGCTGCCGGCCTATGTGATTTCCTTGCGCTCGGGGCTGGGGCTCGGCTGGATGTTCGTGGTCGCCGCCGAGCTGATGGGCGCCTCCGAAGGTCTCGGTTATCTGCTGATCGACGGCCAGCAGCTCGGCAAGCCGGCGGAAATCGTCGCCGCCATCGTCGCCTTCGCCATCGTCGGCAAGGCGACCGATTGGCTGATCGTGCTTTTGGCCGCGCCGTTCCTGCGCTGGGAAGATGTCGTGCGGCAGGATTAGAATTATGAATGAGATGAACTACCGACTTTTTCCCGTCACCCTGAGGTGCCCGGCCGAAGGTCGGGCCTCGAAGGGCGACGGCCCGGGCCATGCATCCTTCGAGGCTCGCTTCGCTCGCACCTCAGGATGACGGAAGATGCTTGTCCTCGAACATGTCGGCAAAACTTATCCCAATGGCGTGCACGCACTCGGCGGCGTGTCGCTCGGCGTAGCACTGGGCGAAATCGTCGCCGTGATCGGCGGATCGGGCTGCGGAAAATCGACCCTGTTGCGCGCCATCGGCGGGCTCGATCCGCCAAGTGAGGGCGCCATTTTGCTCGATGGCGAACAGATCCTCTCGCCGTACCAAAAGATCGGCATCATTTTCCAGGAGCCGCGGCTCCTGCCTTGGCTCAAGGTCGCCGGCAATGTCGGCTTTGGCCTTGGCGATCGGCCGCAGGGGGAACGGGCGCGGCGCGTTGCCGCGGCCCTCAAACGTGTCGGTCTTGCCGACAAGGCGGCGGTTTGGCCGCGCGAACTGTCCGGCGGCCAAGCGCAGCGTGTCGCCATCGCACGGGCGCTAGTGCCGCGGCCGCAGGTGTTGCTGCTGGACGAGCCGTTCTCGGCGCTGGACGCTTTCACCCGTGCCGATTTGCAGGATCATCTTCTCGATCTGTGGGCCGACGCCAAGCCGACTTTGATCCTGGTCACCCACGACGTCGATGAAGCGATCGTGCTCGCCGACCGCGTCATGGTGATGTGTCCGCGGCCCGGCCGCATTTTCGACGAGATCGCCGTCGATTTGCCGCGGCCGCGCGACCGCCAGTCCGCCGCTTTCGATTTTGCCAAGCGCCGCGTGCTGGCGGCGCTCAACCGCTCGCTGCATCGCGCCGTGACCGGCGCGGCGGACGAGCCGAAGGCCGAGGCCGGCGCGGCACTGTGGTGGTAGCAGAGGACAGACGACGGAGGGCGGATGACGGAAAAGAGATTTAGGCGCCATCTGTCCTCTGTCGTCGGTCGTCTGTCCTCTATACTCTGACCGCCACGTTGTCTCAAAAGGAATGGATCAATGGATGCCGCCGGACTGCGCGCGCTGCAGGCGCCGATCAAGGAGCGCTACAAGGCCGATCCCAAGGCCGGGTTGATCACGCTCAAAGCCAAGGGCACGCTCGACGATTCCAGCATCGCCTGCAAAGTCGAAACCGGCCGCGCGCTTGCCGTCGCGGGGCTGCATCCGGCGACCGGCGGATCGGGGATGGAATTGTGTTCGGGCGACATGCTGCTCGAAGCTTTGGTCGCCTGCGCCGGCGTGACGCTCAAAGCGGTCGCGACGGCGATCGACATCCCGCTCAAATCCGCCACGGTCGCGGCCGAGGGCGATCTCGATTTCCGCGGCACGCTCGGCGTCGCCAAGGACGCTCCGGTCGGCTTCGCGCAGATCCGCCTGCGCTTCGATGTCGATACCGATGCGGCGCCGGACAAGCTCGATCAGCTCTTGAAACTCACCGAGCGCTATTGCGTCGTCTATCAGACGATCCGCAGCGGCCCGCCGGTCGAGATTTCCATGCGCCGTAAATAGCGCGTTCCGTCATCATCCGCCAACGGGTCCGGCCTTTGGGCCGGCCCGATGACAGGCGCCAGCGGATGATCCAGTAACCCGGATTGCTTCAGCTCCATCACAGCGGCGGCGACTACTGGATGGCCCGCCTTCGCGGGCCATGACACACTGCGGCGATGATGTGACCAAATGATCTCCTCCGACCTCCTGTTCTGGTACGGCCTCGCCCTGAAAATGGCGATGACGGCGATTGTCGTCGTCGTCACCTCGGTTGCGGTCGAGCGCTCGGGCGCCTTTGTCGGCGCGCTGATCGCCGCGCTGCCGACCGCGGCCGACGCCGCTTATTTCATTCTCGCGATCGAGCATCCCGCGAGCTTCATCGCCGCGAGTGCCATCGGCACCGTCGCCACCTGCGCCGCGGTGTCGATCTACTGCTTGGCTTACGTCATACTGGCGCAGCGCCACGGCCTGTTGCTGTGCCTTGGCGTTTCGCTTCTGATCTGGTTCGCGGTTGTCGGCATCCTGCAAATATTCGTGTGGACGCCGTTGACCGCGACCGCGCTTGATGCCGTGGTGTTCGGCATCGCCATCCCGTTGAGCTGGCGCTATCGCGAATCGGGCCCGCTGCGGAAATTCTTGCGCACCCGGTTCGATATTCCGCTGCGCGCACTCGCCGCTGCGATCGTAGTCGCGATCGTGACCACGGCGAGCTACAGCATCGGCTCGTTCGCCTCCGGCACGTTCGCGGTGTTTCCGATCATTCTGTGCAGCTCGGTCGTGATCCTGCATCCGCGCGTCGGCGGCAAAGCGACAGCCAGCATGTTGGCGCACGCGCAGATCGCCTTCATCGGCCTGGCGTTAAGCTTTGTTGCCGTTCATTATGCGGCCGTACCGCTCGGCTCGTTGTGGGCGCTCTTGATCGGGCTGGGCGTTTGCATCGCCTGGAGCGGAATACTCGTACTGATCCGCGTGCGGTCTACGCGCCGCGCTTTGCGAGCTTCCCCTTGAGCGCGTAGAGCGCTTCGAGCGCATCGCGCGGCGACATTTCGTCGGGATGAAGCGCTGCCAGCGCGTCGAGGAGCGCAGTGAGCGCGGTGTCGGCTTGCGGCGCGGATGCTGCGGCGGGGCGCGCGGCGGCAAATAGCGGCAGGTCGTCGATCAACCGGCGCGCCGGCGAGGTGCGATCCTCGGCCTCGATCTGCGCCAGCACCACCTTGGCGCGCTCGATCACGCTTTCCGGCAGGCCGGCGAGCTTGGCCACCTGGATGCCGTAGGAACGATCCGCCGCGCCGGGCACGACTTCATGCAGGAACACGACGTCGCCTTGCCACTCCTTCACCCGCATCGTGGCATTGTGCAGCCGGTTGAGCTTTGCCGACAGCGCCGTCATTTCGTGGAAATGCGTGGCGAACAGCGCGCGGCAGCGATTGGTCTCGTGCAGATGCTCAATCGTCGCCCAGGCAATCGACAAGCCGTCGTAGGTCGCGGTGCCGCGGCCGATCTCGTCCAAAATGACCAGCGCGCGCGGACCGGCCTGATTGAGGATCGCCGCGGTCTCGACCATCTCCACCATGAAGGTCGAGTGTCCGCGCGCCAGATCGTCGGCGGCGCCGACGCGCGAGAACAGCCGGTCGACCACGCCGATATGCGCGGCCTTCGCCGGCACAAAGCTTCCCATCTGCGCCAACACCGCGATCAGCGCGTTCTGGCGCAGGAACGTCGATTTGCCAGCCATATTGGGGCCGGTCATCAGCCAGATGCGGCCAGCCGATAAATCGCAATCGTTGGCGACGAAGGGGCCGCCGCCGCCGCTCGCGACCAAGGCCTGCTCGACCACCGGGTGGCGGCCGCCGCTAATGGCAAAGGCGAGGCTGCCGTCAACCTGCGGACGCGTGTAATCGCGCTCGGTCGCGAGCGCCGCCAGCGCGGTTGTGGTGTCGATCACGGCGAGCGCATTCGCCGCGTCCTTGATCGCCGCGGTTGCCGCGGCGACTGTCGCGGCGAGACGATCGAAGATTTCCAGCTCAAGCGCCAGCGCGCGGTCGGCGGCACTGGCGATCTTGGCTTCGAGCGCGCCCAGTTCGGTCGTGGTGAAGCGCACCTGGCCCGCCGTCGTCTGGCGGTGGATGAACGTGGCGTTGAGCGGTGCGCTCATGAGCTTTTCGCCGTGCTGTGCCGAGACGTCGACAAAATAGCCGAGCACATTGTTGTGCCGGATTTTCAACGCGCGGATGCCGGTGGTCTCGGCGTAGCGCACTTGCAGCGCGGCAATGACGCGGCGGGATTTGTCGCGCAGCGCGCGCGCTTCGTCGAGCCCCGCGTCGTAACCGCCGCGCACAAAGCCGCCATCGCGGCGCAGCGCCGGCAGTTCATCGCCGAGCGCGCGTGCAAGCGCGGCGGCAATAGCACCATCCGGACGGCGCAGCCCCGCCATCGCCTGTTCGAGGTCGCGGGGAATCGCCGCGAGCGCCGCCAGCCGCACGGAAAATTCCGCCGCGGCGACAATGCCGTCACGGATGGCGGCGAGATCGCGCGGGCCGCCGCGGCCGATCACAAGGCGCGCCAGCGCGCGCGCCAGATCGGGCACCGCTTTGAGGAGCGCGCGCAGATCGGTGCGTGCCGCACCGTCATCGACAAAGGCGGCGACGGCATCGAGCCGGTGGCCGATCTCGGCCGGGTCGGTCAGCGGCGCCGCCAGCCGCTGCGCCAGGAGCCGCGAGCCCGCCGCCGTCACCGTGCGGTCGATCGCCGCCAAGAGCGAGCCGCGCCGCTCGCCGCCCGGCGTGCGGACGAGTTCGAGATTGCCGCGCGTCGCCTGATCGATGGCGAGCGTCGCGCCGGCGGCTTCGCGGGCCGGTACCGACAATGGCGGACGCTTGCCGAGCTGGGTGCGCTCGACATAAGTGACGGCGGCCGCCGCGGCGGTCAGCTCGATCCGCGAGAACGCGCCGAACGCGGCCGTGGTGGCGACACCGAAGAACGACGCCAGCCGCCGTTCCGCCGTTGCGCCGTCGAACACGTCGCGGGTGAGCGGCATCAGCGCCGGCAGCGTGCGCAGATAGGGCGCAAGCTCGGTGTCGGCATAAAGCACATCGGAAACGACGATCTCGCCGGGCTCGATGCGCGCGATCTCGGCGGCAAGCGCGGCGCGGTCGCATTCTGCGACCCGGAATTCGCCGGTCGAAATGTCGATCCAGGCCAGCGCGAAACGGTCTTCGCTCGACGACGCGCGGTTGCGCGCCAGCGCCAGGAGATAATTGTTACGCTTGGCGTCAAGCAGCGAATCTTCGGTGAGCGTGCCCGGTGTCACCAGCCGCACCACGTCGCGGCGCACCACGCTTTTGCCGCCGCGCTTGCGCGCTTCCGCCGGATCTTCGAGCTGGTCGCAGACCGCGACGCGGTGGCCGAGCGCGATCAGGCGATGCAGATATTCGTCGGCGCGCTCGACCGGCACGCCGCACATCGGAATGTCGAGGCCGCGATGCTTGCCGCGCTTGGTCAGCATGATGCCGAGCGCGCGCGAGGCGGTTTCGGCGTCGTCGAAGAACAATTCGTAGAAGTCGCCCATCCGGTAGAACAACAGGCAATCCGGATTGGCGGTCTTGATCTCGATATATTGCTCCATCATGGGTGTGACGCGGGTGACGTCGTCGCCCGCTTTGGCCATAACGCCGGCGACTGCCTCGGCGGCAGGCTCCGGCGCGTCGGTCACGATGGTGCGTGCGGCGTCCATGAAGCGACGCTAGCAGAAGTGGTGTGCGCTTTCACGGCTTGTGGATGAAAGCTGTGTGCTCCCTCTCCTCGCATGCGGGGAGAGGGTTGGGGTGAGGGGGCCTATCCGCCGGGCTCAGACTTGAGCGCTCGAACTCGCGGTGAGGCCCCCTCACCCTCGCTTCGCTCGACCTCTCCCCGTATGCGGGGAGAGGTTAGCTACTTCACCAGTTTCTTGCCGGTGACCGCTTCGAGGTTCTTGTAGAAGACCTTGTCGCTGGTCGCCTTATCCATCTTGAGCGAATCGAGAATCCGCAGCGTTTCGCGCGGAAACATCGTGCCGCCTTCCGGATCGAACGGGCAGTCGGAGGCGAACACGATCTTGTCGATCGGGAAAAACTCCATGCCGCATTTGGTGGCCGGCTCCGCGGTAAACGCCGCGGTGTCGGCCCAGAAATCCTGCTTGAAATAATCGAGCGGCCGTTTCTTCAGGCTTTTGCGCAAGCCGACGTAATCCTCGTCGGTGGTGCGATTGCCCATCACGTCATTGCCCGGGCCGAGGCGACCTTCGAGCATCGGCACGATGCCGGCGAAATGGTGGGTGATGATTTTCAGGTTGGGATGATTGTCCATGATCTTGGAATACACCAGGCGCAGCATGGCGCAGGCGGTTTCGTAGGACCAGCCGATCGTCCACCAGATTTCGTAAAGCGACTTTTTCTCATCGAAATAATCCGGCGTCTCCGCGCCGCGCGCCGGATGAATCCAGATCGGCGCGCCGAGCTCGTTCATCCGTTTCCAGAACGGCGCATATTCCGGGCGGTCGATCGGCTTGCCGGCGACGTTGGTGTAGATTTGCACGCCGAGCGCGCCGTTCTTGAGCGCGCGTTCGGCCTCGCCGACGCCGGCGTCGGGCGCCGCGAGCGAAACCTGCGCCACCCAGCCGGGGAAGTGGTCCTTCTCCTTGGCGATCAGTTCGGCAAAGCCGTCATTGATGATACGGCAGAACTCGTCGATGTCGGCCGGCGTCTTGGCGAAACGCTCGACCGGCGGCTGCGGATAGGACAGGATCTGCTGATAGTCCTTATGGCCGTCGACGATCTTCTTGCGCACGTCGAGGTCGAACAAAGCCGGCAGCGAGCGAATGCGCTTGCCCATGTCTTTGTAATCGCCGGCGACTTGGTTGAGCTTTTCGAAGAATTTTTGCGGAAAAAAGTGGGTATACGCGTCGATACGCATGGACGTTTCTCTCCCTCAGGGTGGAAGGCTTCTAGCGCATTTTCGCGCGGTCGTCACCTGGATAACACGCGAAGCGGCTTCAACTGTCAGCCCTGCGTGAGACGCGCGACAACCTCGGGCGGGATCGGTTGCGACTTTATGCGCGGGATCTCCAGGATCGCGGCCGCCCACACCCGCGTCTCGGAGCCTTCGGCGGCGAGCGCGCCGGCAAGGGTCAGGCGATGCTCGATCTTGAAGCTTGATCGGCCGCAGGCGACGAGCCTGTCTCGATCTCGACCTCGTCGCCGAACCGCGTCGGCCGAGGAAATTGTGCGCGCGTCTCGACCAGAGGATGGCCGGGAAGTCATAGGTCTTGAGGTATTCGATCTTCTTCATGCCGAGCGCGCGCTCGACCAGGGCGTGGTCGAGGCTCGAAAATCTCGAAATAGCGGGCGATAAAAGATGATGCCGGCGGGATCGCAATCGCCCCATTCGATGCGGGTGGGCGGATGTTGGTCAGCATTTTCGGCGTTACCGCGGCGCCATGCGCAATGCGCCGTCGAGCCGGACCACTTCGCCGTTGAGGTAGCGGTTCTCGATCATGTGGCGCACCAACGCCGCATATTGCGGCGGCCGGCCGAGCAGTTTCGGAAACGGCACCGACGCGGCGAGGCTTTGCTGCGCGGCCTCCGGCAAAGCATGCAGCATCGGCGTCGAAAAAATTCCGGGCGCGATAGCGGTGACGCGAATGCCGAACTGGGCGAACTCGCGCGCCGCCGGCATGACCAGCGCGACGACGCCGCCTTTCGAGGCGGCGTAGGCGGACTGGCCGATCTGGCCCTCATAAGCCGCGACGGAAGCGGTGCAGATGATGACGCCGCGCTCGCCGTCTTGCAGCACTGGCAGCGTCTGCATCGCCGCGGCGGCCAGCCGCAGCACGTTGAAGGTGCCGACCAGATTGATCTCGACGACGCGCGCGAATTCGTCGAGCGGCATCGGCCCGTCGCGGCCGACGATCCGCTTGGCCGGTCCGACGCCGGCGCAATTGATCACGATCCGCGCCGCGCCGTGATCGGCCGCCGCCGCAGCGATTGCTCTTTCCGTGGCTTCACTCTTCGTCACGTCGCAATTAAGCGCGATGCCGTCGATAGCGCTCGCCACTTCGGCGGCAGCCTTTTCGTTGACGTTGAAAATCGCCACTTTGGCGCCGGCTTGCG
>CAWAPT010000003.1:0-113474 GCA_963784005.1 uncultured Alphaproteobacteria bacterium | reverse complement strand
GGTCACCAATACGCCCGGCGTCCTGACCGAGGACACCGCCGATATGACCATGGCGCTCATTCTCGCAGTGCCGCGTCGATTGGCGGAAGGCGCGCAAGTGCTCACCAGCGATCGCGAATGGGGCGGCTGGAGTCCGACCTGGATGCTCGGCCATCGCATCTGGGGCAAGCGTCTCGGCATCGTCGGCTTGGGCCGTATCGGCCAAGCGGTGGCGCGGCGCGCCCAGGCGTTCGGCTTGAAGATCCATTATCACGATCGCCGCCGCGTCACGCCGCAAATCGAGGAGGAATTGCACGCAACTTACTGGGAAAGCCTCGACCAGATGTTGGCGCGCATGGACATCATCTCGATCAATTGTCCGCACACGCCGGCGACCTATCATTTGCTCTCGGCGCGGCGGCTCAAGCTCGTTCGTCCCGATGCCTATATCGTCAACACCGCGCGCGGCGAGGTGATCGACGAGAACGCGCTGGCACGCCTCATCGAGGCCGACGAAATCGCCGGCGCCGGCCTCGACGTGTTCGAGCACGAGCCGGCGGTGAGCCCCAAGCTCATCAAGCTCGCGCGCGCCGGCAAAGTCGTGCTGTTGCCGCATCTTGCTTCGGCCACGGTTGAAGGCCGCGTCGACATGGGCGAGAAGGTCATCGTCAATATCAAGACTTTCCTCGACGGCCATCGCCCGCCGGACCGCGTTCTGCCGTCGATGTTGTGAGAGTAAAGCGCCGATCCGAGCAATGCCAAACCCGCACAATGTGCCGCTGCGCCGCTTGCGCAGCTTGACGCTTGTTTGCGTTCTCGCGCTCCCCGCGCTCGCGTTTGCCGAAGAACGCGGACCGGCTGCCGCGATCGGCACCGCGCTGCCCGTCGTCGGGCAGAACGGTATGGTAGTGGCCCAGGAGGCGCTTGCGGCCCGGATCGGCGTCGACGTTCTCAAGAATGGCGGCAATGCGGTGGACGCGGCGGTCGCGGTCGGCTTTGCGCTTGCCGTCAGCTATCCGCGCGCCGGCAATATCGGCGGCGGCGGTTTCATGGTGATCCATCGCGCCGACGGCGGTGACATCGCCATCGATTACCGCGAGACGGCGCCGCAAGCGATCAATGCCAAAAGTTTTCTCGATGCGCAGGGCAATGCCGATCCGCAGAAGTCGCGGGATTCCGCGCTCGCCGTCGGCGTGCCGGGCACCGTCGCCGGCCTCGCGCTCGCCGCGGAAAAATATGGCTCCGGTCACTTCACTCTGGCCGATCTGATTGCGCCGGCGATCGCACTGGCGCGCGACGGTATCGTTTTCACCGACGACAGGGCGGAGTTGCTGCCCAACGAGCACGAGCGGCTCGCGCGCTGGCCGTCCACCGCGAAGATCTTTCTAAAAGCCGACGGCAGCGCGCTCGCAACAGGCGATCGCCTGGTGCAGAACGATCTCGCCGATTCGCTTCAAGCCATTGCCCGCGACGGTCCGCGCGCGTTCTACGAGGGTCCGATTGCCGGAAAACTTGCCGCCGCGGTGGAGGCCGCGGGCGGCGTGCTGACCGCCGACGATCTGAAGTCCTACCGCGCGGTCGAGCGCAGGCCGGTGCGCGGTACCTATCGGGGCTACGACATCGTGTCGATGCCGCCGCCGTCGTCCGGCGGCGTCGAGCTCGTCGAAATGCTCAACATCCTGGAGGGCTATGACCTCGCCCACGCCGATCAAGCGCAGGCGCTGCATCTGATGATCGAGGCGATGAAGCGCGCTTATGCCGATCGGGCGCTGTTCCTCGGCGATCCCGATACGGTTGCGGTGCCGGTCACGCGGCTGATTTCGAAGAGCTACGCAGCCGTCTGGCGCGCCACCATCGATCCGGCGCATGCGACGCCGGCGAGCGAGATCCGCGCCGGCGGCAACGGCGCGCCCGAAGGCCGCAACACCACGCATTTTTCCATCGTCGACCGGTTCGGCAATGCGGTTTCCAACACCTATACGCTCAACTTCAGCTATGGTTTGGGGCTGGTGGCGGACGGCACCGGCATTCTCCTCAACAACGAACTTGACGATTTCGCCGCCAAGCCGGATGCGCCGAACGCCTACGGCCTTATCGGTTACCAGGCCAACGAGCCCGGGCCGGGCAAGCGGCCGCTGTCATCGATGACGCCAACGATCGTGTTGAAGGACGGCAAGCCGTTCCTCGTCACCGGCTCGCCGGGCGGCAGCCGCATCATCACCACGGTGCTGCAAATCGTCGTCGATGTGATCGACCGCGGTATGGATATCGCGAGCGCGGTGTCGGCGCCGCGCGTGCACAATCAATGGCTGCCCGATCAGGTCTATGCCGAGCCGGGCGTTGCCGACGATCTCATTGCCGCATTGCAGGCGCGCGGCGACAAGGTCGTTCCGCAGCGTCCATTCACGTCTGCCAATTCGATCCTGGTCACGCCCGACGGTTTGGTCGGCGCCGCCGACCCGCGCACGCGCGGCGCGCTGGCGGTTGGCTATTAATGCGGCTGTCGCGTATCGGACGGCCCAGCTTGCGGTCCATGCTTTCCTGACGGCTCGCTATCTGAACTGGCTGTGGCGCGATAATCGCTAGAGCAACTCTCTCGATTATTCGATCATGACGGCCCAAGCAGCGCCGAAACCTCGACAAGATCTAATACTTTTTCCGCATCCTCGATTTCGGAAAGGATAACGCGCGGCGTCGACCATGGTTTGCGCGGGCGCGGCGTCAATGACCGTTCGATTTTGGTTTCGCTCGGGTGCATGCGAGTTCTCGATAGCGTCGTATTGTCCACACGTTGGAATTCGCCGTTACTATTTGCCGGTTTCGGCATCGACAAGTGAGGATCACTACTTACGAAAGGCATTGCCGGTCGAAGGTGCAAAGTGAAGGGTTGGGTGTCTGAAATAGACGTTGCGATACATTTGTTGTTATGTTCTATTTCAAGCAAGCGGGCCGCGCACCCGTCAGTGCGCTTAGGAACAGCGGCTTTCCGCTCGGCGAGCATCGGAGATCATGTGCGCTCCCTATTTGCAGGTCGCCATTCAATATCCGCGATACTGACCACGTCGCCGCGAGCGGTGTCGCCGTTCCGCGCTCCTATTCTCAGCAGGTCGCCGCCGGCGGCGTAGGTAACGTAGCCGAACTGCCATATCGGAAGCATTCCCTCCGCTCGTTTCCAGCGCCAATAAACCATCGATCCGGAAGGGGGCCTGTCTTGCACGGGCCAGACCTCCATGACCTGATTCATCACGTCATTAAGGAAGTCCCGACCTGGCTTAGCGCGGCACCTAACCCGCTCTGCCGCCAGGCCGCCCATTGCCGCCCCAAAACCCTCGGCGGTTATCAGGCCGCGCTCGTCGGGATTGCCGGCAAGAAGGTAGCCGTAAATGGTCGCTTCAAGAATCCGCAAACGATCATCGTTGAGAACCTGAAAGCCATTGATTTTCAAGGCCGACCGAACGGCGCTAGAAGCCTCCTCGACCGCGATTAGCGCATCCATCGTGCGGGCATACGTGCCGTGCGGTTTTTCTTCGAGGCGCCGCTCGACATGGCCGCGGGAGGCATTGAAAGGATCGATCGCAAGCACGATGAACTCCATTGCTAGAGGGCCAACGCGCTGCACGAATCTGTACAACCGCAAGGTATATATTTTTGAAAAGGCAAATATCAGGATATTTACCTATTTCGTTATGCCCGCCGCATGACGAGAAATCGATATCTGTTTGATGCGTTATGGAGAGCCAACGCGACCGGTATTTGATCGCCGACCTTCCCGGCGAACGGTCGACGCCAGTATGACGATCGCCAGTCCGCACAGGGCCACCGGCGCGATGCCGGCAAGCGGCGTCTGCGTGAAATCCCATAGCCAGCCGCCGACGACCGACAGAACCATGGCGACGCTGTAGCTGATGGTGAACATGCCGGCTGACGTGCGATGCACGTCGTCGGGCGCGCTGAGCACCGACGGCAGGGCCAGCGCCAGAATGAGCGTAATCGCGGTGACAAAGCCAAGGCATCCGGCCCAGAAAACAATCCAGGCGCCGTTGCTGACCATCATGCCGACGACGCTGACGAGCGCCAGCACGCCCGTTGCTTGGTAGGCCCAGGGCTGTTTCACCAGCCGTCCGGCCACGCCGAGCATGAGAAAAGAAGCCGGCAACTGGGACAAATTGAGCGCGGTGAGCGCACTCGAGATCAAGTCGGGACGGCCGGCGGCCGTGATGTAATCGGGTAAAAATGCATTGGTCACGAAATACATCGCGTTGACGCTGCCGAGGATCAAACCGAGCCGCCAAATGAGCGGGCTGCGCCAATCCGGCCACCAGCGCCGGTTCGCGGCGAGTGTCGCATTCTCGACGTGGCCGAGCCGCGACGCGCAGACAACGACCAAGAGTGCGGTCAACAAAACCGGAATCGACCAGAACACAAAGCTCAACCGCCAGCTATCGCCGAAAAGCGGCAAGATCAGCGGGATGGTGAGCGCCACAGCGAGCGTCTCGCCGATCAGCAGGCCGTTGGTGTAGATCGCCGTGGCAAATCCGACGCGGCTCGGGAACCAGGCGCGCACCAATGGCGGCAACGACGGCTGCATGATCGACACGCCGGCCGCCATGACAATCGTCGATGCGTAGAGCCATGCCGCGCCGGGCAACGCCGCCCGCGCCGCCGAGCCGAAGGCGTTGAGCACCAAGCCGATCACCAAGGCCGGCACGATGCCGAAGCGGGCGATCAGCATGGCGCCCGGCACCGCGGCTAGCGCAAACAGCAGCGGCGGCAAACTCGACAGCCAGCCGATGCCGGTTTCCGACAGATGCAAATCGGCGTGCAGGAGCGGCACCACCGGCGGAACGGCCAATACTGTGAGGCGCAAGGACGCGCCGGACAGCCACAGCAGCAGGAACGCGATGGCGCGCTGTCCCGCGGATTGGGGGAGATGATCTTCGACGATTGTCACTGCGCGAATCCCGGCAAGGCCGCGATGTTAACCTAAACCGGCGTTTGCCGGACACATTCTATTGTCGTGTTGGAGTAGGCGCCCCATCGTCGGACACGATCCTCATCCAAACGAGGTTACGCGCGAGCGAATGATCTCAAGCGAGCGTAGGGTGGGCAAAGCGAAGCGAAGCGAAGCGTGCCCACGGCTGCCTCGCAGTTTGCGTTGACGCCGACGTGGGCACAGCGCTACGCGCTTTTGCCCACCCTACGCTTGCTTCGGTGCAAAATCCCCCGCGTGCTGAAGCGGGCGTAACAGGTCCTGCATCGAGGAATTCTTGGAGCGGGCGAAGGGATTCGAACCCTCGACCCCAACCTTGGCAAGGTTGTGCTCTACCCCTGAGCTACACCCGCATCCGAGAAGGGTAAGCGGCCCCGCATCAGCGGGACCGTAGCCATGCTATGCCAAAGAGCGCCCCGGTTTGCAACCGCGTCCGGGCGGAACTATGAACCCGCCGATGGCTGCCTCGCCCGACGAGCTTTTTGCCTATTTGGATAAGCTCGGTATCGCGCATAAGACCGTCACGCATCCGCCGGTGTTTACGGTCGAGGAGGGGCGGGAGGTGCGCGGCGCGATTGCCGGCGGCCACACCAAGAATCTGTTCCTGCGCGACAAGAAAGGCGTTCCCTATCTGGTCGTGGCGGGCGAGGATGCGGCGATCGAGCTGCGGTCACTGCATCGCCTGCTGGGCGCGACCGGCCGGTTCTCGTTCGGCTCGGCCGAACTGATGCGCGAGCTCCTCGGCGTCGCGCCCGGCTCGGTTACCCCATTCGCCGTCATCAACGATACCAGCCAGCAGGTCACGGTCGTACTCGATGCCGCCATGATGGCGCAGGCGATGCTCAATTTTCATCCCTTGGTGAATACCGGCACCACCACGATTTCCCGCGACGGGCTCGTTAAATTCCTCGCAGCCGCCGGCCATTCGCCGCGGATCGAGCCAATTTCCCAGGCGCCGCCGCGCTGAAAAGTCCGGATTGCATTCCCCCTATTTTCTTCCCATTTAATCATGCGAACAGGGCAGATGCCGGGCCGCCTGATGGGTGGCCCGCGTTTTGGGCAGGAGACATGTTGCAGCAAGCTGGAACCGCGATCGCGGATGCGCCGGTCAAAGACGCGACCACGCAAAGTTTCGTCACAGACGTTATCGAGGAATTGAAGCGCCAGCCGGTGCTGGTCGATTTCTGGGCGCCGTGGTGCGGCCCATGCAAGCAGCTGACCCCGGTCCTGGAGAAGGCCGTGAAAGCGGCCAAGGGCAAGGTGAAGCTCGTCAAAATGAATATCGACGAGCACCCGCAGATCCCGGGCCAGATGGGCATTCAGTCGATTCCGGCCGTGATCGCCTTCGTCAACGGCCAGCCTGCCGACGGTTTCATGGGGGCGTTGCCCGAGAGCCAGGTTACAGCCTTCCTGGAGCGGCTGACCAAGGACCGCATCGGCGGCGAAGCCAAGGATTTGCTGAAAGCCGCCGACACCGCGCTCGCCGACGGCGATGCCGCCGGTGCTGCGGCGATGTACGGTCAGCTGCTCGCCGAGGACGCCGCGAACGTGCCGGCGATGGCCGGCCTGGCGCGCTGCTATGTCGAGACCGGCGTGCTCGATCAGGCGCGGGCGACGCTCGCCCTGGTGCCGGAAGGCAAAGCCAATGACGCAGCGGTCGTGGCGGCCCGCGCCGCGCTGGAGCTTGCCGAGCAAGCCAAGACGCTTGGCCCGGTGACCGAGCTCGAGCAGAAGGTTGCCGCCAATCCGCTCGATCATCAGGCGCGCTTCGATCTCGCGCTCGCGCTCAACGGCAAGGGCCGGCGCGCGGACGCGCTTGAGCAATTGATGACGATCGTCAAGCGCGACCGCCAATGGAACGATGACGGCGCCCGCAAGCAGCTGGTTCAGTTTTTCGATGCTTGGGGTCCGGCCGACGAGGCCACAATCGAGGGGCGCAAAAGATTGTCGTCGATTCTCTTTGCGTAGAGTTGCGTGTAACTCGTCATCCTGAGGTGCCCGCGCGCAGCGCGGGCCTCGAAGGATGCTGCTCAGGCACCCGGGCCGTCGCCCTTCGAGGCTCGCTTTGCTCGCACCTCAGGGTGACGGGACACGTGAGTGGAGGCAGCATGCCGATGAACACGACCTACAAAGGACCGGACGCGCTTCCCGACGTGATGCCGGTGTTTCCGCTGCCGGGTGCATTGCTGCTGCCGCGCGGGCAGATGCCGCTCAATATTTTCGAGCCGCGCTATCTGGCGCTGACCGATGACGTGTTGCGCTCGGGTCATCGCCTGATCGGCATGATCCAGCCCGATCCCACGCATCCCGGCCCGGACCAGAACAAGCCGCATTTGTTCCGGGTCGGCTGCGTCGGGCGGATGACCCAATTCGCCGAAAGCGGTGACGGCCGTTACCTCATTCAACTCACTGGCGTTGCCCGCTTCCGTGTCGAGGAGGAGCTTGCGGTTGACACGCCATACCGGCAGTGCCGGGTCACCTATCAGCCTTACATCGACGACTTCACCGCGCGAAAGGGCGAGGACGAAGTCGACCGCAAGGCGCTCTTGCGCGCGCTGACCTCTTTTCTTAAAGCCAACAACCTCAAGGCCGATTGGGACGGCATCGAGAACGCGCCCAACGAGGCCCTGGTGAATGCGCTGGCGATGATGTCGCCCTACGATGCCGCCGAGAAGCAGGCCATGCTGGAAGCACCGGACCTGAAAACCCGCGCCGAGATCCTGGTCGCGGTCACCGAGATCGAGCTTGCCAAGAGCATGACGCCGGGCGAAACACCGTTGCAGTGAACATTCCTCCGTCGCCGCGCGCGGGGGTGGTTTATGAATTTGCCGATCGAACCGGAGCGCCCGATGCCCGATACATCCACGCCTAATTCTTCCGTATCCATGCCTGCGGCGGAGCGGCTCGCCGCCAGCGTCGATCCAAAGCTCCTGGAAATCCTGGTCTGCCCGGTGACCAAGATGCCGCTGGAATACGACGCGGACAAGCAGGAATTGATCTCGCGTGCCGCCAAGCTCGCCTACCCGATCCGCGACGGCATCCCGATCATGCTGCCGGAGGAAGCGCGGCGGATTGATTGAGTTTCTGGCGCATGCTTACGTCCGTCATGCCCGGCCTTGTGCCGGGCATCCACGTCTTACAGGATAGTGACAGTCAAAAACGTGGATGGCCGGAACAAGTCCGGCCATGACGCGCGTCTAGTCGGGGAGAAAAATCGTGATCAAAATCTGGGGCCGTAATACGTCGTCGAATGTGCAGAAGGTGATGTGGGCGATCGCCGAGATGCGCCTGCCGCATGAACGCATCGATATCGGCGGCGCCTTCGGCAAGAACCGCGAACCGGCCTATCTCGCGATGAACCCGAATGGACTGGTGCCGACGCTGGAGGAAGAGAACGGTTTCCTGTTGTGGGAATCGAATACGATCGTGCGCTATCTCGCCGGCAAGCATAAGGCCGTGCTCGAACCGGCCGACCTGCGCATGCGCGCCAATGCCAGCAAGTGGATGGATTGGCAGCTCTCGGTTCTCGGACCGGCCATTACGCCGGTATTTTGGGGCTTGATCCGCACGGCGCCGGACAAACGCAATCACGCCGAGATAGAAGACGGCAAGAAGAAAACCACAGCGGCGGTCAAGATGATGGACGAGCAACTCGCCAAGACTGCGTATCTTGCCGGCGACGGATTTTCATATGGCGATATTCCCGTCGGCATCATGGCCTATCGCTACCGCCAGCTCGTGCCCGACCGGCCGGCGTTTGCGCATTTCGAACGCTGGTACGCCGCGATCTCGTCGCGGCAGGCATTCAAGGACCAGGTCGCCGCAGTGCCGCTGTCGTAAAATCTCACGCGTGATCTGTTCCGTTCCGTGTCATGGCCGGGCCTGTCCCGGCCATCCCGATTAGCCTGGCACGGTCATGCATTCGCTATCGGGATCGCCGGGACAAGCCCGGCGATGACGGATCGGGATTGAGGTACGTACGTCGACCTATTATTCCGCCGCCGCGCGCGCGCCGCCGGAATGTGCCGACACGATGTAGTCCATCGCCGCCTGCACGCCGCCTTTCTTGTGCGGAATGCCGGCCAGCGACAGCGCCATTTCGGTCGCCGCCAGCGCCCCGATCTGCCAGCCATCGTTGACATCACCGAGATGGCCGATGCGGAAATATTTCTTGGCATAGGGGCCGAAGCTTGCGCCGTACGAGATATTGAATGTATCGAGCGCGAGGTTGCGAAAGGCGTCGGCGTCGTGGCCGTCGGGCAGCAGCACCGCGGTGACGGTCGGCGAATAATATTTCGAATCGCGGCACAGGATGTCGAGGCCCCAGCCGCGCACCGCGCGCCGCGTTGCTTCGGCAAGCCGGGCGTGGCGTGCGAACACATTGTCGAGACCTTCCTCGTGCAGCATCTCGATCGACACCGCGAGGCCTTGCAGCATCTGCGTCGCCGGCGTGTAGGGGAAGAAGCCGATCTTGTTCATGGTCAGCATCTCGTCCCACGCCCAGAACGATTTCGTCATTTTCGACGTCTTCGCTGCGGCGAGCGCCTTGTCGCTCACCGCGTTGAACGACATGCCGGGCGGCAGCATCAGGCCCTTCTGCGCGCCGCCGACGGTGACGTTGACGCCCCATTCGTCGTGACGGTAATCGGTCGAAGCGAGCGAGGAGATGGTGTCGACCATCAATAGCGCCGGGTGACCGGCGGCATTGATCGCCTTGCGGATCGGTTCGATCGGCGACAGGCAGCCGGTCGCGGTCTCATTGTGCAGCACGCAGACCGCCTTGATCTCGTGCGCCTTGTCCTTGCGCAGATGCTCCTCGATCTTTGCCGGGTCGGCGCCGGTGCGCCAGTCGCCGGGAATGAATTCGGGGTTCAAGCCAAGCTTCTGCGCCATGACCTTCCACAGCGTGGCGAACTGTCCGGTCTCGATCATCAGCACCCGATCGCCGGGCGACAGCGTATTGACCAGGGCCGCTTCCCACGCGCCGGTGCCGGTCGCGGTATAGATGATGACCGGATTGGTCGTCTTGAAAATCGTCTTGATGCCGTCGAGGCAGCGTTTGGCGAGCTTGGCGAATTCCGGGCCGCGATGGTCGATGATGGGGGTATCCATGGCGCGCAGCACGCGGTCGGGCAGCGGCGTCGGCCCCGGAATTTGCAGGAAGTGACGCCCGGCGGCGCGCGAAGCATTCTGCGGCATATTCGGCACTCCTTCGGACGAATTGATTGCCCCGGCGGCGCATGTCCGAGAGCGCTCGCGGCTTGTGGGGTTGAATAGCGAATGCGACATTGCGGTCAAGTCTAATTGACGCCAACCTTAATACGTTGTTGTCGCGTCGTTTTTTGGCTGTGGAGGACTGGCGTGCCAACGCGGCTAAGGCCTGGGCTCGAGCGGCGGCTCAAGGCGGAGCAGGTGGGCGATGTGCGCTTTGACGCGTTTACGCGTGGGCGCTATTCCACCGACGCGTCCCACTACCAGATCATGCCGCTTGGCGTCGTGACGCCGCGCACGATTGAGCAAGCCGAACGCGCGATTGCTGTGTGCCGCGCCGAAGGCGTGCCGGTGACGGCGCGCGGCGGGGGAACGTCGCAGGCCGGACAGACCGTCAACGAAGCGCTCATCGTCGATTGCTCGGCGCATCTCGATCGTGTCGTTGCACTCGATGCCGCCGCCCGGCGCTGCGTCGTCGAGCCCGGCATCGTGCTCGACGAGCTCAATCGCCAACTGAAGCCTTCGGGGTTGTGGTTTCCCGTCGACATATCGACCGCGTCACGCGCCACCATCGGCGGCATGGTCGGCAACAATTCCTGCGGCGCACGCTCGCTGCGTTACGGCAATACGCGCGAGAATGTTGTCTCGATCGATGCCGTTCTGGCCGACGGCACGCGCGCGCATTTCGGGCGCATGGGCGACGCCGGAGTCGATATGCCGCCGTCTCTGGTGCGAGATCTGCTGGCCATCGCCGCGCGCGAGGCCGCCGAGATCGAGCGGCGGTTTCCGAAAGTGCAGCGCCGGGTCGGCGGCTACAATCTCGATGCGCTGGTTCCCGGCAGGAACGACATCAATCTCGCGCATCTTTTGGTCGGCTCCGAAGGGACGCTGGCGTTTTCCACCAAGATCGAATTGAAGCTTTCGCCGCTGCTTGGCCGCCGCGCGGTCGGCGCCTGCCATTTCGGCAGTTTCCATGAGGCGATGGCCGCGGCGCAGTACATCGTAAAACTCGGGCCGATCGCAGTCGAGCTGATCGACCGCACCATGCTCGGGCTGGCGCGCGACATTGCGATGTTCAAGCCGACGGTCGATGCGTTCCTGCGCGGCGATCCCGAGGCCATTCTTTTTGTCGAATTCGCCGAGGACGATTGGGATGAGAACTTACGCCGCTTGCAACAGCTCGGCGCGCTGATCGGCGATCTCGGCCTGGGGTGGGACAAAACCGGCGCCAAATGGGGCGGCGTGGTCGAGGTGCTCGATCCGAAATTGCAGGCCGGCATCACCGAGGTGCGCACCGCGGGGCTCAACATCATGATGTCGATGAAAGAGGCGGGCAAACCGATTTCCTTTGTCGAAGACTGCGCGGTACCGCTCGAACATCTCGCCGACTACACCGCGCGGCTCACGGAAATCTTCGCAAGGAACGGTACCCGCGGCACCTGGTATGCGCATGCCGCGGTCGGCTGCCTGCATGTGCGGCCGGTGCTCAACCTGCGGCTCGACCGGGATGTGCGCGCCATGCGCGCCATTGCCGAGGACGCCTTCGCTATGGTGCGCGAGTACAAAGGCTCGCATTCTGGCGAGCACGGCGACGGCATCGTCCGCTCGGAATTCCATGAGCAGATGTTCGGCGCGGAATTGGTGCATGCCTTCGCGGAGGTCAAGGACAGGTTCGACCCGCAAAACCTGTTCAATCCCGGCAAGATCGTGCATGCGCCGAAATTCGATGACCGCAGCAATTTCCGCTACAGTCCCGGCTACCACGCCGACGCGATGACGACCGCGCTCGACTGGTCGGCCTATCCGGGCGCGGGCGGCGGTTTTCAAGGCGCGGTCGAGATGTGCAACAACAACGGCGCCTGCCGCGCGCTCAAAGGCGGCGTCATGTGCCCGAGCTATCGCGTCACCCGCGACGAGCGTGACGTGACGCGTGGCCGTGCCAACACGCTCCGGCTCGCCATCACCGGGCAGCTTGGGCCCGGCGCGCTCACATCCGATGACATGGCGGAAACGCTGAAGCTCTGCGTATCCTGCAAGGCCTGCCGGCGCGAATGTCCGACCGGCGTCGACATGGCGCGCATGAAGATCGAGGTGTTGCGGGCGCGGACCGAAAAATTCGGACTGTCGCTGCACGACCGGCTGGTCGGCTATCTGCCGCGCTATGCGCCTTATGCGGCGCGGCTGCATTGGCTCTTCAATCTGCGCGACAGCGTTCCAGGTGCGGCGAAATTATCCGAAGCGATTGCCGGATTTAGCGCACGGCGTTCTCTGCCGAGGTGGCGCAAAGATTTTTTTCGAGAACCTAATTCGCCATGGCGGGGGTTGTTACAAGGGTACGAAAATCGCGGCGTGCGCATGCGAACTCCCGCTCCCCAGGGGGGAGAGGGTTGGGGTGAGGGGGTTCCGACCGCGAGGCCCGCGCCCCTCACCCCGCCCTCTCCCCAACGGGGAGAGGGAGAAGACAGAGTAAGCTGCGACGTCGTTCTGTTCGCCGATACCTTCAATCGTTATTTCGAACGCGAGACCATCGATGCTGCGCTCGCGGTGCTCAATAGTGCCGGTTATCGGGTTCACCTCGCGGCGCCGTCCGACGGCGGTCGTCCGCTGTGCTGCGGGCGGACTTTTCTATCGGTCGGCAAAGTCGACGAGGCGCGCCGCGAGGCGGAACGTTCGCTTGAGGCGCTTGCGCCATACGTGGCCCAGGGCATGCCGGTGCTCGGGCTAGAGCCAAGCTGCCTGTTCAGCTTCCGCGACGAAATCCCATCGCTGGTACGGAGCGATGCGGCACGTCAAGTCGGCGATGCCGCGCTTTTGTTCGAGGAGTTTTTGGCGCGCGAGGCCGGGGCCGGGAAGCTCGATCTCAATCTCGCACCGCGGAAGAAGTGGGCGCTGCTGCATGGCCACTGCCATCAAAAATCGTTCGATACGATGACGGCCGTGGAAGCGGCGCTCAAACTCATTCCCGATCTTCACGTCGAGCCGATCGAATCGACTTGCTGCGGCATGGCGGGCGCCTTCGGTTATCACGCCGACACGATCGAAGTGTCGCGCGCTATGGGCGAACTGTCGCTCCTGCCCGCCGTGCGCAATGCGCCTGACGACGCCATCATTGTCGCCGACGGGACATCGTGCCGGCATCAAATTCACGACGGCGCCGGGCGGCAGGCATTCCACGTGGCACGTGTGCTGGCCATGAGCCTTAAGGAAGGCTAGGCGACGGCCTTCATGGCCGTGACGCCTTGCAGCAATTGCGCCGCCTGTGCCGCAGGCACCGGCTTGCTGAAGAGATAGCCCTGCACCTCGGTGCAGCCTTCTTCCTTGAGCGTCTGCAGTTGCTCTTCGGTCTCGACGCCTTCGGCGGTCGTCTTCATGCCAAGGCTGATGCTCAGCGCCGTCACGGCGCGGATGATTGCAATCGATTGCGGATGCTCGGAAAGATCTTTCACGAACGAACGATCGATCTTGATCTTGTCGAACGGAAATTTCTGCAGATAGGCCAAGCTCGAATACCCGGTGCCGAAATCATCCATCGAGATGCGTACGCCGAGATTGCGCAGCTCATCGAGAATCCCGACAGTTGCTTCGGTATCCTGCAATAACACGGTTTCCGTGATCTCGACCTCGAGGCGGCGGGCCGGCAGACCTGAAGCGCCGAGCGCCGCGACGACATCGAGCACGACCGCCCGGTGCTTGAACTGCGCCGGCGAAAGATTCACCGCAATGTGGATGTCATCCGGCCAGGTCGCGGCTTCGAGGCAGGCGCGCTTCAGCACCCAGGCGCCGATCTGGCCGATCAGCCCGATCTCTTCGGCGACCGGAATGAACTCCATCGGCGGTACCATGCCGCGCTCGGGATGGTGCCAGCGCAGCAGCGCTTCGAAGCCGCTGATCTTTTCGGTCTTGAGTGTGATGAGTGGCTGGTAATAGACCTCGAACTCTCCAAGCGAGATCGCGCGGCGCAGATCGATCTCCATTTTCCTGCGCACCTGCATCCTGGCGTCCATGTCCGGCTCGAAAAACCGGTATGAGTCGCGCCCGTCGCTTTTTGCGCGATACAGCGCCATGTCGGCACTTTTGAGGAGCTTGTCCGGATCGATTCCGTCATCGGGCGCGATCGAAATTCCGACGCTGGCGTCGATCACCACTTGATGCCCGTCAAGCTCGAACGGCTTGGCGATCTCGGCGATCAGGCGCGTCGCAAGCGCGGTGGCGCCGATCGGCTGCTCGGTTCCGGTCTGCACGATGGCGAATTCGTCGCCGCCGAGCCGTGCCACAAGATCGGTCGGACGCGCCGAAGCCTGCAATCGATCGCCGACCGCCCGTAATAGAGCATCTCCGATCGGATGGCCGAGCGTATCGTTGACCGCCTTGAAACGATCGAGATCGATGCAAAGCACGGCGAGCTTGCCGCGATCGACGCTTTCGAGCGCCTTGACGAGATGTTCCCGGAAAAGAACGCGGTTCGGCAGATCGGTAAGCGCATCGTAATGCGCCATATGCGCAATTTGCGCCTCCGCCTGGCGCCGCGCTGTGATGTCCTCGTGGGTCGACAAAGAGCCGCCGCCGGGAAGCGGCTGGTGCAAGACAGAAATGGTCCTGCCGTCTCGCGTTGTCCGGGTCCTATGCCACGGCTCGGGATCGCGGGCCGCGGCGAGCCGCTGTTCCACGAAATCGGGACCAATATCGTCGCCGAAATGGCCGTTCGCCGCTCGGTATTCCAACGATGTCCGTAATGGCGTTCCTGGAAGAATCATATCCGGCGGCAAACGATATAATTCGCCAAATCGTTTATTGGTCGCGAGATGGTCCTCTGCTGATCGTCGACCATGCAGAACCCAAGCGGCATATTGTTCGACCGCGGCGTTGAATCGCTCATATTGCGTCCGCAACAATGCGCGGAAGCGGTCCTCGCTGTCGCGGACGACAATAGCCTCATGCGCGATTGCCTCGTCTGCGCGCCGCCGCTGGGCGCGGAGAATGAATTCAAACACGATCACCAAGCCAATGCCGATTGCAAACGCGAAAATGGTCACGGCAAGCACGCTGGTTTGGACATAAGCCAGTTCGTCGAGACGCTGGACGGCCGCGGCGCCATGAGTGCCGTAAGCGGCGAAAATCCGCGCCTCCATGAGTCAAATTTTGGATCGACATCGGTTCGATCCAGCTCGTTAGCACGGGTGATGTCGCCGGCATCGACCGCGGCAAACATGCGATCAATTGCAAGCAGGTATTCCTTGTGGATCGCAAGCACATCGCTGACCAGGGCGCGGTCAGCGGGCTCGCCCAGGCCGCGCGCGCTCTCAAGCGCCGCTGCCAGTGAGGTGGCAGCCGCGCGATGTTGGTCCAGCACTTCTGCGCTGGGCTGCAGGCGGTACTTCCGGTTCAGAGATTCTTCGGCGGCGACCTGGAAACGGGCTTGCTCGAAGGCGTCGCTCAACTCGCTGAAGCGCTTCGCTGCGTTCGCCGCCCGGTTCGTCGACAACTCTCCCCACACGGCAAAAATTGAAAGTACGATCAGCACGCCAGCGAGGCCGAATGAGGCCAAGCGGCCGGCATCAAGCCAATGCGTATTCCTCACGCGGTGAAATAACGCCGTTCCGAAATCTGCAAACTTGCGCATAATTTACCCGGGCCGGTTGAACTCTTTAGGAGCTACGCCTTCAACCTTTCGGAAGAACACTAAAGCGAGCTCTCCCCATAAATTTCCCCGGCCATGCCTTGTCGTTTGTTACGATATTCGCTCCCATTTGAGCGGGACCGATGCGCAGGTTTCTCAGCAATGCCGCTCGAAAAGGGAGCGAGCGACCACCCCGTTACCGTGACGCCGCTCTATGAGCGGCCGCCGCTGATCTCACCGCTCCTGCCCGAGCGCGCTTTCGTGCCAGCGGCGCAGCGCCAGATAATTGACGAGCGACAGCAGATAGAAGATCGCGATGCCGGCGAGCGAAAGCAAAAGCAGCGCCGCGAACATGCGCGGGATATTGAGGCGGTAGCCGGATTCGGCGATGCGGTAGGCGAGGCCCGAACCCGCGCCGGCCGAGCCGGCGGCGATCTCGGCCACCACCGCGCCGATCAGCGACAGGCCGCCGGCGATGCGCAAGCCGCCGAGGATGTAGGGCAGCGCCGACGGCAGCTTCAGCCGCCACAGCACCTGGCTGCGCGAGGCGCCGTAGAGCGCGAACAGGTCGGCGAGATTGCGGTCGACCGAATTCAGGCCGAGCGTGGTGTTTGCCAGCACCGGAAAGAACGCCACGATCCAGGCGCAGGCCAGCACGGCAAGCGGCTGCGGCAGATAGATCAGCAACAGCGGCGCGATGGCGACGATCGGCGTCACCTGCAGGATCACCGCGTAGGGATAGAGCGAATATTCGACGAGCCGCGACTGGTTGAACAGAACCGCCAGCCCGACGCCGCCGACCGCCGCCAGCAAAAAGCCCTCGACGGTGGTCGCAAGCGTGACCAGCAGCGATTGGAACAGCAAAGCCCAATCGGTGACCAGCGTCTGCAGGATCAGGCCGGGGCCGGGCAGCACATAGGGCGGAATAGTCTCGATCCGCACCAGCCGTTCCCAGATCGCAAGGCCGAGCGCCAGCACGATGATCGGCAGCGCGACGCGCAGCACGCGGTCGCGGTGTTCGCGTGACGTGCGCGGCGTCATGGCTCGCCTCCCGCCGCCATCGCTTGCGCCAGCGCCTCCGAGGCGCGGCGGCAGAACGCGGCATATTCGGCCGAGGTGCGGAAATTCTGGATCGCGCGGATAGGGCGCGTCGATCGCGAGTTCGGTGAAGACGCGGCCCGGCCGCGCCGCCATCACCACGATGCGGCTCGACAGATAAACCGACTCGAACACCGAATGGGTGACGAACACGATCGTGGTGCGCAGCGCCTGCCACAGCTGCAGCAGATCGTTGTTGAGCTTGAAGCGCGTGATCTCGTCGAGCGCGGCGAACGGCTCGTCCATCAGCAGCAGTCGCGGCTCGGTGACCAGCGCGCGCGCGATCGAGACGCGCATGCGCATGCCGCCCGACAATTCGCGCGGATAGGCGCGGCCGAATTTCTGCAGGCCGACGCGCTCGAGCGCCGCCTCGACGCGCGCGCGCGCCTCTGCGGCGGCGACGCCTCTGAGCTTGAGCGGCAGCAGCACGTTGTCGAACACCGTCGCCCACGGCATCAGCGTCGGCTCCTGGAACACGAAGCCGATCCGGCTTTCGCTCTGCGGCCGCGTTGGCGACGGTCGGCCATTCGACGGCGCCTGCGCTCGGCTCGCTCAGGCCGGCGATGATCCGCAGCGCGGTCGATTTGCCGCAACCCGACGGGCCGAGCAGCGACACGAATTCGCCGGCGCGCACGTCGAGATCGAGATCCTCGAGCGCCACGCGTGCCGTTGGGAAATGTCTTGCCGACGCCGCGCAGCGCGACCAGCGGAATCGGAATGCGGCGGCGGTCGCCGGCGGCATCGGCATTACGGCTTCGGCCGCAGATCGAGCCCGACTTTCTTGTCGACGAATTGCAGCGTGTAGGCCTTTGCGGTAGTCGAGGTCCGGCTTGACGACGCCGGCGCGCACCATCTCGTCGAAAAAATCCTTCATGCGCGCGTCGGTCATGGCGCCGACGCCGAGCGTCACGGCGTCGCCGGAATCGACGATGCCGTATTTCTTCATCTTGGCCACCGAATAGGCCAACAGATCGTCGGTCATTTCCGGGTTCTGCTTCTTGATCAGCGCATTGGCCGCGGCTGTTGTCGCGGTAGATGTAATTGTACCAGCCGATGATCGAGGCATCGACGAAGCGCTGCACCAGATCGGGCTTCTTCTCGACCAGATCGCGGCGCGTCTCGATCAGCGTCGAATAGGCGGAAAAGCCCTGGTCGGCGAGCAGGAAGACCTTCGGCGTGAAATTCGCCGCCTTCTCGATGGCGAAAGGCTCCGACGTCACATAGCCCTGCATCGCGCTGTTCTTGTCGGCGAGGAACGGCTGCGGATTGAAGGTGTAGGGCTTGACCTTGGCGTCGCTTGAAGCCGTAATCGGCCTTGAGCCACTGGTAATAGCTCGCCATGCCTTCCTGCGAGACGAACAGCGTCAGGTTCTTCAGATCCTGCGAATTTGTCGATGCCCTGATCGGGATGCGCGATGCAGCACCTGCGGGTCTTTCTGAAACAACGCGGCGACTTCGATCGTCGGCACGTTCTGCGCGACGGCGTCGAAGCCCTGCAGCGTGTTGGCGCTCAGGAAGAAGTCGATCTTGCCGACCGGCAGCAGGATGCGGTTGTTCACGTTCGGCCCGCCCGGCACGATGGTCACGTCGAGGCCGTATTTGCGGTAGGTGCCGTCGGCGAGCGCCTGATAGAAGCCGCCATGCTCGGCCTCCGCCACCCAATTGGTGCCGAACGTGACCTTGTCGAGCGCCTGCGCGGATGCCGCTCGGCGGCTCGCCGCAGGCGGCGAAGCGCCGCCAGCGCGATCGCGAAAATTCTTAGCCGAGCGGCATCGGTTGCTCCTTTCGCTCGGCGACGCGAGAATAGGAGAGCGTCGAGACGGCATTGGCGAGTGAACGCATGACGATGCTGCCGAAACGCGACTGGATGGAGATGACCTGGCAGGATATTGCCGGCGCCGGCAAACCGGGCGCTGGATCGCCGTGCTGCCGCTCGCCGCGGTGGAGCAGCACGGGCCGCATCTGCCGCTCGGCGTCGATACCTTCATCGCCGAAGCCTATCTTGCGCGCGTCCGCGCCCTTCTGCCCGACGACCTGCCGGTCGACATTTCTGCCGGTGCAGCGCATCGGCGTTTCGGCCGAGCATCTGTCCTATCCCGGCACGCTGACGTTTTCGGCGGCGACCGCGATCGCGGCCTGGACCGAGCTCGGCGAAAGCCTGGCGCGGGCGGGCCTGCGCAAGCTCGTTCTGGTCACCAGCCACGGCGGCAATGTCGCGGCGATGGAATTGGTGGCGCGCGATCTGCGCGCGCGGCTTGGCATGCTCGCCGTCACCGTCGGCTGGCATCGCTTCGGCTATCCGGACGGCGCGTTCTCGGCGAGGAGAAAAAGCACGGCATCCATGGCGGCGACATCGAGACCTCGCTGATGCTCGCGGCCATGCCGGACACGGTGCGCATGGACGAAAGCGCCCAACGCCACGCCGGCGACCATCGCGATGGCGCGCGAGTTCAAATGGCTCGGCGCCTATCGGCCGGCCGGCTTCGCCTGGATGACGCAGGACCTCAATCCGACCGGCGCGGTCGGCGACGCGACGCTGGCGAGCGCCGCGAAGGGCGAGGCGGCGCTGGCGCACGGCGCGCAAGCCTTCGTGGAATTGCTGCGCGAGGTCGACCGCTTCGATCTCGCGCGGTTGCGCGAGGGGCCGCTCGCGGATCCGAAAGTGCGTCTGACCGTCACGCGCAGCTTCGCGGAAGGGCATATAGAATAGTGCAGATGTAACAGGTGCAGTCATGTTCATCACGACCAAAGACGGCGTGAGATCTACTACAAGGACTGGGGCAAAGGTCAGCCCATCGTGTTCAGTCACGGCTGGCCGCTGTCGGCCGATGACTGGGACGCGCAGATGCTGTTCTTCCTCAATCACGGCTATCGCGTCATTGCGCATGACCGCCGCGGCCACGGCCGCTCCAGCCAGGTGGCGACGGTCACGACATGGATCACTATGCCGACGACCTGGCCGCGCTGACCGCGCATCTCGATCTGAAGAACGCCATTCATGTCGGCCATTCCACCGGCGGCGGCGAGGTGGCGCACTATCTGGCACGGCACGGCGAAAGCCGGGTGGCGAAGGCGGCCTTGCTCAGCGCGGTGCCGCCGCTGATGGTGAAGACGGCGGCCAATCCGAGCGGCCTGCCCGAAGCAGGTATTCGACGATTTTCAGGCGCAGCTCGCGGCCAATCGCTCGCAATTCTATCGCGACGTTGCAGCGGGTCCCTTCTACGGCTACAACCGGCCGGGCGCAAAGGTCTCGCAGGCCGTCATCGACAACTGGTGGCGCCAGGGCATGATGGGCGGCGCCAAGGCGCATTACGACGGCATCGTCGCCTTCTCACAGACCGATTTCACCGAAGACCTCAAGAAGATCGCCGTGCCGGTGCTGGTGATGCATAGCGAAGACGACCAGATCGTTCCCTACGCCGATGCCGGACCGTTGTCGGCGAAGCTGCTGAAGAACGGCACGCTGAAGACCTACAAGAACTTCCCGCACGGCATGCCCACCACGGAAGCAGCCACGATCAATGCCGACCTGCTGGCGTTCTTGAAGGGATAAGCGGCAGTCATTCCGGGGCGCGCGAAGCGCGAGCCCGGAATCCATAGTCACGATCCTTGCCGTACGCACGCGGCGCCCGTCTGCCCGTTCAGTGATTATGGATTTCGGGCTCCGGCCTTCGGCCGGCCCGGAATGACGGCTACGCCGCGATCTTCACGTATTCGAAATCGCCGGGCTTGTTGTCGATGCCGATGCGCGGCGGCGCGATCCAGCTGGCGAATTGGCCGGGCTCGACGACCTGCTGCATCAGGCTGGCGATGAAATCGCCGTCGTCCTTCGACGGCAGCCAGCTGGCCTTGGTCGCGGTTCCAGGCCGCTTCGTCGAGCAGCTTGCCGGCCGGCGAGATTTTGACGTCCTTGAACTCGCCGATCTGGCGGTGGAAGCCGACATGCGGCAGTTCGAGTTTGAACGCCACGCCGGTCTTGTCGATGATCTTGTTCCAGCGATCGAGGCCGCGCTGGCAGTCGGCGGTGTAATCGTCGCGCAGCCGCATATTGATCGCGGTCAGCGCCGGCTCATCGACGCGCTTGATCTCGCCATCGACGAATTTGAGCACCGGATAGGTCGCGCTTTCGAGCCGATGATCGTCGTCGATCTTGGTTTCCTGGAAGCGGCCCTTGAGCCCGGCGGTGAATGTGTTGGCGGCATTGGTCGAGACTTCCGAGCCGAACAGATCGAGCGACAGCGTGTAATGCAGATTGAGCTTCTTCTGGATGGTCGGCAGGTCGATCACGCCGAGCGCCCGCACTTTGCCGATTTCGTTCGGATCCTCGATGCCGGCCGCCTTCATCGCCTCGCAGGTGCGCTGGATGGTGCGGCCGACGCCGGTCTCGCCGACGAACATGTGATGCGCTTCCTCGGTCAGCATGAAGCGGCAGGTGCGCGACAGCGGATCGAAGCCGGATTGCGCCAGGCTTTCGAGCTGCATCTTGCCGTCGCGATCGGTGAAGAACGTGAACATGTGGAACGACAGCCAGTCCGGCGTCGCTTCGTTGAAGGCGCCGAGCATGCGCGGCTTGTCGGCGTCGCCGGAACGGCGCTGCAACAGTTCGGCCGCTTCCTCGCGGCCGTCGCGGCCGAAATATTTCTGCAGGATATAGACCATCGCCCAGAGGTGACGGCCTTCCTCGACATTGACCTGGAAGACGTTGCGCATGTCGTAGAGCGACGGCGCGGTCTTGCCGAGATAGCGCTGCTGCTCGACCGAGGCCGGCTCGGTATCGCCCTGGATGACGACGAGGCGGCGCAGCATGGCGCGGTATTCGCCCGGAATATCCTGCCAGACCGGCTCGCCGTAATGGCGGCCGAACGGGATTTTGCGGCTCTCCTCTTGCGGCGCGAGCAAAATGCCCCAGCGGTATTCGCGGCATTTTCACGTAATCGAATTTCGCCCAGCCCTTGGGATCGACCGAGACCGCGGTGCGCAGATAAACCTCGGCGTCCTGGAAGCCTTCGCGGCCCCATATCCATCCACCAATCGATATAGCCCGGATGCCAGCTTTCGAGCGCGCGCAACACCTGCCGGTCTTCGGCGAGATTGACGTTGTTCGGAATCTTGGTCGAGTAGTCGACGTTCTCGATATTCATGGCCAGCTCCTCTTACACCCTGCGCGTATCGAACACCGGCTTCTGGCCGGTGCCGTAGCGTTTGAGCGCGCCTTCTTCGCCGATGGCGTTGGGGCGCTGGAAAATCCAGTTCTGCCACGCGGTCAGCCGCGCGAAGATTTTCGATTCCATCGTCTCCGGTCCGGCGAAGCGCAGATTGGCTTCGAGCCCGGTGAGACCGTCGGGCGAGAAGCTCGCGCGCTCTTCGAGAAACACGCGCACTTCGTCGTCCCAGTCGATGTCGTCGAGCGCGAAGGTGATGAGGCCGAGTTTTTGCGCGGTCTCGGCATCGAGCATTTTTCCGCGCTCGGCTTTCGCCGCGTCGACATCGGCGGGGTCGGCCAGGAAGCGGCATTCGAGCCGGCTTAAGCCCGTCGACATCGGATAGGCGCCGAAATTGACGTCGGCGAGCGCGATCGCCGCCGGCGGCTTGTTGTCGCCGTCGTGCCCGCTGCCGGGCGAAGACAGGAGGACTCAGCATGTAGGCGCGGTCGGACGCAAACGGCAGTTCGGCAAGCGTGCCGGCAAAGCACGAGCCGGGCTCGATCAATGTGACCAGCGAACGCGAGGTGAGATCGACGCGCTTGAGCACGCGCTTCCACAACAGCCTGATCTCGCGCGCGAGCCAATGCTCCTTGTTGGCGTCGAGGAAGCGATCATAGGCGAGGACCTGTTCCGGATCGCCTGATGATTTGAAGACGATCGCCGCAACGTCGAGTTCGTTGATCCGGATATGCAAAATCGCGTCGTCGAGTTCGCGCGCGAGCTGGAGCGGCCAAAAATCCGCGCCCAGCGCCAGCATCGCGTCGGCCGAAGCGGGCGGCGGCGCGGCCGGTCCGCGCAGCGTCATGGTCGCGATCCGCTCCGTGCGCTGGAACGTCGACCGAAACCGCGGCCATATTCGACGCCGTCTGGGGCAAAGCTGCGGGTCAGCGGCGTCAGCTTGATGCCGGGCCCGGCCCCGGTGCGGCCCGATTTCGCCGCAAATTCCTTGGCGCGGGCGGCAATCGTCGCCGTCGAACTTCGATCCGGCGACGACGTCGTCGACCAGCCGCCATTCGACCGCGCGTTTGCCTTTGACGCCTTCCTCAGTGGTGCAGAACACGTCGGCATGGTCGCGGCGCACTTTGCGCTTGTCGGAAACGCGGGTGAGGCCGCCGGTGCCGGGCAACACCGCCAGCAGCGGCAATTCCGGCAGCGAGACCGCGGCCGAGCCGTCGTCGACCAGCATGATGTAATCGGTCGCCAGCGCCAGTTCGTAGCCGCCGCCGGCCGCGGTGCCGTTGATGGCGCAGATCGATTTGAGCCGGAATTCTCGCTCAAATCCTCGATGCCGTTGCGCGTCTCGTTGGTGAATTTGCAGAAATTGACCTTATGGGCGTGCGTCGCGCCGGCCAGCATGCGGATATTGGCGCCGGCGGAGAACACCCGCGGCTTTGCCGAACGCAGCACGACGACGCGGACTTGCGGATATTCGAAACGCAGCCGGTCGAGGGCATCGGCAAGCTCGATATCGACGCCGAGATCGTAGGAATTCAGCTTGAGTTCGTAGCCTTCGAACAGCCCGGCCTTCTCGTCGACGTCCATCGCCAACGTTGCCACATCGCCGTCGGCGGCAAGCTGCCAATGACGATAGCGCGCCGGCTCGGTCTGAAAATCGATCCGCACCCGGCCATTTGCCAAACCGCGCTCTTTGGCATGATCTGTGTCGCCCATTGCGGTGCCTCAACCGTCCCGGCGTCTGTCGCCGATTATGTATTATAATGCGTAGGCAAGGTCGCGTAATATGCATTATACTTCATGACGCGGCAACCCCCGAATCGGACCGCCGTCCGCCCTCGTGGTGGCCGCGCAAGAGCCGGTTGATGAAGTCGACGACGGTCTTGAGCGTCAGTTCCGGCGCCTCGCGCTGCGGCACATGCCGGACGCCCGGCAGGACCGCCGTCTCGACCGGACAGGTAGCATTCCTGCTGCGCCGTCTCGATTTGCTGGAGCGTGCCGTATTGATCCTCGGTGCCCTGCACGATCAGGATCGGCACGCGGATATAGCCGAGCGCCTCGGTGATGTTCCATTTTTCAAAGGCCGGATCGAGCCAAGGCTCGTTCCAGGAGCGGAAGGCGCCATCGACGTCGGCTGTGCCAGCGTTCGAGTTTCTGGCGAAGGCCGCCGGATTCGAACGATTTCTTGGCGCGGCGGATCTCGCGAAGCCCCATCTCCTCGGTGAAAAAATGCGGCGCGATCAGCACCAGGCCGCGCACGCGGTGATCCTGCACGCTGCCGGCATAGATGGTGGCGATCGAGGCGCCGTCGCTGTGGCCCAGCAATAGGCCGCGCTGGAATCCGACTGCCGCCAGCACGCGCGGCAAGACTGCGCGCGCCTCCTCGTTCAAAAACGACGTCGAGCGCGGCATTGTCCCGCCGCTCGATTGGCCATAGCCCGCGCGCGAATAAACCAGGACACCGGCACCGGTCGCCGCGGCGAGATCGTCGGGAAACGATCCCCACAGGCCGACCGAGCCCAAGCCTTCGTGCAGCATGACGATGGTGGGCGCCGCGTCGGGGCGCGGTCCGATCATGCGATATTCGAGCCGCAGCGGTGCAAGATCGAGAAAGCCGGAATCGGCAAGCGTCATGATTGTGTCCCCGCTTGCGATCCGATCAAGCCGGTGACAATGCGCAACAACTTGGCAAAGCTTTGCTCCACGGCATCGCCCGCGGTGTCGAGCGCGGCCTCGGCGCGAGCATAGTCGGTGCGGCGCGCTTCGAGAATCGCCACCAGATCGGCCATCGCGCCTTTGGAATTGGCCTCGCGGTTGTGCGCCATCGGCCGGAAATCGCCCTGCGCGATCACGCGGCTCATATGATCTTTCGGGCGCGCCCGGAGCCAAATGGTGTGACAGCGGCGCAGCAGCAGCGCGTAGGTCTCCGGATTCGCCACGATGCCGCCGGCGGTGGTGATGATCGCGGCGTCATGCGCGGTGACGATACGATCGAGCGCGGCGCGCTCCTGGCGGCGGAATGTGGCGGTGCCGGCCATCTCGATCAGGTCGGGGATGCTGGCGCCATAATCCTCTTCGACGACGCGATCGAGTTCGATGAAGGCAAAGCCGAGCTGCTGGGCCAGCATCCGCCCCAGCGTCGACTTGCCGGCGCCGCGCAGCCCGACCAGCGCAACGCGCCGGGCGCGATCGGCGCTGCTGGGGCGCGCGGCGCGCGCCGCGATCAGCCTGGTCAGCTCCGGCAATTCGCTTTCGGGCACTTGCGCGAGCAGATCGTGGATGCCGCCGAGCACAGCCGTGCGTGCGCCCGCCTCCGGCAGCAAGGCCGCAATTGGCAGATCGAGCGCCCGCGCGATGGCGCGCAGAACGCTGGCCGAGGGATTGCCGGCGCCGCTTTCGATTTGCGCCAAGTAGCGTTCAGAGGTTTCCGAGGCTTGCGCCAATTGCCGGCGCGTCATGCCGCGCTTGGCGCGATGGCGGCGCACTTCGCGCCCGATGGCGGCGAGAAACGCGGCGACCGAGGCGCTGTCGCTTAGCGACCCCGATGCAGGTTTTTGAACTTTTGGTTTTGCGCTCGGCACGGTCAGCCTTATGCATTATAATGCATGTTCTATAATGCATAACAGCCTCGGCAATGACAAGCGCGGCCGGAAACGGCGCGCCGCCTTAGCCAAGAATCTTGCGCCAGCCGCTCTCCGGTTCGATCGGGTCTTCGCTTTCCCCGACGGCTTCGGGGCCGGGATCGTCCGGGGCGTGGACCAGCGGAATAATCGGCTCGGCTTTGGGCTCTGGTTTGCCTAGCGGCGAGTCATTCAACCGGCGAGATGGCAATAGCTCCGCGATGCTTGGCCGTTCGGCGCCTTCGGCTCTCGGCGCGGGCATCATTTCGATGGTCGCGGCGTGCGGCGGCTCGGCTTCGAACGCCGACGCACTCACTATTCCCGTCACCGGCACGCGCCATTCGAAGGCGTCGATCCGGCCGCTCGGCGAAACCGGCAGCCAGCGGTCCGACGTGTGGCCCTCGGCGGTCCAGGTTGGATCCGGCGCGGCGTTGAGCGCGCGCGCAATCCATTCGCGGGCCCGCCCTTCGTCGTTGCGCTCGGCGCGCTCCAGTTCGGCCATTAGCAGCGCGACACGCTTGGTTGGCGTGGCCAGATAAGGCGCCAGCACGGCGCGCGCCTTGGCGAATTCCTGGGCATCGAGCGCGGCGCGCGCCAGAGCCAACGCGCCTTCGATATTGCCGGGCACTTTCTTCGCCAGCGCTTCGATCCGCTTGAGCCGGTCGCGGGCCACGTCGCCGAAACGAAGATTGCCGAGCACCTGCGCGAGATCGGGATGCGGCTGCGCGTCCCAGGCTATATTGACGACGCGCGAGGCCTTGCGCAGCGCGCCGGCCTCCGCAAGCACACGGCCGGCCAGTGCCGCCGCCGGCACCAATGTCGGCGCCAGCTTGACCGCTTCGAGGGCGTAAGCCTTGGCATTGTCGCGATCGGTATCCTCGATCGGCCAGCGCGCGGGCGGTGAGCAACACCGCGCGCTGACGGCGATAGGTTTCCTTGTCGAGCGCGGCCTTTTGGCCTTCGAGCAGCGCCAGCGCACCGGCCCAATCGCCGGTGAGGCAGCGGAATTCGAGCACGGCCTTGCCGGCCCAGCCAAGCGCCGGGTTGTCGCGCGCCGCTTCTTCGGCAAAAGCATGGGCGCCGGCGTGATCGCCGCGCCGCTGCGCCTCGATGAACAGGCCGCGCAGGCCGAGCGCCTTGGTGTCGGCGCGGCCCGCCATATCGCGGAAAACGCCGTCGGCCGCGTCGCGATCGCCGCCGAGCTGCGCCGCCTGTGCGCTCAACAGCAGCGCCAGCGGTTCGGCCGGCGCCAAACGCTTGGCGTCGGCGGTGTGCTTGCGCGCCGCGGCGAGATCGCCGGCGCCGATCGCAACCAGCCCGCGCGAGATCGCCTCATAGGCGCGTTCACCGCGGCGGCTGGCGCAAATGGCTTTTCATCATCCGCGGCGAGCGCACGATGGCGCGGACCACGCTCCACATGAACGCGATGACCACCATCGCGATGAGCACCGCCGCGCCGAGAACCATCAGCGACGTTTCGATGCGCCAGCCTTGCCATGTGACGACGACATCGCCGGGCCGGTCGGCAAGCCACGCCGCGCCGAGCCCGAGCGTGCCGACGACGACCAGAAATAAAATGATGCGGATCATTGCGCGGCCGGCTTGCTCAACACCGCCAGCGCGTCGGCGGCAATTTGCCGGCTCGCGGAAATGGCGGCATTGCGCGCTCGCGCCGTCTTGGCCCAGTCGGCGGCGAGCGGCTTTGCGGAGTCCGGCAAAGCGGCAATGTCGTCAAGCGCCGCGGCAATGTCGCCGCGCGCGGCGTCGCTATCGATCCGGGCGATGACCGCCGGCGGATCGTTGCCCGCCGGCGCTTCGACCGGCGTGATGCGGACGAGCTTTTGCGCGCTGGCCTCGATCCGCTCAAGGAAGGTAGTGTCGCCGGATGGCGTTGCCACGGCGCGATCCAGCGCCGGCGTCAACGCCGCAAGTTCGTGCGCCAGCGCCGTGGCGCTCGGGATGCCGCTTGCGGCATAGGGTTCGAGCGGCGCGGTGACGCTTTGATCGACGCCGAGCGAATGCACGGCGGTGAGTTCGGCCGCATAAGGCACGCCGCGTTCGACCGCGGCACGCAGCGCCTCGGCGGCGATGGTCAAACGCGCCGCCTTGTCGTCGGCGCCGGATGGCTGTGTGACATCGGCGGACAGCGTCTTTATTGTGCCTTCCAGCGCCGCAATCCGGTTCGCCAAATCATCGATGTTGCCGCTCTGGGCGGTCTGGCTTGCGCGCTTCTCGCGGCGTCGACCTGTCGGCTCAGCGCCGCAAGCGAATCGGCCAGCGATTGGGTTTGCGCCTGCGTTGCCGTGAGCCGGTCGCCAAGCGCCGGCTCCGGCTGTTGCGCCCCGATTGCGGGCTCAATTTTGTCGAGCCTGGGCCGGGATGTCATCAGTTTTTGCGGTCTTGGTCGCCGCTGCACTTGGCGCAGCGGCTGGACGGTGCGGCGGCCTCGCGCGACGGGATAACGCCTTTAATCCAAAGCCCGGCAATGATTGCGGCCGCCGCTGCGGCGCCGATCAGCCCGCTCACGGCGTGCGACTTTACCCGGCTGGCGGCATTTCCCGTCGAAACTTTTCGGCAGGGTCCGCCGCCGCGGGCTGGTCTGCCGGTTTGCCGGTGCCGGTATCGCGGGGCGAATCGTGAGGCGCCGCCGGCTTTTCGACCTCCGTCGCGGTCAGTTCGATGGTCGGCGGCCGCCGGCCTGGTTTGCTGTCAGGCTCGCTCGTCATGCTGTCCTCAAAGCGAGTTCGCCGGTCACGCGGTCACCGAACATCGTCGAATCATGGAGACCGGCCCAGCCGCCCACACGGCATAATACGGGGCGCGCGACAGCGGCAACATCGCAGGCCCGCCGCTGCGGTGGAACCATACGCGCATTCAACGGCACAGTTCGATCAAGGCGGCCTCCTCAGGCCGCGCCGCGATGCGGATGTTTATGGCGCCATCTCTGGACCAAGGGCTCCGCGATCCGGGCGGACAAGCAAAAATGCAACGGCGTCAGGGCGGCTTCGGCCAAGCCGCAGTTGCGCGCCGCGTTCACATAAGCTTCGGCGCTGCGGCGCGAGAAATGCAACACGCCGTCGATCCCGGCTGCCAAAGCATCGGCGGCCTGACGCGGCAGCATCTGCGGCGGCGGCGGCGCGATAAACCAGCGCAGTATCGACGGCAAAATCCCGCCCCCGCAGCGTGCCGGCGAGATCGCCCGCGCGTTCTTCACCGGCGAGATAAAGCAGCCGCGCTCCGGGCTTCATGCGCGCTGTCACCAGATTGGCCAGATCGGTCACGTTACCGTCGGCCGAAGTGACATCGGCAAAGCCCGCCGCGCGCATGTCCTGCGCGGTGTGGCGGCCCACGGTGAAAACCGCGATACCCGCGCAACGCGTCGCGCCGGCGATGCCCGGCGATGGCGCGCACCGCATTGGCGCTGGTCACCAGGATTGCCGCCCACGGTCCGCCGCCCAGTTCGGCGTCGGACACGATTTCGATATCAAGAAGCGGCGCCACGATCACCTCGTGGCCGCGCGCGCGCAACGCCGCGGCGGTACGCTCGGCGTCGGCTTGCGGGCGCGTGAGCAGGATCCGCACGGCTCAATCCCGCACGAAAAAACCGGGGCCGGCGCGCTCTTTGAGTTCGCGACCGGCATCGGCACCAAGCGCCGCCGCGTCCGCGGCGGACCCTTCGCGCAAAACGTCCAACGCTTCGCTGCCATCGGTTTTGGCGATCATGCCGCGAAAGCGGACGCGGCCATCGTCACGCGGGCATGGCCGGCGATCGGCGTGCGGCAAGAGCCGTCGAGCACGGCGAGAAACGCGCGTTCGGCGGCAAGCGCGGTCGCGGTGTCGGCATCGTCGATGGCGGCGACGAGCGCGCGCGTCCGCATATCGTCCGCACGCGTCTCGATGCCGATCGCGCCTTGGCCGACCGCCGGGAGGAACTCATCGATATCGAATACCATGGTCGCCGCCGCCAGGAGCCCGAGACGTTTCAAGCCGGCGACCGCCAACAGCGTCGCGTCGGCGTCGCCGGCTTCGAGCTTGCGCAGCCGCGTCTCGACATTGCCGCGCAGCGGCGTGATCCCGAGGTCCGGACGCAGTCGCTTCACCAAGGCCTGCCGCCGCGGCGATGCGGTGCCGACGATCGCGCCGCGCGGCAGCCCGCCCAGTGTTTTGGCTTTGCGGCTGATGAAGGCGTCTCGCGCATCCTCGCGCGGCAGGAAAGCGGTCAATACCAGACCGGCCGGCAGCACGGTCGGCATGTCTTTCGCGGAATGCACGGCGAGATCGATAGCGCCGGCAAGCAAGGCCTCCTCGATCTCTTTGGTGAAAAGCCCCTTGCCGCCGGCTTCAGCCAGCGGCCGGTCCTGGATCATGTCACCGGTGGTGCGGATGGCCGTGATTTCGATTCGCCCGGCCGGCAGCCCGCAGGCCTTGGCGAGGCGGCTTTGCACCTCGCGCGCCTGCACCAGCGCCAGCGCGGAGCCGCGCGAGCCGATGCGCAAAACGGCGGTTTCGGTCGAGGATTGTGCCATCGCAGGCGTATAATACACACATGCTCATCCTCGGCATCGAGACAACCTGCGATGAGACCGCAGCCTCCGTGGTCGAACGGACCGGCGACGGAAAGGGCCGGATCCTGTCCAATATCGTGCTGTCGCAGATCAGCGAGCACGCCGAATTCGGCGGCGTGGTGCCCGAAATCGCCGCCCGCGCCCATGTCGAGGCGCTCGATCACATCATCGCCAAGGCCATGGCAGAGGCAAAAGTCTCCTTCGCCGCGCTCGACGGTGTTGCCGCCGCCGCCGGGCCTGGCTTGATCGGCGGTGTCATTGTCGGGCTGACGACGGCGAAGGCGATCGCGCTGGCGCATGGCAAGCCGTTGATCGCCGTCAATCACCTGGAGGCGCATGCGCTTACGGCGCGGCTGACCGACGCGGTGCCGTTTCCCTATTGCCTGTTTCTCGCCTCCGGCGGCCATACCCAAATTCTCGGCGTGCGCGGGGTCGGCGACTATTTGCGGCTCGGCGGCACGGTCGATGACGCGATCGGCGAGGCCTTCGACAAGACGGCCAAATTGCTCGGCCTCGGCTATCCCGGCGGCCCGCTGGTCGAGCAAGAAGCTGCGCGCGGCGATCCCAAGCGCTTTGCCCTGCCACGGCCGATGACCGGCCGCCGCGATGCGGATTTTTCGCTATCCGGCCTGAAAACCGCATTGCGGCTCGAGGCCGAAAAAATCGCGCCGCTCAGCGACCATGACGTTGCCGATCTCTGTGCGTCGTTCCAGCAAGCGGTGGTCGATGTCGTCAAAGACCGCTTGCGGTCGGGCTTGCGCATGTTCCGCGTTCGCGTCGGTGTTCCCACCGCGCTGGTTTGCGCCGGCGGCGTTGCCGCCAATCAGGCGATCCGCAAAGTGCTGCATCGTGTCGCTTTTGAAGTCGGCACCGGGCTGGTGGCGCCGCCGCCGGCTTTGTGCACCGATAACGGCGCCATGATCGCCTGGGCCGGCGCCGAGCGGCTGGCGCTCCGCCTGACCGATACGCTCGATTTCGCCCCGCGCGCCCGCTGGCCGCTGGAGCAAGTGACGAAGGTGGGTGCGAATTAGCCGGTATTATCTTTCGTCATTCCGGATTGCCGCGAAGCGGCAAGTCCGGAATCCATAATCACAGGTCAGGGAATATGGATTCCGGGCTCCTCGCTTCGCTCGGCCCCGGAATGACGGATAGGGTATTACTGCTCAAACCGCTCGATGAACCAGCGCAGGAGCCGCATCCAGATTTCGTCCTTGCCGACGGCGTCCTCGATGCCGTGTTCGAGATTGGGATTGTCGTTGACCTCCATGACGACGATGCCTTTGTCGGTCTGCTTGAGGTCGACCCCGTAGAAACCGTCGCCGATCGGCCGTGCGGCACGGACCGCGATATCGATCACGTCGGCCGGCGCCTGATCCAAGTCGAAAGCGCGGAAGCCGCCCTCGTGAGAAGAGCCGTCCGGCCGGTATTTCACCACCTGCCAATGCCCGCGCGCCATGCGGTACTGGCATACGAAGAGCGGCTCACCCGCCAGCACGCCGACGCGCCAGTCGAAATCGGTCGGCAGAAATTTTTGCGCCAACAGCAGGTCGGTCTCTTCGAACAGTTCGTCGCAAATGCGCTTGAATTCGGCCGGCGACTGGATCTTGTGCACGCCGCGGGAGAATGAGCCGTCCGGGATTTTCACCACCAGCGGCAAGCCCAGCTCGTCGATCACCTTGGTGAAGTCGGTATCCTCGCCGACGATGATGGTCGGCGGCGTCGGCACCTGGTTCTGCTGCAACAGCTCCATGAGGAAGACTTTGTTGGTGCAGCGGATCATCGAGATCGGATCGTCGATGACCGGCATGCCTTCCTGCCAAGCCCGCCGGGCGAAGCGGTAGGTGTGATTGTCGATCGACGTGGTTTCGCGGATGAACAGGCCATCGAACTCGGCAAGCTCGGCAAGCTGGCGCTTGGTGATCGGTTCGACATCGACCGACATTTTCTCGGCGATGCGCATGAAATGCTTGATCGAGGCCGAGGAAGAGGGCGCGGTCTTCTCGTTCTCGTTCGGATCGTACAGCACGGCGAGATCGTACTTGGCGACCGAGCGCGCCTTGGGGTCGCGCCACTCCCGCTTGGTGTGGTTGTGCAGCGATTCGCGGAAAAACTCGGCTTCGCCGTTGGCGAGCCGGGTGATATTGCGCGGGCGGATACGGTCGATCGAGAGCCGGGTGCCCGGTTCGACGATGACTTCGAGCGCGGGACAGCGGAACCAATCGAACAGCAGCCGGCCGAACGGCTCGAAGCGCTCGTCGCGCGCGATGCCGAAACAAACCAAGAGCTTGAGTTCGCCATCGGGTTGGAAATCGGCCCGGCGGGCGCAGCGATTGAGTTCTTCCTCGAGTTCCGGCAGCGCGTGCTCGTACAGCTTCTGCTCGCGCAGTTCCAGCATGGTCTCGACCGTCGGCACCACACGGTGACCGCGGGCCTCGGCCAGCAGCGAGGCGTAATAGCCCTTCGACTGGTAGGCATAGGAGCGCGCCAGATTGACCAGCTTCGGCCGGCCCATGTCGAACAAGCGAGGCCGCGCCAGATACTCGCTGGTGCTGATGACCTTGTGAGGGGTCTCGGCGTTCGGCAGATCGCGTGGCTGGTCAACAAGGATGACCCAGCCGGTCATGGGCGGGTTCCTCTGCGGTCGAAACCAGGATGTAAGCCGGGGCCGATCATGCGCTCGGAATCAGGTACGGCACCGATTCGTCTTAGCCGGAATCAAAACGCTTGGCGACTGGGCCGCGCGCGATGTCCACCGTGAAAGCCGATTTGCGGATCGGAACAAGGCCGGCCGTTGGCCTCACGACCACCCCCGGGGTTGTGGGCCGAGCGCCTTTTCGAATCGGAGCGCGTCGCCGCGGTCGTCATAATACCTGCGATGCCGGCCAAACAGCCGGTAGCCCGATTTTTCGTAGCGGGCGATGGCGCGGCTATTGTGCTCGTGGACTTCGAGCCGCATCGCCCGCCGGCCGCGGCGCCTGGCGGCGCGTTCCGCGGCGGCAAGGAGCAGCGGACCCACGCCGCGGCGGCCGATATGCGGGGCCACCGCGATCGAATAAAGCCGGGCGCGCTTCGAGCGCGGTGGATAGAGCACCAGGACGTAGCCCGCCAGCGCGCCGCCCGCCTCCGCGACCATCAGGGTGGCGCTCCGTCCGGCGATAAAGCGGCGAAAGCTCCGCCGCGACAGAATATCCGTATTGAATACCGCCCGTTCCAGCGCAACCAGCGCCGCGACATCGCGCCGATGGCCAGCCCGGAGTTTTGCGGCAGGCGACGATCGCGCGGAAGATTTCTTCACGACACCTGCCCGTTCACGGCCTCTGCCCTTCGGCGCCCGGCTGGACATGTCCCTGCTCGATGCGCCCGATCATGGTTTCCAGGCGTTCCAGGCGGTCGGCCTCCCCCGGCGGCTTGTCCCAGCGCAGCCGGCTGATGCGTGGAAACCGCATCGCCAGCCCGGATTTGTGCCGGGTCGAGCGCTGCAATCCCTCGAATGCCACTTCGAGCACCAGGCCTTGCCTCGGTTCATGCACCACCTCGCGCACCGGCCCGAACCGGTCGACCGTATTGCGGCGGACGAAACGGTCGATCTGCAATAGCTCCTCGTCGGTGAAGCCGAAATAGGCTTTCCCAACGGGTACTAGCTCTTCCCCCGCTTCGCCGTTCGTCCAGACGCCGAACGTATAGTCGGAATAATACGATGAGCGCTTGCCGTGGCCGCGCTGGGCATACATCAGCACCGCGTCGATGATGAACGGGTCGCGCTTCCACTTCCACCACGGGCCTTTCGGCCGGCCGGGCAAATAGAGCGCATCGCGGCGCTTGAGCATGACGCCCTCGACCGCCGCCGCGTCGGCACCCGCGCCCGCCGCCGCCGGGTTGTTTCGCGCGGCGGCGAGTTCCTGCCATGTCGTGAAGGCCACCAGCGGCGAAAGATCGACGCGCTCGTCATTGAGCCGGCCGACAAAATCCTCAAGCCGCGCCCGGCGCTCGGCAAAGGGCCGCTCCCGCAAATCCTCGCCGCCGTCGGCGAGCAGATCGTAGGCGCGCAGATGCGCCGGAAATTCGGCGATGAGTTTTGGCGTCACAGTTTTGCGATTGAGCCGCTGTTGCAGCACGTTGAACGTTTGCACGTGACGATCGCGCATGACCAGGAGTTCGCCGTCGATGGCGCCGGACAGGCGCAAGTTGTCAAGAAGATCGGGGAAACTCTTCGAAATGTCCTCGCCGGTGCGTGAATAAAGCCGCGCGACGGCCTTATCGCCCTGCCGCGCGGCGACGGCCTGCACGCGAATGCCGTCCCATTTCCATTCCGCCATGAATTCGGCCGGGTCGAGACCGGCAAGGTCGGGTTCATCGAGTGCATGCGCCAACATCGGCGGCCGAAACGGCGCGGGGTCGGAATTCACCGGCTTTTCGCCTTTGCCCTCAAGCCATGCGAACAGTTCGCGATAGGGCGGCGCGAGGCCTGGCCAGATCAGCTCGATGTCGTGAGCGTCCTTTTCGCCGAGCGCGCCGACCGCGGCTTTGGCGAGCCGTGCCGATACGCCGATGCGCAATCCGCCGGTAACGAGCTTGATCAGCGCCCAGCGCCCGGTCTCATCGAGCGCATCGAGCCAGCGCGCGAGCTGCTGCGGCAATTGCGCCTTGCCGAGCGTGGCGAGCGTTTCGATGACTGCGGTGAGACTGATCTCTCCTCCACCGCTGGCGGGGGATGAAGAAGCGGGCCACATCAGCGCGACAGTCTCGGACAGATCGCCGACATAATCGTAGGACAGTTCGAACAGCACCGGATCGGTGCGCTCGGCGATCAGGCTGCGGATAAGCCCGGCCTTGGCATGCGGGAAGCTCAGCGCGCCGGTCAGCGCCGCGAGCGCCCAGCCGCGCTCGGGATCGGGCGTCGAGCGGAAATAGTCGGTTATCAGCCGCAGCTTATTGTTGCGCGCCGGCTCATAAGCGAGGCGGTCAAGCAGTTCGGCGAAGCGGTTCATGGCTCTGTCCCGCCTGCATCCTCGTCCTCCTCGCCATAGCCGACGATATCGAGCGGCCGCGCCTTCAGGCCGCGGCTCGTGCACCAGTGCACCAGCGCGTCCTCCTGGCCGTGCGTGACCCAGACTTCGCCGGCACCGGTGGCGGCGATGGTGGCGGTGAGACCGTCCCAATCGGCGTGGTCGGAGATAACAAGCGGCAGCGCCACGCCCTGCTGGCGCGCGCGGGCGCGCACCCGCATCCAGCCCGACGCAAACGCCGCAAGCGGATCGGGAAAGCGGCGGGTCCAAAGGTCGCTCAAAGCCGAAGGCGGGCACAGCGTGATCGTGCCGGCGAGATTTTGCTTGGTCGCGCCGCGCACCAGCCGCAGCTCGCCAAGCGCGATGCCGCGGTCGACGTAATAGTTCGTGATTTTCTCCATCGCGCCATGCAGATGGATCGGCGCGGCGTAACCGGCCTTGCGAATGAGCGCGATCACGCGTTGCGCTTTGCCGAGCGAGTAGGCACCGACAAGATGCGCGCGCTCCGGAAACAAGGCGACCGAATGCAGCAGTTTTGCGATTTCAGCGCCGGGATCGCCGTGGCGGAACACCGGCAAGGCGAAGGTCGCCTCGGTGATGAAGACATCGCACGGGATGAGTTCGAACGGCGCGCAGGTCGGATCGGCGACGTTTTTGTAGTCACCGGAGGCAACGACGCGAAGCCCGTTGGCTGCGACGGCGATCTGCGCCGAGCCGAGCACATGGCCGGCCGGATGGAAGCTGACCTTGGCGCCGTCAAGCGTCAGGCTCTCGCCATACCCGATCTCTTGGGTCGTGCCGGCAAAATTCTCGCCGTAGCGCAGCCGCATGAGATCGAGAGTCTCCCGCGTTGCCAGCACCGCGCCGTGGCCGGCGCGGGCGTGGTCGGAATGGGCGTGCGTGATCAGGGCCCGCTCGACCGGGCGCGTCGGATCGATATGGAACCCGCCGCGCTTGCAGCACACGCCGGCCGGCGTCGGCACCAGGATGTCTTCAGGACGCATGAGGGATAGATAAACTCCGATCGTCATTCCGGAAGCCGCGAAGCGGCTGTCCGGAATCCATAACCCCTGTCCTTGCAATATTTTCTCTGTCCGTGGTTATGGATTCCGGGCTCGCGCTCCGCGCGCCCCGGAATGACCTCCGATGACCGATACCGGCCCACTCTTCGTCTCTTCCGGCGATCTCATCGCCGACCGGCGCTACAAATGGGCGCTCGACCAGGCGGCGCGCGGCGATTTTACGGCAGCCGCCGATGTCCTGGCGCAGACGGTCGCGCTCGCACCCAAATTCGCCACGGCCTGGTTTGCGCTCGGCGCCGTCCGCGACCGGCTCGGCCAGCGCGACGGCGCCGTTGCCGCATTCGAGCGGGCGCGAGATGCCGACCCGGAGGATTATCACGGGGCCCGGTTGCAGCTCGCTCGCCTCGGCGTCGGCACAGCAAATCCCGCCATGACGGAAGCTTACGTCCGCCGGCTGTTCGACCAATATGCCGCGCGCTATGACGCGGCCCTCACCGAGCGCCTCGCTTATCGCGGTCCGGCGATCTTATTGGGCGCAATCGAAGAAGCGATGCGTTCCGCCGGGCGCGTTATGCTCTTTCATTCCATGCTCGATCTCGGCTGCGGCACCGGTCTCGGCGGCGCGGCATTGCGGCCCTTTGTCGAGCGGATGATTGGCGTCGATCTTTCGCCGGCGATGATCGCACAGGCGACCACCAAAGCGTTATACGATCGTCTCGTCACAGCCGAGCTTGGGGATTTTCTGGCCAAGGAAGTCGCGGATGGCGCGCGGTACGATCTCGTCCTCGCTGCCGACGTTTTTGTTTACGTCAACGATCTTAAGCCGATCGTTTCCGCCGTCGCAGGGGTTCTCGCGCCGAACGGCTTGTTGGCCTTCACTGTCGAGACCCATTCCGGCGACGGCGCAAAGCTGTTGCCGACACTACGGTACGCCTACGGCGAAGGTTGCATCCGTGACGTGCTCGCAAACGCTGGACTGGCGCCGCTTCGGCTGACCGAGGCCGCCATCCGCAGCGAAAAGGGAGAGCCAGTCGCGGGGCTGGCAATCGTGGCATCCTCGGCGCCGGGAGGCGGCTGATTCTCTCATCGGGAGCGGTAGATCACCGAAGAAACATGACGACGGAATTGATCATGCTTGCGCTCAGCATCGCGCTCGGCCTGACGCACGTGCTGCTGAGCGGCCACGCGGCGAGCCTGCAGCGCGGCTATAGCTGGGCGACGAGTGCGCGCGATACTGCAGTCGAGCCGCTTGCCGGCATTCCGGCGCGGCTCGACCGCGCCATGCGCAATTACCTCGAAACCTTCACGTTCTTCGCTGCCACCGTGATGTTGGCTCATACCGTAGGCGGGCACCCGGGAATGATGGCTGCGGGCAGTCTGATCTACTTCTGCTCCCGCCTGGTTTATCTGCCGCTCTATGCCTTCGGCGTCCCGGTGCTGCGCACCATTGTCTGGAACTTTTCCGTGCTGGGCATCGTCCTGATTTTGCTGTCCATCGTGTAGGTGTGACTTTGCTCGATAATGTACAGACCGCGCCGCTTCCGGAAACCTTCACGCGCTGGTTCGCCAGCCGCGGCTGGGCACCGCGCGCGCACCAATTGGCGCTTTTGGCCAAGGCACAAGCCGGCCGCTCGGTGCTGCTGATCGCGCCGACCGGCGGCGGCAAGACGCTCGCCGGCTTCCTGCCGAGCTTGGTGGAGTTGAGTGGCGGCTCGCCGTCCTCGCCGGCAAGCGGGAGAGGAAAGAAGCTCATCTCCCTCGGCCGTGACGTGCGCCGCGAGGGCGGGCTGCATACACTCTACATCTCGCCGCTGAAGGCGCTTGCCGTCGATATCGCGCGCAATCTGGAAGCGCCGATTGCCGAAATGCAGCTGCCCATCCGCATCGAGACGCGGACCGGCGACACGCCGGCCGCAAAGCGCCAACGCCAGCGCCGTGACCCGCCGGATATCCTGCTGACGACGCCGGAACAGCTGGCACTACTATTAGCCTCCGCGGACGCGCCGTTTTTGTTCGGCTCGCTCCGCCGCGTCATTCTCGATGAGCTGCATGCGCTGGTCACATCGAAACGTGGCGATTTGCTCTCGCTTGGCCTGGCGCGGCTGTTTCGTATCGCGCCGCAACTGACGAGCATCGGCCTCTCGGCCACCGTGGCCGAGCCGCTCGAGCTCTGCCGTTTCATGGTGCCGCAGCGCGACAATGAGGTGCTCGCCGACCTGATCGTCGCGGATGGCGGCGCGGCGCCGAACGTCGCCATGCTCGATACCAGTGAGCGGCTGCCGTGGGCCGGCCATTCCGCGCGCTATGCGCTTGGCGAGCTCTACCAGCTCATCAAGGCGCACCGCACCACATTGGTGTTCGTCAACACGCGCAGCCAGGCCGAAAGCATCTTTCGCGATCTCTGGGACATGAACGACGACAATCTTGCCATCGCGCTGCATCACGGCTCGCTCGACGTGGCGCAGCGCCGCAAGGTCGAGGCGGCGATGACGAGTGGCCGGCTGCGCGCCGTCGTCTGCACCTCCTCGCTCGATCTCGGCGTCGACTGGGGCGATGTCGATCTTGTCGTCAATGTCGGCGCGCCGAAGGGCGCATCGCGGCTGTTGCAGCGGATCGGCCGCGCCAATCACCGCATGGACGAGCCGTCAAAGGGCGTGCTGATCCCGGCCAATCGTTTCGAAGTGCTGGAATGCCGCGCCGCGCTGGATGCCATCGCCGCGAATGCGCAGGACACGCCGGCCCTGCGCGTCGGTGCGCTCGACGTGCTCGCCCAGCACGTCCTCGGGTGCGCCTGCGGCGCGCCGTTCTTGAGCGATGAGCTTTACGCCGAGGTGACGGGCGCCGCGCCCTACGGCGCGCTGACGCGTGCGGATTTCGACTCCGTGGTCGATTTCGTCGCAACCGGCGGCTATGCGCTCAAGGCCTACGATCGCTTCGCCCGCATTCGCCAGGGCAAAGACGGTTACTGGCGCATCACGCATCCCAATGTGGCGCAGCGCTATCGGCTCAATGTCGGCACCATCGTCGAAGCCGATATGCTGAAGGTGCGGCTGGTGCGCTCGCGCGCCTCGAAAATCATTCCGCGCGGCGGCCGGCTGCTCGGCCAGGTCGAGGAATATTTCGTCGAGACCATGGTGCCGGGCGACACTTTCGTATTTGCCGGGGAGATTTTGCAATACGAAGCTTTGGTCGAGGACGAAGTCTACGTGTCGCGCTCGGCGTCGGAGGATCCGAAAGTGCCGGCCTACGAGGGCGGCAAATTTCCGCTCTCGACCTATCTCGCCGATCGCGTGCGCGGCATCATTTCCGATCCGCGCGCGTGGCGCCAGCTACCGACGCAAGTCTGCGAATGGCTTGAAATCCAACAATGGCGCTCGCAGCTGCCGTGCCGCCACGAGCTTTTGGTCGAGACCTTCCCGCGCGCCAATAAGCAATATCTCGTCTGTTATCCGTTCGAAGGCCGGCTTGCGCACCAAACGCTCGGCATGCTGCTGACGCGCCGCCTCGAGCGCGCGCGCTTAAAGCCGCTCGGGTTTGTCGCCAATGAATATGCGCTGGCGGTGTGGGGCCTCGGCGATGTCGCGGCGCGTATCGCCAATGGCGATGTTTCGCTCGCCGCTTTATTCGATCAGGACATGCTCGGTGACGACCTCGAAGCCTGGCTCGCCGAATTGGCGCTGATGAAGCGCACCTTTCGTAGTTGCGCGATTATCGCGGGCCTGATCGAGCGGCGCTTTCCAGGTCAGGAAAAGTCGCGCCGCCAGGTCACGATCTCCACCGACCTCGTCTACGATGTGCTGCGCAGTCACCAGCCTGATCACATGCTGCTGCGCGCCGCGCGGGCCGATGCCGCATCCGGTCTTCTCGACGTGCGCCGGCTCGGCGAAATGCTCTCGCGCATCAGGGGCCGAATTGTCCATAAGGCGCTGGACCACGTTTCGCCGCTTGCGGTTCCGGTGATGTTGGAGATCGGGCGCGAGGCGGTCTATGGCGAGGCGGCTGATGCGCTGCTTGCCGAAACCGAGGCCGAATTGGTGAAGGAGGCCATGGAGTGAGAAGCGGCGCTTTTCCCGCTCGTCCCGGCGAAAGCGGGAATCCAGGTCCTGCGTCCCCGCTTTCGCCGGGACGAGCGGATAACGTCATTACCCTCGCCGGCGTCACGCTGGTCGCCGATCCGGCGGGGGCGCTTTATTGGCCGGACCAAAGGCTGCTCGTCGTTGCCGATCTGCATCTCGAAAAAGGTTCGGCCTTCGCTGCGCGCGGCGTGCTGTTGCCGCCTTACGACAGCGCAACGACATTGGCTCGGCTGGCACGGCTCGTTGAGCGCTACCAGCCGCAACTGGTGGTCGCACTGGGCGATAGTTTTCATGACGGCGGCGGCCCCTCGCGCATGGCCGAGATCAGCCGCGCGGCGCTCACTGCGCTGCAGCGCGGACGCGATTGGCTGTGGATCGCCGGCAATCACGATCCCGATCCGGCGGAGAATATCGGCGGCCGTTTCGCCGGCATCTTGGCGCTCGGCGCGCTGACATTGCGCCACGAGCCTTCGGCGAGATCGAATGACGGCGAAATCGCCGGTCATCTGCATCCGCTGGCGCGGGTGTCGCGGCGCGGGCGCGCCGTGAGCCGGCGCTGCTTTGCGAGTGACGGCAGGCGGCTCGTCATGCCGGCCTTCGGCGCCTATGCGGGCGGACTCAATGTGCGCAACCGCGCCATCGTGTCATTGTTCGGCGCGCTGTCGTTTACCGCGCACATGCTGGGCGAGGGACGGCTCTACGCCGTCCCCGCCGCACGCTGCCTTGCGGATTGACAGTTAGAGCATGATCCCGAAAAGTGGACGCCGGTTTTCGGAAAAGATCATGCTCAGCAAAATGCCGGAGCCTGATTTTGATTCATCAAAACCGGGCTCTAGTTGGGCTTGATTTCGGGCGCGGCAACTTTGTCGCTGCTGACCTGGTGCGGCTTTACCTTCGCGGCTTGCCCGGATGAATCCCAGCCGCCCGGCGGGGTCTTGACGACGATGGCGTCTTGCGGCTGCGGCTGTGCGGACCAGTTTTGCACCGCGGCCTGCGCGGCGGCGAGCGATTGCGGATCGAGACGCGCGGCGATTTCGTCGCGCTTTTTGCCGGCGTCCGCGTCGCCCTGATTGGCCGCCAGCGCAAACCACTTGTACGATTCCGCGTAGTTCTGTTCCACGCCGACGCCGCGGGCGTAGAGGATCGCGAGATTGTATTGGCTGTCGGTGATGCCGTAATCGGCGGCTTTGTGGAACCAATGCGCGGCGCTGCGGTAATCGGCCGGGCTGTTGATGCCCTCGGCATAGAGCACCGCGAGATTGTGCATGGCCTTGCCGTTGCCTTTGTTCGCCGCGGCCATATAGAAATCGCGCGCCAGTGGCAGGTCCTTCTTCACTCCGACGCCCTTTTCATAAAGCCCGCCCAGGCGGAACTGCGCCAGGGCCAGTCCTTGCTTGGCGGCGCGGTCGAGCCAATGCATCGCTTGTTCATTGCTCGGCGGAACGCCGCGGCCCTCGGCGAAGCGCGTCGCGACCTCGAATTCGGCTGCCGCGTCTCCCGCCATCGCCGCCGCGCGGAGCGCGGGACCGCCGATCGTGGCCGGCAGCTTTTCAACGGCTAGCGCGGGCGTTGGCGCTTGAACGGGGATCGCGCTCACCGGTGTCTGCGGTTGTAGCGGCAAGGGCTGCGGCAGCGAGCCGGTAATGTCGGGGGCATCGGGCAAGGCGGATTGACGCCCGGGAGCAGGCGGCGGTTTGGCGCCGGAATTTCCTCTTGGCGCGGTTTGTGGCGCAGCGCCCGGTGGCGTGCTTGGTGCCGGGCCGGGCGTCGCATTCGGCGTTGCATCGGGGACCGGCAGGATCAGGGGGCCCGCGTGTGGCGGCGTTTTCGGTTGATCCGCGTCTGGCAGGACGCTGGGCGGCAACCTCTGCTCCAATTGTTGCTGGGAGGGCGGCCCCTCGGCGGAGCCATTGTCCTGGAACATGTGCATGGCGATGTGCAGGCAGCCGATCGCGATAACCACGGCTCCTCCAGCGACCAAAAGTTTGCGCAGGTGCGACGATTTCTCGACCGGCAAGTCGTCTATCGCGGCGGCTTCGGCTCTCGCTTTGCGCTCGGGCGCCGCCCCGGCGGCGGCCTGTGCGGCGCGCCGTGCGGCTGCGATAAAATTCGCCTTTTCGCTCTGTTGGCTAGCGACCGGAGGCTTGGCATGGCTGACCGCGGCTTCGGATGCAGCAATCCGGTCGGCCGCCGACGGCATCGCCCGCGGACCCGCGGCGGAGCCGGGCTCCAGCGGATGATCGGGCGGCAGGTTCGGATCGATCGGCTTTCGCGGCGGCCCGGTGCGACGGGCGGCAAACTCGGCAAACGACGAAGCTGGAGCGCTGCCGGCAGCGATCGGCGCCGCGTCGTGCACGAATGCCGCTTCGGGAACGGATGCCGCTTCCGGTGCGGCCAGCGATTGCGCTCTGGGCGCCGGCCGAGCCACCTCATGGATGTCGTTTTCGATTATCGCCAGACGATCGACGACGTGTTCGACGGCGCCGTGGACGGCCTCGAGCGAATCCAGGGTGCGCGCCTCACTACGCTTGATTTCGGCGACCTCGCGCGCGATCGCGTCCGATCCGAATTTGATCTTCAATCCCGGTTCGGCGGTGCCGTTGCCGCCAGGTATCTTGTCGAGATGGACCAGCAGATCGGCGAGCCCGCGCTCGACCGCTTCGAGATTGCCGAGCCGCGCATCGGACGTGTCGAGCCGCTTGATCAATTGGGCGATGCGATCCTCAAGATGGCCGAGCGCCGCATGATCGGTGTGCGTGAGCTGCACCCATTCGAGCTTTTCGATCAGGCCGGAAAGGAGCTTCTCCAAATCGCGGGGCACCGCTTGGCCGGCCTCGGTCGAGGCCTGGAGCGCATTGGCAAGCGTGTCGAGGCGGCTTTCGAGCGCCGAAACGGCATGTCCGCTCGCCGCGCTATTGGCGAGTTCGTCGACCTTCGCCGCCAAAGACCGCACGTCCTCGGCCACTTTGGTCAATGTGTCGTTGGACGCGACATGCGAGACGATGCCACGCAAGGTGTCAATCGCCGTCTCGAGCTGTTGCAGCGCGGCCGGATCTTCCTTAGCGATGATCAGATCGACTTTTTGCGCCAGGGATTTTACCGCGTCGTTGAATCCGACCAGATTCTCGGCGGGCGTCAAATTGTGCAAGGCGTCGCGGACCTCGCCTAGTCCGCGTTCGAGCCCGGCGAGCTGCCCCAAATCGGCGCCGGATTGGCGAGAATGATCGAGGCGTTTTGCCAATGCCTGGATTTCGAATTCGAGTGACTCCACGGCGCGGCGCGGCAGCGCATCGGTGATCTGGCGCTGAATCTCCGTGAGGTCTTTGCGAAATGACGAAATAACCCTTTCGAGGTCGTTGGTCGGCCGCAGCAATTCGATCCGCGTCGTGATGTGACGCAGTTGCTCCTCCAGGTTGGTAATATCGATAGCGGGTTCGTACGGCTCGGGATCACTGCGCGAATAGGTTGGTGGCGCTGGCGGCGCCGTGGCCAATTCGCCATTCAAGGCGCGCTGGCGTTCGGCGATCTCAGCGACGGCGTCGTCGATCGTGGTTGCCCCGCCACTGGCCGGGGCATGAAAGCCGGGCTGCGGCCGGGCGATTGGCGGCGAGGGCCGGCGCGGCGGCCGTGCCGGAGAGCCGGTCAACTGCGGCGCGTCGGCTCGCGCCAAGCGTTCGAGCTGATGCGTCAATCTATCGAGGCGGGCATGGACCTCGCCAAATTCCTCGCGGGCAAGCGCGCCGTCGCGCTTAGGCGCCATCTCGCGCTCATAGTCGCGTTCGCGTTCCCGCCGCGGACGGCGGTCGCCGGGCCCGCGGCGGTATTGCGGTTGAGATTCGCGCCGCGGCTCGTCCCGCCAGTCGTCGTCATCATCGTATTCTGCGGACCGCATCGGTTCGTCGTGATCCTCGTCGCCCTGCGCAATGACGCTGTTGAGCCATTCACCAACCGACATGCCGGACCGGCGCGCGGCCGCGCGGGCGGCGTCGCGGGTTGCTGGGCGGAGGCCTCTGAGATTCCACGGACCGCCAGATTTCATTGCGCGCCCAAGTCACTTCCGGAGGAACGAGAATTTGGCCCCGCCTCGAGCTGGTTCGCTAAGCAGACGAAGCGGAGGGCGGTCTTCTGTCCCCAGGACGGACTTTTCAGGATTACTGTAAACAAGCCGTTAATAGCGATGCTGGGCGATTATTCCCGCCTTCCCGGGGGCCTGCGCGGGGGTGCGCAACGGGTTTCCAATCGCCAGCATTGTGCTGTCATGAATCGGCTAATTCAGGGGCCTTGACCGGGCCTGCCGCTGGCTGGCCGCGGTCCGGTCGTGCAATTTGCCGGGGACTGTGATTATGGAGTCCCGCTTTCGCGGAAATGACGAGCGAGGGAGAGGCTTTCATGCCCGATGCCTTCATTTACGATCACGTGCGCACGCCCCGCGGCCGCGGCAAGGCCGACGGCTCGCTGCATGAGGTGACCGCGCTCAATCTGGCGAGTCAGGCGCTCGGCGCTGTTAAAAGCCGCAATAATCTCGACCCCGGTCTGGTCGACGATGTGGTTATGGGCGTCGTCGATCCGGTCGGCGAAGCTGCGGCCGATATCGCGCGTACCGCGGCGCTCGTTGCCGGCTACGGCAACAGCGTGCCCGGCGTGCAGATCAATCGCTTCTGCGCTTCCGGTCTCGACGCGGTGAACTTCGCCGCCGCGCAAATCATGTCCGGCCAACAGGAGATGGCGATCGGCGGCGGCGTTGAATCCATGAGCCGCGTCGGCATCGGCGCGGCCGGCGGCGCCTGGGCCGTCGATCCTGCGATCGCGGTTCCCCATTATTTCCTGCCGCAGGGTATTTCCGCCGACCTGATCGCGACCAAATACGGATTTTCGCGCGACGATGTCGACGCCTATGCGGTCGAAAGCCAAAAACGCGCGGCGGCGGCGTGGGATGACGGCCGTTTCAACCGATCGGTGATGGCGGTCAAGGATGTCAACGGCCTGACCATCCTGGCCAAGGACGAGCATATGCGTCCGAGCACGACCATGCAGTCGCTCGCCTCGTTGCAACCGTCGTTCGTGCAGATGGGTGAACTGGGCGGTTTCGATGCCGTCGCCATTCAAGCGCATCCCGACGTGGAATTCGTCAATCACGTCCATCACGCCGGCAATTCTTCCGGGATCGTCGACGGTGCCGCCGCGGTGCTCGTCGGCAACGAGGCAGCCGGCCGGAAAGCCGGTCTGAAAGCCCGCGCGCGGGTGCGCGCCTTCGCCAATATCGGGTCCGATCCGGCGTTGATGCTGACCGGTCCGATCGATGTCACCAAGAAAGCATTGAAAAGGGCCGGCATGACGCTCGGCGATATCGATTTGTTCGAAGTGAACGAAGCCTTTGCGTCGGTGGTGTTGCGCTTTCTGCAAGCGTTTGATCTCGATGCCGCCAAGGTCAACGTCAACGGCGGCGCCATCGCCTTGGGCCATCCGCTCGGTGCCACCGGCGCGATGCTGCTCGGCACGCTGGTCGACGAACTCGAACGCCGCAATCTTGCGACCGGGCTGGTCACGCTTTGCATCGGCGCGGGCATGGGCACCGCCACGATCATCGAGCGAGTGTGAGTCGATGCCGAAGATCGACATCGCCAAGCTTCCGACGGATACCCGCACCGGCTACCCGCCGCCGCTCGACCGCGTGGTCGTCGGCCGCGAACGCAAGCGGCTGGGCAATGCCGCGGGCCTCGACCAGTTCGGCGTCAACCTGACGACGCTTAAGCCCGGCGCAGCGTCGGCGCAGCGGCACTGGCACAAGAATGAAGATGAGCTAGTCTTTATCCTCGAAGGCGAGGTCGTGCTGATCGAAGACGGCGGCGAGATCGTGCTCAAGCCCGGCGACGCCGCGGGCTTCAAGGCCGACACGCCGAACGGGCATCATCTCATCAACAAAACCAATCGCGACGCGGGCTATCTCGAAATCGGCACGCGCTCGAAGTATGAGCGCGCCGAATATCCCGACGTCGACTTGGTGATGATCCGCGACGGCAATGGCGCGCGCTACACCCGCAAGAACGGCGATCCGTATGACTGACAGCAAGACGACCTATACCAACTTCACCCTCGACATCGACGGTGACGGTATTGCGCTGATCACTTGGAATGCGCCGTCGCGCACCATGAACGTCATCGATGCGACGGTGACGACCGAACTCTCGGCGATCGTCGAGGAGCTGGCGACCGATGGCGCCGTCAAGGGCGTGGTCATCACTTCGGGCAAAGACGCGTTTTGCGCCGGCGCCGATCTCGCCATGCTGGAGATGCTGAGCCGCACTTTCACGGAGCTTGTGGCGTCGCAGGGCGAAGAGGCCGCGAATGCGCGGCTGTTCGACGAGAGCCGCAAGTGGTCGCTGCTGTGTCGCCGCATCGAAACCTGCGGCAAGCCGTGGGTGGCGGCGATCAACGGCACCGCGGTTGGCGGCGGCTTCGAGCTGACGCTGGCTTGCCATCACCGCATCGCCGCCGACAACAGCCGGACGCGGCTCGGACTGCCGGAAATCAAGATTGGTCTGTTCCCGGGCGCCGGCGGCACGCAGCGGATCGCGCGGATGCTGCCGCCGTCCGACGCGCTGCAATTCCTGCTCAAGGGCGACCAGATACAGCTCGATCGCGCCAAGGCGATGAAGCTTGTCGATGACGTCGTGCTGCCCGGCGATCTCATCAAAGCGGCAAAGGACTGGATCAAGTCGAGCGGCACGGCCAAGGCGCCGTGGGATATGGATAAATTCAAATTGCCGGGCGGACCGGTCTACGCCAAAGCCGGCATGATGGTGTTCTCTTCGGCGAACGCCGTTTATCGGCGCGAAACCTACGACAATTACCCCGCCGCACGCGCCATCATGCAGGTGGTCTACGAGGGCTTGCAGCTGCCCATGGATCAGGCGCTCCGCCTCGAGTCGCGCTGGTTCGCCCACATTCTGCGCTCGCCGGAAGCAGCGGCGATGATCCGCTCGCTGTTCGTGTCGATGCAGGATCTCAACAAGGGCGCGCGCCGGCCGGCCGGCGTCGCGGCCAGGCCGGTCAAAAAGATCGGCGTGATTGGCGCCGGATTCATGGGCGCCGGCATCGCCTATGTCAGCGCGCTCGCCGGTATCGAAGTGGTGCTCCTCGATCGCGACCCGGAAACCGCCGAGACCGGCAAGGCGCATTCGCAAAAGCTGATGACCGACCAGGTCAATCGCGGCCGCGCCACGGCCGCCGAGCGCGATGCGGTGCTCGCGCGCATCAAGCCGACGGCCGATTATGTCGCGCTCAAGGGTTGTGATCTCGTAATCGAGGCCGTGTTCGAGGACCGCAAGATCAAGGAAGAGGTGATTTCGCGCGCGCAGAACGTGATCGGCGACCAGGCGATTTTCGGCTCCAACACCTCGACGCTGCCGATTACCCCGCTGGCCGCCGCTTTTAAGGACCGCCCCCGCTTCGTCGGCATCCACTTTTTCTCGCCGGTCGAGCGCATGATGCTGGTCGAGATCATCATGGGCAAAGAGACCGGCGATGCCGCGCTCGCGATGGCGCTCGACTTTGCGCGTGCGATCCGCAAGACGCCGATCGTCGTCAACGATTCACGCGGCTTCTATACGTCGCGGGTCGTCGGCACCTATCTCCGTGAAGGCCATTTGATGCTGATGGAAGGCGTGCCGGCGGCGATGATCGAGAATGTCGGCCGTATGGCCGGCATGCCGGTCGGACCGCTGGCGCTCAACGACGAGGTGGCCATCGATCTGGCCTGGAAGATATTGAAAGCGACCGAAACCGACCTCGGCCCGCAGATGATCGACTTAAGGCAAAAGGCGCTGCTCGAAGAGATGGTGGAAAAGCGCGGACGTTACGGCCGCAAAAACGGCAAAGGCTTTTACGACTATCCGCAAAACGGGCCGAAGCGATTGTGGATGGGCCTCGCCGACCTGCAGCCGAACAAGCTCGACCCCGACACCGTCGACGTGGCGGGTTTGGGGCGGCGGCTCCTTGCGATCCAGGCCCTGGAATCCGCCCGCTGCATCGAGGAGGAATCGTCACCGACGTGCGGGAAGCCGATGTCGGCTCGATCCTCGGCTTCGGCTTCGCGCCGTTCACCGGCGGCACAATTTCCTACATCGATGGCATGGGCGTAAAAGCCTTTGTCAATTTGTGCAATGCATTCGCCAAGACCTGCGGTGACCGGTTCAAGCCATCCAAGCTCCTGCTCGACATGGCAAAAAAGGGCGAGACGTTCTACCGCCGCTTTCCGCCCGAGAAGCGCAAGGCCGTCGCATAACCCATATAACGGTTACATTAGCTCTGTGCCGCGCACCTTAATATAAGGCCGCGGCCGATTTTTTCCGGAACCCTGCATGGCGCGTGATCAAGTGGACCTGACGCCGATCGAACGGCGCGACGAGCTCGTGGATTGGATTGCGCACGGCGTCAGACCGAAATCGCAATTCCGCATCGGCACCGAGCACGAGAAGTTCGCTTTCACGCTCGAAAATCACCGGCCGGTGCCCTACGAGGGCCGCCGCGGTATTCGCGCGCTGCTCGAAGGGATGCAGCATCTGCTCGGCTGGCAACCCATCATGGAAGGCGACAATGTCATCGGGTTATTCGATGTCACCGGAGGCGGCGCGATCTCGCTCGAGCCCGGTGGCCAATTCGAATTGTCCGGCGCGCAAGTCGAGAATGTCCATCAGACGTCGAGCGAACTGATGGCGCACCTGGCGCAGGTGCGCGAAGTGGCGCAGCCGCTGCACATCGGTTTTCTCGGCATGGGCATGACGCCGAGCTGGACCCGAGCCGAGATGCCGAGAATGCCCAAAGGCCGCTACAAGATCATGACCGCCTACATGCCGAAGGTCGGCACGCTCGGCCTCGACATGATGTATCGCACCTGCACGGTGCAGACCAATCTCGACTTCTGGTCCGAAGCCGACATGGTCAAGAAGCTGCGCGTGTCGATCGCGCTGCAGCCGGTGGCGACCGCGCTGTTTGCCAATTCGCCATTCACCGAAGGCAAGCCCAACGGTTACCTGTCTTTCCGTTCGGAAATCTGGCGCGACACCGACAATGCGCGCGCCGGCATGCTGCCTTGGGCATTCGAGCCCGGCATGGGCTTCGAACGCTGGGTCGACTACGCGCTCGACGTGCCGATGTATTTCGTCAAGCACGGCGACGATTATGTCGACGCTTCGGGGCAGTCGTTTCGCGATCTCTTGGCGGGGAAATTGCCGGCGATGCCGGGTGTCCGCGCCACCATTTCCGATTGGGCGAACCATATCAGCACGATTTTTCCCGAAGTGCGGCTCAAGCGCTATCTCGAAATGCGCGGCGCGGATTCCGGCTCATTGCCAAACTTGCTGGCGCTGCCGGCCCTGTGGGTCGGCATTCTGTATGACGATGTCTCGCTCGACGCGGCGTGGGATATCGTCAAGGCGTGGAGCCCCGAGCAACGCCAAAAACTTCGCGACGCGGTGCCCAAGCAAGGGCTTGCCGCGATGGTGGGCGGCCGGACCGTGTTTGAGATTGCGACCGAAGTGCTCAAATTGGCGCGGGCTGGGCTCGCGCGCCGCCGGCATTTCGACGCCGGCGGCGAAGACGAGACGCGCTACCTCGAAGTGCTGGAGGACCGGCTGGCGCGCGGCACCACGGCGGCGCAGGAATTGCTCGATAAATTCCACGGTCCATGGCGCGGCTCGGTCGATCCGATCTACACCGAAGAAGCGTATTGACGGACATTTATTGATCGATCTCGTAGAGCCGCTTGGCCTCGTTCAAGGCTGCGTTGCAGCCGGCGGCGTCGGCCGCGGCATCCGCCGTCCGGGCGCGGTCGAGCGCGGCATCGGCGTCCTTGCTGGCGGCGTGCTCGGCATGCGCAACGTCGCTGGGTGTCGGTTCGTGATGAAGCTGGGCATCGACGCTTTGCGGTGCGGTGGGACCGCTCGTCGGACCCGGCGGCGTTTGCTTGATTTGCTGCTCGATCGCCGCGATTTGCGCCGTGCAGGGGCCGGCATCGGCGGTATTCGCACCGCCGATGAACGCCGCGCCGACGATGATCGACACTGCAAATCTGTTCATGCCGGCCTCCCGAATGGCGGAACGATGTCATTCAAACATGCGAACTCCAAGATAGTTTCGAAGATAGTTTCGAAGATAGTTTCGCCAATAGCTCGCTGTTTTCGGTCTAAAGTGCCGCGGCGGTCTGCGACGCAAGACAGGCCGTCGACCAGCGGAACAATGTCGTCAATAATGGCGACGACGGAACGGTCCCGGATCGGTAAGCTTCCGGAAATTTCCGGATCGCTGCCGCCGCGACAGCCGTTGCGTGCGATTGAATCCAAGAAACTCGGGGCTTAGTTTCCGATGGCTTCGCCAGTCAATGCCGTCCTTTGCGCGTTGCTCGCGGCCGCGTTCTGGATGTTTGTCGGTGCTTCCGTCACCCGTCATTTGCTGCCGCGCCCGCTTGCGCTCGGCGCGGCACCGGTCATCGGCTGGGCGGTCGCCAGTGCCGCGACACTGCCCGTTCTGCGTCTGATCGGCTTTTCCCCGCTGACGGTTGTCGGCATCGCCGCGCTTTGCCTCATCGCCGGCGGCGCTGTGTTCCGCTGGCGCCCGGCGCCAGCGGACGCCGCAGTGGCGGCGCCGGCGATACCGCTATCGAGCTTTGCCGCCGCGGCATTGCTCGCCCTCGCTCCGGCTATCGCGATCATGCCGAAGTTTTCCGCAGGCGGCGTGCACCTGGCGGAGCCGATCTTCGACCATTCGAAAATCGCGATCATCGACGCAATGACGCGGCAGGGCTTGCCGCCGGTCAATCCGGTCTTCGGTGAATTCACCGCCGCTGGCCAGCTCGCCTATTATTATCTCTGGCACTTCAGCGCGGCGGAGCTGGCGCTGCCACTGCATGTCAGCGGCTGGGAAGCGGATATCGGGCTGACGTGGTTCACCGCGTTTGCCTCCCTGACTTTAATGATGAGCATTGCCGTGTGGCTCAGCAAGCGCTCCGGCGCAGCCCTTGCGGTTGCCGTTCTTGCCGCCGGCGCTTCGTTGCGCGTGTCGCTGAGCTGGATGTTCGGCAGCTACGATCTCGACCCATTTCTGGAAGCCCCTACCGGTTTCGCCGGCTGGCTATTCCAATCCGCGTGGGCGCCGCAGCACCTGATGTCGGCTTCGTGCGTGGTTGCGGCATTCCTGCTGATCGTCCGATACGCCGAGCGGCAGAGCTGTGGGGCACTCACGACGCTGGCGCTGGTTGTCGCCGCGGGCTTTAAAAGCTCGACCTATGTCGGCGGCATCACGTTTGTGATCGCCGCAGCCGTGGCGGCGCCGATCATGCTTGCTGGAATGGAACCCACCCGGCGTGTCCGCTTTGCAATCGGCCTGGCTGCGGCCGCTGTGATTGCCGTCTTGCTCACCGCTCCGTTCATTCGCGATCAAATCGCCGCGGTTGCGGCGCGCAGCGGCGGCCGGCCCATCGTGTTCCATCATTTCGAAGTGCTTGGCGCTGTGTTTCCGCCAATGCTGCGCCGCCTGCTCGATTGGCCGGCCTATTGGCTGATCCTGTTGCCGATCGAATTTCCGGCCTATATCGCAGGCGTGATTGCGCTCGCGTCGATGTTGCGCGGGGCCACGGCGGGGCCGGAAAAGACCACGGTTACGGTTTGCCTCGCGTTGGCGGGCACAAGCCTCGCGGTGTCGTGGCTTTTGGTCGGAACCCTTGGCGATAACAACGATCTCGGCATGCGGGCGGTGTTACCGGCCGCGATGATCCTGATCGCGGGCGCGGCGGCGGGGATGATGATGGCGTCATCGCGCCGTAGCCTGATCGTCGTCGTGGCGGTGGGAGGATTTATTCTCAGTCTGCCCGACACCGCACGGATCGTGAGGTCGAATATCACCGGCGCGCCCGCGGCTGACGGCCAGGTTTTCGCACAGATGCCGGAATTATGGGCCGCCGTGCGCCGCTATGCTGCGCCAACCGCGCGCGTCGCCAACAATCCCCTGCTCCTGCAAGATCTGACGCCGTGGCCGGCGAATATGTCCTGGGCGCTGCTTGCCGATCGCAGTTCGTGCTTTGCCGGCCGCGAATTAGCGCTTGCCTTTGCGCCGCTGCCGCCGGACCGTCGCGAGGCAATCAATACGCAGTTCGAGCGCGTGTTCGCCGGGCAGGCAACGTCTGACGATGTCGGCGATATGGCAAAACGTTTCGCGTGCGATGTCGTCGTTATCGTGCCGCAGGACGGGGCCTGGATCAACGATCCGTTCGCCTCAAGCCTGGATTATCGCTTGGCGGAGGTGCGCGATGGCCGATGGCGAATTTACGTGAGAGCGCCCGGCAGCCCCGCTGCGCGCTAGATGCCGGCGAACCAATTAAAGCCCTGCTTGCTCCAGAACGTCTCGCGAAAATCGTTGGTGACTTCGATTGCCTTGATCCATTTCGCATTCTTGTAGCCGAGCTTGGTCGAGGTCCGCAGCCGCAGCGGATAGCCGAACGGATCGGCAAGGACGGCGTCGGCATATTTGGTGGCGAGGATCGTCTGCGGATGCAACGCGGTCGCCATGTCGATGCTTTCGGTATAGTCGTCATTGCAGATGAAGTAGACGTATTTTGCCGTCAGATCGGCGCCGACGCGCTCAAGGAAAGCTCGCAGGTTCGGCCCGGACCATTGCCCGATATAGTCCCAGCCTTCGACACAGATGTGGCGGATGATGATTTCCTGTTCCGGCAACTGGTAGATCTGCTGCGCGGTCCACGGTCGCTTGTCGCCGATGCGGCCGGCCAATTCCAAATTCCAGCTCGCGCCGTCAATAGGCTTGACCTCGTCGATCGAGAAATGCGCGTTGAAGCGCGGCGGCTTGACCACTTGCGACGGGTTGAATGTCGGCGCCAGATGCTGCGGCCGGAAGATCGTCTCTTGGACGCCATCGTTCCAGGCCGACACCGCGCGCAAAGCTTTTTGCACGGAATCGTCTTCGCTGACATCGCAGCCGGTCAGCATGGTGAGCGCGCCGAGGCTTAGCGCGCCGCGCAACATGCCGCGGCGATCGATGGCTTCGACCAGCGCGCGGTTTTCCGTCAGCACGCTCTGATCGATCGGCGTCTTGGGACGGAAGACCGATGGCTTACGGGTTCGAATCGACATCGGGTCACCGTTTCAATGCTTGGCTTCGATTGGGGACGCGACCGCAGCTTGCGGCTTGCGATCATCGACGGTGGGCCCGCCGGTGACCATGGCGACGAGACTCTTCGGCACCAGCAATGCCAGCGTCACATGCACCACGATGAAGGCGACAATGGCCGACATGCAGAGGAAGTGCACCAGCCGGATGGTTTGGAAATTGCCGAACAGATCCGCAAGCTCGGAAAATTGCACCGGCTTCCACAGCGCCAGGCCGGAAATTACGATGAGAACGCCGATCAGCATGACGCCGAGATAAAGGATTTTCTGCACGGCGTTGTAATGGGTCAGATCATCGTGACCCAGGCGAAAGCGCAACGCGTCGCCGGCGGTCGCCAGGATTTCCCGCAGCGAAATCGGAAACAGCTTTTGCCGAAAACGGCCCGAGACGATCCCGTAGCTGAGATAGGCAAGGCCGTTGAGCACGAAAATCCACATGCCGAAGAAGTGCCACTGCAGCCCATATTGCGCCCATTTGCCGATGACCACGGCATCGGGAAAATGCAGAAAGCGGAAGATCGCGTCGTCGTTATAGATCTTCCAGCCGCTGCCGATCATGATGAAAATGGCGACGGCATTGATCCAATGCATGATGCGAAGCGGCAGCGGATGGAGCCGCTGCTCCTTGCGCGCTGTTGATGCGGCGGCCGGCATTGACATCGAGCATTCCGCGATTTTGGCGCGTGACGAGCTTTTAAGATTTGGCGACCCTACGGTCGCAATATTTCATTCGCAAGCGCGCGCGCTTCACAAAGTCGCGTGGCGTTGTTGATAAGGGACCGCAGCGTACCGATTTTGCGCTGAGAATGATGATTGCTTTGCAAGCGGCGTAGCGGCGCGGATGAACATTGTGCCGTTTGCGGAGATTGGTTCTGGTCGGTGGTCTCGTCGGTCTGCCGCTTACGCGACGCCCGGCTTTATCCGGCAGATCGCACGCATGCCGCAGGACAAAATCGCGATGATCGTCATCGACGGTGCTGCTTCGGCTGTGGCAGGCGATGATACCGTCATTCCCCATTTCTAGTGACGGCGGCATCCGTCAGACGTTCGATCCCGCGCTGCTCGCAGCCCATGATCACGACTTTGTGAAGAGGATAACTTTTCTGTGTCTCGCGACTTGTAGGGAATGAGCCGGAAGTGATTGGCGCATTTCCGGCAATTTTGGCATTGCAGCTACGGTGCGTTGCGAGATTCGGTCAGGGGGGCATCGCATGAATCGTGCAGACCGATTCGTCCGCAATACTTTCAAAGGTGATCCTATTCCGCTTGGTGGTTCCGATACGGCGACCGCCGCGCCCGCTGCTGCCTGCGGCATGGCCTTCATGGCGAAGGCCTCGGCGCCGGGCCGCGCCAAAACCCGTTTGGTGCCGCCGCTGACTTTCGATGAAGCGGCCTCGCTTAATACCGCCTTTTTGCAGGATGTGGCCGACAACGTGCTGTCGGCTGCCCGGCAGGCCGCGCCTGATGCGCGCATTGCCGGCTACGCCGCTTACGGTCCGCCGGGATCGGAGGATTTCTTCCGCCGCACCTTGCCGGAAGCTATCGGCTTGATCGGCGCGTGGCAGCCGAATTTCGGCGCATGCCTGTTGCACACAATCGAGGAAATCCTGGCGCGCGGGCACGGCTCCGCCGTCGTGCTCAATTCCGACAGCCCCACTTTGCCGACCGCGCTATTGCTGGAAACCGCCGCGGTGCTGGCGCAGGCCGGCGACCGCGCGGTGCTCGGGCCCTCGAACGATGGCGGCTATTACTTGCTCGGGCTGAAAGTTGCGCACCGGCGCATGTTCGATGACATTGCCTGGAGCACTGCGTGCGTCGCCGAACAAACGCTCGAACGGGCGCGCGAAATCGGTCTCGATGTGCACCGCTTGCCGGTTTGGTATGACGTCGACGACGCCGACGGTTTGCGCAGACTTTACGGCGAACTGTGCGGCGAAGATTTAGCGCAAGGCCCCACCCTGCATCCTCCGCACTATGCCGCACAAACGGCGAAATTGATCAGCACGCTTTGGCGCGACCGCGATTTCGGCGTTCATGGCGATCGCATCTTGCAAGCCGACGAGGCGCGGGCTTGAGCCGCGCCATCACTTCAAAGCGCACTGTCAATTCAACGCGCAGTACCAATTTAAGGAAAGAATAAATGCAAACGACGGCGACGAACCGGGCAGTCGATCCCAGGCGCTATTTTGAGAGTGCGCAAACGGACAGCGAAACCCCCGCGCACGACCCGGTTTGCCTCTATCTGGAGACGACCAATCGCTGCAACCTGTTGTGCACGACGTGCCCGCGCACCTACGAGGAGCTCGAGCCGCCGGCCGATATGAGCTGGGAACTGTTCACCTCGATCGTGGATCAGATCCCGAAACTGCAACGCGCGGTGCTGCACGGCGTCGGCGAACCGATGCTGGTGAAGCACCTGCCGCGCATGGTGCGCTATCTGAAAGACCGCGGCAGCTATGTCCTGTTCAACACCAACGGCACCGTGCTCAACGAAAAAAACGGCCGGGCGCTGATTGCAGCCGAGTTGGACGAGCTGCGCGTCTCGTTCGACGCGGCGAATGCCGAATCTTATCTGGCCGTTCGCGGCAAGAATTATTTCAACCGCATTCTTAAAAACGTGCGGGCCTTCCGCGAGCTGCAGGAACGCGAGGGCCACGCCAAACCGCGGGTCTCGGCCTGGCTCACCGGCTTGCGCGAAACCATCGAGGAGTTGCCGGATTTCGTCCGCGTCGCCGCGGAGACCGGCGTCAAGGAAGTGCATTTACAGCGGCTGGTTTTCTTCAAGGACAACGCCATCGGTCTGGCGCGTCCCGATCAGGCGCTCTACGAGCAGCTCTCGGGTGAAGAAGCAGTTCATATCGAGCGCGCCACGGCACTCGCCAAAACGCTTGGCGTAACCTTCAGCGCGTCTGGCGGTGCGTCCGAGCCCGGCGTCAGTCTCAAGCGCAGCGACAATGGACCAACCGGTTCGGGCTCGCCGTGGTCGTTGTGCCGGCGGCCCTGGACGGTGATGTATTTCACCGCCAATGGCCGCGCGCTGCCGTGCTGCATCGCGCCGTTTTCGCAGCGCGGTTACGAGAATTACACGCTCGGCGACGCCACCCAGCAATCGCTGCGCGACATCTGGGCCGGCCCAGCCTATAACGACTTCCGCAAAGCGCTCAAATCGGACAAGCCGCCGGACGCCTGTGCTGGCTGCGGATTGCGCTGGAGCTTATAGCGATGCCGCAGGCGGGCGGTGTTGCCGTCGTCATCCCGACCTTCAACGAAGCAGAATCGATCGGCACCGTATTGGCCGAACTGCCGCGCGATCGGGTCGACCGCATTATCGTGGCCGATGGCGGCAGTAGCGACGGCACGCAAGACCGTGCGCGAAGCGCCGGCGCCGAAGTGATCGCGGTCGGCCGCGGTTACGGTCTCGCCTGCCTGGCCGGCGCCTGCGCCGCGGCGAGTGCCGACGTCATCGTTTTCATGGACGGCGACGGCGCCGACGATCCGGCCGCGATCGCGGCGCTGGTCGCGCCGATTCGCGCCGGCGCTTACGATTTCGTCATCGCCTCGCGGGCGCACGGCGATCGCGAACCCGGCAGCATGGCGTGGCACCAGATCCTCGCAGGCCGCATCGCCGGCCGCCTGACCAAGCTGCTCTACGGCGTGCGCTACACCGATATGTGCGCATTCCGCGCCATTCGCCGCGACACGTTGCTGGCGCTCGGCATGCGCGAGATGACCTATGGCTGGAATCTGGAAATGCAGATGCGGGTGGCGCGCGCCGGCCTGCGCGTGCTGGAACTGCCGGTCGGTTATCGGCGGCGCATCGGCGGGCGATCCAAGGTCGCCGGCTCGTTGCGCGGATCGGTCAAGGCCGGACTGAAAATCATGTCGACTTTCGTGCGTGTCGCGACGGAGCCGATGCGCGTTCGCGCGTCGTAAGTATCACATCGCGACTTTGCGCAAAAATCCGTCGACGCTGTCGCGCAGGCTGACGGCGGCCTGCTCGACGGCGTCGGACGCCGTCAACACCGTGTCCGCCGAACTGCGCATGTCGAAAATGGCGCCGGAGACGCGTTGCAGCACCCCGACCACCGATTTCGTGCCCGCGGCCGCGGCCGCGACATTGTTGGAAATCTCGCCGGTCGCCGAGTTCTGCTGCTCGACCGAGGTCGCGATCGCGGAGGTGAATTGCCGGACTTTCTCCATGCGGCCGCTGATGCTGCCGATGGCGAGAACCGCGCTCCGCGTCGAGGATTGCACCGCCGCGATCTGGGAGGCGATGTCGTCGGTCGCTTTTGCGGTCTGTACCGCGAGCGCTTTGACCTCGGACGCCACCACGGCAAAGCCCTTGCCGGCCGCTCCCGCGCGCGCCGCTTCGATTGTGGCGTTGAGCGCGAGCAAGTTGGTCTGGCCGGCCACGCTTTGAATGAGCTTGACGACGTCGTCGATATTTTGCGCCGCTTGGGCCAGCCCGCCGATCACGTTATTGGTCGACTGCGCCTCTTCGGCGGCGGCGTGCACGACCTCGCTGGCGCTGACAAGCTGGCGATTGATCTCGGCGATCGATTTTGACATCTCATCCGCCGCGGCGGCGGCGGTCTCGACACCGGCGAAAGCGTCGTTGGAGGTACGCACCGCACCGGCCGTCTGCGCGGTCGTCTCGTTCGAGGTCGCTGACAGCACGCTGGCGGTCGATTTCATCGCCGCGACACTGTCAGTGACGGTTTTAAGCACACCTTCAACGCTGCCGCGAAACCCGGCTATCGCGTCGTCGACGACAACACGGCGCGCTTCCTGCTCGCTCAATAACGCGCTTTTCTGTTCCGCCGATCGCCGCTCGGTGATGTCGTCATGGGTGCCGACCCAATATTTGCCTCCGGGAATTGCGCGATTGACAACGGAAATAGCGCGGCCGTCGGGCGCCTCGGTGACAAAACTGACTACTTTGCCGGCGGCCATGCTGTCCAGGAGCTCGGCGCAGTATTGCGCCGGATCGCGGTGCAGGCTCCCGGATTCGAAGCGATGCTGAACGATGTCGACGAGCTTGGCGCCGGGTTTCACGATGTTCGGCGACAAACCATACATCGCCAAATAGCGATCATTGTTGACGACCAGCCGTCCGGCGATGTCGAACATGATCACGCCCTGGGTCATGTTGTTGAGCGCGAGCGCCAGCAACCGGCCTTTATCGTCCAATCGGCGATCGGCGAAGGCGCTGATCAGGCTCACGCCCAGGATTGTCACGGCCACGCTGGCGACGGCAACGGCCAGCGAATCCGGCGACAGCGAAAGCTCGGTGAATGTCCGCGTCGGATCGGGAACGATTTCTACCGCTCCCATCGCCGTGAAATGATGCGAAACGATGGCAAGCGTGAGAAGCGTCGCCGATCCGTAGACTGCGCGCAGGCTTTGCCATCGCACGGCCACGGCCAGTGCGGCTATTGCCAGTACGATACCTAAGACGATGGACGCCGTGACGAGAGGCAGATCCCACGTCACCCGGCCGGGAAGTTCGATGGCCTCCATGCCGAGATAATGCATGCAAGCTACGCCGGCTCCAATGACGCCGCCGCCGAGCAGCGCGCTCCATTGGGCTGGCAAGAAAATCGCGACAACCAAGCCGGCTGTCGTGATCGTCGCCGCAGCCACCAGCGAGAGCGTCGTTAGAGTGATGTCATAAGCGACCGGTATACCGGGCTGGTAGGCCAACATCGCCAGAAAATGCGTCGCCCAGATGCCGCAGCCGGTCGCGGCGCCGGCGGCCACGATCCATGTCGCGCGGACGCGGCCAATTGTCGAACGTGCGCGGTTGAAGAGCGTGATGGCGGTCAGGCTCGCCAAGAAACAAACGACGCCAGCGAGCACGACCAAGCGCCAGTCGTGCTGGGTCGTCAAGCAGTTGAAGACCCGGAACATCGTGTTTCGGCCCAGCAGATATCCACCCCTGCCTATTAGGTAGCCAATACCGATTTACGTTTCGTTAATGAAGCGACCCGATGTGCCGGTCATGCGGTTCCGCGCGTGAGCATGCGGTTCAGCTCATGAGAATGTGTTTGTCGGGATCGAGCCAGAACGCCCAAATCGCCGCGCCGGCGACCAGAAGCGCGGCCGCGACGATGAAGGGCGCCTGCCAGTTGCCACCCTGCGCCAGATAGCCGAATACGATCGGCGACAACGCGCCGCCGAAATTGCCGGCCATGTTCATCATCCCGGACACCGTCCCGGAATATTTGCCTCCGGTATCCATCGGTACTGCCCAGGACGGGCCAATCGTGCATTCCAAAAAAAACATCGACGCGGTGAGACCAAAAACGGCGGTGTAGGCGTCCTCAGTCAGCGCCGCCGGAACGATGCATGCCGCGCAGCCCAGTAAACCTATGATCGCCACGACACGCCGGGCGATTCTGGCGCTGCCGGTACGGCGCAGCAGCCAATCGGTCGCGAGGCCGCCTGCAGTGTCGCCGACGACGCCGGCCCACAGCGGCAATGACGCGAGCAGGCCGCCTTTGAGTAGCGTGAAATGCCGAACGTCTATGAGGTACGTCGTCAGCCAGGTCAGGAAAATCCACAGGCAATAGACGTAGGTGAAATAGGCGCACATGATCGCCCACATATTGGCCGATCGCAGTAGCGTGGCCCACGGCACGCTGGTCTGTTTTTCAATCGGCCGGCGGATTGATCGGCGCCGCTGCGCATCCAGGCCGCGGATGCTCTCCAGTTCGGCGCGATTCACCAAGCTATGCTCTTCCGGCAGGTTTCGGTAACTGAAGCTCCACCACAAAGACCACACCAATCCGACCGCTCCGCAAATGAAGAACGCCCAGCGCCAACCGAGATTGACCATGATTAGCAACACGATCGGCGGCGCGATCGCCGCGCCGGCCCGGCTCGCGCTATGGGTGATGCCTTGCACGAAGCCGCGCTCGCGCCGCGGATACCACAGCTGCATCGCGCGTGTGGCGCCCGGAAAGGCGCCTGCCTCGCCAATGCCGAACAGGAAACGGACCGCGATGAATGAGCCGGCGCTAAACGCCGCGCCGGTGACGGCGGTCATGATCGACCAATAGGCGACGATGGTGCCCAGGACTTTGCGCGCGCCGAAGCGATCGCTCAACCAGCCGCCGGGAACCTGAAACAGCGCATAGGCCCATACGAAGGCGCTGAATATGTAGCCCATCGTGATCTTGTCGAAGCCGAATTCCTTGCTGATCAGCGGCGCCGCGGTCGAGATGTTGACGCGGTCGAGATAGGTGATGAGATACATCACGCTGATCAGCAACAGGATATACCAGCGGCCGCGGCTGGGTCGCGCGGGTGCGGCATCGGCCATGTGATTTCCTCCCTATCCACGGGCTTTTTGCCCAGCTTTGGCAAGCAAACTGCCTTTTTATTGGCTTTTCAGCAAGCGCGCTGATTGGCTTTCCGGCAAGCGCGCAGGATGACGCGGCGTTATAGTGCCGTTCGTTTTGCCATAGCCATAGGCCGTCCCATGATCAAGCGCTACAGCGACCACGCCGCCAATGAGCGGACTTTTCTCGCCTGGGTTCGCACCGCGATTGCGGTCATGGCCTTCGGTTTTGTGATCGAGAAGTTCGATCTATTCCTAAAATACGCCGCGCCGAAGGCGGCGCAGCAAGAGATCAATCCGCATGGCCAGGCGCGTTCGCCAATGCGGCCGGGCTTGCCTTCATCGTGCTCGGCATCGCGATCATCGTGATTGCCGGGGTCCGCTTTGCGCGAACCGCAAGGACATTGACAGCGAGCAAGCGGTCCCGAGTCCGGGCGAGCGTTTCGATGTGGCACTGTCGGGTATGATCGCGCTTCTCGGCGCGGCCTTGTTTCTCTACCTGTCGTATGCCGTGTTCCCGACGCTTTAGCGCGCCGCTGCCACTACCGGCCGCAACCTCATCGGTCACGACCTTGAAGCTTGCGAGCGTGCATGGACCGAACGATGTCACGATCGCGACGTCGGTCGCGTCACGCCCGCGCGCCATCAGGATGCGTCCGATGCGCGGTATGTTGTGGCGCGCATCGAATGTGTACCAGCGGCCGCCGAGATAAGCTTCGAACCAGGCGCTGAAATCCATCGGTAAGTCGTCTGATTGGCACCCCGATGTCGCCGAGATAGCCGGTGCAGTAGCGCGCCGGGACATTCATGCAACGGCACAGCGTGATCGCCAGATGCGCGAAGTCGCGGCAGACGCCGCGCCGCTCGGTATGAGCATCCCAGGCGGTTTTGGCCGGGCTGGCATGCTCGTAGCCGAATTTGATGTGGCCATGGACGTAATCGCAGATCGCTTGAACCAGCGGCCAGCCTTTCGGCATTTTGCCGAACAGCGACCATGCCGTATTCGACAGGCGATCGGTCTCGCAATAGCGGCTGCCGAGCAGGTAGATCAGAACGTCAACCGGCAGGTCTTCCAGCGCATGCTGCTCGGCGCCCGGCGCCGTTGCGTCCGGCTCGCCATTATCCTGCACGAAGAAATCCGCAGCCATGGTCAGCCGGCCGGCCGGGGCGCGGATCACATGGCAGAAATTACCGAAGCTGTCGTGATAGGTGTTGGGGATGACCGGCGGATCAAGCCGCATGCGATCGAGCGTCAGCAGATCGGCAAAGCGCGACGGATGGACGCTCAGCGTCAGGATCATTGGCGTCGGTTGCGGGCAGTCGTAGGAAATCTCGTAGCCGGCGCGAATCTTCATCGATATTTGTCTTCCATTTGCAGTATCAATTTTCAGATCGATGTCGGAACACGCCGCCCTGTCTTTGCCGCGCCGGTCTTGGCGAGATATCTTGGCAAGATATTATGCATTTCTTGGGCCAAATTTTGTGCAGGCATTTCGGCAAGTATGAATTGCGATGAACGCGCTCCCCGATAAATTGCTGGAGCCGGACGAGCCGGCGCCGGTTTCGGTTTATAACGCTGAGGGGAAATCGCCCTTTTTGCTGGTCGCCGACCATGCCGGCAACCGCATCCCGCGCTCCCTCGGCCGGCTTGGCGTCGCGGAATCTGAATTGCAGCGGCACATCGCCTGGGACATCGGCATCGCCGATCTCGGCCGCCTGTTGGCCGACGCGCTGGATGCGACGCTTATTCAACAAAACTATTCGCGGCTCGTTATTGACTGTAACCGTCCGCTCGCTGCGGCGTCTTCGATTTCGGAGATCAGCGAGGCTACGTCGATACCCGGAAATGCCGGCTTGAACGAAACGATCAAGGCGGCGCGTGCCCGTGAAATCTTTCGGCCCTACCACGACCGAATCGAAGCCGAGCTCGATCGCCGGCGCGCGGCCGGCCGCGCGACCGCGCTGATCCCGCTGCACAGTTTCACGCCGGTTTTCCAAGGCGCGAAACGACCGTGGCATGCCGGCGTACTGTACAATCGCGATGCGCGGTTCGCCCAGCGCCTGCTGGCGCTGCTCAACGCGGAACCCGGTTTGCTGGTCGGCGAGAATGCGCCCTACGCAGTCGGCGACGCTTCCGACTACACCGTCCCAGTCCACGCCGAGCGCCGCGGCCTGCATCATGTGCTGATCGAGATCCGCCAGGATCTGATTACTGACGGCGCCGGTCAGCGCGAATGGGCGCGCCGCCTTGCCCGTCTATTGCCGCTGGCGTTTCGCGGATTATGAGAATGAATTTAGGGAGTGGTGCCCAGGGGCGGAATTGAACCACCGACACCTGCATTTTCAGTGCAGTGCTCTACCAACTGAGCTACCTGGGCCCGCTTCGGCGCGCTCGCGAATAGAGCCCATTCGATGGGCTGTTCGTGAGCGGTGCGGTTATAGAGGCTCGATTTCACGCTGTCCAGAATAGCGGCTCAGCTCGCGCCCGTTCAATGCCGCTCTCCGTCTCGCGCCGTTCGTCCTCTTCCTCGTCTTCCGTCACCGGCACCGCATAGACTGCCGGAGAACCAGCGGTGCAGATCGACGTCGGCGCAGCGTTTTGAGCAGAACGGCTTGTACGTTCCTCGACAGGCTTGCCGCAGATCGGACATGTTTTGCGCTTCTTTGGCATCGGGCATGACTGCAATATGGGTGCGGCTGACACAGAGCGCGCGCAACTTCATAATACTGTATTGAGCCAGCCGAAATGGATCGGATAGCCCTCGCCGCCCAAGAGCGTCATGGTTTCGTAGAGCGGCAAGCCGATAATGTTGGAATAGGAACCGACGATCTTGACCAAAAAGCTGCCGGCAATGCCTTGCGCCGCATAGCCGCCGGCCTTGCCGCGCCATTCGCCCGACGCGAGATAGGCCTCGATGTCCTCGTCCGAGAGCCGCTTGAAGCGCACGCGTGTTTCGACATGGCGCTGCCGGAAGGTCTCCTTCGGCGTCACCAGGCACACCGCGGTATGGACGCGATGATTGCGGCCGGAGAGAAGCCGCAAGCACTGCGCCGCCTCGTCGAGCAGCTCCGCCTTTGGCAGGATTCGCCGGCCGACGGCGACCACGGTATCGGCGGCGAGGATGTAGGCGCCTTTAAGTTCGTCATCGATGCGAACCATGGCGAGCGCGGCTTCCGCCTTCAGCCGCGCAAGACGCGTGGCGCAGGCGCGCGGCAGCTCGCCCCGCTTCGGCGTCTCGTCGATATCGGCCGGGCGCAACGCGTCGGGCTCGATGCCGGCCTGGTTGACCAGCGAGAGCCGGCGCGGCGAGCCGGAAGCGAGCACGAGTTTTGGGCGGCCGATCATTTGAACCGGTAGGTAATCCGGCCCTTGGTCAGATCGTAAGGCGTCATTTCTACGAGCACCTTGTCGCCGGCGAGCACGCGGATCCGGTTCTTGCGCATACGTCCCGCCGTGTGGGCGATGATTTCATGCTCGTTCTCGAGCTTGACCCGGAAGGTGGCGTTCGGAAGCAGTTCCGTCACGACACCGGGAAATTCCAGAGTTCTTCCTTCGCCATTCGTTCCGGAGATTGTTGCCCTGCTGGACCGTAACCGGAGGTCGGACCAAAATTTGCGCGGAACCTAGCGGATGGCGGGCCGCTCCACAACTGCCGTGCAAGCGCGAGCGCCGCTCGCGTGCTCATTCGTTGCCGGTGCCTTGTTGACGAAGCGCTCGCGGATGCGCGCCAAAAGCTGGTCGCGCACCTCGCGATAGGCATCGAGCCGTTGCTCGCGGCTGCCTTCGACGGCGCTGGGGTCCGCGGTCGGCCAATATTCGACATCGACGGCGCTGGTGCGGGTGATTTCGAGCGCGCGGTGATGGGCTTCGGGCGCGAGCGTGACGATGAGATCGAAATTGAGCCCTTCCCAATCGTCCAGCTCCTCGAAAGTAACCGGCTTGTGCCGGGAAATGTCGAGCCCGATCTCCGCCATGACGGCGACGGCGAACGGGTCGAGTTCGCCTTTGCGCACGCCGGCCGAGCCGACATAGATCGCGCGGCCGAATATCTGCGCGAACAGGCTCGCCGCCATCGGCGAGCGCACCGAATTCAGCCCGCAGGCGAACAGGACCGCCAGAGGTCGGCGTCGCTGGTGGCGGCATTGGGCCGCTCAGCCCTTCCAGTGCAATACCGTGATCAGCGTGAACAGCCGGCGCGCCGTGTCGAAATCGACTTCGACCTTGTGCTTGAGCCGTTCCATGACGAGCCGCGAGCCTTCGTCGTGCAGGCCGCGCCGGCCCATGTCGATCGCCTCGATGCGGTCCGGCGTCGCGGTGCGGATCGCCGCGTAATAGCTGTCGCAGACGACGAAATAATCTTTCACGATGCGGCGGAACGGCGCCAGCGACAGCATATGGGCGATCACCGGCGTGCCGTCGGTCAGCCGGATATCGAAAACGAGCCGGTTGCCGCTGATGCCGAGTTGCAGCGTGTAAGGTCCGCCGTCGTGGCCGGCCGGCCTGAACTGGTTTTCTTCGATGAGATCGTAGATCGCGACCCTGCGCTCATGCTCGACGTCGTCGTTCGGAGCTGCCGAGCGAAGCCTCGTCGAGCGTGACCGCCGCGAGCCGGCCGTGTCTTTGTCCTTATTGCGGCCTGTCGCGCGCCATCAGCGATTGAGCCGGATGGCGACGGAGCGGGCGTGGGCGTCGAGCCCTTCCGCCTGTGCCGAGCGTGATCGCGGCGCCGCCGAGCGCGCGCAATTGCTCGGGGCCGCATTTGAGGATCGAGGTGCGCTTCATGAAATCGAGCACGCCGAGGCCGGACGAGAACCGCGCCGAGCGCGCGGTCGGCAGCACGTGGTTCGAGCCGGCAACATAATCGCCGATCGCTTCCGGCGTGTGCGCGCCGATGAAAATCGCGCCGGCATTGCGGATGCGCGCGGCGAGCCGCTCGGCGTCGGCGGCGACGATTTCGAGATGTTCGGGCGCGATGGCGTCGATCAGCGGCAGCGCTTCGTCGAGCTTGCGCACAAGGATCACCGCGCCGAAATCCCGCCACGAGGCGCCGGCGACCTTGCTGCGCGGCAATCGCGCAAGCTGGCTCGTCAACCGCGCGTTCGGTCGCGCCGGCGAGCTCTTCGTCGTCGGTGATGAGGATCGCCTGCGCGCTCGCATCATGCTCGGCCTGCGCCAGAAGATCGGCGGCGATCCAGTCGGGATTGCCGTCCTTGTCGGCGATGATCAGCACCTCGGAAGGCCCGGCGATCATGTCGATGCCGACCTTGCCGAACACCATGCGCTTGGCCGCCGCCACATAGGCGTTGCCGGGCCCGACGATCTTGGCGACCGGCGCGATCGTCTCCGTGCCATAGGCGAGCGCCGCGATCGCCTGTGCGCCGCCGACGCGAAAAATTTCGTCGATGCCGGCGAGTTTCGCCGCCGCCAGCACCAGCGGATTGAGTTCGCCGCCGGGCGCCGGCACCACCATCGCGATGCGCGGCACGCCGGCGACCTTGGCCGGCACGGCGTTCATCAGCACCGACGACGGATAGGCGGCGGTGCCGCCCGGCACATAAAGCCCGACCGCCTCGATCGCCGTCCAGCGCGAGCCGAGCTCGACGCCGAGCGCATCGGTAAAGCGATCGTCCTGCGGCACTTGCCGGCGGTGATAGGCCTCGATGCGGCTCGCGGGCGAGTTCGAGCGCGTCGAGCGCGTCGCGGCTGCACGCTTTGCACCGCCGCCGCGATCTCCTGCGCCGTCACCTTCATCCCGGCGCGGTCGAGATCGAGCTTGTCGAATTTGAGCGTGTATTCCTTCAGCGCGCGATCGCCACGGGCGGCGACGTCGGCGACGATGCCGCGGACCGCGGCTTCGACGTCGGCCGAGGCTTCGCGCTTGGTGTCGAGAAATGCGCGAAATTTTTGCGCGAAATCGCCGGAGCGGATGTCGAGGCGGATGGCCATGAGTGCCGATCTGAGCTGTAGCGCGGCGGCGCGTAAACTTGACTGCGCGCTCAGTAGCAGTCCACCGACATTATAACAATTCTAATATTGGGCTTTTAGATTGACAAAAAGTCCGTTGTTCCCCAACTCCTTTCGTAAGTCAATTCACGGCGGAGGAAATGCGCGTTGCCGTCATGCATTTCGGACGCGAGTACCGGCAAGAATCAGCCGGCGGTTTTTGCCGGCGCTGCTGCTCGCTGCGGCCTTGGCGTTCAGGTCGCGGCTGCCGCGCGCGCCGACGATGCGGTCGTCGCTGTCGATCACGATCAAGGATCATCAGTTCGATCCCGCCGAGCTGCACGCGCCGCCCGGCAAGACGATCGCGATCCATGTCAAAAATCTCAATACGATCGTCTCCGAATTCGAAAGCAGCGATCTGCATTTCGAGAAAATCGTCCCGGTCGGCGGCGAAGGCGTCGTCTATGTGCGGCCGCAGCAGCCGGGCCGCTACAATTTCTACGACGATTTTCATCATGACACGCAGGGCTTTCTGGTCGTGCCGTGAACGTGCGAAAAGTGCCAGAAAGTTGTACCGTGAAAAGTTGTGCCGTGAGGTCGCCGTGCTAGCCGCGCTGTTGATCGTCTTCCGCGAAGTCTTCGAAGCCGGCCTGGTTGTCGGCATCGTCATGGCCGTGACCGCCGGCGTTGCCGGGCGCGCGGTCTGGATCGCGGGCGGTGTCGCCGCCGGCGTGCTTGGCGCCTGCGTGGTGGCGCTGTTCACCGGCGGCTTGTCCGAGCTGTTCGGCGGCAGCGGTCAGGAAATATTCAACGCCGCCATTCTCGGCTTCGCGGTGCTGATGCTGACCTGGCACAATGTCTGGATGTCGCGGCACGGCCGCGAGCTGGTCGCCGAATTGCGCGCGGCCGGCGAGGCGGTGGCCGCCGGTTCCAAATCGCTCTTGGCGCTCGCCATCGTGGTCGCGATCGCGGTGCTGCGCGAAGGCTCCGAGGTCGTGCTGTTTCTCTACGGCGTTGCCGCGGCGCAAGGCGGCGCCAGCTGGTCGATGGTCGCCGGCGGGTTCGTCGGCCTCATCCTCGGCTCGCCGGTCTGCCTGTTGACCTATCTCGGCCTCATCACCATCCCGACGCGCTATCTGTTCAGCGTGACCAGCGCGCTGATTGCGCTGCTTGCCGCCGGCATGGCGGCGCAGGCCATCGCCTTCCTCGAACAGGCCGACATCCTCACCGCGCTCGATCGAGACGGTGTGGGACACGTCCTGGATTTTGAGCGATTCGAGCTTCCTGGGCCGCGCGCTGCACACGCTGATCGGCTATGTCGATCAGCCGACCGCCATGCAGGTCGTCGTCTATGCGGCGACGCTCGGCGCAATCATCGTGCTGATGAAGCTTTTTGCCGCGCCGGTAGCCCAGCGCCCGCGGACGGCTTGATCGCCTGACTAAGCTGTCGCCGGGCCCGCGCGCGAAATGGTCCGGGCACAAAGCGGCCGCCGAAACCTCGCCGAGATCGGCAAGTTCCGCTTCCAGACATTCGACATCGAGACGAATGACGCCGCCGCCGGAGAAGATCAGCGTCACGACGCCGGCAGGCGCATCGCTTTCGGCGAATTCGACGGCGAGCAGATTGAGCCGCGCATCTTTGTCGGTTTGATCGAGATTGCGGCATTTGCAGGCGCTGACGCGCTCGAAGCGCAACGCCGTCCGGCAGCGCCGGTAATCGGCGTCAGGCTTGGCTTCGATCGCGCTCATCCAGTCGAAGCGGTTGAGCGCGCATCGACGAAGCGATGCTCGCGCGGCCGCCAGAAAATGTCGGCGACCTTGACCAGCGCGTCCTGCACATGGGCCGACACCACCTCGATGTCATCCTTGTCGAGGGCGACGAGCTTAAGTTCGTCCGGTGCAGGGATCCATCGTGATCGCCCGTGTCTCCGCTCTCATGAAGCTAGGAAGGACGGTCGCGCGGCCCGCAAGGCCCGCCGCCCCGGCCTCGTCCAGATATGGCTTCGCTTAGAACGAGACGCAGGCGCTTCGCACGATGACGATGACCGAATCCTGGCGAAATTCGTGCTTGTACGCCGTCGCGATGGCATTGAGCCGCGCTTCGTCGTCGTCGTTGCCGGGCAGCACGATTTCAACGCCGCTTGGCGGGTTCGCGCACGATCGTGCCGTCGGCCGGATCGCGCCACTGCCCGGTCGCTTCGGTGATCGTCAGGCCGTCGGGAAAGCGCGGCGTCATTTCGCGCGCGACAAAGCGTGTCCATGCGGCTTCGCTGACGCCGAGCTTGTGGCCGATATCGCGGCCGAACAACAGTTCGGCGATCTGTTTTGGCTGTTGCGGGCTGTGACACGTCAACGGCTCGGCATGGCTTCCGGATTCCGCCGCGGTGAACAGAATGAAGCCGAACGCGAAGGCGAGAGCGAGGCGCATCGGACAGGCTCGCCGCTTCATGTCTCCTCGGGCGGAGAAAATTTGCCGCCGCGACGCATCATGCGATCGCGTATCGCGACTGCCGAGCCGGCGACCCACAGCACCATCGTGCATACGGCGCCGAACAGGCAGCTCAAGAGAATGGTCTGCATCGACTTGAAGTCCGCCAGGATTGAGTTCGCCAGGAGTTGAGTTGCAAAAAATAACCGGCGGACCTTTCACAATCGTTAGGGAAAGTCACCTCGGCCAATGCCTGCGTTTTACGACGGAGATTCTGGAGGCTTGATTTGCATCCGGCCGCCCGGCACGCTAAGAGCGATCAACAAAAGCATTTGTTAACTTGGCTTGCCGTATCTGCGATCATCTGTTGCCATGCAGTTCCATTCTCGACTATGTGGTGGCGAAGGCCCGGCGGCCAAAGGTGATCTTCATCCCCATCTGTTGGCTTTTCTTTCACTCCCGTTAGGGATACAAGCTGCCTTTCTTGACAAGGAGGTTTTATGGCGAAGAGGAAGAAGAAGCGGCGCGCGTGGACTTCAAGCGAAGTCCGTGAGTTGAAGACAATGGCGCGCAAGAAGGCCAGAGCGGCGCAAATTGCCAAGAAGCTGCGGAGAACCGAAGGCGCGACGCGCCAAAAGGCTTTTAGCATCGGGCTCTCGCTCAATTCCCGTTCCTGACGATCTAGCAGCACATCGCTATTTTGCAGCTTTAGGGCGGCGGCGGCCTGTGGAGACAGTCCGTCGCCGTTTCGCCGATATTTTCAAGCCCGATGGCCGTCGGGGACCGTCTTTGCTGCGTTAACTAACGGCCGTGAACCTGCCGCAATGCGTCTGTAACTAAGAGTATAATGATCTTGACCGCCACCGGGGGGTCTGCTGTTCCGGCGCTCTAAAGAGCAGTCGGCAGTCGTTAGCAAGCTCGGACGGGATTTTCCGTCTGCTGCGGTGATACGCAGGTTTCCAGATACGCAGGTTTCCAGGTACGCACGTCCTATGAGCCAAACCCTCGGCCCGCTGCGGCAGCAGCCCGCCAGTTCCGAACTTGCTGCCGCGCTCGGCGCGTGCCGGCGGGCCTTCATCGCGATCGCTTTGTTCAGCGGCATGAGCAACCTTTTGATGCTCTCCGGCGCGCTGTTCATGCTCGAAGTCTACGACCGGGTGCTGCCGAGCCGAAGCGTACCGACGCTGGTCGCGCTGTTGTTTCTGGTCGCCGGCCTGTTATGCCGCGCAGGGCATTATCGACATGCTGCGCAGCCGGATCCTGGTGCGCGTCGGCCGTAGTCTCGACGAGACCTTGAGCGCGCGGGTCTATGACGCCATCGTGCGGCTGCCGCTGAAGATTGGCGCCAAAGGCGACGGTACCCAGCCGATCCGCGATCTCGATACGGTGCGCGGCTTTCTTGCCGGAACCGGGCCGATTGCCTTTTTTGACCTGCCGTGGATGCCGATTTACCTCGGCATCTGCTTTGTGTTCCACGTCCTGCTCGGTCTTACCGCGCTCATCGGCGCCCTTATCATGATTACGCTCACCGTGATGACCGAGGTGCAGACGCGCCGTCCGACCCGCAGCGCCACCCAATTCGCGGCGGCGCGCAATACGCTCCTGGAAGCGAGCCGGCGCAATGCCGAGGTGATCACGGCGATGGGCATGGCCGGCCGTATTTCCAAACGCTGGAACGAACTCAATCGCAATTACGTGGCGGCGAGCGGCCGCGCCAGCGACGTCGGCGGCGGGCTCGGCGCGATGTCGAAGGTTTTGCGGCTGTTGTTGCAATCGGCGATGCTGGCGGTCGGCGCGTGGCTCGTGATCAACCAGCAATCGACCGCCGGGCATCATCATCGCCGGCTCAATCCTCGGCGCGCGCGCGCTTGCGCCGGTCGATCTCGCGATTGCCAATTGGCGCGGCTTCGTCGGCGCCAGGCAAAGCTGGCAGCGCCTGTCGCGGCTGCTCGGCCATTTCCCGCCGCAGACCGACCCGATGCTCCTCAAGCCGCCGGCGCATTCGCTGGTGGTGCAGAACGCAGCCGTGGCGCCGCCCGGCCAACAAAAGATCGTCTGCCAGGAGATCAACTTTACGCTTGCCGCCGGCAAAGCGCTCGGCGTGATCGGGCCGACGGCGTCGGGAAAATCTTCGCTGGCGCGCATGCTGGTCGGAGTCTGGACACCGGGCCGCGGCACGGTGCGGCTCGACGGCGCCACACTCGATCAATGGTCGTCGGAAACATTGGGGCGGCACATCGGCTATGTGCCGCAGGATGTCGAATTGTTCAATGGCACGGTGGCGCAGAATATTTCGCGTTTCGAGGAACCGTCCGATGCCGACGTCATTATCGCCGCCGCTCATGCTGCCGGCGTCCACGACCTCATCATCAATCTGCCGGAGGGTTATGAGACGGTGGTCGGCGACCACGGCAGTGCGCTTTCGGCCGGGCAGGCGCAGCGCATTGCGCTGGCGCGGGCGCTCTATCGTGATCCCTTTCTTGGTTGTGCTCGACGAACCGAATTCCAACCTCGATGCCGAAGGCGACGAAGCACTCACGCGCGCTATCCTCGGCCTGCGCGCCCGCGGCGCCATCACGGTCGTCGTGGCGCACCGTCCGAGTGCGATCGCCGGTGTCGACTATATCCTCATCATGGCTAAGGGCCGCCAGCAGCAGTTCGGGCCGAAGGAAGAAATCCTCTCCCGTGTTACCGCGCTGAATTCGACGCCCGCGCGCGTTGAAAGTCGCCGATCAGGGAGGCGCGGGATGATCAAAAGAAAAGGCGGCCGCGGCGCTCAAGTGGCTGACCGGCACGATCAAGCCCTGGCTGCTTTGGGCGATCGGCACGACCCAGCCCTGGCTACTTTGGGCAATCGGCAAGGTCAACACCGGGTGGCGTTATGTTTTCGGCGAACGGGGTCCGACCGATAGCGCCGATGAGTCGATCCGCCGGCACGTGACCGCGGGCACGATCCTGATTGCGGTCCTGCTATTCGGTGTCGGCGGCTGGGCTTCCACGGTCCAGATTTCCGGCGCGCTCATCGCGCAAGGTTCCGTGGTCGTCGATTCCAATGTCAAGAAAGTGCAACATCCGACCGGCGGCGTGGTCGGCGAGTTGTTTGTGCGCGACGGCGATCATGTCAAGGAAGGCGACATGCTGATCCGGCTCGACGAGACGGTGACGCACGCCAACCTGGCTATCGTCACCAAGGGCCTAAATGAACTTTATGCGCGCAAGGCGCGGCTCGCCGCCGAGCGCGACGGCGCCGAATTCGGTCGCTACTCCGCCGGAGCTTGCCAACAATGCCAATGACCCGGAGGTGAAAGACGCGCTCGGCAGCGAGCGTAAGCTATTCGATTTGCGTCGCCAGGCTCGGCTCGGCCAGAAACAACAGCTGCAGGAACGCATTACGCAGTTGCAGCAGGAGATTTCCGGTCTTTCCGCGCAACAGGATGCCAAGGACAAGGAAGTCGCCCTGATCGAGCAGGAATTGCAGGGCGTACGCGATCTCTATGCAAAGAACCTTGTCCAGATCAACCGGCTCACCTCGCTCGAACGCGACGAAGCCCAGCTTCAGGGCGCGCGCGGGCAGCTGGTCGCCCAAGCCGCGGAAGCCAAGGGCAAGATCGCCGAGATCCAGCTGCAGATCATCCAAGTCGATCAGGATCTCTCCAGCGACGTCGCCAAAGAGCTGCGCGAGACCGACAGCAAGATCGGCGAATATGTCGAGCGAAAGGTCACAGCGGAGGATCAGCTCAGGCGCACCGACATCCGCGCGCCGCAAGACGGCATCGTGTTCCAGTCGACGGCGAACACCGTCGGGGGCGTCATTGCCGCCGGCGATCCAATCATGCTGATCGTGCCGGAATCCGACAATCTGCTGGTCGAAGTCAAAGTCGAACCCAAGGATATCGATCAGGTTCAGTTCGGCCAGCCGGTTTTATTGCGCTTTTCCGCATTCAACGTGCGCACGACGCCGGAGCTCAACGGCACCGTCGCCCGCATGGCGGCGGATACGACCACCGACCAGCGGACCGGCCAGAGCTATTATCTGGTTCGTATTTCGATGACCGTCGATGAAATCAAGCGGCTCGGCGACGTCAAGCTGACGCCGGGCATGCCGGTCGAAGCCTTCATCCAGACCGGCGACCGCACCATGCTGTCCTATCTGATCAAGCCGCTGCACGATCAGCTCATGCGGTCGTTCCGGGAAAATTAGCACCTAGCGCCGTTGCTCCCCTTCGCGGCGACGGATAAGGCCGCTATAACTAGCGCGACGCGGTTCGGCGCGGTTCGGGTCCGGGGATCCTTGCGGCCATGAAGACAATAGCCCGCTGGGCGCGACAATTCGGTGTGGCGCGGGCCGTCTGCATCGTGCTGCTGTTCGCGCTGGTGCCCTTGCGTCTCGCCAATCCTCGGCCGCTCGAAGAGCTTCGGGTCCGCACTTTCGATCTTTATCAGGTATTGCGTCCGCGCGAACAGACGTCCCGGCCGGTCGCGATCGTCGATATCGACGAGGATAGTCTCAAGGCTATCGGGCAATGGCCGTGGCCGCGCACGACCATCGCCGATCTGATCACACGCATCACCGAGCTCGGTGCGGTGACAACCGGCTTCGACATCGTCTTTGCCGAACCGGATCGCATGTCGCCGGCCGTTGCCGAGCACAGCTTTCGGGGAATCGACGCCGACACGCGCGCGAAATTGGACAGTCTGCCAAGCAATGACGAAGTTCTCGCCGGGGCGATCAAACAATCGCGAGTCGTAGTCGGGCAGGCCGGCGCTGCGCGGGCTGCGCCGCAGTCGCAAGCCGAGATGGCGCTGCAGACCGGGTTCGCCGTTCGCGGGCCCGATCCGGCTCCCTATTTGGTGACGTTCCCCGGTTTGCTGCGCAACGTTTTTCCGATCGAGGCAGCGGCGGCCGGCCGCGGTCTGTTCTCGATTAATCCGGAAAACGATGGCATCGTCCGCCGTGTACCGGTGATCATGGAAGCGCAAAGCGCGCTGGTGCCGTCGCTGAGCATGGAAATGTTGCGGGTGGTCAGCCAGTCGAGCGCAATTCTGGTGCGGGTGGACGAAGCCGGAGTGCAGTCGGTAGCGGTGCCTGGGCTCGAAGTGCCGACCGATCGTAACGGCCAGCTTTGGGTCCATTTCAACAAGCACGATCCGGCGCGCTTCGTCTCGGCCAAGGACGTTCTGCAAGGCAACGTGCCGCCGGATCGGATGCGCGGCCGGCTGGTCCTCATCGGTACATCCGCGATCGGTCTTCTCGACCTCAAGACGACCCCGGTCGAAGCGGCAATGCCGGGCGTCGAAGTGCACGCGCAAATCCTCGAAAGCGTGCTGACCAAATCGCTTCTGGTCAATCCAAACTATGCCATCGGGGCGGAACTTGCGGCCGCGGTGCTCATTGGCCTCGCGATCATCATTGCCGCCCCGATGCTGTCGGCAACTGTCGTCGTGTTGCTCGGCGCCGCATTGTTTGCCGGACTGATCGGGGTGTCGCTTTATCTCTTTGTCGAGGACAATCTGCTCATCGATTTCACCTATCCGCTGATTTCGAGCTGGCTGATCTATCTGGTCCTCACTTTCGTGAATTATTTCCGCGAGCAGAAACAGCGCCAGCAGATCCGCTCCGCCTTCGGCTTCTACCTGTCGCCCCACATGGTCGAGCAACTTGGCGCGCTCGCCGGAAAAGCTCGTGCTCGGCGGCGAGGAACGCCGCATGACGATTTTGTTCAGCGACGTGCGCGGCTTTACCACCATATCGGAGCATTACAAGGACGATCCGCAGGGGCTCACCCGCCTTATGAATCGCTTTCTGACACCACTCACCAATGCCATCATCGAGCGCAAAGGCACCATCGACAAATATATCGGCGACGCCATCATGGCGTTCTGGAACGCTCCGGTCGACGACGATGAACAGGAAGCCAATGCCTGCGAGGCGGCGCTCGAAATGCAGGCGCGGGCCGCGGCGCTCAACGTCGAACTCAAGCGCGAAGCCGAGGCCAATGGCGGCAAGTATATGCCGTTGCGAATCGGTGTCGGGCTTAATACCGGCCCCTGCGTCGTCGGCAATATGGGATCTGATTTCCGCTTCAATTATTCGGTGCTCGGCGATACCGTCAACTTTGCGTCGCGGCTGGAGGCGCGCACTAAGGATTACCGTCTTCCATTGGTCATCGGCTCACGCACCGCGGAAGGGGCCAAGCAGAAGTTCGCCACGATGGAGATCGATCTCATCCAGGTGAAGGGAAAAACGCAGCCTGAGGCGGTATTCGCGGTACTCGGCCCCGCCGAGGTCGAGCAGAATCCGCGCTGCGGCGAATTGCGCGAATTAAATGCACAGATGCTGGCGCGTTTCCGCAAGCAGGAATGGGATGAGACGCTCAATTTAATCGGTCGCTGCCGCCAAGCCGCCGCCGGTTTCGACGTTGTTGGCCTCTACGATATGTACCTGGAGCGGATCGAGACCTACCGCGCCGATCCGCCCGGGCCGGATTGGGACGGCGTCTACGAAGCCGAGTTCAAAGTAATCAGAAGCCGAGCGAGGCGGGCGCCGACTGCCGGCGCGCGCTGGTGAGCGCCGTGGGCATGAATTGCCGCACCCCGCCGTCATCGAGCACAAACAGCGGAATAGCCTTGGCCATTTCGCTGTCTGCGACCAGCGTCAGCCAGCGATTGTCGAGCACGATCCAGTTGCCCTCGTCACGTACGGCTACTACGGCGTGATTTTCGCCGGCTTCGATATTGCGGACGACGACGAGTTTTACATCGGCCGCGGCAACGCCGGCATGCGTCAACGCGACGTATTTCGCGATTGCGTAGTCCTCGCAATCGCCGCGGTGCGTCGTGAGCGTTTCGAGCGGCGCGCTCCAACGGTCGGGCACGCCCCATTGCGCGAGATCGCTCATCGGCTCGATGGCCAGGTTGACGGCGCGATTGATGACGCCGATACGGGCGCGGCCGGTGAGCTTGCGGCCTTGGTCGATGATGGCCAGGAAGTCTCGCGCCGCCGCCGGGCAATGGTCGATGTCGTCGCGGCAGTGCGCCAGAATCTTTGTTCCCGGCGCGGATATCGGCCTCGACGCTGCTCCACTTCGCAATAACTCCGCCGTAGGCGATCGGCGTGGTGGCAAGTCCGAACGGCTCCGCTGCAGGTGGCGCAACGACCGGCGGCTCTGCCGGATCGAGCGCCGCAAGTTTTGCCGGCGCGTTACCCGGCGTCCGTGTCTGAGCCAGTATCTGCGCTGAGGACTGATCGGGTGCGACAGAGATTGCGTCCGCCGAAAAAATAGTCTCGGCCACCGTGCTCAGCTCCACGCCAAAACAAACGGGCCACACGACAAGGAGTGCGGCAATGCTCCACGCCGCAACGCGACACAACATTTGACGACCCCTGAGCTGCGGGGTTCGGAGCTTGCGCGCTCTCTCCCGGCTTGTTGTTCAGGGACGCCATAACGTACCACTCCTCCTTACGAGTTAATGTGTGGGTGTTTTGCCGAAGGGATCGAAAACAGCGTGTAATAATCGCCACGCCGTCGCGAGCAATTTTATCGATTGAGTTTGGAATTGCTTGAACAACAGGCCATTTGTGGGATTAAATGCGATAGTTCAACTTGAAACTAGTCTGCTCGGAACTGAACGCACAAGGGCCTGAACACACGAGACTTCGGCCGCAAACGTTGACATGGGGAAATTCGACATGGGGGGATTCATGGACTGGACACGCCACATCAAGTCTTGCGGCTTTGCCGCGCTCGTCGCGCTGGCGCTTACGCCGGGTTTAAGTCTTGGCACCGCATCCGCGCAGGACAAGACTTTCGAGCTCAAACTGTCGCATTGGGTGCCGCCGACCCATCCGCTGCAGAAGGCAATCCAGGATTGGGCCGATGACATCCAAAAAGAGTCGAACGGCACCATCACATACAAAATCTATCCCGCGCAGCAGCTCGGCAAGGCGTTTGACCATTACGACATGGCGCGCGACGGCATCGCCGACTTCGTCTATGTCAATCCGGGCTATCAGCCGGGACGTTTTCCGATTATCTCGGCAGGCGAGCTGCCATTCCTCGTCGGCAATGCCAAGGGCGGCAATCGCGCCATCGACGCCTGGTACCGCAAATACGCGGCGAGCGAAATGAAGGACGTGCATTATTGCTTTTCTTTCGTGCTCGATCCGGTGGCGTGGCATTCCACCAACAAGAAGATCGTGGTGCCGGCTGACATTTCGGGCCTGAAGATCAGGCCGGCCCAAGGCACCATCGCCGCCTGGGTGACGCTTCTCGGCGGCACCAATGTGCAATCCAGCGCGCCGGAGGTGCGGGATATTCTCGCCAAAGGTGTGGCCGACGCCGTCACCTTCCCGTGGGGCTCGGACGTGCTATTCGGCATCGACAAGGTGACCAAGTACGACATGGACGAACCGCTCGGCTCGGTGATGTTCCAATGGCTGATGAGCCCGGCAACCTACAACGCCATGTCGCCCTCGCAGCAGAAGGTGATCGACCATCATTGCACGAGCGAATGGGCCGCCAAGTTTGCCGATCCGTGGGTCGATTTCGAGCGCGATGGCGTGGCGAAGATCAAAGCCGAGCCGGATCACGAGGTCTACAAGATCACAGACGATCAGCTTGCCCAGTGGAAGAAATCGGCCGAGCCGCTCAAGCAGAAATGGGCGGATGGCGTGAAGCAGGCCGGCGGCGATCCCGACACGATCTGGAAAGAACTACAGGCGTCGCTGACGCAATACAGCGCCGGCTTCTGACCTGGCTCTGATCAACTAACGGCGGCGGCGAGCATCTCGCCGCCGTCGCTATTACGGGACAATGCCCATTACCGGATAGTGCCATGTCGGAATCCGATAAACCCAATGCGGAGCCTGCCTCCCCGACTGCGCGCCAGCGCAACGCGATGGATTTCTTCATCGACGCTATCGAGCTGATCGCCGCATTCTTTATCGGTATCGTCGCGGCCGATATCTTCGTCTCCGTCATGCTGCGTTATTTCTTCAGCTACCAGATCCCCGATGCCTACGATTTCGGCCGGCTGTTGCTTGGCATCCTGATCTTCTGGGGCATCGCGGCGACGTCCTATCGCGGCAACCACATCACGGTCGACCTGCTCTATGCCAATGTCGGCGACCGGATGAAACGCATCATCGACGTATTTGCCACGCTGGTACTGCTGTTCGTAGTAACGGTGCAAACCTACACGCTGTTCGACAAGGTCAGAGGCACTTACGCAGATCACGTGCTCACCTTCGACCTGCGGCTGCCGGTCTGGCCGTTTTTCCTGGTGGCGTGGATCGGCGACGTGTCGGCGGTGCTTTTGATCGCGGTGCGCACTTACCGATTGATTTTCCAACCGGACCTGTTGGGCGGCCAGTATCAGATCAAGCCGGTCGAATGAGACGCAACCGAAGGAGGCTCGTTTGAGCACCGACGCGGTCGCGATCATCGGCTTTGTCGTTCTGTTCGTGTTGATGCTGTTGCGCGTGCCGGTCGGCATGGCGATGGGCCTCGTCGGCGTGAGCGGCTTTGCTTATCTCGTCGGCGGCACCGCGGCGCTGAAAAGCGTCGGGCTGACCTCGATGCGCACGGTGACCGATTACGGCTTCGGCGTCATTCCGATGTTCCTCTTGATGGGGGCGTTCGTTTCCAATTCGGGCATGAGCCGGGAGCTGTTCCGTGCCGCCAATTCCTTTTTCGGGCATTTCAAGGGCGGACTTGGCATCGCCACGATCGCCGCCTGCGCCGGCTTCGCCGCGATTTCCGGTTCCTCCGTCGCCACCGCCGCGACGTTTGCCACCGTCGCTTACCCAGAGATGCGGCGCTACAACTATCCGCAATCGTTCGCGACCGGCGTCATCGCCGCCGGCGGCACGCTCGGCGCCATGCTGCCGCCGTCGACCGTGCTCGCGGTCTACGGCATCATCACCGAGCAGGATATCGGCAAGCTGTTCATCGCCGGCATCATTCCCGGCTTGCTCGCCGCGACGATGGACATGCTCACCGTGGTGGTCATCGGCAAGGTACGGCCGGATTTCCTGCCCGTCGCGCCGCGTCATTCCTGGGCCGAGCGCCGCGCTGGATTGCGCGACATTTGGGCGACGGTCGTTCTATTCGTCTTCGTCATTGGCGGTCTCTATGGCGGCTTGTTCACGCCGACCGAAGCGGGCGGGGTGGGCGCATCCGGCGCGCTGATCATCGGCGTGCTGCGCGGCAGGCTGAACCCGGCGCAGATCCGCCGTTCGCTCTTACAGGCGGTACGCACTGCCGCCGCCGTGCTCACGGTGCTGATCGGCGCGCTGTTGTTCGGTTATTTCCTCACGGTGACCCAGACGCCGCAGGCGGTGACCGCGTTCCTCACCAGTCTAGGTCTTGGCCGCTACGGCGTGCTGGCGCTGATCATGCTGATGTACATCGTGCTCGGCTGCCTCATGGACTCGCTCGCCATGATCATCCTGACCATCCCGATCATCTTTCCGGTGATCATGCAGCTCGGCTTCGATCCGATCTGGTTCGGCGTCATCATCGTGATGACGGTCGAACTCGGGCTTATTCACCCGCCGGTCGGCATGAATGTGTTCGTGATCAAAAGCGTGGTGCAGGATGTCAGTTTTTCGACGATCTTCGCCGGAGTCCTGCCGTTTATCGTCACCGATCTGATCCGGCTGGTGATCCTGATCGCGTTTCCGGTTCTGGCGCTCTATTTGCCCTCGCACATGATGAGGTGAATCGCGTCATCCCGGGAGCCTGATACGGACTTGAAGCTTTCCGGGCGCACTGCACGCATGACGGCAGTTCGCTGGGCATTGGGCTAGGGCATTGGGGTGAACAGTTTCCTGGCGTTCCGTTTGCAGTGCGGGACTGTCCGGGAGAGTTGGATTTAACTCCGTCTGCCGCCCGACAGGATCGCGCGCGTTGCGCGGTCGGGGCCAAAATCGTCGACGCTGTCGATGGCGAGAAGGTCGGCAAGCCGGGTGCGTGCACGGTTGACGCGACTCTTGATGGTGCCGACGGCGCAGCCGCAGATCGCCGCGGCGTCGTCATAGGAGAAGCCGGACGCTCCAACCAGGATCAGCGCCTCGCGCTGGTCTGAAGGTAGCTTCGCCAGCGCGGTGCGAAACTCCTCGAATTCCACCCGGCCGGTTTGCTCAGGATGAGATACCAGCGTATCGGCATAACGGCCATCGGCATCTTCCACTTCGCGGCGGCGCTTGCGGTATTCGGAGCGGAACAGGTTGCGCAAAATGGTGAACAGCCATGCCGGCATGTTGGTGCCCGGCTCGAATGAGTTGATATGCGCCAGCGCGCGCAGCAGAGTTTCCTGCACTAAGTCGTCGGCGCGGTCGATGTTGCCACATAGTGAAATGGCAAATGCCCGCAGGCTCGGCACGGTGGCGAGGACTTGATCGCGTATCGCGGGGTCAAGTTTCATGCGGGCAATCCTCAGTCCTGCTCTTGGTCGCTCAGCCGGCGAACCAGATCGGAAAGATGATCCGGTATGCCTTGATTGACGACGTCGTTGTACATGGACCGCAATTGCTGCCCGATCCGGGCTTGAATTTCCCGGCCTAGTCGTGCTTCGGGCTTGTGGGCGGTTGCGGCGGGCCTGGCCATTGGCTCTTCGGTCTCCGGCTTGTCCGCGACCGGCTCGACCGGTTCAAGTTTGGTCTGACGGTGCTTCATATTGTCGTCTTTCCCCCGTTCACCCATGCCAACCGACCCCTGGAACTCCCGTCCAACGTGCTGTAACGCACCGAGAGGCCCCGTTGTTCCGGTCCGAAGCCTCAAATGGAACTTTTTTTGCGCTGGGGGGTTTTTGCCAGTAAGCTCAGCACTATGGAAGGGGAGGGTGCCGTGTCCACCTCACAAGCCGTACTCCAACATCTGCCGTCACTGCGCCGCTATGCTCGGGCGCTGACCGGAAACCAGGTGTCAGGCGACGCTTATGTCGTCGCCACCGTGGAATCGCTCATCGCCAGCCCTAAGATCCTGGAATCAAGCTCTAATTCACGCGTCGGGTTATATCGGCTCTTCACTAAAATCTGGAATTCTGTGGCCGTGAATGGCAAGCCGGAGACCGGGGAGATCGTTCTGCCGCCGGAGCAACATCTCACCCAAATCACGCCGCGGCCGCGCCAGGCGTTCCTCTTGGTGGCGCTTGAAGGCTTTTCCGAAGAGGACGCGGCGGAAGTCCTCGACTGCGATTTGCCGACCCTGCGCGCGCTCGTGGAGGAATCCGGCCGCGAGCTTGCCGCCGAAATCGCGACCGATGTGCTGATTATCGAGGACGAGACTTTCATCGCCATGGATATCGAAGCCCTGGTCGAAAGCCTCGGCCACAACGTCATCGGTATTGCCCGCACTCACAGCGAGGCGCTGGCGCTCGCCAAGCAGAAACGGCCCGGCCTTATCCTTGCCGACATTCAGCTTGCCGACGGCAGTTCGGGCCTCGATGCGGTCAATGAGCTTCTGAGCACGTTCGAAGTGCCCGTCATCTTCATTACCGCCTATCCGGAACGGTTCTTGACCGGGCAGCGGCCGGAGCCAGCATTCCTGGTTGCCAAGCCGTTTCAGGTCGCGGTGGTGTCCGCCGTGGTCAGTCAGGCATTGTTCTTCGGCCGCAAGGCCCGTCAGCGCGACCGCAAACCGGTCGAGCGCCAAGCGACGCTGTAAATAGTTGATGCATCGGGTTCTGTCGCATGCCCGGCCTTTGGCCGGCATCGGCTTTAAGCGAGCTGCTGCCCGCCGCGAACAATCTCAATGTGTGAAGCGCAAAAAGTTAGGGCGCAGCCGATCGGCATATCGGCTGCGCCCAACATGGCCGGCCAAGCACGGGGGAGGGGGGAAGAATGGCCGTCCGCCATGACAAACCGTCGCCGTCACGTTTGTTCCGCGCGCAAGATCCGAGCGCAAGACACGGGTGCTGCTCGCTAACCTTCGCAAATAGAGACCGCATCACGACTCAGTGATGGCCATGGTTCCAGGAACCCGTTCCCGTGGCGCACGTTAACAGGTGTGCAGTCGGGGGAGCTTTTCGTGCGTCTGATCGATTCAGAAGATTGATCGCAGGCGCTGGAGAGAGGTCCGATGACCAGGATTTTGTTTGTTCGCTGCGCGGGCGCTTTGGGCGTAACGGCCCTAGCGTTATTTTTTGTCGGCCTGATCCCGTTTCTGAGCGCCGAACCGACCGCCGGCGCGGGGTTCACGCCGGTGTTCTCGGTCAACCACGCGTATAAGGGCGATCGGCTGCCGTTGCTGTCAGATATAAATTCGGCGTCGCGTAACAACGTCTTTTCGCAGCGGCGCTTGCAGCCCGCAAAAATCCCGGTGGGATGCGACCCCGCCTTTTCGCCGGTGTCCGCTCCACGCTTGGCCCATGTCTATGGCCGCTGTGCGACTTGACTGGCGTACGCGGTTCGCCGCCCGATCGAAGCGCACTTAACTAAAGCCCTTGGCTAAAATTGTCTTAACGGCCGCTTACATCGCGGCGTCATTTTATTTGTTTGGTCTCTGTTTGATTTGCTTGACGCGCGCTCGTGGAACTTTCCCGCCTCATCGACAATTGATGTGCACAGAGAACGGCATTTCAGCGCGGGAGAATGTCATGTCAGCAACCACGCGGCCGCGAGATTTTTGCGTCACACTTCTTGTCGCCGCCGCCCTGTTGGGGCCGGGTGTCTCTGCTTCGGCGCAAACCCTCACCGCTATGTCGGCGCCGCGCTACCAGCCGGCCTTGCCGCAATATGCGCCGCAGCAAGACCAGTCGGACGCTGTTGCGACGGACGAGCTGGCGGCGCCGCTGCGCCGCCAGGTGGTGGTCTATCCGATCAGCGAGCCGGCGGGCACCATCGTCGTCGACACGCCGCATACTTACCTTTATCTCACGCTCGGCGACGGCAAAGCGCTGCGCTACGGGATCGGCGTCGGGCGCGAAGGCTTCACCTGGTCGGGCGTTGAGACCATCGTCCGCAAGGCGGAATGGCCCGATTGGATTCCGCCGGCGGAAATGGTCGCGCGGCAGCCGTATTTGCCGCGCTGGGTCGGCGGCGGTCCGGGCAATCCGCTCGGCGCACGCGCGCTCTATCTCGGCAACACCGACTACCGTATTCACGGCACCAACGATCCGACAACCATCGGCAAGCACGTCTCGAGCGGCTGCATCCGCTTGCAAAACGCGGACGTCATCGATCTTTTCAACCGCGTCGGTCTTGGCACCAAGGTCGTGGTGCTGCCCAACGACGAAGGACCTGCGGCGCTTGACGACGGCAGAAAAGTCGCGATCGAAGACGGCCGCGGCGGACCAATGACGGCGGTGATAGCCATAACCCCGGGCGCAGGGCAATCGGCAACGCTCGCCGCAGCGCCGCGCAGTTCCGCGTTGCGAGGAGTTTATTGACGCCGCCTAGTTCAATCGGCGGTGACAACGCGTCGAACGGGTTTCAGTTCCGATAAAATACGGTGGCCGAACGCATGAATTGCGGTTGGGTCACTTTCCGTTGGCGCAGGCTATAACGATCTTTACGAAACAGGCGCCAGATGGAAATGTAAGGCATGGACGTGCCTGGTAAAAACCTGTCAAGCGAACCGAACGATCGGCCGGCGCCAAACGCCGCCAAAGAATTCTTTCCGGGTTTTGCAAAGGTTCGCGCCGCGCTGGAAGCCGCACAGATAGGCATCTGGTTTTGGAATACCGCCGACGATACCGTAACGTGGTCGAGCAATCTTGAATCGATCCACGGCGTGCCGCCCGGCGCTTTCGACGGCAGCTGGGCATGCCTTATCAAGTGCATTCATCGCGACGATCAAGCCAAAGTCGAAGCGGCGCTGCGGGAGGCGTTGCGCACACGATCGCCCTACCGCGCGCGTTACCGGGCGCCGCAACGCGACGGCGAGCCGGACCGCTGGCTTGAGGCGACCGGAACAATCGTTGTCGAACATGGCGCGTTCACGGGCATGGTCGGACATTGCTGCGATGTCACCGAGCGCGTGAATCTGGAAAACGAGCTGCGCAATCGCGCCAAGCAGCAAGAAGCGCTGGCGCAGCTCGGCGAGCGCGCGCTGGCGGAGCCTGATCTTGACCGGCTTTTGAATGATGCGGTCAGCACGGTTGCGGTCACGCTGTCGGTCGATTTCGTCAAGGTTCTCGAGCTTTTGCCCGGCGGCGGCGACCTTGTGCTGCGTGCCGGCTTCGGCTGGAAACACCATCTCATCGGCAAGATTTTGACGGCCACGGAGCCCAATTCCTTTGCGCGATTCACGCTGAACTCTTCAGTCCCGGTCGTCACCGCCGATTTTGCGGCTGAAACCCGATTCGAGGTCGCGCAATATTTGAAAGATCATTGCTGCACCAGCGGCATGACCGTGGCCATTGCCGGCCGCGACGGCCGGGCCTACGGCATTCTCGGCGTCTGCACGGCGCGGCAGCGGTACTTCACCGCACAAGACACCGCCTTCCTTGCCGCCGTAGGCAATCTCCTTGCCGGCGCGATCCAGCGCCGCCAGCTCGAACAGCGCCACGAACTGATGATCCGCGACATGCGCCATCGTTCCGGAAATCTGTTTTCGCAATTGCTCGCGCTGTTCTCGCAAACGGCCAAGACCTCGAAGAGCATTGCCGACCTCACCAGCAAATACCAGGCGCGGGTGCTGGCGATGGCAAACGCTCACCGGCTCATTACCGAGGGCGGCTGGAACTCGATACCGATCATGGAGCTGATCTACGTCGTGCTCGGACCTTATCTCGATCGGGCGTCACTCGACGGTCCGAACATCGACCTTGAGCCCGATCCGGTCTTCAATCTGAATGCGGCGCTGCATGAACTTGCCGCCAACGCCATCAAGCATGGCAGCTTGTCGCGCCCCAAGGGCCAGCTCGATCTGCATTGGTCGGTGGACCGTACCCACCGCGGGCTGACATTGGCGCTGGATTGGGTCGAAAAAAACGGGCCGCCAGCGCGGCGGCCGCGGCGCACCGGCTTCGGAACGCGGCTGATCGACCTGGTCATCCGGCGGCAGCTTAACGGCGAGGTGACGCGCACGTTCTCGCGCAATGGGCTCACCGTAAAAATGCTGGTGCCGCTCACGCATGAGCGGTGGCCGCCGCCGGTGGCAGGGACCACCGCCCCGTTGGAGGGCGCATAGTTCCGGCGCCTTGCCCTTCCGTCAGGTCGGCAAATCGCTAAAGTGGCCGGCCCGCCGACGGCGGCCGAGGAGAAGCAACAGCCGTGAAAGAGGAAGCCGTCAGCATTCAATCCGCGGGCTTGCGCCTGCATGGCATGCTGGGCGTGCCGGACGGGTTACAGCGCCGGAGCGCCGCGCCGCGTTTCTGGTGCTGCACGGCTTCGGCTCGAATTCCGAAAGCCCGACCGTGCTGCCGCCGACGCGCGTGCTCAGCGAATTCGGCTATGTGACGCTGCGCTTCGATATGCGCGGCTGCGGCAAGAGCGAGGGCGAGTTCGGCCGCGTCATCTGCCTCGAGCAGGTCGAAGATCTGGGCAATGCATTGTCGTTTCTCGCCGAGCATCCCGCGGTCGATCCCGATCGCATCGGCGCCATCGGCTCGAGTTTCGGCGGCGCGGTCGCCGTCTATGCCGGCGGCACCAATCCGCGCCTTGCCGCTGTGATCTCCAACGGCGGCTGGGGCCACGGCGAACGCAAATTCCGCGGCCAGCATCCGACGCCCGAGGCCTGGGCGAAATTCACCGCAATGCTCGAAGAGGGGCGCGCCCATCGCGCCCGCACCGGCAAATCGCTGATGGTGCCGCGCCACGACATCGTGCCGATCCCCGACCATGTGCGGCAAAACCTGGAACGGCAGAAGGTCGGAATGCTGGCGCCGCAATTCCGTCGAAATGTTTCCCGCCGAAACCGCGCAGAGCATGTTCGATTTCCGCGCCGAAGACGTGGTCGGAAAGATCGCGCCGCGTCCGCTGTTGCTCATTCATGCCGCGAACGATTCGGTGACGCCCACGGAGCAGTCGATCGAAATGTTCAAGCGCGCCGGCCAGCCGAGCGAGCTGCATTTGTTCAGCGGGCTCGATCATTTCCTGTTTGCGGAAAATTCCACGCGCGTCTGGAGCGTGCTGCGCAATTGGCTCGACACCTATTTTCCCGCCACCCGGCCGTGATCCGATCCGGCGGATTCCTGTCTTCCGGATTGTAGTCATCCCTGAAAATCAGACATGAGGCGCAAGTGAGCCCCGGCAAATCCGGAGTCGAAGAGCTCGGACGTTTCATCCGCGACGCGATCGTCGGCGACCGGCGCGCGCGAACAAGATGCCGCCGTCGTCGCGCAAGGTCTGGTCTGGGCCAATCTCCGCGGCGGCGACGGCCATGGCGTGTCGCGGCTGCCGCGCTATCTGAAGATGATCGCGCGCGGCGAGATCGATACCAAAGCGCAGCCGCGTGCTCGTCCACGATCGCGCAGCGACTTTCGTGATCGAGTGCGACCATGGTTTTGGACCGGTCGCGGCGATGCAGGCCGCGGCGCTTGCGGTCGAGCGGGCAAAAAAGCTCGGCGTCTGCTTCGGGCTTGTCCGCCAGACGACGCATACCGGCGCCATCGGCCGCTATGCGCAATGGATCGCCGAGCGCGGCTGCGCCGCCGTCCTCATGGGCGCGGGCCCGACGCTGATGGCCTATCACGGCGCGCGGGTCGCAAGCCTTGGAACGAGCCCGATCGCCATCGCGGTCCCGAGCGGCAACGGCCCCATCGTTCTCGACATGGCGACGAGCACGATCTCGAACGGCAAGATATTGCAGGCCCGCAATACCGGCACGCGCGCTTCCGGCAGGAACCGTGCTGACCGCCGGCTGGCGAGCCCACGACCGATCCGAAGGCAGGCCGAAATCCTGTTGCCGCTCGGCGGCCCAAAGGGTTCGGGTCTCGCTTTGATGTTCGAAATGCTGGCGAGCATCACGGCCGGCGCGCCGATCCAGGTGCGTGCACTCGGACCGGAGAAGCGCACGCGCAATACCGGAAATACCGCGATGTTTGTCGTCGATATCGAAACCTTCCGGCCGCTCGCCGACTTTACGCATGACGCTGATGACGCTCGCCGCGATGCTCAAGGCGCTGCCGCGGCAAGCGGGCTTTGACGAAATCATGCTTGCCCGGCGAGCGCTCGACACGCACCGAAGCGGCGCGCCGCAAATCCGGCATCCCGATTCCGCCGAGACTGTGGGAGGAATTGGGGGAAATCGCCAAGGAACACGCGATCCGGCTGCCGGCGCTTTCTTCCGCTCCCGCATGAATGCAGGGAAAGGAGTTGATCATCGCCTCAAGCCGCAGCCCGACTCAGCGATCGAGTGTCGCATGGTCGGCGAGCAATTGCGTCGAGGGCCGCTTTGTGGACGACGCGGCCGCGCTCGAGAATGATCGCTTCCTGCGTCAATGACAGCGCGATCTCAAGTGCTGCTCGACCAGGATAAAGCGCATTGGCGCCTTCGCTGGTCATGCGCCGGATCGCGGCGGCGAGTTCTTCGACGACGATTGGCGCCAGGCCTTCGAGCGGCTCGTCGAGCAAAATAGCGCCGGATTGGTCATCAGCGCGCGCGCGATCGCCAGCATCTGCTGCTCGCCGCCGGAAAGCTGATTGCCGAAATTGCGCCGGCGCTCGGCGAGGCGCGGGAAACAGATCGTAAACCGCCGGCCAGATCCAGCGGCCGGGACGCGCGGCCACCGTGAGATTCTCCTCGACCGTCAGGGACGGGAAAATCTCGCGCTCCTGCGCCACCCAGCCGATGCCGGCGCGTGCGCGGCGATGCGGCGCGCTGCTGCGTGATGTCGCTCGCCGCGCCACAGGATTTGGCCGCGGCCGACGCGCGTATAGCCCATGATGGTGAGCAGCAGCGTCGATTTGCCGACGCCGTTGCGGCCCAGCACGGCGAGGCCGCCGCGTTCCGGCAGTTCGAACGAAATGCCGTCGAGCACCACGGCCGGAGCCGTAGCCAGCGCGACATGCGCAGTGAGAGCTAAGGGCGCGGTCATCTCAGCTTTCGGGATGCGTTTCATTGCCGCGCCGTCCCCAGATAGACCGCGCGGACGCGCGGATCGGCGGCGATCTCCTGCGGGGTGCCCTCGAGCAGAACGCGGCCGCCGACCATCACGATCACGCGCGAGGCAAAGCGAAAGACCAGGTCCATGTCGTGCTCGATGAACAAAACCGTGATGTCGCGTCGCCAGGCCCGGCAATCGCGGCGAACAGGTCCTTGCTCTCGTCGCGCGGCACGCCGGCCGCCGGCTCGTCGAGCAACAGACACTTTAGGCCTGGTCGCCAGCGCCAGCGCGATCTCAAGCAGGCGCTGCTGGCCATAGGCCAGCTCGCGCGTCAGGCGATGGCATACCGGAGCAAGCGTCAGCGCCGCCGAGAATGTCGTAAGCCTCATCGATTTCGTCCCGGTAGCCGGTGAGGCGGCCGCCACCAGGTTTGCGCGACGCGGCGGCGTTCGCATACCGCGAGCATCACCAATTCGAGCGCGGTGAGATGCGGAAACAGCGAATTGATCTGAAAGGTGCGCACGAGGCCGAGCCGCACGCGATCATCCGGCGCCGCCCCGTGATGTCCTGGTCGCCGAGGAACGATGCGGCCGGCGTCCGGCCGCAGCATTCCGGTCATCAGATTGATCAGCGTGGTTTTGCCGGCGCCGTTTGGGCCGATCAGCGCGTAGCGCACGCCAGCCGGCAGGTGAGCTCGACATCGGCGGCGACGACAAGCGAGCCGAAGCTCTTGTTCAATCCGCGCGCGGCAAGGGCGATTCGCTCACGATCCGGCCCTTGCGCGGCGCACCAACAGCGCCAGTCCGCCGAGAATGCCGTTCGGCATCAGCATCACCACGGCGACAAGAGAAGCCCGATCCAGAAATACCAGTATTGCGGATTGAGCCCGGAAAATTGGTCGCGCGCGACCATGTAGACCGCGGCGCCAACGAGACCGCCATAGAGCCGGCCGGTGCCGCCGAGGATGAGCATTACCAATACGTCGGCCGAGCGCTGAAAGCCCAAGGCTTCGAGCGAAACGGTTTCGGTCGTCTCGGCAAGCAGGCCCCGGCGATGCCGGCGATGGTGGCGGCGATGGTGTAGATCGTGCGGATATGCAGATAGGTCGGCGCGCCGATCGCCGGCATGCGCACGCCGTTCTCGCGGATGCCGCGCAGCGCCAGGCCGAACGGCGAATGGATGAGCCGCCGCGCAATCAAGAAAATAATGAACAGGACGGCGAGCGAATAACCGTAAGCGGAATAGCCATATAGATCGAAATGGAAACGGCCGAAAATCGGCCAGGTATGGATGCCCTGGAGACCGTCGAGCCGCCGGTCAGCCAGCTCGCGCTGTTTGCCGCTTCCTGCAGCACCAAGCCGATGCCGAGCGTGATCATGATCAGCGCGAGGTGGCGAAATCGCGCGACGATGAAGCTTGTGAGATAGCCGAAAATGCCGGCGGCAAGCCCGGCGGCCAACAACCCGGTTAGGGTTCGCCCCAGCCCCATGTGGAGAGCAGTCCCGCGGTATAGGCGCCGACACCGAAATAGGCGGCATGACCGAGCGAGACAATGCCGGCATAGCCGAGGATCAAATCTAGAGACAGCGCGAACAATGGCGGTGATCGCGATCTGGCTCGCCAGAATCAGATAAGTCGGGAGCAGCACCAATGGCAACAACGTGGCCAACCAGAATGCGATCTCACTCCATCGCCAACGGATTTGCGCCTGCATATATTCGATCGGACCGGCGAGCGACTCACTCGTCACGCTCTAGCGTCTCCCGAACAGGCCGGTCGGCCGCCACATCAACAGCACGATCATCACCAGGTAGATGAGGAAGGCGCCGATGGCGGGCACGTAATATTTGCCGGCGACGTCGCTAACGCCGAGTAGCATAGCCGCGGCGAACGATCCGGCGATCGAACCCAACCCGCCGACCGATACTACGATCAGCACATAGATCAGGTAGGTGAAGGCAAATGACGGATCAAGCCCAACCAAAGCGATGGCAAGCGCGCCGCCCAGCCCGGCAAGGCCGCTCCCCAGCGCAAAAGTCATGGCGAACAAGGTGTCGACGTCGATGCCCAGACCGCGGGCCATGCGCTGATTGCTGACGGCCGCCCGTACTTGCGCGCCGAAACGTGTTGCCTCTATCCCGAATATCAACACGACGGTGATCGCGAGCGCAACGGCAACCAGGAACAGCCGGTACGCGGAGAAATTCAGTCCGGCGACGTTAAGGAAGCGCGCAGATAGGCCGGTAAGACAAGCGGTTGCTCGACCGTGCCATAGATATAAGCCGCCGCCGCAATCGAAATGAAGACAATGCCGATGGTAAGGAGGCATTGTTCGAGGTCGCTGGCATTGTAGAAGCGCCGGAAGATAATGCGCTCGAGCACAACGCTGGTCGTGGCGGCGGCGAGGAACGCAACAGGCAGCGTCGCAAAAAACGGCCAGCCGAGATTGTTCGTCAACGTTACAACGACATAACCGCCAAGCATGGCGAAGCTGCAATGCGCCAAGTTGACGAAATTCATCATACCGAGCGTCACCGACAGCCCGACCGAGAGCAGAAACAGCAACATGCCGTAGGCCAGGCCGTCGAACAGCACGCCGAAGACAGGAGGCATGATCGGCAGCCTACCTTGTTGCGGCCCGCGTCAGTTCTGCATGCGCGCTTTGCCGGGTCCTTGACGTTCGGGAAGCGATCGAACTCGAGATTATGCTCGCCGCTGGCATCTTTCAAACGCGGCGGATATAGACCGTCTGGATAATGTCACGTGTTTCCGGATCGATGCTGATAGGACCGCGCGGGCTTTCCCAGGCCATGCCTTTGGCGGCGGCAATCAGCGAATCGCCGTCGGCCTTGCCACCAGTTTTCTTTAGGGACTCATAGATGAGACGCGTCCCATCGTAGCCGCCAACGGCGAAGAAGTCGGGATTGCGATGGAACTCATCGTTGAACGCTTTGACGAATTCGTGGTTGAGCGCAGAGTCGTGGGTGTAATCATAGTCCGCGACGCTGATGATGCCGACCGCCGCGTCGCCCATGCTCTTGAGTGCGGTCTCCGAAGCGAGCGCGTCCTGCCCTAGCACCTTGATCTTGGACACGTCGACGCCGCGTTCGGCCAGCGCCGCACCGACCGCGGCGGGCTGCGTGCCGCCGGGGATCCAGATGTAGATGGCGTCCGGATTGGTGTCCTTTGCAGCTTGGATGTAGGCGGAGAAATCCGGACTGGAGACGGGAAACCGAACCGAGCCGGCGATTTGGCCGCCGCCTTCCTTAAAACCGGTCTGGAACCAGGTTTCGGCGTCGATGCCGGGGCCGTAGTCCGAGACCATTGTGTAAATCTTCTTCAGCCCGTTCTTCGCCGCCCAGGTGCCGAGCGTGTAATTCAACTGTGGCGTCGTCGATGAGGTGCGGGCGATGTACGGCGACTTGGTGGTGATGATCGCTGTGGCGGCGTTCATGACCACCATGAATTTCTTGGCTTCGGCGGAGACATCGGCTGCGGCAAGCGCATTCGGCGTCAGCGAGAAGCCGGCGAGGATATCGGCGCCGTCGCGGACGATGGCTTCCTGCGACAACCGCTTGGCAACGTCGGGCGCAATGCCGCCGGTGTCCTTGCGGATCAGCTCGATCTTCTTGCCGGCGACGGTGTCGCCGTGCTGCTTGACGTAAAGCTTGATGCCGTTGTCGATCTGGTTGCCGGTATCGGCGAATTGCCCGGAATATTCATTGATAATGCCGATCTTGACCGTGTCCTGGGCGTTGGCCGCGCCAACGCCGAGCAAAGCCAGTGCGAGGCCCGCCAGGACTGACAGTAATTTTTGCATCGCTCCCCTCCCAGTTCGTATCGTGCTTAAACCGGTTTAGGGCCGTATCCTGGTTCAGGTTGAACCCAAGTGCAACGCGTGTTTATTGACGCGGCCGGTGGGCCGTGGCCCCATGATGGAAATGCCGGAATTGCCCATGCGGGAAACTCCAACCGACGCAGGCACGATCGACCGCGACGAAGTTGCGCGATTTTCGCGGCTGTCCGGCCAATGGTGGGATGCGCGGGGGCCGATGGCGGCGCTGCACAAGTTCAATCCGGTTCGCCTTGCCTATATCCGCGATCGCGCGGCCGCACATTTCGCCCGCGATCCGAAAAAGCTCGACAGCCTCGCTGGGCTGCGTGTGCTCGATATCGGCTGCGGCGGCGGCATTTTGTCCGAGCCGCTGGCGCGGCTCGGCGCCTCCGTTGTCGGCGCCGATCCTTCCGACAGCAATATCGCGGTGGCACAGCGTCATGCGGCGCAATCTGGGCTCGCAATCGATTACCGCAATACCAGCGCCGAGGCGTTGGCGCAGGCCGGCGAACGCTTCGACGTGGTTCTCGCCATGGAAGTGGTCGAGCACGTTACCGATGTCGGCCTGTTTGTCGATGTCGCCGCCGCAATGCTCAAGCCCGACGGATTGATGTTCGTCGCCACGCTCAATCGCACCATGAAAAGCTTTGCGCTGGCGATTGTCGGCGCCGAGTACATTTTGCGCTGGCTGCCGCGCGGAACCCATCAATGGGACAAGTTCGTGACGCCCAACGAGCTTGAAATCGCGCTTGAGCAAAGCGGCATGCGGATCGCCGGCGAAACCGGCGTGATCTACAATCTTCTCGCCGACCGCTGGCAGCTGTCCAGCGATATGGACGTCAATTACATGGTCGTTGCGGAAAAGACCGCGTGATGGTCCCGCCGTGGCTCTGGATCGGCTTCACCGTAATCGCCGCCGCCGCCCAGACGGTGCGCAACGCAATGCAGCGCGAACTCACCGGCAGCCTCGGCACGCTCGGCGCGACCCATGTGAGATTCCTGTTCGGTTTTCCCTTCGCCCTGCTTTTCCTTGCTGGCGTGATGCTGTGGACGGGCGCGCCCTTGCCGCACACGGCATGGCGGTTCTGGGCGTGGGTATTCGAGGGTTCCGCTGCGCAAATTTCCGCGACCGCGCTGATGCTCGCGGCGATGGGCGAGCGCTCCTTCGTCGTCACGATTGCCTATATCAAGACCGAACCGATCCAGGTCGCGATCTTCGGGCTGATTTTCCTCGGCGATGCCGTGACATTGCCGATGATGATCGCGATCGTCGTTGCCACGTCGGGCGTGGTGATCATGTCGACCAAGCCCGGCGGCATGGTCGGCGGCATCAAGCCGACGCTGCTCGGCCTGGCCTCGGGCGGCATGTTCGCGCTGTCGGCGATCGGTTATCGCGGCGCTATCCTCAGCCTCGGCCTGTCGAATTTCATGATGGCCGCAACCTTCACGCTGGCCGTCGGCCTAGTCGCGACGACGGGCATGTTGTCCCTCTATCTTCTTTTGCGCGCGCCGGGGGTGATGGCGGCCATCCTTAAGGCCTGGCGGCCGTCGCTGTTCGCCGGCTTCATGGGGGCGTTTGCCTCGCAATTCTGGTTCCTGGCTTTTGCGCTGGCCACCGCCGCGAGCGTGCGGACGCTGGCCTTGATCGAGGTCCTGTTCGCGCAATTCGTCGCGCGCTTTGCCTTGGGGCAGCGCACCACCGCGCGCGAAGCGATCGGCATGGTGCTCGTCATCACCGGCGTCGTGTTGCTGATCTTGGCCTATTGAGGATCAGTTCTGATCGTCCGGCAGAATCGGCAACGGATGAAACTCGATGCCTTCTTCGTGCAATTCCTTGGCCTCGTCGGGCGATGCTTCGCCGTAGATCGAGCGGTGTTCGGTCTCGCCATAATGGATCTTGCGCGCTTCTTCCGGGAAAGCGCGCACCGACATAATTCGCGTTCTTGGTGATGTGGTCGCGCAATTCCTTGAGCTTTTGCCGTAGTTCGCGTTCCGGCGGCAACATCATGGCGACCGGGTTCTTTGGTGGAATCGGCGCAGATTGCAGTGGCGGCGCCGGATTTGGTGTCGCGGGCGCGGGCGATCGCGGTTGCCGGTCAGCGGTGCCAGCGGACTCAACGCCAACCTGACGTCAGGCTTGGCGCCAAGCTTGGCGCCATGATCGCTTTGTCCACTTTGGTGGAGCCGCAGACCGGACAACTCACGAGCGCGCGCTTCACTTGTTTGTCGTAGGCGGCCGAATTCTGGAACCAGCTTTCGAATTTGTGCCCTTCGTCGCAGTTGAGCGCGTAGCGGATCATATCGGCTCTCGCTGCCGCACCGCGTGAAGGTAGGTCGGCTCGGCCATCGGCTCGACCAGTTCGAAGCGTCGGCCGTGACGGAGCGACGGGATCCGCCCGCGCGCCGCCGCGACCTCGGCGGGATCGATCTCCGCGATGAAGACGCCCGGCTCGATGCCGCCTTCGGCGAGAATGCGGCCCCACGGATCGACGATCAGCGAATGACCAAAAGTCTCGCGGCCGTTTTCGTGCTTGCCGCCTTGCGCCGCGGCGAACACGAAGCAGCCATTTTCGATCGCGCGGGCGCGCTGCAAGACGTGCCAATGCGCCTCGCCGGTCTGCCGGGTGAACGCCGACGGTATCGCCAGGAACGAAGCACCGGCCTCGGCGAGCGCGCGATAAAGCGCCGGGAAACGCAGATCGTAACAAACCGTCAGGCCGAGGCGGCCCCACGGCAAGTCGGCGACAATGGCCAATTCGCCGGAGCGGTAATTGTTGGATTCGCGATAACTCTCGCCGCCGGCAAGATCGACATCGAACATATGGATCTTGTCGTAGCGCGCGGCCACGTCGCCTTTGCGGTCGATCAGGAACGAGCGGTTCACCGCTTTTTCCGGCGATGCCTTGATCGCCAGCGAACCGATATGGATGTAGATCGAAAGCTTGCGCGCGACCTCGCGCAGCGTCGCCAGTGTCGCATCCTGATCCTCGGCGACGATTTTGGCGAACAGCTGGTCGCGCTTGAGCGCCAGGATGTTGGTCATCTCGGGCGTCAGAAGATAATCGGCGCCGGCACGTTTGGCCTCGTCGATCAGCGCCAGCGTGGCCGCGAGATTTTCATTGCGGTTCGAGCCCGGAGCGCATCTGAATCGAGCCCGACCTTGAAGGTCGACGTTGTTGCCGCGTTCATGGCGGCGGTTCCTTCGGCTTGTCTTGAGCTTCGGCAAGCAGAGGATCGAGCTTGCCGGCGTCCTCCAGCGCATAGAGATCGTCGCAGCCGCCGACATGAGTTGTGCCGATGAAAATCTGCGGGTAGGTGCTGCGGCCGTTGGCGCGCTGGATCATTTCCTTGCGTACGTCCTTATTTCCGCCGGCATCGATCTCATGGAAGCTTACGCCTTTGCGGTTGAGTAGTTCCTTCGCGTCGTGGCAATACGGACAGTAGTGAATGGTATAGATGTCGATTGCGGCCATGATGCTGCGTAACTTTTATCAAACCGTTATATGGATGTTCGCCCCGGGTCGGCAACCCGGGCAAAGATCAGCACATCGACATTGGCGGCGCCGGCGCGCAACAGCGCCCGGGCACAGCCGTCGACCGTGGCGCCGGACGTGAGCACGTCGTCGATCACGATGAGCCGGCGGCCGGCGACCGAGGCTTTGGCGTCCTCTGGCACGCGGAATGCGCCTTGGACGTTTTCGGCGCGTTCGGATCGCGACAGCCCGACTTGCTGCACCGTCGGCTTGACGCGCTTGAGCGCGCCGCCGGCGATGGGCACCCCGCTTTGCGCCGAGACCGCGGCGGCCAACATCGCCGATTGGTTGAAGCGCCGCGCCCACAGCCGGCGCCAGTGCAATGGCACCGGCACCAGCGCGTCGGCGTCGGCCAGAAGCTCGCGCCCGGCATTGCTGGTCCAGCGCCCCATCATCGGTGCGAGGTCGAGCCGATCGCCATATTTGAGGGCGTGGACCAGCGCCCGCGAAATATCGTCGAAACGCACGGCGGCGCGGGCGCGATGATAGGCCGGCGGGTCGGCAATCGCTTCCATGGACAGGATGCCAGGACCGGGGTCATACACGAACGGAATGCCGAGGCGTTCGCAATAGGGGCGGGTGATGAAGGACAGCTTCGACCAGCAGGCCGGGCACAGGCCGCGCCCCTCGACCGGCTCGCGGCAGGCCGGGCAGAGCGGCGGCAAGGCGAGATCGAGCGCCACGCGCAACGCCGTGCGCACCGCATCCGTGGCGCGTTTGACGCGCGGGGCCAAGTGCGATGCTGATCGACGCGGGCATGGCTTAACGCTACCGCTCTACAACGGAAATGTCATTCTTGATGATCGCAATCATGCCTGAAGCCTCGAAATGCGCTACCAGTCACGTGATTTTCGACCGCGCGCTCATTCGCCGCCGGCGCGCCCGCGCGGCGCGGTTGGGCCCGGCGACGTTTCTGCTCGATCGCGTGGCCGAGGATCTTGCGGAGCGGCTTGCCGCGGTGCTGCGGCGGTTCGACCTTGCCGTCGATCTCGGCACGCCGGGCGAAGCAGTCCGTGTGGCGCTCGCGCGCATCGGCTCGGTCGGCACGATTGTGCGCGCCGATGCCGTACCGGATCGCGCCAAGCGGGCGGATAAATTTGTGGTTGCCGACGAAGAAGCGCTGCCGTTTCGCGACGGCGTGCTCGATCTTGTCGTCTCGGCGCTGGCGCTTCAGTTCGTCAACGATCTGCCGGGCGTGCTCGTGCAAATACGCCGCGCGCTAAAACCCGACGGATTGTTTCTCGCGGCGCTTTTGGGCGGCGAAACGCTGACCGAACTGCGCCAATCGTTTGCCGCGGCCGAGAGCGAAATGGAGAGCGGGTCGTCGCCGCGCGTGGCGCCGTTTGCCGATCTGCGCGAGCTCGGCGCCCTTTTGCAGCGCGCCGGATTTGCCTTGCCGGTGACCGATGTCGATCGCGTTTGCGTACGCTACGATTCCGTTTTCAACCTGATGCAGGACCTGCGCCGCATGGGCGCCACCAACGCGCTCATTGCCCGCCGCCGTGCGCCGCTCAAACGCGCGACGCTGCATGCGCATGGCCGAGATCTATGCGCAGCGCTTTGCCGATGATGACGGACGGGTGCGCGCGACATTCGAAATCGTCTGGCTGTCGGGCTGGGCGCCGCATCCGGATCAGCAGCAACCGCTCAAGCCGGGCTCGGCTAAAACCCGCCTTGCCGATGCGCTCGGCACACGGGAGATTTCGACGGGTGAGAAAGCGCCTCGTTAAGGCATGATCCCGAAAAGCGGGAGCCGGTTTTCAGCCTTCGCGCTTTCGGCGGCCAAGACCGCATAACATCATGGCAAGCAACCAAGCCGGTCAGCCGTTATTTCATAGCCGTCGCGACGCTGCTGTAGAGGCCCTTTACGGTTGTGCCTAAATTCACAATCGCGGTGGCAACGGCGACCCCGACGCCCGATGCGATCATTGCATATTCGATTGCGGTGGCGCCGCTGTCATCGCGCATGAAGCGCAGCGACGGAGGGCCGCGATCGTCGGCTTTTTGAGCTTTGACCATGGTCTTTCAGCCTTCTGGCGTTCGGATCATAACAGCGTCGTAAGATGCGAGATCAGCGGTTCGTCGGCGGGCGGCATCGGAAAGTTTCGCAACTCATGCGGCCGCACCCATTTGAGCTGTTGCGCCTCCTGCGCTTCGACGAACCCATCCCAGCGCCGGCAAACATAGAGCGGCATCAGCAGGTAGAAGTCGGGATAGAGGTGGCTCGCGAAGGTCAGCGGGGCGAGGCACTCCTCCTTGACGGCGATACCCAGTTCCTCCTTCAGCTCGCGGATCAAGCTCTGCTCCGGCCGTTCGCCGGGCTCGACCTTGCCGCCTGGAAACTCCCATAGTCCCGCCATCGTCTTGCCCGGCGGACGCTGTGCGATCAGCACGCGGCCGTCAGGATCGATCAGCGCGCAGGCGGCGACGAGAACAAGTCTGACGCTCACGGCCTGGTCCAGTCTATGAAGTGGAGGGTAAAGGCATGTTCAACTTGGCTGTGTTGGTAGCCGCATTTGCCGCTTTGGTTAATGAAACGTTAAAATCTTACGCCGCCATCGATCCGAGGATCGCGTCGGCGAAAGCTTCGCGGCGCCTCCTGCGGCGGATTGTGACCGATCCCCGGCAAGACGCGACGCTGGTATGGCCCGGTGAAATGCATGGCGTGCTTCTCCGAGGCTTCCGGCGGATGCACGCCGTCGGCCTCGCCTTGCAGCGCGATGGTCGGCGCCGCGATCTTGGGCTGGGCGGCAAGGCGCCGCTCGATCGCTTCCAGCGCGGGGTCGCCGGCGACGTAGCCGAAGCGGTGGCGATAGGAATGGATCGTGACGGCGACAAAGTCTGGATTGTCGAAAGACGCCGCGCTGCGTTCGAAAGTGGCATCATCGAAAGACCACGGCGGCGACCACAGTCGCCAGAGTAAACGGCAGAGCGGGCGGCGGTTGGCCTCGAGTCCGGCGCGCCCGCGCGCGGTGTTGAAATAATACTGATACCACAGACGATGCTCTTGCGCGGGAGCTGCCGGCTGCACCGAACCGGGAATGTCTTGAAGATTGTAGCTGTTGACGGTGATGAGGCTACGCACCCGTTCCGGCCACAGCGCCGCAACAATGCAGGCCGCGCGGCCGCCCCAATCGTAACCGGCGAGCATGGCGCGTTCGATGGCAAGCGCGTCCATCAGCTCGCGCAGATCGTTGCCGAGCGCCGCCTGCTGGCCGGAGCGCGGCGTTTCGGCGGCAAGAAATCGCGTCGGGCCGAAGCCGCGCAGATAAGGCACGATGATGCGGCAACCGGCGGCAACGAGCGGCGGGATCACCTCATCGTAGCAGCGTGGATCGTAGGGCCAGCCATGCATGAGAAAGACCGGCGTGCCATCCGCGGCGCCGCTCTCCTCGTAGGCGACCATAAGGGCCGAGGTCGGAATGTGTTTGAACGCGGCGGCCATGACCTCACTTTCAACTGCGGTAATCGCCGTTGATCGCGACATAATCCTTGGTCAGGTCGCAGGTCAGCACGCGGTCGCGGCCCTTGCCGAGGCCGAGCGCGACTTTGAGCGCGATCTCCGGCTTCTTCATCGCGGCGGAAACGGCTGCTTCGTCATAGCCCGGATCGCGCGTGCCTTTATGCGCGACGCGGATGCCGCCGAACCAGATCGACAACCGATCGCGATCGGCGGGCTCGCCGGCTTTGCCGACCGCCATGACCACGCGGCCCCAATTGGCGTCCTCGCCGGCAATCGCGGTCTTGACCAATGGTGAATTGGCGATCGACATCGCAATGCGGCGCGCTGATGCTTTCGACACCGCACCTTCGACTACGATCTCGACCAATTTGCGCGCGCCCTCGCCGTCGCGCGCCACTTGTTCGGCAAGATTCGCAAGCACGGCGTAGAACGCCTTGCGGAAGGGCGCGAGGCGCGGATCGCGGCTGCGTGTGATACGCGGCGCCGTGCGCGCGGCGCCAGTGGCGAAAGCCAGTAAAGTGTCCGAGGTCGATGTGTCGCCGTCGATGGTCACGGCGTTGAAGGTGTCGACGACGCCCTCGCGTAATAGTGCTTGCAGCACCGGCGCCGCGATCGGTGCATCGGTGAAGACGAAAGCGAGCATCGTCGCCATGTCCGGCGCGATCATGCCGGCGCCCTTGGCAAAGCCGTTGATGGTGACGCTCGCCCCGCCAAGCCGCGCGCGCGCGGTGGCGAGTTTCGGGAACGTGTCGGTGGTCATGATCGCCTTGGCCGCATCGCTGTAAGCGTCGGGGGCGGCCGCCGCGACGAGCTTGACCATGACGCCGTCAAAGACTTGCGCCGGAAGCGGCTCGCCGATGACGCCGGTCGAGGCCAGGAACACTTCGGATGCCTTGCAGCCGATCGCGGCGGCGGCAAGTTTCGCCGTGAACGCGCAGGCCGCGCGGCCGCTTTTGCCGGTGAACGCGTTGGCATTGCCGGAATTGACGACGAGCGCGCGGGCGCGCGCGCCTGTGATCCGCGCGCGGCACCATTCCACCGGCGCGGAAGGACATTTGGAGCGTGTGAACACGCCGGCGACGCCGGTGCCTTTGTCAAACACCGCGAGCAGCACATCGGTGCGGTCCCGGTAACGGATGCCGGCCGCGGCCGTGGCCAGCCGCACGCCGGCGATTGCCGGCATGTCGGGCATTGTTTTCGGGGCGAGGGGGGAGATCGTCGTCGACATATTCTCTTATCCGTCACCCTGAGGCGGCCGCGAAGCGGCCCTCGAAGGGCGACGGCCCGGGCCGTACATCCTTCGAGGCCCGCGCCGCGCGCGGGCGCCTCAGGATGACGGTAAAAGGTATCGTGCTGCGTCCCCGCTGGCTACTTCTTCGCCGGCGCGGCCGGATTGAGCGACGGACCGGTTGTCGCGGGCGGCGGCCGATCGAGCCGATCGATGGTCGCGGTCTTGCGCAAATTCTCGACCAGCTCCGCCTGCGCCTTATGGGCGACGTAAGTCTGGAGCTGGGCCTTGACCTCATCGAATGTCGGGGTCGGCTTGATGCGCTTATCCTCGACCTTGATGATGTGCCAGCCGAACTGCGTCTTCACCGGATCGGAAATCTGTCCTTTGTCGAGCTTGAACGCGACGTCGGCGAATTCGGGGACCATTTGGTCCTTGGTGAAATAACCGAGATCGCCGCCTTCGGCTGCGCCGGGATCCTTCGATTTTTCCTTGGCGAGCGTGGCAAAATCCGCGCCTTTCTTCAACTCGGCCTCGATGGCCTTGGCTTCGTCCTCGGTCGGAACCAGGATGTGCCGCGCGTGCACTTCCTGTTCGGCCGGCATCTGCTTGATGGCGTCGCCGTAAACCTTGTGCATCGCATCGTCGGTCACCGCGGCGTGGCCGGCGTCTTGCAGAAGCGTCTCCATCAGCACCTTATTGCGCTCGAATTGAATGCGGTGCTTGACGTTGTCGCGGTCGCCGAGCTTTTGCCGCTCGCCAGCCTGCGACAAGACGATGATATCGGCGAGATAGGTGATCAGGTATTCGCGCTTTTGATCGGGGGCCATTTGCGGCATGCTGCCGCCGACTTCATCCTCGGCCAGCGCGATGTCGCTCTGACGGATATCGACGCCGTTGGCGCGGGCAACGACCGGGTCGGAATCCTGCGCCCGCGGTGCCACGCTCGGCGCGATGAGGACCAAGACCAGCGTGAGCGCGCCAAGCGCGCGGGCGGCGAGCGGACGGGCAGGGGACATCGAAAGCGATCCTTTGACGAGGCGGTAAATCGCCGGCTCTTGTTAGGGATTTGGACCCAAAGCTTCGCGGTCCGGGGTCGGCGCGGACAGTCGCCGAATCGACCGCCCTTGGCAATGGTGGAATCGAGCCGCAATTAACGCGCGTGTGAGCGCGCCTTGCATTGACAAAAAATCGACCCCCTCCTATCTCTCGGCCAGGCATGGGGATGTTCAGTCGCCTTGCAGACGCCGAATAGCGCCGTATTTTCCGTTGCTTGGGCCGCGCCACCGGCCGGAACTATAACCGGAAATATAAAAGGATGATGATGCGATGATCGGCGCCGTCGCCCGCAAGATTTTCGGTTCCTCCAACGATCGTCGTATCCGCGCCTACCGGCCGCGGGTCGAGGAGATCAATGCGCTGGAACGGGAGCTCGAAGCGCTCTCCGACGAAGCTTTGCGCGCGCGCACCGACGAATTCAAGAAGCAGCTGGCCGAGGGAGCGACGCTCGACGACATCCTGGTTCCGGCTTTTGCCACCGTCCGCGAGGCCGGTAAACGCACGCTCGGCCAGCGTCATTTCGACGTCCAGCTCATCGGCGGCATGGTGCTGCACGAAGGCCGGATTGCCGAGATGAAGACCGGCGAGGGCAAGACGCTGGTCGCGACCCTGCCGGTCTATCTCAATGCGCTTGCCGGGCGCGGCGTTCATGTCGTCACCGTCAACGACTACCTCGCCAAGCGCGACTCCGAATGGATGGGCCAGATCTACACGTTCCTTGGCCTCACCGTGGGCGTCATCGTGCACGGCCTGCAAGACGAAGAGCGCCAGAAACAATACCGCTGCGACGTCACCTACGGCACGAATAACGAGCTCGGGTTCGATTATCTGCGCGACAATATGAAATACCGGATCGAGGACATGGTGCAGCGCGGGCACAGCTACGCCATCGTCGATGAAGTCGATTCGATCCTGATCGACGAGGCGCGCACCCCGCTCATCATTTCCGGTCCGCTCGACGACCGCTCCGAATTCTACAACACGATCGATGCGTATATTCTGCGGCTCGACAAAGCCGATTACGAGCTCGACGAAAAGCAGCGCTCCGTCAATCTCAGCGAATCCGGCATGAGCAAGATGGAGCAGTTGCTCAAGGACGCTAATCTCCTCAAAGCCGATTCGCTGTATGACGTCGAAAACGTTTCGGTCGTGCACCACATCAATCAGGCGCTGCGCGCGCACAAGCTGTTCCAGCGCGACAAGGACTACATCGTGCGTAACGGCGAAGTCGTCATCATCGACGAATTCACCGGCCGCATGATGCCGGGCCGGCGCTATTCGGAAGGCCTGCACCAGGCGCTCGAGGCCAAGGAGCATGAGCCGATCCAGCCGGAGAACCAGACGCTCGCCTCGATCACCTTCCAGAATTACTTCCGCATGTATGAGAAGCTTGCCGGCATGACCGGCACGGCGGTCACCGAGGCCGACGAGTTCCAGGACATCTATAATCTGGAAGTTCTGGAAATCCCGACCAACATGCCGATGATCCGCCTCGACGACGACGACGAGGTCTATCGCACCGCGGTCGAGAAATTCCGCGCGATTCTGACGCTGATCGAAGACTGCAAGAAGCGCGGCCAGCCGGTCCTGGTCGGCACCACCTCCATCGAGAAATCCGAGCAACTCGCGGAAATGCTGCGCAAGCGGGGCTGGGAGCAGCACGACTTTTCCGATCCCAACGCCTTCGCCGCGCTCTATTCCGGCGACGAGGGCGCCTCCAAGGCCAAGGTGTTCGCCATCCTCAACGCGCGTTATCACGAGCAAGAGGCCTATATCGTCGCCCAGGCCGGCGTGCCCGGCGCGATCACGATCGCGACCAACATGGCGGGCCGCGGCACTGACATTCAGCTCGGTGGCAACGCCGACATGCGCATCCGGCAGGAACTGGCCGACATCGAGGATGCGCGCGAGCGCGAGAAGAGTCCGCGCGCCGCCGAGATTCGGTCGCAGGTCGCGCGTTTGAAGGAAAAGGCGCTCGGCGCCGGCGGGCTTTGCGTACTCGGCACCGAGCGGCATGAAAGCCGCCGCATCGACAACCAATTGCGCGGCCGCTCCGGACGTCAGGGCGATCCGGGCCACTCCAAGTTTTTCCTGTCGCTCGAAGACGATCTGATGCGCATTTTCGGCACCGATAAGCTCGACGGCATGTTGACCAAGCTCGGGCTCAAGGAGAACGAGGCGATCATCCATCCGTGGATCAACAAGGCGCTGGAAAAGGCGCAGCAGAAGGTCGAGGCGCGTAATTTCGATATTCGCAAGAATATCCTGAAGTTCGACAACGTGATGAACGATCAGCGCAAGGTCATTTTCGATCAGCGCGTCGAATGGATGGACGATCAGGCGGTGGGCGCGGTCGTCGGCGATATGCGCCATACCGTGATCGACGATCTCGTCGCCAAGCACGTGCCGGAAAACGCCTACCCGGAACAGTGGGATGCCGTGGGCTTGCGCGAGGAGCTCAAGCGCGTGCTCGGCCTCGATCTGCCGACGGACGAATGGGCCAAGGAGGAAGGTATCGCCGACGAGGAAATCTTCGCCCGCGTCGAGCGCAGCGCCGACGAATATGTGGCGACGAAGGTCGCGCAGTGGGGTCCCGACGTCATCCGTTACATCGAGAAGTCGATCCTGCTGCAGACGCTCGACCATTTGTGGCGCGAGCATCTCATCATGCTCGAGCATCTACGCCAGGTGGTCGGGTTGCGCGGCTACGGCCAGCGCGACCCGCTCAACGAGTACAAGTCGGAGGCCTTTACCCTGTTCGAGACGATGAGCCAGAGCTTGCGTGAGGGCGTGACCGCGCAGGTGATGCGCGTCGAAATCCAGGCCGCGCCGCCAGCGCAACCCGAGGCGCTTCCCGCGATGCAGGCGCATAAGATGGATCCGACGACCGGCGAGGACGAGATGGCGCTGGCAATGGCTGGCGCTGAAACCCTGGCGCGTCATGGCATCGGGTCTGCCGCTTTCGGGCCTTCACCGGCATCGCCTCCGCCGGCGGCGGTGTCGCGCAAGCATCGATGCCGGCACGCAATGCGCAGGACCCGCAAAGCTGGGGTAAAGTCGGCCGTAATGAGCCGTGCCCCTGCGGTTCAGGCAAGAAATTCAAACACTGTCACGGACGATACGCGTAACAGGAATCAGGGAGCGGTTTTCAGGGATCAGGACGCGTTTGATCCACCCGCTGCCTGATCCCTGAAGAACCGATCGCCGATTACTGCAATCCCGCCCAGCGGCCGTCGAAGGTGCCGGTCGGCACCACGGGTTGCGCGCCTTTGATCAAGCCGCCGCTGTTGGCGGGCCGTGCGACGGGCTGCGCGGCTTTGCTCGGGCCGCCGCTATTTGCCGGCGGCGCAGCGACGGCGTCTTGCTGCGGCTTGGTCTTCGGCTTTGGTGTTTCGGCCACCTGCGGCTCGGGCTTCTGCGGTTCGGCCTTTGGCGCCGCGATCTTACGCGCGTCGGGTGTGGGATTGAGGCCGGCCAAGACTGCGCCTTGCGGGGTAGGAGCTTGCGCGACGGCGGAGGTGTGCGGCTTAAACAAATTACCGAAGAAGCCTGTATGATCTTGTGCGCCCGAGCCGCCAAACAGACTGCCTGATGAGCTTGCGCCCGACGATGCCGTGACGATTCCGGGTTGGGGATCTTCGCGCGGCCCGCTCAATGTCGGCGGCGGCATGCCGGGATGGATCGGCGGCGCGTGCAGACGCCCCTCGTTGTCATAGACCGCATCGGTGGTTTGGAGTTTGGCGACAAAGACCCTGTTCATGCCGCCGTCGGTTCCCATCACGACGGGAGCGGCCGGCGCATTGTCCTTGATCAATTGCGCGAACTGAAACTCGTCGTTGCGCTGTTTCTCCAGCGCCGGACCGGCGATCTCCTGCGGTACTTCGAAGGCCGGACAACGGCCGGTCGGGGTGAAGACCAAGGGCTTTGTGGAGTTTGCCGGCGGCTGGGCATCGAAAACGTAGTGCCGGTCGCAGACATCGACCTTGGGTTCGAGATGCGTCACCTCGAAATGGTCGTTGCCCTCCTTGAGCATCTTCCAGAACGGCAGGTTCGGGTTGGTGCGGTGCCGCGCAAGATTCGCCGGCGTGAGACGGAACGGATAGGCCTGGATCTGGAATTCTTTTTCGCCGCCCAGGAAAGATTCACGCGCCAGCGAATAGATTTCGCCGATCTGCTCGTCGGTCATCGCGTAGCAACCGCGCGACGAGCAATCGCCGTGGATCATCAGGAACGCGCCGCTGTAATTGTTGGCTTTGTCGTAGGCGTTGGGGAAGCCGATATTGATGGCGAGGTAGTAATTGGAATTGGGATTCATCAGTCCCGGCGTGATCGCGTAAAAACCTTCCGGGGCCTGGCGGTCGCCCTCGGTTTTCTTCGGCCCGAGCTCACCCGACCAGCGGCAGATCGGATAAACCTTGAGCAATTGATATTGAGCGGTGGTGTCCTGTTTCCAGACTTCGAGCTCGGATTCCTCTTTGAAAACCCGAACCAGGATCGGCGAATCCTTCGGCATATTTTTCTGATTGAGCAGCGCCAGCATTTCCGGGGACAGTTCCTTCATCGCCCGGGTCGGCAGTTGATAGCCTTCGTCGCCATAACAGCCAGCAAGCGCCAGCGCACCGGCGAGTACCGCCGACGTCATCAGCACGCGCAAGCCGAGCGCGCAGCGATTCCATGCACAGACAACGCAGGCGCGGATCAAGGTAAAATTCCCCGACAGATGGACCATCCCCGTGCCATCAAGCGCTAATCGATATCCATATGAGGTGGCTTTCGCAAGGCAGCCGGCTATGCCGCTTAGGGGTTGACCATGAGCCCCCTGAATGAATGGTAAATTGTCGGCGAATTCGACCGATAAATCCAGGACATTGGCGACTATAGCGCCGGTCGCGGAACAATCGCGGCGAGATTGTGGCAGCGCTTTTTCGAGCCGTGGCGGACCGTTCCCACGGCCGCAATCAAGCCAGCGTGCGGCCGATCGCCAAGAATTTTTCGCGCCGCATCCGCACGATGGTGGCGCGGTCGAGACCCCGCAAATCGGCGAGCGCATCGGCGATCGCCTCGCCCGCCGCTGCGACGGCCGCCGCAGGATCGCGATGCGCGCCGCCGGTCGGTTCCGGCACGATGGCGTCGACGACACCGAACCGCACCAGATCCTGTGCGGTGATCTTCATGTTAGACGCCGCATCCTGGGCCTTCGCGGTATCGCGCCACAGGATCGATGCCGCACCTTCGGGCGAAATCACGCTGTAGATGGCATGTTCCAGCATCAGCACGCGGTTGGCGGTCGCGATCGCGATGGCGCCGCCCGAACCGCCCTCGCCGATGATCGGCGGCTACGTTCGGCACGCCGATTTCAAGGCAGGCCTCGGTCGATCGCGCGATGGCCTCGGCTTGGCCGCGCTCCTCGGCGCCGATACCGGGATAGGCGCCCGCCGTGTCGATCAGCGCGATCACCGGCACATCGAAGTGGTCGGCCATGCCCATCAGCCGCGCCGCCTTGCGGTAGCCTTCAGGCCGCGCCATGCCAAAATTGTGCTTGAGCCGGCTGTCGGTGTCGGAGCCTTTTTCATGGCCGATGATGCAAACGCTGTCGCCGCGAAAGCGGCCGAAGCCGCCGACGATGGCGGCGTCCTCGCCGTGCTTGCGATCGCCGGCGAGCGGGACGAAATCGGTGATCAGGGTCGCGATGTAATCGAGACAATGCGGCCGCTGCGGATGCCGCGCGACTTGTGTTTTTTGCCACGGCGTCAATCCGGCATAGAGTTCCTTGAGCGCCTGCGCCGCCTTGCCCTCGATGCGGCCGATTTCCTCGGCGATCGCGTCGCCGTCGCTGTGCAGCGCGCGCAATTCCTCGATCTTGGCCTCAAGCTCGGCCACCGGTTTTTCAAAGTCGAGATAGCTACGCATCAGCGAATGGCCGGAGCGTGGCGCTTATCGCGCCGCGTCCTCGTTGTCAGGCACTAAATCTTCAATCGAAACGCGGAGCTGCCGCGCTAACTTGGCATAAAGAACGACATCGCCGATAGCTTTGCCGCGTTCCATATCGGACAGAAAATTCTGCGAGACGCCGATATCGGTGGCGAGCGCAGTTTGAGTAAGGCCGCGTTTCCTGCGCCAAAAGAAGAGCGGCGTTGGCGCCTTCAACAGAGCGTCGACTTCATCGGACGCCAGCAGTTCCTCCCGGCCCTCGGCTAGGTCGCGGTCGCGCATCGTCGCAGCAGCGCCGTCTTGGAGATCTTCGTATTCCTCGCGCGCCATCACGACGAGTTCCTCGCCGCCGGGAGTGCGAAAGATATGTGGCTTGTTCATTGTGAAGACCTCAATCGTAAATTCCGCCGCGTGGACCGATGTCGAGGATTTCCAGTTCGCGCCGCAGTCTCCCGGAAGATCACGCGGAATATCGCCGACACGAAGGCGCCGGTGTCCGGTGCTCATGGTGATCACCACGTTGGCAAGCGAAACCGGATCTTTTGCGTAGTCTTCGATCTTACCGATAATTCGATCCGCCATATTTCGGTGCTGCCGCAAAGCGCGGGCAGCTGCTCGCGTATACCGGATCGTTTTCACCGACAACTTATCGTGAATTACGATACCGGTGTCAATGAAATAATCGTTAAAAATCGATATTTCATGAACCATTATTCCTGCGCCAGCGGATGTAAATCGCGCACCAGGCTTTTCAGCCGTTCTTCCAGCACATGGGTATAGATCTGCGTGGTCGAAATATCGGCGTGGCCAAGCAGCGTCTGCACCACGCGCAAATCCGCGCCGTTGTGCAGAAGATGGCTGGCGAAGGCATGGCGCAGCACATGCGGGCTTAGCTGCGCCGCGCGCAGCCCGGCGGCCGCGGCGAGCGTTTTGAGTTCGCGCGCCAGATGCTGCCGGGTGAGATGGCCGCTTTCGCCGAACGACGGGAACAGCCACTTTCGATCCTGCGCCCTTGCGAGCCTCGGCATCGCGACCGCTTCCGACAACAGCGCGAGATAGTCCACCATGGCGCGCTTGGCCGCGTCGTTGAGCGGCACCAAGCGCTCCTTATTTCCTTTGCCGCGCACGACGATCATGCGCGCGTCCTTGCGCGCCGCCGACATCGGCAATGCCACGAGTTCGGAGACGCGCAAGCCCGGTCGCATAAAGAATCTCGACCAGGCAAGCGAGCCGTGCCGCGCGCAGCCGCACCGGCAACGGCGCTGCCGGATCGGTCGTTGCCGGCGACGCGCAGCAGATGATCGACCTCGGCAAGCGTGAGCGTTTTCGGCAAGGCGCGCTCGCGCTTTGGGCCTTCCAGCACGGCGGCGGGATCGTCGGCGCGGTGACCTTCGGCATAGAGGAAGCGGTAGAGCTGCCGTATCGCCGAGAGCCGCCGCGCCAGCGTCGTCACCCGCAGACCGCGCCGCGACAGCGTCGCCGAGATAAGCGCGCAGATTGGTCGGTGCTCGCCTTGGCGATCGAACGGCCGGCGGTTTTGAGATAATCCGAAAAATCCTCAAGGTCGCGGCCATAGGCAGCGAGCGTGTTTTCTCCCGGCGCCGCGTTCCGCCGCCAGCATGTCGAGATAGAGCGCGATGAGCCGTTCGTCGGAATGCCGCGCCGCGCGCGCCGTTGCAGCCATCGTCCGCGCCGTTGTCCGAGCCATTGTCCGAACCATGGGCCGGGCCTCAGCGGTTCTTGAAAAACTTGTCGGGCGGGATGGTGACCGAGATCTCGCGCGACGTTCGGCTGCACGTAATGCGCCAGCGCATACAGACCGCCATAGACGGCCGCGCCCAGGACAGCGATGACAGCAAGTAACCGCAGCAGGCTCGGCATAGACTAGTGTCCCGATTCCGAAGTTCGCAGATATTTGCGGCACACTCTCATGCGAACTTCGGAATCAAAAGGGACACTAGCAAATATCGGTGCTCGTGCGGCTTTTGGATTTGAAGTTCCTATGCGGGTTGCCGTTGCGCCGTAGGAACTTCAAATCCGCCGCACGAGTGCCCGCTCATCCCATTGGTGCGGCGAACGGGACCGAGTACGATCATGTTCGCGCCGGACTGGCAAGTGATCTGGCAATTGTTCCAGCAAGATGGCTAAAAGCGCCAGACCGCCATTGTCGCAGCTTATCGCTAAATGACTGATATTACAATACAAAATGACATCGGGCCGCCGGTTTCAGCGGCCGCGATCCTGCCGCGGCTGGGCCGCCGCTCGATCGTGCTGGTCGGCATGATGGGGGTGGGCAAGTCGTCGATCGGCCGCCGGCTCGGCGCCCGCTTGGGCGTGCCGTTTGTCGATGCCGATACCGAGATCGAAAAAGCCGCCGGCATGAGCATCGCCGACATTTTCGCGCGCCACGGCGAAGCCGATTTCCGCAGCGGCGAAGCGCGCGTGATCGCGCGTTTGCTTGAAGACGGCCCGCAAGTTCTGGCCACCGGCGGCGGCGCCGTGATGAACGACGATACGCAAGCCGCCATCAAGGCCAAAGGCGTCTCGATCTGGCTCAAAGCCGAATTCGACGTGCTGATGCGCCGGATCAGCAAGCGCAAGAGCGATCGGCCGATGCTGCAAACCGCCGATCCGGCCGCAACATTGCGCCAATTGCTGGTCGAGCGCGAACCGTTCTATGCGCAGGCCGATCTCACCGTGCAGTCGCGCGAAGTTCCGCATGACGCGATCGTCAGCGAAATCATGAAGGCTGTCGCCGCATTCCTCAGCACGCCATCGCAACAGCAAGGCGGCGCCGGAGATAAAATCATGACGGCGCCGGTTCGCAGCGCCGCCGTCACCGTCGCCGTTGCGCTCGGCGCGCGCAGCTATGACATCGTCATCGGGCGCGGCGTACTCGCCTCGCTCGGCGCGCGCATCGCGGCGCTGCGGCCGGGCGCCAAGACCTTTATCGTCACCGACGAGAACGTGGCGCGACACGGCTTGATGCGGCCGAAGCCGCGCTTGCGCAGGCCGGCGTGGCGGCGAGCCGCGTGGTCGTTCCGGCCGGCGAGGCTTCGAAAAGCTATCGCGTTTTCGAAGCAGGTTTGCGAGGCCATCATCGCGTCGCATATCGAGCGCGGCGATCTCGTCATCGCGCTCGGCGGCGGCGTCATCGGCGATCTTGCCGGTTTCGCGGCGGCGGTGGTGCGGCGCGGGCTCGATTACGTGCAAGTCCCGACCACGCTTGTTGGCGCAGGTCGATTCATCCGTCGGCGGCAAGACCGCGATCGATTCCGCCCACGGCAAGAATCTGATCGGCGCCTTCCATCAGCCGATCCTGGTGCTGGCCGACACCGCGCTGCTCGACACGCTGCCGGAGCGCGCAATTCCGTGCCGGCTATGCCGAGCTCGTCAAATACGGCTTGCTCGGCGATGCCGGCTTTTTCTCCTGGCTCGAAGCCAATTGGCGCGACATCTTCGCCGGCGGCAGTTCCTCCGCAAGTTCCGCGCGCGAACAAGCCATCGCGGTGAGCTGCCGCGCCAAGGCCGCCATCGTCGCGCGCGACGAGCGCGAGACCGGCGACCGCGCGTTGCTCAATCTCGGCCACACATTTGGCCACGCGCTGGAAGCGGCCTGCGGCTTCTCCGACCGGCTGCTGCACGGCGAGGCCATCGCCGTCGGCATGGCGCTGGCCTTCGAGTTCTCGGCGCGGCGGCAAGGGCTGGTGCCGAAGGCCGACGCCGCGCGGGTCATTCGCCATCTGGCCGCAAGTCGGCCTGCCGACGCGATTGCAGGACATTCCGGGGCCGCTACCTTCCGTTGACCAATTGATGGAACTGATCGCGCAGGACAAGAAAGTGAAGCGCGGAATGCTTACATTCATCCTGGTGCGCGGTATCGGCGCGGCCTTCGTCGAGGCCGGCGTCGATCCGCGCGAGGTGCGTGCGTTTCTTAGCGAGAAGCTTGCCGGACAATGACTTTCGTGGATTGGCTGACCGTTGTGGCGGTCGTGATCTGCCTGTTGATATCGGCGTTCTACTCGGCAAGCGAGACGGCGCTGACGGCGTCTTCGCGCGCCGCGATGGCGCGGCTGGAAAAGCAGGGCAACCGCGACGCCGGCATCGTCAACCGGCTGTTGGCGACGCGCGAGCGGCTCCTCGGCGCGATCCTGTTCGCCAACAATTTGACCAATATCGCCGCATCCACTTTGGCGACCGGTTTACTGCTCGCTTTTTTCGGCAAGACCGGCGTGATCTACGCCACTTTGGTGATGACCGTTCTCATCTTCGTGCTCGCCGAGGTGCTGCCGAAGACGGCGGCCTTCAACATGCCCGATCGCATGGCGCTCGCGGTGGCGGAGCCGGTCGCAAGCACGGTGCGCTTGTTCTCGCCGATGCTGCGCGCCGTCGAGTGGCTGGTGCGGGTCATCCTGCGCGGCGTCGGCATGCCGGTCGGCAAGATCCAGTCGATCCTGTCGCCGCGCGAGGAATTGCGCGGCACCGTCGATCTGATGCATCGCGCCGGCGTCGTGGAAAAGCTCGACCGCGACATGATGGGCGGCCTGCTCGATCTGCGCGAGCTCACGGTTTCCGAGGTGATGGTCCATCGCACCAAGATGGTGATGCTCGACGCCGACGAGCCGCCGCACGAACTGATCGATGCCGTGCTGGCCGCCGGCGTCACGCGAATACCGGTATGGCGCGGTTCGCCCGATAACGTCATCGGCGTGCTCAACGCCAAGGAAGTCTGGCGCGCCTTGCATGCCGCCGCCGGCGACGCCGCCAAGCTCGACATCAAAACGCTGGCGAAGCCGCCTTGGTTCGTGCCCGATACGACGCCGCTCTACGAGCAGCTCAAGGCGTTCCGCCACCGCAAGACGCCGTTTGCGCTGGTGGTCGACGAATACGGCGAGCTCGAAGGCTTGGTGACGCTGGAAGACATCGTCGAGGAAATCGTCGGCGACATCAGCGACGAGCACGACATCGCGGTTCCCGGCGTGCGCGCCGCTGCCGGACGGCTCGGTCAATGTCGACGGCGCGGTGCCGGTGCGCGATCTCAATCGGGCGATGGATTGGAACATTCCCGACGCCGAGGCGACGACGATCGCCGGCGTCGTCATCCATGAATCGCGCTCGATCCCGGAGCCGGGACAGAGCTTCACCTTTCACGGCTTCCGCTTTCAGGTTTTGCGCAAAACCCGCAACCGCATCACCGCCTTGCGCGTCGCACCGCTGGCGCGCAAGCTGACGGCCAAGGCAAGCTAATAGGCGAGTTAGCGATGACCACCGCTCCGATCGATCCCGGCGTCCGCATCGGCCATGTCCATCTCAAAGTGGCCGATCTCGATCGCGCGCTCGGCTTCTATTGCGGCGTGCTGGGTTTCGAGCTGACGCAGCGCCTGGCGGAGCAGGCGGCCTTCATCTCCGCCGGCGGCTATCATCATCACATCGGGCTCAATACCTGGGAGAGCCGCGGCGGTTCGCCGCCACCGCATGGGCACGACCGGCCTCTATCACCTCGCCATCCTTTATCCGACGCGGACGCAACTCGCCGATGCTTTGCGCCGGCTCATCGAAGCCAAAATTCCGCTCGAAGGCGCGTCCGACCACGGCGTCAGCGAAGCGCTCTATCTGCGCGATCCCGACGACAATGGCGTCGAGCTTTATTGGGACCGGCCGCAGCGAGCAATGGCCGCGCACCGCCGACGGCGAGCTCGCGATGTTCACCCACCGGCTGGATTTGATGGCGCTGCTCAAAGAGGCCGAAGCACAGCAAGCGCAAGTCGCCGATCGGTAACGGGTTACAAGCCCTCGCCTGGCGCCTGGGCATGAATCGCCAGCGCATGCACGCGGGCCTTCAGCTCGCTCGCCAACGCCGCATTGATCATGCGGTGGCGTTCCAGCCGGCTCTTTCCGCGAAACGCTTCCGACACGATATACAATCGGAAATGTGATTCGCCGCCCGGCCGGTGTCCGGCATGGCCCTCGTGCAAATGCGATTCGTCTTCGACGTGCAGGCTTTCCGGCGCGAAAGCCGCCAGCAATTTTGTCGTGATGATGTCCTGCATTCCCATGAACCGCAGCCTTAGCGATAGGATGACATTAAGGTCAACAATGGCGACGCGTTGAATAGTCTTCTGTCAAGTCTTGAAGCTGCCATCGACCCACCGGCATAATTGCACCGATGAAACCGAATTCGCCGTTGTTTAGGGTTT
>CAWAPT010000002.1:0-127727 GCA_963784005.1 uncultured Alphaproteobacteria bacterium | reverse complement strand
TCATGGCGCCGTTGTGATTCCAGTTCGGATCGATCATGCCGTCCGGCGAGGCATAACGGAACACCACCCTGCCCTCGCCTTCGAGCCGCGCGATGGTTTCGCCGTCGGCGATGTAATTGCCTTCGCCATGCGCCACCGGCACCCGGATCACCTGGCCCGCATTGTAGCCGCGGGTGAACGGGTATCGGAGCGCTCGACCCGCAGATACACGTCGCGGCAGATGAATCGAAGCTGCGCGTTGCGCATCAGCACGCCGGGCAACAGGCCCGCCTCGCACACGATCTGGAAGCCGTTGCAGACCGCGAGCACGAGCCCGCCCTTGGCGGCGAAGCCGCGCACGGCGTCCATGATCGGCGCCCGCGCCGCGATAGCGCCGCAGCGCAGATAATCGCCGTAGGAAAAGCCGCCGGGCATCACCACGAGATCGGTGCCGGCCGGCAGCGCGGTTCGGCATGCCAGACCATCGCCGGCTCGCGGCCCGAGACGAGCTTGAGCGTGCGCGCCATGTCGCGCTCGCGATTGATGCCGGGGAAACGATGATGGCTGATTTCATCTCGCTCGACCTCGATCGCGGTAATTCTCGATCACGGTATTGGCGAGCAGCTTTTCGGCGGCATTCTTGAGCGCGGTCTCGGCCTCGGCGCGGTCGGCGCCGTCGATTTCGATATCGAACACCTTGCCCTGGCGCACGCTTGCGACCCCGCCGACGCCGAGCGATCGCAGCGCGCCCTCGATGGCCTTGCCCTGCGGATCGAGAATGCCGGACTTCAGGGTGACGGTGACGCGGGCTTTCATGGCGTCTGCAATCAGGCATAAATCGCGGCGCCCGCAATGCGACCCGGAGCGAATGTCGAACCGGTCGCCAATCCAGCCGGCCGCACCGGTCCGAGGCAGCACGAGCCGCCGGTTCAGCCCTTGACCAGGACCGGGCCGGTGCCCTGCGGCCGCTCGCCCTCGTTCATGATGCCGAGCCGCTTGGCGACTTCGGTATAGGCCTCCAGCAGCCCGCCGAGGTCGCGGCGGAAGCGATCCTTGTCGAGCTTCTCGTTCGACTTGATGTCCCACAGCCGGCACGAATCCGGCGAAATCTCGTCGGCGACGACGATCCGCATCAGATCGTTTTCCCACAGCCGGCCGGTTTCCATCTTGAAATCGACCAGACGGATGCCGACGCCGAGGAAAAGCCCGGAGAGGAAATCGTTGACGCGGATGGCGAGCGACATGATGTCGTCGATCTCCTGCGGCGTCGCCCAGCCGAACGCGGTGATGTGCTCTTCCGACACCATCGGATCGTTGAGCTGATCGTTCTTGTAATAGAACTCGATGATCGAGCGCGGCAGCTGCGTGCCTTCCTCGATGCCGAGGCGCTGCGACAGCGAGCCGGCCGCGATATTGCGCACCACGACTTCGAGCGGAATGATCTCGACCTCGCGGATCAACTGCTCGCGCATGTTGAGCCGGCGGATGAAGTGCGTCGGCACGCCGATATCGTTGAGGTGCTGGAAGACGTATTCGGAGATCCGGTTGTTGAGGACGCCCTTGCCTTCGATCACCTCATGCTTTTTGGCATTGAAGGCGGTCGCGTCGTCCTTGAAGTGCTGGATCAGTGTTCCAGGCTCGGGTCCTTCATAGAGGACCTTCGCCTTGCCTTCATAAATGCGGCGACGGCGGCTCATCGGTGTGTACCGGGGTTTGGTGAAATCCATGGGATGCCGTGGCTCCAGTTTCGGTGTCGAGATCCGCGGCGGCGGCAAGGGCAGCGCACGCGACTTAACTCAGCGGCCCCTCCGCGACACGAAAGCTAGCCGAAGGTGACGCGGAGTACAATCGGCATAGACCCGCGCGCGCTCCACCGCAACGCCGAAGTTCGCAGCCGATGGCGGTTGCCTTGACGGGGCTACCCTCGATATGCAAGGCGGCGAGTTGATTTGTGCTGTTCCACGCAATCAAGGCGAACGATCATGACCACGTTCGACAAGCGCGAAGAAGCGTTCGAAAAGCAGTTCGCGCACGACGAGGAACTCAAATTCAAGGCGACGGCACGGCGCAACAAGCTGCTCGGCCTGTGGGCGGCGGAAAAACTCGGGCTTGACCGGCGCCGAAGCCGACAGCTACGCGCTAGTCGTCGTCATGGCCGACTTCGAGAAGCCGGGCGACCACGACGTCTCGCACAAAATCCGCAAGGATTTCGACGCCAAAGGCGTCGCCCAGTCCGATCACCAGATCAGCCGCACCATGAACGAGCTGATGGCGAAGGCGGTCGCCGACATCAAGGCCGGCCACTAAGCAGCGCTCGCCGCATAATTGAACGATCAGGCAGAGAGACGACACTCATGGCCATTCCCGCCTTCACTCTCGCCAGCCGGCTGCGCGCCGGAGAAACCGTCTTTTCCGGCTGGTGCGGCCTGCCCTATCCGCTCGTCGCCGAGACGCTGGCGCGCGATGGCTTTCCCGCGGTGACGCTCGACAGCCAGCACGGGCTGTGGGACCTCGGCGGCATTCTCGCCGCCATCGCCGCGGTCCGCCAGGGCGGCGCCGCGCCGATCGTGCGCGTGCCGCTCGGCGATTTCGCCTCGGTCAGCCGCGCGCTCGATTTCGGCGCCGAAGGCATCATCGCGCCGATGATCAATACCGCCGCCGACGCGCGCGCCTTCGCCGCGGCGGCCAAATTTCCGCCGATCGGCGAGCGCAGCTGGGGACCGCACCGGGCGATGACGCTCGGCGGCGTTGCCGACCAGTCGGTCTATCTGCGCGAAGCCAACGATCATGTCGTCACGCTCGCCATGATCGAGACCCGCACCGCGCTGCAAAATCTCGACGCGATCTTCGGCACGCCCGGGCATCGACGGCTTTTTCCTCGGCCCATCGGATCTGTCGATCGCGCTGTCGGACGGCAAAAATGTCGACCCGCTGTCGAAGGAGGTCGAGCGCGAGCTCGACCGCATCATCGCCGCCGCGCAACGGCCGAAGAAAATTCCGGGCGCCTATTGCCATTCCGCCGAGCGCGCGGCGGCGTTGGCCAAGCGCGGCGTGAAATTTCTCGCGGTGTCGAGCGATCTGGCGATGCTGCGCGCCGGCGCGGCGGCGGCGCTGAAAGTGCTCAAGGGTTGAGGCGCATGATCGCTTGCGGCCGCGTCACGGCGCGTGCCGTCCCGGCAACATCCGCGACAGCGTGCGATCGCGCCAGACCCAATGGTGCACCAGCGCGGCGCCGGCATGAATGCCGGCGAGAATCAGAAGCGTATCGGCCAGATAGTAGTGGACCGAAAGCACGGCCCGCGCCACAGCGCGATCGGCGGGCCAGGGCGAAGTCAAATCCCATAAGCCGAAAACCGGCAAATCGTGGCCGCGCTTCAACTGCACGATCATTCCCAGACACGGCACCACGAATAACAAAGCGTAGAGCGTGAAATGGCTGAGCTTCGCAGCCACGACAACGAGCCGGCCGAGCGGCGTCGCCTCGGGCGGCGGCGGTGGATTGACAATACGCCACGCCAGGCGGATAACGACCAAAGCGATGACGCATTGGCCCAAGGTCATGTGCATCAAAAGCCCGAAAGCGCGTCCCTGCCCTTTCGGCAGAGCGTCGCCGAATTGCCCGAGCAACCAGCCCGCGATCACGAACAGCGCCGTGAGCCAGTGGATGATTTGCGGGCAGCGCGCCGTAGCGGCTGTCGGTATTCGCCAATTGCATATTGACTAGCCGATTGCGGTCTCGATCCGGGCAAGCGTCGCCGGCATATCAAACTCGATCTCGCCGGCAAATATTGCCAAGACCGTATAATCATGCGCTTTCAGCCAGTCGCGCTTTATGGCGCGCGCTTTCGCCGCCGCCGCGCTTTCTTCGGCCGGCACGAGATCGATGACAAGCCGCAACGGAAACGAGACGAAATCGCAGATGTGTCTGCCCGACCGGCGTCTGGCGCTTAAAGCCGCGGCCGGCGAAGCGGCGATCGTTCACCAGCGCCTGCCATAGCGCGCGCTCGGCGTCGGTCGGATTGCGGCGCAACAGCCGCGCCAGGCCGCGCACCGGGCCGCGCTCTTTCGGCACCCGGCCCGGGCCGTGCTCGGCGAGCAGCGCGCGCAGCATCTCGGCTTCCTCGCCATCGAGCACCCCGCCGCGCGCCGGCCCCTTGCGGCCATCGGCGATCGCCATGATCACCCCGTGCAACGTGTGAAGATCCTGTTGCGTTGGCGCCAAGCGGGTAAAGATGTTGCGCAGGTTGATCTGCATTGTTTCGCGCTTGTCGGGCGGGCGGAAGAATTCGACCTTTTCCAGTTCGCGTTCGAGCGACGCTAAAGAACGCGAGCAATTGCTGCTTTCGGCGCCGGCGGCGATTTTTCCGGCATGGCGAACGGCAGCTTGGCGTGACTGGCAAGCTTGAACCATTCATAGGCAACGATCACCACCGCCTGCGCCAAATTGAGCGAGGCAAAGGCCGGATTGACCGGCAGCGTGACAATACAGTCGGCGAGCGCCACCTCGTCGTTTTCGAGCCCATTGCGCTCGCGGCCAAAGAGAATGGCGACGGTGCCGCCGGCGGCGATCCGTGGCGCCATCAGCTCGGCCGCTTGCGCCGCCCCGACCACCGGCTTCGCCTGATCGTGCGCGCGCGCCGTCGTGGCCAGGACGAAGCTGCAGTCGGCGAGCGCGGCTTCGAGCGTGTCGTAAAGCGCGGCTGCATCGATGATGCGGCTGCCGCCGGTCGCCATCATGCGCGCCTTGTCGTTCGGCCAGCCTTGCCGCGGCTTGACGATACGCAGCCGCGACAACCCGAAATTCGCCATGGCGCGGGCCGCGGCGCCAATATTTTCGCCAAGCTGCGGCTCGACCAGGACGACGACCGGCCCGGGCAAGTCGCTCCAATCCTTGGTCCTGTCGGTCCCGGCCCCGGGCATCGATCCTCGCACGTCATTCCGGGACGCGGGCTTTAAGCCCGCGGGCCCGCAATCCATCATCACCGAGGAAGAGGTGTCCACGGCTCGCGACACTATTCAAGACGCTGGATACAAGACGCCGGCGCTACGGATTCCAGGCTCGCCACCTGTGGCGCCCCACAATGACGGCCACGGCTTTCTCCGCCCGCTCGCGAGTGCTATAGCGACGCCCGCCGGTGCGGTAGGGGCGCTTCGATGCAACGCGCACCGTCCCTGCCGCTTCCATCCCTCCGCGCTGCAAAAGCTTAACGCAAAGGACTTCACCCATGGCGAAAATCAAAGTGGCCAATCCGGTGGTCGAGATGGACGGCGACGAGATGACCCGGATCATCTGGCAATACATCAAGGACAAGCTCATTCATCCCTATCTCGACATCGACTTGATGTATTTCGACCTTGGCATGGAAAAGCGCGACGAGACGCGCGACCAGATCACCATTGACGCGGCGGAAGCGACCAAGAAAGTCGGCGTCGCGGTCAAATGCGCAACCATCACGCCGGACGAGGCGCGGGTGAAGGAATTCAAGCTTCACGACATGTATCGCTCGCCGAACGGCACCATCCGCAATATTTTGGGCGGCGTGATCTTCCGCGAGCCGATCCTGTGCAAGAACGTGCCGCGGCTGGTGCCGGGCTGGACCAAGCCGATCATCATCGGCCGCCACGCCTACGGCGACCAATATCGCGCCACCGATTTCAAGGTGCCCGGCAAAGGCAAGCTTTTCCTCACCTTTGTCGGCGACGACGGCAAGGAAATCAAACGCGAAGTGTTCCAATTCCCCGGCAGCGGCGTCGCCATGGCGATGTACAATCTCGACAACTCGATCCACGATTTCGCGCGCGCTTCCATGAACTATGCGCTCAACCGCGGCTATCCGCTCTACCTTTCGACCAAGAACACCATCGTCAAAGTCTATGACGGGCGCTTCAAGGACATTTTCCAGGATGTGTTCGACAAGGAGTTCAAGGACAAATTTGCGGCCAAGAACATCACCTACGAGCATCGGCTGATCGACGACATGGTGGCTGCAGCGCTGAAGTGGTCGGGCGGCTATGTCTGGGCGTGCAAGAATTACGACGGCGACGTGCAGTCCGACACCGTGGCACAAGGCTACGGTTCGCTCGGACTGATGACCTCGGTGCTGACGACCCCTGACGGCAAGGTGGTCGAAGCCGAGGCCGCCCACGGCACGGTGACGCGTCACTTCCGCGAGCATCAGAAAGGCCGCGAGACCTCGACCAACTCGATCGCCTCTATTTTTGCCTGGACGCGCGGTCTTTCGCATCGCGCCAAGCTCGACAACAATGCCGCGCTCGCCAAGTTCGCCGCCACGCTGGAAAAGGTCACGGTCGACACCGTGGAGGCGGGCTTCATGACCAAGGACCTCGCGCTGCTGATCGGTCCCGATCAGAAGTGGCTTACCACCACCGGCTACCTCGATAAGGTCGATGCCAATCTCAAGGCCGCGATGGCTTGATCGCGAGCGTCCGATAAACGTGCGCCGCCGGACGGATCGCCCGGCGGCCCGCACGTCCTATTAGAACTCCTTGCCGATCATACGGTCGATCGAGCAACGGCCGGCGCCGCGGAAGAAGATCGCGGCATAGACGACCGCCAGCAGCAGCGGGTATTCGTAGCCGCCATGGGGGCTGGCGAAAACGTAGCCGTTACCCCAGTGCCAGGCGACGATGACGATGAATTCGACCATCAGCATCAGCGCAACCGGCCGGGTCAGGAAACCGACCGCGAGCGCAATGCCGCCGAAGAATTCCAAAATCCCAAGCAAGTAGGCCCAAGCCATCGGCATCGGCAAACCAAGCACCGCCACCACATGCTCCGCAACCGGCGCCACTCCGGTGACGAACAACTTGTTGTAGCCGTGAAATACCAGGATAGCACCCGCGATGAAGCGGATGATGGCGTAGCTATAGGGCGAAATTCCCGCATAGAGCCCTGCTAGTCCCGGCATGATCAATCGCGTCGAGTCCACCTCTCCTTCGCTGCGTCCGCTCATTGTGATGCTCCCTCCGTTAAATCGCCGTCCGGCGAGTGTCGACGCCCCCCGTTCTAAATCATGCCGATAAAACACCGGGAAAAGGAAGAAATTCATTTTGTCCGGCGCTGACAATGGGCACGGTGAGCGCCTATCTAGCGAACATGGCAAAGCATAGGGACAAGCCGGAGGCCCAACCGGGCCGGAAACCGAACACTTTAGGTGCGATCGCGCTGATTGTGCCAATGGTCGCGATTTTGGCCGCGGCCGGCTGGTACTCGGCGCGCGCCTGGGTTTCGATCGAGGCGCCGGCGATGCCGGTGACCGGCTATGTCGCCATGACGCTTGGCGTCGTCTTCTCGCTTGTGGTCGGGTGCGGGCTGATGGCGCTGCTGTTCTATTCGAACCGTCACGGTTACGATGAGATCAGCTACGACCAATCGCAACGGCGCGACGACGATCGCGATTAGTCACCGCATAGCATTGGAGAGCACCATGGCACGGACCATTCGTTTGCAGAGCGACAGCAACGCTCACGACCGTCCCTGGCGCGTCGCCGTCGAGCAAGGTTTCTTCGCTGCGGAGGGACTCGATGTCGAATACCACGAGGACAATCCGCACGGCACGGCGGGACGGGTCGAGGACTTTTCCAAGCGCTGGAAGGAGACGCAGCTGCAAAAAGGCGCGCTCGAAGTCTATCCGGTCTGCGAATGGGGCGCGATCGAGCGCGTGCAGGCGCTCGGCGGCGGCAAGATTATCGGGCTCGATACCACGGTGCGCACCGGCGCGCTGATGGTGCGCCAGGATTCCAAAATCAAATCCTTAAACGAATTGCGCAAAGTGCCGATCGCGGTGACCTGGCATGCGGGAACGTTTTATGCCGCGATCGAAACGCTGGAGGCGGCCGGCATTGCGTTCGAGGAGATTTCCTGGTCCACGCCAATGACCGGCTCGACGCGCTGGTCGGTGGCGTCACCGAGGCGGCGGCCCTGATGGAGCCGCTGGTGAGCCGCGCGCTTGCCAAAGGCGCACGTAAGATCGCCGATCTACGCTGGCGCGGCGGCATCGTCGCCGGCGACGATATCGACGACGACACCGCGGCGAAACTGCGCCGCGCGCTCAACCGCGCCATCGACTGGCTGCGCGAGAACGAGAACCGTTCCCGCGCGCAGGTGCTGCGCGACCTGCCGCCCGAACAGCGCGAAGGCGCCCTGATGCCGGAACTGGTCGGCGTGAAAAACTATCAAGCGAGCGAATTTCAGGAAAAAGTCGATTGGATGCTCGCGCGCGGCTTTCTTCAGCGAACCGCCGAACTATGCCGACGTTGTGCGCGGTCAAGTAACGCAACGCGAGCGTTTCCTCGAATAACAAAGCCCCCGGCGGCGAAGTCATCCGAGTTGAAACCCGCAGGGGGAAGCCGCGAGGCGGAAGCTTCCGCTGGGCCGTTAAGTAAAAATTGCGGCCAGTCATTGTGCCATTGCGGCTTCGATTCGCGACAAGTGCCGGTAATCGCTGCACCGCTGATTCCCGCTTCGATTCGAACTCGGGCGTGTTTCGGCAAGCGGCTGAAGGCGGCGGAAAATGGGCGCACAGCGCCATCGCAGCCGTAAATTTCCGATCCCCTAAGTCATTTATTTAATTAGGTATTTCACCGCATTGACGGCAATCATGGCGGCATTCGGCAATTTTTAGGGCTATCAACCGGATTTGAACTTTTCCTCTTAGAACAATTTCCTAATCCGATGCGACTAATGGACCAGTGGGCCGCTTTGCCACTGTCTCCTGGTCAACCGTATGCGCGGGAATTTAATCCCGCCGGATAGCAGGGATTTCAGCCATGACCGACCTTAAAAACTCGCCGCCCGGAGCAGCTGTTTGCGCTTGTCGCCGCCGCCACCACTTTGGCCAATACCGGCAGCTTCGCTCAGCCGCCCTATGACGGGCTGTGGAGTGTCCTGGTCATGACCCAGAAAGGCGACTGCGATCCCGGCCTATCGCTACCCGATCCGCATTGCGAACGGCCAATTGATCAACGCCGGCAATAACGCCTTCATCATCACCGGCACGGTCGCACGAGACCGGCGCCATCAGTGTGACCGTGAGCGGTGGCGGCAAGAGCGCCGTCGGCGACGGCCGTCTTGCCGCCGACGAAGGCGGCGGCTCGTGGGCGGGCGGTGCCTGTTCGGGCTCGTGGACCGCCGAGCGCCGCGGCGTATAACGCGCCGTTTAAGGGCTCTGAGTTAACACCACACGCATTATGCCCGCACCTGCGGTCCCGCCTCTGGCGGGCCAAGGTGTAAACTCACGGACCGGGCTACGTTTAGCAACATGACTGCGTTTCTAAACATAATTCCGTTTAAAAACATGCCGACGTTTAGAGAGCGGGCCCAGCTCCTCTAGAGCTGATCCGAAAAAGTGGATTCCGGTTTTCGGAAAAGATCATGCTCGATTAAAAAGCTAGAGCCCGGTTTTTGTTTCTATCAAAACCGATCAGGCTCTAGCCCTCCGCCGCGTCGTCTTCGTCCGCCTCGTTTTGTTCGCCGGCAAAATCTTTTCGGCGATCAGCCCGGAATTCTGCCGGACCGCGACTTCGATTTTGGCCGCCATATCGGGATTGGCTTTGAGGAAGGTTTTGGCGTTTTCGCGGCCTTGGCCGATGCGCTGGCTGTCATAGGAAAACCAGGCGCCGGATTTTTCCACGACGCCGGCCTTGACGCCGAGATCGACCAGTTCGCCGGTCTTGGAGATGCCTTCGCCATACATGATGTCGAATTCGACCTGCTTGAACGGCGGGGCGAGCTTGTTCTTCACCACTTTGACGCGGGTCTGGTTGCCGACCACCTCGTCGCGCTCCTTGATCGCGCCGATGCGGCGGATGTCGAGGCGCACCGAGGCATAGAATTTGAGCGCATGGCCGCCGGTCGTGGTTTCCGGCGAGCCGTACATGACGCCGATCTTCATGCGGATCTGGTTGATGAAGATCACCATCGTATTGGAGCGGTTGATCGAGGCGGTGAGCTTGCGCAACGCCTGGCTCATCAGGCGGGCTTGCAGGCCCGGCTGGCTGTCGCCCATCTCGCCTTCGAGCTCGGCGCGCGGCACCAGCGCCGCGACCGAATCGATGACCAGAACGTCGACCGCGCCGGAGCGCACCAGCGTGTCGGCGATTTCGAGCGCCTGCTCGCCGGTATCGGGCTGCGAGATCAAAAGATCGTCGACATTGACGCCGAGCTTGCGCGCATAAATCGGATCGAGCGCATGCTCGGCATCGATGAAGGCGCAGATGCCGCCGCCCTTCTGCGCTTCGGCAAGAACGTGCAGCGCAAGCGTGGTTTTGCCCGAGGATTCCGGGCCGTAGATTTCAACCACGCGGCCGCGCGGCAAGCCGCCGATGCCGAGCGCAATATCGAGGCCGAGCGAGCCGGTGGAGACAGTATCGATGTCCATCGACCGGTTGGTCTTACCGAGCCGCATGATCGAGCCCTTGCCGAAATTGCGCTCGATCTGCGAGAGCGCGGCATCAAGGGCCTTCGTTTTGTCCATGGACGTTCCTTCGATAACGCGAAGCGCTGGGGAACTCATGTCTCATGCTCCTTATGGCCGGGATTCGGAGGACACGGAAGCGCCGGTCGCTTCCCCCCGAGCCCGCCGGCAATGGGCGATGGCAAGCAGTGTACATGATATGTTCTTCGTTCGCAATATGTTCTAGTTAGGCTTGGGGTAATGGCCCCTTTCCATCGGTTTATCAAGGGGCTGGTCCCTTTTGAAATTGAGGGTGGCCCCTTTTCAATCTCGGCTTCCAACACTATTTGGAGAATCGCAGAGGAAAGGAGGTCCCTCATGACCAAACTTTTGACTGCACCGGAAATCTCTATTGGAAAGCCTTGATCCCCCGGCCAGAAAACGAGTGTAGGCGAAGCGGATTTTAGCGGGCCCGGAAGCTCGCCGAGGTGTAGAGAGGATGGTGATGTCCTACACATGACGGCACCTTTGAAGGCCGTCGCGTTCGCATGCGTCACCTAACTTTGAGGCCGCCTCAGTTGGCGGCCTCTTTCATTTTGGCTTTTCCAGGCGCGGCAAGTCCGCGAAAGGCAGCAGCAGACTGCCTTTGTTTAATTTGGGATAAGCAACATCCATTTTTTCCCAAAATTCCCGCTTATCCTTCGACAACCTCATTACCGTTTTGACGCCCTCCAGCATTTCCTTCAGGCGCGGCTTTCCCTCTTCCAACGTGAGATATTGAGTAAGTTTTTCGATCGGCTTGCCATCAGCATTACGTTTAACTTTCGCATGCAGCGCAGGGCGGATGCCAGGCGCAAGTCGATCGTAAATATTATTTGTCCAATGTCCGAGCACGCTAGGACGGGCAGTTTTTTCGGGGTCGAACGCCCAATTATTCAATCTAAAAACGAGGCGATAGAAATCGGTATCAAACATCTGCACCCATTTAAGCCTGTCCTGAGCGACATACTTTTCCAGTATTCGAAAGATCGCGTCCCGCTTGCGGATATCGTCGAAGCCGGTGGCTTGGTCGATTAGATCGTCGATTGCATAATTGGTGAGTGCCTTCAAAAAGGATCGCGCGGCTTCACCGATGTGGGTTTGTCCCGGCAACAATTTGCCCGCCAACATTGCATCCTGATAGACCCAGCAAACTCCAGGAAGCAAACTCCCGCGATAGCCATAGCCTATGCCGCCAGCCCCGGCGGTCGGGTTTCGGGTCAAATACATCAACGGAGTTGACGATCGCACTAACTCATTGGAAATAAACGGCTTTAGGTTCTTTGCCCTTAAGAAAGGCGCGGTGTCGTCGATCGCTGAACCGCTACCTCCAGAAGCGAACGGATGCCTCCCGATCGCTTTTAAGAAACCGTTCTGTGACAAAACCCGAGTTTGGTCGGGATCGTCCAACACTGCACAAGGAAGGTTTAAGTCACCTATTCTCAGCGTGCCCTCGGCTATCGCGCGTGGCATATCCTTCCGATGCCGAGTTAATGCCGCACGCCTCGGCATCGCGGATCGCGTCTGGACAATTGGCGACCTAATTGACGCGGCGCTCGCTACTCAGCCGATTACGCCAGAAACGACTGCGCCGGATCGCCGGAAACGTTTCAAAGTAATCGAGGGTGGGCGCAGCTAATTACTGCGCCCCTACAACGAAAACATTAGTGTCAGGATTGAATTGCAGGCCATGCACAGGGCCAGTAAATACTCCCTGTGAAATGCCCTTTGGTTCCTTTAGCTTAAATCCATTGTCTTTCAGAAAAGTATGAATTTGCTGCGCCAAATCTATGGATTCCATATCGCCCATAATAGCCATCACCGTAATCTCTTTGTCGCGTGGCAGCTGACTAAGAATTTGTTGCTTAAGGGGCTGCAATGATGGTGATTCCAGATTTCTCACTGGCGGCCCAATGGTTACCGAATTAGCGGTAATTCCGCCCTGTTTGTTGTAAGATGTTACACTTTGATCGATCATCGGCCCCTGAGCTGAAGGCATTAGTTGCGCCACGATGATCTCTGGCGATTTTGGCATTGATGGCTTATGGGCAACCGGAAGCGTGTCCGACCAGACGTAGCCGCCGTACGCAAACAGGCATGCGCCGATAAGAGCGCCAGCCGGAATAAGAAGAAGATTTCTTTTCAGCATTGACGGTTCCCCGCTCGCCACTATCGCCAAAAATATGGCTGAGGGAAGGATGCTTAAAGAGGCCGCACCCCACATTTCACGGTAATTTTGCTTGGTCCGCATGTCTAATGCGTGCCTAGCCAAAAGCGTGAAAATGGCGAGAACGAGTGCGATAGGCAAAGCTGGATAAAGCCCCATAAGGGGAGATCAAGACAAATCCCCCTTAAAGTCGAGTGGCCTAGATTTGCCCCATAACCAGTTGGTCCCTTTTGCCGGGGCGGTTGGTCCCCTTTGGTCACGGACGCGTGATAAGGGGCCAGCACCAGGCTTGGGATGAAATTTTGAATATGAAGCAAATCTAATGACTTACAGAAATCTTGCCGGTGCCCAGGCGCTACCGGCGTGAAATTTTTGGTCCAATGGGACCCGCGTTTGGACCCCTCTTGGGCGCTGTTGAATGAGCAACCAGACGGCCCGTGCGGCGTTATCTCTCCAAGCACCATGCCAGCTGAAGAGAGGACCATCATCATGTGGCACTTAACGAAAACCGCGCTCGCGCTTGGCTTCGCCGGCGCTGCGTTTGCCGGCGTTTTGGCGGCCACCACTGCGCCAGCACATGCCGACGGATTTTATTTCAATGTCCCAGGGATCCATATCGGCATCGGCGGCCCTTACCATCGTCATTACGGGCCGCGCTACTACGATTATTATCCCGGACCTGCCGGTGGCGGATGGGACACGTTCAACGGGTGCCCGCCGAATTACACCGTGCAAGACGGTGTCTGTAAGCCCTATCGTGGCTATTAAAAGCCACTTGCGTCATTGCAGCAAAAGAGGCCGCCACGATTGGCGGCCTCGCATTTTTAGTGCTTAATAAAAACACAAGGCTCAGTTCTGAGCGCTCGCAAGAAACGGCAGGGAGGCGCAACAATGCCCACACATGCGAAAGCCATGCTTGCACTTGGCGTTCTGGTGACGGTTGCCGTTGGCGGCCTTGCCACCGCACAGGCGCAGTATTATCCGCCGCCGCCCTATTATCCCTATGCGCCGCCACCGCCGCCGCCGCCGAATTATTACCGCTACGGGCCGCCCGGACCTCCGCCGGGGGCCTATTACCCGCCCGGCCCGGGCTGGCGCACCTTTAATGGTTGCCCGCCGCGTTACACGGTACAGGACGGATTGTGTAAACCGTACCGCGGCTATTGAGGCGGGCTTCGCGCATCGTCGGTCAGCGGCGCGATATTGGCCTCGGTCAAGTTCACGACAATGCCCAGGCGTATTGTCGCGCGCTGCAACAGACCGGCTGAAACTGCTCCCGGCTTACGCCTCGATGATAATCTTCGGCGCCGGGCGGCTTGCCACTTGCAGGCCGTCGCGTACGCGCGCGGCGATGTCGCGATAGCTTTGCGCATGTGGACCGTCCGGCGCGGTCGCGACCACCGGCAAACCGGCGTCGGATTTTTCCCGAATAACGATATCGAGCGGCACTTCGCCTAAAAACGGCACGCCGAGCCGCTCGGCCTCATGCGCGCGCGCCGCCATGGCCGAAAATATCCGAGCGCGTGCCGCAGTGCGGGCAGATGAATGTCGACATGTTCTCGACGATGCCGAGCACGGGCACGTTGACGCGGCGGAACATGGCGATGCCGCGCCGCGCGTCGATCAGCGCCAGATCCTGCGGCGTCGAGACGATGACCGCGCCCTTGAGCGGCACCTGCTGCGCCATGGTGAGCTGGGCGTCGCCGGTGCCCGGCGGCATGTCGACCACCATGACATCGAGCGTGCCCCACTCGACTTCGCGCAGCATTTGGGTCAGCGCCGACATCACCATCGGCCCGCGCCAGATCATCGGCGTCTCTTCCTCGATGAGAAAGCCGATCGACATCACCGGCATGCCGTAGCGCTCGATCGGTTTTAGCCGATTGCCGCCGATCGTCTGCGGCTTCTCGCGGATGGCAAGAAGCTTCGGCAGCGACGGCCCGTAAATGTCGGCATCGAGAATGCCGACCTTGAGCCCGAGGTCGCGCAGGCCCAAAGCGAGATTGACCGCCGTCGTCGATTTGCCGACGCCGCCTTTGCCGGACGCGACCGCGATGATCGCGCCGACGCCAGGAATGCCCGCAGGCGACGGTCCCGCCGGTGCGCCGCGCGGCGCGGCTCGCGGTGCGGCGCCCGCCGGCGGCGGCGCACCCGCACTCTTCCCTGCCCGCCATTTGCGGCGGAGGATAGGCGGGCGCCGCCCGCGCGCTCGGCGGTGAGCGCGACCATCACCGATTGACGCCGGGCACCGCGCGGACGGCCGCTTCGGCGCGCGCGCGCACGGCTTTCCCATTGTTTGACCGCCGCGGCATCGACCGTGATCGAGAAGAACACCTTGCCGTCACTGGCGACGATGTCGGAAAGTTTTCCGGTCGCCGGCAGCGGCGCGCCGTCGGGGCTCGGAAACCTTGCCGAGGGCTGCGAGAACATCGTCTTTCAGGGCTGCCATGACGTCCTACATAGGCCCTGCCAGGCGTCAACCGCAGCCCGGTTGAGGCCCCTCGCTGGGCAAGACCAATCGTCTCCTGGGTCGCTCTTGCGCGCCCCGGTTGACGGGCCTGCCGCCGGCCGAGGCCATGACCACACCAGGGTGACGGAAAGTACTAGATCGGAGGAAACAATGGCAAAGGTCGCATTCGTAGGGCTCGGCGTCATGGGCTACCCGATGGCGGGACATCTCAAGGCGAAGGGCGGCCATGAGGTCACGGTTTACAACCGCACCGCGGCCAAGGCCGACACAATGGGTCGCCCAGCACGGCGGCAAAAGCTCGGCCACGCCGAAACAGGCGGCCGAAGGCCAGGATTTCATCATGGCCTGCGTCGGCAACGACAACGATTTGCGCGAAGTGATGCTCGGCAAAGACGGCGTATTCGCCGGCGTCGCGCAAGGGCGCGATCGTGGTCGATCACACCACGGCTTCGGCCGAGATCGCGCGCGAGCTTCATGCCGAAGCCAAAAAACGCGGCTTCGATTTCATCGACGCGCCGGTTTCCGGCGGCCAAGCCGGCGCCGAGAACGGCGTGCTCACGGTGATGTGCGGCGGCGACGACGGCCCGTTCGCCAAGGCCGAAAAGGTCATCGCCGCCTATGCGCGGGCCTGCAATCTGATGGGCACGCCCGGCTCCGGCCAGCTCGCCAAGATGGTCAACCAGATTTGCATCGCCGGCCTGGTGCAGGGCTTGGCGGAAGGGCTGCACTTCGCCATGAAGGCCGGCCTCGATATCGAAAAGCTGATCGCGACCATCTCCAAGGGCGCCGCGCAATCCTGGCAGATGGAGAACCGCTACAAGACCATGGTCGCCGGCAAATTCGATTTCGGCTTCGCGGTGGACTGGATGCGCAAGGACCTCGGCATCTGCCTTGTCGAGGCACGGCGCAACGGCGCGCATCTGCCGGTCTCGGCGCTGGTCGACCAGTTCTACTCGCAAGTCCAGACGATGGGCGGCAAGCGCTGGGACACGTCGAGCCTGATCGCGCTGCTGCAACGCTAACGCCCCGCAGGAACGACTTTCAATCCATCGGCTCGATATTGGCGTCCTTGGCGAGCCGCACCGTCGCGGCGATGTCGTCGTTGACGAACTTGGCGAACTGCATCGACGCTCATCTGCTCGGGCGCGACGCCGAGTTTGGCCAGTTTCTCCTGCACCTCCGGAACCTGCAGCGCCTTCTCCGTCGCATCGTGCAGCGTGTCGACGATCGCGCGCGGGGTCTTCGCCGGCACCGACAGGCCGACCCAGAAACTGAATTCCGCGCCGGATAACCGGCCTCGGCGATGGACGGCACGTCCGGCAACAGCGGCGACGCGTTTGAGCGAACTCACCGCGAGCACGGTGAGCTTGCCGCTGCCGAGCGCCGAAGCCGCCGCCGCCAGCGGAATAAAATAATAATCGATGCGTCCGGCCATCACTTCGGTCAGGCCATTGTCTCGGAACGGTACGTGGCGGACGTCGATCTTGGCGGCGAGCCGCAGCTTTTCGCCAGCCATATGCGAAGAGGAGCCCACGCCTGCGGAAGCAAAAGTCAGCGTTCCCGGTTTTGCTTTCGCCGCCGCTACAAGATCGGCGACCGTCTTGAAACCGCCCTGCCTCGACGCGACCAGCACGTTCGGCTGCACGCCGAACATTGCCACCGAGACGAGATCCTTCGCCGGGTCGTAAGGCAGGCTCTTGTGCAGAACCATGCCGGTGCCCATCGAGGTCGAGCTGGTGACGACGGTGTAGCCGTCCGGGTCCGCTTTGGCGACATCGGCGAAGCCAACGATCCCTCCGGCGCCCGCCTTGTTCTCGATCACCATCGGCTGGCCGAGGAATTGCGAGACCTGGTCGAGCACGACGCGGCTGACAGTGTCCGACGCGCTCCCCGGCGGGAATGGACTGATCACGCGGATCGGCCGGCTCGGATAGGTGTCGGCGGCGTGCCGCCGTCCTTGAAAAAGCGGCCGCGCCAATAATGGCGCCGGCGAACGCGCGCCGTGATAACATGTGAACCTCCCCAAGCTGGATTAATGTCCTGGCCAGTTCTTTAAGCCGAGGCCGTGAGCCAGACATCGCTATTGTCGCTACTGATAGCAGTTTTTGGCGTTTTAATAACAGGGCGACCAATTCGCGCAGGCTCCCTCGCCGCCTAAGCCCAGCGCGCTCCCAGCGGGGAACCGTTCCTGTCGTCACGACTTTCTCGCCTGGGCCGCGGGATTTGATTGATATACTCGTCCGGCCATTTAACCGCGGGGGCGCAATGCAGGACCTGAAATACAGGCTGGTCAATCCAGGACTGCGGCCGCGGCGGACCAAGCTCGAAATGCCCGGTTGGGCCGGGCAACCGGAACCGCGGGCCGACGGCTCGCAAGAATATGCCTGGCATTGCGCTCCGTTCACCGAAGGCGCGCAATACGGCATCGAGATTTTCTATCCCTATGCCAACGAGCTTCACGTCAGCAAAAGAGACGGCAAGCTCGTCTTCGACGGCGATTTTGGTCCGCGTCCTGACGACAGCGACCTGATGTGGCCGCCGTTCCGCAGTTTTGGCCAGGATTTTTACAGCTACCAGCTCCTGCTCGATCTGAAAGTCGGCAAAGACTGGGCGGTGCGGACCGAACCTCATCCGCGGTTCTACACCGACCCGACCGATACCGTGCCGGTCGCCGTTCCGGCGCTGTTGCGCACCGAATGGTGGCCGATGATTTCGTTCATGATCTTCAAGGCGCCCGGTGAAGGCCGCACGCACATCTTTCGGCCGGGCGAGCCGATGTTGCAGATCATCGTGTTGCCGGTGACGGCCGACTTCAACCTTGTCGAAATGAACGATGAAGAGGCTGCCGAGCGCGAAATGCGCGGCCGGCGCATTCACGCCAGCCGGCCGACGCTGGCGGCGGATACGACCTGGGTGTCACGCACCGGAACGGAGTTCGATGGCACTTACCGCCATCTGCTGCGCGCTGCGAAAGCAAAAGAGCGAGAAAAGTAGCAAGGGCGCCCCGAAAGGACGCCCCGCTTGCTACCGCGCTTAGAAGTGGTGGTGATGATGGTGGTGGTGGTGATGGTGATGATGCCGCCGCGCATGATGGTGGTGGTGGTGGTGATGACCAACGCCGATCACGATCTGGGCCACTTCCGTCGCCGGTGTCGCAGTCAGCCGCGCATTATCGGCGTTTAACAACGGCACGGGATTCGGAATCGGATCCAGAAGATCGCGATAGCTTGTCGCCGGCGCCAGCTCTGTCGATGGCGCGGGCGCCGCCTGGGCGCTTGCCATCGTCGTCAAGGCCGCCGCTGCTCCGAGCAGGCCGGCTACTCTCTTATCCATAAATCCTCCAAAGGATATCAGCGCCCATCAACCCCAGTCGATTAAGCCCGCTGCCGGCAATTCGTTCCAAAATGAGCCGGGGGCGGCGCAATTCGCTGTTTCGCTCTATGCGGACGCGCTGGGGCGGGCCGCCACCGCTTGGTGCCAGCGCTTAACATGGGTGAGATCATCGGGCACCGCGAGCTTGGCTACGCGCATGAAATCCACCGCTATCATCGCGGTGATGTCGGCGACGCTGTACTCTGCGCCCGCGATAAAGGCCCGGTTCTTCAGCTCGCCGTCGAGGAAACGCAGAAACGCCATAACGCGCGGCTTGTTTGCCTCGCCCCATTCCGGCACCTGCGGATTGACCATCTGCTTCATGGCCGGATGCAAATGCTGAAATACGCTTGCAACATGGAAAAGCAGGTGAAGCTCGGCGCGCCGGTTCCACATTTCGACCAAGGCGATGTCGAGCGCGGCGCGGCCGAATAGCGGCGGGTCGGGCTGCAGCGCCTCGAAATAACGGCAAATGGCGATCAATTCCGCGATCACGGTGCCATCGTCCAGTACCAGCACCGGCACCCGCTGCATCGGATTAATCGCGGTATAAGCGTCAGTGCGCTGTTGCAGAGCGCCGAGGTCGACTTGCTCGGTCGGGACCGTGATCCCCTTCTCGGCCAGGAAAACGCGCACGCGCCGCGGATTGGGGGCACGGCCGCCATCGTAAAGCTTCATCGCAATGGCCTCTCTATCCCTTTGAGACCATGAACGTATCGCGGCAGCGCCGACGCCGCCAGTGGAGCGCTGTGCGGACCAAATCCGGCCGCATTCGGCACCGCCAAGGCGGTCCTGTTCAAAGTGTAAACGAAACCTTGCCGGCGAGCGGGTGCCGCGCCCACCTTAAGCCTGGTCTTAAGGAATTTGCGCCACTTTTAACCTGAACTAGCGCCAGCCTCGGTATGCAATGCCCAATACGATCAGCGAAACGCACGAGCTCGCTTCGCCGGCGGCCGCGCCGTCCAGCAAGCGCCGGTTAGCGTCCCGGCATGTGCGCGAAGCGCGCGACCGGCTGACTTCGACCAGCGGCACGCGGCCGGTCTTCGACCATGAATTGCTGCGCCAGTTCGCCCAGAACCGCATCTCGGCATCGCCGGTCATTCTGCTTCTGGTCGTCACCATCGGAGCGCTGTCTGGGCTGTGGACCGGGGCGCTGATCTGCGGCGTGTGGACCGCCGGCGCGCTCATCATTCATCTCGTGATCATTCGCGCCTGCCGGCAGTTCCTCGAGGAGCCGCCTTCGACCTCGCCGCTGCGCTCGTGGCGCATGCGCTTCATCTTGCTCGATTTGTTCTTCGGCATGGCGTGGACCTTCATCCTGATCAATCCGATCGGCATCGACGACCAGGCGGCAACTTTCATGCTGTTTGTCATGCTGCTCGTGGTGGCGATATCGAGCATGCTGGCATCGAGCATGCCGATCGCGGTCTTTGCGCTGACGTTGCCGGTCACCATCGCGCTCGCGCTCGATTTCGCGGTCAAAGGCAATTTGCACGACTACATCCTCGCCATCATGGCGCTGACGGCTGAAGGATACTTTTCCCTTCTTGCCTACCGCCTTTACTCCACGACACTGGCGACGCTCGAGGCCCGCGCCGAGAAGGACGCGCTGATCGGCGAGCTCGAACAATCGAAATCCGTCTCCGACGAAGCGCGCCGCCGCGCCGAAACCGCCAATATCGCGAAATCGCGCTTCCTGGCGCAGATGAGTCACGAACTGCGCACCCCGCTCAACGCCATTCTCGGCTTTTCCGAGGTTATGAAGGGCGAGATTTTCGGTCCGCACGGCGTGCCGATGTACAAGGATTACGCCGCCGACATCCATAGTTCCGGCGTGCACCTGCTCAATCTCATCAATGAAATTCTCGATCTGTCGCGCATCGAGGCCGGACGCTACGAGCTCAACGAGGAAGCGGTGTCGCTCAATCGCGTTGTCGAGGACTGCCACCATCTCCTCAAATTGCGCGCCAGCAATCGCGGCATCACCATCCACGAAATGTTCGAGCCGGACCTGCCGCGGCTATGGGCCGACGAGCGCGCGGTGCGGCAAATCTGCCTCAACCTTCTGTCCAACGCGATCAAGTTCACCCCGCAGGGCGGCGAGATCTGGCTCAAGGTCGGCTGGACCGCGTCAGGCGGCCAATATATGAGCGTCAAGGACACCGGACCCGGCATCCCGGAAGAGGAAATCCCGATCGTGCTCGCCTCGTTCGGCCAGGGCTCGAACTCGATCAAATCGGCCGAACAGGGCGCCGGGCTGGGCCTGCCGATCGCCAAGAATCTGATCGATCTGCACGGCGGCACCTTTACGCTGAAATCGAAGCTGCGCATCGGCACCGAAGTGATTGTCACGCTGCCGCCCGAGCGGGTGATGTCGGCGCTGGCACCGATCGCCGAAGGCGCGCCGCCGATCCAGCCGCATGGGGAAATGTCTTCGATGTCGTCGTCACCCGAGGATTCATCGAGCCGGGCCAAGCGGGCCTTGTTCGGCGCGGGCGTATAGCCCATTGAAATTGCGTCTTGTCTTCGCGTCGCCCGTGTCTATGGTGCCTCGCGATTTCACCGAGACTGCGATGCCCACCGCCGAGGCCGCCATTAAAACACCTTGCAACCGCATCTGCGTGCTTCACCCCACGCTGCGGCTGTGCATCGGCTGCGGCCGATCGCTCGAGGAGATCGCGCGCTGGATCGAACTGACGGATACCGCGCGCGCCGAGATCATGGCGCAATTGCCGGCGCGGCTCGCAGCGACCGGCGGCGCCAACGCGGCGCTGGCGTAGAGGACGATTGCCGTGCGCCAGCGCCTGTTGTGGTTTCTTTTGATCGGTCTGCTGATCGCGATCCTCACGCTGATCGCCCAGCATGGCACAGGCACGGTCGGGCCGCTGTCCACGGAAGATTTCGGATCGCTCGCCTATAAGCTTGCGATCCTGGTGTTCCTGGCCGCGGTGCTGGCTGCGATGTTCCGCGAGCGGTTCACCCAAGCGATCACGGCGGCGCTGCTTTGGGTCGTGGTCGGGCTATTATTGGTGATCGGTTACACCTACCGCTTCGAGCTTGGCGCTGTCGCCGACCGCGTGCTCGCCGAGCTCATTCCCGGCCACGTCATCTCGCACGGCCGCACCGTCGAAGTGGCGCGAGCCAACGGCGGCGATTTTGCCGTTTCCGGGCAAATCAACGGCGCGCATGTGCCGATGGTGCTGGATACCGGCGCCAGCTCGGTCGTGCTCACCCCCGGCGACGCCAAGGCGGCGGGACTGCCGCTCGACCTGCTCAATTATACGGTGAGCATCGATACCGCCAACGGCCGCACCCGCGCCGCGCCGGTGACGCTCGATCACATCGCTATCGGCGGGCTCGATGAACGTTCGGTGGAGGCGCTGGTGGTGCAGCCCGGACAATTGCGAACGAGCCTGCTCGGCATGAGCTTTCTCAACCGGCTGCAAAGCTGGCAGGTGATCGGCGACCGGCTGGTGCTCAAGGGCTATCCGTAAGAAATCCGCGCTACGGCACAACAGTCAAAACAAGCTGACCAGAAACCGCGCCGAAACCATCAATAGAAAAGTGCTGAACGCGAGTTCGAGCGCGCGCCGCGATAATGTATGCGCGAGGCGGGCGCCATAGGGCGCGGTGAGGCTCGACACCGGCGCCATCACGGCGACCCCGATCAGCGAGACAAAGCCGAGCGATAAAGGCGGCAAAAGATCATGATGCGGCAAGCCGGCGAGAATATAGCCGAGCGTGCCGACAATCGTGATCGGCACACCGAGCCCCGCCGAAGTCGCGACCGCCTGATGGATCGATTTGCCGTACAGCGTCAGCACGATGTTCGACAGCGAGCCGCCGCTCACGCCCATCAGCGACCCGGCAAGCCCGATGCCGAAGCCGTAAGCCGTCATCGGCAGCGGACCGGGCAGATCGGTGCCGAGATTCCAGCGGTCGCCGGCGAATAGAAATTTGATCGCGATGAAGGTGGCGATCAGCACGAAGGCGATCTTGAACACGGCGGGCGGCGCAAACGCCGCGATCGCCGCGCCGCAAGCAACCCCGATCACCGCAGGCAGCGCCCACAGCCGGATCACCCGCGGGATGACCAGACCTTTCTGGCGATGGGTGAGATAGGAGCGCACCGTCGTCGGCAAGATGATGGCGATGGAGGTGCCGACGCAAAGCTGGATGCGCACGGCGTCGGGCACCTCAAGCACGCGAAATACTTCGTAGAGCACCGGCACGATGACCGCGCCGCCGCCGATGCCGAACAGTCCGGCAAGAATCCCGGTGACCACGCCGCCGATGATGACAGCGAGCGCCAGCCACAGGATCTCGCTCAACGGGACGCCGAGGATCATTTTGCTTTGGCTCCAGCAAGCGGCGTTTCCCGGGCGCAGCGCAACACGAAGTGGTGCGCTGCAGACCCGGATCGTTACACACTCCGAGTTCCCGACGATCCCGGATCAGCGGTGCACCGCTTCGCGCTGCACCGCATCCGGGAAACGCAGCAAACTTATTTCGTGGCATGCACTACGCGGCGATGTGCGCCAATTCGTGATCTCTGTCCACAACGGAGACCAGCGCCAGTGCCGCGGCGAGGAGTTCGGCGCCGGCCGGCGACGACGCGGCGCCGGCGAGCGCGCGGCGATAGGCGCGGGCGCCCGGCACCGCGCGGAATAACCCGTGCAGATGCCGCGTGATGGAATGAAGCCGCGTCCCCTGCGCCAACTCGCGCTCGATATAAGGGATGAGCGCCGCCGCGGCATCTTTGGCGCAGGCGAAGCTGTTCGGCGCGCCGAACACCAGCCGATCGACAGCGATAAGCCGCCACGGTTCCTGATAAGCGGCGCGCCCCATCATCACGCCGTCAACCCGATCGAGATGCGAAAGTGCCGCTTCGACACTGCCAATGCCGCCGTTGAGAATAACGGTGAGCCGCGGATGCACGCGTTTAAGCCGATAGACCCGATCGTAATCGAGCGGCGGCACTTCGCGGTTTTCTTTCGGCGACAAACCTTTGAGCCAGGCCTTGCGGGCGTGCACAATCAACGCGTCGGCGCCGGCACGCTCGACGGCCTGCGTAAAAATCTCAAGCGCCTGCTCCGGGTCCTGCTCGTCGATGCCGATGCGGCACTTTACGGTGACGGGAACGGCGACCGCAGCCTTCATCGCGGCGACGCTTTCGCCGACCAGCGCCGGCTCCGCCATCAGGCAGGCGCCGAAGCGGCCGTCCTGCACGCGGTCGGACGGACAGCCGGCATTGAGATTGATCTCGCCGAAACCGAGATCGGCGCCAATGCGCGCGCAAGCGGCGAGCGCGCGCGGGTCCGAGCCGCCAAGCTGCAGCGCCAGCGGCTGCTCGGCCGGATCGAAACGCAGCAGCCGCGCCCGGTCGCCATGCAGCACCGCGCCGGTGGTCAGCATTTCGGTGTAAAGCCGCGCCCGTCGCGTCAGCAGGCGATGGAAGAACCGGCAATGCCGGTCGGTCCATTCCATCATCGGGGCGACGGAGAAGCGGTGTGTTAAAGTCAAAGTGCGCATTTCCGTGATTTCGCTGCGTCTATTTAACGTGTCGAGAGCGAAAAATCGACGGGACGCCAAGCGCATTGACGCCCCGATTTACCGCCGTTAACCCCTGCCCGGCAAGGGCCGCGAATGAACGTCAAGGAAAAAGCTGCGCTGGGATCGATCGCCGCTTCGGCGGGCTTGACGGCGGCGAAGACCGTGGTCGGCCTCCTCACCGGCTCGCTGGCGATTCTGTCGGAAGCCGGCCATTCGCTGCTCGACCTGTCGGCGACCGTGCTGACCTATTTTGCCGTCCGCATTTCCGGCAAGCCTGCCGATGCCGAGCATCAATACGGCCACGGCAAGATCGAAAGCGTCTCCGCGCTGGCCGAGACCGCATTGCTGTTCGTGCTTACGGTCGTGGTGATTTTCGAGGCGGTGCGTCGCCTCATCGGCGCGCATGAACGCGCCATCGAAGCGACGGCCGCGGCCTTTGTCGTCATCGCCGCCTCGATCGTCGTCGATTTTTTTCGCGCGCGCTTGCTCGGCCGCGTCGCCAAGGCAACTTTGAGCGAAGCGCTGGAAGCGGATGCGCTGCACTTTCGCTCCGACATGTGGTCATCGGTCGCCGTGCTGATCGGACTGGGCGGCGTGGCGCTCGGTTATAGCTGGGCCGATGCCACAGCCGCGCTGGTAGTCGCGGTTTTCATCTGCATTGCCGGCTGGCGGCTCGGCCGCCGCACCATCGACACGCTCACCGACACGGCACCCAGCGGCGTCAGCGAGCGCGTGGCGGCCATTGCCCGCCAAGTGGCCGGCGTCGTCGCCGTCGAGCGCGTGCGGGCGCGCCCCGCCGGCGCCGTGCTGTTCGTGGAACTCGGCGTCGCAGTGAGCCGCACGCTGCCGCTCGATCGCGTCACGACCATCAAGGAGCGACTGACACGCGCCATCCGCACCGATATGCCGCAAGCCGAAGTCACGATCACGACCGAGCCACGCGCGCTCGACGATGAATCGGTGCGCGAGCGCGTCATGGTGATCGCGCGCGACCTTGGCCTTGCCATTCACCATGTCGCCGTGCAGGCGATTTCCGGCCGGTTATCGGTCTCGTCCGATCTCGAAGTCGAGGGCAAGCAGCCGCTCGCCGCCGCGCATGAGGTCGCGAGCCGGCTCGAAGAGGCGTTGCGCGAGGAGCTCGGGCCCGATGTCGAAGTCGAAACCCATATCGAGCCGCTGCCGGCCGATGTGCTCGCCGGACGCGACGCCGCCCCCGCACGCCTTGCCGAGGTGAGCGAACAGCTCGCGGCGCTCGCCGCGGAACTGCCCGACCTCGGCGAGGTGCACGATGTGCGTGTGCGCGAGACTGCCGATGGCGAGATCGTCAATTTCCATTGCCGCGTCGATCCGGCGCTTTCGGTCAGCGCCGTGCACGATCTGGTGGACGCGCTCGAGCGCAGGTTGCGGCGGCGCTTTCCGGCCATCGCGCGCGTCATCGGCCACGCCGAACCGCGGCGGTAGGTTCCGGCCTGGCGGCTTTTATTTCGGGCGCAAAGCTTCTAAAGCATCGACCCCATGCGCACAGAAGAACCCCGCCCTATTCGCCTGGCGGATTACCGCCCGCCGGATTGGCAGATCGACACCGTCGCGCTCGACGTGTCGCTGCATCCGGCCGCAACCACGGTCCGCGCCAAGCTTAAAATCAAGCCCGGCGCGGCCGGCACGCCGGCGCCGCTCGTGCTCGCCGGCGACGAGTTGAAGCTTGCTTCGCTCGCGCTTGACGGCAAGCCGCTGCCGGCGGAAAATTTCGTCGCCACGCCCGACCGGCTGACCATCGCGCAGCCGCCGAACCGGCCGTTTGAGCTTGAGATCGAGACCGTCGTCGACCCGACCGGGAACACGCAGCTCATGGGGCTGTACCGCGCCGGCGCCACCTATTGCACGCAGTGCGAGCCGGAAGGCTTTCGGCGCATCACCTATTTTCTCGATCGGCCGGACGTGATGGCGGTCTACACGACCCGCATCGAAGCCGACAAGAACGAAGCGGCCGTGCTGCTCTCCAACGGCAATCTCATCGCGCATGGCGACGTGCCGGGCACGTCGCGGCATTTCGCGGTCTGGCACGATCCATTCCCAAAACCGTCCTATCTGTTCGCGCTGGTCGGCGGCAATCTCGCTCACGTCGCCGACAACTTCACCACGATGTCCGGCCGCAAAATCGCGCTCGCTATCTACGTCGAGCCCGGCAAGGAGGATCGCTGCACTTATGCCATGGACAGCCTCAAGCGCGCCATGCGCTGGGACGAAACGGCGTTCGGGCGCGAATACGATCTCGATATTTTCATGATCGTCGCCGTCTCCGCCTTCAATATGGGTGCGATGGAAAATAAGGGACTTAACGTCTTCAACGACAAATATGTGCTGGCCTCGCCGACCACCGCGACCGACGGCGATTATGCCGGCATCGAAGCGGTGATCGCGCATGAATATTTCCACAACTGGACCGGCGACCGCATCACCTGTCGCGACTGGTTCCAGCTCTGCCTCAAGGAAGGGCTCACGGTGTTCCGCGACCAGGAATTCACCGCCGATCAGCGCTCCCGCGCGGTCGAGCGCATCGGCGACGTGCGGAGCCTGCGCTCGCATCAGTTCGTCGAGGATGCCGGTCCCCTCGCCCATCCGGTGCGGCCCGCGCTCTATCACGAGATCAACAACTTCTACACCTCGACCGTCTACGACAAGGGCGCCGAGGTGGTGCGCATGATCCGCACGCTGCTTGGCCCCGAGACGTTTCGCAAAGGCATGGACCTCTACTTCACGCGCCATGACGGACAGGCCGCCACGGTCGAGCAATTCGTGCAATGCTTCGCCGATGTCAGCGGCCGCGATTTTTTTCCGCAATTCATGCGCTGGTACTCCCAGGCCGGAACGCCCGAGGTCAAGGTCGCGCCGCATTACGATTCCCGCGCCCGCAGCTTTCGGCTCGATATCACGCAGATCATACCGCCGACGCCCGGCCAGCCGAACAAGGAGCCCGCGGTCATCCCGCTCGCGTTCGGACTGGTCGGCGAACACGGCGCCGATCTGCCGCTCATGCGCGACGGCCGGCCGCTGACGCGCGGCGTGCTCGAACTGACGCAGGCGAGCCAGAGTTTCACCTTCACCGGCATCGCCGAGCGGCCGATCCCGTCGCTCAACCGCGGCTTCTCGGCACCGGTGAAGCTTGCGCTGCCGATCGCGCCCGGTGATTTGCAGTTCCTCGCGGCCCACGATTGCGATCCGTTCAACCGCTGGCAAGCGGTGCAGAGCCTGGCAATGACGCTGCTCAAGGCCAATGTCGCTTCATTGCGCGGTGGCGGACCGCAGCACGAAGACGAAGGCTTGATGGCTGCGCTCGGCGCCACTCTGACAGATCCGAAGCTCGAACCGGCCTTCGTCGCTCTCACGCTGTCGCCGCCGAGCGATGCCGATATCGCGCGCGAGATCGGCAGCGACGTCGATCCCGACGCGGTCTTTACCGCGCGCCGGACATTGCGTGCGGCGATCGGTACGCGGCATGGCGCGGCACTGGCCGAGATCTATCGGCGCATGATGACGTTCCGAACCTTATCGGCCGGACGCGCAAAGCGCCGGCCGGCGCTCGCTCAAGAATGCCTGCCTCGATCTGTTGGCCGTGACGGAGCAGGACACCGCGATCGCGCGGGCCTTCGCGCAATACCAAAGCGCCGACAACATGACCGATCGGATGGCGGCGCTCGAAACCCTGGCGCAGCACGACCGGCCGGAACGAGCCGCAGCGCTCGATGATTTTTACCGGCGTTACGCCGACGATCCGTTGATCATCGACAAATGGTTGTCGCTGCAGGCAGCGATCCCCGAACCGGCAACGCTCGATCGCGTCCGCGCGCTGACCGGGCATCCGGCTTTCTCGGCCGCCAATCCCAATCGCGTGCGGGCGCTGATCGGCGCGTTCGCGCAGGTCAACCACACCCAGTTCAATCGCAGCGATGGCGCAGGCTATGACTTCGTTGCCGACTTCGTGCTCACGCTCGACCCGAAGAATCCACAGGTCGCGGCGCGGCTGATGGGCGCGTTCCGCTCCTGGCGCGCGCTCGAAGCTGTGCGGCGGGCGCGCGCCGAGGCGGTATTGCGCCGGGTCGCGGCGATGCCGGCGCTGTCGCGCGACGTCCATGACATCGTGGCGCGGACGCTGGCGGACAATTAAAGCCATCCACATCCTTGCACATCCTTGATTGGACTCAAGGATTTGCCTCGCCACTGTCCGACGACAGTGTCGCGCCTGACTCCCGCACTGCAAAAAGCCTGGGGATATTTGTTAAAAAAATATTGACTCCGGACTTCTCGACAAATCAGCGCGCATCAATTCTATTGACGGCGATTTGAAGCGACGCGGCACGCTCTTCAGTCGCGGGTGGCGGGACAATCCGAACGGAGGCAGGCATGGCGCGCGCCGAAACGGCGAGTGCGTCTCTACGCTCTGATTCGATCAAGGGGCTGGCGCAAACGATCGCCAATCCCGCCTACAACCGTCTTTTGAATGCCGAGCCGGTCCTGCGGCGCGCGGTCCCGGTTCTCATCGTCGCGTTCATGTTGACGATCTGCGTCGGCGCCGCGGTGCAGGTGCTCGAACAGCGCCGGCAGGTCGTGTCCGATGCGACGCACACCGTCGAGGCGCTCGCCGATCATTTTGCCACCGTGCTTGATCGTCCGGCGCGCGATGGCCGATCGAACAGCGCGCGCACGTCCGATGCGGTGGAACAAGCGCTGCCCCAATGGGCGGCCGGCGCCGGCCGCCGCATCCTGGTCGCCGATGGCGACGGCCATATCATTGCCGCGGTACCGAACGACCCGCAGATGATCGGGCGCGGCATCCTCGACGTGTTGGGCCCGCTGCAACCGCTGACCACGCTCGGCGCCGCCGCCGGCACCCGGGAAATCCTGCTGGGTGACGGCGAAGCCGCTCTGACTACGGTGCGGGCGTTAAAGACTCCCGTCGGCCTTCTTGCCGTCGTTCAGAAGCGCGACGATGCACTCGCCCACTGGCGTTCGACCACCGCGCTGACAGTCACGCTGTCGGCAACGACCGGCTTCGTGGTGCTGATCCTCGGTTTTGCCTTCCACTGGCAAGCGACGCGCGCGCGCGAAGCCGATCTCATCCACGATACCGTGCGCAGCCGCATCGACACCGCGCTCAATCGCGGCCGCTGCGGGCTGTGGGATTGGGACCTTGCGCGCGGCCGCGTGTTCTGGTCGCATTCAATGTACGACATCCTTGGCATGCCGCAGCAGGACGATCTCCTCACCTTCGGCGAGGTCAATGCGCTGGTGCATAGCGACGACATCGACCTCTACGCGCTGGCGACCCAGCTCGCCGACGCCAAGGTGCAGTCGATCGATCACGCCTTTCGCATGCGTCACGCCGACGGGCGGTGGCTGTGGCTGCGGGCGCGCTGCGAGCTCGCTCGGCAGGAGGGCGAAGTCGGCCTGCATCTCATCGGCATCGCCGTCGACGTGACCGAGCAGAAGAGCCTGGTCGAACGGACCATGGCGGCCGACCTGCGGCTGCGCGACGCCATCGAAACCATTCCGGAAGCGTTCGTGCTGTGGGACGCCGACAATCGCCTCGTGCTGTGCAATTCGAATTTCCAGGAATTACATCACCTGCCCGACGAGGCGGTCGCCGCCGGCACCTCCTACGAAACGATCGTCGCTACCGGGCGAAAGCCGCTGATCCGCACCGCCGTCGCCAATGACGGCGCCGAGCCGCGCGGCGCACGGACCTTTGAGGCGCAACTCGACGATGGACGCTGGATGCATATCAGCGAACGCCGCACCAAGGATGGCGGCTTTGTTTCGGTCGGAACCGATATTACCCAAATCAAGCAGCACGAGCAGAAACTGGTCGAGGGCGAAAAACGCCAGATCGCCACCATCGTCGATTTGCGCAAATCGCAGCAGGCGCTGGAACTGCAAACCGGCGAGCTTGCCGATCTGGCGGAAAAATACGCCGAAGAGAAAGACCGCGCCGAGGACGCCAACGCGGCGAAGTCGAAATTCCTGGCCAATATGAGCCACGAATTGCGCACGCCGCTCAACGCCATCATCGGTTTTTCCGAGATCATGGAAGCGGCTATGTTCGGCCCGCTCGGCGCCGAGAAATATACCGAATATTCCCGCGACATCCGCGAAAGCGGCGAATACCTGCTCGATGTCATCAACGACATTCTCGACATGTCGAAGATCGAGGCCGGCGGCATCCGGCTTGCCCCCGAGGCCGTGGCGCTGGAACCGATATTGGCCGACTGCCTGCGCGTGGTGTCGACGCGCGCCGGGGAGAAACATGTCGCGCTCAATGCGCAGATCGAGCCGGAGATCCATCTCAATGCCGACCGCCGCGCCGTCAAGCAGATCGCGCTCAATCTTCTCTCCAACGCCGTCAAGTTCACCCCCGACGGCGGCGCGGTGACCGTGCGCGGCCGCGGGCATGGCGGCATGGTTACGATCGCCATCGAAGACAACGGCATCGGCATTCCCAAGCAAGCGCTCCGTAAGCTCGGCCGGCCGTTTGAGCAGGTCGAGAGTCAGCTGACGAAACGGCATCAGGGCTCCGGCCTCGGTCTCGCCATCGCCAAGTCGCTCGCGGAAATGCACGGCGGCGCCATGCGCATCCGCTCGAAGCTCGGGCATGGCACCACGGTGGTGGTGCGCCTGCCGATCGAGGCGAGGCTACAGACCCGTGTGGAAAAGCCGGAAGCGACTGTTGTCCCGGCGCTGGAGTTGCTCGGCGCGTAGTTCCATCTTTAAACCAATTCAAGCCGCAACTGACGCCCGACAAGCTCGGCCGCGCGTTGCAGGGTCTCGATCGTCACATTGCCCTTCGCCTTGAGAATGCGATCAACTTGGGCTCGGCTTGTTTTCATCAGCGCTGCGAGACGAGCCTTGCTCATGCCTTGGCGTTTCATTTCATTGTTGAGTTGCCACGCCACAACGCGCGTGACGGCTTCACGCTTGACTGCCTCGCGGATACCCTCTTCCTTGAGGAAGTCGTCGAGGGTCGATCCCCAATGCGGGTTTTTCTTCCGCTTGCTCATTTTATCATCTCCTTCATGCGCCTTTGCGCGATGGCGATCTCGGCGGGCGGTGTTTTCTGCGTTTTCTTAATAAAGCCGTGCAACATGCCAATACGTCCTTTTTCGACAAAAAATACGAGACGCGCGATCCTGTTGCCGGAGAGTTTGCTGCGTACCTCCCAAAGGCGCGCGCCGAGTGACGGCATAGCGGCATGCCAATCGGCCAACCAACCTGCACAGTTGCGAGGTCGGCCCCGATCGTCCGGCGATCTTCCGAGGAGAGACTGCGCAGCCATTCTCTGACGGGTTCGCGGCCGGCAACAGTACGGTAGAAGACAACCGGTATTTCTGTCAGCCGATCCTCGGCCATTCCCCGCGCCCCGGAATGAATGTATTATATATGATACAATCGCTGAGGTGACAAGTCACGCTGTCGAGTTGCGAACAACAATTTCAATGACATCGAGTTTAAGGCGCCTTCCCCAAAATCCGTACGAAGCATTGCCGCACTTGGCGCTGGGTTTCCTCGACATGCGCTTGCAGCGCCGGGAAATCCGGCAGATCGGCGGCGCGCGCCAGCAGCCCCAGCACGCCGGCACTCGCCGTTTTCGGATCGAACGCGCCTGGCAGGCAAAGCCGCAGGATTTGCGTCAAATCATGAAACAACCGCACGGCCGGACGGAGCACCTCGGCATCTTCGGCCTTGAGCACGCCAAGCCGGGACGCCTTTTCCAGCATTCGCGCCGTCGATGTGTCGAGCAGTTCCGGCGTCGCCGCGGCGTGGGTGAGCTGCAGATATTGCGCGATGAATTCGATATCGACCAGCGCGCCGGCGGCATATTTGAGATCCCACGGGTTGGCATCGCCCTTTTCCTTGGCGATGGCCGCGCGCATTGTCGACGACGTCATCGGCAATCGCGCGGGCATTCGCTGTTCCGGCACAGCACGTCGTGGATCGTTGTTTCGATTTTTGCCGAAAAGTCAGGAGGCCCCGAAACCACCCGCGCGCGCGTCAGCGCCATGTGCTCCCAGGTCCAGGCCTCGCGCGTCCTGATAGCTCTTAAAGCCGTCGATCTGCGTCGCCACCGGGCCCGACCGGCCCGAGGGCCGCAGCCGCATGTCGACCTGATACAGCACCCCGTAATTGGTCTGCACGGTGAGCGCGCTGATCAGCCGCTGGGTGAAACGGGCGAAATATTGCGCGCCGTAGAGCGGCCGCTTGCCGTCCGAATTCGGATGTTTTGGATCGAAATCGTAGATCACGATGAGGTCGAGATCGGAGCTCGCGGTCATCTCGCGCGCGCCGAGCCGGCCGAGCGCGAGAATCGCGCTCTTGCCGCCGCGGATGCGGCCGTGCGTCGCGGCGAAATCGGCTTCCACCTTGGCGTGAACGGCGCGCAGCAGCACGTCGGCGAGCCGCGCGAAAATCTTCGCCGGCCTGCTCCGCGGCGATCGAGCCGGACAAAATGCGCGCGCCGATCAGAAACATATGCTCCTGACCGAACAAGCGGATGGCGTCGAGCACGGTCTTCGTAGCCGCGCGTGTCTCCGAGCGCGCGCGGCAAGCTCCGCTTCCAGTCGCTTCTCGTCGGGCAGCGAACCGAAGAAGCGCGGATCGATCAGCGGATCGATGAAATGCGGATTGTGCGCCAAAATGTCGGCGAGCCGCGGCGCGGTGCCGAGGATCAGCGCGACAAAGCGGATCAGTTCCGGATTCTGCCGCAACAGTGACAGAAAGCGGCCGCCGGCGCGCAATCCGGCCAGGAAACGGTCGAATGCCGCGAACGCCGCGTCGGGATTTTCCGCGCGCGAGAACTGATCGATGATGAACCGGCACCAGCTCGGTGAGATTGGCGCGCGCCTGCTCGCCGCGCAGCGCCCGGTAGCGTCCGGCGCTGCCAGTTGCGCACCGCGGCGACGACCTCCTGCGGCTGGCGAAAGCCCATCTGCGCCAGCCGGTCGAGCGTTTCGCCCTCGCCGGCCTCGGCGTCGAACGACAGATTCTGCTGCCGCGCCAAAAATTCCGGCGCGCGCTCGAACAACCGCACATAATGCCGCTCGACATTGCGCAGATGCGCGACCAGCGCCGCGGCAAAATCATCGCGGCCTTAAATCCGAGAAAGCGGGCGAACACCTCGAGCGCGGCGGCATCGGCCGGCAGCGTATGGGTTTGCTCGTCAGCCATCATTTGCAGCCGATGCTCGACGCGGCGCAGAAAATCGTAAGCCGCCGTCAGCTCGTCGCGCGCGGCGGCGTCGATCCAGCCGTCGGCGGCGAGCACGGCCAGCATGGCGACGGTGCTGCGGCCGCGCAAATCGCTGTGCCGGCCGCCGGCGATGAGCTGCTGGGTCTGCACGAAAAACTCGATCTCGCGGATGCCGCCGCGGCCGAGCTTGATGTTGTGACCTTCGACCGCGATCTCGCCGTGACCGCGATAGGCGTGGATCTGCCGCTTCATTTCGTGGACGTCGGCGATGGTCGCGTAATCGAGATATTTGCGCCAGATGAAGGGCGACAGATCGCGAATCAGCTTCTCGCCGGCGGCGATATCGCCGGCGCACGGCCGCGCCTTGATCAACGCCGCGCGCTCCCAGTTCTGGCCGCGGCTTTCGTAATAATCGAGCGCCGCTTCGGTCGAGATCGCGATCTGGGTCGAGGACGGATCGGGACGCAGCCGCAGATCGACGCGAAACACGTAGCCGTCGGCCGTGCGCTCCTGCAGAAGCTTGACCAGGTCCGCGCGTGACGCTCGACGTAAAACTGCGTCGGCTCGACACTCGTCGCGCGAGTTTGGCGGCGGCCGGCTCGAAGAAAACCATGAGATCGATGTCGCTCGAAAAATTCAGCTCGTGAGCCCCCATCTTGCCCATGGCGAGCACGATATAGCCGGAGCCGGCTTCGGGATTTTTGCGATCCGGCGGCGCAAGCTTTTTCGCGCCTGACCGCCTCGCCCAGAAGATAATGGACGGCGGCGCCGAGCGCCGTCCCGGCGACATCGGTCAGCGCCTCGGTGACGCGCGCGACCGGCCAGACGCCGCCGATATCGGCGAGCGCGACCAGCAGCGCCGCTTCCGCTTTCATGCGGCGAAGAATGCGCATCAGGTCGGCTGCCGCGGGCGCCGTTGCGGCGGCATCCTGCGTTTTGGCGAGCAACGCGGCGAGCGCGCGGTCCGGATCGGCGCTCGAGCAAACGCACAAAGCGCGCGGGGTCGGCTTGCACCAGTTCCCAAAGGTAAGGCGCCGCTTCGGCGATGCCGCCGAGAATCGGCACGAGCGGCGGCTGCCGGCGCGATCAGCGCCGTGAGCGTTTTGCCACGGCCGTTGCCTTTAAGGCTCGCGAGCCATGCCGCCACTCGCGCCGACGATCGCGCTGAAGACGCCGGCAGCCTCCGCTCCGATCCTCCGCCGCGCGCGGGGGAGGATTGGGAGGGAAAGCCGCCGGATCAGGGTCGCTTGATCGCGCTTCCGCTTCGGCCGCTTAGCCGCCGCCGGCCGCGTCATCACACCCCCGCCGCGCCCGCCGGTCCCACGCGCGGCAGAGCGATGGTGCTCCGCAAGCCGGGATGATTGTCCTCGAGCTTCAATTCGCCGCCATGCAGGCGCGCGACGGCGGACGCGAGGCTCAATCCCAACCCCGAACCCGGCTCGGATCGGCTCTGCTCCAAGCGCACGAAGCGCTCCACAACGCGGCCGCGATCGGCATCGGCAATGCCCGGTCCGCGGTCCGCTACGCTGAGCATGATGCGCTCCCCGTCATTGTCGGCCTTGACCACGATCTCCGACGGTGCGCCGTTCACCTTGGCCGGTCCGGCATATTTGATCGCGTTGTCGATGAGGTTTGCCAAGGCTTGGCTGACCAGTTCGCGATTGCCGCGCACCGGCGCCGCGGTATCCGCCTCGACCTTGAGCGCAATCCCCTTCTCGTCGGCGAGCGGCTCGTACAATTCGCCGACGTCGCGCGCGATCGCCGCGGCATCGAACTCGGTCATATTATCGCGCGCCTGCCCGGATTTGGCGCGCGCGATCATCAACAGCGCATCGAAGGTGCGGATCAGTTCGTCGGATTCCGCGATGGTTGCTTCCAAGGCATCGCGATAGCCGGTATCGCCCGTCGGATTGCGCAACGCCTGTTCGCAGCGATTGCGCAATCGCGTCAGCGGCGTTTTGAGGTCGTGGGCGATATTGTCGGACACTTCCTTCAGCCCGCGCATGAGCGCTTCGATGCGCTCCAGCATGGCATTGACGTTGTCGGCGAGCCGATCGAGCTCGTCGCCGGTGCCCGCGACCGGCAGCCGGCCGGAGAGATCGCCAGCCATGATGGTCTGCGCGGTGCCGGTCATGGCGTCGATGCGGCTGAGCACACGGCGGCTGACGAAGAATCCGCCGACCAGGCCGAGCACGATGACCACCGCAAGCGACCATTGTCCGGCATTGGCGATGATGCCGAATAGGCGCTCGCGTTCCTCCAGATCGCGGCCGACCAGAAGGTGGAAACCGCCGGGAAGCTGCACCACCTCGACCAGCGCGCGGTGATCGTTGCCCTCCGGCGCGTCGAGCCGGCGGTAACTGGTTTCGAGCCAGCCGGGATGATCGAGAATGCCAGGCTCAAGCGAGCCGACATTGCCGGCGAGCCCCTCTCCGGTGGGCGTGGTGACAAGATAAAGGCTCGATCCCGGACGCCGCGAGCGCAGATCGACGACGATCACCAAACGCCGAATGCCGCCTTGCTGATATTGCTCGGACAGCCCGTTGATCTCCCCGGTGACCGTCGCGGTGATCTGTTCGGTGATGAGCCGTCGCGTATTGAGCGCGAAGTAACCAAGCAGCGAGGCGGCAAACAGAATGAAAATCGCAAGATAGAAGAGCGTCAGCTTGAACGCCGTCGTGCGGATGAGTTTGCCGAGCGCGGTCACGAAGCGCTCTCGGAGCGCTCGCCCAACTCGGTTTCGGAAAAATCCTCTTCCCAGAATTCGAGCGAGGCGCGTTCGCCGCCCTGCTGGTTGGCCGCCTCGGCCCGCCGCAGTTCGACGCGCCGGATCTTGCCGGAAATCGTCTTCGGCAAGTCGGCGAATTCCAGCCGCCGCACCCGCTTGAACGGCGCCAGCGCGGTGCGGCAATGCCGGAAGATCGACAGCGCGGTGGCGCGGTCGGGCGCATGACCGGGCGCGAGCGCAAGAAATGCCTTCGGCACCGCGAGCCGCAGCGGATCGGGCGACGGCACGACGGCCGCCTCGGCCACCGCCGGATGCTCGATCAGCGCGCTCTCCAGCTCGAACGGGCTGATGCGATAGTCGGAGGCTTTGAACACGTCGTCGGCGCGGCCGACATAGGTCAGGTAGCCGTCGCCATCGACCGAGGCGACGTCGCCGGTGCGATAGACGTTATCGCCGGGCGCGCGAACGCCGCCGTCGTCGGCCTGATAGCCTTGCATCAGTCCGGTCGGCCGCGGCTCCAGCGTCAGGCAGATCTCGCCCTCCTGCGCCGCCGCGCCGTCGGCATCGAGCAGCGCGACGCGATAGCCCGGCAGCGGCCGGCCCATCGAGCCGGGCTTCACCTTCTGTCCGGGCGTGTTGCCGACCAGCGCCGTCGTCTCGGTCTGGCCGTAACCGTCGCGGATGGTGAGCCCCCACGCCGCCTTGACCCGCTCGATGACCTCGGGATTGAGCGGTTCGCCGGCGCCGATGAGTTCCTTGAACGCGCACCTTCCAGGCGGCGAGATCCTCCTGGATCAGCATGCGCCAGACCGTCGGCGGCGCGCAGAACGTGGTGACGCCGCAGCGCGCCATGGTGTCGAGCAGACCCTTCGCATTGAAGCGGCGCTGGTTGACGATGAAGACGGCCGCCTGCGCATTCCACGGCGAAAAGAAGCAGCTCCAGGCATGCTTGGCCCAGCCCGGCGACGAAATGTTGAGATGCACATCGCCCGGCCGCAGCCCGAGCCAATACATCGTCGACAGGTGGCCGACCGGATAGCTCTGATGGCTGTGCAGCACGAGCTTGGGCGTCGCCGTGGTGCCGGAGGTGAAATAGAGCAGCAGCGGATCGTCCGCCCGCGTTTCGCCGTCCGGCGTGAACGCGACGGCTGCTTCGTAGCCATCCTCGAACGCGACCCAGCCCGGCATTGCCTTACCGACGACAATGCGCGTGTAGTCCCCCGGCAGATCGGCGAATTTCGCGGCCGCATCGGCGCCGGCGATGACGTGCCGCACGCGGCCGCGCGCGAAGCGGTCGGCGAGATCGTTGCGGGTCAGCAGCGTCGTCGCCGGCACGATGACCGCGCCGAGCTTCATCGCCGCCAGCATGCATTCCCACAGCGGCACGACATTGCCGAGCATGACCAGGATGCGGTCGCCGCGGCGCACGCCGAGACGGCGCAGCGCATTGGCGACCTGGTTCGAGCGTTCGCTCAAGGTCGCGAACGAGAGCTTGATCTCGCCGCCATCCTCATCGACGAGCCATAGCGCCGGATGCGCATTGTCGCGCGCCATGACGTCGAAATAATCGAGCGCCCAGTTGAAGCGTTCGAGTTTCGGCCATTTGAAATCGCGGTAGGCGGTGGCGTAATCCTCGCGATGGCGCAGCAGGAAATCGCGCGCGGCGATAAATGGCGCCGCATTGCTTGAGGTCATGCTGTTTGAACTCATACTGTTGAGTCACACTATTCGCAGTCATGGCGACTGTCCGGTCCGGCCTCCACAAAAACACGCGTCACAAATTATCGCGCGCCGTCGCGGATCATGTAGCCCGCCCCGCGCACGGTATGCAGCAGCGGCTGGGCGAAACCTTTGTCGATCTTAGATCGCAAACGCGAAATGTGCACGTCGATCACATTGGTCTGCGGATCGAAATGATAATCCCAGACGTTCTCCAACAGCATGGTGCGGGTAACGACCTGACCGGCATGCCGCATCAGATATTCGAGCAGGCGGAATTCGCGCGGCTGCAGCTGCACCTCCTGCCCGGCGCGGCTCACTTCGTGCGACAGCCGGTTAAGCTCCAGATCGCCGACGCGATAGACGGTCTCCTCGCCACGGCTGCCGCGCCGGCGCGCCAGCGCCTCGACACGCGCCAGCAGCTCCGAAAACGCGTAAGGCTTGGCGAGATAATCGTCGCCGCCGGTGCGCAAGCCTTTGACCCGATCGTCGACCTGGCCCGAGCGCCGAGAGGATCAGCACCGGCGTCTCCACCGATTTGGCGCGCAAGGCGCCGATCACGGACAAGCCCGTCGCGCTTCGGCAGCATGCGATCGACGATCAGCACGTCGTATTCGCCGTCGAGCGCGAGCTGGAGCCCATCTTCGCCGTCGCCGGCCTGGTCGGCCATATGGCCGACCTCGCGAAACGCCTTGACCAGGTAATCGGCCGCGTCGCGGTCGTCCTCGATAATGAGAAGGCGCATGGTTTATCGCCACAATCAAAAAAGCGTGTCCCCACCGCAGTTGATTATGATCGGCCACGATCGGGCCATTCACCGGCCATGATCATAGTCGCCAGCGCGGCCGCAGCGATAATAGTGAGGGGGTGGCGAGCGGTTGCCCGCCACCCCCTCGACCTACTCCACCCCGGCGGGGGCGACGGATGCCGGGAGGCAGAGTTGGTATTCGGCGGGGACGGGTCTTGCGACCCGTCCCCAAGGAACGCCCGCCAGCGGGGGCGACGGATGCCAGCGGATGCCCCTTTTGTTAGGCGTTGCCGAGTGGCAGGGCGACGAACTTCGTGCCGTCGCCCGACTTCACCCGGAACAACACCGTATGCTTGCCCTGCGTACGCGCGTCGGCGAGGCTTTTGCGGACGTCGGCCGGAGTTGCAACCGTCTTGCCGCCCACATCGAGAATAACGTCGCCGACCTGGAAGCCGTGGTCGGCGGCAACGCCGCCTTGCGCGACCGCGGTGACAACAACGCCGCTGCCGTCGGCGCCGGAGACTTTGCCGCTCGGTGCCAGCGTGAGCCCGAGCTTTGGCAAATCACTGTCGGGCGTTTCGCGCTGATCCGGACTTTATCGTTCGCGGCCTGCTGCTCATTTGGCAAAGTGCCGAGCGTTAGCGTCACGGTCTTGGGCTCGGTCTGATGGATGATGCCGAGCTTCACGCTGGTGCCCGGCGACATCGTGCCGATTTTTCGCGCCAATTCACGCGCGTCGTGGATCGGTGCGTCGTCAACGGTGGTAATGACGTCGCCGCTCTGGATGCCGGCCTTGGCCGCGGGGCTGTCCTTCTGCGGCTCGGAGACGAGCGCGCCGCTGGCCTGCTTGAGGCCCATGCCGTCGGCGATGTCCGGCGTCACCGACTGAATCTGTACGCCGATCCAGCCGCGGGTGACGCTGCCCTTGTCCCGCAGTTGCGCAATCACACTCTTCACGGTTTCAGCGGGAATCGCGAAGGCAATGCCGACTGACCCACCGGACGGTGAGAAGATCGCGGTATTGACGCCGATGACATTGCCGTCGACGTCGAAAGTCGGGCCGCCGGAATTGCCTTTATTGACTGGCGCGTCGATCTGAATGAAATCGTCGTAGGGCCCAGCGCCGATATCGCGGCCGCGCGCCGAGACGATGCCGGCGGTGACGGTGCCGCCGAGCCCGAACGGATTGCCGACCGCGATCACCCAGTCGCCGACACGCGGGTTGCCGTCGGCCAGCTTCACGAACGGGAAATTATTGCCGTCGACTTTGATCAGAGCGAGATCGGTGCGCGATCGGTGCCAATGACCTTGGCGCTAAAAATCTTGCCGTCGTCGGCGGTGACCTGAACGTTATCCGCGTTTTGCACCACGTGATTATTGGTCACTGCATAGCCATCGTTGGTAATGAAAAAACCCGAGCCCTGACCGGTGACGACTTCCTTGCCGTTCGGCGAGCTTGGCGTGTTCGGCATGCCGAACCGCCGGAAGAATTTTTCAAACGGCGAGCCGGGCGGGAATGGCAGATCGTCCTCGCCGCTCTGGCCCGCGTCGGAGGAACGCTCGATCTTGACGCGCACCGAAATCACGGCGGGCTTTACCCTCTCGACAATGTCGGCAAAGCCCACGGGCCGTTGCGGGAGCTGCTGGACTTTTTCAGTCAAATTCTGCGCTTGCGCCGCCGTCCCAAGCGGGTTGCCGCTTCGCGCCATGTGCGGCGCCAGCAAAAACGCCGCCACGCCGATGCCGGCGATCGCGGTGGTCAAAAGCGCAATGCGCCGCGCAGACAAAATGCGGCGCGATTGCAGGAAACTGCCATTCATTATCCGTCTCCAATTGATGGGTCCGTCGCCCCGACGGACGCTACTTTGGGACGGAGGATGGAGCCGCGACCCTTACCGCGCTCTGTCGGTAGCATTAAAATTTTGTAATGTTACGCAAGACAAAATTAATTCGAAAAGACAACACGTTAGGTCGAGCTCTCAACGGCTTTGGGACCGCTTCAGATCTTGTCGCGCCGGAATAGATTACCGACCGCCGTTACCGCGCGTCGTCGCCGCGCAAAAGTTCCGCGACACGGGCTTCCTCGGCTGCGGTGAGGCTCACCGGTCTCGTCAATGGTGCAGCGCCGTCGCGGCGCCTGCCAGCGATGAACAGCGCGACAAGTCCGGCGAGCAATAAACCCGGCGGCAGGCCCCATAGCGCCGCCGTGTGCCACGACAGCCGCGGCTTGAGCAGGACGAATTCGCCATAGCGCGCGACTAGGAAATCGAGCACCTGAGCATCGCTGTCGCCGGCGTTAATCCGCTCGCGCACCAGAACGCGCAGATCATGCGCGAGCGGCGCCTCGGAATCGTCGATCAATTCGTTCTGGCACACCATGCAACGCAATTCTTTGGACAGCACGCGCGCGCGAGCTTCGAGCGCGGGATTCGAAAGCACCTCGTCGGGCTGGACCGCCGATAGCGGCGACGACCAAAAAACAGCGAGCAGGAGCGCGGCGGCGTGCAGATATCTCACCGCCATCACTCCGCCGCTTGCAGCGCCGGCTTCGGCTTCGCTTGCGCCGGCCGCGGCGCGCCGATACGCAGCCGCCGGTCGGAGAGCGAAAGCGCGCCGCCGGCAAACATGAATGCAGCCCCCAGCCAGATCATCAGGACTTGCGGCTTGAAATAGAGTCGCACCGGCACGGTGCCGTCCTTGTTCGGATCGCCAAGCGATAGATAGATTTGGCTGACGCCGCGCGTCATCAACGCGGCCTGCGTGATCGCCATATTGCGCGACGGGAACGTGCGCCGGCTCGGCTCCATGTCGCCGACCAATTCCCCATTCATGCGGTGCACGGTGAAGCGGCCGACGACATCGTGATAGTTCGGCCCCTCGCGATTGAACAGGCCGTCGAAGGCGAGCCGATAATGCGCGATGTCGAGGTGATCGCCAGGCCTGATTTCGGCGATCCGCTCGCTGCCCCAAGCCGTCACGCCGACGATGCCGAGGAGCGTCATGCCGATGCCGAAATGCGCGAAAGCCGTGCCCCAGGCCGAACGCGGCAGCCCCCATGCGCGCTGCAGCGCGGCCCGGAACGGCACGCGCCAGACGAGCGTTCGCTCCGCGATATCGGTCACCGCGCCCGCCATGACAAAGATAGCGATGCCGACGCCGAATGGTGCCAGCACCGGACCGCGACGTTCGAGGGCGGAAGCCGCGACGACGGCGAGACCGGCGAGCACTGCCGCCGCCAGTAGCCGCTGCGCCGCGGCCAGCAGATCGCCGCGCTTCCAGCCCATCAACGGCCCGAACGGCATCGCCGCCATCAGCGGAATGAACAGCGGCCCGAATGTCGCATTGAAAAAGGGCGGCCCGACGGAAATCTTGTCGCCGGTGATCGCTTCGAGCGCCAGTGGATAAAGTGTTCCGACGAACACCGTGGCGCAGGCGGTGGTCAGGAACAGATTGTTGAAGACAAGCGCGCCTTCGCGCGAGATTGGCGCGAACAAACCGCCCTGTTTGAGCAGCGGCGCGCGCCAGGCATAGAGCGCCAGTGCGCCGCCGATAAACACGATGAGGATGACCAGAATGAAGATGCCGCGCTTGGGGTCGGTCGCAAAAGCATGGACCGACGTGAGTACGCCCGATCGCACCAAAAACGTCCCGATCAGCGACAGCGAAAACGTGAGGATCGCAAGCAGAATGGTCCACACTTTCAGAGCGCCGCGCTTTTCCATGACCACAGCGGAATGCAAGAGCGCGGTGCCGGCAAGCCACGGCATCAGCGAGGCGTTTTCGACCGGATCCCAGAACCAGAAACCGCCCCAGCCGAGTTCGTAATAGGCCCAGTACGAGCCGCCGGCGATGCCGAGCGTCAAACACATCCAGGCGACGAGCGCCCACGGCCGCACCCAGCGGGCCCAGGCGGCGTCGATGCGCCCCTCGATCAAAGCGGCGATCGCGAATGAGAATGTGATCGAAAAACCGACATAGCCGAGGTAGAGCATCGGCGGATGGAATGCGAGACCTGGATCTTGGAGGACCGGGGTCAGATCGCGGCCCTCAAACGGTGCATCGGGAATTCGCACGAACGGATTGGACGTGGTGAGAATAAACAGGTCGAAGGCCGCAGCGATCCAGGCCTGCACCGCGAGCGCGTTGGCCTTGAGCACGATCGGCAGATGGGTGCCGAACACGGCGACTAAGGCGCCGAAAAACGCCAGGATCGAGACCCACAACACCATCGAGCCTTCGTGATTGCCCCAGATGCTGGTGAGCCGGTAGATGAAAGGCATCTGCGAGTTGGAATTCTCGTAGACGTTGAACACCGAAAAATCCGAAGTGACGTAGCACACCGCGAGCGCAATGAACGCCATCGCCACAAAGGCGAATTGCGCGATCGCCGCCGGCGCGGCGATGCTCATGAGCACGGGATCGTTACTGCGCGTGCCGACGATCGGCATAGTGCCTTGGATCAGCGCTAGTCCAAACGCCAGCATCAAAGCGAAATGGCCGAGTTCGGCAATCACTTGTTTCCTCCGGCCGGCATCGCGGCGCGTTGCGCGTAATCGTCTTTCCAATGGCCCGATTTCTTCAAGGCGTCGGCGACCTCTTTCGGCATATAGGTCTCGTCATGTTTGGCGAGAATGGTGTCGGCGTTGAATACGCCGCCGCCGTCGAGCGCGCCTTCGGCGACGACGCCCTGCCCTTCGCGAAACAGATCGGGCAATACGCCCTGATACGCGACCGGGATTTCGGTTTTGCCGTCGGTAACTTCGAAGCGAATCTTAAGACTGTTGCCGCGCACCAAGCTGCCGTCTTTCACCAAGCCGCCGAGCCGGATCCGCGTGCCGGGTTCGACGCGCTTGTCCACAACGTCGCTCGGCGAATTGAAAAACACGATGGAGTCGCGGAACGCATTGAGCATCAGCGCCACCGCGATAGCCAGCACGGCGAGCCCGCCGCCGATCAGGGTGAGGCGTCGCTGCTTGCGCGTCATCTTTTTTGTCTCCGCGGCATTTTTTGCATCAGCCTTCGAGCCCGAGACCTTTGACGAGGTCATCGATCTGCTTGACCTGGTCAGGATGGCTTGAGAGCGCGCGTCGCGCATCGAGCGCGGCATCCTTTGCCTTATCGCGGTCGCCGAGCAGGGTATAAGCGCGCACGAGCCGCAGCCAGCCATCGACGTTGCTGCCGTCGGTGCGCAGCCGATCGGCGAGCCGCTGCACCATGGCGCGAATCATCTCGCTGCGCTGGGTTTCGTTCATGCCGGCCGCGGTGGCGATATCGTCTGCGCTCGGTTCATTACCGGCGCCGCCGCCGGCGACCGGCTCGCCGTTCACACGCGCCAGCGCCGCTCGCACGAAACTCGCCCACGGTGCATTGGCTGGCGCCTCGTCCAGGAGCGCGCGCCACTTGGCGGCAGCCGCGTCGCGATTGCCGTCCTGCTCATCGGCTAATCCAAGAAAATAACGCGACTTGGCGTCATGCGGATCGCCCGCGACCGCACGCTGAAAGGCTTGTTTTGCTTCGTCCGTTACCACGCCGTTGGCGGCGGCGGCCAGCGCCTCACCGAGACCGGATTGGCGCTCGACACTGTCGCCGTTGAGCGCGATCGACTTGCGCCGCGCCTCGACCGCGTCGTTGAAGCGGCCCATTCGCAGGTAGACCGGAGCAATGACTTCCCAACCGGCACCGTCATTGGGATTGCGCGCAAGATGGGCTTCGACTTGCCCGACCAGGCCCGCGACCAACTCGTTGCTCGGCGCGGTGTCGACGCGAGCAAAAGCCGATTGGCCGGGAACGCCGGGTGAGCCAAGCGCGAGATAGAGACCAAGCCCAACGGCCGGGATGAGAGTCAACGAAACGAGAGCGGCGGCGCGCCGGCGCCAAGCCGGCTGCGGCACCGATGCCGCCGCGGCAGCCGGCGCCTCGGCATCCGCGGCGGCCAAAAGCCGTCGCGAAACTTCGACGCGCGCGGCATCCGCCTCCGCTTCGCCGATTAGGCCCGCGGCGCGGTCACGACCGATTTCCGCGAGCTGATCCTGATAGACACGACGGTCGCTGCCGCCGCTCGCGACGTTCGGCTTTCGCCCGAGCGGCCACACCACGGCCAAAACGGCCGCGGCGGTCATCACTGCGAAAATGAGCCAAAGCGTCATTCGTCACAACGTCATGTTCAACGTATCGTTCACGTCATTCGATGCGGCCAACGCAGCTTTCGCCGCGAAATCGCGGGTCGCGAACAGCCGGCGCGCCGCGCGTTTACAACACGGCACGAACGCGGCGGCAATGGGAACCGCGGCGCGGCAATTGCGCGCTGCATCTGCGCGATCGCGCGCAAGCGCCCCCCGGACACGCGACGGATCAAGCCCGCGCCGACTTGCGCTCACTCGGCGCTGTTTGCACAGCAACCTCGGCCGCTTTGCAGAGCAGACCGGCATATTCGCCGCCGAATACAATTCGGCAAAAGCGAATTGCGGCCTCGACCTGGGATTGCCGAAACGGCAGATCGTCGTCGCCGGCATGGCGGAGCGAATTGAGCAAGACCTTGGTGCCGGTTTCCAGATACAGCGCCAGATCCGAATGGGCGCGCATCGTCACTTCGCTGATCGCGAGCTCGTTCGCGTAGTGCCGGCAAGCGCTGACAAATTCGACCCGCGTCTCGGCTTCGTTGACGTTGATCGCGTCGAGCTGCGCGCCGGGGGCGATCTCGTTGGCCGGGCGCGGACGCAGCAGGCGTCTGACAAAGCCCGGCGTTGTGACGATCTCCGCGTTCAGCAAATCCGAAACGTCGGCGCGGATTGCCGCCAGCTGACGGCTCCATACCGAGTTGCCGAAAAGATCGATCTCCGAGCGTAGCCCGCGCGCCGCGTCGTGAATGCCCTTGAGCATCGCCGCGACCGGTCGCCCGGATTTGAACTCTGCGCGTAACTCGCCGATCATATTTTCGACTTCGCTGAGGACGATCGTGACCGCCGCCGCGTAAGGCGTTGCGACGATGCGGGCGGTGCTGTCACTGTCGGCGGCGCTGGTGGCAATACGGATGAGCTGCCAGGGCGCCGGCAGCCGGTTCATCACCAAGATGAGACCGTAGAGGTAGATCTTGCGCGCTCCTGCGGCCGCGACGGCCGGCTGCGCCACCGCATGATCAAGCAGCGCTTTCACCGGCTCGATCTGATCGCGCTCGAAGGCGCGAATGTAGGTCGGCAAGCGCCGGCCCAAATCCGCAAGCACGTCGCGCAACGACAGGATCGCAAAAATGGTATTCAGATCGTCCAGCGCGCGCGGGATCCCAACCTGGACGGCAAGTCGCCGACGCGCTTTATCGTCGGAGCCGACACCGTCAACGGTCGCCTTGATGCGCTGGACCGCACATTCATGGAGCGCGCGAACCCGCAGTTCTGCTTTGCTCCGGTCGCCGGCATGCAGCGCCCGGTTGATGTCCTCGGTCAGCGCCTTGGCTTCGGCGGGCATGAGATCGCGGCCGACCCAGGCCCAGATCGCCTCAAGCGATAGGCGTGCGATGCGGCCGATGCGTTTGTGATCGGCACGCGCGTCGATCAGAAATGGTTCGAGCGGCGCAAAGAACAGGCGTGCCGCGTCGCCGCTGAGCGGTACCGGTTGCGCGTCGGTGCCGATGGCGTGCCGTAGTTCCTGGAGCACAAGCGTGTTGCCGCCGCTTTCGTCATCCCGCAGCGGGTTGCGCTCGAGCTCCTCGACCAGCAATGACTGCGCCTCCGGCGTAAGCGCCCGGAGATATTCCCGCAGCCGTTCGATGGACTGACCATCGCTCGTCATCGGCACAGACCGCCATCCTCAACGTCACAGTTAACGTTTTAATAGGACGGCGCTTAAGAAGAAGTTACGTAAAACGCCGGCAATTCAATGCGATAAAGGCAGCTTCCGGCGTTTCCCGCGTTCTTGAAAAAGCCGTTTGTCGGGCAGGATCGGACACGACACCAAGAATGCGGCGGCGATTTACGCCGCCGCCGGCAGCCGTGGATCGCCTGTTATTGCGGTGAACCGACGCAGACCGCGACCAGGGGGGCATTGGACGGGCTCGCGGTGGGACCACAGGAAGCGCCCCTTTCGCCCAGGAACTGCGCTTGATTTCGGGTCGGTCCGCAATAGGCCGAGACCAGAATTTCGTTGTCTTGGCACTGGATCGTACATCCCGAAACGCAGTCCGACTTGACCACCCGCACGCTCGGGCTGGGCGCGCCCTGCTCGCCTTTCGGCCCCTGCGGGCCGGCTGGGCCGGGCGGACCTAGCGGACCGGCTGGGCCGGCATCGCCCTTGGGGCCTTGCGGCCCCGCCGGACCGGTATCGCCCTGGGGGCCCTTGCCGCAACCGGCCAGGGAACACGACACCGCCGCCAGCAACGTTACTGCAAGTGTCAGATGCGCAGCACGCATTTTTAGATTCTCCCAACGTTCTCGAATGACTGCCGCTTGCCCCGACTCTGTCGGTACAAGACCAAACTCGGCTCGTCCGTGCAAGGACAATGCCACGCATGCGGCGCCGGTGAGCCGTCGATCAGTTCAGCGCTGTCGGGCCGCTCGGTCAGCGGCTGCGCACTGGCGGCCGCATAGCGAATTGGCTAAGGTTTGGGCGCGATCTCACCCAAAACCTGTCGGGCAAAGCGGATGCCGAGAAAATATATTCCGATTTTCGCGCTCGTGCTGATCGTGCTGCATGCGGCAGCGGCACGCGCCGAGGAGTATCCGGCGCGGCCAGTGAAGATCGTCGTTCCATTCCCGGCCGGCGGCACCGCCGACGTGTTGCCGCGCATCATCGCCGATTGGCTGTCGCGCAAATGGGGCCAGTCGGTGATCGTCGAGGACCGCACCGGCGCCGGCGGCAATATTGGCGCCGAATTCGTCGCCAAATCCGATCCCGACGGCTACACCTTGCTGGCGTCGCCGCCGCCGCCGCTCGTCATCAATCAGAATCTCTATCCGCATCTCGATTTCAACCCGGCGCAATTCGTCCCCATCGTCGTGATGGGACGGGTGCCGAACGCGCTCGTGGTCAATCCCGACAAAATCGCCGCCAATAATGTGAAGGACTTCATCGCTTACTTGCAAGCCAATCCGGGCAAGGTCACGGACGCGACCCAGGGCAACGGCACAACGTCGCATCTCACCTCGGAATTGTTTCAGATGATAACGCACGCAAAGATGCAGAACGTGCCCTATCGCGGCTCGGCTCCGGCGCTCAACGATCTTGTTGCCGGCAGCGTCGACTGCATGTTCGACAATCTCGGCGTGTCGATGCAACTCATAAAGGCCGGCAAGCTGAAGCTGATCGCGGTCGCCGCGCCAAAGCGCATGGCGTCACTGCCCGACGTGCCGACCATCGCCGAGACGCTGCCGGGCTTCTCGGCCGTGACCTGGTATGCGATCGTCGCGCCGGCGGGCACCGCCGCCGCGATCGTCGCCAAGGTCAATGCCGGCGTGAATGAAGCCCTGCACGATCCCGATATCCAGAAGCGCCTGGCGAATTTGTCCGCGGAACCCGTCGGCGGCACGGCGCAAGCCACCGCTGCCTATTTCCGCGATGAGACCGAACGCTGGAAGACCGTCATCACGTCCGCGCACGTGACATTGGATTGAGCCGAAGACGAAGCCGTGAAGCGCAGCACCGATCGAATTCTCACCACCCATGCCGGCAGCCTGCCGCGGCCGCCCGATCTGCTCGATCTCGTGCAGACCGAGGGCGCAACGGCCTTCGACCAAGCCGGCAACGCCGAGCGGCTACGCAAGGCCGTGCGCGAGATCGTTCACAAGCAAACCGAGCTGGGCATCGATGTGATCGACGACGGCGAATACGGCAAACCGAGCTTTGTCAGCTACATCAACGAGCGGCTTGGCGGTTACGAGGTGGACACGCATGCCGGGCCGCGCAACCAATGGGCCACCTCGCGCGAGGGACGGTCATTTCCGGAATTTTATGCCCAAACCCACGCCGCTTCGACGCACACCCACATGATCTGCACGGGGCCGATCACCTACCAGGGCCATACCCAGCTCAAGCGCGACATCGACAATCTCAAGGCGGCGCTTAATGGCGTGAAACCCGAAGAGGTTTTCATGCCGGCGATCTCGCCGTCGAACATCGAGGATTGGCAGAAGAACGCCTTTTACAAGTCGCAGGAAGAGTATGTCTTTGCCATCGCCGACGCGATGCGCGAAGAATACCAGGCCATCGTCGATGCCGGATTTCTGGTGCAGATCGACGATCCGCGGCTTGTCACTTACTACATCATCCATCCCGAGACGAGCATCGCCGACTGCCGCAAATGGGCCGAGGTGCGGGTCGAGGCGCTCAATCACGCGCTACGCGACATTGCGCCGGAGAAAATCCGCTTCCACACCTGCTACGGCATCAATATGGGGCCGCGCATCCACGACATGGAGCTGAAAGACATCGTCGATATCATTTTGAAAATCCGCGCCGGCGCCTATTCGTTCGAAGCCGCCAACCCGCGCCACGAGCACGAATGGAAGGTGTGGAAGACAGTCAAGCTGCCGGACGGCAAGGTTCTGATCCCCGGCGTGATCTCGCATTCGACCATCCTGGTGGAGCATCCCGAGCTCGTCGCCGAGCGCATCGTGCGCTACGCTGGCGTGGTCGGCCGCGAGAACGTCATCGCCGGCTCCGATTGCGGCTTCGCCACCTTCGCCGGCTCCAAGGAAGTGCATCCGTCGATCGTCTGGGCGAAATTTCAGGCGCTCAGCGACGGCGCTCGCATCGCATCGAAGGAATTGTGGAGCAGAAACTAAGATAACTCGTCGATGTCCGCTTTACTCCCAATGGCGGACATTGAGCGGCAGTTCTCAAATGTCCGCTTTGGGCCAAAGGCGGACGCGGCCTGGTGACCGTCGGCCCTGATTAAATACACACCGAGACAACGGCCTTGTCTTTGTCGCTAAATCTTTTGGCGCGAGTTTCACCATCACGCCATCAATGTTGACGCGGTCATTTGCGCGGAAGCTTTTCTATGTTCGGCCAGTTGACCGGTCCCCTCTCGGGGGCGAGCGCCTGTGTCATTAAAATCACTAGGCTTGGCGAAATAAGGCAATGTGGTTTTTGACGCTTCACAGCGTTCGGATTCGATGGTGAATCTCATCGTACTCGGGTAACGGGTCAGGAGGAGCCATTGGGCAATGATTAATAAGAAGCTCTTCGCCGCGTGCGTGATAACGATTTCTCTGTGTGCTGCGCCCGCTTTTGCCGGGGACATGTCGTTGCCGGTTAAAGCCCCGCCAAGGCAAGTCTCATCTGTCTATAATTGGACGGGCTTCTACGCTGGCGCGAATGCAGGCGGTGATCGGGCATATTCGGGCGATCCTTCGACAACAACGTCGTGCGCTGGCGTTAGCTATTTCGCGTGCGCGAATGTCCCAGGCGTCAATGCGGTTGGCACGGGATCAATGTCTGGCGCGGGTTTTACTGGCGGCGCGCAGACTGGCTACAACTGGCAATCTGGCTCGACTGTCCTCGGTGCAGAGGCCGATTTTGAGGCTATGCGTGGGAAGGCATCGAGAACCGCAACGGGGAATTATGTGACGCGTCCGAATCAGTTCACAATTACCTCGAATGTGGATGCGGACGGGCTTTTCACGGCCCGTGGCCGTCTAGGTTGGGCCTTCAACAATCTCTTGACCTATGCCACAGGCGGCCTAGCCGTGACTTGTATGAGCGCCAACAACTCGTTCGTTGATAACGTAGTAGGTGTTGGCGAGCCTGGAGTAGGCAGTTGGGGCGCTGCAAAGACCAAGGCCGGATGGACCGCCGGCGGCGGCGCTGAGTTGGCGCTAGATCAGCACTGGTCGGCCCGCGTCGAATATCTCTATGTCCGCTTTGACTTCATTACCGCATCAGGCTTGGTCATCAATTCGACGGCCGTCCCTGGCGCTTTTGCAAGCCCAATCAGCACGAGCACAAATCTATCCGTGCAGATCGCTCGTGCCGGCTTTGACTACAAATTCTGATAGGCACCCGGCTAACCGCGCCGGTTTGTTCGTTCCGGTTTAAGTAGAAGCGGGGCAACCGACGCGTGGCGGCGCGGCCATTATCCCGCCAACAACGGACAGGAAGACCGACGCTCGGCGCGGCCGCTTTGGGTCAAAAGCCGCCACGCGACCTAATCACAGTCGCGTCCGCTTTACCCCCGAAAGCTGACGCGGCACTCACTGACCGGCGCGGCAGCTAAGGGCCATCTGCAGACTTCATGCGCCGCGCCGGGCTGCCTTTTCGGAGTACCCACGGCGTGAGGCAGTTAGTATATTTCGTCTTTGGGGGCGTGATTCGTTTCCCCTGGGTCAGTTGCGTAGAAGCGCGGCACCGGCACAGGAGGAAATGATAATGCACAAACTTCTGGGTTCGCTTTCCATTCTGGCAGCTACGCCAGTTGCAGTCGCCTTGGCCGCCGATATGCCGGTCAAGGCGCCACCGGCGCCCGTTTATAGCTGGACCGGCTGCTACATCAATGGCGGCGCCGGCTACGGCATGTGGAATCAAGATCTGATTACGGAAACCAATCCCGGTCTTGTCCAAGTTACAACACCCACCACCACTGGCGGCCGAGGTTGGCTGGGCACGGTCGGCGGCGGCTGCGACTATCAGTTCAGCGCGTTCAACTCGAACTTCGTCATCGGCGCGCTCGCCGATTTCGATTTCATGCAGATTTACGGCTTGAACCAGCCGAATACTTCTGCAGTTGTCGGCGATGAAAACGAGCAGTCGGCCTGGGCCGTTGGCGGCCGGGCCGGTTATCTGGTCACTCCGGCGCTGCTGACCTATGTCAATGTCGGCTACACTGCGACTCGCTTCGGTCAGATCAATTATGGTCTTAGCGCGGCTCCATTCACACCGAATGTCGAATTTATCCAGGCGCATACCTATCACGGATGGTTCATCGGCGGCGGTACGGAATATGCTCTGGCGTGGTTGCCAGGCCTGTTCTGGCGCAACGAGTATCGCTACGCGAGCTACAGTTCGGCCGATCTACCGATCTTTTTCCCGACGGGGGCGCTCTCAGGCGTCGGAGAGCACATAACGCCCTACGTGCAGACGATCACAACCGAGCTCGTCTACAAGTTCAATTGGACGGGCCCCGTTTCGGCGAAATACTGATCCGATCTCAGCGGATGAAATTCAAAGCCTCGGCATCGTCCGAAGCTTTTGTTTTGATTCAACGTCCGTGCTGCGCTGCACCGAACTCTACCGGCAAATTCACGCTTCGGGTCAGACGAGTCCGTTATGGGCCAGTAACAGACATCGGCAGTTACTCTCGCTGATATCTGACTCGACTAACGTTCAAGAGACGCCGCGGAACATTGCGAGAGCAAAGCTCTCAACTGTGCGCGATGATGCCAAGCACAGCCGAAACCGCAAGGATCGCGAATAGCCGCAATGGGGAGCGGGGTGTTTCGGATTCCCGCACTGTTGCGAGTTTAGTTCAGCTTCCAGTCTAAGCCCAGTCGCGCGATTTCAGCCGAATATGTGTAGTTGATAACGCAGGGTCCCCCTCCGCCGCATATGAGTGGTGCGCCTGTGGCGTTGACGATGTAGCTCTCGTTGGAATCCTCGAACAGGAGATATAGGAGCTCGCCGCGAACGCTTAAAGATTTTGTCAGCATGTACTCCAGTCCTGCGCCGACAACGACCCCAGGACGCCAGACATTATCAGTCGAAGTGGAAGCGGCAACGCCGAAGCCGTTGAAATTGACGGCGGAGTTGAAGTGCCCGACCGCAGGGCCAGCGGTGACGTAAAGCAAGGTGCTGTCGTAGGCCAAGCCCATCCGCCCACGGATCGACCCGTAGGCATCCATTTTCAGGGTCGCAGTACAGCTCGCAGGCGTGCACCCGGCATCGCCTTGGGCGTAAGGCAGGGATTTATTGGCGCTAACCCAGTTGATATCGCCTTCAAGTCCGTAAACCAGTGCACCTCGCTGCCAATTGTAGCCGAGCTGACCGCCGCCGGTGAAAGACGGATCGTTGATTTCGATTTCCGCACCACTCAAGCCGTTATTGAGGGCTTTACCGGCGACAATACCGCCGCCACCATTGAGACCAGCGTAGAGCCCCGACCAATCAGCTGGAGATGTTAGCGGCGCCTTGTAGATCGGGCCGCCAGGGTCGGCACCCAACTTCCAATTCAGTCCCAGCCGGGCGATGGCAGCCGAATAGGTATAGTTGATTCCGCAGGGAACTCCGGACGCGCAAATGAACGGCAATCCACTGGCGCTTGAGACATAGTTGACATTGGAATCCTTGAACAGAAGGTAGAGTATCTCGCCGCGGACGCTGACGGTGTTGCTGAGCATGTATTCCACACCAGCGCCGGCCGCCACACCTGGCAGCCAGACCTTGTCAGTCGAGGTAACGAGAGGAGGACTGTTCAAAACGACCGCGGAGTTGAAGTGACCAACCGCAGGACCCGCTGTGACGTAAACCAAAGCACTGTCGTAGGCCAAACCCATGCGCCCGCGGATCGAGCCGAAGGCATCCATCTTCAATGCTGCGGAGCAATCGCCGGCGCAGCCGCCATGATTTTGGGCGAAAGGCTGAGATTCGTTGGCGCTAATCCAATCGAAGTCGCCCTCAATTCCGTAAACCAATGCTCCCTTCTGCCAGTTGTAGCCGAGCTGGCCACCAGCCGTGAAAAATGGGTCATTGATCTTGGTTTCGGCGAAAGCGGGACCTGAATCAAGAAACTCGCCAGTGACAAGACCGCCGCCCACATTGAGGCCCGCGTAGGGGCCCGACCAGCCCGTCGCCGCCTCCAGCCGGGGCGCCTTCAATACTAGCGCGGACGGAGTTGAGGTCCTGCCTGCTCCCGAATAACTGCTTGGATCGGTTCCGATCTTCCAATCCAGTCCAAGCCGAGCAAGCGCCGCCGTGTATGTAAAGTTGATCCCGCAAGTCGGATTGCCACATGCTATCGGCGCTCCTGTGGCGTTGACGAAATAGTTGGCGTTGGATTGGTCGAACAGCAAATACAGGAACTCGGCACGAATACTTAAATTGTTGGACAGCATGTATTCCACACCAGCGCCGACTGCGACGCCCGGAAGCCAGACGTTGTCCGGCGACGTGATCGCGACAGGCACGCCTGTGACCCAATGAACCGCAGAATTGAAATGCCCGAACGCCGGACCCGCAGTGATGTAAAAGAGGGCGCTATCGTAGGCCAAGCCCAGCCGCCCGCGGATGGAGCCGAAGGAATCCATTTTCAGTGTGGCAGTACAGGTCGCGACTGTGCAGGCACCAGATGCCGGAACTGCATAAGGATCTGTTTTATTTGCACTGATCCAATTGAAATCGCCTTCAAGTCCGTAAACCAGTGCACCTCGCTGCCAATTGTAGCCGAGTTGGCCGCCAGCGGTGAAAGTCGGATCGTTGATCTGGGCGTCGTCTACCGTGAACGCTGAGTCGAGAAATTCCCCCGTCGCGATGCCAGCGCCGGCGTTAAGTCCAACATAAAAGCCTGACCAATTGGTCGCGGGGCTTGGAGGTGGCGGCGCCTTAACTGCCATGTCGGCTGCAAGGGCTGGCGTCGCCGCCATTGCCATCAGAGCAATCACGGCGCGCGACAGATTTCGCATAGTTCCCACCCAACTCTGAAAAGACCCTAGAAAATAACACACCGCTTGTGCGCGGAAGCCTTCATTGAGAACGCAATTGTGGATTGGTTTCAATTCGACGCGCAGTGTTGCGCAAAAGCACATAGCGAATCGCTACGCCATCGAGATTCCAGTCCGAGGCAATAACTACGGATTATGTGAGAAAATAATCTGCTCTTGGCTTCTAGTTGGCAGAACCAACGCTTTCCTTTGGGTCAAAAACGCTCGTCCCTCAGGCGTCTGGCGATGTCCGCTTTGGGTCATTACTTTTCGCTCAGCCCAACGAGAGGCGCGGCTGCTTCACCCCCAAAAGCTGCCGCGGCAGTCGCTCACCGGCGTGTTGGCTTGGGCTTCGCTCAAGCAAATAGGCGCCCGGAGAGACTATCCCCAAATCGGTCCCAGGTGGTTTCGGCGAAAAAATTGGCAGACTTACGCGATATACTACTTGCGCTCAACAAACACTGTCCGGCACTCCGCGGGACCTACATTGTGCGCCGTATGTGACGCTGTAACCGGTACGGTGTTTACGCTGCCTGCTTTGGGCGTGAGAGTCACCGTCTTTCCATCGGCCGAAGTAAGCTGCAACGTGCAGTCAGTGAGCGCATAAGCCACCGACGGAACTGGATGCGCATGCGGCTTATCGGCCACGCCCGGCGCCCAAGTCCCAGTGATGACGCGGAAATTCTGATCTTCAAATACGAGCTTGTATACGCTCGGATCGGCCTGGTAGGTGGGCGGTGAACTCTGCGCGAGCGCAGCCGCGTATGGTGCGGCCATCAATGTGCCGAAAGCGAAAACGAATTGGTAGATTCGATTCATAATCGTCACTCCTTGGTTGCAGTGAAAATACATACACCGCAGGGAAACACCACCGAACATGTTAATCAATGCCATTCCTGCGGGCACACAGAACTTTCAAGATAAACTCGCGCGCCGGCTTCCTCATGACGGTCCGGTCGTCTCTTCTTCCGTCGGCATTTGTCGGTTGTGAGTCATTAGCGGACATCAGGCCACCGGATTGGGATATCCGCTATTACCCTGAGCGCGAACATTGAACGGCGGCTCTTGCACGTCGGCTTTGGGCCAATAGCAGACTGGTGGTGGACTGCTCCATCACCCGCCCGGCAGCGCCAATTCGGCGCGCAGGCCGCCGATCGGTGCGGTGCCGAGCGTGAGCACGCCGCCGTAAAGTCCGGCGAGCTCGACGACGATCGAAAGGCCGAGGCCGGAGCCGGGTTTGGTCTCATCGAGCCGCTGGCCGCGCAACGCCACTTGCTCGCGCTCGGTCGGCGAAAGCCCCGGACCGTCGTCGTCGACGATGATACGCACCCGCGAATTCTCGCCATTGGCCGCGGGCTGGTCCGCCAAAACCTCGATTGCCACCCGCGACTGCGCCCACTTACATCCATTATCGACAAGATTGCCGACCATCTCCTCGAGATCCTGCTGCTCGCCGCGAAAACGCGCATGCGGCGGCACGTCGATGTCGATGGCGATATCGCGTTCGCGATGGAGCTTTTCCATGGTGCGGGCGAGCGCGGTCACGACCGGCGGAACGTCGATCAGCGTACCGATCACGGTGGAGCGGGTGGCGAGCCGCGCCCGCTCAAGCTGGCGCGCCACCTGATCGCGCATGATATCGGTTTGCTCCAGCACTTTGTGCGCGAGTGCATCGTTGCCGCGCGCCGCCGCTTCGTTGACGATCACCGAGAGCGGCGTTTTGAGCGCGTGCGCGAGGTTGCCGACATGCGTGCGTGCGCGCTCGACGATCTCGCGATTGGCATCGATTAAGGCATTGGTCTCGCGCGCGAGCGAGGAAATCTCGACCGGGAATTCGCCTTCGAGCCGTTCCGCCCGTCCGGAGCGGATCGCTGCAAGACTCTCCGAAATGCGCGTCAGCGGCGCCAGGCCGAAGCGGACCTGCAGCGCGGTCGTCAGCAACAGCGCCATGGTGAGCGCGGTAAAGGTCACGGCGATGGCGCCGTCGAAGCTGTGGGTTTCATCGTCGATTTCCGAGGCGTCGCCGGCCACCGCGATCAGATAGCGGCCGTCGGTGCCGAGATCGATATTGCGTTCGACGATGCGCAAGTCCTGGTCTTCCGGGCCTTGCGCATAGCCCTGGCGATATTCGGCGCCGGCGACCGATTTATCGACCGGCAGGCGCGGCAGGTTGGAGTCCCACAACGAACGCGACGAATGCACTTCGGACGCCTTGGTGTCGAGCCGCGTCACCTGCCAATACCAGCCCGACAGCGGCAATTCGAACAACGGCTCACCGATCGATTGCGGAAATTTATCGCTGCCTTCCTCGGGCGAAGCAACGTCGGCGACCAGCGTACGCAGATAAACGTCGAGCCGCCGGTCGAAAGCGCGTTCGACGGCGTGGCGGTAGATGGTGGACAGTGCAATGCCGGTAATGATCAGAATGACCACCGTCCAGGCGGTGGCCCACAAGAACAAGCGAACCGCAAGCGAATTAGCGCGCATCGGGCGGCGTCAGCAAATAGCCGAGCCCGCGCACCGTTTGAATCACGTCGACACCGAGTTTTTTGCGGATGCGGCCGACGAAGACTTCGATGGTATTGGAGTCGCGGTCGAAATCCTGGTCGTAGAGATGTTCGACCAGCTCAGTGCGGGACACCACGCGGCCGGTGTGATGCATGAGATAGGACAACAGCCGGTATTCGTGCGAGGTAAGCTTGACCGGATTGCCGTCGACGGCGACGCGGCCGGTGCGGGTATCGAGGCGGACCGGCCCGCAGGTGAACTCGCTCTTGGCGTGGCCGGCCGAGCGGCGCAGCAGCGCCCGCACCCGCGCCAGGACCTCTTCGAGATGGAACGGCTTTGCGACATAATCGTCGGCACCGGCATCGAAGCCTTGCACCTTGTCGCTCCAGCGATCGCGCGCGGTGAGGATAAGAACAGGCATGGCGCGGCCGGTGCGCCGCCACGCTTCGAGCACCGAAATGCCGTCCATTTTCGGCAGGCCGATATCGAGGATCACGGCGTCGTAAGGCTCGCTCTCGCCGAGGTAATGGCCCTCCTCGCCATCGAAGGCGCGGTCGACGACATAGCCTGCGTCGGTCAGCGCAGTCGCAAGCTGCCGATTGAGATCGGGGTCGTCTTCGACAACGAGAAGGCGCAACGTTTCGCTCCGTTTAGCGTCCGCCGACCACAGTGCCGCTCGTGGCGTCGACGGTTAGCCGCGCTACTTTGCCATCGCGCGCAAGAACTGTCAGCACGTAGACAAGGCCGGCCGTGCCGCGGCAAAGCCGCGCTCGCACCACCGCGCCCGGCATCCGGCTCCTGGCCGCACGCATCGCGGCGGCGAGCCGAATGAGAGTGCCGCTCTCAGCTTCGGCCCGGCGCTCCTTCTGGTCGAGACAAAGGTGCTCGGCATCGGCATGCTCGGGGCGGGTGGCACCCTTGGCGCCGTCTTGGGCACTATCCTGGGCACGTGCACCGGCCAGCGCCACCACACCGGCGAGTACGATCAGAAGCGCAATGGCGAATCGGGCTGCAGGAATCATGTCTGGTACTTGAACGCTTTGCAGTGAACCACGCCTGAATGGCTGATTAAGGGCGCATAAGCTGTAAAACACCAAAAAGCCCGCTAATCAGAGCGGCGCATAAGGAGACAAACAATGACCCGGCCGCTGGCGCGACTGCGTACCGTCCATCTAATCGCGACCGTCGCAATCGCCGCTTTCATCGCGGCGGGATTGGCCCCCGGTCTGGCGATGGTCGGCGGTACCCCACCGGCAGCGGACGGCGTCGGCCGTTCCGTGGTGATGATCCTTGGTTCGTATGGCACTGTTTGCACCGCCACGGCGATCGGGCGCGATCTGCTCCTCACCGCAGCGCATTGCGTGCAGCCGGGTGCCGATTACAAACTCATGGCGAACAAACCAGGCGAAACGCCGGCGCTCAAAGACATCGGCACGCATCGAGCGCGATCCGCAATTCGATTTGAAGCGGCTATTCGCCCATCTCGCCACCGCGGACGTGGCGCTGATTAAGCTCGCCGAACCCTTGGCGGCGCAAATTCCGCCAGTTCCGATCGGCGGCGATAACGTCAGCGTCGCCGTCGGCGACACGCTCATCGTGGCCGGCTATGGCGTCACTGCGCGCGGCGCCGAACGCCTGGACGGCAAGGTGCGCGCAGCGCATTTAACCGTCACGGGGCAACCGGGCAGTTTGCAAATCCGCCTATTCGATCCGGCGACCAAAGGCCAGACCGCTGGCCTCGGCGCTTGTACCGGCAATTCCGGCGCGCCGGCGTTCCGCGACACCAACGGAACGCTTGCGGTGATCGGCGTGGTGAGCTGGTCGACGGGACCGAATCTAAGCGGAGGCTGCGGCGGGCTGACCGGCATCACGCCGCTGGCGCGTTACCGCGCCTGGATCGTCGACACGGCGCGGATGCTCGGTTCGCCGTTTGCGCCGTGATCACGCGGCGCCGTCCCTAGACGGCTCACGGCTCGACGGGGTCACGATGACGGTGGCGCGCAACGGCCGCTCCTCCATGACCGTCAGCGCGATCACGCCGATCAGCAGAAAAGCTGCCGCCAGGGCAAAAATGAAACTGAAGGTGTGGGCGAGCTGACCGGCCGTTGTATTCGCCGCGACAGCAATCACCGCGGCGGCCGCACCGCGCTGCGGCGCCGCGCCCAGCCCCGCCAGCATGATTGCGCCCATCACCGCGACCACAAACGCGCTGGCCAAAGCCCGGAAGAAATTCATCGTCCCCATGGCGATGCCTACTTGATGGTGTGCGACTGCATTCTGGATCGAGACGGTGACGGTCGGATAGGAGCTGCCGGCGCCGAGACCGACAAAGCACATCACCACGACGACACCCCAAACCGGCATCAGCGGATCGAGCGCAAGTATGCCGACCGCAATGCTGCCAAGAGCAAGCAGAGCGATCGGGACCCGCTTGTAATGCGTCATGTAGAGCATGGCGCGGCTCGACATGAACGAGCCCGGCGTAATCATCATCATGATTGGAATGAGCGCCAGGCCGGAATCGCTCGCCGACAGTCCGTGCACCAGTTCGTAAAACAGCGGCACAAAGATGGTGAGCCCAATGGAGACACCCTGCGAGCACGCCAACGTCAGCGATCCAAACCGCATCACCGGATTGTTGAGTACAGCGATCGGCAAAAACGGCTGCGGCACCCGCAGCACCCACCAAACGAAACCCGCTGACAGCACCGCCGCGCCGATAATCAGCGCCGCGATTTGCGGCGAGAGCCACGGATAGCGCGTGCCGCCCGAGGTCAGCGCCAGCAACAGCGCGGTCGCGGCAGCCATCATCAGCGCCGCACCGGTCACGTCGATCTTGTGCGCGCGCTCGTGGCGCGGCAGCAATTTCAACTGCCGGTGCGAGAGCAGTGCGGCAACCAATGTCAGCGGCACATTGAGCCAGAAAATCACCGACCAGTGCAAATTCTCGGCAATGACCCCTCCGAGCACCGGGCCGCCGGCGCCGGCGATGATCCAGATCGCGCCGGTATAGGTTTGATAATAGCCGCGCTCGCGTGGCGGCACCGCATCGGCGATGATCGATTGAGCGAGCGGCACGATGCCGCCGCCGCCGATGCCTTGCAGGCCGCGGCCGAGGATCAGCATCAGCATGCTCGGCGCCGCAGCCGACGCCGCCGAGCCGGCCATGAAGACGCCGAGCGCCACCAGCATCATGCCGCGCCGGCCGTAAATGTCGCTGAGCTTGCCGTAGAGCGGCGCCACGACCGTCAACGTCAATAAATAGGCGATGACGACCCAGGAGAGGTTTTCGAAGTCATCGAACGCGCGGCCGATTGTCGGCAGCGCGGTGGCGACAATGGTTTGGTTCAGCGCCGAAAGAAACATCGCCAGCGCCAAACCGCTGATAATGGTCAGCACCTCGCGCTTGCCGAGCTTCTGCTCGGTCGCAGGCCGCGCGCTGCCGGGCGGCTGCAGCGCTGTCTCGGCCGCTCGCGCCACACGCTCCGCGCTTTGGCGATCCGGTTCTGCCGTGATTGACACGCCGCCCTCGCAAGCTATGGCGCAAGCTTTACGCCAGGTGCGCGCCGGCACAAGGCGGACCACGCGGAGCAGCCATGCCCAAGCCCATTTCGTCTATTCCGCAGGCTCCTCGCGCAAGCGAACCGGGCCGTGCAGCGGCCGCTCCGCGACCGCGAACAGGCAGGCGAACGAAATTCCCAAGCAGATGGCGGCGGCGATGAATACCCAGTGAAACGCCGGCGCCATGTCGCCATGGTCCGCCGCAAGCTTTTCCAGCGTCATCGCGCCGGAGCTGCCTCTGGCGCCGCCCAATACAATAGCGCCAAACACCGCGACCAGGATGGCGCCGCCGAGCGTGCGGAAAAAATTCAGCGTCCCGGTCGCGGTGCCGAGCTGGTGCGGCTTGACCTCGTTCTGCATCAGGACGGTGCTGACCGGATACATCGGTCCAAGACCGCAGCCGAGCGCGAACAGCAGGACCCCGACCTCAACCAGCGAATGGCCCGCCGGATCGGCGGCGAGAACGGCAAGCGCCGCAATCGCGATCAGCAATCCCACCATCGGCACGCGCATATAGCGTGTCAGGTGGACCATCAGCCGCGCGGCAAGCTGTGCACCGACCACAGCGCCGACCATGAACGCGATCAGCGCAAATCCGGATAGGCTCGCCGAAACGCCAAGCACGGTTTGGCAATAAAGCGGCGTGTAGATCGTAATGCCGATAATGGTGCCGATTGAGAAGAAGGCGGCGCAGGTGATGGTGCTCGTCACGCGGCCGCGCAGGATCGCCAATGGAATGAACGGCTCGGGCGCGGTCAGGAGCCTGGCGGCAAAAAGTGCCCACAGCGCGGCCGAGCTCGCGAGCAAGATGACGATCCGCCACGAATTCCACGGATCGTGCGTGCCGCCCCGGGCCAATGCCAGCATTAGCGAAAGGGCTGCGCCCACCATGAGAGCGGCGCCGATCATGTCGAGCCGGTGGGGACGATCGTGGCGCGGCAAGTGGCGCAGCGCGCGTTCGGTCATGATCAGAGCGACGGCGCCGAGCGGCAGATTGATCCAGAAGATGAACGACCAATGCAGATGATCGGTCAGCAACCCGCCCAAAACCGGCCCGAGTATACTGGCGCTCATGAACATGATCGAGGTGCGGCCCTGCACCACCGGGCGTTCGCGCGGCGACAGCAGATCCGCAATAATAGTCTGCGCGATCGGCAATAGACCACCGCCGCCGATGCCTTGCAGGCCGCGCGCCAGGATCAGCATCCAGATGGTCGGCGCCAGCGCGCAGGCGACCGAGCCGCCGATGAAGATTCCGATGGCCGACAGAAGAACGGTGCGCCGGCCGTAAATGTCGGAGAGCTTTCCGAACAGCGGGGTCGTCGCTGTCGCTGCCAGAAGATAGGCGGTCACCACCCAGGATAAATCGCCGATGCCGCCAAGGCTCTTGCCGATTGCCGGCAGCGCCGGCGCGACAATGGTCTGCTCCAGCGCGGAGAGAAACATCGCCAGCATGATGCCGGCAACGATGGCGCGGACAGCCGCATGATCGAGCGGCGCCGCCTCATGTGGGCGGGCCGGCACGGGCGATGGCGGAAGCAATTTGGACGGCGTGCGCGGGGACAATTTCGCTGGTCAGCTTATGCGTTAGGTCGGTTGCCCTGACTTGGCGGACACCGCGCACCATTGCAACTGTGCCTCACGCAGACCTGGGGTGCCATTTGGTGGAGGAAACCAAGCCGGTCTAGCGGCGGCGAAGCGCGCGTTTCGGCAATTTAAGCGGCCAGTTGACGATGTGGTCTTCGAGGTCGCGGTCGGGCACGTTCACCTCCGACGCGCCGACGCGACCGCGTACCGACACACCCGCGATGTGAACGGTTTCGGGATCGCCGGAGACCAAGGGGTGCCACCAGTACAGGTCCTTGCCTTGAGCGAGCAGCACATAGGCGCAAGACGGCGGCAGCCAGTTGATGGTTTTCAGGCTGTCGGGCGTCAATCGCACGCAATCGTCGACCAGTTCGAGCCGATGTGCATAGTCGCCGCAGCGGCAGGTCTGCCCATCCAAAAGCCGGCAGCCGACATCGGTGTAAAAGGTCCGCCCCTCCCCCTCCATTTCCTCGAGTTTATTGAGGCAACATTTGCCGCAGCCGTCGCAAAGGCTCTCCCACTCAGAATTCGTCATTTTATCCAATGGCTTACGCCGCCAGAACGGAATTTCATCAAGGCCGTCGCCGCTGGTTGCCATGCTATTCTCCAGATGCGGCGAACCTATGCCAAATTTACCCCTAATTTCCATTCACTCTATGGCCACGACCGCATTGGCCGCCGCCACGGGGTCCATTAAACATGAGCAAGTTGAATTGGCCGCCAAAGCCCCGGTCGGCTAGAAGGTCTGGTCTCGTGGTTCCAAGCGATTTGCGGAGCGCGTGGTTGTGACGGATATGTTCCCCGATCCGGGCGATGACTGGCGGCCCAAACTAAGGCGGCTGCTGCTCGATCTCGACTCGCGGATCGATTCCGCGATGTACCAGGCCGGAAAGTGGGCGCGCGAAATCTACGAGCGCTTCACGGAATTCATGGACCGCGCCCATGTTGCCGGCTGGCGGCGCTGGATCCTGGTCGAACCGCTTTCGGAAATGGCGACGCTCGGCACCGGCGCTATCCTTCTCATGCTGGCGCTCGGCATGTCGGCCTTCCGGCAGACTTCCGACGACGACTGGCTGAAGAAATCCGATCTCGCGGTCACCTTCCTCGACCGCTTCGGCAATGAGATCGGCAGCCGCGGCATCAAGCACAACGAGTCGGTGCCGCTCGACGAGTTTCCCGATCACCTGATCAAAGCCGTGCTGGCGACCGAGGATCGCCGGTTCTACGAGCATTTCGGCATCGATTTCCAAGGTACTTTCCGCGCGCTGATGACCAACGCTCAAGCCGGCGGCGTGGTGCAGGGCGGTTCGACCATCACCCAGCAGCTCGCCAAGAATTTGTTCCTGTCCAACGAGCGCACCTACGAGCGCAAAATCAATGAAGCTTTTCTCGCGCTGTGGCTGGAAACCCATCTCAGCAAGAATGAGATTCTGAAGCTTTATCTCGACCGTGCTTATCTCGGCGGCGGCGCCTTCGGCGTCGACGCGGCGGCGCTATATTATTTCGGCAAGTCGGTGCGCGATGTCACCCTTCCCGAAGCGGCGATGCTTGCCGGCCTGTTCAAGGCGCCGAGCAAATTTTCGCCGCTCGTCAACCTGCCGGCCGCCCGCGCGCGCGCCAATGTCGTGCTCGATAACCTCGTTCAGAACGGTTTCATGACCGAGGGCCAAGTTTACGGCGCACGGCGCAACCCGGCGACCCCGATCGATCGCATCACTGAAGACGCCCCGAACTATTACCTCGATTTCGCGTTCGATGAGATGCGCAAGCTCGCCGATACGTTCCCGAAATCGGTCACCGACCGCTATTTCGTGGTGCGCACGACGCTCGACAGCAACCTGCAGCGCTATGCCGAGCATGAAGTCGAGACCGAATTGCGCCAATACGGGCACGATTACGGCGCCAGCCAATCGGCGGCGGTATTTGCCGATCTCGACGGCGGCGTGCGCGCCATGATCGGCGGGCGCGATTACGGCGCGAGCCAGTTCAATCGCGCGACCGACGCGTTGCGCCAGCCCGGTTCGTCGTTCAAGCCTTACGTTTACGCCACCGCTTTGGCCAACGGCTTCAAACCGACCACGGTCGTCGACAATTCACCGGTCTGCATCGGCGATTGGTGCCCGCACAATTATTCCGGCGGCTATTCCGGGCCGGTGACGCTAATGGAAGCCATCACCCATTCGATCAACGTTATTCCAGTCAAGCTCTCGATCATGCTCGGCAACGGCAACCCCAAGCTCGGCCGCGCCATGATCGTGCAGACCGCGCGCAATTTCGGCATTCACGCGCCGCTGCCGGACACGCCCTCGCTGCCGATCGGCGCCGACGAAGTCTATGTGTTCGAGCATGCGGTCGCTTATGCGACTTTCCCCAATCTCGGGCGCGCGGTGGCGCCGCATGCGGCGCTGGAAGTGCGCACCGGCACCGGCCAGCTGGTGTGGCGGTTCGACCGCGACGGCCCGAAACCGAAGCAAGTGATCAGTCCGCAAGTCGCGCTCGATATGATCAAGATGATGAACTCGGTGGTCGAGAACGGCACCGGCAAGCGCGCGCAGCTCGACGGCATCCAGGTCGCCGGCAAGACCGGCACCACCAACAGCTGGCGCGACGCCTGGTTCGTCGGTTACACCGGCAATTTCGTCGGCGCCGTGTGGATGGGCAACGACGATTATTCGCCGACCAAGCGCATGACCGGCGGCACTTTGCCGGCGATGACTTGGCACAACATCATGGCTTACGCGCATCAGGGCATTGAATTGCGGCCGCTGCCCGGCCTGCCGCCGCCCCAACATGCCCCGACCATGGCCGACAGGTCTTTCCAAGGCAGCGAGCAGTCCCAGGGCGCCCTGCTAACGCGCAAGGGCACCGATATGCTGGAGCATCTCGAGCAGCTTTTGGATGAGGCCGATCGCGCGCTCACCGCCGAGGGCGTGCCGGCCGGATCGTTCGCTGCGCTGCCTGCCGCCAAGGGCGCCGACAATCGGACGACGGATACTTTCGCGGCGGCGGCCGGCCATGGGGCCGCCTCGGCTGCGCGCGGCGATTAGATTCTCATGCGCCTGCTATTGGGATCGTGTTTTACGCTCTTGATCTCGGCCGCTCTCGGGCTTGGCGCGACGTGGTTCACGCTCACGCGCGGCGTCGCTTTCAGCCCGCTGGCGATCGGCGCCTGGACGGCGTGGCCGAAGAGCGGATCGGTCGATATCGATCCCTATGCGCGTGCCAGCATTGCGCGCAGCGGCGAGTTGCCGACCGGGACCGGTGATGGCGTCGCGTTCTATGCCCGTAGCGACGATCAAGGAAATAAATTCGACGGCCGCTGCAGCTTCATCATCAGCGGCATGACGCCGGCTGCGCGATATTGGACGGTCACGCTCTACGATTCGGAAGGCCGGCTGGTCGCCAACGACATCGATCGGCACGGCTTTACCAGCGAAGAAATCGTTCGCGACAGCGAGGGCCGCTTCGCCATTGCAGTTGCGCCGCTGGCGCGCCCCGGTAATTGGCTGCCAACCGGCAGTACCGAAAAATTTGTGCTGGTCTGGCGCCTCTACGACACCCCGATTGGCGTTGCCATGAGGACGACCAAGGAAGGGCCGATGCCCGCGATCATACGGAAGGGCTGCTGATGGTCCGTGCCATGTTATGGGTCCTTGCCGCCATCCTGCTCGGCGGCATCGTGCACCTCTCGACCGTGCTGGCGATGCCGCAGGCGGCAAAGCAGGATGCCTATTCGCGGTTGGTGCCGCTGACCCCGGTCAACACCATGGTGCCGCTCACCTCACCCACGGCCGATGCTGCAATTATGCCGTTCATGGACCCGGCCTTTGCCCAGGCGGTATGCCGCTACGATCTCACCGGCGGTTCGCTCAAGCTCCCTCGCCCCGGTGAGCCCGGCCTATACGTCGGTCACCTTCTATACCCGCAAGAGCGTCGCCTATTATGCGATCAACGATCGCGCCGCCGGCCGGCGCACCATCGAACTCGATCTGATGACGCCGGAACAACATGCTGAAGTCCCGGAGGAAGAAGACGTGACCGCGGCCGACCGCTTGATTATCGAATCGCCGGGTACGATGGGACTGATCGTGCTGCGCGCCTTGGCGTCGGAGCCGGGCCTCATGCCGATGGCGCGCGGCGCGCTAGCCGCCGCGACCTGTAAGATTCAACCTGTGCAATAAATTATTGGCGGCCGCGGCCGTTCAGCGTCGTCTCGCCCGCCGGCGGCCGCCGTTTTCCGCCGGCGGATGTGTGTGGGGCTCGGCCTCCTCGGCATGCGGATCGGCGTATCGCTCGATCCGGATCACGGGCAGGATGATGATCGTTGCCGACTTCGTCCGCCCCGTCACCACGGCCGAAGCGCACGATACGCCCCTCGTCCGGGAATTTGATTACGTCACCCACCAGCCGCTTTCCTCTGCCGCCGGCAATGGAGCATTCTGCCCCGATGCGCGGAAATCGGCATCGCCACGATTAAGCGGCATGCAAGGTTAACGCTCCGCTAACGCGCGCAACTTAGGCTACCGATCGAACTGACCGGCAGGTCATCTGTTGCGATCGAGCCACGCGTTATGGAAAGCGGAAGCCTGTTCAGCCTCGACCTTGACCCATCTCGGATTGCGCGGCGGCGTCGATATGCGGCCCACGCTGCTGCGGGTGCTGACCGATCTCTATGTGCAGAAGCTCACGCATACCCCCGACGAGGAGCGTCATTACACCGAACTGGCGCTGCGGCTGCTGACGGCGTGGATGTGCGCGACCCGCGCGGCCGTGGCGGCACGGCTTGGCGCGCCATCTATCGCCGCCGTTGCGGGTGATCCAGCGCCTGGCCCGTGATCTTGCCCGACGTCGCCGCGGCGGTGCGCGCGCATCCGTCTGCTTGCAGCGGACAGCGATACGGTCGCAGCGCCGAAGCTTGATCTTAGCCACGGCGCGCGGCTCACGCCGATCGCCGGCAACCGAGACCGCCGAGCAAGAGGAAACAGCCGGCCGCGCGACGCCCGGCTGTTCGACGCCGCCGTCGCGAGCGAACTCAACGAGCTTTTCTTCGCCGCCAACGCCAACGAGCGGCGTCTCATCCTGCTCAATCTCGAAATCGCCGCGCCCATTGCCGGCCGGCCGCGCCGGATTCGCGCGCGACGCCGCAGCCGGCCGAGCGCCTCGAAGCCGCGGCGCTCGCCCGCAACCGCGAAGAATTCGCCCAGCATCTCGCGCAGGCGCTGCAAATCCCGCGCGTGCAAGCGCGACGCATCGCCGCCGACGATCTCGGCGAGCCGATCGTGACGGCGGCCAAGGCGCTCGACATGCCGCGCGACGTCGTCTATCGGATCCTGCTGTTCGTCAATACGACCGTCGGCCATTCGGTCGAACGCGTCCACGCGCTCGCCAGCTCTACGACGAGATGACCGCGCAAGCCGCCGAACATATGGTCGCGATCTGGCAGGCGCTTGCACAAGAAGCGAGCACGCCGCGGCTGCAGCATCGGCCGCTGCTCTGGAACGACGAAGCGCGCGCCGGCGCCCGCACCGCGACGGCAACGGTGCGGCGCGCGCCGGTCGCGCAACGACCGAGCGAACGCCGCGACGTGTCCTGAGCTACTTGAGGCTCTGACCGACGATATCGAGAAAATTCCGGCCGGCGGGTCCTCGACTTCGACGATCCAGACATCGGGATCGAATTTCATCTCGCGCGCAAGATAAGCCTCGACCGCCGCATCGGGCGCCGGCCGCTCGGCAAGGCTCGGCGTAAAGGACCGGTCGGCGCCGCGGCTGGTATCGACGCGCGCTTTGCGGCGCCGGCCCGTACAGGTCCGACGTGCCGTCGAGCCTGCAGATACGCACAAAAATCGCGCCGGCTTCTTCCGCGCCGCGCCGGCGCACGACCGCGAACGCGCCCTCGACCTGACAGCGGCGCAAATAAGCGGCGACCCAAATGCGGATTTCAGGCGCATCGTCATTCCGGCTCCACGTCGGCGCGCAGCAGATATGACTCGAATCCGGATCGGATAGCCGCAAACCGATCCGCCGTGCGGGAATCGGCGTCTATTCGAGCGGATGGCCGACCATGGCCGCAAGCTCGCTGACCAGGCGATCGGATACGCGGCCGGTGACCGGCAGCTTGTGCTCGCGCTCGAATTTCTCGATCGCGGCGCTGGTTGCATCGTCGAGCACGCCGGTCGGCTTGATCTGGCCGTAGCCATATTCGGACAGCGCGCGCTGCACCGCCGCGATGCGCGGCGACGGCCCGATCAGATCGGCGATCGGATCGTTGCGCCGCACCGCGACCGGTTGCGGCGCGATCGGCGGTCGCCACCGGCCGCGGCCGGCACGGACGGCGCGCACGGGCTTGGGCTGGATCACTCGCGGCGAGCCTGCAGCGGCTTCGGATTGGCGAAGAACGGCGCCGGATGCGATCCCGACTGCAGGAAGACCGCATTGACGATGATGATGAGGCTCGCCGCGGCCGCGGCAACAGATCGCAACAGAATCCACCGGCCGCGCGCGTCGCTTTGGCCCACAGCCGCCAGCGCCAACGCGCCGCCGGCGCTCGCGGCGCGCGCGTAAAATCGAACGATCGGCGATTGCGGCGCTTACGCACTTTTCTTCACCGGAATGTCTTGGACGCGCGGCGAGCGGAATCTCGCGCCGCAGACGGCACTTCGCCGGCTGCGGCATGGCCTTGCCCGCCAAATATCTCATCACGCCGGCGGGCGGTCTGCGCGGCAGCCTTCTTGCCGAGCCGCGCGCGCTCGCAATCGAGCGGCAGCCGCACGGTCACGCGCGTGCCCTCGCCGATGCGGCTGCGGATCGAGATCTCGCCGCCGTGCAGCCGCACCAGCCCCTTGACGATGGAAAGGCCCAAGCCCGGTGCCGCCGTGACGGCGGTCGTAGGAAGCTGCCGGCCTGGAAATACGGCTCGCCGACGCGCGCCAGATCCTCGTCGCTGATGCCGACGCCGTTGTCCTCGACGGCGAAAGTGATATTCGCCGCCTCGGCGCGGGCGCTGATCGTGACCTTGCCGCCGCGATCGGTGAAGCGGATCGCGTTGGACACGAGATTGAGCAGGATCTGGTTGAGCGCGCGCTTGTCGGCAATCATTTCCGGCAGATCGTCGGCCGCCAGTTTTTCCAGCTCGAACGCCGGCCTCGCGCGCGCGCAGCGCAAGCAGGCCGCAGCAGCCCGCGACGACCTGCGCCGGCGCAAATGGCTCCGGCGTGATCTCGAAATTGCCGGTCTCGATCTTCGACATGTCGAGAATGCCGTTGACGACCGACAGCAGATGATGTCCCGGAATCGTTGATGAGCCCGGCATATTCGTTGCGGCGCTTGGCGTCGAGCATCAGCGCCGTCTTCCTTCATCAGCATTTCCGAAAAGCCGATGATGGCATTGAGCGGCGTGCGCAATTCGTGGCTCATGGTGGCGAGGAAGCGGCTTTTCGCGGCATTGGCGCGCTCCGCCTCGGCATGCGCGTCGAGCAGCGCCTGCTGGTGCTGCTTGCGCGTCGGTCACGTCGCGCAACACCGCGACGACCTCGCGGCGGTCCTGACTGCTCGGCATCGCCGGCCGCCTGCTCGAACGGCCGGCAGCGCATCTCGATCCAGACGAATTCCGGCGTCGGCGCGGCCGTCGGCATCGACGCTGTCGCGCCGCACGCGGAATTCGACCGAACTCGGCTTCCGCCAAGGCCGCGGCATCGCCGAGCGCGGTCAGATAGGCCGGGCGGTCGGCGACATGGACGCGCTCGAACAGGCCGTGGCCATGCAGTTCGCGATGCGCGACGCCGAACAGCGATTCGGCGGCCGGCGATACGAACAGCACGGCGCCATCGCGGCCGTGCCGCGTGATGACGTCGGTGATATTGCGCGCCAACAGCCGGTAACGGTCCTCCTCGGCATAGAGCAGCCAGAAGCTGGTTCGCGCCAGCGCCTCGGCGCCGAGCGCGAGCCCGGTCGCGTAAAGCGCCGGCCGAAACGATGCCGAGCGCGGCAAGCGCCGCCGGCGCGCTTGCGATCGGCGGCGGCAACAGATGTTGCGCGCCGAGCAGCACCAGAAGGCCCGGCGGCGCCGAGCGCGAATGTCGAGGCGGTCGCGACGACGCGGCGCGACGCCGAAAGCGCCGCTTCGAGCGGCACGACGACGAGCCAGATCGCGGCGAAAGAGGCGATGCCGCCGGTCGATGCCGCAACCGCCGTCACCAGTCCGGTCAGCGCCAGCGACGACAGCACGTGCGCGCTCTCGTAGCGGCCGGTGCGGGACAGAAAATAAGCGGTGAGGATCGGCGCGACGAGCCAGGCAAAAACCAAAAGCTCGATCGCGCTCGGCGCGCCGCGGACAAGCAGATAGACCGGGAACGACGCCAGCGCGACGATGCTGCCGAGAAGGCGCGGCGCGATAAAGGCGCGATGCCGCGCCGCGGTCAGCACGTCCTGCTGCGCCGACGGATGGACCAGCGTCTCAATATAGTCTCGTATCGGCGCGAAGCAGGCCCACGTTCCCAACGCACGCCCGGCTTTGCAGACGCGCTCCCCTTTTTCTATGGCGGGATCGTGTCAGAGGCCGCTTAAGCGAACGCTAAAGCGCGCGGCACGCGACGCGCGCGCGGCATCTGCCGACAGCAGGGCGCTGCGCATGCGCGGAATTCCGCCATCATGGTGAATCGCCCGTTGCCGCAAATGGCTGCTCAGATGTTGACGTGCGCGCGAGCGATCGCGAATGGCCGTATATTGCGCAATTTCGTACGCCGAAATTGCCGCAATGCGCGCGGCGCGCGCGTTCGTTCAAATTTTAGGTAAATTATATTTTTTCCAATTGTTCGAAAATTTGCGGCGTATTCTCCTCGATTATGGGCAAAAACGTACCAGCCGAGCGAACGCGGCCTTCAATGCTGCCTGCTAGCTTCCCCACACGTGCGGCAACGTATGCCGCGGGGGATGTGGGTCTCATGTTCTTTCTGTTGCGCATGGCGTTTTGGCTCGGCCTCGTGCTGATCCTGTTGCCGAGCGGCTCCTCGCAGCAGGCGCCCCGGCAAGCGCAGGTCGGCGCGTCCGATGCTATTTCGGCGGCTTCCGCCACCGTCGGCGATCTGCGGCAGTTCTGCACGCGCCAGCCCGATGCCTGCACGGTCGGCTCGCATGTGGCGACCCAGCTCGGCTACAAGGCGCAGGCCGGCGCCAAGATGCTTTACGATTTCTTGACCGAGCGGCTCGCGTCCAAAGAGACCGGCACCGGCTCGATCCAGCGGATAGCGGCGCCCATTCGGCAAATCGGCGACCGACAATCCGTCGCCGGATAAGGCCTCGCAGAATACGCTCACGCCCGCCGATCTTGCTCCGGCCTGGCGCGGCCCGACGCCGCGCAAAGACGCCAAGCACGCGGCTTAGGCCCGGTGCGCCATCGCTGCGCCGCACACGTCGCCCTCGCACACGTCGACCTGCCGGACCTCACGCTCTATATAGAGGGCGGGACGTCGGGACACCGGCGCGATGGCTGACATCGACGACATCATCGACAATTTCTCGGTCCTCGACGACTGGGACGATCGCTATCGCTATCTGATCGAGCTCGGGCGCGAACTGCCGCCGCTTGCCGGCAGCGGCGCACAACGACGCCAATAAGGTGCAGGGCTGCGCCAGCCAGGTCTGGCTCGACACCACCGTGCGTCCGAACGGCGCCGGCGGGCCGGTGCTGACCTTCGACGGCGACAGCGATGCCCATATCGTGCGCGGCCTGATCGCCGTCCTGTTTGCGATCTATTCGGGCAAGAGCGCAAAGGACATTCTCGCCACCGACGCCGTCAAGCTGTTCGAAGGCATGGGACTGCGGGAACATCTCACGCCGCAGCGCTCGAACGGCTTCCGCTCGATGGTCGAGCCGCATCCATTCGGACGCGCGCACGGCGCTGACGGCACGGCCGCGTCATAGGCGAACGCCCAAGCCGCGCTGCCCGCATGGCGGTCGCGAGTATTCTAGCCGCGCCTGCAATCGTGTTGTAAGTCTCGTCGGGAGCGCAGGTGGGCTTCCCGTTGAGCAATCACAAACTCCGCGCAGGACTGACGGACGTGTTCGCCGGCACGGTCTGCAGCATTTTGTCCATCGCCTATTGCCTGTCCTATGCGGCGCTGATTTTTACCGGCCCGCTCGAACATCTGTTGTCCTACGGTATCGCCGTGACATTCCTCTCGGCCGCCGTCGGCGGCACGATCGTGGCGTTGCGCAGCTCGCTGCCTTTCGCGGTCGCCGGACCGGACAGTTCGATTTCCGTCGTCCTGGCGGCGCTGGTCGCGATCGTGGTGCAGCGGCTCGTCGCCAGCGGCGCCACCGATCTTCTCGCACCGGCGCTGATCGCCATGTCGCTGGCGACCGCGCTGACCGGGCTGTTGCTCTGCGTGCTCGGCTTTACGCATGCCGGGCGCGCCATTCGTTTTGTGCCCTATCCGGTGATCGGCGGCTTCCTTGGCGCGACCGGCTGGCTTTTGATCACCGGCGCGATCCAGGTGGTCACCGACCAGCGGCCGACGCTCGCCAATATCGCCGCGTTTGCCGATCGCGCCGTCGCCGCCAAGATCGCGGCCGGCGTCGTCGTCGCGATCGCGCTTCATGTGCTGCTGCGCCGTTCCAAAAATCCCTTCATCCTGCCCGGCGTGCTGTTGACGGCGTTCGTCGTCGACCCATCTCGTGCTGTTGTCGACCGGCACGACGCTCGCTACGGCCCAGGCCGACGGCTGGATGTTCCAGTCTGCAGCCGGCGGCGGGCTTGACGCTGCCGTGGAAATTCGAGCCGCTTCACAGCTTTCCCGTGGTCGTCGCTGCCGTCGCTTGCCGGCGATCGTGCTCGCCGTCATGTTCGTCACCGTCACCAACTTTCTGCTCAATACGACGGGACTCGAGATCGCCACCCGCAGCGAAGCCAATATCGAGCGCGATCTCAAAGTGCTCGGCCTTGCCAATGTCGTGATCGCGGCGCTTGGCGGATATGTGAGCTGCACGTCGTTCAGCCGCTCGATGCTGGTGCGCACCGCCGGCGCCACCAGCCGCATCGCCGGGCTGACGGTCGCCGCAATCTCGGCGGCCGTGCTCGTCGCCGATCCGTCATTCCTCGGCTATGTGCCGAAATATGTTCTCGGCGGCCTGTTGTTCTATCTCGGCGCCGACCTCGTCTATCAATGGCTGATCCAGTCGTCGCGGCGGCTGCTGCCGCTCGAATATCTGTCGCTGCTCGCCATCGCCGTCGCTGATCATCTATTCGGGCTTCATCGCCGGCGTCCTGATCGGAATCGTCATCGGCTGCGCCACGTTTGCGCTGAGCGCGAGCCGCGTGAACGCGATCAAGTTCAGCTTCGACGGCTCGGAATACCGCTCGTCGCTCGATCGCGGGCCCTACGAACTGTCGCTGCTGGCCGATCACGGCCGGAAATCCAGGGCATGACGCTGCAGAGCTATCTGTTCTTCGGCTCGGCCAACCGGCTCTATCAGCACGTCAAGACGCTGCTTGGCGGCGCAGCCGGATTGCCGCTTTCTGATTTTCGATTTCCGCCTGGTCACCGGCATCGATTCGTCGGCCACCCACAGCTTTGCGCAGATCAAGCAGGCCGCGGCCGCGTACGGCGCCCGGATCGTGCTGGTCAATCTCACGCCGGAACTGGAGCGCGCCTTTCGCACCGCCGTTTCATTTCCGACGACGTCATCGTCGCGTCCGATCTCGATCGCGCGCTGGAATCCTGCGAGCAGAGATCATCGAAGCGCATCGCACCGAAGCCGGCGACGCGCGATCGTTGCGGGCCTGGCTGTCCGATGCGCTTGGGCAGCGCCGCAATATGCCGACCGGCTGACCGACTATTGCCGGCGGCTCGAAGTTCCGGCGGGCGACATCATCGCGCGGCAGGGCGATGCCGCCGCCTCGATGCATTTCATCCTCGAAGGCCGCGTCGGCATCGTCGTCGATCTGGGCGAAGGACGCACGATGCGCGTGCGCAGCCTCGGCCGGCACACCACGATCGGCGAAATGGGACTGATCACCGGCCGGCCGCGCAGCGCCACCATCGCGGCCGAAGCCGACAGCGTGCTTTACGAGCTCAGCGCCGAAGCCTACGAGCGCATCAAGCGCGACGAGCCGGCGCTCAGCCAGGCGCTTGCTCGGCTATGTCGTTTCGGTGATGTCGGAGCGGCTGAGTTTCGCCAACCGCGCGGTCGGCGTGCTGCAGCGTTGAGGCGCGCCAAGCGCTAGCGATGCTCAGCCGCGCTCCCGGCGGCGGCGGCGCTGCTGGCCGAGCCCCATCTGCTTGGCGAGCTGCGAACGGGCCGCCGCGTAATTGGGCGCGACCATGGAGTAGTCGGGCGGCAGGCTCCATTTCTCGCGATATTGGTCGGGCGTCATATTGTAGCGCGTGCGCAGATGCCGCTTGAGCGACTTGAATTTCAGGCCGTCTTCGAGACAGACGATATATTCGGCGGTCACCGAGCGCTTGATCGGCACGGCGGGCTTGAGCGGCTCCGCCGCCGCGGCGACCTGGCCGCCCGAGACCCGCTTCAAGGCCGAGTAAATCTGGCTGATGAGATTCGGGATTTCGGCGCTCGGCACCGAATTGTTGCTGACATAGGCGGAGACGATGTTCGCGGTCAGTTCGATATAGGCGCTGTCGCCCGAATTCTCAGCCATGATCCGATCTCTAGCGGTTGCAGCAAATGCTCTGCCTAAACTTGATCGTATATTAGTGCCATAGAAATAAAAGCAATAAAACATCGGAGTCGCACGGCAGATGGTCAATACTCGAAGCTGTATTATTGCTAGCTGCTGTCGAAGGCGCCGGAATGAAATCGGCGGCTGCCGGGCGACTTACGCGCTCTGCTCGATGTGATTGCGCAATTCGGTGATCGAGCCGAAGCGCAGCGTGCCCTGCGGCAACTGCGCTTCGATCGAGCCGTCGGAATAGAGCGTATAGGCCATTCCGTCGACGACGCCGGACTTGAGGACCGAAACAGCTGCCCCGTCCAGCCGCGATCGCGTCCGATGGATCGGTCCCGTTCGGGTTTTGCTCGGCTCGAGTGCTGGCGCCGCCGACGATGGCGCTGCGGGCACCGGCGTTGTAGCCGCTTGCCCGGGTGCCGATGTGCTGACCGCGCCGGCCGCTGCGTTTTCGGCCAAAGCGCATCGAACGCCGGAGCCTTCGGCCGTTCCGCATGAGCGGCGAACGCGCGCTCACGTCGAGCCGCGGCGCGATCCTGGCGGCGCAGCACCGTTCCTTTGCCGGCGATGCGCGCAGCTTGTCGACCTCGCCAACGGCCTCTTCGCGCACGTCGCCAGCGGCACCGCGACGAGCAGCGGCGAGTACCGTCTTCCTCGACGACGCGGTGCGTTTCCAACGTGCCGGCGACCGGAGACCTTTCCGGCAATTCTACCGGCTGCATTTCCGACAAGTCGCTCTTGTCGCCTTGCATCGGCGGCGACGCGCAGCGGACCGCGGACGCGGGATTGTGCTTTCGACGGGAACGGGATTCGGGCGCTCGATTGGCCGCTCCGACCGCCAGGCTGCGCGCCGGTTTCGCCAGGCCGAGGCGACGCGCGGCAGCGTCGGCCGTGTCGCGAGCGCTCGTTCGATGCGCTGCAATACGCGCAGTGCCAATCCGAGGCCGATCAGCAGCAGACCGCCGACGGCGGCAACGATCCGGGAGTGACGACCGACGTGTCGAAAATGCGTGATCGTGGAGCGACACGCCGGAGGCCGCGAGCACTATTCCCGCCACGGTCAACACCGCGCCAAACGCCAACAATACCAAATACATACGCCTGTCCCCGGCTCCGCTCATGCCGGCGACCGGCTCCACGGCAATTATTGTGGCGGCGCGCCCCGCAGCGGCGCAAGGATTAATATCGCGAAGGCTGGCGCTGAACTAGCCGATTCGGCGATCTGCGTCAACGGCGACGGGCCGTTGCCCAAACCCCCGCGTTAGTCCTATTTAGAGGAACCTTTCGCTTTCCGCGACGGTTGCACCGCGCATACCCCGCCGTTTCGGCTTCACATTGAGGAGTAGACCAATGGCATTCACCCTGCCCGAACTTCCCTATCCGTACGACGCGCTGACCCCGCACATGTCGCGGGAAACCCTCGAATTCCATCACGACAAGCATCATCAGGCCTATGTGACCACCGGCAATAATCTGGCCAAGGGCACGGAGTGGGAGAACAAGCCGGTCGAGGAGGTCGTCAAAGGCACCTTCGGCAAGAATCCCCGGCCTCTTCAACAACGCCGCCCAGCATTACAATCACATCCATTTCTGGAAATGGATGAAGAAGGGCGGCGGCGGCGACAAGCTTCCCGGCAAGCTCGAAAAGCAAATCACCTCCGACATCGGCCCGCTCGCCAAGGTGAAGGAAGATTTCATCCAGGCCGGCATCACCCAGTTCGGCTCCGGCTGGTGCTGGCTTGCGGTCAAGGACGGCAAGATCGTCGTCATGAAGACGCCGAACGGCGAGAACCCGCTGGTGCACGGCGGCAAGCCGATCCTCGGCTGCGACGTGTGGGAGCACTCCTATTACATCGACTATCGCAACCGGCGCCCCGATTATCTCAAGGCGTTCTTCGACAACCTGGTCAATTGGGATTACGTCGCCGAGATGTACGAAGCGGCGATGAAATAAGCGCATACGACATAAGCGAAGCAAGCGGGGCCACTGCGCCGCGCTATTTCAGCGGGGCCTGACGGCCCCGCTATGTCGCGCGCCGGCTGCCTCTGCCATTTGACGCATTGTCCGGCTCGCGAATTGGCGCCTCATGACGTTGAGCTGTTGGCAGTCGCACGAATCTGGAGCCGGGCCGATCGTGCACCAAGTTGCGGCGAACTCCCTCGCCCTGGCGATCGGAGGCGATCGCCGCCGCGCGCTGGCTGGACGCGCTGGCGATCGGCGTTTTGCTGCTGACCGCCGCGGTCGCCGCCGCGACCTTTCGCGATTACGGGCTCGGCTGGGACGACTACACCCATTCGCAATACGGCCAGCTTGCTGGTGTCGCTCTATCGGCTCGGGCTTTGCCGACAAGCGCGCGCTGTCGTTCGTCAATCTCTACATGTATGGCGGCGGCTTCGACATCCTCGCCACGCTCGCCGCGAAAATTCTGCCGTTCGGCCTGTTCGAGACGCGCCGGCTGATCGGCGCCGCTGATCGGCCTTGTCGGGCTGTTCGTCGACCTGGCGGCTCGGCCGGCGGCTCGGCGGCCCGTTCGCCGGCTTGATCGCGCTCGTCCTGCTTGCCGCCTGCCCGCTCTATTACGGCCACATGTTCATCAATGCCAAGGACGGGCCGTTCGCCGCGGTCATGGCGATCGCGCTGCTCGGCATCGTGCGCGCGTTCGAAGAATATCCGCGCGCCACGCCGGCGACCATTGCGCTATGCGGCGTCGGGCTCGGCCTTGCGATCGGCGCCCGCGTGCTCGGCGGCTTTGCGGTCCTGGAAGCGCTTCTGCCGCTGCCGCTGATCTTCGCCGTCCGCTCGCGCGCGGATGGACGCGGCGCAGGCCGCCGCCGAATTGCGGCTCGTTTCTCGTCGCCGCTCATTCCGGCCGCCATCCTTGCCTATCTGGTCATGGGCCTGGTCTGGCCGTGGAGCGTGGTTTCGCCGCTCAATCCGTTTCACGCCGTCGAATATTTCTCCAACTTTTTCGAAAAGCCGTGGCGCGAACTTGTTCGACGGCCAATTGATCCCGGTCCCCGACATGCCGCGCAGCTACGTGCCGACCCTGTTCGCGTCTGCAGTGCCCGAACTGATGCTGGCGCTCGGGCTTTGTCGGAATCGCCGGCGCGCTGGCCGCCGTGCTGCGGGGCGCCGATCGCGGCACCGCCGCGTCGGCCGCCGCGCCGCGCTATTGCGCGTCGTGCTGGCCGCGACGCTGCCGATTCTGATCACGGTCGCGGCGCGGCCGGCGATGTATAACGGCATCCGCCATTTCGTGTTCGTGCTGCCGCCGTTCGCCGTGCTCGGCGGCCTGGCCGCGCCTGGATCGCGCGCGCGGCTTGCGGCGCTTCGGCACGGCGCCGTGGCCGCAGGCGCGCTGGCGCTGATCGCCGGCATCGCCTCGCCGGTCGTCGACATGGTGCGGCTGCATCCTTACCAGTACACCGACTACAACCACATCGCCGGCGGCGTCGCGCGGCGCGCAGAAGAACTTCATGCTCGATTATTGGGGGCTGTCGCTGACCCAGGCCTCGCAGCAATTGCGCGCCTACATCGCGCGAACGCCACGAGACGCCGCCGCACGGACACCTGGACGGTTGCGGTGTGCGGCCCGCATCCGCCGGTCGCCGTCGCGCTCGGCCCGCAATTCACCACGACCTGGAATCCGAAAGGCGCCGACTTTGCCATGATGCTGGGCGTGTTCTATTGCGCCAAGCTCGATGCGCCGGAACTGTTCGAGATCGTGCGCGACGGCGTCGTCTATGCGCGCGTCTACGATATTCGCGGCCGCACGTTCACGTCGCTGCTCACGGTGCCGGGATCGATCAACAATACGCACGATGGCCGCAATGGAGATCAGGCCGATGGAACGGAGTTGACAATGTAGTAACGCCAGTGCCTATGTCTTCGACGCCTATGGCACGCTGTTCGATGTCCATGCGGCGATTGCGCGGCATCGCGCCGCCGCCGGTCCGGACGCCGAGCGCTTTTCCGAGATATGGCGGATAAAACAGCTCGAATATGCCTGGATATTGACGCTTTCCGGACGCTACGCCGATTTCTGGACGCTGACCGAACGCGCGCTCGACTACGCGTTGGCGCGCGTGCCGTCGGTCGACCGCGCGCTTGCGGCCGAAACTGCTCGAAGCCTATTTCACGCTCGACGCCTTTGCCGACGCGCGCGCCGTGGTCACCGCGCTCAAAGTACGCGGGCCGCGCATTGCGATCCTGTCGAACGGCTCGCCGCGCATGCTCGATGCGGCGATCGAAGCGTCCGGCATGGGCGGATTGTTCGATGCCGTGCTCTCGGTCGATGCCGTGCGCATGTACAAGCCGCGGCCGGAAGTCTATGCGCTCGTCACCGACGGTTTCGGCATACGGCCAGACGAGGTCGTATTCGTGTCGTCGAACCGTTGGGACGTCATGGGCGCCGCGGCGTTCGGTTTCCGGCCATTGTGGGTCAACCGCGCGCGACTGCCGGACGAATATGCCGATCACCCCCCAACTGCGTGTCGTGCCCGATCTCACGGCGTTGACATCGTCTGACACTCGCCGAAACCGCTATGCGCTCAACGCGATCGGCGCTGCAGCGGCCGCGATCAGCTTGGGCGCGGCCGGCTCCGGCGCTACCGCCGGCAACAATTCCGGGGCGACGAAACGGCCCTGCTCGATATCTTCAATCTGCCGATCGATCTGCTTCATGACGTAGCGCGAATACGGCCCGACATGCAGGTAAAACGCCATAAGTGTGACGATGGCGCGCACCGAGTTGGGATTTTGTTTCATGCACGTCGTAAACGCTTTCCAGAAGCGTTCGCGACCTTCTGGCAAACGCGACAGCAACTCGTGCACCATATTGATGGTGCGAGAGTTTGCGCCTGACATCGCCCTCAGGAAGCTCTTTTCGACGGCCCGAGCAATCGAGCGCTGCTGCGAGACGCTCCAGACGGCCGCAGAAGGCGTCGGGATCGTAGACCTTTTCGAGAATCTGGCGATAATCCCGCAAGATTTCGAGCCGTGAGCGCTTGGTTTCGTAATTGACGCCGGCGGTGCACTGATCGCCCTTATTGGAGGGCGCGGAATCGTGGTCGACATAGAGGCGACCTTCCTTTGCGAGCCGGCGCGTCAACTGGGTATTCGGCAGCGCGTAGAGCAGGCCGACCATGGCGATCGGGATCGCGCAGTCCTCGACCAGCTCGCTCATCGGTAAGGCAACCGAGCCCTTTTCGGTGTCAAACCCGACGATGAAGCCCGCAGTCACGAACATTCCTGCGCTGTAGATCTTGTGCACGCTGTCCGGGATGCTGCGGCGCGTATTCTGCTTCTTGCGCATCGCGATCAGCGTTTCGGTATCCGGGCTTTCGATGCCGACGAAAATGGCGAAGAAGTTGGATCGCTTGAGCATCGCCAACAGTTCGTCATCGTCCGCGAGATTGAGCGAAGCCTCGGTGGTGAATTCGAATGGGTAGTCGTACCGCTCGATCCATTTTTCGAGCGTCGGCAGAAACGCCTTGATCGCTTTCTTGTTGCCGATGAGATTGTCGTCGACGAAATCGACGTGGCCGCGATAACCGAGTTTGTAGAGCGTCTCGAGTTCGGCGAGAATCTGATCATGCGTCTTGGTGCGCGGCGACCGGCCATAGAGCTCGATGATGTCGCAGAACTCGCAGGTAAACGGACAGCCGCGCGAGAATTGCACGCCGATATAGAGGTACTGCTCGAATTTCAAGAGATCGAAGCGCGGTATCGGCGTCTTGGTGACGTCGACCTTGAATTTCTCGGCCACGAACATGCCTTCGCGGTCGCCCTTTTCCCAGGCGGCGACGAAGTCTTTGATGATGTCTTCGACTTCGCCAAGGACACGGAAATTCGCGGTCTCGTAGCGGTGCGGGCTCGATGTTGCGTCGGGACCGCCGATCACCACTGGAAGGCCGCGCGCGCGGCACATTGCAATGAGTTCCAATGTATCCGACTGCTGGAACAGCATTCCGCCGGTCATCACCATGTCGGCCCAGTCGAGATCGCTCGTCCGCAAGTTCCTCGGTGTTGCGATTGACAAGCCGCACGTTCCAAGACTTTGGCAGGAGCGCCGCAACGGTGATGAGGCCGAGCGGAATCGCGGGATAGCGCGCGCCCACAAGCTCGCAGGCTTCCGAGAAGTTCCAGAACGAATCCGCCATAAAGCGCGGATAAATCATGAGCACGTTGCACGGGCTCGCTGCCAACGTGCTCGCAACGATGTTCTGCTGCTGTTCCAAGAAAACCCACCCCGTGCTGCGTTCAGCACATTTCGCGTAGTATGGCGGTATTGCCCGATAATTCAAGGCTAAAGCCGGTTTCTACCGGCTTTGTCGAGATGCCGAAAATATGTGCAGAAACATGGCGTTATGGCGAGCGCGGCAAAGAGTGCGCAGAAAGCCGGCAAAATGGCCCTTTGTGCGGCGCGAAGGAGACAGTCCCGCCTTCGGAGCGATTATTTCGGCGGCGTGAACGATTGATCGCTATAGGGCAGCGACGCCGGACGCCCGATCACGATGAAGCCATGGTCGAGCGCGTGATGGCAGGCATTGCAGCCGGCACTGAGATTATCGAAAGCGGCCGCGAAAGCAGCGCTGTCCTTGCCGTCGATCGCCTTTTGCAGAGCGGCGAGCGGCGCGCCGACATGCTGGTCCACGATGTCGCCGCCGAGCAATTGGCTGACATCGTCAAAACCTTCCTTCAATTCCCCGACCTCGTAATCGGCCAGCGGCCAGTTGCCGGCGTGACCGGCGAACCAGAGCTTGATGTGGCGCATCTGCTGCAACGCCATGATATTCGCCGAGACCGGGCTGATAGGGCTCGGGCTGCGGCGCGGCCGCCGGTTCCGAAGCGCGGATTTTTCCTGCGCGCTCGCCGTGAACACGCCGAACATTGCCGCGCGCGGCGACGATCAGCCACAACAATCGCCGCGCATTCAACTCGTCGGGGTGAGCGTCTCATCGCACGCTTTCGGATAGGATAGCTGACAGGCCTGATAGAGCGCGGGGCAGGCTTTCGCCGCATTCAAGCCTTCGTCGATTGTTTTGACCCGGTCGCCCGCCGCGCGCGAGTGGTCATCGTAGATGAGAACCGCGTCGATCCGCTCGATGCCGCGGTCGTTCATCAAGAAATGATCCGCGCCGTTGAAGAACGTCGTCGCCGTCCGGATCGCGTCGGTCAGCTTTTTGGTGAATTCCTCATTGACCCGCGGATCCGGCTTCACCGCACGGGCGTGCACGGCGATGTCGGTGTAGAGCGTGTTGAGCTTGAAGTAGATGCCGCCGCACTGCGCCAGCGCCAGCCAATAGGGCCGGCCGTTATAGAGGCCCGCGCCGCTCACGATAGCGTCGCGCTTATCGACCGATGCAGCGGGCGCCGGATGCGACGTCCTTGTCGGCTCGTGCCGACGACGGGTTTGCGCCGTCTGCGCCGGTCGCGGCGGCAAGCGCGATGACGAGGAGCGCAGCCCTGATAACGGTTCTTCGACATGGTCTGATTATAGCCGCGCTCGGTGGACAGCTCGGACTTCAAAACTCTCTCAACCCAGGGCCGCAGTTCGAGTCTCCCAGGCCCAGGCACTGCGCGGCTGCTGCAACAGATACAGATAGCTTTCCGCGATGGCGTCCGGATCAAGCATGCTGTCGGGCTTATCCGGCGGATCGGGCCGGCGCTCGCTGCGGATGCCGCCGTCGACCACGATATGGGCAGACGTGGATGTTTTGCGGCTGCAGTTCCCGCGCCATGCTTTGCGCGAGCCCGCGCAGCGCGAATTTGCCCATGGCGAACGGCGCCGACTGCGCATAGCCCTTCACGCTCGCCGAGGCGCCGGTAAAGAAAATCGCGCCGTGGCCTTGCGGCAGCATGCGCTTGGCCGCCTCCTGCGCCACCAGAAAGCCGCCGAAGACGGTAACCGAAATCGATTTCGCGACTTCGTCGGGATCAAGCTCGACGAACGGTCCGCGGGTGCGGTAGCTCGCATTGTAAACGACCACGTCCGGCGACCCGAGCGCGGTTTGCGACATCGGCGAAGAGCTTTGCGACTTCGCCGCTGATTGGTGGAGTCGCAGGCAAAAATCTTCGCCCCTGTCTCCTGCAGCCAGCGCTTTCAGATTGTCGGGGCGGCGCGCCGCGAGCGCCACCTTCAGCCCGGCCTTGGCAAATAGCCGCGCCAGCGAGGCGGACAGCCCCGAGCCGACGCCGACGATGAGTGCTGTCCGATAGGTATTTCCAGTCATTGGCTCCTCCGCCGCCGCAGCGGCCTTAATTGCGCGTCGCCTTGATGTGGCGGTTCGGCCGCCGATCGTCAATCGATCACGGCGATCGCATTGATCTCGACCAGGCAACGGGGGTCGGTGGCAAGCCGCACCACTTGAACCGTGGTCGTCGTCGGCTTGGCATCGCCAAAATACTCGCCCCAGACGCGGTTGAGCGCGTCCTGATCGGTCAAATCGGTGACAAAACGGTCGGCGGTGACGATATCGGCAAACGTCGCGCCCACGGCCTGCAGCCCGCGCTTGAGGTTTTCCAGCGCCGCCCTCGCCTGCCCCGCCATATCGCGCGGCATGGCGTCGAACTCCTCCGGGCGATGCGGATGGTGATGATAGACCGGCGCCGCGGTGACGCCGGCGAGATAAACGGTGGTGCCGCCCTTGACCTTGATCGCCGGCGCATAGGGCATCCACAGGTCCGGCGCGTCCGGCCAATGCACGTGCTCGATGGTTTTGGGCATGTTTGCTCAGTTGCTCCGTATCACTCCGCTTCAGAATAATCGCTTTATTATTTGAAGAAATCGATTTGCCGACAAATACTGCATTTAATTAGACTACACGCGGGGGTTGGCGGAGAAGGATGTCCAGAGCAGCAAAGCGATTTGACCGAGAATTAATCAAGCTCTTTCGAAAACGAACCCATGGTCTGCGTGCGTACATGTGGCCCATTAGCGGCACAGCTCGCGAAACTCGCCCGATAAAAACATCAGTTCCGCGATCAAATGCCTGATCGAAATATTGCAGAAGAAGACTACGCTTAGATCGCGATACGCGCGACGTCTTCTAAATGAATATGATTACAAACGACAATGGCACTCCAAGAAGGGCAAAGGGTTTGGACGTTATGCTAAGAAGCGATCATTCAAACGTTGGCTACGATAAAAAGATAACAACAAAAAATTGCGTTTACGCTATTCTGGAATGGACCCAAGCACTGTTTATATATTGCGCAGGACATTGAACGGGAAGGGTCGCCAAACCTCTGCACTTCGAAACGCATTGGTTAAGCAAGGCGACAAAGTCGAAGTATATCGGCTTCGATGGTCGACGGGATGTCCCATGTTTTGAATGCTTGCTAACTCATAACGCAACATCCATCGTATTCAAAAATGAAGCCATCTAAGAAAAAGTACTATTCGCCGTGCCCGCTTTGTGTGGGAAGCGAAATTCATCGGCGACGAAGTGCATTGGATATTATCGACTTCGATAAACTCGGCCTCACATCCTAAACACCCCGAACTTCGTCTCCGGAATCGGCGCATTGAGCGCCGCCGAAAAGCACAGCCCCAGCACCCGGCGCGTCTCGCCGGGCGTGATGATGCCGTCGTCCCACAGCCGCGCGGTGGCGTAATAGGGATTGCCTTCGGCGTCGTATTGCTCGCGGATCGGCTGCTTGAATTCTTCCTCCTCGACCTCGCGACCATTTTTTGCCTTCGGCCTCGATATTGTCGCGCCGCACGGTCGCGAGCACGGAGGCCGCCTGCTCGCCGCCCATCACCGAAATGCGCGCATTCGGCCAGGTGAACAGAAAGCGCGGCCCATAGGCGCGGCCGCACATGCCGTAATTGCCGGCGCCGTAGGAGCCGCCGATGATGACCGTGATCTTCGGCACCTGCGCGCAGGCGACCGCCGTCACCATCTTGGCGCCGTCCTTGGCGATGCCGCCGGCTTCGTAGTCGCGCCCGACCATGAAGCCGGAAATGTTTTGCAGGAACAACAGCGGCACGCGGCGCTGGCAGCACAGCTCGATGAAATGCGCCGCCTTGAGCGCGCTTTCCGAAAACAGAATGCCGTTGTTGCCGAGAATGCCGACCGGAATGCCGTGAATGTGCGCAAAGCCGGTGACCAGCGTCGTGCCGTAGAGCGCCTTGAACTCGTCGAACTCGGAAGCATCGACCAGCCGCGCGATCACTTCGCGCACGTCGTATTGCTTTTTCAGATCGGCCGGCACGATGCCGTCGAGCTCGCCGGCGTCATATTTCGGATCGGCCGGCTTTAGCGAGCGGAATGTCGATGGTCTTCTTGGTGTTCAGATTGCCGACGATGCGGCGGCACAGCGCCAGCGCGTGCCGGTCGTTCTCGGCCAGATAGTCGGCGACGCCGGATTTCCTTGCATGCAGGTCGGCGCCGCCCAGCTCTTCCGCGCTGACGACCTCGCCGGTCGCCGCCTTCACCAGCGGCGGCCCGCCGAGAAAGATGGTGCCCTGATCTTCGCACGATGATGGTCTCGTCCGACATCGCCGGCACGTAAGCGCCGCCCGCGGTGCATGAGCCCATGACCACCGCGATCTGCGCAACGCCGGCGGCCGACATGCGTCGCCTGATTGTAGAAGATGCGGCCGAAATGCTCGCGGTCGGGAAACACCTCGGTCTGATGCGGCAGGTTGGCGCCGCCGGAATCGACCAGATAGATGCACGGCAGCCGGTTCTCGCGCGCGATCTCCTGCGCGCGCAGATGCTTTTTCACCGTCATCGGGTAATAGGTGCCGCCCTTGATGGTGGAATCGTTGCAGACGATCACGCATTCGCGGCCGGACACGCGGCCGACGCCGGTGATTAGGCCGGCGGCATGGATGGCATCGTCGTACATGCCGTCGGCGGCAAGCGGCGACAGTTCGAGAAACGGCGCGCCGGGATCGATGCAGCGTCATCACGCGCTCGCGCGGCAACAGTTTGCCGCGCGCAAGGTGGCGCTCGCGGGCCCGCTGCGGTCCGCCCTCGGCGGCTTTGGCGCGGCGGCTTTCAAGCTCGACGACCAGCGCGCGCATCGCCGCCTGATTGGCGCGGAATTCCTTCGACGCGGTATCGACGCTGGTGGCGATGGCAGTCACGAATCCCCCTGGGCAAAGCGGACTTTACCCACTTTCCGGGATCAGGCTCTAGGCCCGCACTTCCTGGCGTTGGAAGATCACATAACCGATCACGAACAGCACGATCGCGGTGGCTATCATGCCGACGATCTGCGGCCAGGCGATCAGCACGCTCTCGCCAAGCGGCAGCGGCGCGCCCAGCACTGCGCCCTGCAGCTGGCTCAGATAGATCGGTCCGAGCGACCTCGTGGTGGGATCGAGCAGCGCCACCACGACTTCGGCGAACAGTGTCGACGGCGAGAACCGCGACAAGATTTGCTCGAGTTCCGCCGTGCCCGGCGTCTGCAATCCGAGCGCCAAGTAGCGCGGGTCCAGAGGCACGATCATCTGCGCAAAAGCGCCAGCGAGGACCGGCCAGATGAAGGTGAGGAACAGCCAAAGGCCGAGCGTGATCAGTGCCGCGGTCGCCGCCGAACGGAACAGGATCGAGAACAAGAGCGCCAACGCCAGCCACACCCCGGCATAGACGATCGTCACCAACAGGAAGACGAAGCTGCGCGCGATCTCCTCGGCGCCGGGCGGCACGCCGATCATGAGCAGACCAAGGCCGATGACGAGGAGCCATAACGTGACCAGGCTGATCGACAACGTCGCTAGGCCGGCCAGGAATTTCCCGAACAACAACGCGTCCCGGTAGATCGGCTGCGACAGGATGCGCGACAGCGTGCGCCGGTTGTGTTCGCCGTTGACCGAATCGAAGCCGAGCCCGATCGCCATCAGCGGCACCAGGAAGGACAGGAACGAGACGAACGAGGGCAGCGGATCGCGCGAGGTCGTGAACAGCCGCAGGAACAGGAAGGGATCTTCCGCGGTGGTGTCCTTGATCTGCTGGATCGCGCCATAAAGCGCCGCCAGCGCCACCAGCACCACGAGCCATTCCAGCACGCGCATGCGCACGCTCGTCAGGTGGTCTGACAGCTCCTTGAGCATGACGACACCGAGGCCGGAAAAGGCGGAGCCTTCACGCTGCATGGCGCGATCCTTCGCCCATGGCTTCTGCGGGGTTCGATTCGAAATAGCGGGTGTAGATCGCTTCCAGGCTCGGCTCCTGGACGCCGAGATATTTCAGGCGGCCGTGCATGGCGACCACTTCGGCCGCCGCTTCGGGCCGCACGTCGCGATCGGCGTGCAGGCGAAGCTTGCCGATCCCGGTTTTCTCCACCCCACTGACGCCCGGAATGAGCGCGAGCCGTTCGGCGAGACCGGCACCGTCCGCCTCGATGTCGACGACATAGCCGCCGCCGAGGATTTGCCGGCCGAGATCGGCGACCGAACCCATCAGCGCAATCTTGCCGGCTGAGAACAGCGCGACCCGGTCGCACACGCTTTGGACGCGCTCAAGCAGATGCGAGGACAGGAGCACCGACACGCCCTCCGCCTTGAAGCCACGGATAATGCCGAGAAGCTCGGTGGTGGCATGCGGATCGAGTCCCGACGTCGGTTCGTCGAGGATCGCGATCTGCGCGCCCTTCATGAGAATTTCGGCTAGTCCGAGCCGTTGCCGCATGCCGCGCGAGAACGTGCCGACCGACTTATCGGCGAACTCGCCAAGGCCAACCCGTTCGAGCGCATCGGCGATCCGCTTCTCGCGCTCCGCCAGTTGAAAGCCGATCAGGCGCGCGGTGTAGCGCAGATTGTCGCCTGCGGTCAGATTGTCGTAGAAGCCGACGGTGTCGGGCAGGTAGCCGACGCGACGCTTGACCGAGAGCGGCTCGCGCGCCGGATTGAATCCGAGGACGCGCACCTCGCCTTCCGATATGTCGGTCAGCCCGAGCAGCATCAGGATGGTCGTGGTTTTGCCGGCGCCATTGGGGCCCAACAGGCCGAAAATCTCGCCGCGCCCGACGCTGAACGAAATGTGATCGACGGCAGCCGCCGATCCATAGTTTTTGGTGAGACCTGTGGCCTCGATCACGGCATCTTTAATGGTGTCCTGAATAGTATCCTGGCTCATCGCCGGCCAAACCTCGCGACCGCGCCGACCATTACCAGCAAGGCGACGCCGATAATGCCGACGCCGGCAATGCCCCATAGGGTCGAGGTCGTCACCGTGACGCGGAAATTGGTCGAGGCCGATTCACCGCGCGCGGAGGCGCGGATCGTCGTCACGTAGTCACCGGCGATCGCTTTCTCGGTCGGCGTGATCAGCGCCTGCACTTCCTTGTTGTCGTTGGGCGCGATGCGATCGACCGTCTTCGGATCGAACGTGATCTTCCAGCCGCCCGGCGCCGAACCTGAAAGCTCGATATCGTCGGCGGGCGCCGTGCCGGTATTGGTGATGACGACCGGCACCGAGGTTTCCTTGCCGGCCGACGCGCGCGTCGACACGAGACCCTCACGGCCGCTGACGTCGAGTTGCGGCTGGCCGGTGATGGTCATTTCGAGGTCGGTCGTTGCCGAGGCGTCTTCGGCCCGACTCGCGCCGTGACCTTATAGTCGCCGGCCGCGGCCGTATTGGGCGGCGTGACTTTAAGCTTCACGTCCTTGGTCTGGCCGGCATCGACCGGCACCGCGTTGAGCTCTTGGCTGCCGTATTGCTCGGTGAATGTAGCGTCGAAATGCTCAGGCGCCTGCGCGGACAGGCTCACCGTCAGCTTCTTGCCGCTGTCGTTCTTGATGCCGAGCTGATACTCGAACGCCGACTTCGAGGTGCCGCGCAATTGGGGAAGCTGCGGGGTGAGCGTCAGCTTGGCGGGAAGGTCCTTGGCCAGTGTCACCGCAACGGGTAGCTGCAAGTTCGCCGTGGTGCCCTGCGCGGCGACAGTGAGCGTTTGCGTGCCGCTCGCCGCGCTCTTGGGCACATCGAGCCGCAGTTCGAGCGCAACGCTGGAATTAGCCGCCGGCATCGCCGCCGCGACCGGTTGCCCGCCGCCCATCAGCGTGGCCGTCCAGCCGGCCGGTACCCCGGAGACCGCCAGCGACAGCCGCTCAGGCGGCATGTTGTAATTCTGGATGCGAAGATTGATCGTGGAGGTTTCGCCCGGGCGCAGCGACACTGCGGGATAATCGCTCATCAGAAAGAGGCCCTTGACGTCCTTGGGCGCATCCTCGGCGTAGGCGGCCGGCGCAAAAGGCGCAACCGCAGAAGCGGCAAGAAATGACAAAAGTGCCGCGATAAACCCGTATCGCATTGCGTAAGCTCCCGTGCAGCAAATGGATCGGCTAAGCCCCTGGCCCAATGCGCGCTAACGCGTTCGGGTTGAGGCAATGAGCATTGTCGGCGTAATCGTGACAAAATCATGCAGACACTAGCCTATTTGGCAAGGCCCGGTCGAAAAATCCTGCGGTAGACAGCCGCAGTCGGAAGGTCCAGTGCGGATGCGCCACAGCAAAGAGATCAGCGCCGGGCTCCTGGCGTTCCGCCGCCGGAGCGAGTTGGAAGTCCTGCTGGCGCATCCCGGGGGACCGTTCTGGGCCAAGAAAGACGACGCCGCGTGGACGATACCCAAAGGCCTCGCCGAGCCCGGCGAAGATCTCCTGGCGGCGGCGCGCCGGGAATTCACCGAAGAGACAAACCTGACAGCGGATGGCGAGATGATCGTGCTTGCCCCGGTTAACCAAAAAAGCGGAAAAGCGGTGCACGCCTTCGCGTTCGAGGCCGACTTCGACCTGACGCGCTTTACCAGCAACACTTTCGACATCGAGTGGCCGCCGAAGTCCGGCCGCCGCCAAAGCTTTCCGGAAATCGACCGCATTGCCTATTTCGCGCTGCCGGTCGCGATGGCAAAGATCATCACCTATCAGCAGCCGCTGTTGCGCGAACTTGAAAAGCGGCTTGGCTAAAAGCGAATTGGCCCAAAACGAATTGGCTAAGTGTCGCGCAGCACTTCGCGGCCAATCGATTTCGTCGTGCGGCAGCACCCAGGTCTCGCGCCGCGCCGCTTCGCGCCATTCGATTGAGGCCGGCAGTGCCAGCACCGCGCGCATATAGTCGCGCGCGGCGGCGCTGACTTCGACCGCGTAAGTGTGGAAACGCCAGACCACCGGCGCATACATGGCATCGGCCGCACCGAATGGTCCAAACAGAAATGCGCCACGCCGCGCCGAATTCGGCGCGGCACTCGTTCCAAATCGCATCGATGCGAGCGACATCGGCCGCCGCCGCGGCATCGAGCGGATGGCGCTTGACCGGCCGCGCCACGTTCATCGGCAGCTGGCGGCGCAACGCCGTAAATCCGGCATGCATTTCCGACGCGATGGCGCGCGCCCGCGCCCGCCCGTCTGCGTCCTTCGGCCACAACGCTGCGGCGGGAAATTTTTCAGCCAGATATTCAAGGATCGCCAGCGATTCCCAAACCTGTACCGCGCCGTCGATCAGGACCGGCACCCGGCCGGCGCCGCTCAATGCCGTAACGCGCGTCTTGAAGTCGGGCGCATCGAGCGAAATCAAGGTTTCCTCGAATCGCGATTCCGGCAACCTTCATCGCCAGCCATGGCCGCAGCGACCAGGACGAGTAGTTCTTGTTGCCGATGATCAGACGGAGCGCCATGGTCACCTCTCTAGCCCGGATTTCGCTTCGGTAAAATCCGTGGCAGCATGGTTACAGGGGAAATGCCGCCATGATGCTGCTCTCGAACGTCGACCTGATTGCGCTGATCTGGTTTGTCGCCGCATGGCTCGGCTATTCCTTCGTCGTCGAAGCAACCGCGCGCGGCAAGGCCGGATTGAACGGGTTGATGCATCGTTATCGCAGCCTGTGGATGGAGCGTATGCTGGCGCGCGACATGCGCATGATGGACGGACAGGTCATCGCCGCGTTGCAGAACGGCACCGCATTCTTCGCTTCAACCTCTCTGATCGCGCTCGGCGGCGCCCTGACGCTGTTTCACGCGACGGAAGACGTGTCGACAATCGTCGCGTCGCTGCCGTTCGGCGAGCCGGTCACTCACACCCAATGGCAAGTGAAGGTCATCGGACTCATGATCGTCTTCGTCTATGCGTTCTTCAAATTCGCGTGGTCGTATCGGCTCTACAATTATGTGGCGATCATGGTCGGCGCCGCCCCGCCGGCAGCCGAGCAGGACACGCCCGAGGCCAAGGCCTACGCCGAATCCACCGCGGTCGTCATCACCGACGCCGGCCGGCACTTCAATCGCGGCCAACGCGCGTTGATCTTCGCACTGGGTTATCTCGGCTGGTTTTTAGGGCCGCTGCCGCTCATCGCCACGACGGCTGCCATTCTCGTGATTTTATGGCGCCGGCAATTTGCTTCGGAATTCGCGCCGGGCCGTGGGCAAAGCCTGATCTGGCTTGCGACGACAAAGCCGTTCAGGCGAGGCCGGTTACCACGGCCAGAAATGACACGAACAAAACTGCCGCAGCGGTAAACAGCACCGTCAGCGCGGTGTCGGCCCATTCGCGCGTCGCTGACTGTTCCTCGGCCGCGGTTTCCACCGGCTCATCCGCGAGCACAACAGACATATCGGTCGACATCAGAGCGTCCCTCCCCAAGGGGCAAGCGCAGCAAACCAGTATGAACGGCGGCGATGAAGGATCGGTAAACGGAATTTGCCCGAACGCCGCTCGCCGCGTTCGGCGCGGATCAAGGGCTGGGAAATAATTCCGCCGTTTTGCCGGCCGAGCCGGTAGAGCGAGGAGGCCGATCCATTCGTGCACGGCGATGTCGGTCATGGCCAAGCCTTCCGCCGAACGAAGCAAATGGCCGCCGCGCATCCATCGGGCCCGCGGGTGCGCCAATCGACCGGATAGGCCTCGACGGCAAAACCCGCCGCACGGAAAGCCGCGATCGCGCGCGGCATGTGAAATGCCGACGTCACCAGGAGCCAGCGCTCGCCGGGCTTCGGATGGGCAAGCAAGCGCGAGAACACGGCATTCTCGATCGTATTGCGCGACTGCTCCTCGGCCGTGATGCGATCATGCGCAATGCCAAGCGCCTCGAATTCCTTCACGGCAACCGGCGCCTCAAGCTTGCCGCCGAATCAGCGCAGCCGGTGCCGCCGGAAAAGATGATCCGCGCATTCGGATAACGCCGCGCCAGCTCGACGGTCGACGGTAATCCGCTCGGCGGATTCGTTGAGCGCCACCGCGCCGCGCGCCAGCGATATTTCCGGCGAGATCGCGCCGCCGAGAACGACGATGCCGTCCGGCGGTCCGCGCGAGGCGTCCCACGGCGGAAAACGCTGCTCCAGCGGCAGCATCAGCCATGTGGCCGAGCGGCGAAAAGCCGACGAAGGCGAGCAGCACCAGACTGGTGACGACGAGCCAACTGGCGAGCCGCTGGAACCGCGTGCACAGCAGGACGAGCCCGATGATCCCGATCGCTATCAGGATATTCGACGGCAGCGCGAAGAAGCCGAAATCTTGGAGAGGATGAAGAACATTCTCCGCTCGGCCTATGTCACGTCACGCGCGCGACTTCCGCCACGCCGCGTAGCGCGCCTTGGCGTCGTCGTTCGGCGGATAGAGGCCGGGCAGCTTCACGCCCTTCTCGACTTCGCTGAACACCCAGCTTTCGTACAGCTCGTGCTCGGCGCCTTCGTGGGCGACGAATTCCACCATGGCCTGCGGGATGACGACCGCGCCATCGTCGTCGACGACGATGATGTCGCCGGGAAAAATCGCGCAGCCGCCGCAGCCGATCGGCTGCTGCCAGCCGACGAAGGTCAAGCCATTGACGGAAGCCGGCGCGGCCACGCCAGCGCACCAGACCGGCAGCGCGCTCGTCAACACGCCGGCGCGGTCGCGCATGACGCCGTCGGTGACCAGCGCCGCGACATTGCGCTTTTTCATGCGCGCGCAAAGAATATCGCCGAAGATGCCGGCGCTCGGCACGCCCATGGCGTCGGCGACCGCGATCACGCCCTCCGGCATCTCCTCGATCGCGGCGCGGGTCGAGATCGGGCTGGCCCAGCTTTCCGGCGTCGCCAGATCTTCGCGCACCGGCACGAAGCGCAGCGTGAAGGCCGGACCGACGATGCGCTCGCCCGTTGCAACGAGCGGTTTCGGACCGTTCATCCAGCAGCGCCGGATGCCTTTCTTCAGCAGCATGGTGGTGATCGTCGCGGTCGTCACCTTGCGCAGAATATCGAATAAAGCGTCGCTCATCGTTCGCCTCGCTCAAAGAAATTCATGCCGGCGCGATGCCGAGCCGTTCGTCGCGGCGGCGCAGCCAGGCCACAAACGGAATCGACAACAGCACCATCCAGGCCTTGCCGACGATCTGTCCGGCCAAAAAATCGAGCGAACCGAAGGCGAGCCACAAGAAAACGATCGAATCGACGACCAAGCCGGCACAGCTCGAAGCCACGACGGCGAGGACGAGCCGGCGCCGCGCCAGCGGCGTATAGACCGCGAGATCGGCAAATTCCGAAAGCAGGAAAGCGCAGCGGAGGCCAGCACCAACGACGCCGGCGCCAACAACGCCGACAACGCGCTGCCAAAAAGGACCGCCAACGCCGACATGACGGCGCCGAGCCGCCGTTGCACAAGATCGCGCAAAACCAGCGCGACGCCCGACCATCATGCACCCCCGACGGCGCCATCAGGCCGGGCGCGACCGGCAGAACGCACGGACCCTGCGGCGATACATGCGGTGCCGACGTGGCCGATCAGCCAATTGGCTGCCGGGATCGTCAGCGCAAACAGGACGAGAAATATCACGCCTTCCCGCTCGCGCTGTTGCTCATCGTCGTCATGATGCGCCTTCCACTTGGCATAACCCTCCGCCCGCAACCGGCAGGCCGGACATTCGCCGCAGCCAAAACCCCAAGCGTGCCGATGCCGGCGGTCGCCGAGATAGCAGGTGTGGGTCTCGGCGAGAAGCAGATCGATCAGGGTCTCGCCGCCGATGTCATGCGCCAAGCGCAAATGTCGCCGCCTTGTCGATCCACATCAGCGGAGTATGGATGACGAAGCGCCGGTCCATGCCGAGCGTCAGCGCCAGCTGCATCGCCTTGATCGTGTCGTCGCGGCAATCGGGATAGCCGGAAAAGTCGGTCTCGCACATGCCGGCGACCAGGTGTTTTATGCCGCGGCGATAGGCGAGCGCGCCGGCGAAGGAAAAGAACACCAGATTGCGGCCCGGCACGAATGTCGTCGGCAGGCCCGACGCCGAGATTTCGATTGCCACGTCGCGGGTCAGTGCGGTTTCCGAAATCTCCGCCAGCGCATCGATCCTGACCACGTGATCCTCGCCCAATCGCGTCCGCCATTGCGCGGAACGCGCGGTAAGGGCCGCGCGAATGCGCGGGCGCACCTCCAGCTCGACGGCGTGGCGCTGCCCATAATCGAACCCTATCGTCTCGACGCGTGCAAAGCGCTCGAGCGCCCAGGCCAGGCAGACGGTCGAATCCTGCCCGCCCGAAAACAGCACGAGCGCGCGGTCCAACAGAGCCACCTTATTTACCCCTTGAGCCGATCCTATTCAGCCAGTTGCCGATCCGCTCGACCGCTTCGCGCATGTCGTCGCGCGAGCCGGCGTAGCACAGGCGCAGGAATTTCCGTCCGTGCAGCGGATCGAAATCGACGCCCGGCGTCGCCGCCACGCCCGCCTCCTCAAGCATGCGCGTGGCGAAATCGAAACTGTCGGCCGAGAAGCGCGAGATGTCGGCATAAAGATAAAACGCGCCGTCGGCCGGCAAGAACGAATCAAGCCCGGCGCGCGGCAAGCCCTCGACCAGAATGCGGCGGTTCTCCTCGTAGCCGTGCTTCACCGCTTCAAGCTCGGCGCGCCCGTCGAATGCGGCTTCCGCCGCGATCTGAGACAGCGTCGGCACCGAAATCGCGAGGTTCTGCTGCAACCGCTCGACCGCCCGCACCAGCGACGGCGGCACCACCATCCAGCCGATCCGCCATCCGGTCATGCAGAAATATTTGGAAAACGAATTGATGATGATGGCGTCGTCCGACAAGCCGCGCGGCGCTCTCCGCCGCGAAAGCATAATCGAGGCCGTGATAGATCTCGTCCGATATGACGGCGATGCCGGCATCTTCGGCGCAACGGATCAAATCGGCAAGCGCCGGCGCGCGTCATCATGGTTCCGGTCGGATTGGCCGGCGAGCCGACCACCACGCCCTTGAGCGGCCGCGCGCGGTGCGCGGCGAGCAGCGTCTTGCCGGTGATCGACCATCGCGTCTGCGCAGTGGTCTCGATCCACGACCGGCTCGCAGCCCAGCGCGGTGAGGATATGGCGATATGGCGGATAGCCCGGCAACGCCACGGCGACGCGGTCACCCGCCTCGAAAGCGGCGAGAAACGCCAGCATGAAGCCGGCCGAGGAGCCGGTGGTGACGACGATGCGTCCTGGATCGATGTCGAGGCCATGCCATTCGGCATAGGCGCGGGCGATGCGCCGCCGCAGCGAAGCGATGCCGAGCGTCTCGGTATAGCCGAGCGCCGCGTGCCGAGCGCCGCGCGCACCGCCGCGATCGCGGTCGCCGGCGCGCCGGCAGCCGGCTGGCCGACCTCCATATGGACGATGCGGCGGCCTTGCGCCTCGAGCCGCGCCGCCGCCGCCATGACGTCCATCACCATAAACGGCGGCACGTCGCTGCGGAGGGACGGCTGCAGCAGGCTTTTTGCCTTTTCAAGCATGACTTCGGCCTTAAATCCGCTCGTCGATCCGGCTATCGCCCTTCGCCACACCTCGCCCCGCTGATGCCGTATTCGGCGGGTTTCGTGCGCGCTTGTGTATCGAACGCGCGACACGTGTTGACCCTGTCTCGTCCCGTCCATAGTTTGCGTCCCGGACCGAAGGACCCGTACTTCGCCCCACATGATTATTGCTGAATCTCCTAGCAAGGTGCGGCCGGTGAAGCCAGCTTCGCGCGCCATCGCGATTGCCACCGCAGCCGCGGTAGCGCTGTCGAGCTTCCGGCGCGTCCCGGTACTCGCCCAGACCGGATCCAACGCCGGCATCCCGATGATCCGCGATGCCGAGATCGAGCAGCTTCTGCGCGATTACACGGCGCCGATTTTCCGCGCCGCCGGCTTGACGCAGCAGAACGTCCAGGTCGTCATCATCAACGACAAGCCGTTCAACGCCTTTGTCATGGATGCGCACCGCATCTTCGTCAATGTCGGCGCGCTGATGGAGTCAACGACGCCCAATCAGATGATCGGCGTGTTCGCGCATGAGACCGGCCACATCGTCGGCGGCCATTTGTCGAAGATGCGCCAGGAACTTGCCAATGTGCAGACGGCGATGATCATCGCGCATGCTGCTCGGCGTCGGCGCCCTGGTGGCCGGGGCGCGTTCCAGCAATGTGGGCATGGGCAATGTCGGCGGCGCGCTGATTAATGCGCCGCAGGCGCTTGGGATCAACACGCTGCTCTCCTACCAGCGCGGCCAGGAAGAATCGGCCGACCGCGCCGGCGTGCGCTTTCTGACCATGACCGGCCAGTCGGCGAAGGGCATGTACGACACTTTCAAGCGTTTCGCCGACGAATCCTTGTTCTCGGCGCAAGGCGTCAATCCCTATGCGCAGAACCATCCGATGCCCGAAGAGCGCATGGCCGCTCTCGCCGAACTGGTGAAGACGCCGTATTGGGACAAGAAGGACCCGCCCGAACTGCAATTCCGCCACGACATGATGCGGGCGAAGCTCTATGGCTTCACCGAACGGCCGGACACGGTGCTGCGCCACTATCCGTTGATCGGACACCAGCCTGCCCGCCCGCTACGCGCGCGCCATCTCGACCTACCGGTTCGGCGACCTGCACAGCGCCATCGCGCAGATCGACGGCCTGATCGCAGTCGATGCCCAACAATCCCTATTTCTACGAGCTCAAAGGCCAGGCGCTGCTCGAAGGCGGGCATCCGGCGGAAGCGATCGCGCCGTTACGCCGCGCCGTGCAGCTCGCGCCCGATCCCGCGCTCATCCAGATCCTGCTGGCGCAAGCGCTGGTCGCCACCAACGATCCCAAGCAGGTCGGACGAGGCGATCCCGCTGCTGCGCGCCGCGCTGCTCAAGGAGCCGGAAGCCGGCGACGCCTATACGACAGCTGGCGATGGCCTATGGCCGCAAGAACGATCTTGCCGACGCCGATCTTGCCTCGGCGCAGGCCGCCTTCGCCCGCGGCGACAACAAGACCGCGCGCGAACTCGCCGCACGCGCCAAGCAGCGCTTTCCGATCGGATCGCCCGGCTGGGTCCGCGCCGACGATATCGTTGCTTTCAACAAGAACCTGAAGGACAACCCGCTTACAAATAGGTCAATGACACCTAAAAGGACAACCCACATGAATTCGACCCTGCGCTTGCAATGCCGCTCGCGGCGACGATGCTGCTGTCGCCGCTCGCCGCTGGCGCAGTCTGCGCCGCCGACCTCGGCGCCGAGCCCGGCATGACGCCCTGCGGCGCAAACGTTCTCCGCCGACCAGCGGCACGCGATCGAGGGCATCGTCAAGGATTACCTGGTCGCGCACCCCGAGGTGCTGCAGGAGGCGATGGACGCACTGGACAAGCAGCAGAAGGAAGCCGACGCCGAAAAGGCGCGCACGACGATCAAGGACAACAACGCCACGCTCTTCAATTCGCCGCATCAGGTCGTGCTCGGCAATCCGCAGGGCAAGGTCACGATGGTCGAGTTCTTCGATTACAATTGCGGCTTCTGCAAACGCGCGCTGCCCGACATGCTGACCTGTTGAAGACCGATCCCGATCTCAAATTCGTGCTCAAGGAATTTCCGGTTCTCGGCGCCGGGCTCGGTCGAAGCCGCTCATGTCGCGGTCGCGGCCCGCATGCAGGATCCGACCGGCAAGAAATACATCGAGTTCCACCAGAAGCTGCTCGGCGGCCGCGGCCCGGCCGACAAGGCGCGCGCGCTTGCGGTCGCCAAGGATGTCGGCTTCGACATGGCGCGGATCGAGAAGGATATGGACAGCGACGAGGTCAAGACCACCATCGACGAGAACATGAAGCTTGCCGACGCGCTCGGCGTCAGCGGCACGCCGAGCTACGTGGTCGGCGACCAAGTCGTCGTCGGCGCTGTCGGCCTCGACGAGTTGAAGGCGAAGATCAAGCAGCGCGAATAACGCTAACCGGACCTGCTCACCGCCAGCGACCGCCGTCAGATCCCGGTTTCTGGCCGATCTGGGCGCGCCCCGCGCGGCATCTTTGCTGCGCGTTCCGGCTTCCCCTTTGCGGGGGCCTTGCCTATAACCGGACCCGGCGCGGGCACTCGCCCGCGCCGTACGACAGCCGGCTCAGTACAATGGCGAAAACCATCTACGTCCTCAACGGACCCAATCTCAATCTGCTCGGCAACGCGCGAGCCGGAAATCTACGGCCGCGCCACGCTCGCCGATGTCGAGAAGCTGTGCCGCGCGACGCGCAGCAGCACGGCCTGCGATGGTGTTTCGCCAATCCAACCACGAAGGCGAGATCGTCGACTGGATTAAGGAGGCCCGCGCCGAGAAGGCGGCCGGGCTTATCATCAATCCGGCCGGCTACACCACGACGTCGATCGCGATCCTCGATGCGCTCCTCACCATGGAGGCGCCGGTCATCGAGGTGCACATCAGCAACATCCATGCGCGCGAGGAATTTCGCCGACAACTCCTATGTTTCGAAGGCCGCGCGCGCCGTGATCTGCGGCTTCGGCGTCCACGGCTACGCGCTCGCCATCGCCGGCCTCGCCGCTATGATCGACGCCAAGGAGTGATCGTGGCGCGCAAGCCCGGGAGCCCGCCGATAGCGAAGTCGCCAGCCGTCGATCACGACGTGATCCGCGATCTGGCGAAGCTGCTCGATGAAACCGGCCTCACCGAAATCGAGTTCGAGCGCGACGGCGTGTCGATCCGCGTCGCCCGGCATGGCGCCCCGCGGCCGGACGCGCGCGGAGCGCGGAATGCGCCGCTGGCCAGTCCGCGGCCCATAGCTGCGGCCGTCGCTGCCCGCCGATCCGATGCAACACCCCGGCCTCGTCGCCTCGCCGATGGTCGGGACCGCCTATCTCGGCCCGGCGCCGGGCGCGCGGCCGTTCGTCGACGTCGGCAGCCAGGTGAAGGCCGGCGAGACGCTGATCATCATCGAGGCGATGAAGACGATGAATCAAATTCCGGCGCCGCGCTCCGGCACGGTGATTCAGATCCTTGTCGAAGACGGTCAGCCGGTCGAATTCGGCGAGCCGCTGATGATCATCGAGTGAGCTGACGCGATGTTCGATAAAATCCTCATCGCCAACCGGGGGGAAATCGCGCTGCGGGTGCTGCGCGCCTGCAAGGAGCTCGGCATCCCGACGGTGGCGGTGCATTCGACCGCGGACGAAGACGCGATGCATGTGCGCCTGGCCGACGAGAGCGTCTGCATCGGTCCGCCGGCCGCCAAAGACAGCTACCTCAATATCCCCGCCCTTCTCGCCGCCTGCGAGATCACCGGCGCCGACGCCGTGCATCCCGGCTACGGCTTTCTTTCCGAGAACGCGCGGTTTGCCGAAATTCTCGCCGAGCACAATGTGCACTTCATCGGACCGCGGCCCGAGCATATCCGCCTGATGGGCGACAAGATCGCAGCCAAGCGCGCCGCCAAGGAGCTCGGCATTCCGGTCGTTCCCGGCTCCGACGGCGGCATCGGCTCCGACGCGGACGCCGATCAGTCTTGCCCGCGACATCGGCTATCCGGTCATCCTCAAGGCGGCGGCCGGCGGCGGCGGCCGCGGCATGAGGGTCGTCCGCGACGAGAGCGAACTTGCCTCGGCGCATCATGTCGGCGCGCGCCGAGGCAAAGTCCGCCTTCGGCGACGACACGCTCTATCTTGAGAAATATCTGGAGCGGCCGCGCCACATCGAAATCCAGGTTCTCGGCGACGGCAAGGGCCGCGCCATCCATCTCGGCGAGCGCGATTGCTCGCTGCAGCGCCGCCACCAGAAAGTCTGGGAAGAAGGCCCCTCGCCTGCCCTCAATGCCGGCACGCGCGACAAGATCGGCGAAACCGTCGCCGACGGCGATGCGCGAGATCAAATATCTCGGCGTCGGCACGGTCGAGTTTCTGTACGAGGACGGCAAATTCTATTTCATCGAAATGAATACGCGCATTCAGGTCGAGCATCCGGTGACCGAAATGATCACCGACATCGACCTTGTCCTGGAGCAAATCCGCGTCGCCGCCGGCAGCGATCTTGAACTTACGCAAAACGACGTCAAATTCCACGGCCACGCCATCGAATGCCGCATCAATGCCGAGAATCCGGTGTCGTTCCGCCCCTCGCCGGGCAAGATCGTGCATTACCATCCGCCCGGCGGACTTGGGCGTGCGCGTCGATTCCGCCGTCTATCACGGCTACACGATCCCGCCGTACTACGATTCGCTGGTCGGCAAGCTCATCGTCCACGGCAAGACGCGCAGCGAATGCCTGATGCGGCTCAAGCGCGCGCTCGATGAATTCGTCATCGACGGCATCGAGACGACGCTGCCGCTGTTCCGCGCGCTGGCGCGGGAAAAGGACATTATCGACGGCGACTATCACATCCACTGGCTCGAGGAATTCCTCGCCCGCGGCGGACTCTCTAGCGAATAGACAGACGGATCAGGCCGGCACAGGCGGACGATGGCAGCACCTTGGTCGCCGCCGCAAGCAACCGCCCGACGAGCGCCGGCTCGTACGGCTTCGGCACGATGATCGAGCCCGGCACGCGCGCATCCTGGCTTGAGCAGTGTGGCCCGCGCCGAAGCGTAGACGACCGGCAGATGCGGCCGCATTTCGCGGGCGCGGCGCGCCAGCGCCGCACCGTCCATGCCGCCCGGCAGATTGATGTCGGTGAACAGCACATCCACCGGGACCGAGGCCAGACGCTGCAGGGCATCGGCGGCGTTCGCCACCGTCTGCACGGCGAAGCCCTGCTCCGACAAGCGATTGGGCGACCCATTCGCTGATCAGGACCTCGTCCTCGACGAAGAGAACGTGGATCGGCTCGTGTCTGACTTATGTTCGGTTCCATGGCAACAGCCCGAATTTGCGATCGCTTGCATAGCAGGCACAACGCCATCGTTCGCGAAAGTGTTCAAGCTGTGAAAATCTAGTGAATTATGCTTTGCGGTTCGTTAACGGCCGGCACAAACGAGGCAAAAGAGACCTATGGGGTTTTGCGGATCGACCGGCTCGCGCGAAAGTTCCATGTCGTCCTCGAGCATCGCCACGGTTCACATGCGCCAGATCCCGGCAATGGCAATGCGGAGGACTCGCTCGCCATGGCGAGCGATCTGCCAAAGACGCCTGCACTCAGCATTTGATCGCGCCTCTTGAACCAAGGGGCTTGAGCCGGTTAAACGAAACTCATGGCGAGCCGCGAGTCCGCACTCATCGACATCACGCCGGAGGTGCTGCTCAAGGCCTATTCCTGCGGCATCTTCCCGATGGCGGAAAGCGCCGACGACCCGGCGCTTTATTGGATCGAGCCGGAACGGCGCGGCATCATTCCGCTCGATCGCTTTCACGTGCCGGACCGCTTGGCGCGCACGGTGCGATCCGACCGCTATCACCGTCGTCGGTCGATCGCGATTTCGATGCCGTCATCGACGGCTGCGCGCAGCCGCAGCCGGGACGCGACGCGCACCTGGATCAACGCCCGCATCCGCAATCTCTATCGCAAGCTCTACGAGCGCGGCGATTGCCACACCGTCGAGGTCTATGACGGCGAGGAGTTGGTCGGCGGCCTCTACGGCGTCAGTCTCGGCCGCGCGTTTTTCGGCGAGAGCATGTTTCACCGCGCGCGCGACGCTTCCAAGATCGCTCTCGTGCATCTCGTGGCGCGGCTCAAGGCCGGCCATTACCGCCTGCTCGACACCCAATTCGTCACCGACCATTTGCGGACGTTCGGCGCCGATCGAAGTGTCGCGGCCGGCCTATCACAAGCTGCTCGATGCAGCGCTGGTCGGCGAAGGCAGATTTCGGCGCGCTTGCGCTCGACCGGCCGGTCTCCGGCGACCACCGCGCTCAAACGCCTCGGCGAAAGAATGATCGCCGTCAATCGTCGGTGACGGGCGGCGGCGAACTTGACGGCGGAATGACCGGCAGCCGCGGCCGGCGCGGGTTTCTTGCCCGGAGCGGGCGGCGCGGACACGCCGGCCGCAGGCAGCCGGGCGGCGCGGCTGATTGCGCGACCGAGCCGCCAGCCGGTTGCGCCCAATCGGTCAGCCAGACGTCGTAGATCGGATGCTCGACGGCATGCAGGCCGGGGCTCGAAGCAAACATCCAGCCGGTGAAGATGCGCTTGATCTCGCCCTGCAGCGTCACCTCGTCGACTTCGACGAAGGCATCGGTATTGGTCGCCTCGGTCGGCGGGCGCGTGTAGCAGGCCCGCGCGGTGACCTGCAGCGCGCCGAATTGCACCGTCTCGCCGATCGCCGCATCGAACGAGATGGTGCGGCCGGTGATCTTGTCGAGGCCGGAGAACACCGCGCGGCCGTTCTCGATCTTTTGCGTCGGCGTCTCGGTGACGACGGTATCGTCCGGCTGCGGCGCGGTATCGGCCGGCTGCGGCGGCGGCGGGTTGGCTGGTGCCGGCGCATTGCGCGCCGTCCTGGGCGGCGGCGGCGACGGCGCAGCGCGGCGCGTTGACGGTATCTGCCGCGGAGGCGGCGACCGACGCGCCGGGAGGCGGCGGCAACGGCTGCGCCTGGATGCCCGACGGCGCTGACGCGCCGCGGGGTATTGCGGCGCGGGCTGCGCTGTTGCGGAGCGCTGGAGATTGCCCCGGATATTGCACCGGCGGCGGTTGCGGCGGGAAGCCCGCCTTGGGACGTCCGCCGGCGGCCGCGGCGGTGAGTTGTTGAAAATATTGCCGAACTGCGCCTGCAACCGGCCCGGCGGCAAGCGCTCGCGCCGATCACGACCAAAAATGCGGCGATTCGGACCATGAATTCTTGGCGCGGTGAAGTTGGAGGCGCGTGTTTGCGCTCTGACCCGTTAACATGTCGAATAAGGCAAAACCAGGGATCAGTCGGTATCAGGGCTCGAAGTCACCCGCTGATGCCTGATCCCTGACTACTGATCGCCTGGACCCCACGCCTTGTAGTCGCCGGTCGCCTTTGGGCGGCGGCCCTGCGCCAGTGTCGATCCGCTCGGACGATACGCGGCCGGCGTGCCGGTCAGATTCGGCAGATGCGGCTTCTCCCAAGGATACGGCTCTCACCTTTTCCTGCGTCGGCGGCACATCGACGGTGTGATGCAGCCAGCCGTGCCAGCTCGGCGGCACCATGGAGGCCTCGGCAACGCCGCTATAAATCACCCAGCGCCGCTCGAAGCCGAGCGTCGGATCGATCTTGCCGCCCTTGGTCCGGTAATAGCGATTGCCGAATTCGTCGTCGCCGACGAATTCGCCATAGAGCCATGTCCACCACTGCGTGCCGAAAGTCTGGCCGTTCCACCAGGTGAACATGCGCAGCAGGAAAATTTTCATCGCGTGACCTGTCTGATCGATGCGTATGGATTGGCGCCTTGATGCCACCTCGCTCACGTCCTGTCCAGGGTGGAACCGGATGAAACCGGCCGCCTCTCAAGCGTTTTCAGTTATATTCATGTGGCAAGATATATCGCAAAACCTTCAATCGAAGTTGAGTGATTTAAGAGAGCGCACTCTCCTTCGCGCCGGCCTGGGCCGTATCTTTCATGCTGCTGATCAGCGCGGTCATCGTGGCGTGGCTGATTCACGCCGCCGCGCTCATGGCGGCTGCACCGGCTGCTTCGCGGCCGGCGGCCCTATCTGCGGACGGTTATCGAAGCGACCAAAAATCCGACCCGGCTGGGGCTTCTGCTCCTCGCGCTCGCCATCGCGTTGCCAACCGCACCGCTTGGTCCCGACGCCACAGCCGTGGTCGCGCGGGTTCTAGGGCTGACGACCATCTGCATGTTCGGCTGGGTCGCCCTCACCGTGCTGCACATCGCCGCCAATCTTTACCTCCTCAATTTCCGTATCGACATCGACGATAATCTCTTGGCGCGAAAGCACGTCACTCAGGTGCGCGTTATGGTGCGCGTGTTCGATACCGTTATCGTTCTGGTCACGCTGGGCTTTGCCCTGATGACCTTTGACGCCGTGCGGCAATATGGCGTGAGTCTCTTTGCATCCGCTGGAGCTGCCGGCGTCATCTTCGGTCTCGCGGCGCAGCCGGTTCTGAGCAACCTCATTGCCGGCGTTCAACTCGCTGTAACGCAGCCGATCCGGCTCGAAGATGCCGTCACGGTCCAGAACGAATATGGCTGGGTCGAGGAAATCACCGCAACCTATGTGGTGATCCGATTGTGGGATTTGCGGCGGCTGATCGTGCCGCTCAACTTTTTCATCCAGCAGCCGTTCTACAATTGGACGCGCCAGGCGGCGGCCAATATGGGCACGGTGCTGCTCTATCTCGACTATGCTGCTCCGATCGATCGCATCCGCCAGAAGGCCGTCGAAATTGTCGCGCAATCGAAGCAGTGGAGCGGCAAGGTGATCAACGTGCAGGTCACCAATACCAGCGCGCAAGCCATCGAAGTGCGCGTTCTGTTGAGCGCCGATTCGGCAGGCGACACGTCCAATCTATGCGCCGATGTGCGCGAGAAGCTGATCGGCTTTCTTCAGCGCGAACATCCGGAAGCGCTGCCGCGAAGCCGAAGCGTAACAGTGGATCCATCGGCGCCGATGGATCGGCCGGCGCCCAAAGTAGCGCAAGCGAGCGGCGCGTGACTGGCCGGAGGAGAAAACTCAACAGCGGATTGCCCGAATGTGGCCCTGCTCGGCGTAGTCCAGTAACGGCCGATCACGTGTTAGGAGCGTGTAATCGTATTCGCGCGCGGTCGCGGCGATGATTTTGATCCGCGGGATCAGCTGGCGGACTTCCAGGCAAGAACGAGGAGGCGATCAAGATATCTGGCGGCATATCGCTAAGCTGTAGGCCAGGCGCTTCCAACAAGCGCTCAAACCAGCGCTGCGCTGTCATCAGCAGACGGACCCGTCCGCGCGCGGTCAGAAGTCCCATTTCCCATGCCGTGATCGGGGATACGTAAACGTATTTGCCGCTTTCGCGCGTCTCTCGTAATGCTGAGACTGCTTCATCTGAGACCGGATCGAGATTTGTCAGCCAGATCGCCGCGCAGGTGTCGAGCAGGAGCGACATACTATCCTTTGCTTCCCCATGCTCGCTCGCCCCACTCGGGGTCGGCCGGCTCTGTGAGGTCAACGCCTGGCGCGATCCATACCGTACCCTTCATCCATCCGATAAGAGGATGAGGGCCGGAACCGCCCATTGAGGACGGGACCGACTGTTCTGGATTGGACTGCGATTTAACTCTGCAAAAGACCAACTTGCGCGCCTCGACATCAACCTGCTCAGTTTTGAAACCGGCGTCGAGCCATACCTGAGTCATCACGTTGTTCCAGCGGTTGTTGCTCCACCAAGCCGGATAGCGCTGCGAGTTGGGGAGTTTTGCGCCGATCACGCGTTCAATCTCGGCGAACGTCATTGGAACGCGCGTCGTCCGCTGTTTGCGGAGGTAATCTGCCAACGGCGTGTATTTGCCCATGGAACTGCGCCAGCTTGTCACATTAAGTAATATCTAACCTACACTAAGTAGTGTAAGAGAGACAAGCCCTGCTTCCTTACCACCACCGGTCCGGAGCGAAATAACCGGCCGCCTGCTCGATCACGGCGCCGAGCGCAAACAGCGTCTCTTCCGCAAACGGCCGGCCGATCAGCTGCAAGCCAAGCGGCAGGCCCTGCGCGTCGAGGCCGCTCGGCACGGAAATCCCCGGCAGCCCGGCCATGTTCACCGTCACTGTGAAAACGTCGTTGAGATACATCTCGATCGGATCGGCGCGGCCTTTTTCGCCGATGGCAAAAGCAGCGGACGGCGTCGTCGGCGTCAGGATGGCGTGAATGCCGTCGGCAAAGCACTTTTCGAAATCGCGCTTGATCAGCGTGCGCACCTTCTGCGCTCGCAGGTAATAGGCATCGTAATAGCCGGCGGAGAGCACATAAGTGCCGATCATGATGCGCCGGCGCACTTCTTTGCCGAAGCCGGCCGCGCGGGTGTGTTCGTACATGTCGATCACATCGCGGCCGGGAACGCGCAGGCCGTAGCGCACGCCATCGTAGCGGGCGAGATTGGACGACGCTTCGGCCGGCGCCACGATGTAATAGGCCGGCAGCGCGTATTTGGTCATGCGGCAGCGAAATATCGACCATTTCGGCGCCGGCATCTTTGAGCCATTGCGCGCCCGCTTGCCACAGCGTCTCGATTTCCGCAGCCATGCCCGGCATCCGGTATTCCTTCGGAATGCCGATGCGCATGCCTTTGACCGAGGCGCCGACGGCCTTCTCGTAATCGGGCACCGGAAGGTCGACGCAGGTCGTGTCCTTCGGATCGTGGCCGGCCATCGAGCGCAACAGGATGGCGCAGTCGCGCACCGTGCGCGCGAACGGCCCGGCCTGATCGAGCGACGACGCAAACGCCACGATGCCCCAGCGCGAGCAGCGGCCGTAGGTCGGCTTCAGTCCGACGATGCCGCAAAACGCCGCCGGCTGGCGGATCGAGCCGCCGGTATCGGTGCCGGTGGCGCCGGCGCACAGATCCGCCGCGACCGCCGCCGCCGAACCGCCGGACGAGCCGCCGGGCACGAGCTTGGCGTCCGAGCCGCGCCGCCGCCATGGCGAGACGACCGGGCCGAAATACGACGTCTCGTTCGACGAGCCCATGGCGAATTCGTCGTTGTTGAGCTTGCCGAGCAGCACCGCGCCGTCGCGCCACAGATTGGCGGTGACGGTCAACTCGTAGGTCGGAACGAAATTTTCCAGAATGTGCGAGCACGCCGTCGTGCGCACGCCGGCGGTGCAGAACAAATCCTTGATGCCGAGCGGCAGTCCTTCGAGCGGGCCGCCCTCGCCTTTTGCCAGCCGCGCGTCGGAGGCGCGCGCCATGTCGCGGGCGCGATCCGGCGTTTCCAGCACGAAGGCATTGAGCGCGCGCGCTTTCGCATCGGCGGCGAGATGCGCGTCGGCAAGTTCGGTCGCGGAAAATTCCTTTCTGCGCAGCGCGTCACGCGCCTGCGCCAACGTGAGCGAGGTGAGATCGGTCATCCGGCCGTCGGATCGTCGCAGGAAAACGGATTGTTAGCCGCCGCTTTCGCGCGGCCTTCGCGCGGCGCTTCAGGCGTCGGCTCGTCCCAATCAGGCTGCACCGGCAGCGGCTGCACCGGAAACGCCGAAAACAGCGCGTCGACGGCCGCCGGATCGTCAGGCGTCAGCAGACCCTGGCTTTCGAGATAAGCGAGCCAGATCGCGTCTTGTTCACAGGCGAGGCACATCTATTCCACCACTTTGGGCACGAGGAAAAATGATCCTCATGCGCCGGCGCATTGGCGATGATGTCATCGGCGATGCCGCCGTCGGTCACCTTGTCCTCGCGCATCTTCATCGCCATCGGCGTCACCGACGTCATCGGCTCGACGCCCTCGACATTCGCCTCCGCGAGCTGCTCGACGAAGGCCAGGATGGCGTTGAGTTCGCCGCGCAGATTCTCCACCTCGTCCTCCGCGACGGCAATGCGCGCGAGATGCGCAACACGGCGGACGGTGTCGGCGTCAACGGACATAGGCAGGACCTCGGCACGGCCACAATGAATGCGGCGACTGCAGTATACCAGACGGCTATAGCAGCCAACCGCCGCTTTCGCAGCCAATCACGGCAGCTCGCGGACGGCCCGCATTGCCCGCTGTCCGGCCAGCTGGCGCGCTTAATTTCGGCGGTGTGATGCACTCATTGCAGCCGGTTCATGTCATCGGCGGCGGCCTCGCCGGTTCCGAGGCCGCCTGGCAGCTTGCGCGCCGCGGCGTGCCGGTGGTGCTGCACGAAATGCGGCCGCAGCGCGCGACCGCCGCGCACAAGACCGGACAATTCGCCGAGCTGGTCTGCTCGAACTCGTTCCGCTCCGACGACGCCGAGGGCAGCGCCATCGGCCTGCTGCATGCCGAGATGCGCCGGCTCGGCTCGCTGGTGATGCGCGCCGCCGATCTCCACAAGCTGCCGGCCGGCGGCGCGCTTGCGGTCGATCGCGACGGCTTCGCCGCCGCGATCACCGCGGCGCTCGAAGCCGAGCCGCTGGTCGAGATCGACCGCGAGGAAATCGCCGCAGCCGCCGGCGGAGTGGGACAGCGTCATCGTCGCCACCGGCCCCCTCACCTCGCCGCGCTTGGCCGAAACGATCCGCGCGCTGACCGGCGAAGACGCGCTGGCGTTCTTCGACGCCATCGCGCCGATCGTCCATCGCGACTTCGATCGATTTCGACGTCGCCTGGTTTCAGTCGCGCTACGACAAGGCCGGACCCGGCGGCTCCGGCGCCGACTACATCAATTGCCCGCTGACGCGCGCGCAATACGACGCCTTCATCGATGCGCTGCTCGCCGGCGAGAAGACCGCATTCCGCGATTTCGAAGCGGCGACGCCCTATTTCGACGGCTGCCTGCCGATCGAAGTCATGGCCGAGCGCGGCCGCGAAACGCTGCGCCACGGCCCGATGAAGCCGTTCGGCCTCACCGATCGCGCATCAGCCGCAGACACAAACCCTATGCCGTGGTGCAACTGCGCCAGGACAACAAGCTCGGCACGCTGTTCAACATGGTCGGCTTCCAGACCAAGCTGAAACACGGCGAGCAGGTGCGCATTTTCCGCACCATTCCCGGGCCTCGCCAAGGCCGAATTCGCGCGGCTCGGCGGCCTGCACCGCAACACCTTCCTCAATTCGCCGAAGCTGCTCGACGCGACGCTGCGGCTCAAGGCGATGCCGCGGCTGCGCTTTGCCGGCCAGATCACCGGCTGCGAAGGCTATGTCGAAGTCGGCGGCCATCGGGCTTCTGGCCGGCCGCTTCGCCGCGGCGGAACGGCTCGGCGAGACGCCGCTGCTGCCGCCGCCGACCACCGCGCACGGCGCGCTCCTCGGCCACATCACCGGCGGCCATATCGAGACCATCGATGCCGGCCCGCGCTCGTTTCAGCCGATGAACGTCAATTTCGGCCTGTTCCCGCCGCTCGGCACGAACCGCCGCGGAGCGTGCAGGCCGGACGCCGACGGCGGCGCTGGGCCCGAGGAAGTCGGCCAGAAACGCGCAGCTGTGCGCACGCGCGCTGGCCGACCTCGAGCGCCTGGATGCGCCGGCGGCCGCTGCCGCATGCCGCCGAGTGATTAGCCGGTGTTGTGCTAGACGGCATGCGCATGGTCGAAGGCGACGAATACCCGGCGGAACTCGGCGGGCCGCTGGCACAGCGGCGTCGTGCTCAAGCGCGACGTGTTTTCCACCATCGAGCGCGGCCGCTTTCGCACCGAGGCGGCGAGGTCGACGCGGTGCTGCGCCGGCTCGACGAGGTGCCGTGGTGGAGCCGCGTCGCTGGCGCTCGTGCTGTTCCGGCGCGAGCGCCGCGCGCTTGCCACGCGCCGGGCCGCTCGGCATCGCGCCGCCGCTGCTGTTTGCCGGACGCCGCGTCGCTGGTGCGCGGCTGGATCGACGGCGTGCCGCTGCATATCGCCAAACCGCATGGCGACGCCGGCTATTTCCGTTCCGCCAAGGCGGCGTTGCGCACGCTGCATCGCGCCGGCATTAGCCCACAACGATCTCGCCAAGGAGCAGAACTGGCTCTACGCGCGGCGGCCGCGCCTATCTCACCGATTTCCAGCTCGCCGCCTGCTTCCGCCGCCGCAGCGTGCTGTTCCGCCTCGCGCGCTACGAGGATTTGCGGCATCTGCTCAAGCACAAGCGCCGCTACGCGCCCGAGCGCGCTCACCGCCGCCGAACGCCGCGTGCTGGCGCGCAAGAGCTTCATCACCCGGGCCTGGATGGCGACCGGCAAAAAGGTCTATTACGCGATCACGCGCGGACTCGAATTTCACCGACCGCGAGGGCCGCGGCCTGCGCTTTGTCCGCGAGGCGCCGGAGATCGCCGCGCGGCTGCGCACGCATCCGCAGGTCCGCGACGTCGCCGATCGTGCCGTTTCCCGACCGCCGCGCCGGCACCGGCCTCTATGCCTTTGTCGAAGGCAGCGCCGAGCGACCGCGAGCTGCTCGATTTCCTCGGCGCGCACAGGCCCGAGCATCTGCAAGTCGTCGATGCCTTGCCGCGCGATGCGCAAGGCGAAGTGCGCAGCGAAATTCTCGAACTCGTGGCGATGAACCAGCTCGACCTGATCGAGCCGCTGATCAAGACCGACGCCGAGCGCGCGCATCGTCGGCCGCATCGTCTCCGGAGCGGCGCAATCTGCGCGACCGCTTCGCGTTCTGAGTCGCAACTGCTCACGCCGGCGATCCGCGCCGGATTGCGCGCCGCGCGCCAGATCAGCCATTGCCGCCGCCACGGCGAGATTTCGGCGGGCGCGAAGGGGTCGCAGCGCTCCAAGCGGTCGAGCGACGGCCGCACCAGCGCGACCGGCAGAAACGCCGGCAATGCGTCGTCGCGGCAGCGTCGCTATGCGCCTCGTGCGCCGCGGCAAGATGGCGGCGCGCGACGTCTCGCAATTCGGCGAGCGCCGCGTTAGACCTGTCGAGGATCGGCCGGCGAATATCGTCCTGCGGCTCGACCCTGATGCCGCTCAAGCAGTTCGACCGGCACATAGAGCTGACGGCGCGCGGCGTGAAGCGGGAATGCGCGGATCAGGCCGGCGATCGCGTAGGCCATTCCGGCGGGTCTGCGACCGTGCCGCCTCCGCGTCGGCGCCGAGAATTTGCGCCGCAAGCGCGATGCAGCGCCGAGGATGTCTTGCCGTGCATAGTCTTCAAGATCGGCGAGCCGTCGCCATCGGATCGTCGTAGAGATCGAAGCGGCGCGCGTCGATCAGCGCCGTCAGCGCTTGGCCGCCGCGAGCCGATAGCGCTCGATCGTGGTCAAGCAGCGCGGCCGCGACCGGATTGGCGGCCGCCTCCCCGGCCGCGCTCGCCGTCGACCACCTCGCTCCACCATTGCAGCCGGATTTCGCCGGGCAGCGGCTCGCGCGCCACCTCGCGCACGCGCGCGATCTCGACGTTGAAAGCATAGAGCGCATGCAGCGCGCCGCGATGTTCCGCCGGCGCGAACAGCGAGGCGAGAAAGCGGTCGCGATCGGCGGTCGCGGACCAGCTCGGCGCAATAGGCGAACGCATCCTGCATGACGCCGAGCCTATCATCATTCGATCGCGATCAGGCCGGCGCCGACGCGGCGGCCCTCCATCAGCATCACGTTATAGGTGCGCACCGCCGGCGCCGGTGGTCATGGCGTCGACCGAAATGTGAGCGTCGCGAAACCGCGCCCGCAACCGCTCGCGGCATGATCCAGGGCGCAGCGCCGGTGCCGAGGATAAAGAAATCCAGATTGCTCGGCGCGGGCGAAGACCTGCGCCAGCGATCTCGTCGGTCAGCGCGCGCCGGCGCCGCGACCGGCCACGCCCAGATGCCGTCCGGCAGGCACAGCAGCGAGCCGCGATGCGACATGCCGGCGAAGCGGAAGCCGCCGCCGCCATGGGCATCGATCAGCGCCTGGCGCGGCAGATGCGGCGCTTCGTCCACTAGCGGCGGGCTCGCGGCGCTGCGCGAGTGCCGGCGGGTCGCGACGGGCCGCGTCGCGCCGGTCGGCGGCGGCGGGCGGTGCTTCGGCGGCTCTTCCGGCCCGCCCATGCGGCCGGAGCCGACGCCGAGATAGATCAGGATCGGCGAGGCGATGAACACCGACGTATAGGTGCCGACCAGCACGACGCCGAACATCATGGTCGCGGTGAAGCTGTGGATCGCCTGGCCGCCGAACAGCAGCAACGCCAACAGCGACATCGCCACCGTCAGATGGGTGACGATCGAGCGCGACAGCGTGGCATTGACCGACACGTTGAGCAGATCGGGCATCGGCATGCGCTTATAGCGGCGCAGCATTTCGCGGATGCGGTCGTAGATCACCACCGTGTCGTTGAGCGAATAGCCGAGAATGGTGAGCAGCGCCGCGATGCTGGTGAGATCGAAGTCGATATGGGTGAGCGACATGAAGCCGACGGTGAGCACCAGATCGTGCACGTTGGCGATCATGGCGCCGAGCGCGAACTGCCATTCGAAGCGGAACCATAGATAGATCAGGATCGCCAGGATCGCGAGCACGAGGCCGATGGTGCCGTAGGCCAGAAGCTCGGTGGAAACGCTCGGCCCCACCACCTCGACGCGCCGGTAATCCACCTCGTCGCCGAGCGCGTCGCGGACCTTCTGCACCGCCGCCTGTTGCGCCTCGTCGCCGCCGGGCTGCTCCGAGATGCGGATCAGCACGTCGTTCGGCGCGCCGAATTGCTGCAGCTGGAAATCGCCGAGCTGCAGCGCGCCGATGGTCGCGCGCATCTTGGCAAGATCGGCGGGGCCGGCCTTGGTCTGCACCTCCATCAGCGTGCCGCCGACGAAATCGATGCCGAAATTCAGCCCGTGAAAGAAGTACAGCGCGATCGCCGCGATCGACAGCATTGCCGATATCGGAAAGCTGATGCGCCGGAAGCGCATGAAATCGAATTTGGTGTCGTCGGGAACGATGCGAAGCAGGCGCACGGGATTTCTTTCAAACAGGCTTATTGAACTTGAACATGGCGCTCAGATGGGCACCGCGCGCGGCCGCCACATGCGGACCCAATAGGCCACGATCAGCCGGGTCAGCGTGAAGGCGGTGAACAGGGTCGTGATGATGCCGACGCCGAGCGTCACGGCGAAACCGCGCACCGGTCCGGTGCCGATATAGAACAGGACCGCGGCGGCGATGAAGGTGGTGATGTTGGAGTCGAGGATGGTGGCAAGCGCGCGAGATAAACCCGGCGTCGATGGCATTGATCGCGGTGCGGCCGGCGCGCACTTCCTCGCGGATGCGCTCGTAGATCAACACGTTCGAATCCACCGCAATGCCGACCGTGAGCACGATGCCGGCAATGCCGGGAAGCGTCAGCGTCGCGCTTAACAGCGACAGCACGCCGAAAATCATGGCGACGTTGATGGCGACCGCGATATTGGCGAACAGCCCGAACAATCCGTAGGTCACGAACATGAAGATGATGACCAGCGCCGCGCCGGCATAGGCGGCGTGCTCGCCGGCATTGATCGAATCCTGGCCGAGGCCCGGCCCGACCGTGCGCTCCTCGATGATGGTGAGCGGCGCCGGCAGCGCGCCGGCGCGCAACAGGATGGCAAGATCGTTGGCCTACTGCACGGTGAAACTGCCGGAAATCTGCCCGGATCCGCCGAGGATCGGCTCGCGGATCACCGGCGCCGAGATCACCTTGTTGTCGAGCACGATGGCGAAGGGCTTGCCGACATTGGCCTGCGTCGCCTCGGCGAATTTGCGCGCGCCCGACGAGTTGAAGCGGAAGCTGACGATCGGCTCATTGGTGCGCTGGTCGAAGCCCGGCTGCGCGTCGGTGAGATCGGCGCCCGACACCAGCACGCGCTTTTCGATGAGATAGCTTTGGCCCGGCGTTTCGCCCTCGAGAATTTCCGAATCGGTAGGATGGGCCTGCGCGGCCTGCTCCGCGGTCATCGACAGATCGACCATGCGGAAGTCGAGCTTGGCGGTCTTGCCCAAAATCTCCTTCAGCCGCGACGGATCCTGCAGCCCCGGCACCTGCACCAGAATGCGATCGGTACCCTCGCGCTGGATGGTCGGCTCGACCAGGCCAAGCTCGTTGACGCGCCGCTCGATGATCTGGATCGATTGATCGACCGCCTGGCGGACCCGCTCGGTGATCGCCGGATCGGTCGGCGTCAGCGTAATCGTGCCGCCGTTCGCGCTGATGTCGATATTGCGCTGTCCCGTGGTGCCGGCAAAGCCGGATACCGGCTGCGACAGCTCGCGCAGCTTGGTCGAGCGCGGTATCGTCGTCGGTGTCGCGGGTGATGTGCACTTCCACGGTGTTGCCGCGAACGGCGCGGCCGGTGAATGGAATGCGCGCCTGACGCAGCACGCGCAACACGTCGTCGTCGATGGATTGCAATTGCTCCTTTCGCACCGCGCCGGAATCGACCTCGAGCAAGCAGATGCGAGCCGCCTTGCAGATCGAGGCCGAGCACGACGTGCCGCTGCGCCCAGGACGGCCAGGTCTTGACCGTGCTCTCGCGGAAGAAATTCGGCACCGCGCACAGGCACACGGCGAGCGCCGTGAGCAAAATAGCCGCCGCCTTCCACCGCGTGAAAAACAACATGGACTTCGAATTTCCTCGTTGCGCCGCTGCTCCGTCCGCCTCCTTCCCTCCCCGCTAGCGGCGCAGAAAAAGAAGGGGCGCGATCAGCTCGCGCTGTCGTCCTTCACCGGCTCGCCCTTGGCCCGCACTTCGTTCACCATGGAGCGCATCTGCCGCACCCGCACGCCGTCGGCGATCTCGACCTCGATCTGGTCGTCGTCCACCACCTTGGTGACCTTGGCGATGACGCCGCCATTGGTGATGACGGTATCGCCCCGCCGCAGCGCCTTGACCATCGCCTGATGCTGTTTGACCTTTTGCTGCTGCGGGCGCAGCACCAGAAAGTACATGATCACGATGATCAGAATGAGCGGCATGAATTGCAAAATCATGCCGCCATTTTCGCCGCCGAACATGCCGGCTTGCGCAAACGCGGGCGTAATGAACATTGATCCTCCGGGGACCGGTGAGACGCGCCGCCCAGGGATGAGGGGCCGTTTGTGCGCGCAAAATCGGCGCGGACTATAGCTGCCGTTGGCCCAATTGCAACGCCGCGCTCGATTGCGGATGCGCTTGCGAGCCTACCCCGGCCCCGCTAAGGGAAAGGCCGCAACCCGGTCCAATCATGGCCAAATCGCCTGCGCATTCCATCAAAAAAGCGGCCAAAAAGGTCGCCCGCGCGGCGCACGGGCGCGCGCCGCAGGACGGTAGCGCTGAGCTTCTGGCGCGGATCGCCGTCGCGCTGGAACGCCTCGCCCCGCCCGTTCCTTCGGAATCCAACTTTGCCGCCGCCGAAGCCTTCGTCTGGCAGCCCGATGGCCGCAAGCTCGCCGCGGTCCACCGCGTCAACCGGGTCGACATGTCGCTGCTCAAGGGCATCGAGCGGGTGCGCGATCTTTTGGTTGAGAATACCGAGCGCTTTGCCCGCGGCCTGCCGGCGAATAATGCGCTGCTATGGGGCGCGCGCGGCATGGGCAAATCCTCGCTGGTCAAAGCGGCTCATGCCGCAATCGGCGCCGCACATCCTGCCGCCGGGCTCAAGCTCATCGAAATTCACCGCGAGGATATCGAGTCGCTGCCGGAGCTGATGGCTCTATTGCGCAACGCCCGGCAGCGCTTCATCGTCTTTTGCGACGATCTGTCGTTCGACGCCGAAGACACGTCCTACAAATCGCTCAAGACCATGCTCGAGGGCGGCATCGAGGGCCGGCCCGAAAATGTCATCTTCTATGCCACGTCGAACCGCCGCCATCTCTTGGCGCGCGATATGATGGAGAACGAGCGGTCGACCGCGATCAACCCCGGCGAGGCGGTGGAGGAAAAGGTTTCGTTATCCGACCGCTTCGGCTTGTGGCTTGGCTTTCATCGTTGCAGCCAGGACGAATACCTCGCCATGGTCGACGCCTATGTCGCGCATTACCGCGTGCCGTTTGGCGGCGATGAGTTGCGCCGCGAAGCGCTCGAATGGGCGACGACGCGCGGCGCGCGTTCGGGACGCGTGGCGTGGCAATACGTGCAGGATTTGGCTGGCAGACTGGGCGTGAAAACGGCCGGCTGACCCGCCGCGCTTGCCGCGCGGCGAAAATGACGGCTACGCCCCACTGAGATATTGCGCCGGGTCGACCGGCGTCGAACCTTTGCGGATCTCAAAGTGCAGTTGCGGCGAAGTGACGTTGCCGGTCTGGCCGGAATGCGCGATCACTTCGCCGCGTTTGACGGGTCGCCGCGCTTGACCAGGATTTCGCTGGCATGCGCGTAGGCCGTCACGAAGCCGTTGGCGTGGCGCACCAGCACCAGATTGCCGTAACCCTTGAGCTCGTTGCCGGCATAGGCGACGACGCCGTCGTCGGCCGCCTTGATCGGCGTGCCTTCGGGCACCGCCAGATTGATGCCGTCGTTCTGCAAGCCGTTGGGCTTCGGACCGAAAGCCGCGATGATGCGGCCGCGCACCGGCCAGCGGAAACTCGGCAAGCTGCCGATCGGCTCCGCGGCCTTGACCGGGTCTTGCGCCGCAGGCGGCGGCGCGACCGGCTCGGCGATGCGCGCTGCACTCGGCGAATCCGCGCTCGCGACATTACCGACGGGCTGGGCGGCCGGCATTTCAGCGCGCGGAGCGACCGGCGAAGAGCGCGCCGTTTCCCGCATCTCCGGAATGACGAGGCGGTCGCCGACCCTCACACGCGTGTCCAACGGCAGATTGTTGGCTTTGGCGATAACGATGACCGGCTTGCCGTAAAGCCGCGCGATGCTGTTGAGCGTCTCACCCGGCGCCACGACATGGGTGCCCGCGGGCGCCGTGAGCGCAAATCTCGGCTGAGCGCCAGGCGCGGGCGCCGGCGGCGTTGCAGCGATTCGAGTAGCCGGCGCCATCGGCGCCGCCGCGGACGAGCGATAACGCGGAATGACCAGATGCTGACCCGGATACACCGCTGCCGGGCTCGAAATGTTGTTGGCTTGCATAAGGGCGGCGACCGGCACGCCATGTTCATGCGCGATCATGTCGAGGGTTTGGTCGGGGCCGACCACGATCGGCGTCCCGCCCTCCCACGTCCGGGTCGGCGGAGGTGGCGGCGGCGCCGCGATCGAGCCGGTAACCTCGGTATTGCCGGACTGGTAGGAGCCCATGCCGCGTCCGCCACCCGACATGCCGTCATCGGCACTGGCCAGATGCGGCATCGGCTGGCTTGCGATGTGGCTTGCAGGCGCGGTCTGCGGAATCGAACCGGTGACGTCGCTGTGCGAGGCATTGCGGGGCGCTGGAGCCGAAACCTTCGCCAAAGCGGCCTGAATCGGCGCTACAGCTGGCCAGACCTAATCCGATTAACGAAATGGCAACCAGCTGCGGCCACATGGCCGACCGAGGCGATACGCACATGGTTACTCACTCGCACGCAACTAGAAGCGGACGAGCGACTAAACACCGTTGGAGTAAACAGGGCTTTAAGTGCCGTTGCGTTTATTCGCTATAGTTTGTTATGTGTTTTCGCGGTCACAGTTCGCGCGCTTGACCCGGCAACAGCGGCACAAATCGCACGGCAATAAGATCTTCGCGGGTTAACCCGCCATTTTGCTGTTTGGTCAGTTTGACGATGTATTGCGCGCCGTTGCGGGAACCGACCGGCACCACCATCTTGCCATCCGGGGCGAGTTGAGCCACGAGCGCTTGCGGGACCTCTTCGGCGGCGGCAGTAACCATGATCCGGTCGAATGGCGCCAAATCCGGCGCGCCCGCCGTCCCATCGCCGGCATGAACGGTTACGTTGGTGAAACCCAGCGTCTTGAGCCGCTCGCGCGCGGCATCGGCCAGCGTCCGATAGCGCTCGATGCTGACCACCTCGCCGGCGAGGCGCGACAGAATCGCCGCCTGGTAGCCTGAGCCGGTGCCGATTTCGAGCACGCGGTGCTGCGGCTTAAGATCGAGCTGTTCGGTCATATAGGCGACGACGTAGGGCTGGCTTATCGTCTGGCCGCAGGCGATCGGAAGCGCCTGGTCGGCATAGGCGCTTTCGGCGAAGCCCGAGGCTACGAAATATTCGCGCGGCACCTCGTCCATGGCGCGCAGCACGGCCTGATCGCTGATACCGCGCCGGCGCAGCGTAAGCTGAAACTCCATCCGCTCGATATCGTCGGCTGCTGGAACCGCGGCCACCGTGACCTCGCTTATGATCCGATTGCGCCGCTTTCTACCACGCGGTATAGGACCGTCTTATACTGCGTCGGCGGTGCGGCAGACAAAAATATAGCGGCCCGGGAACGAATTTGGCGTTCGAGCGGTTTGGCGCAGGCACGGGGACTGGATGAAAACAGGACGGGCCGAAAAACTGTCGCGGGCAAGCGCGTCCTGGTGGTCGAGGACGAAGCGATGATCCGCATGCTGCTCGAAAGCATGCTGACCGATCTCGGCCATAGCGTGGCAGCGGAAGCCGGCCGGATCGAGGACGCGGTGACCCTGGCCAAAGAGGCCGAGTTCGATATTGCCATTCTCGACGTCAACCTCCACGGCAAGCCGGTTACGCCGGTGGTCGAAATTTTAGCCGGGCGCGGGCTGCCGTTCGTATTCGCAAGCGGCTTCGGCCGGCAAGGCGTGCCGGAACCGTATCGCGACAGTCCGACGCTGCAGAAGCCATTCCAGTCCGAAGCATTGGCGAAAGCCATCAAACAGGCCGCGGCAAAAACCGGACCCTAATTTTCTTTGGGAAACAGCGCGGCAAGCCGCGTCATGCTCGGCTCATCGGTAATATCGATCCGCAACGGCGTGACCGCGATGCGTTGGTCGTCCAACGCGGCGATGTCGGTGCCGTGCTCCGCCGTGACCGCATTGAGCCGGGCATAGGCGATCCAGTAATAGGGATTACCGCGGCCGTCGATGCGCTTGTCGATATTGAGCCGCTCTTGCCGCCGCCGCCCCAATGCGGCGACCGCGATGCCCTTGATCTGCTCGGGCCGGCAATCGGGAAAATTGACGTTGACCAGCACACCCTGGCGCACGCCCTCGGCGAGGATTTTGCGGATAATATCCGGCGCATAGTGGCGGCTGGTTTCCCAAAACGGCGGCTGGCTCGAGCGCGATTTATACGATTGCGATAGCGCGATCGAGGGAATACCGAGAAGGGCGCCCTCCATCGCGCCGGCGACGGTGCCGGAATAGATCACGTCTTCGCCGACATTACGGCCGCGATTGACGCCGGACAGAACGAGATCGATCGGCTTGCCGTCGAGCAGGTGGCGCGCGCCCATGATGACGCAATCGGTCGGTGTACCGCGCACCGCGTAACGGCGGTCGGCGACCTGACGCAAGCGCAGCGGATCGTTGAGCGACAGAGAATGCGCGACGCCGGACTGGTCGTGCTCCGGCGCGACCACCCATACGTCGTCCGACAACGCATCGGCGATCTCCGCGCAGACATCGAGACCGTGCGAATGAATGCCGTCGTCGTTGGTGACCAGGATTCGCAAAACTCGCTTCTCGCAAAATTCACTTCTCGATCGTCTTCAGCCCGGCCATATAGCTTTGCAGCGCATCGGGCACGGCAATCGATCCGTCGGCCTGCTGGTAGGTCTCCATCACCGCGATCAGCGCGCGGCCGACGGCGACGCCGGAACCGTTAAGGGTGTGGACAGGACGTACATTGCGGCCCTCTTTGGCGCGATAGCGCGCGTTCATGCGCCGCGCCTGGAATTCGCCGCACGCCGAGCAGGACGAAATCTCGCGATACATGTTTTGCCCAGGCAGCCACACCTCGATGTCGTAGGTCTTTTGCGAGGCAAAACCCATGTCGCCGGTACACAGCGTCATCACGCGATAATGCAGATCGAGCCGCCGCAAAATTTCCTCGGCGCAAGCCAGCATGCGCTCGTGCTCGTCCTTCGCTTGCTCCGGCGTGGTGATCGAGACCAGCTCGACCTTGGTGAATTGATGCTGCCGGATCATGCCGCGGGTATCCTTGCCGGCTGCACCTGCCTCGGCGCGGAAACACGGCGTGCACGCGGTGAAGCGCAGCGGCAGTTCCGCTTCGTCGACGATGGATTCGCGGACGAGATTTGTCAGGGGAACTTCGGCGGTGGGGATGAGCCAGCGTTTAGAATCCATCGCCTCCATTACTGGCTGTTCTTTGTTAGCAAGCTTCTTACGAGCGCGCTCTAAAGACCAATCAATAACAAGTTCACTGAACCTAGCCTTGCGGAGCGAAATTTCTAGTTTCGCAAGTAGCGCCTCATTAGAACTGCCGTCCGCCGCCATTAAAAGCGCCTGATCCACAGCCTCATCCGCAACTTTCTCGATCGTCGTCGAGAGAAATTGGTCGACTTCGAACTTTGGCAATTGCGCCGTGCCGAACATAACTTCATCGCGAACCAGTAATGGCGGCGCCACCTCGACGTAATTGTGTGGCTCGCTGGTATGCACATCGAGCATGAATTGGCCCAGCGCCCGTTCCAGCCGCGCGAGGCCTTTCTTCAATACGACAAAGCGCGCGCCGGAGAGTTTGGCCGCGGTATCGAAATCCATCTGACCAAACGCTTCGCCAAGGTCGAAATGCTGCTTGGGCGCGAACGCGTAGTCGCGCCGGGCGCCAAAGCGATGATGTTCGATATTATCGTCCGCGCTCTTGCCGTCCGGGACGTCGTCGAGCGGCAGATTGGGAATTTGCGCCAGCGCCTCATTGAGCTTTTCGCTCGCCGCCTTCTCTGCCGCTTCCATTTCCGGCATCGAGTCCTTGAATCCGGCGACTTCGGCGAGCAATCCCTTGGCCTTCGCCTCGTCCTTGTTCTTCTTGGCCTCGCCGATCTCCTTCGACGCGGCGTTGCGGCGCGCTTGCGCGGCTTCGAGCTTTTGAATGGCGGCGCGGCGCTGCTCGTCGAGCGCGATCAGCCGTTTTGAATCCGGCGCAAGCCCGCGCCGCGCCAGCGCGCGGTCAAAAGCGTCGGGATTGTCGCGGATGAAGCGGATGTCGTGCATCGGGGCGCGCTCTCTATCTGCGTGATGGCCGGACTTGTCCGGCCATCTATGTCTTTCGATGCGTCAACGCCTAAGACGTGGATGCCCGGGTCAAGCCCGGGCATGACGAATCAATACGCCACAATACCCCTTTTCACTCCGCGGGCTTGGCCGCGGCGGCAGCCGTGGCGCGGTCCGCCGCCGCGCGCTTTTCGACCATCCGCACCGACCAGATCGAGCCCTCGTAGAGGGCGACCAGCGGCAGCGCCAGCGACATTTGGCTCAGCACGTCGGGCGGGGTGAGGACCGCGGCGATGACGAAGGCGATGACGATGAAATAGCGGCGCTTCGATCGCAGCTGGTCCGAGGTGATGATGCCGACGCGGCCGAGCAGGGTCAGGATCACCGGAAGCTGGAAAGCGACGCCGAACGCCAGGATCAGCTTCATCATCAGCGACAGGTAATCCTCGACCTTCGGCAACAGTTCGATGGTCGCCTGACCGGGGCCGCCCATCTGCTGCATGCTGAGTGAAAAGCGCGCCACCATCGGCCACACCACGAAATAGACGACCGCCGAACCGAGCAGAAAGAAGATCGGCGTGGCGATCAGGTAAGGCAGGAACGCGCCCCGCTCGTTACGATAGAGGCCGGGTGCGACGAACATGTAGATCTGGGTAGCAATGACCGGGAACGCGACGAACACCGCGCCGAACATCGCGAGCTTGAGCTGGACGACGAAATATTCCAGCAGGCCGGTATAGATGAACTTGGAATTCTCCGCGCCGGCTACCCAGATATAGGGCCAGGTCAGCACGTTGTAGATGTGCCTTGCGAAAAAGAAACAAACAAACAGCGCTACGACGAAGGCGGCGATCGCCTTGATGAGGCGCGACCGCAGCTCGATCAAGTGATCCATCAAGGGCGCCTTGGTGGCCTCGATCTCCTTCTCTTCGTCTTCGCGGCTCATTCGCTGCGGCCCGCGCTATCCGATGCCACCGGTTCGGCCGCCGCTTCCGGCGCGACCGGACCCGCGGCTGGGGCAGCGACGCTTTGGTCGGCTAGCTGCGCGGCAGCTTCGGGACGCGGCAGCTCCGTGGCCGGCGGCACCGCCGCCGGATTTTCCAAATCCTTGCTGAGATCCTTGCTAATATCCTTGCCGATCGCTTCGATGTCGGCGCGCGCGTCCTTCAGCGGATCGTACTGCTTGATATCCTGCGCCAAATCGTCGACCTGCTTCTTGAGGTCGGTCATTTCGGCTTCGCGCATCGCTTCTTGAAACTGGTTTTGGAAGTCGGCCGCCATGCTGCGGATTTTGCGCGTGTATTGACCGAGCGTGCGCATGACGCCGGGCAGTTCCTTCGGTCCGATCACGACCAGCGCGACGACGCCGATGAGCAGGAATTCAGTCCAGCTGATGTCGAACATAAATACCTCTCCGGCCGCGCGGGCGCGATCGGCGCGAGAGCGGCAGGACCGCGAGCGCTAGACCTTGCTCTCGGATTTGGCGCGCGCCTTGATATCGGCAGGCGCCTGGTGATCGATGGTCTTGACCGGCGCCTCGGATTTCGACGCGGCTTCGGTTTCCTCGTCGGACATGCCCTTCTTGAAGGCTTTGATGCCCTTGGCGACATCGCCCATCATGTCGGAAATCTTGCCGCGCCCGCCGAACACGACCAGAAGGACAGCACCGACAATCAGCCAGTGCCAGATGCTCAAAGAACCCATGAAATCCTCCGTCCGCCAAAACGCTTACGCTGGCGCGGGTGCCCGCGGCGAGCTGCCGATTTTAGCCAGAAACTAGGCGTCGGGACCGGCAAAAACAAGCACAACGGCAGTGCCGCTAAGCCGCAGGTCCGCGCCGGCGGCCATTAACCCAGCGCCGCCGCTTTTTCCGGCCATTGATCGCTTAATGGCGCGCTTTATTTCTGGGTGCGCTCGATGGGCGGGGCCAGGCCCAGGTCCAAATCCTCCGGCCCCAGCGGCTCCTCGTCGTCCCGGAGCACCGGATCGTCGGAAGGAACCGGCACGCTAAAGTCGGCCGGAATAGGACCGTCGATAAGTCCGGAGCCCTTGAGCTCGTCAAGTCCGGGGAGATCGGTCAGCGCATCGAGCCCGAAATGCGACAGGAATGCCTCGTTGGTGCCATAAGTCACCGGCCGGCCAGGGGCCTTGCGCCGGCCGCGAAGCCTGATCCAGCCCGTCTCCAGCAGCACATCGAGCGTGCCCTTCGAGGTGCTCACGCCGCGGATATCTTCGACCTCCGCGCGCGTGACCGGCTGATGATAGGCCACGATGGCGAGCGTCTCGATCGCGGCGCGCGACAGTTTGCGCGTGACCACCGCTTCATGGGTCAACAGCCAAGCGAGATCGTTGGCGGTACGCAGTGTCCATTTGCCGGCGATGCGCACGAGGTTGACGCCGCGCGGTGCATAGTCCTGCTGCAATTGCATCAGCACCGCCTGCAGGTCGGTGCCCGCAGGCAGGCGCGACGCCAAGGCCTTTTCGTCGAGAGGCGCCTCGGCGGCAAACAGCAGCGCCTCCAGGATGCGCAATTCCTCGGCGCGCGCTTGCTTTTTCGCACGAGCCTCTTTGTCGCCAACGATCACGCGCATCTTCGCGACATTCGACATAGGTCCGGTCTCCCTCTTACGCATTCCCCGATTCCGCAGACACGCCGCCGACCGTATCTTGCCGCTTGCGCAGATAGAGCGGGGTAAAAGATCCTTGCTGGTGTGCTTCCATGCGGCCTTCGCGGATCAGTTCGAGCGCCGCGGCAAAGCTCGAAGCAAGCACCGTCGCCCTGCATTGCCGGATCGACCAGATAGGTGATGAGATATTGGTCGAGCGGACTCCAGTCCATGGATTGGCCCATGAGCCGTTCCAACGCCTCGCGCGCTTCCGCAAGCGACCAGACTGTGCGCTTGGGTACGCGCACGAAAGACCGCGCCTTCATCTGCCGCCGCCCGGCATAGGCCGAAAGCAGGTCGTAAAGCGTCGCCGACCATTGCGGGTGCTTGATCTCGGCGATCGGCTCCGGCTGGCCGCGCTGGAACACGTCACGGCCGAGTTGCGGACGGTTGAGCAATTGCTCGGCAACTTGCCGGATCGCCTCAAGCCGCCGCAAGCGCTGCGCGAGCGCATTCGCCATGTCCTCGGCGCTCAGGCCCTCGGCCGGATGCAGCTCCGGCAACAACAGCCGCGATTTCAGGTAAGCAAGCCACGCCGCCATCACCAGATAGTCGGCGGCGAGTTCCAGCCGCATCTTGCGCGCGGCCTCGATGAAGGCGAGGTATTGGTCGGCCAGCGCCAGGATGGAGATCTTGGCGAGATCGACCTTCTGCTGGCGGGCAAGCGTGAGCAGAGGTCGAGCGGCCCCTCGAAGCCCTCGACATCGACCACCAGCGCCGGCTCGTCGGTGCCGCGCTCCGGAAGTTCGGCTTCGAACTCGTCTTCGGCGTTCATGCCGTTCCCTGTGGCGGCGCAGACGCCGGCAATGAGTTTGAAGAATCCGTCGAGCGGCGGCCAGATCGAACGGCGCGGCGGCTTGCGGCGCGGCCAGCGCAGCTTCGGCGCGGCGCGCGGCCTCGCCGGCAAGCAGCGGCGCATTCGCGGCCACTTCGCGCATTTCAGGCATTTTGCCGTTGCAATGGAGCACCACGTCGCAACCCGCCGCGAGCGCCGCCCGGGTACGCTCGCCGAGCGAGCCCGACAATGCGCCCATGGAGATATCGTCACTCATCAAGAGGCCCCGAAAGCCAATAAAATCACGAATCACGTCCCGCACTATAGTGACCGAAGTGGTGGCCGGCGCGACCGGGTCGATCGCTGTAAACACAACATGTGCAGTCATGCCGATCGGCAGCGCCGCGAGCGGCCGGAAAGCGGCAAAATCAGTGGCCTCCAGCGTTGCCCGGTCGGTGCTCACCACCGGCAGCTTTTTATGGCTGTCGGCGGTGGCACGGCCGTGGCCGGGAATATGCTTGAGGACCGGCAGGACGCCGCCCTCGCCATGAGCCCGGCAGCGACCGCGCCGGCGATGGCAGCCACCTTGGCGGGTTCGGTGCCATAGGCGCGGTCGCCGATCACCGGATCGGCGCCGGCAACCGGCACGTCCGCGAGCGGCAGGCAATCGACATCGATGCCGAGATCGTGCGAGATCGGCCGCGATCAGGCGCGCGCCAAGCCGCGCGGCGGCAAGACCCATATTGCGATCCCGGTCGTAAAGCGCGCCATAGGCGGCGCCCGGCGGATAACTCGGCCAATGCGGCGGCCCGAGTCGCTGCACCGCGGCCGCCTTCCTGGTCGATCAAGACCGGCGCCTGGCGGCCGACCGTGGCGCGAAACTCGCCGATCAGCCGGCGGACAGAGTTCGGGATCGCCGATATTGCGCTTGAACAGAATGAGACCCCACGGCTGGGCCTCTTTGAGAAACTGCCGCTCGTCGGCCGGTCAGCGCGGGCCGCAACACCAGTGATGAAAGCACGCATTGCGCGCCAGGCTTAGCCCGCGCCGCGCGCCGGGGTCAAGCGCGGGATGCTAGTTCTTTCTGGACGATGCAGCTGCCGCCCGCGGCTTTCAGGCTGCGCACACATCTGCGCGGCCTGTTCCATGGAGGCAAAGGGCCCGACCAAAGCGCGATAATAAATGCCCTTATCGCCAAGATCGGCGCGGCGGACCATCGGCTTGTGGCCGCCCAGCTGATTGGGAAATTTGGCTTGGAGTGTCCGGAACTCGGTCTGAGCGTCCGCCTCGCTACGCTGCGACGAGACCTGAACCGCGTAACTGCCGCCGGCTGCGGCTGCGCTCGGCGCTGCGCTCGCCGCCGCGAGGGCCGTCGGATGCGCCCGAGCGGCCGGCACGGCTGGCGTCTGACCGCCTTGGTTGGGCACAATCGAAAGTGGCGCATTGGCACCGGCCCGGGCCACGGGCGCTGGCGTGGGCGCCGGCTTGGCCGGATGCTGAGCGACCGCCCGAGGCACCGGCGCAGCCTGCGCGGCAGCCGGCGGCGGGACAGCGGCTGAGGCGGTCGCGGGACCGCCCGCTTGATCGGACCGGATGGGAACGGTGTGGATTGACCCGCGCGCCCGGCCCTGCGGCCGGCGTAGCGGCAGCCGGCACTCGGGGTTTGCGACCTGAGGCTGATATTGGGGCGACCTTGTGGCGCCGGCGGATCATCGGGGCAGCGGGCCAAGATCCCACAGATGTCGGCGCCGCACCGGGTGTCATTCCGCTCGGCGGTCCTGGCGTCGGATTGGGAAAAATCGGAATGGTCGAGACCACGCGAGGTGCCGCGCTCGCCGACTGCGGAACGGTCGACCGGCGTTTCCTCGCGCGGTACGAGCTTTTCGCCCGAACCCGTGTCGCTCGCATCGGCTGGGTCGGAGATTGCCGGCATTCGGCATGATCTTGTTCGGCCCATTGTCGGCTCTGATGATCGGCGGTAGCGACGGCAGCATCGAGCCGCCAAACATGGCGCGATAGGCAAACGCCCCTGCGGTGCCGAGCACCGCCAAACCGAGAACCACCGCTACAACGACGAAACCAGCCGCTACGACGCGGCGCTCGACTTCCTCATCGTCGTCCTCCAAGGCGTATTGCGGACCGGAACCGGCATATTCGCTGATCGTCATATTCGTATCGATCATCGCGCGAGCGCGGCAGGAAGGCCGGCAGCGGGCGGTCGAGCGATTCCGGTGGGATTTGCTCATCGCGATAGCGCGGCGGCGCCACCGCGTAATTTGGCATCGGTCGTGCGCGCCATTCAATTGCGGCGCCGGCGCGGCTGGCGGCAGTCCGTAATCGCGGCTCTGCGCAGGGGGGTCGGCGCGATATGGCTGGGTAGCGGCTCACGGCGCGTCGTAATTGTCCTCGGCAAGCTGCGCTCGGCTCGGCGTAGTCGTCATCTGCAGCCCAATCGGCGCCGGCGGCGGGCGCTACCTCATCGTGCGCGAGCGCAGATTCTTGTCCATCGCGGCGACATCGTGCACCGGATCGCTCTGGCCGATCAGGCGCGCCAATTCCGCCAGTGGATCGTCTTGCGGTCCACGCGCGGAGGCTTCGGCGCTGCGCGGCAAGCCGGATCGCGGCTGCGATAAGACCGGTAATTGTTGTCGGCCATAGAATTCGCCTTCAGGCGTTACGCGATACTGACTAGCCGTATCCCGAAGATTGCCCCTCACCCGTGGCTCAATTAGTCCGAGGAACGCGTCACCGGCGGAAACGCTACCGCATCTCGTTTGGCGCCTCGACCCCCAGTAACGCCAGCCCCGACCCGAGCACGGTGGCAACGCCTTGTACGAGCACAAGCCGAGCCTCGGTTAGTTGTCGATCATTCTGGATAATGAAGCGTAAATGTGGCGAGGCATTGCCCAGCGTCCAAAGCGCGTGAAACTCGCTGGCTAAGTCGAATAGATAGAAGGCTATCCGATGCGGCTCGTGAGCGGCAGACGCCGCCTCGACGGTTCTTGGATAAAGCGCGATGCGCCGCATCAAGGACAGTTCTGCCGGGTCCAAAAGCGACGCCAGATTCGCCCCTTCGGCCAAGCTCGTAATGTCGGCGGCCAGATCGGGAAAGGCCGCCCGCGCATTGCGAAAAACCGAATGCGCGCGGGCGTGGCCGTATTGCACGTAAAACACCGGATTGTCCCGCGACTGTTCGACGTACTTTGGCAAGATCGAAATCGAGCACGGCGTCGTTCTTGCGGAACAGCATCATAAAGCGGACCGCGTCGGGTCCCGACCTCCTCTACCACTTCACGCAAAGTAACGAATTCCCCTGCCCGCTTCGACATCTTGACCGGTTCACCGGCGCGCAAAGCTTGACGAGCTGCACGACTTTCACGTCGAGCTCCGCCTTGCGGTCGCTGAGCGCCGCGACTGCCGCCTGCATGCGCTTGATGTAGCCGCCGTGGTCGGCGCCCCAGACGTCGATCAGCGCGCGAAAGCCGCGTTCGAATTTGGAGCGGTGATAAGCGATGTCGGAGGCGAAATAGGTGTACGAGCCGTCGGACTTCTTGAGCGGCCGGTCGACGTCGTCGCCGAAGGCGGTCGAGCGGAACAGCGTTTGCTCGCGATCCTCCCAGTCCTCGACCGGCGCGCCCTTCGGCGGCGGCAAACGGCCGTCATAAACGTAATCGCGCTGCCGCAGCCATGCGATGGTCTCGGCGACGCGATCGGCACCGCCGGCAATGAGCGATCGCTCGGAATAGAAAACATCGGGACTGACATTGAGCGCGGCGAGATCGGCACGGATCGCCGCCATCATCATGTCGATCGTTTTGGCGCGCACCACCGGCAGCCACTTCGCCTCGGGCTGCGTCTTGAGTGCATCGCCATAGTCCGCCGCGAGCGCAACGCCGACAGGCTTGAGATAATCGCCGGGATAAAGCCCCTCGGGAATAGCGCCGATCGCTTCGCCGAGCGCCTCGCGATAGCGCAGAAATGCCGAGCGGGCGAGTACATCGACCTGCGCGCCGGCGTCGTTAATATAGTATTCGCGCGTGACCTTGAACCCGGTGAAGGCAAGCAGGCTCGCCAAGGCATCGCCGAACACGGCGCCGCGGCAATGGCCGACATGCATCGGCCCGGTCGGGTTCGCCGAGACATATTCGACGTTCACCGGCACGCCGGCGCCGATGTTGCTTTTGCCGTATTGCGCCGCGGCCGCGACCGCGCGGC
>CAWAPT010000001.1:0-156196 GCA_963784005.1 uncultured Alphaproteobacteria bacterium | reverse complement strand
ATGTGGCCCGGCGCGTCGGTGAGCGGGCTCTATTTCAGCCATCCCGAAAGCTATTATTTCGGCGTCGGCAAGATCGAGCGCGATCAGGTCGCCGACTACGCCAAGCGCAAAGGCCAGACGCTGGCCGAGGCGGAAAAATGGCTGGCGCCGATGCTCAATTACGATCCAGTGGCGATGGTGCGGAGCGCGGCGGAGTAGCGCTCGCCCCACGATCGCGAGCGACGGACGAAGCGCAATCGTTCCGCGATGCGATTGCATCCGAGTTGTGCCACGCTATTTCGAGAACGCCCCTTCTTAAAAGCTAGGGGGGGAATTGGAGCGCCGGGAGGCGCCAAAGTCGTGGGCCGCGCCACGCGAACGGATGTTACCACCCGCCCGCGCTTCGGGGCGCTGGCCCGCGCGCCACAGGATGGTCCCCGCTTGCGCGAACCGCCTGCTCCTCGGGCGCGCGGCGCCCTCCCCGCCGCTCCACCACGGTTTTGCGCTTCAGGCCCCGTCCGGACCGCCCCCCTCGCGCAGAGCCACCCGCACTCCGCCCCCGCCGCCCCCGGCGTCTCACCGGGCGGTGTCCCTCGGGACGAGGTTTGATTCTTTGCAAGCGTAACTGAAATAGGGACTATTGTCAACGGAAATAGCGACGATCTCGTCATTCCGGGGCGCGCCGAAGGCGCGAGCCCGGAATCTCATAACCACCCGGCGCCGCGGAGTGATGGATTTCGGACTTGCCGCTTCGCGGCAATCCGGAATAACGAGCGCAGCCTCCTAGACGCCCGCCGATCTTGCGTGCTTTGATCGCCTGCTCCACAAACAGCGCCGCTTCGAGCGTGGCGCGGTCGCGGCCGAAGCGGCCGACGATCTGCACGCCGAGCGGCAGCTCGTTCTCGCTCAAGCCCGGCACGTTGACGCAAGGCGTGCCCATCAGCGTCCACAGCCGGTTGAACATCGGATTGCCGGTCGAGGCGAAGCCATGCGGCGCGGCGCCGGGCGCCGACGGCGTGAGGATCACGTCGTGATCCGCCATCGTGTCCGCGAGCACCTGCCGCGCGCGGCTCGCGGTGCGGCGCGCGGCATCGTATTCCTCGGCCGAGATCGCGCGCGGCGCGATCGAGCTGCTCGCGCAGCCTTGGCGTCGATCTGCTCGCGATGACGATCGTATTCGAAAGCGAGCGCGCGGAAGATTCTCGTAATCCTGGATGGTGATATTGCGCGGCGTAGGCCTCTTCCAAGATCGGCGGCAGCGTCAGCTCGGTCACTTTCGCGCCGGCGGCTTCGCGCGATGCGCGCCGCGGTCTCGACCGCCTTTTGCATCGCCGCGCTGGCCTGCGGCCACAGATGCGTGCGCACGAGCGCGATGCGCGGCGCCGCCGGCGCGGCGCGATCGACGCGCAGATCGCGGCCGAGAATAGCGGCCGCCGCGAAAGCGACATCGGCGACGCCGGCGCCGAACAGGCCGGCGGTATCGAGATGCCAGGACACATCCTTCACGCCGACCGTCGGGATCAGCCGATAGGACGGCTTGAAACCGGCGACGCCGCAAAACGCCGCCGGCCGGATCACCGAGCCCGCGGTCTGCGTGCCGAACGCGATCGGCACCATGCCGGCGGCAACGGCGGCGGCCGAGCCCGACGACGAGCCGCCGGGCGTATGCGCGAGATTGTGCGGATTGCGCGTCACCGACGGCACCAGCGAGGCCATTTCGGTCGTCACCGTCTTGCCGATGACGATGCCGCCGGCGCGGCGCGTCATGCGCGACGGCCGCGGCATCGGCGCGCGGCCGATAGCCGGCATAGATCGGCGAGCCGTATTGCGTCGGCAGATCGGCGGTGTCGAAAATGTCCTTGAACGCCACCGGCAGGCCGCGCAGCGGCGAGCGACGTCAGGCGCGGATCGTCCGGCCGCGCGGCGCGCCGCATCGAGATCGAGCGCGACGAAGGCGCGGATGTCCGCTTCGCGCGCCGCGATCGCCTCGGCGCAAAGCTCGACGACGGCGCGCGGCGTGAGTTCGCCGGCTTCGATGCGGCGGGCAAGATCGAGCGCGGAAAGCATCATGTGCCGCTCGATCAGGTCGCTCGATCAGCGCGACGATCCGTCGCGCGGCGCACATAGGGAAAGGCAAGGTAAGCCGGTCAACGCGACGCGACCGGCCAGCCGATGAAGAACGCGGACAGCCAGCGCTGCACGAAATCGGCGCGGAAACCGATATTCGCGAAGGTCACGACGGCAGCTGACGACAAAGACGACGAATGCCGGTGGCGAGAATTGGGAAAATAAACTTCGCCTTGCCTTCCATGATCGCCTCCTCTCCGCCCGTTCGCGATGTGGCCCGAAAGGCGCGCCGGGATCAAGGGGTGCGCGTCATGGTTAATGAACCGCTTGCCACGTCGCGGGCGCGTCATCATTGAGCAGTCCTTAACGGAATTCCTCGCATTGTCCGCGCATGACGCGCGGAGTTCGTTGGTATCTCGTCAGCTCCCTCGTCCTCGTCGCCCTGATCGCTCTTGCCGGCTGCAGCCACTACCTGCTCGCCGAGCGCGAGCCCTGGCGGCACGAGGCGGAAGCTCGCTTGTCTCAATTCCGGCGCCGTGAAAGAGACGCCGGAACGCGTGCGCATCTCGGCGATCAACGGCGCCGGCGCCTGCGGCATCGATTATCCGATTGCGCGTCTCGGCGCTGGGCGATAGCGCGCCGCTCTGTTACGACGACGAGGCGCTGCGTCCGCCGCGGCGCGATCCCCGGCGCGGCGATGCCGCAGCGCTGGCCGGGCGCCACAGCCTCGCAAGCGCGTCCGTCAAGCCGATCCAGTCGAGCGCGCTGCCGCCGGTGCAAGTGCGCCGCAATCCGTCCGCCTATGCCGACGCCGCCTTATCCGAGCGCCGCACGATCGTTCCGCACGAGCGCAAGCCGGTCAACCGCTGTCGCTCGATCCGCCGGGACTGCCGCCGCCCGAACGACGATGACGACATCGGCATTCCGGGCGGCCCGCCGCATCCCTATTACGGCGGTCCCGGCGCGCCGGCCGATTCGCCGCGCGCCGGCGTCCGCCGCGCAGCAGACCATCTGCCGCCGCTCGCCGGCCGCCGCGAGCGCGCTCCGATGGTCACCGCATCCGCCGGCCCGGTCGAAGTGCAACCGCCGGCGACGCTCGCCTGCCCGATCGTGTCCGCGCTCGATCAATGGATCAGCAGCGCGGTGCAGCCGGCGGCGCTGCACTGGTTTCGCCAGCCGGTCGTCGAGATCAAGCAGATCTCCGCCTATTCCTGCCGCGGCATGAACGGCGATCCGAACGCGCATATTTCCGAGCACGCTTTCGGCAATGCGCTCGACGTCGCCGAATTCGATCTCGCCGACGGCCACAAGATCAGCGTGCAATATGGCTGGCACGGCACGCCGGAGGAGCAGGGATTTCTGCACGACGTGCAATCGGCGGCCTGCGACGAATTCACCACCGTGCTGGCGCCGGGCGCCAACGTCTATCACTACAATCACATTCACGTCGATCTGATGCGGCACTCTAACGGCCGCCACATCTGCGAGCCGTCGGCGATCCCCGGCGAAGTCGCCGCCGCGCATGCGCGATCGCAATTCGCCGCGCAACATTCCGGCGGACGTTACGGCGAGCGCTCCAACGATCCTGGCGTCACCGGCTCGATCACGAAGCGCACAAGCAAAAGCGTGCGCGCTATGCCGCCGAAGATGACGACAGCCTGCCGGACGCCGTGCCGGGGGATGACTAATCCGTCCGCCGGCGCGCTGCACTTGCCCTCATCCATGCTGCTGCAGCACCGCCGCGGTCGGCCAGCAATCGACCTTGAGCCCGTTGCGCTTCTGATAATCGCCGAGCGCGGCGCGGGTCAGCATGCCGGCTTTGCCGTCGATCTTGTCGTGGTAATAGCCGCGCGCGGTGAGGATCTGCTGCATGCGGTCGAGATCGGCGGTCGGCAGTTGCGCGACCTTGCCCCATGGCGTCTCGAACGTGCCGTTTCGGCCGTGCGATCGGCAATACGATCGCCGAGATGGCCGACGAACAAAACATAGAGATCGGAAAAATTATATTCCTTGATGACGAAATAATTTTTGGTGGCGAGAAACGACGGACCGTAGAGGCCGGCCGGCTGCAGCAGCGACGCCGGCTCGGCGCGCTCCGCCGCCGACATCGCGCGGCCATAGGCCGGCACGAAGCCGCGCTTGAGCCAATCGCCGATCGGCAGCGTGTTCTCCGGCACGCCGATGGTGCAATCGACATCTGGCGGGCGGATGCACCTCATAGGCCCAACGCACACCGCGGCTGCCAGCCTTTGTCGACCAATTGCTTGGCGGCGGACGCGAGCGCGTCCGGCACCGAATTCCAGATATCGGCTTTGCCGTCGCCGTCGAAATCGACGGCATATTTCAGATAATCCGACGGCATGAATTGCGTGAGCCCCATGGCGCCGGCCCAGGAGCTTTTCATATCGGCAAGCTTGATTTGGCCCCGCTGCAGGATTTTCAGCGCCAGCAGAAACTCGTTGAGGAATTGATCCTTGCGCTTGCCGAGATAGGCCTGCGTCGCCAGCACGCGGATGGCGTTATGCGTATCGCGCGGCGCGGCCGTAATCGGTCTCGCGGCCGAAGATCGCGAGCAGGATCGGACGGCGGCACGCCGAATTGCCGCTCGATGGCGGTGAGCGGCGCGCGATATTGCTCGTAAAGCTTGCGGCCCTGCACGGCGAGCCGCTCGATCGCCGGCTCCTTGATGTAATCCGCAGGCGTCTGCACGAATTCCGGCTGGCCCGGCGGCGGCTTTTCCGGCCGGCCGGGCAGCACCAGATCGGGCAGCGTCAGGTCGGGCTCAAGCCCGCGTGTCGCCGCGTCGAAGGTCGCGCGCGAAACGCCGAGCGCCTTGCGCCTGCGGCCACAGCGATTGCAGCCAGGTTTGGAACGCCGGGTCGGCAAATGCCGGCGATGTCAAGAATGCACGACAGCAGAATCGCGACAATAAAAGACAGTCGCACGCATGCGAGCTCCCTCTCCCCTTCGGGGAGAGGGTTGGGGTGAGGGGGTTCCGACGGAGAGGGCCGAGCCCCCTCACCCCGGCCCTCTCCCCCATGGGGAGAGGGAGTAATCATCGCACCGCCAAGATGAACAGCCGCGGGAATCGCAACAGCACCTTGCCGTCGAAACGCGGCTTGTAAGCGCCGACGATCTTTGCCGTATAGGCGGCGAGGAATTTTTCGCGCGCGGCGGCGTCGAGCGGCGACAGGAACGGCTGCAGCGAGGAGCCCTTGAACCATTCGGTGATGGCCTGCGGCGACGCCATCACGTGATTATAGACGCTGTGCCAGATGTCGATATGCGAGCAGACCGGCTTGAGCAGATCGTAATAGTCCTCCGGCGGCGGCAGATCGTCGCGCGGCGCGGCCTTGATCTCCGGATGGTCCTTCCATGGTCCGCTCTCGCCGACTTCGCGCTGGAACGCAAGCGCCGGCTCGCGCGTATTGTCGGGCATCTGGATCGCCAGCACGCCGCCTTGCGGCATGCCTTCGAGCAGACGGCGCATGATCGCCGGATGGTCCGGCAGCCATTGCATGACGGCATTGCCGAAGATGAGATCGGTGCCCGGCTCCGGCTTCCAGGTCGCGATATCGGCCTCGACAAAACTGCATTGCGGCAGCCGCTCGCGCGCCTTGCGCAGCATGTCGGGCGAGGAATCGAGCCCGACGATGTCCGACTGCGGAAAGCGCTCGACCAGAAGCTCGGTCGAATTGCCCGGCCCGCAGCCGAGATCGACGACGAGGCGCGGCCGCTGCAGCGGCACCTGCGCCAACAGATCGCGCGGCGGCCGGGTGCGCTCATCCTCGAATTTGAGATATTGCCGGGCGCTCCAGTCTTCCATCGCGCGTTCTCCGATTCGATTCCGGCGCCGACCCATAGCACCGGGCATCGAGGTGAAACCCTTCGTCCGCGGCTCAGTCAGCATGAGAGCGAGACTCTCCGGCCGCCGCGTGCGGCCGATGCGCCTGCTTCAGCCGGCGACGCGCGTTGGATGATGATCCGCCGCAAACACCAGATAGACGGCGGGCACGACGAACAGCGTGAACAGCGTGCCGATCGAAAGCCCGGACGCGATGACGACACCCATTTGAAAGCGCGATACCGCGCCGGCGCCGGTCGCGGTGATCAAGCGGAACGACGCCGAGCACCATCGCGGCCGTCGTCATCAGGATCGGGCGCAGCCGGATGCCGGTGGCCTGTTCGATCGCTTCGCGCTTGGTGCGGCCCTCCTGCTGCAAATGATTGGCGAACTGGACGATCAGGATGCCGTGCTTGCTGATCAGGCCCATCAGCGTGACGAGGCCGACCTCGGTATAGATGTTGAGCGACATGCCGCCGAAGCCGAGACTGACGAAAATCAGCGCGCCGGCAATCGACATCGGCACCGACACCAGGATAATCACCGGATCGCGGAAACTTTCGAACAACGCGGCCAGCGCCAGGAAAATGATGATCAGCGCGAAGCCGAACGTGGTGACGAAGCCGCTCGACTCCTGAATATATTGCCGGCTCAAGCCGCCGTAATCGACGGTATAGCCCTGCGGCAGCGTGTGCGCCGCCAAGCCCTGGAGATAGGCCAGCGCGTCGCCTTGCGCGACGCCGGGCATGGCGACGCCCTGGATCGTCGCGCTGTTGAGCTGCTGAAAGTGGTTGAGCGATTCCGGCACCGTTTTGGTCGCGACCGTAGCGACCGTCGACAGCGGAACCAGGCTGCCGTCCGCGGTGCGGATATAATAGTCGAGCAGCTGATTCGGATTGAGCCGGGAGCGCTGCTGCACCTGCGGAATGACCTTGTACGACCGCCCGTCGATGCTGAAATAATTGACATAGCCGCCGCCGAGCATCGCGGCGAGCGAGCCGCCGACGTCGCTCATTTTCAGCCCGAGCTGCGCCGTCTTGTCGCGATCGATGGTGATGTCCGATTGCGGATTGTCGATCTTCAGATCGCAATCGAGGAAGATAAACATGCCGCTCTGCCGCGCCTGCTGCAGGAATTGCTGCGAGATGTCGTTCAGGCGTTCGAACGGCTCGGTCGTGACGATGACGAATTGCAGCGGCAATCCGATACTGCCGGGCAGCGGCGGCGGCTGAAATGCCGCGACCCGCACCCCGGCGACGTTGTTCAGTTCCTGTTGCAAGATCGGCTGCAGCACGTTGGTGGTCTTCGCCCGCTTATCCCAGGGCTTGAACACCATGCCGGCGATCGACTGCGCCCGGCACGTCGAGCTGGAAGACGTGCTCTGTTTCCGGATGGTTGGCGAAAATCCGATACACTTCGCGCGAATAAAGCTGGCGCTGCTGCAGCGTCGCATTCGGCGCCGCAATCGACTGGGTGATGACGACGCCCTGGTCCTCCTGCGGCGCCAGCTCGGTCTTGGCGGTAGTGAACAGGAAATAGATGCTGCCGAGCACGAGGAGCGCGAACACCAGCGTCACCGGCAGCATAGTTCAGGCTGGCCTGCAGCCGTTTCTCGTAGCGGCCGCGCAACTGGTTGAAACGCCGATCGATGAACGCCGTCAGCCGCGCCTCCCAGCCGCCACCGCGCATGGTCGGGCGCCTTTAAGCAGCCGCGAGCACAACATCGGCGACAATGTCAACGCGACGATGCCCGAGACGGTGACGGCGCCGATCAGCGCGAAAGCGAATTCGGAGAACAGCGCGCCGGTAAGACCGCTCTGAAAGCCGATCGGAACGTAAACCGCCGCAAGCACGACGGTCATGGCAATGATCGGACCGCCGAGTTCGCGCGCCGCCGTAATGGCGGCATCGATCGGCGTCATGCCTTCCTCGAGATGGCGATTGACGTTTTCGACGACGATGATGGCGTCATCGACGACGAGGCCGATGCCGAGCACCAGCGCCAGCAAGGTGAGCAAATTGATCGAGTAACCCAGCGCCAGCAATATCGATAAACGTGCCGACCAGCGACAGCGGAATGGCGACGGTCGGTATGATCGACGAGCGGATCGAGCCGAGAAACAGGAATACGACGACGGTGACGATCGCCAGCGCCTCGGCAAGGCTGCGGATCACCTCGTAGATCGCGGCGTGCACGAACTCGGTCGAGTTGTAGATGATCTCGCCGTGCAGCCCGTTCGGCAGCAGCGACTGGATTTGCGGAAATATTTTGTGCACGCCCTGGATCACGTCGAGCAGATTGGCCGCCGGCGCGACCTGGATGCCGATATAGACCGCCCGCTTGCCGTCGAAGCCGACTTCGGATTCGTAGTCTTCGGAGCCGAGCGTGACATTGGCGACGTCTTTGAGACGCACGACCGCGCCGCCGACTCTGCTTGATCACAAGCTTGCGAAACTCTTCGGCGGAATGCAGGCTGGTCGAGGCGGAGAGGTTGACCTGCACCATCTGGCCTTTGGTCGTGCCGATGCCCGAAATGTAATCGTTGGACGTCAGCGCCGGCTGACATCGGTGGCAGTGAGACCGAAGGCGGCGAGCTTCTTCGGATCGAGCCACGCGCGCAGCGCGAACACTTTCGAGCCGAGCAGTTCGGCGGTTTGCACGCCGGGCACCGCCTGTAGTTTGGGCTGCACCACGCGGACGAGGTAATCGGTGATCTGGTTCGACGCCAGCGCGTCGCTGTTAAAGCCGATATACATGGCGTCGATGGTCTGGCCGATGGTTACGGTCAGCGTCGGTTGCAGCGTGCCGGGCGGAAGTTTGCTCAGCACGGAAGCGATCTTGGTGTTGATTTCGGTCAAGGCTTTGTCGGCATCGTAATTGAGCCGCAGATAGACCGTGATCGTGCTCGTCGAGGTCGCGCTGACCGAGCTCATGTAATCGATGCCGTTGGCCTGGGCGATGGCGTTTTCCAGCGGCGTGGTGATGAAGCCCGCCACGACGTCGGGATCGGCGCCGTAATAGATCGTGCTCACCGTGACGATGGCGTTTTCGGTGCGCGGATATTGCAGGATCGGCAATACGCTGTAGGCCCGAAGTCCGAGCACCAGAATCATCAGGCTGACGACCGAAGCCAGCACCGGACGGCGAATGAAAATGTCGGTAAAATGCATGGCTGAAGCTCGCCTATCGGTCGATCGGCACCGGCGCCGCATCCGCGGTCGGCGTAATGGAATTGTCGATCAAGACGGTCGAGCCGTTATGCAGCTTGATCTGTCCGGCGGTCACGACCGTGTCGCCGTCATTGACGCCTTTGACGATCGCGACCTGATCGCCGCGGGTCGCCCCGGTGGTCACGAAAGTTTGGCGCGCGATCAGCATAGGCTTGCCGGCTGGCGTCCGTGCCCTTGCTGTCGACGATATAGACGGTGTCGCCGTACGGATTATAGGTGATCGCGGTCTGCGGCAGCGTGATGTAGTTTTGCGGCGCTCCGGTCGCGATGTCGACTGTCGCATACATTCCCGGCAATAATCTTGTGGTCGGCATTTTTCAACGTGGCGCGAATCTGGACGTTGCGGCTGGCGGCATCGACCCTGGGATTTACCGCGCTGATTTCGCCGGGAAAGTCCTGATCCTTGTAGGCGTCGATTTTCACGGCGACCGTCTGGCCCAATTTGCACCTGGCCGACCGACTGCTGCGGCACGAAGAAATCCAGAAAAATCGGATCGAGCGCCTGCAGCGTCACGATGGCCGTTCCGGCGGCGAGATATTGGCCGAGATCGACGGCGCGGATACCGAGATGGCCGGCAAACGGCGCGCGTAGAATTTCTTGTCGAGGATCGCCTGCTGCTGGGCGACCTGGGCATTGGCGTTCTTGAGATTGGCGGACATTGGTATCCAAGTTGGCCTGGCTGACCGCCTGGAGCTTGAATTGCTTCTGATCGCGGTCGTAGGTGATCTGGTTGAGTTCCGCCGTCGCCTTGCAGCGATTTCGAGCTTGGCGGCATCGTCGTCGGAGCGCAGCTTCAACAGCGGCGCACCCTCCGCGACATCGTCGCCGGAATTGAACGAAATCGAATTGACGACGCCCGACACTTCGAGCGACAGGTCCGCGCCTTTCACCGCGCGCAGGCTGCCGATCGCCTCGATGTTCGGCTGCCACAGGCTATAGCCGGCCTTGGTCGCGGAGACGGTCTGCGGCGGGTTGCTCAACGCCGGCCATGAATTTTCTGATCATGATCCCCTTGAACAGCTGGAATCCGAACACCGCGCCGAACACAATGGCGACCGCGACCAGCATGATCACCATGCGCCTCTTCATCGATCGAGCTCCGTTGCTGCCTGCGTTCCATTGTCAATGACGGCCGCATCGTCCGCGGCGTCGGGGCTCAGCGGATTGGGCATCACATCGGTGCGGTTCCACCAGCCGCCGCCGAGCGCTTGGAACAAAGCGGCGGTATCGGCATAGCGCGCCGCCTGCGCTTGAACCACGGCAAGGCGGCTCTGCTGATAACTGCGTTGCGCATTCAGCAAGATCACATAGGTGATCGGCGCCGAGACGGTACTGGCCGCGGGCGAGATTGAGTGTACCCGAGGCGGCGCGCAAGCGCGGCGCGTTGTGCCCTGAGCGTAGCGGCATCAAGTTGCAGTGCGCGCAGCGCATCGGCGACGTTCTGAAAAGCTCCGCAGCACCGTGCTGCGATATTGCGCCTCCGCCATGGTATAAGCGGCTTCGGCGGCGCGCTGCTGATGCAGCAGCGTGAAGCCGTGGAAAATCGGCTGGGTGCCGCTCGCGGCGGCGCTCCATATCAGGGTGGCGGGCGTAAACAGGGTCGCGGTGTTCAAGCGCGGCGCTGCCGTAGGCGCCGGTCAGATTGAACTGCGGCAGCCTGTTGGCGATGGCGACGCCGATCTGGGCGCTGGCCTGATGCAATTGCGCTTCGGCAGCGCGGATATCGGGACGCTGCTCGACGAGTTGCGACGGCAGGGTCAGCGGAAGATCCGTCGGCAGCCGCAGCGATGCCAGCGTCAGACGATCGCGCAAAACTTCGTTCGGGAAGCGGCCGATCAGCGCCAGCAGCACATGGTGTTGCTGCTCAAGTTGCTTCAAGAGCGGCGGCAATGTCGCTTGCGCGGTCGCCAGTTCGGATTGCTGCGTGAGCACGTCGGTCCGCGCCGCGGCGCCGCCTTGGAACTGGTTATTGACGACCCCCAGCTGATCGGATTCGATTTTGATGATGTCGTGCGTCGCGTCGATCTGGCCGCGCAAGGAAGCCTCCTGGACCACGGCGGTGACCACGTTCGCGGTCAGCGTCAGATAAGTCGCCTCGAGCTCGAAGCGCTGATACTCGGCAAGCGCCGCCGTCGCCTCGATTTGCCGCCGCTGGCCGCCGAACACGTCGGGCGCGTAGGAAACGTTCACAGTGGCCTGGTACAGATTGAAAAGGTCCGGCGGACCGGCTTGGCCGAATGCGGCCGGCGAAAACTGCTGGCGCTCGGCCGACGAGTTGGCGTCGACTTTCGGCAACAGCTTGCCGGTCTGCGCGTAGAGATTCTCCTTGGCCTGCCACAATGCGGCCTGCGCTGCTTGAAGGTTCGGATTGGCTTGCAGCGCCTCGGCGATCAACTCGTCGAGTTCCTTGGAATGGAATACCGTCCACCACTCGCCCGGAATGTCGCGGCCCATGTCGAATTTCTGCGCCATGCCGGCCGACGCCGTGGCTGAAGGATCGCCTTCCGGCGTGTAGCCCGTAACGGCGGGGCCGGCGGCGGCGCAAAATCGGGGCCGACCGCGCAGGCCGACAGCGCCAATAGCAACAGCGTCGCAGCGCCGCGCATCGGCTTGGCGACGCCGAACCCGCTGGCATGATTGGCACTTTGCGCGCGTGCCAACAGGCGGCCTCGCGCCGCAAACTGACCGGAATGAAACACCTGCCAACCCTCAAACGGGTCAACCTAGTTATTTACTATCCGGTTAGTCAATAACTTGACTTTTTGCGCTCTCTACGCCTAGCTGGTCAAATGACCGACGTCCTCGAAGCGCGGACTGAAACGCGACGACGCCGCAAAGCGGAGCGTCCGCAGGAAATCATCGAAGCCGCCTTCGCCGAATTTTCGCGCAACGGTTACGCGACGACGACGCTCGATCAGATCGCCGAGCGCGCCGGCGTGACCAAGGGCACGATCTACGTCTATTTCGAGAGCAAAGAGCACCTGTTCATCTCGATGGTGCGCGAGTTCACGAAGACGACGATGGACATCGTGCAAGGCATGTTCGAAAGCCACGAGGGTTCGACCGCCGATCTGTTGCGGGCGCAGTTCAGTTTCATCTACGAGCATATCGTCGAGGACCGCCGCCGCCGCGAAGTGTTGCGCATGCTGATCGCCGAGGCGCCCCGCTTTCCGGAACTGGCCGACCGCTATCACGCGGAAATCCTGCGGCCGTGCCTGGACATGCTCAAACAGGCCATTGCAGCGCGGCATGGATCGCGGCGAAATCCGCAAGTCTTCGATCATCGACCACCCGCAGGTCGTGATCGCGCCGATCGCCTTGGTCGATCTATGGATGATGATGTTCGACGACCGCCAGCCGCTCGACCTGAAAGCCTATTTCAACGCGCACCTCGATCTGGTGCTCAACGGGCTATTGGCGAAGTAACCGGGGCTCTTGGCGAAGCCGCTCAGCGCCGTCGGAACTGATTGCGCTGCGGCGGCCGGTTGCCTGGTGCGGCGCGTTCGTCCTTGTGACGAAAGATCAAGCGCCCCTTTTCCAGATCATAGGGCGAAACTTCGACCGTCACCCGATCCCCGGCGAGCGTCTTGATGCGGTTCTTTTTCATCCTGCCGGCGGTATAGGCGATGAGCTGATGGCCGTTCTCGAGCTGAACGCGATAACGCGCGTCCGGCAAGATTTCGGTGACAAGACCTTCGAATTCCAGGAGCTCTTCCTTAGGCACGTTATGATCCTCTTGAGCGGCCGATCCACCGCGGCGTGTCTCGCGCTTCGCCGCGCCCTTTCGGGTCGTTGCGATGCAGGAAGGCAACGGACGCGATTCCCGCGTCGCTTGATTGCTGATGATCTCTCGGTTGCTGATGGTCTCGCGATTGCTGCTGCGGGCGTTGTTTGCGGGCGCCATTGCCGCGATGCCAATGCCGCTTTTTGCCCGCGCCATCGGCAGACGGGCGAGCGGGCGCCTGGTTTGCCATCGCCGGCTCGCCGCGATGCGAGCGCCGATCGCTCGACGGAATTGAGATGCGGATAAGCTTCTCGATGTCGCGCAGGAATGCCTCTCCTCGCCATCGCACAGCGAGATCGCGATACCGCCGGCGCCAGCGCGCGCGGTGCGGCCGATGCGATGCACATAGGTTTCCGGCACGTTCGGCAAATCGAAATTCACCACGTGGCTGATGCCGTCGACATCAATGCCGCGCGCAGCGATATCCGTCGCCACCAGAGTTCTGACCTTGCCGTTGCGGAAAGCCGCGAGCACGCGTTCACGCTGACCTTGCGACTTGTTGCCGTGGATCGCTTCGGCGGCGATGCCGGACTGCACCAGCCGGCGCACCACTTTGTCGGCGCCGTGCTTGGTGCGGGTAAAGACCAGGACGCGATCGATCGCTTCGCTGCGCAAGACATCGACAAGGATCGCGGCTTCGCGGCGCGATCGACAAGGATAATGCGCTGCTCGATGCGCTCCGCCGTCGTGGCGGCCGGAGTGACCGCGACCTTGACGGGGTCGCGCAGCATCTGCGCGGCCAGATTCGGCGATGGCGCGCGGCATGGTCGCGGAAAACATCAGCGTCTGCCGCTGCGGCCGGAAGCTTGGCGACGATCTTACGGATGTCGTTGATGAAGCCCATGTCGAGCATGCGGTCGGCTTCGTCGAGCACGAAGCATTCGACGCTGCTGAGACGAAGCGCATTGCTCTGAACGAGATCGAGCAGCCGGCCCGGCGTGGCGACCAGGACATCGACGCCATCGAGCAGCGAGCGGACCTGCGCGCCCATCGGCACGCCGCCGATCGCCAGCGCGCTCTTGATGCGCAGATGCCGGCCATAGGCGCGGAAACTGTCGAGGATCTGGCCGGACAGTTCGCGCGTCGGGCTGAGCACCAGGACCCGGCAGCTCTTGCGCTCGGGCGAGCGTGGATTGCCGGCGAGACGATGCAGGATCGGCATCGCGAATGCGGCGGTCTTGCCGGTGCCGGTTTGCGCAATTCCGATCACGTCGCGGCCCGACATGACGATCGGTATGGTTTGTTCCTGGATCGGGGTTGGGGTCGTGTATTTTTCTTCTGCGAGAGCACGCGTCATCGCATCGTGAAGATGAAAGTCGTTAAAATCGGTCAATGAATAGGCTTTCTGTTGTATGCGATGCACGGCCGCCGCGCGAAGCGCCGCGGCCGGCATTGCGGGAGAAACGAGACATCCCGCGCGATCTGGGCTGTCGATGAAAGGTGAATAGAGCGAGCTAGAAGCCGTTTGCCAGAAGGCGCTAAACGGGGTCCCGTACACGCGGCTCGCCGCCGGCCGAATTGGCCGCTGCGTCTATATGCGCCGTTCGATGTGTCGGTTTCAAGGCCAATAACAGGTCCGCGGGCGGGCCGGCCGCGGCGGCACGGCGAAATCGCAGCGGTTAACGTTTGGCCGCCTTGGCTTTAGCGGCCGGTTTGGCCGCTACGACGGCTGGTTTGGCGGCCACGACGGCTTCTTTGTCGGCCGCCTCTTTGGCCAGCCGCAGCGCCTTCAATCGTGACATCTTTTCGCGAACATCGCGGCTATTGGTCTGATATTCCAGCATCGCCTTGGCGCCGTCTTTGGCGCGCTCTTCCTTCTTGAAATTCGCTTCGGCGCGGGCCCTGACCTCGGTGGACCGGGCCTCGCTTGTCTTGGTGGGCAATGTCCTCTCCTTTGGCGCGGGGACCGCGCGGCTGCACTCTATACACGCCGTTTCAGGTAACGGGGGCTGCGCGCCGGCGTTAGCACCTATGTATGTATTAGTTCCACAAAGCGAAACCTGCGTCCTCGCCGCAAATGGCGCGAGCGCAGAAGCCGATTATCGCGAAAATTTCTTGTACTTGATTCGCTGCGGGATGATCGAGTCGGTGCCCAGGCGCCGCATCTTGTCCTTCTCATAGTCCTGGAAATTGCCCTCGAACCATTCGACGTGGCTTTCGCCCTCGAAGGCGAGGATGTGGGTGGCGATGCGGTCGAGGAACCAGCGATCGTGGCTGATGATGACGGCGCAGCCGGCGAAATCCTCCAGCGCCTCTTCGAGCGCGCGCAGCGTATCGACGTCGAGATCGTTGGTCGGCTCGTCGAGCAAGAGCACGTTGGCGCCGGATTTGAGCATCTTGGCGAGATGCACGCGGTTGCGCTCGCCGCCGGACAGCTGAGCCGACTTTCTTCTGCTGATCGGCGCCCTTGAAATTGAAGGCCGAGCAATAGCCGCGCGAATTGACCTCGCGCTTGCCGAGCATGAGCTGGTCGAGGCCGCCGGAAATTTCTTCCCACACGTTTTTCTTGCCGTCGAGCGAATCGCGCGACTGATCGACATAGCCGAGATGCACCGACTTGCCGATCTTGATCGTGCCGCTGATCCGGCTTTTCCTGCTCGGTGATCATGCGGAACAGCGTGGTCTTGCCGGCGCCGTTCGGCCCGATAATGCCGACAATGCCGCCCGGCGGCAGCTTGAAGGTGAGATCGTCGATCAGGAGATTGTTGCCGAAGCCCTTTTTCAGAGCTGTCGAAGTCGACGACATTCTGGCCGAGCCGCTCGGCGACCGGAATGACGATCTGCGCGGTCTGCGTCTGCTTTTCGCCGGCCTTTTTCAGCAATTCCTCGTAGCGCTCGTAGCGCGCCTTGGATTTGGCCTGCCGCGCGCGCGGCGACGCCTTGATCCATTCCTGCTCGCGGGCGAGCGTGCGCTGGTGCGCCTCTTCCTCGCGACCCTCCTGTGCGAGCCGCTTCTGCTTTCTGCACCAGCCACGACGAATAATTGCCCTCGTAGGGAATGCCGTGGCCGCGATCGAGCTCGAGAATCCAGCTGGTGACGTTGTCGAGGAAATAGCGGTCATGGGTGACGATCAGGATGGCGCCCGGATAATTGCGCAAATGGCCTTCGAGCCAGGAGACCGATTCGGCATCGAGATGGTTGGTCGGCTCGTCGAGCAGCAGCAGTTCGGGCTGCTCGAGCAAGCAGCCGGCACAGCGCCACGCGGCGCCGCTCGCCGCCGGAGAGTTTGGCCACCTCGGCGTCGTCCGGCGGGCAGCGCAACGCATCCATCGCCAGATCGACCTTGGAATCGAGATCCCACAGTCCCTTGGCTTCGATCTCGTCCTGCAGCTTGGTCATCTCGTCGGCGGTCTCGTCGGAATAATTGATGGCGAGTTCGTTGTAGCGGTCGACGATCGCCTTCTGCGGCGCCACCCCCTCCATGACGTTTTCGCGGACCGACTTGTCCGCATCGAGCTGCGGCTCCTGGGCCAGGTAGCCGACGCGGGCGCCCTGCGCCGCCCAGGCCTCGCCGGAATACTCCTTGTCGAGCCCGGCCATGATGCGCAGCAGCGTCGACTTGCCGGCGCCGTTGACGCCGAGCACGCCGATCTTGGCATCGGGATAGAACGACAGATTGACGTTTTCCAGGACCTTCCGGTTGCCCGGATAGGTCTTGGACAACCCTTGCATGTGATAGACGAATTGACGGGCCATGTTTTCGGTCTAGGCTTGCGCGCCCTGCCCTCTCGATCGGCTGCCGGCGCCGTATGCGCAACACATGGCGTGACGTAAATTGCTCATTTGTAGCGACAGCGCCAGATGTAACGGCCAAGTCTGACGGCAAGCCGCCGTAACGGTCAAATCGCAGACGCGCCGATCCCGATTTTGCCCGCCCGAGCCGGCCCTTGGCGCCCCTGCACGTTAAGCTTCGTAAAGTCTGATCACATTTGCGACCCGAGCCTGCCGAAATCGCAACAAATTTTCATGTTTTTTCACCGACAATTCGCGTCAAACACGCGTTTGAAAATTGCGCGCCTTTCCTCCTCGGGCGGAGTTCCACCGTCAAGACTTCGGAGCGTTCCATGTGGCGTGATTTCTCCAAAGTATTTCGCGAGCTGTGGCGCATCGACGGCGAGGGCAGCGGCGCCTACCGGCCCGACCTGCACTACATGCGCGGGCCCGGACCCAAGTGGCACGCCAAGCATGCCGGCTTCCTCGCGGTAAAACCACCGTCTGCCAAGCCGTCCCGCCCGGCACTACGCGACATCGCCGGCCACCGCGCATAAGGCGCAAAACCTAACGGCGCCGCCCTTCCGACCCGCTTGTTTTGCCCGAGCCGTTATGGGACGGCTAAGGCATAATCGTGGGCGTGCATGGGGTGGAAAACATGGCGGTTCGCTGCGCAATTCTCGACGATTATCAGAATGTCGCCCTCAGCTTCGCCGATTGGTCGAAGATCAAGGGCGACGTCGAGTTCAAGGTTTTCAACCAGCATCTCGGCGGCCCGGACAAGGTCATCGCGGCGCTGCAGGGCTTCCAGATCGTCGTCGCCATGCGCGAGCGCACCGGCTTTCCAAAACAGGTGATCGACGCGCTGCCCGATCTGAAGCTCCTGATCACGACCGGCATGCGCAATGCCTCGATCGACACCGAGGCGGCGAAGGCGCGCGGCGTCACGGTCTGCGGCACCGGCTCGTTCGGCAGCCCGACCTCCGGCATCGCCATCGGCCTGATGCTCGAACTGACCCGCCATATCGGCTACGAGAACGCCCGCATGCATGCCGGCGCGGCCTGGCAGACCACCATCGGTCCCGATCTCGAAGGCATGACGCTGGGCGTTCTTGGCCTCGGCAAGCTCGGCATCCGCACCGCCAACATCGCCAAGGCTTTCGGCATGAAGGTGATCGCCTGGAGCCAAAATCTCACGGCCGGAAAAATGCCAAGAGGCCGGCGTCGGTTATGTCAGCAAGGACGATCTGTTCCGCCAGTCCGATTTCATCACCATCCACGTCGTGCTGTCGCCGCGCACCCGCGGCATTGTCGGCGCCAAGGAACTCGGGCTGATGAAGCCGACGGCCTTCATCATCAACACCTCGCGCGGCCCGATCATCGAAGAAGCGGCGATGCTGGCGGCGCTGCGCGACAAGAAGATCGCCGGCGCCGGGCTCGATGTATTCGATGTCGAGCCGCTGCCGCTCGATCATCCGTTGCGCAAGATGGACAATGTCGTCATCACGCCGCATCTCGGCTACGTCTCCGAGCAGAATTACCGGCACTATTTCGCCGGCGTGGTCGAAGACATCCGCGGCTTCCTCGACGGCAAGCCGGTGCGGGTCATGACATGAATTGCCAAACTCCCCGCGTGTGGAGATGCGGCGCTCTCTTTTCTGACCGCGGCTTGATAGAACCGCGGCCTATTTTTCCGGATCGATGATGCCTACCCCGTCCTCCACACGAAGGCGGCCATAGCAAGCCATATGATACTTGCGGCCGACCACGGGCATGTCGTCTTCCTTGCTGAACGAAGGAACGTTGACGACAAGCCGCTTGACCAGGACTTCTTCGTAGCCGCGGCCCTTCCCCAAAATGACGCGCCAGTACCACTCGCCGCCCGGCGTTTCGGCGGCCATGGTATTGTAGCGATAGCGGATCAGGTCACGCATTCTTTCTTTCCCGCGGCCGATTTAGGCTGCCTCGATTTTAGGGTTTTGTGGATTCGTAGAAAGTTCTGCTTGGGCTTTCCGCACATTCTCGACCTCGTTTTGACCGTAACAACTTCGGAACCGGCGTGCCACCCGCCGTTAACCACTCGTTAGGGTTAACGATCTATTGCTGATCGACCCAGCGGCACGGGCGCTCGCGCTATTGCGGCGATCCGGCAGCTATCGGCAGCGATCGACATGCGTTCGAACCGATCCCGCTTTGCACGCCTGCTCGCCTCGGCCGCGATCGTCGGCGCCATCGCCGCGGCGACCGCGGGGTGCCAGACGACGCAAAGTACCGAGACCACCGGCTCGCTCGCGCTCGCGCCGGCCGACCAGTCCGCCGCCGATCGGCAGCGCGACGCCGAGCTCTACGGCCAGAAATACCGTGACAACCCGTCCGACCTTAATGTCGCGCTGCGTTACGCGCAGGCGCTTCGCGCCACCGGACAGCGTGCCCAGGCGGTTGCCGTCCTCGAACAGCTCGCGATGCGCAACCCGAATAACAAGCCGGTGCTCGGCGAATACGGGCGCGCCTTGGCGGAGACCGGCGCTTACGAGCAGGCGCTCGAAGTCTTCGACCGCGCCCATACGCCCGAGCAGCCGGACTGGCATATCCTGTCGGCGCAAGGCGCCGTGCTCGACCAAATGGGCCGTCATGATGATGCGCAACGTCATTACCTGACCGCGCTTAAGATCGTGCCCAACGAGCCTTCCGTGCTATCCAATCTCGGCCTCTCCTATGCGCTCGCCAAGGATTTGCCGAAGGCCGAGACGACGCTGCGGCTTGCGGCGGCGCAGCGTCCGGCCGATGCGCGCGTGCGGCAAAATCTAGCGCTGGTCATTGGGTTACAGGGCCGCTTCGCCGAGGCCGAGACGATCGCGCGCGCCGATCTGCCGCCCGACCAAGCCGCCGCCAACGTCGCCTATCTGCAACAGATGCTTGCGCATAAGGGCAGCGTGCCGCTGAGCAATCAGGCCGCGCATTACGGCGCCGGATCAAGCTGACGCCGGTCCTTGCAGGGCCGAGGGCTTAAATCCGCTACAAATTATTGCAGCGCCATCACGCGGATGGCCGCCGGGCCGAGAATGACGACGAACAGCACCGGCAGGAAGAACACGATCATCGGCACCGTGAGCTTCGGCGGCAGGCCGGCGGCTTTTTTCTCGGCTTCGGACATGCGCATGTCGCGATTTTCCTGCGACATAACCCGCAGCGTCGTCGCCAGCGGCGTGCCGTAGCGCTCCGACTGTTGCAAGGCGAGGCATACCGCTTTCACGCCTTCGAGCCCGGTGCGTTGCGCCAAATTCTCGTAAGCCTGGCGGCGTTCGGGCAAATACGACAATTCCGCCGTGGTGAGAATGAACTCCTCGGCCAGCGGGATCGATTGCGATCCGATCTCCTCGCTGACTTTCCGGAATGCCGCCTCGATCGAGATGCCGGATTCCACGCAGATCAAGAGCAGATCGAGCGCGTCCGGAAACGCGCGCTTGATCGACAGTTGCCGCCGCGTGATTTTGTTTTTGAGGTACAGATTTGGGATGTGCGTGCCGAAGTAAGCGCAGGCAATGGAGACGGCGAACTTGACCATCGGCGGATAGTCCAAATCGATAATGACAAAAATATAAAACAGCGACCCCAGGAACATGATCACCGGCATCGCCATGCGGAAGAACAAAAAGGTGACGTACGGCGCCTGACCGCGATAGCCCGCTTGCACGAGCTTGGTGCGCGCCGCTTCCTGGCCGAGCCATTTCGAGAGATTGAAGTTGTCGACCGCCCGCTTCATGTACACTTTTGGCGATTGCCGCAGCGAGACCTTGCTGCCCTGCGCCATCCGTTCGCGTTCGCGCTGGCGAATTTGCTCGCGCTCGACCGAAACGGCCCTCATGCGCTTCGCCAAAGTGTCCGTCACCAGAAGCGGCATCGCCAGAGTAAGCACGGTCGCGCCCGCGGCAATGGCGGCGAAGATCATGGTCAGCGTCTTGAGATCGAGAGTTTCCGTGATGAGCGAGATCATGACCGTGGCACTCTCTAGAAGTCGAAATTGATCATTTTGCGCATCACGAATATGCCGGCCAGCATCCATGCAGCGCAGCAAGCCAGCATCACGCGCCCGAGCGGCTCGGTCCAAAGCAGCGCGATATAGGATGGGCTAGTCAGCCAGACGAGGCCCATCACCATGATCGGCAACGCGCCGATGATCGAAGCGGACGCTTTGGCCTCCATCGACATGGCCTGGATCTTCGCCTTCATCTTCTTGCGGTCGCGCAACACCCGGGAGAGGTTGCCGAGCGCTTCCGATAGATTGCCGCCGGAGCGCTGCTGGATGGAGACGACGATACCGAAGAAGTTGGCTTCCGGCACCGGGATGCTTTCGTAGAGCTTCATGCAGGCATCGCCGATCGGCATGCCGATGGTTTGCGTTTGGACGATCGCGCGGAATTCGCCGCGGACCGGTTCCGCCGTATCGGTGGCGATCAGCTTGAGACTATCGAGCAACGGCAGCCCCGCTTTGATGCCACGAACGATGACGTTGACGGCGTCTGGAAAGACAGACAGGAATTTCGATTCACGGCGTTTTTTGAGGAACGACAACATCCAGAACGGCAGGCCGCCGCCGGCGGCGAAGCCGAAGCCCAATGCCGGCAAAAGCCCGCTGCCTAGAAAAATAACGGCGAGGAACGCGACGACGCCGAGTATGGCCGCAGTGATCATGAACCGGCGTTTCGACCAATGCAGTCCTGCCTGCGATAGCCGCACGGAGAGCGGCGGGCGCTTGGCCTTTTTCCGCCGTTGCTCGATGTCCTTGAGCGTGCCTTCGACTTGCTCGCGCCGTGATTTTCCGGTCGCGCGGGTGGGGCGCGCGACCGGATCGGCGCGCGCTATGCTCGCCACGCGCCGCTCCGCTTTCTTCTCGCCGGACAAGATCGGATAGACGAATACCCACGCCACTCCGCCGATCGCCGTCGCTACCAGGAAGAAAAGTCCATAAGAATTCATCGTTGCTTCCGCGCGTCAGATCCCGACTGTTTCGTTGGCCACATCGGCCGCATCGAGCGCAGCCGCAAGACGCGCCTCCTCGCCGTAATAGCGCGCCCGCTCCCAAAACTTCGGACGGCCAATACCGGTCGATCGATGCCGCCCGATGAGATTGCCATTGGCGTCCTCGCCGGTCAGTTCGTACAGGAAGACGTCCTGGGTGATGATCACGTCGCCTTCCAGGCCGAGCACTTCGGTAATGTGGGTGATGCGGCGCGAGCCGTCGCGCAAGCGCGCCGCCTGGATGACGACGTCCACTGAGGCACATATCATTTCGCGGATTGTGCGCGACGGCAGCGAGTAACCGCCCATGGTGATCATCGATTCGAGACGCGACAGCGCCTCGCGCGGCGTATTCGCGTGCAGCGTGCCCATCGAGCCGTCGTGACCGGTATTCATCGCCTGCAACAGATCGAATGCTTCCGGTCCGCGCACTTCGCCGACGATGATGCGTTCCGGCCGCATGCGCAAGCAATTGCGCACCAGGTCGCGCATCGTGACCTGTCCCTCACCTTCAAGGTTCGGCGGCCGCGTTTCCAGGCGCACCACGTGCGGCTGCTGTAATTGCAGTTCGGCGGCGTCCTCGCAGGTAACGATGCGCTCGTCGTCGTCGATGTAACGCGTTAGGCAATTGAGCAGCGTGGTCTTGCCTGAACCGGTGCCGCCTGAGATCAACGTATTGACGCGACAACGACCGACCACTTTGAGAATGTCCGCACCTTCGGGAGAAATCGAGCCGTATTTCGTCAGCTGCTCGAGCGTCAGCTTGTCCTTCTTGAATTTACGGATGGTCAGCGCCGGACCGTCGATCGCGAGCGGCGGCACGATGGCGTTGACACGCGAGCCGTCCGGCAGGCGCGCGTCGCAAATCGGCGAGGATTCATCGACGCGGCGGCCGACCTGGCTGACGATGCGCTGGCAGATGTTCAAAAGCTGCTGGTTGTCGCGGAAGCGAATGCCCGTTTTCTGAATTTTGCCGGCGACTTCGATGTAAACTGTGCCCGAGCCATTGACCATGATGTCGGCGATTTCGTCGCGCGCCAAAAGCGGTTCGAGCGGCCCGTATCCGAGCACGTCGTTGCAGATATCGTCGAGCAGTTCCTCCTGCTCGGCGATCGACATCACGATGTTTTTAATCGCGATGATTTCGTTGACGATATCGCGGATTTCCTCGCGCGCGGAATCGGCGTCAAGCTTGGCGAGCTGAGCCAGGTCTATCGCCTCGATCAGCGCACCGAAGATCGTGCTTTTGACTTCGTAGTAGGATTCCGAGCGCCGTGAATTGACCGCCGAAGGGATCGCCGGCGGTGGATTTGCCGGACCGCCGACGTTCGGCTTGCCGGTCGGTGCGCCGACGATCGGCGCGCCGAGGCCAGCGGATGGAAATGGCGTGCGCCCGGGATCGGACGCCGCGGCGGCAGGCGGGCTGGGCGACGCAGGCGTCGCCGGGCGCGGCGCTGTCGTCACGGGATGCGCCGCCGGAGCGGGACGACGTTCTTCGGCGAGAGAATTTCCGGAAGTGGGACGCTTGCCAAACACGAACGCGACTCCGACTGTTTGTTACGTTTAGCGCTGCAGCAATTCGATAAGCGGCGACAACAGGCCCGAGCGTTGCTTCTTCGGCTCCGCTCGTCCGGTTAGATGCTGCGCCAGCTGCCTGAATATTTCAGCGGTGCGATGGCCGGCCGAAATCTCGGCGATCATTTGCCCGTTATTGGCTGCGGAGCCGAACAGCTGCGGGTCGAACGGAATGATCGCTATCGGTTCCTCGTCGAGTGCCTTGGCGAAGTCGGCGACCTTGATCTCGGGGCGCTTCGGCACGCCGACCTGGTTGAGGCAGTAGCGCGGCAGGTGGTCGTTCGGCCGAGCCGCCTTGAGCAGGTCGTAGATGTTCTTGGTATTGCGCAGGTTTGCCAGATCGGGCGCGGCGACGATCAAAACGTCGTCGGCACCGATCAGAGTCTGCTTGGTCCAGCCGGTCCACTGATGCGGCACGTCGAGCACGGCACAGGGCACCGTGGCGCGCAGCGAATCGAAGATCGATTCGAAGGCATCCGCGCCGAAATCGTAGACGCGTTCGAGCGTCGCCGGCGCCGCCAGCAAGTTAAGATGATCGGTACACTTGGCCAGCAAGCGGTCGACGAACGCCGTGTCGATACGATCGGGCGAGAACACCGCTTCGGCGATACCCTGGGGCGGATCCTGATTGAAATCGAGCCCGGCAGTGCCAAACGCAAGATCGAGATCGGTTACCACCGCATCGAGCTTGAGATCGTGGGCGATGGAAAAGGCGATATTGTGCGAGACAGTGGATGCACCGACGCCGCCCTTCGCCCCGACTATGGCGAGGATGCGGCCGACCGGTTTGGCATCCGGCGCGGAGAATAGCCCGCAGATGGCGCGCACCACTTGCAACACGCTGACCGGCGAAATCAGATAATCGCTCACGCCACGTCGCACCAGATCGCGATAAAGCTTCACATCGTTGGTACGGCCGATGACGACGACGCGGGTGCCGGCATCGCAATAATTGGCGAGCTGGTCGAGCCCGCCAAGGATGTCGTCGCTGCGATTTTCCGATTCGAGAATGATGACGTTGGGCGTCGGCGAGCTTTGATAGGCTTCGGTCGCGGCCGCCAGGCCGCCCATCTGGATGCGCAAATGCGCCTTACCCAGGCGCCGGTCCTCGCCTGCGGCCTGAATCGCGGCGGCGGTATCGACATTCTCGCAGAACGCCTGCACGGAGACGCGCGGCGCCGGCGCGATATGCTCGTCACGGCCGGCGACCTCGGCGAGGCCGACATCTTCCCGATCGGCTTGGTTGGTTTGCTTCATTAGATACTCACGTTTGCCACATCATTTGCCGACATCGCTGATCTTGGCCGCCTGGTTTTCCGAAGCCTCGCCGGTGGGCGAACCCGCGCGATACTTCTCGATTACCGTGGTACGCCGCGGCGTGTAGGTCGGGGTCTCACCACGCGGCTGCACCAGGTCGGCCGGGTTGTCGACCATGGCCGCGAGATTGCGTTGGGTCGCGCAACCGAAATTCCATGGTGGCCGGTTTTCGACATTGTCCTTGGTCATGCTCGGCCCGATATCCTGCGGCCATAGTCCGCAAGGTCCAGCTTGGGCGGCGATTTTCGGATAGCTGATGCGCACAGTGGCGAGGTTCGGGCCGGTCGCCGTGTAGGTACGGACCACAACGCTTTGGGGCGGCAGGCCGCTGGCGGCGAGGATCGAGACGATCTCGCGCATTGCGTCGGATGACGCCATCTCGTTGCTGCTTCCCACCGGGCGGTCGACGACCATGCCGCCGGTCGCTTCACGTTTCCACGACAGCCCGAACGAAGCCACCTGAGCGCGTTGCGTCGGATTGAGCTCGCCGCGGTTGGAGCCAACGAACAATTCGAGCGTGTGATCGGATTCCTGCAGTGTGATCGGATGACGCAGGCGGTAGTCGGTCGCAACCTCAGGCGCGGCGCCGGCGGCCTTCTGATCGGTATTACAACCGCAAACAAACAAAGCGCAGCCAACGGCGACGGCGGCGCGAAGCACAATCCGCGCCGCGGCGCGTCGGCCGGCGAACATTGTGCGGTCAGTCTGCATCGTCGTCTCCTGCTCCCGGCTCAATCCAGGATAAATCCGTATTTGCCGTGATAGGCATCGGGCAAATCGGCCGTAGGCACCGTCCCGCCAACTCCATAAATCCGGTTCAGCCGGCCGAGCAGCACGGTCTCCGGATCGCTCGGATCGGCAAAACCGTCGTCCGGCCGCGACAAATCTTTCTGCGCGACGGCGCGCACGACGTAAGGCGTCACCAGCACCATCAACTCGGTCTGCTGGTTGACATAGTCGCGGCTCTTAAACAGGGATCCAAGGATCGGCAGCTCCATCAAACCGGGCAATCCGCTGATGGCTTGCTTGGTGGAATTTTGGATCATGCCGGCCAGCGCGAGCGAGCCGCCGGAGGGGATTTCAACCGTGGTTTCGGCGCGGCGGGTGCGGATCGAGGGAATGGTCGCCGTGTTATTGCTGCCGGGCTCGGTGATCGTCAGCGAATTCTGGGTCGACAGGTCCGAGACTTCGGTCATGACCTTGAGGCTGATGCGGCCTTCACTGAGCACAACCGGGGTGAAATTGAGGCTGACGCCGAACTTCTTGAAGTCGATCGAGGGCTGACAGGTTTGCGCAGCGCTGCCGGTTGTCGCGGCAGAGCAGCTATAGCCGTTGAGGACCGGGAACTCGCCGCCGGCCACGAAAGTCGCGGACTCGCCGGAGATCGCGGTCAGGTTCGGCTCCGCGAGGGTGTGAATGACGCCGGCCTGCTCCATGGCCTGCAAGGTGGCGTTGACCCCTTTGATGCCGGCCCCGATGCTGTTGCTGGGCACTATGCCGCTGGCCGAGAATGAATTGGTCGTGTTGAAATTCACCACGGCCGTACCGTAGTTCAGCGCGCCCGAAAGATTGATGCCGAGCTGCTTGACGACGTCACGCTCGACTTCGGCGACCGTCACTTTGAGCATAATTTGATCGGCGCCGCGGACGATGATCGCGTTGACGATCTTGCTGCCGTTCCCAGCGGTATCCGAACTTTGTCCCCCGATCAGCCGCACCGCGATATCGTAGGCCTGTTGCGCCTCGGCTTGGCTCGCTGCACTCCCGGCCAGAACGACGCCATCGCCGATGCCTTCAACCGTGATGTCGGCGTCCGGCAGAACTTGCCGGATCGCCTGGCGGATGCCGTCCAGATCGCGCGTGACCGCTATGTCGAAGCCGCTGATCTGCTTGCCATCGGCATCGAAGAAAAACACGTTGGTCTGGCCAACGGCGGTGCCGATAAGGTAGGCACGGCGCGCGGAACGCACAACGGCGTTGGCGACCTTGGGATCGGCGACCAGCACGTCCCGGATGTCGCGCGGCAGATCGATGACGACCGACTTGCTGATGCCGAGCGTGAGGGATTGCGATTCGACGTCACTCGCGGTGACGTGGATGGTTTGGGTCGGCGGGGAACTGAAGGCGAGATTGCCTGCGAGCGCATGCGGAACGATCCAAGGCACGCCAATCAGGACCACCAAGCCTGCCGCACGGATCGCTACCTTTGTTGTCATCTTAACGACCCTTCCCGCGCTCAATGTATGGCTCCCGATGAGCTCACGCCGAAACGAATGGTGTTAATGGAACTGTTCTTGTCCTTGTCGTCCTGGCCGCCTGAGGAGGCGTTGGAATCGAGAATGCTGCGTAGCGCGAGCGAGATCGTGCCAAGCTGCTTGGACAGCGCAAGCGTCTGAGCCTGCTCTTCGGTCACCTCAAGCGTGGCGGTTTTGCCGATCGCGACCTTGGTGCCGCCCTTTTCCTCAAGGGCCTGGTCCACCGCGAGCACGAGTATGTTGCTCAAAATGGTGTCGGTGACGATTTTCTCGGCGCCGGACGCTTTTTCCGCCGCCTTGTCATGGCGCGTCAGCATGACATCGACACGATCGTCGGGAAGAATGAAGCCGCCGGCGCCGAGCTCCGGCGAAATGTCGATGGCGGCCGCGCGCATGCCTTGTGGCAGCACGGCGGCCAAGAAACCCGAGTTTTTTGCCGTCACCACGTTCGGATCACGAATTGGATCGCCCGCCACCAGCGACACACGCACGATGGCGCCGACAAAATCGTCGATGGCATTCGGCCGGTCGGCCTTTTTGATGAAATTAGGATTGGCCGCATCGGCCGGCCAGCTCTGCCAAGCGATATCCTGATTTGCGATCACTTGGCCTCGGTTCAGATCGCTTTTGGCCACCAGCACGTCGACCGTCGGCAGTTGCACCACCGGCGTCGGCGGAGCCGGCGGCGGCGCTTTGTTGCCGGCTGCCAAAAACGCGGCAATGCCGCCTGCGGTGACAGCGACACCGAGAACCACGAGACGCGCGGCTTTCATTACTGTTGGCTTCCCACGTGACGACAAGGCCGATAACGGCCATCAGTGCTGGATTTCAGCAGCTAAACGTCAAGGCATGGTTAATAAGGCGTATCCAAATCGTGTTAATGTTGCGTTGACGCAAGCAGACCAAGGCTGCGGGAGGCGGAAAAATCCCGGATTCTAAAGACCGAGTACGGTCATCCATTCGGTCTGCGGATAGACGACGAGGGCCGCCGCGGCGAGCGCAATCCCGTAGGGCACGCCCGCGCCATCGCGGTGCAAGCGTTCCGCCCATTCCCGGCCCATGAGGACGCGCGGGAGCGGAAAATTGCGGAATTGGACGATAGCCAGCGTCAGCGCACCGCCGAGAACCGACGCATAAACGAGATAATCGAAGAGGTGGCTGAACCCCAGCCAGAGCGCCGTCGCCGCCGCGAGCTTGGCGTCGCCGCCGCCGATCCAACCCCGGGCGAAGCAGAAGAACGCGGCGGCAAGGACCGCGGCTGCCGCTTCGATATGCGACAACAACTCGGCGCCGCTCAAACCGCTGAGCGCGGCGAGCAGGGCGAAGCCGCCTGCCAGGATGAGCGATACGCGATTGGCGATCGTCATCGTCAACAGATCGCTCGACGCGGCAAACGCCATCATTGCCGGGAACAGTGTCAATCTAATCGCTTCGATCAGCATGCCATTGCCGTTCGGTCTGGTTTCCTTGCCAATTTACACCGCACCGGTCGAAGCCGGGTAAACGTGCATCGCAAGCACCATCGCAAAGCGAAAAGGCTCCGGCGGACGACCGGAGCCCTCTCGTAGCAATCGAGAAGAACGAAGCTTACTTGAGGGCGCTGGAAACGCTGCTGAACGTGGTGTTCAGCTTGCTGCCGAGGCCCTGGACGACGGCGATGATCGCAACCGAAATGCCGGCGGCGATGAGACCATATTCAATGGCCGTGGCGCCGGACTCGTCCTTCACGAAACGCGAGAAAAGGGTCTTCATGGTTTGGCTCCTAAAGGTCCACAGGTGGCTGTCTGATCCGATCCAGCGGCATTTTTCGCACCGTTTGGATCACGCCGAACCCTATCGGGGATAAATTTCGAGGGCGTTAAATCGATCGCCGAAACTCAAGAACAATCGCCCATTCTACGATGTAGTTAACATCGTATTGCATCGGCGATCTGCTTCAGCTTTCCATCGCCGCCTACATTCAAGCTAAGCCCGCCGGCAGCGCATGCATAGCAAATAGACGTTTCACGCCAGTAACTGTGTCGCGTCCAGTTTGCTTCAAACTGCATGCTTCGACGCGCTTGGCGGATTGCCGCCACAGGCAATGCTTTCTGGGCCATCGTTCACCGCGTTTTAATGGGCATGGCCGATATCATACCGACACAGCGGTGCGGGCCTGCCGCGCAAAGCTCAGCAATACGGCGTCACAATATGTCTCAGGAATTGCTCTCTTTTTTCATCAGTTTCGGCCAGACGTTTACGAAGAACATTCCGATCTCGCTCGGATTGGCATGTGTCTTCACCGTTCTCACCTGGCTCTCGGCGTGCAATCCGGGCCAGGTTTGGTGGCACAAGCGCGATCTGGTGACCGATCTTTGCTACTGGTTTTTCATTCCCGTCATCACGCGCTATCTGCGCATCGGTATGCTCATCGTCGGCGCGGCGCTCCTGTTTCGGATCACCACCGCCGACGGCCTGATCGCGTTCTACGATAACGGGCACGGACCGCTCGCGGCGCTGCCGCTGGTCGTGCAGATGGTCATTTTCCTCGTCGGCGAAGATATCATCCTGTATTGGACGCATCGGCTGTTTCACGGCCGGACCATGTGGAAGTACCATGCGGTGCACCACTCGTCCGAGGAACTGGAATGGATCTCGGCGGCGCGCTTTCATCCGGTCAATCTGTTTCTCGGCAGCGTGACGGCCGATGTCGTGATGCTTCTGCTCGGTATCTCGCCCAACGTTTTTGTCGTGCTCGGTCCCTTCACCATCGCGACTTCAGCCTTCGTGCACGCCAATCTCAATTGGACGCTCGGTCCGTTCAAATACGTGATGGCAAGTCCGGTGTTCCATCGCTGGCACCACACCGCGGCCGATCGTGGCGGCGACAAGAACTTTGCCGCGACTTTCCCGGTCTTGGACCTGCTGTTCGGCACATTCTACATGCCAACCGGCGAGCTTCCCGACCACTATGGCAATGGCGAGCGCGAATTCCCGACGAGCTTTCCCGGCCAGCTGGTGCACCCTTTTACCCGGTGACGAGCAGGCCGCGCCGGCGCTGCCGTCTGCGGCAGCCGTCCATCATGGTTAATCAAATGTCACTCGCCCCCGGCCAGCCGCGCCGGGGCTGCGGTTTGCACTTCATTCATCAATTTGCAGTCAATTGGATGGATCGGTGTCCGGCGTGTTAGTTGTCGAATCCGCGTAGCGTTTCGGAGAGTATCGATGACGGCGTTTCGCGTGCGAGGCCAAGCGGGCCGGTTGGCCTTACATTGGCTCTGGGCAGCGCTGCTTTTGGCCGCTGTCGCAACGCCTGCCGTCGCCGACGAGCGGATCGCGGTACGTGTCGATCAAGCCCTGATCATGAAGCTTCCCGAACGTGCCGCCACGGTGGTGATCGGCAATCCGCTGATCGCCGACCTGTTGATTCAGCCGGGCGGCATTGCCGTCGTTACCGGCAAGGGCTTCGGGGCGACGAATTTCATCGTCATGGACCACGGCGGTGCGGTGTTGATGGAGAAGACCGTCGAAGTGACGGGGCCGAATGATCAGATCGTGCGGGTCTATCGCGGCATGACGCGGCAGACCTATAGCTGCGCGGCCGAATGCGAGCCGCGGATCACGCTGGGCGACACCAGCAAAGAAGACATCGATAAGGACACCGGGCTGCCGACCGGCTATTTCGACAAGACGCTCAACCAGACCATCACCCGCAATACCCAGGCCGTAGCCGGCGGCGTCGGCAACTCGCACTAACTGGAACGGGCCCCGCGACACGGTTAGCGACGGCTTAAAGCAGGCCCGCCGTTCTCGGCAGTCACCGCAATTAATCGCCAACGGCCGGTTGCTATGGCTTTACCGCGAGCATTCGTGCCGAGGCACGAACGCCGCGGTTGAGGGTGCCATGATAAACCGGAAAGCGTTCGATTTGCGCGCGTTCGCTTGGCTGCGGCCGCCAGCCGTTAGGCGTCGCCGGCCATTATTCACGTCCCCGCTCATACACCGCTTCATCAAGCAAAACGACGCCACGACCACGCTCGAATTCGGCCTGCTTGCGGCGCCGTTCGTCGCCGGGATATTCGCGATCCTGCAAACCTCGCTGATATTCTTCGCCGGCCAGACGTTGGAGACCGCCGCAGCCAAATCGGCGCGGCTGATCTTCACCGGCCAGGCGCAAACCAACGGCTGGACCGCGGCGCAATTCAAGGCGCAAGTCTGCAATCAAATTGCCGGCATCTTCAACTGCAACAGCGGCGTCTACGTGGACGTCGAGACCTATTCGTCGTTTGCCGCCATCAATCTCGGCATGCCGGTATCGAACGGCACCTTCAACGCCGCGGCGATGGGCTACAATCCCGGCGGCCCGGGCAGCATCGTGGTGCTGCGGCTCTATTATCAGTATCCGGTCGCCGTCAATTTGCTCGGCTTCAATCTGAGCAACTTGAACGGCGGCTATAATCTGTTCGCCGCCACCGCCGTCTTCAAAAACGAGCCCTACGCGGCATCGTCTTGAGAGGGCGCGCCATGAAACATGCCAAAAATCTTGCCAAAGCAAGCATTGCCGCAGCGATAAAGCGGTTTGCCGGCGAGTGCCGCGGCGTATCGGCGCTCGAATTCGCCATGCTGCTGCCGGTGATGATGACGCTTTACCTCGGCAGCGTCGAGACCACCCAGGGCATCGCCACCCAGCGCAAAGTCTCGTTGACCGCGCACGCCCTGGCCGACGTCGCCACGCAATATACCGACATTACCAATGCCGATATGTCGAACATCCTCAACGCCGGATCCGCGATCATCGCGCCCTACACGTCCAGCAATTTGACCGAAGTGGTGTCGGAGCTCTCGGTCAATGCCCAGGGCCAAGCCGCGGTGGTGTGGAGCGACACGCTCGGCGGCACCGCACGCTCGGCGGGCCAGGTCGTGAGCGTCCCGAGCTCGCTTGCGGTGCCGAACACTTATTTGATATTGGCCGAAACTCAATATAGCTACGCGCCGACCTATGGTTACGTCCTTACCGGCACGCTGACGCTCAGCGACAAGAGCTATATGCTGCCGCGGCAATCCAATTCGATCGCGCGCACAGCAAATTGATGCCTGATTGCTGATTCCCGATTCCTGTTACCTGATTTCTGGAATGGGCATCGCCGTCGTCGCCTTGATCTTTTCCATGGCGAAGCGCGAGGTGACGTTCTTCAGCGGCACCGTGGCGATCAGGCGCTTGTAGAAGGCGTCGTAGCCGGCGATATCCGGCACCACGACGCGCAGCATGTAATCGACGTTGCCGGCCATGCGATAAAATTCCATCACCTCCGGCATGGCGGTGACGGTCTTGGCGAAGCGATCGAGCCAATCCTGCGAATGGTCGCCGGTCTCGATCGAGACAAACACGCTGATGCCGAGCCCGATGCGGTCCTGGTCGACCAGCGCGACACGCTTTTGAATGATGCCATCGGCCTCAAGCCGCTGGATGCGTTTCCAGCACGGCGTCGAGGACAGGCCGACGCGGGAGCCGATTTCGGCGACCGACAGCGCGGCATTGTCCTGCAAAACAGCAAGTATTTTACGATCGATGGCGTCCATGGGAGATAATCTTCCAGCACCCTAGCAAGCTGGCTATTTATAGAGAAAAATATTCCAAATCAAGCGGCCGGCATCCCTACTCCGCACCTCCCCGCGAAAGCGGGGACCCAGCGGCTAGATCCCCGCTTTCGCGGGAATGAGCGGGTTTGGCCTGCCCGGCCAAGAACGCCTCGACTTCCGGCCGCGTCGGCGCCCCGGCCGAGCCGCCAAGCCGGGTGCATTTGATGCCGGCGACCGCTGCGCCAAAGCGCATGGCAGCGACCTCGCTTTGGCCGGCTGCCAGCGCCAGCGCAAAGCCGCCATGAAAAGCGTCACCGGCGCCGAGCGTATCGACGGCGGCGATTTTAAACACCGGCAGCCGCCGCAAAGCGCGCCCGTCGAGATAAACAATGTCGTCGGGTCCATTGCTGACGGCGAGAAAAGCGTCGGTCCGCCGCGCAATGCGTTTGAGACCTTCGCCGAGATCGGCCAGGCCGGTGGTCTGGCGCAGGCATTCGGCGGAAAAGATGACGTGCGTGGCGATACCGAACAGCGGATCGTCCTGCCGCGTCGGCCGGTCGCCGTCGAGCACCACCGGCAGCTTGCGCCGCCGCGCCGCTTCGCAGATCGGCTGCACGAAAGCCGGATAGCGGTTGTCGGCCAGCACCGCATCGGCTGAAGCGACCACCGCGTCGGGATCGGTCGGCACGGTCGCGGCGATGCGCTCGTCGCGATAGGTCACGATGGTGCGGTCGCCGCGCGCATTCATGAAAATCGCCGACAGCGCCGTCGCCAGCCCGTCGACGCGCTGACAGAAGCTGCAGTCGATTTTTTCGCGCGCGAACGCCTTGAGCACGCGGTCGCCGTTGTCGTCTTCGCCGGCCGGGCCGCCCATCGGCCCGGCGAGCGCCGCTTGTCCGCCAAGCCGGGCGATCGCCACCGCCGCATTCGCCGCGCACCCGCCATTGACGACGAAGAAGCCGTTGGCCTGCACCTTGCCGTCCGGCTGCGGAAATTCGTCGACGCGAAATACCTCGTCGAGCACGATGATGCCGGTGCACAGAATGCGCGGCGAATCTTTGGCGCGGGACGCTTGAGCGCGAGATTCTTGAGCGCGGGATTCCTTATCGGATGACATTGCAGCCATGCTCGACGAAGCTGCGAATGATGTGATGGGCGATGGCGGCCGGCGGCGGCGTGGTCAGGCCCTGCGGATGCGCGCGCTTGAGCATTGCGGCGCATTCGTCGCGTGTAAACCAGCGCGCGTCTTCCAGCTCCTCGCGATCGACGACCAGGGTTTCCGACAGCGCCTGGGCATGGCAGCCGATCATGATCGACGACGGGAACGGCCACGGCTGCGAGCCGAAATAGGTCACGCGGCCGCAGGCGATGCCGGCTTCCTCCAGCACTTCGCGCCGCACCGCGTCCTCGATCGCTTCGCCCGGCTCGGCGAACCCGGCGAGGCACGACCACATGGTGGGCGCGAAGCGCCGCGAGCGGCCGAGCACGCAGCGCTCGCCCGCGATCGCCAGCATGATCACGACGGGATCGGTGCGCGGGAAATGCTGCACGTGGCAGGCCGGACAATCGCGCCGCCAGCCGGCGTCGACGACCTTGGTCGGCGCGCCGCAATTGGGACAGAAGCGATGCCGCGCATGCCAGCTCAGCAGCGCCTTGGCTTCGGCAAGCGGCGGCAGATGCTCGGCGCCGACCAGGCCCTGCACCGCGATGCTGCGCAGATCGGTGATTTTCAGATCGCTGCGCGATTGCAGCCGTTCGATCGCGTCCGGCGCGATCGCAAAACCGAAGCGCGGCGCGTCGGCGGCCAAGCCGAGAAACACGGTCTCGCCCGTGACGCCGAGCCCGCGCGCCTCGTTGAGCGAGAACAGTGGATCGCATGGCTCGCCCACCGCTTTGAGCACGACAAGCTCGCCGCCGGTCACATAGACGCCGGCGCGCGCATGCCCGTAAAACTTTTCGATTGCCGCGGCGTCACCGCGCGTCACCGCCGCGCGGTCGAGCAGGCTCGCCGCGTAGGCGAGCTTTGGCGGCGGACCGAGATCGGGGCGGCGGTCGTTCACGCTCGGGCTCCTCTTTTGGCGTTTCTTTGGCTGGTGTTGGCTGCTCGTCGCCGCGCGCGCCGAATTGAAGCCGCGCCAGTCGGGCGGGTCAAGTTAGAGCGGGTCTTCATCCTGCCCCGCGATAGCGAGGGCGGACAAGCTTCGTCGTTCTCGCGGCGCGGTCCCGCCCGAGTTTTGCAAAAGCGCGTAGGGCGGATTAGCGGAGCGTAATCCGCCATGCGGTCGCTGAGGCGGCGGATTACGCCGTTGGCTAATCCGCCCTACACGCCGCTTGCGTCATGACCGGGCTTGTCCCGGTCATCCCGACCATCGCGGCAATGCCATGTCATCTGAATCGAGATGGCCGGGACGAGCCCGGCCATGACGACATTAGGTTATGGATGCGCCGCGCCACACGCGACGCATCCTCTTCGCAAAACATCAGTCGTCGTAAAACACCCCATACGCCACGTCGACGACTTGGCCGTTGTCCAGTTCGACCAGCAGCAGGTCCGGGCCGTAGCGCACCCACTGATAACCAGGCGGCGGCGGGTCGAGGCCGAGCGCTGCCCAATCCGGATAGAAATAATCCGGCGCCAGGAAGAGCGGCGGCAAAAACGCGCCGACCGCCCACTGCTGATAACCGTAACCCGGCGGATAACGATACGGATAGATATGGACCCGTTCGAAGTCGCGGCCGCGATAGGTGAAGCGCGGGCCGCCGCCGCCAGGCGGCGGGCCGCCGGGATGCGCAAATTGCGGGCCGGGACCGGGGCCGGGATGAACAAACTGCGGGCCGGGACCAGGACCGGGATGCACAAACTGCGGGCCGCCACCCCCGGGTGGATGCGGTGGCGGAACGAACGCGGGCTTCAAGGCAGGATGCGGTGGCGGAACGAACGCGGGCTTGAAGGCAGGATGCGGCGGCGGCGGGGCGCCACGCGGCGGCGGCGGCGGGCCGCGATGCTGGTCCTTCGGCGGCGGCTGTTGGGCCAGAGCCGAGGTCGTTGCCGCCAAGCCAAACAGCGCGGCCACGGCAAGCACAGGTAAAAGTCCAGGTAAATGCCGGCGTAATGTCACACGTGACATCGCGGTCTCCCGTTTGCGGTTGGCGAAAATCCGCGGCACCAGAACGAAAAGAGCGGCAGGATCGTTCGCACCAAATCTATCGAATCACGGTCGCGATCTAACGGCATTCAAGCTGACTGCGCAATGAACGCATTGCTGCATTTCGGCGGCTAATGCGTGTCTTGTTGACGCCAGCCCTAAGCTTGCTTTCCCGGCCCGCGCAGCCAATATAGCAGCCGGGAGGTTGGCGGTGGACGAGCCACTCGCCAACCGGGTCAGGTCCGGAAGGAAGCAGCCCTAACGAGCGCGGTTCGGGTCGCTCGTCAGCCTCCCACCATTCATCGCGATGTAGCCCGCATGAAGCGCAGCGTAATGCGGGGATAACATACCCGCTCGCACGCCGATCCCGGATTTCGCTGCGCTCCATCCGGGCTACCCAGGCTACATTCTGTTGGCAATGAACGACGCGACAAACCCATCCGCCTCCTATCGTGTGCTGGCGCGCAAGTACCGGCCGGCAACCTTCGACGACCTGATCGGCCAGGATGCGATGGTGCGCACCGTGTCGAACGGCTTTCAGTCGGGCCGCATCCCGCAGGCCTGGATCCTCACCGGCGTGCGCGGCGTCGGCAAAACCACCACGGCGCGGATTCTGGCGCGCGCGCTCAATTACCAATTGCCCGACGGCTCGGTCACCGCGCCGACCATCGCCATGCCGGTGCTCGGCGTGCATTGCGAAGCGATCATGGAGAGCCGCCATCTCGACGTCATCGAGATGGACGCCGCCTCCCATAACGGCGTCGACGACGTGCGCCAGATCAACGACGCGGTGCGCTATGCGCCGGTCGCGGCGCGCTACAAGGTCTATATCCTCGACGAAGTGCACATGCTGTCGGGCGCCGCCTTCAACGCGCTGCTCAAGACGCTGGAAGAGCCGCCGCCGCACGCCAAGTTCATCTTCGCCACCACCGAAATCCGCAAAGTGCCGATCACGGTGCTGTCGCGCTGCCAGCGCTTCGATCTGCGCCGGGTCGACGCCGCGCTCTTGGTCAAGCACCTGCAAGGCATTGCCGGCAAGGAAGCCATCGCGGCCGAGCCCGCGGCGCTCGCCATGATCGCGCGCGCCGCGGAAGGCTCGGTGCGCGATTCGCTGTCGCTGTTCGATCAGGCGATCGCGCACGCCGGCGGCGCCGGCAATTCGACAACGCCGGCAGGGCCGGTGCGCGCCGAGGACGTGCGGCAAATGCTGGGGCTTGCCGATCGCACCCGGGTGATCGATCTGTTTGAAGCGCTGATGCGCGCCGATATCGCAGCCGCGCTGCAGGAATTGCGCGACCAGTACGATAGCGGCGCCGATCCCGCGATGGTGCTCGGCGATCTCGCCGAATTCACCCATTTCGTCACCCGCGTCAAAATCGTGCCGGCCTTGGCCGACGACGTGTCGCTCACCGAAGCCGAGCGCACGCGCGGCCGTGGCTTTGCCGCCAAGCTCTCGATGCGCGTCCTGGCGCGAACCTGGCAGATGCTGCTCAAGGGCATCGGCGAGGTCGAGGCCGCCGGCCGGCCGGTCGATGCCGCCGAAATGGTGCTGGTGCGCATCGCTTACGCCGCCGATCTGCCGACGCCCGACGAGGCGATCCGGGCGCTCGGCGAAACCGCGCGCGGCAATGGCGCATCCCCTACCCTACCCTCCCCCGCTAGCGGGGGAGGGATGGGTGGGAGTGGCCCGCGTCCGGAGCTGCGCGCCGAGGCATCGCGCGGAACGCGTTCCCCCACCCATCCCTCCCCCGCACGCGGGGGAGGGATGGGTGGGGGCGCCGCGGCGGCGCCGCGCGACGAGCCGATCGCGCAAGCGGGCGAGACCGCGGCAGCGCCGGTGCGCGCGGTGAAAAGCTTCGAGGATCTCATTGCGCTCGCCGCCGAAAAACGCGACCTGGTGATGAAGAGCGCGCTTGAGCGCGACGTGCGGCTGGTCGCCTTCGAGGACGGCAAGCTCGAACTGGCGCTGGAAGCCAGCGCGCGCAAGTCGCTGCTCGGCGACCTGTCCAAAAAGCTTGCCGACTGGACCGGGCGGCGCTGGATGGTCGTGGTCTCCGCCGACGCCGGCATGCCCTCGCTGCGCGTCCAGGCCGAAACGCGCAAGGCCGAGCTGAAAGACACGGTGCGCGGCGATCCTCTGGTGGCGGCGGTGCTGGCGCGCTTTCCCGGCGCCGAGATCGTGGATGTCCGCCCGCCGGCTGGAGCTGCGGCCGGTGCAAATGCGGAGGACATGCCGGAACCTCCTCCCAATGAGATCGAGGAGGAGCGATAATGGGGCACACGTTTCCCGGATGCGGTGCAGCACGCAGTGGTGCACCGCTGATCCGGGATCGTCAGGGATGCCGAATGCGTTACGATCCCGGGTCTGCAGCGCATCACTTCGTGCTGCGCTGCGCCCGGGAAACAAATTTATAGGTCAGCGATGCCTGATTTTCTCGGCCTGATGAAACAGGCCACCGAACTCAAGTCGAAGATGGAAGCGATGCAGGCCGAGCTCGACCGCATCGAGATCGAAGGCGCGGCCGGCGGCGGCCTGGTCGCGGTGCGGCTTTCCGGCAAGGGCGATCTGCGCGGCGCGCACATCGACGAAACGCTGCTCAAGCCCGACCAGAAGGAAATCGTCGAAGACCTCATGGTCGCGGCGCATGCCGACGCCAAGCGCAAGCTGGAAGCCATGCTGGCCGACAAGATGCAGGCGCTGACCGGCGGCCTGCCGCTGCCGCCGGGGCTGAAGCTGTTTTGAGATTTGAGATGCTGTATTTCGGCTGGCGCATGCGAACTCCCTCTCCCGCCGAACCCGGGTGTTCCCGGGGTTCGGCCAATTTAACTGGACCGAAGTCGGAAATATCCGACTTCGGTTGGGGAGAGGGAGAAAGAATTGGGTAATGCCCGCCATCGCCGCCGGTCCCGAGATCGAACGCCTGATTCAGCTGCTCGCCCGCCTGCCCGGGCTCGGCCCGCGCTCGGCGCGGCGCGCGGCTTTATTCCTGATCAAGAAGCGCGAGCTCATCATGGCGCCCTTGGCCGCCGCCTTGCAGACCGCGATCGAGAAGATCGAGGTGTGCCGGACCTGCGGCAATATCGACACGCAAAATCCCTGCACAGTCTGCACCGATCCTAGGCGCGACCAATCCGCCATCGTCGTCGTCGCCGACGTGGCGGACCTGTGGGCGCTGGAACGGGCACACGCCATCAACGCGCGCTACCATGTGCTCGGCGGCACGCTGTCGCCGCTCGACGGCATCGGTCCGGACGACCTTTCGATCGACGCGCTGGTCAAGCGGGCGAGCGCGCCCGAGGTCAAGGAAGTGATCCTGGCGCTGAGCGCCACCGTCGACGGCCAGAGTACCGCCCATTACATCACCGACCTGTTGCACGACGCTGCTGTGAAGACGACGCGGCTCGCCCACGGCGTGCCGGTCGGCGGCGAACTCGACTATCTCGACGAGGGCACCCTGTCCGCCGCCATGCGCAGCCGGACGCCGTTTTAGGCGGCACGCCGCGGCAGTGCCTGCAATTTAGACAGCGAGCGCCCGCGGTTCGACCAGCGCCGCTATCCGGCCGGTTTCCGCAACGAAATGGGCGGTATTTTGCAAGCCTTCGGCAGGTCCCAGACCGGTTCGGAACTTGGCCTGCCGTTTGCATAGCAGGGTTTGCGATCTCGGTCTCACTCACGTGTTGAATGAGGTTGCTAGAGCCCCGGCATTCCCGGCACCGGGGCTCTAATTATTTGCGGATAGCCTTTCCACCGTCATTGCGAGCGCAGCGAAGCAATCCAGCTCTGAGCGGAGGGCTGGATTGCTTCGTCGCTGGCGCTCCTCGCAATGACAAGGCGGTGTCATGGCGGACGGCCGGCGCAGGCCCTATAAGGCCGGCATGAGCGAGGACATTGCCTTCAACAAGGCGTTCGATTTCGTGCCCGACACCGTACGCCAGGTGGCGCCGGGCGTGCGCGCGATGGTCGCCGACAATCCCGGTCCCTTCACCTTCAAGGGCACGATGAGCTACATCATCGGCCGCGGCAAAGTCGCGATCCTCGACCCCGGCCCCGACGATGACGCCCATATCGCGGCCTTGCTTGACGCGGTGCGCGGCGAAACCGTCAGCCACATTTTCGTCACCCATACCCATCGCGATCATTCACCGGCGGTGCCGAAAATCAAAGCGGCGACCGGCGCAACGGTTTACGCGCAAGGCCCGCACCGCCTGGCGCGCCCGCTCCATGTCGGCGAAACGCGGCGGCTCGATGCCTCGGCCGACATGGATTTCCGCCCCGATGTCGCGCTGGCCGACGGCGAGGTGGTGGCTGGCGACGGCTGGACGCTCGAAGCGGTGACGACACCGGGCCACACCGCCAATCACATGGCGTTTGCGTTGACGGGGGCCGATCTGCTGTTCGCCGGCGACCATGTCATGGGCTGGTCGACCACGATCGTGGCGCCGCCCGACGGCGCCATGAGCGATTACATGACGTCGTTGCAAAAACTGGCGCGGCGCAGCGAGCGCCTTTACCTGTGCGGCCATGGCGCGCCGGTGGCAGATGCCCCAAATTATGTGCAATTCCTGGTCCGCCACCGGCTCGGCCGTGAAGCGTCGATCCTGCACCGGCTTGGCAAGGGCGCAGCCGACATCCCGACCATCGTCAAGGCGGTCTATATCGGCCTCGATCCGCGCCTCACCGGCGCCGCCGCCTTATCGGTTTTGGCGCATCTTGAGGATCTCGTCGCGCGCGGCGTGATTGCGACCGACGGACCGCCTGCGATCGGCGGCACTTATCGCTTGGCGTGACCGCCCTTGGCCGGCGGTAGCGGCTTGGGCGGAGCGGGCGCCGGCTTCGGCGGCACCGACAACACATCGTCGATATCGTCGATCAGATTGCGCACGCGCTTGGCATTGGTGCCGAGATCGTGGCGGCCGTAGCGCGAGGCCGAACGCACGTCGATGCGTGCGCCGTCGGGCGTCGCCCGCACCCGCACCACCACGTCGTCGCGGAAGCCGAGGATCGGCGTGCGCGCCACCGCCTCGATAATGCCTTCGCCCGCGGCCGCGGCCTGGCCCGCGCGCGGCAAGCCGCCCTGCGGCGGGCGCGCATCGACCACGCGCCAGCGCCGCTTGGTGATGACTTTCATGGCGGCGTTATAGGCCTCTTGCGCCGTCGCCTCGGTGTCGTCGGGCTCGATATCGGAATAGGCGGCGTGCTGCTGCTCGGCGGCGTAGAGTCCGGCATAGGCGATGGGATTGGCGTCCCGCGGGCGCAAGCGCGCGATGGCGTCGAACCGCGGCGGATCGATCGGATCGGTGGTGATGTCGTAGATCGCCGGCAGCCGATAGGCCTTGATGCCGAGATAGACCGGATAGGCGATCAGCGCCAAGCCCACGATCAGCGCCGTGGCTGCGTGGCGGGCGCCGCCAAGGCCTTCCCGCCAGATATTGATGCCGGCGCCAAACGCCATCAGGATCGCGACGCAAGCCAACACCAAAGCCCCGGCGAGCGTCGACAGCGCCGGCACGATTTCGAGCGCACCCGAGCGCACGATAATGACGGCGACGAAGGTCGCGGCGAGCGAAAACAGCGCAATGCGCCGCGCCCAGAGCGCGAGCTGCGAGATCGACCTCTCGGTGAATTGACGCCGTCGCATGATTTTCTTGGTTGTGGTCTCTGTCTGCCGCCGCCAGCCGCCGCGACGGCGCCCCTCCTAGCATCCTTTGCCGGAAGAGGCGCGCAAATTTGCTTTAGGACGCTGCAGCCGGCGCAATGCCTCGGCTCCGCTTGCGGCCGCGGACGCGGTCCCGTTCCTTGGCCGGTCGCAAGGACAATCCCGCCGCCGCGGCAGGCTGCCTATTCGTCGAGCAAATGCTCGAGCTCGATCTGGATGCTCTCGCCCGGCGCGCAGCGGTGACCGGCCCCGGCGGCCAAGAGTTCGCGTGCCGCCTCGGCCGAGTCCGCTTCAACGCACCATTCCTCGAGCCGCGTCACCAGCATCTTGGCGTGGAACAGCCGCGTCTTGGTTTTTACTGCGGTTCTCGCGGGCATTAACTCTCGCTGGCGAATCATCCGATCGCGAAAGTGTAAGCGCGTTGCCCTATAGAACAAAGGAGAAACGGCCGGCGCGTCGGGTTGCTTGTGGAACGCGGGTTCCCTGGTATCGTTGAACCTGAGTTTCTTCGAAGTTATCTGGTTCCTCGAAGTATGGAGTGTTGCCGTGGCCCCGCGTGCGTATTGGAAAGGTTATCTCAAGCTGTCGCTTGTCTCATGTCCGATCTCGCTGTTCCCGGCGACCTCCGAGCGCGAGAAGATCAGCTTCCACCAGATCAACAAAGAAACCGGCAATCGCATCCGTTACAAAAAGGTCGATGCCGATACCGGCGACGAAGTCGATAATGCCGCCATCGTCAAAGGCTACGAAGTCGCCAAAGGCGAATATATCGAGCTCGAGCCCGACGAGCTCGAAGCCGTCGCACTGGAGAGCAAGCGCGTCATCGAAATCGACGAGTTCGTGCCGCGCGGCGAGATCGACGAGCTTTATCTGCGCGATCCCTATTACATCGTGCCGGACGGCGATGTCGGCCAGCAGGCTTTCGCCGTGATCCGCGAGGCGATCCGCAAGGAAGGCATGGTCGCGCTCGGCAAGGTCGTCTTCACCTCGCGCGAGCACATCATCGCGCTTGAGGCGCGCGGCAAAGGCATGATGGGCGTGACGCTGCGCTACCCTTACGAAGTGCGCAACGAGGAAGACTATTTCGACACCATCGAGGACGAGAAAATCCCGAAGGACATGATCGACCTCGCCGTCCATATCGTCGCCACCAAGATGGGCCATTTCAAGCCGCAGCAATTCAAGGACGAATACGAAGACGCGCTCAAGGACTTGCTGCGCAAGAAGCAAAAAGGCGAGAAAATCCAGCCGGCGAAGGAACACGCACCGTCCAACGTCGTCAATCTGATGGACGCGCTGCGGCAGAGCGTGAAGTCAGGCGGCGGCGGCAACACGCGGCCGTCGCGGTCGAGCGCACGGGCGCCAAAGAAGGCGGCGCGGTCGGCGCCGCGGCATAAAAGAGCGAGCTGATGCCGGGCAAGCGCGTGCAGATCGACGAGGAGACCTGGCAGCAGCTCGACCTCCTCGGCCGCGATCAGATGAAGGACTTTGCGGAACTCGCTGACGAGGCGTTCCGCGATCTGTTGAAGAAGCACGGCCGGCCGGCCAGTCTCAAGGAAGCGCTACGCCGCAGCGCCGGCGTGTCGGCCTCGCTGCATCACTTCAAACCCGCCAACGGCAAAAAGGCGCGCCGGCGCTGACGCCGGACGCGTCAGTGAGCCGATAATTGGGAGTCATGAAATGCGTCGGATCGGATTGTTTTGGCTGGTGCTCGGGCTTGCCGGCATCTCTTGCACGCTAGCGCTTTGTCCAGCCCACGCCGCCGATCAGCAGCAGATCGCGCGCGGCAAATATCTGGTGACGATGGGCAGTTGCACCGATTGCCATACGCCCGGGCATTTCCTCGGCAAGGAGGACACGACCAAATATCTCGGCGGCTCCGACGTTGGCTTTGCCGTTCCGGGACTTGGCGTTTTCGTCGGTCCCAATCTGACGCCTGACAAAGCGACCGGGCTCGGCAATTGGACCACGGCGGAGATCGCGACAGCACTCACGACCGGGACAACTCCCGACGGGCGTATTCTCGCGCCGCCGATGCCGTGGCGGAATTACGCGACCCTAACGAAAACCGATGCGCAGGCCATCGCGGCTTATCTTAAGAGCCTGCCGCCGGTGGCGCATCAGGTCGCCGGTCCGTTCGGCCCGACCGAGACCCCGACCTCGTTCGTGATGACGGTGCTGCCGGGCGAGGTTTATGCCCATCTGAAAAACCCGCCGCCGCCACCGCCCCCGCCACCGCCGGCATCGCTACCGCCTGCTGCGCCGGCGCCGGATACGAAATGATTTAAGAGCCGAACACGACCGCATGCATGATGCGGCCGGGCAGGAGCGTGAACAGCCCGGCGATCACCAGCGCGCCGAAGAACAGGCCGATCATGGCGAGCCGGTGGCGCTCGACGGCATGGCGGTGTGCGGCCAGCACGCCGACCGGCAGCATGACCAGCGTGAAGATCGCCAACAGATGGATCGGGCTCCACGGACCCCAAAGCCGGATTTGATGGATGAAGAACGCGGTGATGCTGACAACGAGCATCAGCGTGACCCAAATCCAGCCGAGCGTACGATGCGGCAGCGTGCCTTTCGGCGCGGAAAGCTGAACCACGCCGAGCACGAATGTGCTCATGGCGGCGAACGCATGAACCTGGATGGCGGGAGTAGCCTGCAATAAAGGCGCCAACGTCATCACACACCCAAGATCACAGTCCGAGCAGCCTTTTGGTATCGCCGCCGTTGCAGGCGGTGCCGGGTTGAGAGTAGGTTATTGCCATGAAACCGCCAGTCGTGTCCCGCAGTCCGGAGGTTATGGGCGGCGCTCCCGTGTTTTGCGGGACCAGAGTTCCCGTGCAGACGCTGCTCGATTACCTTGAAGCAGGCGACTCGATCGATGAATTTCTTGCCGGCTTTCCGTCGGTCACGCGCGAGCAAATCATCGCTTTCCTGGAACAAGCGAAAGACCGACTCATTGAATCCGTCTCGTGAAGGTTCTGCTTGACGAGTGCATCGATTGGCGCTTGGCGCGCGACATCGTCGGCCATGAGGTCAAGACCGCTCGCCAAATGGGTTGGGCCGCGATCAAAAACGGCGAGTTACTCGAACTTGCATCGGAACATTTCGATGTATTTGTCACGGTCGATCGAAATTTATCCTTTCAACAAAACCTTGCCTCGTTGCCGATCGCGGTCATCGTCCTTCAGGCGAGGACCAATCGGCTGACTGAGCTGAAATCCCTTGTCCCCGGCTTGTTGGCGGCTATCGAATCCGCAAAGCCGGGCATAGCCAAATTCGTTGGCAGCCTGCGGGACTGACCGATCAGAACGGCCAATCGGCCCGCGCGTTGGCCGACCAGATGTCGTAGCCGGCGCCAAGCCCGCCGAGTTCGCCGCCGAGCGACAGCGTCGGGCCGGCGCGGCCGGATTTGAGCGTCACGCCCGAGGTCACCCGCCCCGACCAGCCGTCCTTGATGCCGACAAACGGCACGCCGACCGGCAGCGCGGTGTCGTTGGCGAAATGGAAATCGGCGTAGGCGCCGAGACTAAGGCACGACAGTCAAAGCGGATGTGGCCTGCCAGGGATAGCTGATCTTGTCGCCGGCACTGGCGCGGCTTGACGAGAAGTCGCGCGACGGCTGCAAGGTGCCGAGCGTGTCAGTGAACGCAGTATCGCGCTTCCACAGCGTATAGAGCCGCGCCGAGGGTTCGAGCAGGAAGCCGGCCCAATTATAGTTGCCGGTCAAGCCGCCCGAGCCAAGCCAGCGCGAGCCGCGGAACTCGCCGCTCGCGGTGCCTGCGGTGCCGTTATAGGCCATGTCGGTCCAGCCCAGCATGGCGTCGGCGCGCCAATGCTCGGCATAGCGCCACGCGCCATAGCCACCGATGGTGCCGCCGTCGCCGGTCAGTTTTCCCGCGATCAACTCCATGGTGAAGCTGAAGTTCTCGTAGCCGCTGAAGATACCAACCAAGAGATTAGGGCCGAGCTTGCGGCCGATGCCGCCGGTGGCCTATCCCACCGCAATAAGTCGTAGATGAATACCACCGCGCCAGACAAGGTAGCGCGAGGACATCTGATGGAGGTTGATGTGGATCGTTCTCGCCGTTCTGCCGAATACGGCCGGTGTGGTAGCTACGCAACAGGAGGGTAGCAAGTGCGTAGGATGGGTAGAGCGAAGCGAAACCCATCATCTGACCGCGAGGCTGCATGATGGGTTTCGCAAGTGCTCTACCCATCCTACGCACTCGCAATGACGATGCCAATTCAGTCCGAGCGGAAACCGCTCTCGATCACAGCCCGAGCAGCCTCTTGGTATTGCCGCCGGCCAGTGCCGCGATAGTGGCGGCATCGAAGCCCGCGACGCCGGCGACATGGCCGACCGGATCGAAGTCGGCCATATCGAACGGATAGTCGGTGCCCATCACGACATGATCGGTGCCAAACACGCGCACCAGTTCGGCGAGCTGATAGGGCGTAAACACCACGGTGTCGAAATAAACGCGCTTGAGATAGGTCGTCGGCGGCTGCGGCAGGTCGCCGTGCGCATCCGAGCGCGCGGCCCAGGCGTGGTCGATGCGGCCCGGATAGGCGGCGAGATAGCCGCCGCCGTGCACGGCGAGGATTTTCAGCTTGGGATGCCGTTCCAGCACGCCGTCGAAAATAAGGTAATGCAGCGCGATCGTGGTCTCCAGCGGATTGCCGATGACATTGTTGAAATAGAAGCGCTCAAAGCGCGACGCCTCGGTGAAGCCGTTGGGATGGATCATCACCAGCACGCCGAGCTCTTCGGCTTTTTTCCAGAATGGCGCGAAGGCCGGATCGGACAATTCCTTGCCCGCCACGTTGGTCAGGATTTCGACGCCTTTGAAGCCGAGTTGCTTGACGCAGCGTTCGAGTTCCTTGGCCGCTTCGTGGCCGTCCGGCATCGGCACCGAGCCAAAACCCTTGAGACGGTCGGGATATTTGCCGCAAAACTCGGCAATGCCGTCGTTGACGATCTGCGCCGCCTTGACCGCGATGTCGAGCGGCACCGTGTAGTAGCATTGCAGCGGCGGCGGCGCGATCATCTGGATGTCGATGGCCATGGCGTCGAGATCGGCGAGCCGGTGCTCGTGACCGCGGCGCGCGCCGATATCGGCCGCCTGTTTCTGCGTCAGCGCCTTGGACTCCGGCGTGGCGAAGTGCGCCAGCGGCACCGTCGACATATCGAGATGCGGCGCGACGAACCTGGCCGCTTCCGGCACGTCGACATGGGCATGAATATCGACGGTGACGCTTTGCGGCCGCGCCTGCCGCCCCGGCTTGCCGTGTTTACGCGCACCGGTCGGGCCGTATTTATTCCATTGCTCGGGCATGGGGGTTCCTTGCAATCAGCTCTCGCGCAGGCGGGGAAAGCACAGCGAACCGCAATGTGCAATAAGAAAGAACATCGCGCGATCGGAATGTCTTTCGTCTTTAAATCGAAATCTGGCGGCCGATCTCGACCACCTGCTCGGCTCGGCAAGCGGAAATAGTCGGTTACCTGCGAGGTGTTGCGCACCATGGCGGCAAACAGCTTCTCCTGCCAGACCGGCAGCACCGCGCCGCGCTCGCGGTGCACGATGATTTCATGACCGACATAGTAGGTCACATCATCGAGCCAGACTTCGCAGCCTTGCAGCTGGGCTTCCTTCAGCAGGCGCGGAATATCGGGGCGCTGCATAAAACCGAAATGCGCGGTCACGCGCCACAAGCTGTCGCCTTCCTGCGCCACCGTCATCAGATCGGGCCAATGCACCCGCGGCCGCGATTCGGTCAAAACCCGCAGCACCACGACGCGCTCGTGCAGCGCGCGGTTTTGCCGCAAATGCCAGACCATGCACCGGCGGCACGCCGCCTGCCGTGCGGGTGAGAAAGACCGCGGTGCCCGGCACGCGCGGCACGCCGCGCGCCTTGAGATCGGCGAGAAATTCCGGCATCGCGACCGGCGTTTGCTCCAGGCTATGCGCCACCGCCACCGTGCCGCGATGCCAGATCAGCATCAGCCCATAGACGGCGGCGGCAAGCAGCAGCGGCACGTAACCGCCGTCGGCGATCTTCAGCGAATTCGCCGCGAAAAATCCGGCATCGACAATCACGAACAAGCCGGCGGTGACCGCGCTCGCCGCAAGGTTCCATTGCCAGATCTCGCGCATGGCGATGAACAGCAGAAATGACGTCATCAGCATGGTCAGCGAAACGGCAATGCCATAAGCCGCGGCGAGATCGTCGGACCTGTGAAACATCACTGTCAGCGCGATGGTGACCGTCATCAGCAGCCAATTGACGACGCCGACATAGATTTGACCGTAGCCCTGTTCCGAAGTCTGCTTGATGTGCAGACGCGGCAGCCAGCCGAGCTGGATCGCCTGCCGGGTCATCGAGAAGGCGCCGGTAATGATGGATTGACTGGCGATAATGGTAGCGAGCGTCGCCAAGCAGATCAGCGGCATGAGCAGCGGTTGCGGGCACAGCCGGTAGAAGACATTGTTGGCGATCGACTCGCCGCTCAAGCGCGATCGCGCGACTGGCCGGCATAGTTGAGGACAAGGCAGGGAAACACGATCCACGACCAGGCGAGGCGGATCGGGCCCTTGCCGAAATGTCCCATATCGGCATAGAGCGCCTCGGCGCCGGTGACGCAAAGAAAAATCCCGCCCAGCACCAAAAAGCCGCGCAGCCCATTGTCGGCAAGCAGGTGCAAGCCGTAGAGCGGATTGATCGCGAGCAGCACCCGCGGATCCCGCGCGATGCCCCACAGACCGAGCGCCCCGATCGATGACGAACCACAGCGCCATGACCGGCCCGAACGCGGCGCCGATGCGCGCGGTGCCCAGCGGCTGAACCGCGAACAGCAACGCCAGGATCGCGACAGCGGCGGGCACCACGTAATGGCTAAACGACGGCGCCGCGATGTCAAGGCCTTCGAGCGCCGAGAGCACGGATATCGCCGGCGTGATCGCGCCGTCGCCATAGATCAGCGCCGCGCCGAGCAGAGCCGGCGCAGATGATGGCCGGGCCGATGCCGCCGCTTGACGCCGATGCAGTGACATCAACGCCAGGATGCCGCCCTCGCCGTCATTGTCGATGCTCATGGCGACCATCACGTATTTGAGCGTGGTGATGATGAACAGCGTCCAGAACACCAGCGACAGCATGCCGAGGATGCGATCCGGCGTGGCGTCGCCGCCGAGAAAATCGAAGGCCGTCTTGAGCGTGTAAAGCGGGCTCGTGCCGATATCGCCGAACACGATGCCGAGCGCCGCCAGTCCCGTCATGGTCAGGGCCGCCCGGCCTTCCTGCGAACGGCGTGGTCGGCTCCGTCACCGGGCGAAATCGCGGTCATCAGCGCGCACGCCCGGCTGCTATCCGAACTGCGCGCATTTGATCCTTAGCCTCCGCGTCATCACGACCAAAGAGGACTGGCCGTGCATGACATTGTCATGACCGCGACGACCTGCAAGCCGGGGCCTTAGCGCTGCGCGCCGCTCAGACCGAGATCGCGCTCGGCGCGGAACACATTGCTATAGAGGTTGGCGATCCATTGCCGGCCGCTGGACGTGACGTTCAAATAGCGGATGGCGTTCTGGATGTGCGGCGACACGCTGTTCCAATAAAATTGCGGATAAAGATCGGTAAGATCGGCGGGCGAGGTGTAGCCCAGTTGCTTGTTCATCCCGACCTCTTCGAACTCGTAATAGAGCGCATTGGTCTTGCGCAGGTAATGCGGATCGCCAAGCTGGCCGATGAGATCGGCGGCGCGCACCAGGAGACCTTCTTCATTGTCCTTCGTCGGGGCTGTGCGTCGAGGGAAAGCGGGTGAATTCGATGGCGTTGGCGACACGCGCGGCATCGAGCAGCTCGATCTCGGTGATGCGGTCCATCACGAAAAGCTTCGACCGATCGACGTGATGCGGCAACAACACGGCGTCCGACGACCCGCGCGGCAGTTTGACCTTATTGCCTTTGGCGTCGATGACATAGCCGTCCGGTCCGTCGCCCTTGAGAATTCCCCGCACATAGCCGATGTCGTGCAACAGGCAGGCGACGATGAGATGGGCGTAATCGCTGGGATAGGTCGGCGTGAGCAGCGAGCGCCCCTTCATGATGTCGTAGCCGACGAGCGTGACCAGCATCGTGTGCTCGACATTGTGGTAAAGGGCGTCGCTATTGCCGATGCATTCGATGGCGAGACGGGCGACCGATGGCACAAGCTCGGTCAGGCCGGCATGCGTCGAGGCAAACCTGCGGCTCATGTGCTCGGCCAGAAACGACCCCAACGCCTCCGCCGCCAATTCGGGTACGGTAATCAAGTATTGTCCTCCAGACCCCCACGCCATGGTGACGGCGAGTTGGGTACTTGGCAATATCGGTCCGGCGGATTTTGTGATAGCGCGGCAACCGGGACGTCGACACGGCCACCCAGCCGTCTAACCCGTCTAAACCTGATTTCCCGGCTGATCTGCACGAAGTGGTCGCTCGGGAAATTGAAACGGTCGGCGGGATGAATTGAATTGCGGTAGAGGAATGAAAACAGCCGGCGCCGCCAAGCGCAAAGCCGCGGCTTCTGCTTGCGGCCCACCACATAGTCCCGCTCGCTGAAATAGATGGCATCGTCGGTATTGATCGGGCACTTCGATTTTTCCTTCGCGAGCGCCTTGCAGACATCGGGGGTTTCCATAAAACCGAAGCGAACCGTCACGTGCCAAAAGCCCTGGCCCAGGGATTCGACATGCAAGCCGGCTACGCGATCGCACGCGCGGCCTTGCGGTAAATTGCACCGTGAGCGCGATCGCCTCCTCGTAGAGCGAGCCCATTTGACGGACATGATCGGCGATCAGCGGCGGGATAAAGCCGCGCAACCGGGTGAGAAAGATCGCGCGGCCCGGGACGCGCTCGATCTTGCCGTCCCGCAATTGCCGGACGAATTGCGCCATGGTGATCGCGTCGCGCTCTTGCCGCCGGTGCATCGCATCGAGCCCGGCGTGCCACGTCGTCATCACGACGAATATCAGCGCTGCCGAACAAGAGCGGAATCCAGCCGCCGTCTGCGATCTTTGTGAGATTGGCGGCGAAGAACGCGGTATCGACGGATATGAACAGCGAAAATAATCCGATGGCCGCCCAGACCGGCCACCGCCACAACACCCGCATGATCCGATAGAGGATCGCCGTGGTCATCAGCATGGTGGTGGACACCGCCGCGCCATAAGCGCCGGCGAGCCGGTCGGAACTGGCAAAACCGATGGTCAGCGCCAGCGTTCCCAGCATCATCAGCCAGTTCACGAACGGCACATAGACTTGGCCGGATTCTTCCGACGAGGTCTGCTTGATTTGCATTCCGGGCAGCCAGCCGAGCTGCATCGCCTGCCGGGTCAGCGAGAACGATCCGGTAATAATGGCCTGGCTGGCGATGACGGTGGCGAGCGTGGCCAGCACGACCGCCGGATAGAGCGCCCAAGGCGGTACCAGCTTGAAGAACGGATTGTCGTTGCTGCCGACGTTCGCGACCAAAAGGGCGGTTTGGCCAGCATAGTTGAGAAGCAACGCCGGCAAGACGATGACCATCCAGGCGACGCGGATCGGTGCGCGGCCGAGATGCCCCATATCCGCATACATCGCCTCGGCGCCGGTCACGCACAGGAACACCGCGCCGAGAATGGCGAGGGCCGATGTTACGTGGTGAATCAGGAAAGACGCCGCATAGCCCGGATCGACCGCGACCAGGACACCGGGCGCTTTGGCAATGCCAGCGGCACCGACGACGGCAATGAAAACAAACCACACCAGCATCACGGGCCCGAATAAGCGGCCCACCGCGGCGGTCCCGAACCGTTCCACCAGGAACAGCATAAGCAAGATGGCGGCCGCGATCGGCATCGTATAGGGCGCGAAGTCGCCGCTTGCGATCTTGAGGCCTTCAACCGCGCTTAATATCGAGATCGCCGGCGTAATCATGCCGTCGCCGTACAGCAACGCCGCGCCGACCAATCCGAAGACGATGAGATAACGGTTGCTGCCGCGCCAACTGGCGTGCGTCAGCGACATCAGCGCCAGGATGCCGCCCTCGCCGCGGTTATCGGCGCGCATCACGACCAGGGCATATTTCACAGCGACGACAATAATGAGCGTCCAGAAGATCAGCGACAGGCTGCCGAGCGCGCTTGGCGCGTCGAAATGACCGCCGTTGATCTTGCCGATAGCCTGATAAACATAGAGCGGGCTGGTGCCGATGTCGCCGTAGACGATGCCGAGCGCGGCGACGAGCACGACCGGCTTAAGCCGCTCGAGACCTGGCGGTGGAGCTGCTCTGGCGTCGGCAATCGTGCTCAAAGAAGCTCTCAGGTTCCAAACGGCCGGTTGGCGGTCACAAACCTCACCCGCTTGTAATCAACGCCGCCGTCAAGAAGCGGTTCAACCGCGGTAGCGGAAAGAACCTCAAAACACCCCGAGATGCTGGCGCAGATCGACGCCGTCGCTTTTCAATGCGGCGGCGCTCGAAACCACGGCGACACGGCCGGAATTGAGGATGACGATATCGTCGGCGATGTCGAAAACGAGCTTCGGGCTTTGCTCGACCAGAACGATCGAGAGTCCGCTCGCCTTGAGCTTGCGGATGGTGGACATGACCTCGGCGACGATTTGCGGCGCCAGCCCCTCCGACGGCTCGTCCATCAGCAGCACGCGCGGATTGGCCATCAGGGCGCGGCCGATGGCGAGCATCTGCTGCTCGCCGCCGGAGAGATAGCCGGCCATCTGCGACCGGCGCTCGGCAAGCCGCGGGAACATGGCGAAAACGGTGGCTTCGGTCCACGGCGCGTGATTGCGGCCGGCAAAGCCCTGATGCGCGGCGACCATCAGGTTTTCGCGGACCGTGAGGCTTCTGAAAATGCGGCGGCCCTGCGGCACCAGCGCCACGCCACGCGCCGCGATCATTTCCGGCGCCAAGCGCGTCACCGCCGCGCCGAACACTTCGACGCTGCCGGCGCGCGCCGGCAATAAGCCGACGCTGACATTCATGCAGGTCGATTTGCCGGCGCCGTTGCGCCCGAGCAGGCCAAGCAGCCGCCCTTCGCCGAGTTGAAACGACACCTTCTGCAACACATGGCTGTCGCCATAGAAGGCATCGATATCGCCGAGGCTCAATGCGCTAGTCGCCAAGGTAGACCTCCCGCGTGCGCGGATCGGCCACCACTTCGGCGCGGGTGCCTTCGACGATCACCTCGCCAAAATGCAGCAGCGTGATGCGATCGGCAAGCTCGAGCGCGGTGTCCATGTCGTGCTCGATCATCACGATGGTGACGTCGCGCGGAATGGCGCGCAGCAATTTGCGCACGTCCTGCCGCTCGTCGATCGAAAGCCCGGCAAACGGCTCGTCAAGCAGCAGCACTTTCGGATTTTGCGCCAGCGCCATGGCGATCTCGACCCGCCGCCGTTCGCCATACGAGGTTTGCGCCAACGGCCGCTCGGCAATGTGGCCGAGGCCGACGCGATCGAGCGCCGCTCTGCTCTCCTCGGTGAGATGCTGCGCCCGGTCGAGCGGCAGCAGCGGATTCCAGCGCAGCGGCGACAGACCCAGCATCGCGAGTTTGACGTTGTGCAATATCGTATCGCTGGCAAACAGGGTGATGATCTGATAGGTGCGCGTCATGCCAAGATGGGTGCGCTTGCGGCTCGGCAACCGCGTGACATCACGGCCGAACAGAGTGACCGAGCCGCTGTCGGACATAAGCTCGCCGGTAATGATATTGAACAAGGTCGTCTTGCCGGCGCCATTCGGCCCGATGATCAGGCGGCGTTCGCCCGGCTCGACCTTAAGGCTGACATTGGTCGTGACGCGCAAGCCGCCGAACGATTTGCACAGGCCATCGACAGCGAGCGCGCTCATGGCTTTCGCGCCGCGATCGAAGCCACAGGCTTCCGGCCGCTGGCTTGGCGAACAGCCGAGCGCGCGAGCCGCACCGCGCCCGGCACCAAACCTTCCGGCATGAATACGACGATGGCGACAAAGATGGCGCCGAGCATGAAATTCCAGCGCGTGACATAGGCGCTGACCACATTCTTGACGATGACGACCAGCGCCGCGCCGACCACCGGCCCGAGCAGCGTTCCGGCGCCGCCCGAGATGACCATGAGCAAGCCTTCGGCCGATGCGGTCAACGCCAGCGCCTGCGGACTGATGAACTCGGTGTAATAGACGAACAGGATGCCGGCGATCGAGGTCAGCAGGCCGGAGAACATGAAGGCCCAGAATCGGATCATCCAGACGTGGTAACCGAGCGCGTTCATACGGCGCGGCTGGTCGCGCGTGCCGCACAAAGCGGCGCCTAACGGCGAGCGCACGAAGATCGCCGCGGCGGCAAGCGCGACCAGGAAGGCGATCAGCGTCGCATCGTAAAAGCCGCGCGCATTGGCCAGCGACAATCCGAACGGCGCCGGCCGCGTCGCCACGCTGATGCCGTTGTCGCCGTTGGTGAGGCTGATCCAGCGATAAGCGAGCCCCCAGATGATCTCGCCGAGCGCGAGCGTGATCATGATGAAGCTGATGCCGGTTGCGCGCAGCGCCAGCGCGGCGAAGCCCGCAGTGACGACAAGCCCCGCCGCGAGCGCGCCGAGGATCGCGAGCGTGTGGCCGTAGCCCGCGGCCAGCAGATAAGCGACGACGTAGGCCGAGACGCCGAACAGACCGGCATGGCCGAGTGAAACCAATCCGGCGTAACCGACCAGCACGTTGAGCCCCAATGCGAAGATCGCGTAGAGCAAAACCTGGCTCGCGATATTGACGTAATAGACTCCCGTGATCGCGTAAGGCACGGCGATCAGCGCGAGGATGACGACGGCGATCGCGACGCGCCGCACCGTTACCGGAGCTGTCACAGGAGCTGTCCTCCAAACAGACCTTGCGGCCGCAGCACCAGCATGAGCACCATCGGCAGGAACAGAATGAAATAGGCGAGTTCGGGCAACAGCGCCTGGCCGAAATTATAGATGAAGCCGACGACGATGCTGCCGACGAACGAGCCGAGCAGGCTGCCGGTGCCGCCAAGGATGACGACCACGAGCGCAAGCGGCAGCATGTCCTGGTCGAGGCCCGGATAGACCGACAAGATCGGGCCGCCGATCATCCCGGCAAAGCCGGCGAGCCCGGCACCGAGCGCAAAAACGATGGTGAAAAGCCGCGACACGCGGATACCGACGACCCGCGCCATTTGCGGATCGTCGACACCGGCGCGGATCATGGCGCCGAGCCGCGTGCGCTCCAGCATGAGCCACAGCGCAATGGCAAAAACCGCCGCGATCGCGATCACCGCCATCCGGTACAGCGGAAACGCCGCGGTGCCGGCTCGGATGAAGCCTGAGAGGCCGTTCGGCGTCGCCACCGATATCGGATCGCCGCCCCAGCCCATCAGGCAAAGATCGGCGACCATGAAGGAGACGCCGAGTGTCACCAACACTTGCGCCAATTGCTGGCCGGCCAGCCGGCGCAGCAGCAGGCGCTCCATCAACGCGCCCAGGATTGCGACTTCCGCCGCGGCGATGATCGCAGCCAGCCAGAAATTGACGGTGAAGCCCATCGCGCCGGAGAGAAAAGTGGTGCCAAGATAGGCGCCCAGCATGAACATCGAGCCGTGCGTCAGATTGGGAATCCGCATCAACCCGAAGATCAGGGAGAACCCCGCCGACAGCAGGAACAGAAGGCCGCCGAACGTCACGCTGTTGACGGTGAGCAGCAGCCAGAATGTCATACGCGCCGGCCCCAAATTGTCCGGCTACTCATCCCGCTTGAACTGTCATGCCCCGCGCAGGCGGGGCATCCAGTATTCACCGCGGGTTTGGTCTTTCCGCCGTGCGACACCTGATCCTCTCGGATTACTGGATCATCCGCCGGAGCCTGTCATCGGGCCGGCCAAAGGCCGGACCCGTTGGCGGATGATGACACCGAGCGAGCTCAGCACTTGGTCAGCGGCGGATAATCGCGCGAGTAGACCGGATGCGCGAGGAAGTCGGCTTCCGGCCAGGTCCAGAACTGACTCACGTTCTCGTAAGTCTTGATGGTCTTGTTCCAGAGCTTGAGGCCGTATTTGGCACCTTCGGTGCCAATGCGCCGGACGTAGAACGTGCCGATCACGTTGTTGAGGTGATCGAACTTGAGCGGCCCGCGCGGCGTCTCCGTCAGGCTGACCGCCTTCAGCGCCGCCATGAACTTATCGCGGTTGCTTGCGTCGCCGCCGATGGCTTTGAGCGCCGCATCGACCACCTGACAATTGACATACATGATACCGGCATATTGGCCCGGCACGGTGTCGTAATTCTTCAACATGCCGTCGATGAAGCGATGATTGGCTTCGGTTTCAAGGTCCAGCGTGTAAGGGACGCAACTGACCAGTCCGATCGCCTCGTCGCCAAAGCTCTTGAGAAGCGCGTCATCGCCGCCGGTCTCGCCCGTCACCACCGGGTATTTGAGTCCGGCGCCGGCATAGGCTTTCATGAAGCGCAGCGGGTTCGATCCGGCAAAGCCTTGGCAGACGCCGTCGCAGTCGGCGATCTGCGCGATATAGGGCGTGTAGTCCGGGGTCGCCAACGGCGGCCACAGCTTGTTGACGACGCAGCCGCCGTCCGCCTGGAACGCCGCCTGGAAACCGCCGATCTGCTCATAGCCGAAGGCAAAATCCTCGACGATGGTGACGACGCGCTTGAGCTTCAGCTCGGTCGCCGCATAATGTCCCATCGGCTGCATCGCCTGCGAAGACGTGGCGGACGATCGCAACAGATACGGGTTCGGCGTCCGTTGCGTGAGATTGTCCGCCCCGGCAAGACAGAGCGTCGGCATCTTTTGATCCCGGACATAATCGTTGATGGCGTACATCTCGAACGCGGCGAGCGGACCGAGAATGACGTCGACATTGTCGCGTTCGACCAGCTCCTGGGCTTTGGTCTTGGTGCCGGCCGGGTTACCGCCGGTATCGGCGGAGATGAAGTCGACCTTGCGGCCGCCGATCGTGTAGTCGCGTTCCTTGAGGAACGTGATGACACCCTGCTCCATCTGAATGCCGCCCTGAGCGAGCGGGCCGGTTTTTACCGTGAGAAGACCGAGCTTGAACGGCGCGGCCTGGGCGATGGCGGGCGCCGGAAATCGCGTCAGCGCGGCGGCCGCGCCGGCCGCGGTACCGGCCAACAGCGCGCGCCGGCTCACTTTTCGAGATGTGGCTTTGCGAGACATGACGATCCTCCCTTTGGCGCCCACGTCTTGCGAGGCGCTTGCCTTGCCGCCGCATCCCCAAATGCAACGGTCTTTCAAGCCATCATTGGCGAAGGCCTTCCGCCGTGTAAAGTCCGCTATTGTCGCGCCTTTTTCAACACTTGTTCGGCGGCGGATAGCCGTCCTGCGATCTTTTTAGGCGGCGGAATGACCGGCAACAGCAGATAAGGCCGCGCCGCGCCGCCAAAATGCAGGCCGGTGACGCCCGCGAAAATCTCCGGCGGCCGGTCGCGCGGATCGTCATGCAGGAACGGCCCGCAGCCGGTCAACTCGTTCTTGAAATTCGACAGCCGCCCGCCGCTCGGCCCGGCATAGACATAATCCTTGCCGCGGACGGTGAGCGCGATGCGGTGTCCGGCCGGGACCACGATCGAGGTCGGCCAGATTTCGATGTCGAGCGGCACCACCTCGCCCGTCTTGAGCGGCTGCCTTTTGGCATGGGTGTGATAGGGCCGGTAGGGCTTTGAGAGTTTTTTGTCGAGCTGCCGATGCGACGCGCGCAGCCAGCCTTGACCGATTGGGGTATGCGGATCGATGGCGCCCTGAAACACCACTTCCTTGAGGTCGGGTGAGAACACCCGCAGCACGGCGAAAATGTCGGCATCGCCGGTCGAGGATGAGACAAAAAGCTTGAGCGCCGACGGCCCGGTGATCTCGGTCTCGTGCGCAAGCGGCGGCGTCAGGAAAGTGACGCCGTCGCCCATCGCTGCGAACCGCAGCACCGTTTTTTTCTTGACTTCGGGCGCTTTCTCCGACAGCGACGCCGCCCGCGGGATCGAGATAAAACCGCGTCCATTGGGTGCGCTTGAGCGGCCATTCATTTTCGGCGCGCGCGACGAAGCGATCGAGGTGACGCACCTGAAGCTGCACCGGCGGCTGCTTGTCCCAGCCATTGTTCTTGCCGTGCAGGAAATAATCGAAGAAACGCAGTTGCAGCTCGCGGCCGTAGTCGGTGTAGAAATGCGTCCAGTGCTCGATGCCGTGCGCTTCGAGCCATTTATGCTTCGACGCGGCGCGCATAAAACCTTCGAAATTGCCGCGCGGATGCAGGCCCTGGCCGCCCCAGTTCGCCGCCGATAGAAACGGCACCTTCACCTTGTCCCAGACCGGCGAGCGGGCGCGGTGATAGTCGTCGTCGAGCGGATGGGCGACGATGTCGCCGCCGAAATTGCTGCGATTTCGCGCCAGCTCCGCTTCCGACAGAACTTCCGGACCGCAGACGAGTTCGCCGTGGACGCGGCTTCGCTTGCCGCGCTCGCCGGCGCCGTATTGCACGGTCTTGACCTGCATGTCGTACCAGTTTTCCCAGAACGTGCAGAGGATGCCGCCGTGATGCGTCATGTCGCGATACCAGTCGGCGGCGCCTTCCCAGATGCACATGGCGGCGAGATGCGGCGGCTCAAGCGACGCGACGTGCCACTGATTGATGCCGTAATAGGAAATGCCGTTGAGCCCGACCTTGCCGTTCGACCATGGCTGCACGCCCGCCCATTCGATGCAGTCGTAAAAATCCTTGGTTTCGCGCGGCGAGAAATGATCGATGAAGCCGGGCGAGCAGCCGGCGCCGCGGGAATCGACGCGCACGCAGGCGTATTCATGCGGCACCCATTTTTCCGGATCGACCACTTCCCAGCTCTGGTAGAGATTGCTGGAGCCTGCGGTGACGTCGGGATGCTTTTCCACCATGCGCTGCCAGGCGCTCGGATAGCCGTCCTGGAAGGCGAGGCCTTTGGCGTAGGGGCCGTAGCTCAGGATCACCGGATAGCGGCCCGCGGCGACCGGCCGGAACACATCGGCGCGCAGCACGAGGCCGTCGTCCATCGTGATCGGCACGTCCCAATCGATACGCATGCCGTCGCGGGTTTCGCTGCGCTGCTGCAGCGTCTTGCGGTCGCCCGCGGCCGCCATGCGGGCTTCGCCCTCCAGCGATGACATGCGTTTCCCCCTTTTCTTCACCTCTCCCCGCTGTGCGGGGAGAGGTCGAGCGAAGCGAGGGTGAGGGGGCCTCTCAGCGAGTCCGAGCTTAGTAAGCCGAGCTCAGCGGAGAGGCCCCCTCACCCCACCCTCTCCCCGCAGGCGGGGAGAGGGAGTTCACGCTCAGCGCGGTTTCCTCTTGCTCGACTTCCCGCGCTTCACGCCCGCCATTTTTTCCAGCACGGCGCAGACCGCGGCGGTATCCTGCGCGCCGTGGCCGCTCTTGAGCGCCTTGTTGTAGATGAGCTTCGCTGGCGTCGAACATCGGCGTCGGCACGCCGATCTTGCGGGCATAGCTGCCGATGACGTCCATGTCCTTCTGCCAGACCGAGATCTTCATCGTGACATTGTTGTAATTGTCTTCCACCATCATCGGCGCGCGCAGCTCGAAGATGCGGGAATTGCCGGCGCCGGTTTTGATCAGATCGAAGATGAGCTGCGGCGGCAGTCCGGCTTTCATGCCGAGCACCATCGCCTCCGCGCTCGCCACATTGTGGATGGCGACCAGGAGATTGGCGACGTATTTCATGCGGCTGCCATTGCCGAAGGCACCGACGTCGTGCACGGCGCGGGTGAAGCCGGCAAACATCGGCCGCAACTTCTTGATCTCGGCGGCGCCGCCCGAAGCATAGACAACGAGATCCTTGGTCTTGGCCTGCGCGCCGGTGCCGCTCACCGGACAGTCGAGCATGATGTGGCCGGCCTTGCGCAACACAGCCTCGGCCTTGGCTTTGTCCTCAAGCGTGAACGTCGACATTTCGACCACGACGCGGCGCGACGCGCCGGATTTGGCGATGGCGGCGGCGGTCGCAAAAAGCGCGCTGGGCTTGGGCAGGCTGGTGATGATGGTCGCGCGCCTGGCGCGCCACAGCCGCGGCGTCGGCGGCAATCTCGACGCCAAGCCGCGCCAGCGCGCGGCGGCGCGCCGGATCGACGTCATAGCCGATCACGCGCCAGCCGGCGCCGACCAGATTTTGCGCGAATGAGCCGCCCATGATGCCGAGGCCGATAATGCCGACAGCATCTTTTTTCTTGCCCGAAGCCATGCCGCTGCCACTCCCTTGCATTGGACACGGGACGCTATGGCATTCGCTCGTGAACGCGCAAGCCGCTTTCTCGGCCTGTCATTCCGGGGCGCGCGAAAGCGCGAGCCCGGAATCCATAGTCACGGACCTTGCAGAACTGTCGCTGGAATGCTGGTCTCGAATGGCTGCGATTATGGATTCCGGGCTCGCGGGCTAAAGCCCGCGCCCCGGAATGACGGTCGGGAGAGCGCGTATGCAAATCGGAGTAGCCGGTCTCGGCGCCATGGGCAGCGCCATTGCTGCCCGACTGCTGGAGGTCGGCCATCAAGTGACCGTCTGGAATCGCACGGCCGCAAAAGCCGCGCCGCTCGCCGATGCGGGCGCCAAGGTCGCCGCGAGCCCAAGCGCGCTTGCCGGCGCAAGCGAAGCGGTCATCACGATACTCACCGATAGTGCGGCCATCGACGCGGTTTATAACGGGCCGTCCGGTCTGCTCTCCGGCGACGTAAAGGGCAAACTATTCATCGAGATGAGCACCGTGCCGCCGCGCGTGGAAACCGCGCTGGCGCCGAAAGTGGAGGCCAAGGGTGCCGTCTTTGTCGAATGCCCGGTCGGCGGCTCGACGGCACCGGCGCGGCAAGGCAAATTGCTCGGCCTCATGGGCGCGGAGCCCGCCGCGGCCGCGCGCGCCAGACCGATCCTCGATCAGCTGTGCCGCAAGGTCGAGCATTGCGGGCCGGTCGGCGCCGGCGCGTCGATGAAACTTGCCATCAATCTGCCGCTGATGGTCGCCTGGCAGGCCTATGGCGAAGCCTTCGCCATCGCCCGCGATGTCGGCTGGGAGCCCAAGCGGCTGCTCGATCTCTTTGTCGAGAGCAACGGCGCCAATAATGGCTTGAAGATGCGCGCCGACATGATCGTCGCCATGTTGGAAAACCGCGATCCGGGCCCGACCACGTTCAGCATCGCCAATGCCGTCAAGGACCTGCGGACCATGGTCGATACCGGCACTGCCAAGGGCGCCGATATGCCGGCGACGAAAGCTGCGCTCGCGGCTTTCGAGGAATCCAACAAAAAGGGCTTAGGCGGCGGTGACGGCGCGCGCCAGTCGGTCTATTGGTCGAGCCGCGGCAAACACTGAGATTTCATCGGGCAACATTGGAGCGGATATGTCAGTCACTCTCGCACAAGCGTCCACCATCGTCGACGTCGCGCTGAAAAAAGCGCGCGAGACCAATCTCGCGCCGCTAACCGTCGCCGTGCTCGATGCCGGCGGCCATCTCGTCGCGTTCAAGCGCGAGGACAAATCCGGCATCCTGCGTTTCGACATCGCTTTCGGCAAAGCCTGGGGCGCGCTCGGCATGGGTTTCGGTTCGCGCACGCTGGCAAGCCGTGCGGCGAAAACCCCGCAATTCTTCACCATGCTGGCGGCCGCGAGCGGCGGCCGCATGGTCACAAATCCGGGCGGCGTGCTGATCAAGGACGGCGGCGGCAACGTTGTCGGCGCCTGCGGTATTTCCGGCGACATATCGGACAAGGATGAAATGTGCGCCCTCGCCGGCATCGAGGCGGCCGGGCTCAAGGCCGATCCGGGCGCGGATTGATTAATGTCCGTCATCCTGAGGTGCCCGCGCGTAGCGCGGGCCTCGAAGGATGCGGCCGAAGCGCCTGGGCCGTCGCCCTTCGAGGCTCGCTTCGCTCGCACCTCAGGGTGACGGCTTACAACGGGAGATTGCCATGAAGCTCTTTTCGTTCTGGCGCTCGCTCGCGACCTATCGCGTGCGCATCGCGCTCAATCTCAAAGGTGTCACGCCGGACGAGGTCATCGACGTCAACCTCATGAAGGGCGCGCAGCGCGAGGCCTCTTATCGCGCGATCAATCCGATGATGGCGCTGCCGGCGCTGGTCGACGGCGATGGACCGGCTTTGTTCGAATCGCTCGCCATCATCGAATATCTCGACGAGACCCATCCGAACCCGCCGCTGTTGCCGCGCGATCCGCGCGGCCGCGCTCGCGTCCGCGGGCTTGCCCAGATCGTCGCCTGCGATTCACATCCGCTGATCGTGCCGCGCGTGCGGGAATATCTGGAGCACGAGCTCAAGATCGACGAGCCGGCGCGCACGGCATGGTGCCAGCACTGGCACAGAGCCGCGCTGACCGCGCTTGAGGCGCAGCTGAAAGACAAAGCGACGGGCCGTTATTGCCACGGCGACACGATCACGCTTGCCGATATCTGCCTGGCCAGCCAGGCGGCGGGCGCCAAGTTTTTCGCCGTCGATACCGCGCCGTTCCCGACTTTCTCCCGGATCGCGGGCGAGCTTGCAACGATCGACGCCTTTGCCCGCGCCCATCCGCTCAAACAGCCCGGCGCGCCAGCGGCGGCCTGAAGGCGCAGACCCTAATCCGTCATCCTGAGGTGCCCGCGCGCAGCGCGGGCCTCGAAGGATGCAGGCCGAGGCGCCGGGGCCGTCGCCCTTCGAGGCTCGCTTCGCTCGCACCTCAGGGTGACGGATACGTAACGCGAGTGCCTCACCACCACTTCCAAAAATGGTGCACCGGGCCGCGGCCGGAGCCGGCGTTCAACCGGTCGGCGCCAGCAATGGCGGCGCTGACATAAGTTTTGGCTTCACGCACCGCAGCGCCGAGCGGCAGGCCCTTGGCGAGCCCGGCGGCAATTGCTGAGGCCAATGTGCAGCCGGTACCGTGCGTGTTACGGGTGTCGAGACGCGGCGCGGCAAAGCGCGTGCAGGCGTCAGCCTCGACCAGAAGATCGACGCTTTCCGCACCGCTGCCGTGACCGCCTTTGATCAGCACGGCGCCGGGGCCGAGCGCCAGCAACGTTTTGCCTTGCCGGCGCATCTCGTCTTCGTCGCGCGCGACTGCGGCATCGAGGAGTATGGCGGCTTCCGGCAGATTGGGTGTCAGCACGTTTGCCTGCGCGATGAGCGTCCGCAAGGCGCCGATCGCGTCGGCGGACAAAAGCTTTTCGCCGGAACTCGCAGCCATGACCGGATCGAGCACGACATTGCGGGCGCGATGGCGGTCGAGGCCGGCGGCGACGACGTCGATTGCCGCGGCGCTGCCCAGCATGCCGATCTTCACCGCGCCGACATCGAGATCGGAGAACACCGCATCCATTTGGGCTGCGATAAAATCCGCCGGCACTTCGTGAATGGCAAAGATGCCCTTGGTGTTCTGTGCCGTCAGCGCCGCAATGACAGAGGCGCCGTAGACGCCGAGCGCGGCGAATGTTTTCAGATCGGCTTGGATACCGGCGCCGCCGCCGCAATCCGAACCGGCGATGGTCAGCGCGACGGCAACGCTCATCACGTGCCTCGCTTCGCCAGCATCGCATCGACGATGCCGCGCAAGGTGCGCGCCGCGGCGGCGGGATCGGCTGCGAGCGACAAAGCCGAGATCACGGCGACGCCATCGGCGCCGGCAGCGATGACCTCCGCGGCGTTGCCGGCGTCGATACCGGCGATGCCGGCGAGCGGCAATTTGGGCGCGCGGCGGCGCAACACGGCGACAATGCGCGCCAAGCCCTCGGGCCCGATCGGCTTGTTCTTTTGCTGTTTCGATAAAGTGACATAGACGCCGCCCGAGCCGACATAGTCGATCAGGTCGACCGGCACGGCCTCGGCCTCGGCGACCGATTTCACCGATAGACCGATGATGGCGCCGGCACCGAGCAGCCGCCGCGCGTCTTCGACCGCCATGTCTTCGGGCCCGATATGCACGCCATCGGCTTTGGCCGCCAAGGCCACGTCGATGCGGTCGTTGACGACGAGCGGCACCGCGAATGGCGCCAACGCCTGCTTGATCGCGCGCGCCGCCTCGACCATGGCGCGCGTTGCGCTGTTCTTGTCGCGCAATTGCACGAGCGTCGCGCCACCTTGCGCGCAAAGCCGCGCCAGTTCGGCAAGATCGTGTCCGCCGGCGCGCTCGGGATCGACGATGGCATTGAGGCGAAGATCAACCGGTGCAGGCATTTTTTGGTCTTTCCAGCAATTTTTAAAATGATACTACGGTCGTCCTATCCGGTCATTCCGGGCCTCGCGAAGCGAGGAGTCCGGAATCCATAATCACGATCGGTGGCTATAGATTCCGGGCCCGCGGGCTTCGCCCACGTCCCGGAATGACAGTATGGTATATAGTCATAGCGACGGTCCGGAGGCGCGCATGGTCCCTTTTTTCGTGCAGATCAAATGCCAGCTCGGCAAATCCTACGAGGTCGCCAATAAGCTGGCGGATGCCGAGATCGCCTCGGAAATCTATTCGACCGCCGGCGATTTCGACCTCTTGGTGAAATTCTATATCGACGCTGAGGCCGATATCGGCCATTTCATCGCCAATAAGGTGCAGACCATTTCCGGCATCGCCGACACCCGCACCATTATCACCTTCAAGGCATTCGGAGCCTCGTAGCGGCGGCCGCGACGCCGATTGCCGCGTCCGCGCCGCGCCTGCGCATCAGCGCCAGCTGGTGCTCGCGCCAGATCACGAACAGGCCGGAGGCGGCAATGATCGCGGACCCTAAAACGATCATGACCGTCGGCACCTCGCCGAACAGCGCATAGCCGAGCACGAGCGCCCAGATCATCGACGTATAGTCGAATGGCGCGACCACCGAGGCGGGCGCGTAGCGATAGCTTTCGGTCAGAAAAATGTGCCCCATGCCGCCGAGAAAACCGATGCTGACAAGGACGGCGAGTTCGGTGCCGCTCGGGCCGAGCCAGCCGAACGGCCAGGTCGCGAGACCGGCCAGCGCACAGATCAGCGAGAAATAGAACACGATCGAGGACGTCGATTCGCTTTGCGTGAGCCGGCGCGTCTGGATCGCGGTCCCGGCATTGGTGGCGGATCCGGCAATCCCGCAGATGACGCCGGTGACGCTCGTCGCACTGGCCAGCGTTATCGTCAATTCGTCGCCGGAAAGATGCGGCGACAGCACCACCAGCACGCCGACGAAGCCTATGATCACGGCCGACCAGCGGTAGATGCGCACGCGCTCCTTGAGGATCAAAGCGGCGAGGGCTACGGAAAACAGCGGCGAGGTGAACGAGATGGCGTTTGATTCCACAAGCGGCAGCCGCGCCAGCGCGCCGAAATTACAGAACATGCCGACGACGCTCAGCGCGCCGCGGCCGGCCTGGCCGAACGGCCGCTCGGTGCGCACCACGGCCGCCAATTCGCCGCGCCACGCATAGACCAGTATGACCGGCACGATGGCGAAGGCGGAGCGAAAGAACACCACTTCGCCGACCGGATAACGCGCGCCGAGATAGCGGATCAGCGCCGACATCACGGCAAACAGCACCGCCGAGATCAGCTTGAGTGCAATGCCTTTGCCGGTGTTCATAATGACCCTCCCCCTGAAAGGGGGAGGTGGCGAGCGAAGCGAAGCCGGTGGGGGTCAGTGTTCGCGAGCGTCACCGCCGTGGACCCCCACCCTACCCTCCCCCTTTCACGGGGAGGGTCAAATTGTTTCAGCGCTGTCATCCTGGGCTTTTTTCAGTTCTTCTTCGGCGGCGGGGTCGGGCCTTGCACCGGCGGCAGCGCGGCGATGTAGGCAGCGATCGCGGCGCGGTCGTCGTGGCTGAGCAGGGCCGTATTGCGGATGACCTCGGCCATCCCGCCGCCGGCAAAATCTCCGGACGGAGTCATGCCGTCACCGAGGAAGCTCGCGATATCCATTTCCGACCAGACCTGGTCGCCATGCTGCAGCCCCACCGGGGTGATGTTGGGCACCCAGCCCTGGCCGTCCGGGCTGGGGCCGCCGGCGAAGCGTTGGCTCTCGACGATGCCGCCGAGAACGTTGCGCGGCGAGTGGCATTCGGCGCAGTGCCCCGGTCCGTTCACCAGATAGGCCCCGCGATTATATTGTGCCGATCGCGATGGATCGGGCGCGAACGGACCGCCGTGCAGGAACAGAAGCTTCCAGCCGCCAAGCAGCCGGCGATCGTTGAACGGAAACGACAAGTCGTGGCGGCGCACCCTGCCTGGCACCGGCGGCAAGGTTTTCAGATATGCAAACAGATCGCGCACGTCGGTAAGCCGCATGTGCTGATACGAGGTGTAGGGAAACGCCGGGTAGAGGTTATTGCCATGCTCGGAAGTGCCCTTCCACAGCGCGGTGACAAAATTTGCTTCGCTCCAGCGGCCGATGCCATCCTTGGGATCGGGCGAAAGGTTGGGCACGTAAAAGGTTCCAAACGGCGAGTTGAGCGCCAGCCCGCCGCCGAGCCGGGTGCGGTCGACTTTATCGGGGTCGTGATTTGGCACCGCGTGGCACGACGCACAGCCGCCGATATTGAACATGGTCCGGCCGTTATCGAGGTTGGGCGTATAGACCGGCAATGCCGAAGCGGGAACCACGGCGGGCAGCGTCAGGATCCAGAACGCGCCAAAGCCGATCACGGCACCCGCCGCAGCGCAGGCAAATGCCGTGGCACTGCGGGTCATGCTATTTGCGGCTCTGCCTCGACCGGCGCGGCGTGTGAATCGAGCAGAGTTGCGAGCACGGTCGGATCCGCGGCGGTGCGGACTGTTATCGGCTCGTCGCGCCCGCGGATCGGCACTTCAGTTCGCGTCAGCGCGTCGGCAGCGATGCCCGCGGTTTTGCAGACCTCCTCCGACACGACAATCGTGCAATTGAGAGCCTTGGTCATGTCCTGTAGCCGCGCCGCGACGTTGACCGCATCGCCGACCGCCGTAAACACGGTGTGATCGCGAAAGCCGATATCGCCGATGATGACATCGCCGCCATGGATACCGATGCCGAATTGGATCGGCTCGGGCAGCTCGGAAGCGAACTGGTGGTTCATGTATTCGACATTGGCGGCGACATTCGCCGCCGCCGATAGCGCCTGCCGGCAGGCGGTCAGCGGGGCGACGGTCAGCCCGAACAAGGCGAGCATCCCGTCGCCGATAAACTGATTGGGCTGTCCGCCGGCATCGAGCACGGCTTGCGAGGCCGCGCCGAGGAAACGATTGATCAAAAATACGATGTCGAATGGCAGCCGCGCCTCGGCCAGCTTGGTCGAGCCGCGCATGTCGACAAACATGCTGACGACGTAGCGCTCCTCGCCGATATTGATGCGGCGGCGGTTGCGGACAAAATCGGCGCCGACATTGGTCGGCAGCACTGGGATGACCGCCACATCGGCGTTGGGCCGCAGCTGGCACGCCAGCCGGATGGCGGGATCGCGGCGGGCGCCGACGCGGGTCAGAACGAACGCCTCGCGGCCCGACGGTCGCGGCAATGCACCGCGATCGCTGACAACGCGGACGCGGCAGGTAGAACAGCGCGCCCGGCCGCCGCACACGCAGGCATGCGGCACGTTGAAGCGCAAGCTCGCTTCGAGAACGCTCATACCCTTCGGCACGCGCACCTGTCGGTCCGGATACGTGACCGTGATCATGCCGCCGCGGCGCTCGCGCAGCGCACGCACTGCGCGCGCGGCAAACACCAAGCCGATGAGGCCGATATAGAAGATCGGAAAGTAAAAGAGCGTGATGTCATCAATGACCGAGCGTTGCGCCGGAGGGATGGGCTTCACGTGCTCCGCACGCCATTGCGGGTCTTTGGCGAGTTGGATGGCTTCTTGCGCGCCATGATTGGCGCCGAGCATCGCCAGCGGCGGCAGCAGCACGGCGGCTGCCAGCAGATATGGCGCCGCCCATGTGAAAAATGGCTTTAGCCGCAGCCAGAAGTAAAGCCCGATGCAGCCGTGGATCCAGGCCACGGTGAGCAGAACGAACTGCACGACGATCATGTATGGGCGCGCCACCCAATAGCCGAGCAAGGGCGCGGCATATTCCGGCGGCGGACGGTCGAACAGCACGCCGGCGACCCGCACCGCTCCGAAATGAGAGGCGAGCAGGAGCGGAATACTCAGTCCCAGAGTCAGCTGGATAATTTCGGCAACCGTGTAGCGAAAATGCCGGCGCTGGTAGAGCGCCCACAAACCGAGACCGGCATGTATCACCGCCGCGGCATAGAGCGCGGAATTGACAGCCGGATTTCGCCAAAACCAGATGTGGTACCCGAGCCACGTTTGCATGGCATCGTAGGAAATATTACCGAGCGCGTGATTGAAGAAATGCGAGAAGATGTAGCAGAAGAGGACCAGGCCGCAGGCGAGGCGGACCTGCCGCACGCCGATGCCGCGCAGCCAGTTTGCCATTCCGGGCGTCATCTTCACGCCGGTCGGACGCACGTCAACGATGGCCGGTGCCTGTAGCGCCATGCGCGATCAGCTCTGAGCGGGAGATATTGAAAGAACGGCTGTTACGCCGCGCCGCAAAGCACGCCCATAGTAGGAGCGAACGGCAATTTGCTGCAATGGCCTAGGCTACGAAAAGCGAAAGGCGCACCTCCACGGGGGAAGGCCGCCTGTCCGCACGCCAATCTGTTCAGCTCGGCCTGACCCGGAATGTCTGGTGGCAGGAGCCGCAATCCTTGCCGAGGACTTGAAAATTGGTCTTCAGGCTGTCGAGGTCCTTGGTGCTGTCCTGCGCCGCTTTTACATCCGCGCTGAACTTGGCCATCGCCGCCTTGAAGTCGTCCGGCTTGTCCCAAATCGCGGGTCCCGCGGTCGTGTGATCGCCGGTTTTCGAACAATCGGGAAACAGCGCCGGCATCGCGGCCGCATCCTCGGCGAAGGCGGCAAGAACCTCCTTGGTCTTGGCCAGATCGAAGGGCGCGTCGCCCTTGATCATGGCGGAGGCGGACTTCGCCAGTTCGGCGCTGCGCTTCATGAAGTTTTGCCGCTTATCGATAACGTCCTGACAGCTCTGCGCGGACGCAGCGATGACGCCAAGTGCGAGAACGGCACATATGACGGCGAGCTTTGCAACGAGAAGCCTGTGGATCATGAAGCGAACCTCCTGCCGGCACTCCGACGTCGCCCCCGACGTGACTGCACTGCATGCCGGGTAACGCTCGGCAATCCGTAAACACCGGCCTTGCGATGTTATTCCAGCGCCGCGGACTGCGCTACTCCGCCGGGTGCGGATGTTTGTGCCGGACTTTGCCCCGCTGCGACGCAAGCTGCGCGATATAGCGGGCGATGACATAGAATACCGGCGTGAAAATCAGCCCGAACGCCGTCACGCCGATCATGCCGAAAAACACCGCCGTGCCCAGCGCCTGACGCAATTCCGCGCCGGCGCCGATCGCCCAGACCAGCGGCGTGACGCCGAGGATGAAGGCGAACGAGGTCATCAGGATCGGGCGCAGGCGCAGCCCCGTCGCTTCGACGGCGGCGTCCCAGCGGCTGCGGCCCTGATCTTCGAGCTGGCGCGCGAACTCGACGATCAGAATCGCATTCTTCGCCGCAAGCCCGATCAGCACCACGAAGCCGACCTGAGTGAGGATGTTGTTGTCCAGCCCGCGCAGGATGACGCCGGTAATCGCGGCGACCAGGCACATTGGCACGATCATGATCACCGCCAGCGGCAGCGTCAGGCTCTCATATTGCGCGGCCAGCACCAGGAACACGAACACCACCGCCAGCACGAAGGCGAACGTCGCGGTGTTGCCGGCCCTGATCTGCTGGAAGGCGAGCGTGGTCCATTCGGTCGCAAAGCCTTCCGGCAGCGTCTCGGCGGCGAGCTGGTCCATGCTGGCGATGGCTTGGCCCTGCGAATAGCCGGGCGCGGCCGGCGCCGTCGATTTCGGCGGCGGGATAGAGATTGTAGTGCGGCACGCGGTACGGGCCGGAAATGTTGTCGACGGTGGTGAAAGAGCCGAGCGGCACCGTATCGCCGCTGGAATTGCGTACTCTGATTTTCAGCACGTCGGCGTTATCGCAGCCGGTCCACGTCGCGCGCCTGCGCGGTGACGCGGAAGGTGCGGCCGAACAGATTGAAGTCGTTGACGTAGGACGAGCCGATATAGATTTGCAGCGCATTGAATACGTCCTGCACGTTGATGCCGAGAAGCTGCGCCTTGGTGCGGTCGATGTTGAGATAAACCTGCGGCGTCGAGGTCTCGAACAGCGAGAACGCCTGGCCAATGCCGGGCGTCTTGACGGCGCGCTGCACCAGCGCTTCGGTCGCCGCGCGCAGCGCATCGGACCCTTGCCCGGCGCGATCCTCGACCATCATGCGGAAGCCGCCGGCGGTGCCGATGCCCCGCACCGGCGGCGGCAGCACCGCGACAACGAAGGCGTCCTGCAGAGCGCCGAGGCGGCGGTTCAGCTCGGCCTGAATGGCCGCAGCCGATTGGTGCGCTTCGTGGGCGCGCTTGGCGAACGGGTCGAGCACCAAAAACAGCGCGCCGGAATTGGGCGCATTGGTGAAGGTCGCGCCGGAAAAGCCGACGATGTTCACGGCGTGGGCGACGCCGGGGACGCCGAGCGCGATGTTGAGCGCGCGCATCTGCACCTCATCGGTGCGCGCCAGCGACGCGGCGGGCGGCAGTTGCACCACGACGATGATGTAACCGGCATCGACTTGCGGAATGAAACCGACCGGCGTCGACCGGAATGCGTTCAGCCCGAGACCGATGACGATCAGATAAATCGCGACCATCATGACCACGCGCCGCACCGTCCGTGTGGCCAGCCAGGACACGCCGAAGGCGACCTTTTCGAAGCTCCAATTGAAATAGCCGAAGAATTGGCGGATCGGCCGCTCCCACCAGGTGTCGCGATGGCCTTCGGCCCGTGCGGCTTGAGCAACAGCGCGCACATGGCGGGCGACAAAGTCAGCGAGACGATGAGCGAAATGACGGTGGCGCCGATGATGGTCAGCGCAAATTGGCGGTAGAACTGGCCGGAAATGCCGGTGATGAACACCGACGGCACGAACACCGCGCACAGCACCAGCGCGATGGCAACCAGCGCGGCAGCCGACTTCGTCCATGCTCTTGCGTCGCGGCTTCGCGCGGCGGCAGCCCGGACGCGATGTTGCGTTCGACGTTCTCGACGACGACGATGGCATCGTCGACCACGATGCCGATCGCCAGCACCAGCCCGAACAACGAAAGATTGTTCAGCGTGAAGCCGAACGCCGCCATGAAGAAGAACGTGCCGATGAGCGAAACCGGGATGGCGACCAGCGGAATGATCGCCGCGCGCCAAGTCTGCAGAAACACGATCACCACCAGAATGACGAGCACGATGGCTTCGCCGATCGTGTCGATCACCGCGTCGACCGATTGCTGGATGAATTGCGTCGGATTGTAGACGATGGCGTATTTGACGCCGGGCGGAAAGCGCTTCGACAATTCCGCCATCAGGCGGTTGACGCCCTGGGCGGTGGCGAGCGCGTTCGAGCCCGGACGCTGGAAGATCGCCAGCGCGACCGCGGGATCGTGATCGAGATAGGAATTCGACGAATAATCGAGCGCGGCAAGCTCGACGTGGCGACGTCGCGCAGCCGCACCACGGCGCCCGGCGTCTGCTTCACCACGATGGCGCCGAACTCGTCGGGATTGGCGAGCCGGCCGAGCGTCTGCACCGCGATCTGAAAGGCGCCCGGATGCGCCACCGGCGGCTGACCGAGCACGCCGGAGGCGACCTGGATATTCTGCGCCTTGCAGCGGCGCTGGTGACGTCGCTCGCGGTCAGGCCGAGCGATTGCAGGCGGTCCGGATCGAGCCAGATGCGCATCGAATAGTCGCGGCTGCCGAACACGGTGATCGAGCCGACGCCGTCGACGCGGGTGAGCGGATCGGTGACTTCGAGCGTGGCGTAGTTGGAGATGAACAGCGAATCGCGCGACTTGTCGGGCGAATAAAGGTGCACGACCATCATCAGGTCGGGCGAGGCCTTGTGCACGGTGACGCCGATATTGCGCACGTCGGCCGGCAGCCGCGGCTGCGCGATGGCGACGCGGTTCTGCACCTGCACCTGGGCGATATCGAGATTGGTGCCGAGATCGAAGCTGACCTGGATGGTGAAGCGGCCGTCGGCGGTCGAGTTCGAGTACATGTAGAGCATGTTCTCGACGCCGTTGATCTGCTGCTCGATCGGCGTGACCACGGTCGCGGCGACGACTTCGGCGCTGGCGCCGGGATACTGGCCGGAGACGTTGATCACCGGCGGCGCGATCTCGGGATATTGCGCGACCGGCAGGCGCGAGAACGACACGCCGCCGAGGATCACGAAAACGATCGAGACCACGGCGGCAAAGATCGGCCGGTCGATGAAGAAATGCGAGATGCGCATTCAGAATTTCCGCTCATTCCCGCGCAAGCGGGAATCCAGATGGCGAAAATCGCAGTCGCAGTGCTTGCACTGCGTCCCCGCTTTCGCGGGGATGAGCGGATGAAGGTCTTCGATCTCGTCATCAACCGGCTTTGGCCTCATCGCCCGCCTTGGCCGGGCCTGGCGCCGCTGCGGCGAGCACCCTGCTCTTGCGCGTTCACCTTGATGCCGGGCGCGCGCACGCATCAGGCCGTTGACGATGACGCGGTCGGTCGGCGCCAAGTCCGTCCTTGATGACGCGCAAGCCGCCGTCGAGCTGGCCGAGCGTGACGTATTTCTGCGCGCACCATGCCGCCGTCGTCGACCACCAGCACGTATTTGCGCGCCTGCTCGGAGCCGATCGCGGCATCGGGAACCAGCAGCGCGGTATAAGGCGGCGAGCCGGGCACGCGGATGCGGCCGAACATGCCGGGCGTGAAAATGCCGTCGGGATTGGCGAACACGGCGCGGCCGCGGATCGTGCCCGAGGAGTGGTCGATGACGTTGTCGACGAAGTCGATCTTGCCGGTGTGCACGAAATCGTTCTCGTCGATCAGCTTCAGCGCAACCGGAACGCCGCCGTCGACGCCGCCATTCGTTGCTTGCCGGTCGCGAAGCGCTGGTAGCGCAGATACGACGCCTCATCGAAGGTGAATTCGAAACGGATCGGATCGACCGACACGATGGTGGCGAGCAGCGTCGTGTTGCCGCCGGTGCCGCCGGTCACGAGATTGCCGACAGCGACGCGGCGGTCGCCGATCCGGCCGTCGATCGGCGAGCGCAACTCGCTATATTCGTTGAGGTCGAGTTCGGCCGAATGCACCATCGCCTCCTGCGCGGCGACGGAGGCCTCGGCGACGGCCTTGGCCTGGGTGCGCTGGTCGTAGACCTGCTCGGTGATGGTCTTGTTCTGCAGCAGCGCTTTGGCCGCGCGCGAGATCGGCCTCGGCGAAGGCGAGATTGGCGCGCGCCTGCGCGAGATTGGCGCGCATCTGCTCGAGCGCGATCTCGAACGGCCGGCGGTCGATGGTGAACAGGAGATCGCCCTGCTTCACCATCTGGCCGTCGGTGAAATGGATTTGCCGAGAGATAGCCGGACAGCCGCGAGCGGATCTCGACCGAATTCACCGCGACGAAGCGGCCGACATATTCGTCCTGATCGACCACGGTGCGCTGCACCGGATTGGCGACGGTCACGGCCGGCGGCGCCGCGGCGGCGCTCTGCTGCTGGCCTTGCCCGCAGCCGGCAAGCGCGACCGACAGCACGGCCGCCACGAAACAGCACGGCAAGTCGCGCCGCGTTGGCGAAATTCATGACGTCTCCCCTCACAGCGCCTTGCGCATCATAGGCGTCCGGCACTCGTCAATCACGGATCGGCCGCGCCGGCTCGGGTCGCGCCTTTTCGCGCCCGGCAACCGCCGCTTCCCATATCGTGCGCCCAATCTTCGAAATCACCAAGACCCGCCGCGAATGCCGGGCTAACGGCTTGAAAATCCATGACAATCATCCCCTCTCACCGATGCCCTCCGCGGCCGCCGACGGCGCCGCCGCACCGGACCCCGTTCCGGCCGACGACCAGGCGCTGCTTGACGCCTATTCGCGCGCCGTCATCGACGTGGTCGACCGCGTCGGCCCGGCCGTGGTCGCGCTCGCCGTCCGCAGCGGTCCAGCTCGCCGCCGCGCGGACGAAGTGGCGGCCGCGGCGGCACCGGCTCCGGCGTCATCGTGGCGCCGGACGGCCTCATCCTGACCAACAGCCACGTCGCCGGCGCGGCCGGCGGCGCGTCGCGCATCGACGTGACCACCGCCGACGGCCAGGATTTGCGCGCCCGGCTGGTCGGCGACGATCCCGACACCGATCTCGCGCTGCTGCGCGTCGACGAGGCGGTGACGCTGCCGGCGGCGCCGCTCGGCGATTCCAAGCGCCTCAAGCGCGGCCAGCTCGTGATCGCCATCGGCAATCCGCTCGGCTTCGAATTCGACGGTGACGACCGGCGTGGTCTCGGCGCTCGGCCGCTCGCTGCGCTCGCGCAACGGCCGGCTGATCGACGACGTGATCCAGACCGACGCCGCGCTCAATCCCGGCAATTCCGGCGGCCCGCTGGTGTCGTCGCGCGGCGAGGTCGTCGGCATCAACACCGCGGTGATCATGGGCGCGCAGGGCATCTGCTTTGCGGTCGCCGCCAATACCGCGAGCTTCGTGCTCGGCGAACTGGTGCGCCACGGCCGCGTGCGCCGCGCCTTCATCGGCATCGCCGCGCAACAGACCGCGATCCCGCAGCGGCTGCCGCCGCGCCGCCGGGCTGACGCAGGAGCGGCGCGGTCATGGTCGGCACGGTCGAGCCGGACAGCGCGGCCGCGCGCGCCGGGTTGAAAGCCGGCGACATCATCGTCGGCCTCGACGGCGAAACCATCGCCGGCGCCGACGATCTGGTGCGCGCGCTCACCGGCGAGAAGATCGGCCGCGAGGTCGCGCTCGACGTGCTGCGCGGGACCGAGCGGCTGACGCTGTCGGTGGTGCCGCAGGAGCGGCGGCGCGCGGAACGGTGACGACCGCGCTGTATATGAAGATCGTTAGCCTCGCAGCATGGCCGCAACCGCGGCTACGGCTGAGTGCGAGCCAAGCGGCGATGAGAATGACGCCGCCGGACGGCGCGGCCATGGCGAACAAACGATGGCCGGCGAAAGCACGGAGCGCGATGTCGCCGGAGAACAGCATGGCGCCGAGCACCCAGGCGGCAAGCACGATCAAGCGCCAACGGCCGCCACAGCACGCCTTGCTGCACCAGCGCGGCGCCGCCAAGCACGGCGGCGGCGTGGAACAGCAGCATGTAGGCGGCGCTGTCGAGCCCTGCGCCAGGCGCCATATGTGCGCCGGCGGCGGCCAGCATCGACGCCGCCCGCGCCCATCAGGCCGGCCAACGCGATGAGGATCGTTACAGTCATATCGGCTGTCTTTTTAGGGTGAGCTCAGCAGGGCGAGACCCATCATAGGGCTGCGGCGTAAATAAGCGATGGCTTTCACTTTCGCTTCCGCTCAACCCATCCCGCGGTGATCGCCCTTCTTCACGCCGGCCTCGGGAAATACCCACATCGCCGCGATCATGAAGACCGCGACGATGACCACGAAGGTCGAGAAATCATGGCGAATCGGCGATCCGCTCCAATAAGCGAGCACCAGCGCGACGATCAGCGTGACCGCCGATACCGCTGCTTTGACATCGTTCGGCATCGATTCTAATTCGTGCCCACCGGCGCCGCGGCCGCCTCGTCCGGACGCCGCGGCGCGCCGCGCAGATTTTTCTTCAGGAAGCGCGTGTCGTAGCCGTTGAGCAGCGTGCCGATCGAGGCCGCGATCGAGATCCGACGTGCCGAGCAGCCAGTCGGCGATCGGGAAGGTCAGGTTCATGTTGACCTCCATCATCAGCCGCGCGTTGTGGTGCGCGGTATGGTGGCGGCGCAGCGTGTTGACGAACGGGCAATGGCGCACGAACGCAGTTCTCATCGACATGACAGCAGAAATGCATGAATTCGTAGATCAGATACATGCCGGTAGTCGTCGCACATGAACAGCCAGCCGACATTGGCCGATAACAGCGTGCCGAGAATGGCCGCCGGCGGGATCGACATCAGGATGAAGACCACCAGCGCATAAGGCGGGAACACCGTCACGCGCCAATCCTTGTGGTCGCGAAAGCGCATCTCGTCGTCGGTGAAGAACTGATGATGATTGAGCGTATGCCGCTCGTAGATCGCGCGCAGGCCTTTGATATTGACCGGCCGGTGCATGATGTATTTGTGCACGGCCCATTCGAAAATATTGGTGAACAGGAAAGTCAGCGGCACCGTGAGCCATTCGAGCGCGGTCACGCTGTGAATATGCTCGACATAGATGTAAAACGCCGCGGCGCCCATCGCGTAGATGATCACGATGTGAAAATAGCCGTCGTACCATCCCATGATGCGCGAGCGGTATTCGTTGCGAAATTCGATCTGGCGCTGAGTGATCATTGTCGTTCTCCCTAACTCGCGACCGCGGTGCGCCATGCGTGCCGCAGATAGGCGTCGACTTCATCGCCGGTGAGCTGTCCAATCGTTGTCGAGATTGGCGATCACGTCTTTCATGTACGGCGCGGACAGCGCGATGGCGCGGTCCTTGTCGCCGGCATATAGTCGAACAGGATCGCCAGCGCGAGTTGCCGCGGGCTTGTCGCCTTCGTAGGTCCACTCGAAGCCGCACTGGTGAAGCTGCTTGACCTCGTAATGCTCCGGCAGCCGGCGGCCGTCGACCGTGACGACGATGCCGTCGATGGTGCGCTTGCCTTCATAGGTTTTCATGGGACCCCGGCTCACTCCGGGACTTCGCCCTTGAGCATCAGGCGATAGAGATAGCGGCGCTCGTTCATGTCGTAGTCGGGATTGGCCTGATGCATGACGCTGCGATTGTCCCACAGCACCCAGTCGCCGTGACGCCATTTGTGGCGGTATTCGTATTTCTTCTGCGTGGCGTGCGCCATCAGTTCGTCGATCAGCTTGAGCGCATCGGCGTCTTCCATGCCGACGATGGATTCGATGCGCACCGGATTGAGGAACAGCGCCTTGCGGCCGTTCTCCGGATGCGTGCGCACCAGCGGATGCACGCCGGGCGGCGGCAGTTTGCGGCGGCTCTCTTCGCTGAGATGGCCGAGCGGGCGCGGACTATATTTGCTCAAATAGACATGCACCGCCTTGAGGCCGTCGATCTTTTCCTTGGTCGCCGCGGGCAGGTCGTCATAGGCCGTCGTGCATGTTGACGTATTGGGTGTCGCCGCCGCACGACGGCAGCTCGACCGCAAACAGCGTCGTCGCCTTGGGCGGTGCCGGATGATTGGAATGGTCGGTGTGGAACGTTTCGCCCGGGATGATCCGGCGGCCGTTCACGAACTCGTCGTTGGAGACGTAAGACACGTCCGGATGACCGGGAACATGGTGTTCCTTCTTGTCGTGCGGCTGCAGCTCGCCGAACAGCTGCACCGCGGCCTTGAATTCATCCGGGGCAAAATGCTGGCCGCGCATGACCAGGACGTGATGATCGGCAAACGCCTCGCTCAGCGCGGCGCGGGTTTCGGCATCGACTGGCCGCGTGAAATCGAGACCGGTGACTTCGGCGCCGGTGTGCTCGGTGAGCGGCGAAATGGCGAAGGACGTCATGGACTCTTCCCTCCCCGTCATATTTTCTTCAACGCTAACGCCGGCCGCCGGCTGGATCAAGCGGCAGGAAGGGACAAACGATGACCATTGCCTCGCGCTTGCAGCGGCTGCGCAGTTCGCTCGCGGCTTCGGCGGGCACCGTCGTATTCGGCATGGAAGACGGCACGGTTTCCATTTTCGGCCTCATCTTCGGTGTTGCCGCGACGACGACCGACAGTAAGACAGTTCTGATCGCCGGGGCCTCCGGCGCCGTCGCGGCGGCGGTGTCGATGATGGCCGGCGCCTATCTTGACGTTGAAACCACCAGGGATGCGGTCAATGCCAAGCGCGCGCTGGTTGGCGTCAATGCCACCCTCGACCCTGGCGTCGTCACCGCATCGCTGGCGAACCGCTTGGCGGAGGCCGGCCTGACCGCGGAGCAATCCGTCGCGCTAACCAGCGCGGTGCGGCATGATCGTGCAGCGCTCGGCGGGCTCCTGGTCGCGGTGCAAGGCGCACCTCAGACGCCGCAGAACCCGTGGGAGCAGGCGCTATGGATGCTGTTTGCGGACTTTCTCGCGGCAGCAGTGCCGATCCTGCCTTTTGTGTTCTTGGCTATCCCGACGGCGCGGCTCGTTTCCGCTGCGGTGACGCTGGCTTTGCTGGTCGGGCTCGGCATCGGGCGCGCGCGCATCGCCAAACGCAGCATCGTCCGCACCGTGGTGGAGACCGTTTCGATCGGCATTGCCGCCGCGCTCGCCGGCGTCTTGATCAGCATATTCATCGATCGATTGTTCAGCGGGCCGTGACAGGCGTCCGGAAGGTATTTCTCCGGCTGGAGCGCCCCACGGAATAAATTCCTCGCCGGCAATCCAAGAATGGAAAGCCAAGACTTCCCTCCGCGTCATCGAGCCCCTAAATCATGTCACCCCAGGCGGCCTGCCGCTGCCATCGATCCGGATCTTCCCGTTCCAGGCTAGCGAGACACCCATGACCGATCTTTCCGTTGATGCAAGGCTTCTGGCCCGCGAACGTGGCGCGGCACCGCCGATCAACACCTGGGTTGTGATCCTGGCATCGGCGCTGCTTGGCGCCGGCGCGATCGCGCTCGGCGACGCCTATAGCTGGCGCCAGGGCGCGCTGTTTCTGGTCGGCGGCGGCCTCGGCATCGTGCTCTATCACGCGCTGTTCGGCTTCACGTCGGCGTGGCGCGTTTTCATCGCCGACGGCCGCGGCGCCGGCTTGCGGGCGCAAATGCTGATGCTCGCGGCGGCGGTGGTGCTGTTCTTCCCGGCGCTCGCGCACGGCACGCTGTTCGGCCAGCCGGTGCATGGCGAATACGGCGCTGTCGGCGTTTCGGTTCTGGTCGGCGCCTTCATGTTCGGGCTCGGCATGCAGCTTGGCGGCGGCTGCGCCTCCGGCACGCTCTACACCGCCGGCGGCGGTAATTCGCGCATGCTGGTGACGCTGGCCTTCTTCATTATCGGCTCCGCGTTCGGCGCCTGGCATCTGCCGTGGTGGTCGGCGACGCCGAATTTCGGACCGATCTCGCTGATCTCGGCCTGGGGCTGGGCGCCGGCGCTTGCCGTGAGCTTGGCGGGGTTCGCCGCTCTTACTACACTAACAGTCGTGATCGAGCGGCGCCGGCATGGCGAATTGCGCTATGGCGTCGTCACCGACCGCCGCGGTTGGCGCCGCTTTCTGCACGGGCCATGGCCGCTGCTCGCCGGCGCGGTCACGCTCGCGATCGGCAATTTCGCCACGCTCTATCTGGCCGGCCGGCCGTGGGGCATCACTTCGGCTTTCGCGCTGTGGGGCTCGAAGATTTTCGCGGCGTCGGGCATCGACGTCGCCTCGTGGGGCTATTGGCATTCGGCGGAGCGCGCCAGGGCGCTCAACGACAGCGTCTTTGCCGATATCACCTCGGTGATGGATTTCGGCATCATGCTGGGCGCGCTGTTGGCGTCCGGGCTGGCCGGCAAATTCCATCCCGGCTGGAAAGTGCCGCCGCGCTCGCTCGTCGCTGCCGTGATCGGCGGATTGCTGCTCGGCTACGGCGCGCGGCTGGCTTACGGCTGCAATATCGGCGCCTATTTCAGCGGCATTGCCTCGTCGAGCGTGCACGGCTGGCTGTGGCTCGTCGCCGCGTTTGCCGGCAGCGTGTTCGGCACCTATCTGCGGCCGCTGTTCGGCTTAAGCGTCGAGGGCAACCTGACCCGCGCCCAAGCCGGTCCGGTCGCGCGCGACTGATCGTCGTCATTGCGGGGCGCCGGCAAAGTCCGCGAGCCCGCAATCCATATCCACAAGCATTGTAGGCTGGCGTCGGCTGTTCGCAGCCAAATCGCGGCTTGATGCCGCCCGAACGAACGCCCTATTCAATCGCGGGGGTTCGTATTGAAATAGATTCATCCAGCTGGGTTGCTACATTTTAGTCGCGGTTGCACGGCGCGGCGTTCACATTGCAACAATAAGTAACCGATACAAGCCAAATCGCAATTCGCTCCCGGCCTATCCGATTTCGCTTTCATCCGCGGCAATTACAGCAATCCAGCCGTCCTGAGTTTCAGCGACCGCTCGATGTCCAACGCGTTCAACTTCCTGTTCGCCGCGAACTCCCTTGACGCTTTTGATGGCTGCCAGGCCGCTAAGTAAGGCATGCCGCGCGATAATTCTTCCTGATCCTTATTGCGAAAAATCGTCGTCGTGCGGCATCAACTCACGTATCGCCCCGAAAATTTAATTCGGCATTACCATCGTATTCCGTTTCAAGCACGTAGTACTACTCATACGAAATATAAGCCTTGCGGTTCAACTGTTCACACGTCGGCAAAAAATAACGCGTACATCTCGCAATTCGCTACCGCAAAACTCCAAAAATTGAATTTGCGAGAGCGCAAAGCAGAAACTAGACGAAATGTCGATTGCCGCAATGACAGCGAATAAGCCGGGTCAAGGTGACTTCAAACGCGCCACCGCCCTGCCAACTCTGGCGCAGACGACGGGGGGAAACCACAAACCGCGATCGCGATCGCTGTTGCAGACCATAGCGTGGCCGCTTGCCCTGATTTGCGGCTTCCTGATTTTTGTCATCGCCTCGTCGATCTATCTCATTGTCTCGTCGGAATCGACGAGCCAACTGGTAAACCTCACCCTGCGAATTGAAAGTAAGCTCTCCATCCTGTTGGACACCGTTAATGCCGCCGAATCCGGACAACGCGGCTATCTCCTCACCGGCGATCCTGATTATCTCGACGTTTATCATATTGCCGCAAATACGATTGCATCGAGAATCGCCGACGCAAAAGTGGAAATGATTGACACCGCGCAGCGGAGGGCCCTGACCGAGATGGAGCCGGTCGTGGCGCGTAAGTTCGCCGAGTTGAACGAGACGATCCGTTTGCACAACGCCGGCAACGCCGCGGCGGCCCTGGCGCTCGTACGCACCGGCATCGGCCGCGATCTTATGAAAGAGATTCGCGCCACAACAGTCAAATTGATTGCGGGGGAGCAGCGCCTTCTCGCTGTGCGGTCGTCGAAATCCGCATCGGCCGACCGTTGGCTTGTTGCCGTCGATCTCATCGGGCTGGCCCTAATCATCGGGCTAGCCATGTTCTCCGCTCTCGTCATGCGCCGCTTAGCTAAGAGGGAGCTCGCTTACACGACCGAACTCGAGCGCAGCAATCAGGAGCTGGACGATTTCGCTTACATTGCCTCGCATGACCTGAAAGAGCCGCTGCGTGGCTTGTTCAATCATGCAACTTTCCTGCTGGAAGACTACAAAGACAAGATCGATGCCGATGGCGTCCGCCGGCTTACCCGCCTCGGCCTGCTTTGCCAGCGCATGGAGCGGCTCATTAACGATCTGATGTATTTTTCACGGCTGGGACGCGCCGACCTTGCCGTGCAGGAAACTGATCCAAACGCCGTTATCGTCGACATCGAGCAAATGATGGAGACGGTGCTGAGCGAGCGCCATGCGCGCATCGTCGTGCCTTGCGCGCTCCCGCAAATCGTCTGCGACAAGACACGGGTGACCGAGGTGTTCCGCAATCTCATAACCAATGCGGTCAAATACAACGACAAGACCGAGCGGCTCGTCGAAATTGGATTTCTTGAGTTGGCCGATACGTCAGAGGGGCCCGAAAGAAACGTCTTTTACGTCAAAGATAACGGGGTCGGTATCGATCCCGAGTTTCATCAGGAAATTTTTCGCATCTTCAAGCGGCTCCAGAATGCATCCGACGGGCCGGACACCGGCACCGGGGTAGGCCTCACCTTCGTCAAGAAAATTATCGAACGCCACGGTGGCCGCATCTGGCTCGACTCCGAATCCGGCAAAGGTACGGTCTTTTACTTCAACCTGCATCGCGAGCAAAACGAGCCGGCGAGGAAAACGCATGAGAGCACAGTTGAACGAATCCCAGTCCATTCTCCTGGTTGAGGACAACCGGGATGATTACGAGGCTACCTGCCGGGCTTTCGCGAAAGCCAATCTGCGCAATCCCATCATCTGGTGCAAATCCGGCCGGGACGCGCTCGATTGTCTAAAGCAGGAAGGCGCCTACAAGAATGCATGCAACGGCTCTCGGCCTGGGCTTGTTTTGCTCGATCTGAATATGCCGGGCATGGATGGCCGCAAGACATTGGAAGCGATCAAACAGGATGAGGTATTGAAGCAAATACCGGTGATCATCCTGACGACGTCGGCGGATGAGCGGGACATTCAGGTCTGCTATCAGACGGGCGCCAACACCTATGTGCAGAAGCCCGTAAGTTTCGACCGGTTCATCGAAGCGATAAGGCGCCTTAAGGCGTACTGGTTTGAAATTGCGCTGCTGCCCAAAGAAACTGGCCATGAGTGATCGAGCAAAGATACTCGTGATCGACGACAGCGAAGACGATCGGCTGCTTTACCTGCGTTGTTTACAAAAGCAAGCCGGCGCTGGTTACGCGGTAAGCGAAACCGCCAACGGCGAGGATGGACTGGCGCGCATCGATGAAGAGCCATTCGCTTGCGTGCTCTTGGACTATTCCCTGCCCGGCCGAAACGGCGTGGAGATTCTCAAACGCATTCGCGTCAAGCATCCGTTCGTTCCGGTGGTGATGCTGACCGGTCTGGGCAACGAAAAAGTGGCCGTCGCCGCCATGCTGGAAGGGGCGCAGAATTACATTGCCAAGGCGACCATCGATCCGGAATTGCTCGCGCATGTGATTGCGGTCGCGATCCAGCACTGCAAGATGCAGAACCGCATCGCCGAGCAACGGGGATCGCTCGAAGTTTTCGCACACGCCTTGGCTCACGACCTGAAGGAGCCGGTACGCACGATACGGACGCTGCTGGATTTGGTGAATGCAGAGGTGTCGTTTGAAGGGAAGACCAACGACCATTTTCAGTCGATTTGCTATGTCGCTGAGCGAATGACCGGGTTGATCGATACGGTCTATATTTACACCCGGCTTGACGGCGCCGAACAAACGAAGATCGAAGCCTGCGATGCCGGCGACCTCGTCGAAGCCGCCAAGGCAAACATCAGCCACCTGATCCGCGAACGGCAGGCGGTCATCGCCTGTCCGCCATTGCCGCAGATTTCAGTGAACCGCGAGCAGGTCGTTCAGGTATTCCAGAACCTGGTATGCAACGCCATTCAGAACTGCACGACGACACCTTATGTTGAGATTTCCACCGATGAGGCTCCCGATCATTGGCTGTTCCGAATCAGCGATAACGGTCCGGGGATCGCTAAGGATGATGCTGAAAAGCTGTTTCAACCCTTCAAGCGATTGTCGCGCCATGACATGCACGGTCCGGGACTGGGTCTGGCCACCTGCAAGAAAATTCTTGAACTGCACGATGGAAAGATTTGGTGTGAAACGAAACCCGGCAGCGGCACTGATTTCATTTTCAGCATTCCGAAAGTAGAACCGCCGGACGCAATCCAGGATTCCGGAATATCCTTGCCGTTAGTGAAAGTTGGCAACGGTGGTGAGACCCGGCGGGTTGCCACGCTGTTGCTCGTAGACGATGACGACATGGCTATCGAACTGATGCAGATTCAGCTTATCGACGGCAATCGTCTACGATGCAAAATATTGGTGGCTCGGGACGGTCAAGAAGCCCTGTCCCGGTTGCACGAGGCGGATATCGACTTGGTACTGCTCGATATCAATATGCCAAGGATGGACGGTTTTGAATTGCTTGAGCGGATGCGCGCCGAGAAAATGCTTGATCGCGTTGCCGTCGTCATGTGCTCGACCTCGACCTACGAGGAGGACATTTCAAGGGCAAAGCACCTGGGCGCCTGCGGATACCTTACCAAGCCGCCCGATTTCAATCGATTAAAGCTGATCTTGGAGAAGTCCACCGCGCTTGAGCTTGTCGAGGAGAACAATGGGCTTGTTCTGCTCCGCGCCGCTTGAGTGACACGGCGTTGCGGTGTTCGTCCTACTCCGCCCGCGGCCGTCCGACCGCGAAATAGCGGAAGCCTGAGCGCTTCATCTCTTCGGCGCGATAGATGTTGCGCAGATCGACGATCACCGGCTGCGCCATCACGGTCTTGAGGCGCGCCAGATCGAGCGCACGGAACTGCTCCCATTCGGTCGCGATCACGATGGCGTCGGCGCCCTCGGCGGCGCTGTAAGCACTGTCGCAATAATGCACGGCCGGCAGCAGCGGCTTCGCCTGCTCCATGCCGGCCGGATCGTAGCCGCGCACGGTGGCGCCGAGATCGTGCAGCGCGGTGATCAGGGCGATAGCCGGAGAATCGCGGGTATCGTCGGTGTTCGGCTTGAACGTCAGGCCGAGCACGGCGACGGTCTTGCCGCGCACCGAACCGCCAAGCGCCGTGACCACCTTGCGCGCCATGGCGCGCTTGCGCTGGTCGTTGACGGCGGACACCGCCTCGACGATGCGCAACGCCACGCCGTAGTCATGCGCGGTCTTGAGCAGCGCGCTGGTGTCCTTGGGAAAGCACGAGCCGCCAAACCCCGGACCGGCGTGCAAAAACTTGCCGCCGATGCGGTTGTCGAGCCCCATGCCGCGCGCCACCTCCTGCACGTCGGCGCCGACCTCCTCGCACAGATCGGCGATTTCATTGATAAAGGTGATCTTGGTGGCTAGAAAAGCATTGGACGCGTATTTGATCAGCTCGGCGGTGCGCCGGCTGACATTGATGATCGGCAGCGAATTCAGATAAAGCGGCCGGTAGATCTCGGCGAGCACGGTGCGGGCGCGCGGGTCGTCGGTGCCGACCACAATGCGGTCGGGGTGCTTAAAATCCTGAATCGCGGCGCCTTCGCGCAGAAATTCCGGATTGGAAACGACCTGGATTTCGGCGTCGGGACGTTTCTGGCGAAGGATATGCTCGATCTCGTCGCCGGTACCGACCGGAACGGTGGACTTGGTGACGACGACGGCGGCGCTCGCGAGCAGCGGCGCGATCTCGCGCACCGCCTCATAGACGAAACTTAAATCGGCGTGGCCGTCACCGCGGCGCGACGGCGTGCCGACCGCGATAAACACCGCCTCCGCCTCACCGATGCGGGAGGTGTCGGCACCGAATTGGAGCCGGCCCTGCCGCATATTGGCTTCGACCAGATCGGCGAGGCCCGGCTCGAAGATCGGTATCTCGCCGCGATTGAGCGCTGCGACTTTATCGGCGTCCTTGTCGATGCAGGTCACCTGGTGACCGAAATCGGCAAAGCAGGCCCCGGAAACGAGCCCGACATATCCGGCGCCGATCATGGTCACGCGCATTGCTATACCTGTTCCCGTTCAGACCCGGTCCGGCCCGGCGGACGGAGCGGAGGTGCCTTCGAGTTCGTCGAGTGTGGCGGCCGGTGCAATTTGCGCGTCGCGCCGCATCAGCGAAAGCCAGCGCCGCCCGAACAGCACAAGCACGAGACCTCCATAAACCACGCCGCCGATCAGCGCCAATAGCAGCAATTCCAATTCATTGCGGAACTTCGACCATGACGATAACAGCGCCGTGACGATCGGGTCGGCGGCCAGCAAGACGACGGCCAGCGCGACGCCGGCCAGCGCAAGCTTGACCAGCGACGCTTTAAGCACGGCATCGGACGCGATGACACCGGCGCGCGCGGCAAAGAACAGCACCAGGACAAAATTGATCCAGGCTCCGATAGAGGTTGCGAGCGCTAGGCCGACCTGCGCCAGCGGCACCATCAGTGCGATCTTGAAAGCAATATTGACCGCGGTCCCGATCAGGGCGGCCTTGACCGGCGTGGCTGTGTCGCCGCGCGCCAAAAACGGCGCCACCACGCTGCGGATGAGCACAAAGGGAACGAGCCCGATGGTGTAGGCCACCAGCGTCATCGCCGCGGCGTGCGCGTCGGCGGCGCTAAAGGCGCCGCGCATGAACAAAGCCCGCATGATGAGCCCGGGCACCACCAGGAAGGCTATGACGCAGGGGATCGCCAGCAACAGCGCGAATTCGATGGCGCGGTTCTGCGCCGAGCGGGCGCCCGCTTCGTCGCCGGAAGCGAGCCGATGCGTCATTTCCGGCACCAGCACGGTGCCGACCGCGATGCCGATGACGCCGATCGGCAACTGATCGATCCGGTCGGCGTAATAGAGCGCCGAGATCGCGCCCGCCGACAGAAAGCTGGCGATGATCGTATCGGCGAACAGGGCCAATTGTGTGCCGGCGGATCCGATGGTGGCCGGCACTAGCGCCACGAAGAAGCGCCGCACGTCGTCGTCCCAGCGCAGCGCGCGGAACGAGGTCATGACGCCAGCGTAAAAAGTGGCGCCGCCGACCAAAGCGGCTTGCAGCACGCCGGATATCAGCACGCCCCAGGCCGCGGCATGGCCGGCGCTCGGAAATACCAAGGCCGCCGCCAGCGTCGCCATCATCGCGACATTGAGCAGGATCGGCGCGGCGGCGGCCGCCGCGAAGCGGTGCAGTGCGTTAAGGATGCCACTCCACAATGTCACCAGCGTGATGAGCAACAGGTAAGGGAATGTGATCCGCGTCAGTGATACCGCGAGCGCGAATTGCTGCGGCTCGCGCGAGAAACCCGGCGCCAGCACCTCGATCACTTGCGGCGTGAACAGGAGCGCCAGCGCCAGGAGCACAAGCTGCGACGCGAGCAACAGCGTGAAGATGCGGTCGCCGAAGCGGCCCGCCGCCTCGGTACCGCCCTGGGTGCGGATCCGCGCATAGGCCGGAACGAAGGCCGCATTGAATGCGCCTTCGGCGAAAATGGCGCGGAAGTGGTTCGGCAGCCGGAATGCCACGAAGAATGCGTCCGCGACCGGGCCGGCGCCGATGATGGCCGCGAGCATGATGTCGCGGACAAAGCCGGTCAGGCGCGACAAGAGCGTGTAGCCGCCGACGGTAAGAATCTTCTCGATCATTCAGGTATATTGCGGATTATCATCGCGCCGTCATTCCGGATTGCCGCGTAGCGGCAAGTCCGGAATCCATATCCACAGGTCAGCGAATATGGATTCCGGGCTCTTCGCTTCGCTCAGCCCCGGAATGACGAGCAAAATCAACTATGCGAGCGCGCGCCGGACCGCTTCGACGATGCGATCCTGGACCAAAGGCTCGAGATAGGCGTGCATCGGCAGGCTGATGACTTCGCCTGACAGCCGCTCGCTCACCGGCACGCCGCCGTCGGCCAGGGGGAAGCCGCGGTAAGCCGGCTGACGATGCAGCGGCTTGGTGTAATAGATCGCGGTCGGAATGCCTTGCGCCTTGAGCGCGGCCGCAAGCCCGTCGCGCCGCCCCGGCGCGAGCCTGATCGTGTATTGCGCCCACACCGACGTCAATTCATTGCCGGTGCGGGGCACGATCGCGATATCGGAGAGGCCAGCGCAATAGCGCGCCGCAACGCGATCGCGCGCGGCGATTTCGTCGGGAAATATTTTCAGCTTCTCAAGCAGCACCGCCGCCTGGATGGTATCGAGCCGGCCGGTGATACCGATACGCGCGGCCTCGGATCGGTCGGCGCCTTCGCCGTGCACGCGTAAGCTTTTTATCCGCGCGGCAAGATCGTCGTCGTCGGTGAATACCGCACCGCCGTCGCCGTAGCAGCCGAACGGCTTGGCCGGAAAAAAACTGGTCGCGGTCGCCGTCGCGCAGGCGCCGAGCTTGCGGCCGCGATAGGTCGCGCCCAAGGCCTGCGCCGCATCGTCGAGTACCAGCATGCCGTGCCCGGCGGCGAGCGCATTGATCGCATCGTGATCGGCCGGCAGCCCGAACAGATCGACGGGAATGATGGCGCGGGGTTTTAGTCCAAGCTTCTTCGCGGCCGCGATCGCGCGCTCGCAACTGCCGGCGTCGAGATTGAATGTATCGGCGTGGACGTCGGCGATCACCGGCGTTGCACCAAGCAGCGCCGCCGCTTCCGCCGTCGCGTGGTAGGTGAACGACGGGCAAATCACCGCATCGCCGCGCCCGATTTCCCACGCCATGAGGACGAGAAGGAGCGCGTCGGTGCCGCTCGCACAGCCGATCGCGTGCCTGGCGCCGCAGAAGGCGGCGAGCTCGGTTTCGAACGCGCGCACCTCCGGGCCCTGAACGAATTGACAATGCGCCAGCACGCGCGCCACCGCATCGTCGATCACTGAGCCGAGACGGCGGCGCTGCGCCGCGACGTCGATGAATGGGATCGGTTTCTCTTCTACACGGGCGTGTTGATTCATGATCGCTCTTGATTGCCTCTGTCTGGATCCCGGCAGCGGTGCGATTATCAGCCGACGACGCGGCGCGGCCCTTTGCGCTGCGGCGCAGTCGATTGCGCCGAACGCCCGTCGAGGCAGCGGATCGCGATCTCCAGACTGGCGACGGCTTCGTCGCCGGTGACGGCGGGCGGCTGGCCGCTGCGGATCGCGGTGACGAAAGCAACCATCTCGGAACGCAACGGCTCGGCATAGCCGACCGACAGATGCCGCATCGAGTAGCTGCCGTCCCGCTGGAAGCCGAAACATTCGGTGACCTGCAGCGTCAGGAGATCGCCGATGACGTATTTGTCGCGGGTGGCGATGTGAATGGTGCGCGCCTTGAATGGCGTCAGCCAGTTGGTGTTGATATGCGCGAGCACGCCCGACGCTGTGCGGAACTGAAGCAGCGCGATATCCTCGCGCTCGGCGACCGCGCTTGAAGTCTGCGGCTGGATCTCGACGATCTCCGAATCCGTGAACCAGCGGATGAGATCGATGTCGTGCACGGCAAGATCGATGACGACGCCGACATTCGACATGCGCGGCGGGAACGGCCCGACGCGGGTGATAGCGATGGAAAGAATGTCCTGGTCCTGGATCGCCCGCTTGATCGTTTCGACTGCCGGATTAAAACGCTCGACATGGCCGACCATCAGCGTAACGCCGGCGCGGCGCGCCGCGGCGACGATGGCGCGGCTTTCCTCCACCGTGGGCGCGATCGGCTTCTCGACCAGGATGTGGATGCCGCGCGCAGCGCACGCGATGGCGATGTCGCGATGCAGATGCGTCGGCGCGGCGATTGTGATGGCGTCGAGGCCCTGATCGAGGAGATCGGCGACATCGTTGTACCCGTTACAGCCAAGCTTGCCGGCAACACTGTCGCGACGATTACGGTCGGGATCGGCGATGCCGATCAATTTCACGCCAGACAGTTCGGACAGCACCCGCGCATGGTTGCTGCCCATAACGCCCACGCCGACAACGCCGACACGCAACGTCGCCACGTCCGCCTTTTCAGTCTCACTCATGACCCGATGAGCCCCCATGCACTACCCCGGAGCCTACCCAGACCGTCCCCTAGCACGGCCGATGCCACCTGGCGACCGGCCGAGCGGCCTAATTCGGCCGAAATCCGAACACAAATTGATTCAGAGGTTTACAGGCTAGGCCATCGCCTGCCAGCTACGGCGTAAGCACTTGGCAAGCAAGGCAAAAATCTCACAGCCGCGCTGCGGATTTAAGACCGGCGGTAATCGTCCTCGATGCGGACGATATCGTCCTCGCCGAGATAGCTGCCGGTTTGCACCTCGATCAATTCCAAATCGATCTTCCCGGGGTTCTCCAGGCGATGCTTGGCGCCAATCGGGATGTAGGTCGATTCATTTTCATGCACGGTCCTGGTCTCATCGCCGATCGTCACGCGCGCCGTGCCTTGCACGACGATCCAATGCTCGGCGCGATGGTGATGCATTTGCAGCGACAGGCGGCCGCCCTGCTTCACCACGATGCGTTTGACCTGAAAGCGTGCACCCTTATCGACCGACTGATAGGAGCCCCACGGCCGATGCACTTTCAGATGCTCTTCAGTGACCGCGGGTGCCACTTCCTTGAGCTTTTGCACCAGCCGCCGCAGTCCATCACCGTCCTCGCGCTTTGCGACCAGGACGGCGTCGTCGGTCGTGATCACGACCAGGTTCTCAACGCCGAATAGCGCCACAAGCTGCTTGTCGCTTGTGACATAGGAGCCGCGTGAATCGACAAAAACCACGGAGCCTTGCGCGGAATTGCCGAGCGCGTCGCGGCTGGACAGTTCCCACACTGCCTGCCACGAACCGACGTCCGACCAGCCATAGGCGACCGGCATGACCGCGGCGCGCTTGGTGCGTTCCATCACCGCATAGTCGATCGATTTCGGCGTCGCGCGGGCAAATGCTTTGGCATCGAGCGTGACAAAACCGAGATCGGCGCCGGCGCTCTCGACCGACGCCGTGACGGCGGCGACGCTGTCCGGCTCGAAACCCCTGTATTCGTCAAGGAGCAGGCCGGCGCGGAACATGAAATTGCCGGAGTTCCACAAATAGCCTTCCGCGACGTAGCGCTCCGCGGTTTTCGTATCGGGCTTTTCGACGAATTTCTCGATGGCGAAAATGTCAGGGCCGATGGATGCGCCGGCACGGATATAACCGTATTCGGTCGCCGGCCGGCTCGGCCGCACGCCAAAGGTGACGATACGATCCTCGGCGGCGGCGTCCGCCGCGAGACCGCACACTTTGGCGAATGCGGCAGGGTCGGTGACGACGTGATCGGCGGCCAGCGCCACCACGACCGGATCGCCGCCGCGCTTGACCGCGAAGGCGGCGCCGGCCGCAATCGCAGGGCCGGAATCGCGCCGCATCGGCTCGAGCATGATGTCGGCCTCGGCGCCGATCGCCGCGAGCTGCTCGGCCACCAGAAAACGGTATTGGTTGTTGGTCACGACGATCGGCCGGCCGAACAAGGCCGGATCGGAAACCCGGTGAATGGTGTCCTGAAACGTCGAATGCGGACCGAACAGCGGCAGGAATTGCTTGGGCCGGCCTTCGCGCGACGCCGGCCACAGCCGCGTGCCGGCGCCGCCGCACATGATCAGAGGGATGATCGATTGAGCCAAGGTGTGCCCGCGACAGATCGCAAATTGAGATGCCGGTCAGAGATCGGAACTATGCCGCATCCCGGTTAAGATTTTTACGCGATTTCCGGCATTGCGATAAGGGGAAACACCGACCGTTGCCGCGCTCGGCGCCAAGTTACGTCTTGCGCAATATGCGGCCGGCGACCGCATCGAGCTTCTTGAGAAGCTTCGGATCGCGCGCCGACGGCGCGGTGATCAGCGCGTTGTCGAGCGCCCGGTCGGAGCCGATCGGGCACGGCTCGTGCTCGCGCGGAAAATCGCGCGCCAGCCGCGCGACCAATTGCGCGGCCTTCTCGGCATTGGCCATCAAGACCTTGATGATGTCCTGCACGGTGACGGCGTCATGATCGGGATGCCAGCAGTCGAAGTCCGTCACCATGGCGACGGTGGCGTAGCAAATCTCCGCCTCGCGCGCGAGCTTGGCCTCCGGCATGTTGGTCATGCCGATCACGGAATAGCCGAGATTCTTGTATGTGAGGCTCTCGGCCAGCGTGGAGAATTGCGGGCCCTCGATGCAGACATAGGTGCCGTCGCGCACGACGGCGATGTTTTCCGCCATCGCGGCCTCGGCGATATGGATGCGTAGCCGCGGCGACACCGGATGCGCCATCGAGACGTGCGCGACACAGCCTTTGCCGAAGAACGAGCTCTCGCGCTTATAGGTGCGGTCGACGAACTGATCGACCAGGACGAATGTGCCGGGCGGCAAATTCTCCTTGAACGAGCCGCAGGCCGACAACGAGACCAGATCGGTGACGCCGGCGCGCTTGAGCACGTCGATATTGGCGCGGTAGTTGATGTCGGACGGTGAATGACGGTGACCTTGGCTGTGCCGCGACAAGAACACCACCGGCAATCCGGCAATCTGCCCGATCCGCAACGGCCCGGACGGCTCGCCCCACGGGCTCTTGATTGTCTTCGACCGTACTTTTTCCAGACCGGGAAGATCGTAGACGCCCGAACCGCCGATAATACCGAGCACCGCCTTGGTCATGAGAAATCGTTCTCCTCCTGTTCGGGATTGGTGGCGCCGGCACGATCACGTTCGCCGGACCAGACGCAAAAATCAATGGTGTAGGAGAACCATGGAGATCGCCGGTACATAGGTAATGATCATCAGCGCGATGAAATTGATGAGCAGGAACGGCAAGACGCCGAGATAGATCCGGCTCAATGGGGCGTTGAAGATCGCCTGCGAGGCGAACAGGTTCAGGCCGAACGGCGGGGTATACATGCCGAGGCTGAGATTGACAGCGACGATGATGCCGAAGTGAATAGGGTTGACGCCGGCGCCGCGCACGATCGGGAGCAACAGCGGGGTGAGGATCAGGATCGCCGCCGGTGGCTCAAGAAAACTGCCGGCCAGCAGCAACCCGACATTGAGAATGAGAAGGAGCTCCCATTTCGGCATCTGCAGCGCGTTGATGGTGTCGACGATATGCTGCGGGATACCGCTCGTCGTCAGTAGCCAGGAATAAATCCCGGCTGAGGTCACGATCAGCAGGATCTGCGAGATCAAATACGACGACGCGAGCAAAATCCGCCATAGCCCGGCGAAATCGACCTCGCGATAAATGAACATGGTCACGAACAGCGAATAGACCACCGCCACGCCGGCGGCTTCGGTCGGCGTGAACACGCCGCCGTAGATGCCGCCGAAAATCACGACCAGCGAGCCGATCGCCCAGCTCGCTTCCTTGCTGGTTTTCCATATCGTCGCCCAATGGGCCTTGTCACCGAGCGGAACGCCTTTTGCCCTGGCGTAGCCGATGACGTAGACCGCATCGATGATGCCGATCAGGATGCTGGGCAGGATGCCGGCGGTGAATAGAAGCACCGCGGATTGCTCCGCCGACACCGCGTAAAGAATCATCGCGATCGACGGCGGGATGACGACGGCAATCGCGCCCGACGACGCAATCAGGCCAACGGCGAAGCGGTCGTTGTAACCACCCCCCTTGAGGGCCGGATAGAGCATCCGCCCCATGGCGACGACGGTGCCGACCGCGGTATGCGACATCGCGCCGAACAGTTCGGAGGCCGCGACCGTCGTCACCGCGAGCGAGCCGCGCACGCCGCCGACAATAGCCATGACCATCGCAATGATGCGCCGCGCGATACCGCCTTGCGCCATGATCTCGCCGGCCAGCACGAAGAACGGCACCGCAAGCAGCGGAAAATTGTCGAGGCTGCCGAACATATAGGTCTGGATAGCCTCGGTCGGGATGTCGGCGACCGTCAGTACCGCGACGATCGAAGTCACCAGCAGAATGAGAAAGATCGGGAAGCCGAGGATCAGGAGAACGATCGGCAGCCCGAAATATATGAAATACCCCATGGCCCGCGATCAGTGCGAGCCGTCGGCGCTCGCCGCGCCGGTTCGCATGAGAAGCCGCAGCGCGATCAACAACGCCATCAGCGAGTAGCCGACAGGGATCATGGCCTGCGGAATGACCAGCGGGAAATTCGCCGCCTGGCTGCGTTCGTCGAACGCCGCGAGCTGCGTGATGACGGGCCAGGCGAAGATCGTCACCGCAGCGGCGGCTGCGACCATCACCATGTCGGAGAGAATGTTGAACGCTTCGCGCAGCTTTTCCGGCATCATCACCAGAACCACGTCCATGCGGATCTGGCGGCCCTCCCAGGCCACCGCGCAGCAGCCCGTGAAGACGCAGCCCACCATGAGGAAGAGCATGATCTCCTCGGCCCAGGGGATCGAAACGCTAAAGAAATAGCGGCCGATGATGTTGCCGAAATTAATTGCCACGCTGGATATCAAAAACAGCGCCGCCGCCGCGCGGGTAAACGCAAGAAGCCAACGAACAGCTTTGACCAGACCGCCGATCACGTTCGAACCTCTGGGTGGATGGCGCGGCAGCCGCGGATCACGGGGTGGCAGCTTGTGCTTGTGCCATGCCGAGCGTCAGCGCCAACGGCGCGATGCAGGCGCCGCCGGCGGCGCGCGAGCGCGCAATAATCCCGCGATTTTCAACGAGATCCATTATTACCCTCCCTGCCGGCTTACGTTCGTCCCCGCGTCGAGGCGGTACCGAGCGTCCCCAAGCCGAAACGCAGAATACAATAACCCCAAAGGAGTGGCGCGGCGGATCCCGGCGTGTGACGGACTGCCGCGCCCGCTTCGGCTACCTTGTTCGGGCTGCCGCATCCGACACTGTTTTATAAGCCTCGCCCAAGAGCGGCTTTTCCTTCGACACATCCGCCCCGACGCTCGACAATAATTCGAGCAACGACGCCTGCTCGTCGGGCGGCAGCTTGATCAGTTCGCCGCCGCCGTCGGTCCAGGCCTTGCGCGAATTCTCGGTGATCTCCGCGGCCTGCGGGTTGATCGCCACATCCTCGCGGGCCGCGGTCTGATCGACGATTTGCTGCAGATCGGGAGGCAGCGTGTCGTACCATTTCTTGCTGATCTCGACGATGCCGAAGATCGCCGGCTGACCGGTCTCGGTGACGTATTTCGCCGCATCCTGATAATGAAAGGCGGAGAAGACGGCGGTCGAAGCAACCGCGCCGTCGATGGCGCCTTGTTGCAGCGCCGGCAGCACGTCGCCAAGACTCATCGCCACCGGCGTCGCGCCAAGGCGATCAAACGCTTCGCTTTGAAATTTCGACGCAAAGATGCGTATTTTCTTTCCCTTGAAATCGGCAAGCGTCCGGATTGCCAGCTTGCTGGCGATAGCAGCCGGGTTGACCATGAACAGCCCTACGCCATGCAGACCCTTGTCGGCGCCGAGACTGAGCATGAGTTTCAGCACCTGCGGATCAGCCGCGAGCTTCTGGCCCTGGGCCATAGAGCGAACCAGACCCGGCGCCGCCATCACCTCAAATCGCTCGTCGATGCCGACCAGGAATTCGGGCGGAACGACCTGGCATTGGATGGCGCCGAATTGCACGCCTTCGGTCTGCCGCGGGATCGCGCCCAGCTGACTTGCGGGATAGATCTCGGCCTTGATGCGACCGCCGGAATCCTTTTCGACCGCGGCGGCATAGTTCTTGGCGAAGGCGTGAATTTGATCGTTGAGCGTCGCCAGCGATATCTTCATCGTATAGGTCTTGTCTTGCGCCCGCGCAGTGCCAGCTGTCAAAGCCAGCGACAAGACAAAGGCGGCCGCCGCGGCGGCCTTACTTGACATGAAACGCATTCCGTAGCCCTCCCCCTTAAAAGCCTATTGTTTGCCGTACGATTGAGCGTCACCGGAGAAATTCGGCACCGCCTCGCGCAGCACGCCATAGATCGCCGCGCGTTCGCCGGCGTCAAGATCGTTCCTCAACCTCGCGATCCAGCCCCGCACCACGTCGATCGACGGGCAGACCGGCTTGGCGGCGACGACGCCGTCGATGCCGATGTCCGAACTTCCTTCCTCTTGAGCGAACAAAATCTCGTTGAGCCGCTCGCCGGGACGGATGCCGGTGAAGACGATGTCGACGTCGCGCCCGGGCTCGAGCCCGCTCAATCGGATCATTCGTTCGGCGAGATCGACGATTTTGATCGGCTGGCCCATGTTGAGGACGTAGACGGATGTCTCCGAACGCGCCGGGCCGAGCGCGTGGCTTGCCGCTGTGATGACGAGGTCGCAGGCTTCGCGGATGGTCATGAAATAGCGCACCATGTCCGGATGCGTGACGGTGACCGGACCGCCGGCCTCGATCTGCGCCTTGAATTTCGGCACGACCGAACCGTTGGACGCGAGCACATTGCCGAAGCGCACCGCGATCATGCGCATCGGCGGCTTGCCGCCGTTGGTGTGACCCGCGCCGCGGCCGCGCATCCAGGGCCTGGCAATACATTTCGGCGAGCCGCTTGGTCGCGCCGAGCACGGAGACCGGGTCGATCGCCTTGTCGGTCGAAATCATCACCATCGCTTCGGCGCCGGCATTGAGCGCGGCATCGGCGACGTTGACCGAGCCGAAGACGTTGGTCTTGATGCCCTCGTCCCATTCGCGCTCGAGCAGCGGCACGTGCTTGAGCGCTGCGGCATGGAACACCAGGTTCGGCTTGAATTCGGCGATCAACCTGAATATCCGCTCGCGATCGCGGATATCGGCGATGCGGCCCTCGACCACGGTCGCGCTCGATTTGACGGCGAGCTGTTCCAGCACGGCGTGCAAGGCCGGTTCCGAATTCTCGATGACCAGCAGCCGGCCGGCGCCGAAATTGACGACGCGATCGCAGATCTCGGAGCCGATCGAGCCGCCGCCGCCGGTGACGACGACGGTCTTGCCGGTGATGAAGTCCTCGAGACGCCGATAATCGATCTTCACGCTCGGCCGCAGCAGCAAATCTTCGACATTGACCGGCGCCAGCCGCAGCGCTTCCTCGCCGGCGTCGAGCGAAGGCATCCGGCTGGCGGCGAGACCGAGCCGGCGCGCCAGCATCAGCATCGTTTCCGGATGCAGGTCCGGACCGAGCGCGCTCGGCGTCAGCACCAGCCGGCCGACGCGAACGCCTTGCGACCGCAGCGCGACGACGGTCGTTTCAAGATCGGCGAGGAAACCGCGCACCGGAACGCCGCGCAGCTCTTGGCCCTGATCGGCCGACGACGGCGACAGAATTCCGACCGGCTGAACTTTTTGACCGCGCCGCTCTCGATCGGCGCGCAACAGCACTTCAGCATCGGCGGCGCGCCCGGCCATCAGCGTCGGAACTGCATCGGAACCTTTGACTTGCTGCTGCGTGCGCGAATGCCTGAACAGGCGGTAGGCGATGCGCGGGCCGCCGAGGAAAAACATCTGCAGCAACCAATAGAGCGCGATCGTAATTTTGCCGAAGAAGAAGGTGCCGTAGAGCGTCGGATACAGCAGGATGTAATCGAGCACCAGCAGCGAAATCGCCAGCACCGTCACGGCGCGGAAGATGTTGCGCAAATCCGGCAGCGAGGCGAACCGCCACTTCGCCATGTAAAGGTGGAAATACCAGTACACGACGCCGGCATAGACGACGTAGCAGGGCAGAATGACGACCAGCCAATGGTAGCGCTCGGTCAGGCCGCCGTTGTCGCCATTCTCGAAGCGAATATAGAACGTCGCCAGTATCGCCAGCGCCGTGACGGCGAGGTCGTGAAGGACGATCAGAACGCGGCGCGGATTGCGGAAAAATCCCATCATGGCGTCATTATAGTCCAGGCCGGCCGCGCACGATGATATGGCTATAATCGCGCTCATAGCCGATGATAGTCGCGATACCAGGCGACGAAATTGCGCACGCCCGTCTCGATCGGCGTCGACGGGCGAAATCCGACGTCGCGCATCAGATCGTCGATATCGGCGCAGGTCTCCGGCACGTCGCCGGGCTGCATCGGCACCAGCTCGATCTTGGCCTTGCGGCCGAATTCCTGCTCCAGCAGCTCGACCACGCGGGACACCTCGACGGTGCGATTGTTGCCGATATTGTAGATTCGCCACGGCGCCGTGCTGGTCGCCGGATCGAGCTTGACGCCCGGCCACGGCGTCCGACTTCGCCGGCACGCGGACGATGAGGCGCTCGACCGCTTCGACGACGTCGTCGACATAGGTGAAATCGCGCCGCATGCTGGCCGTGATTGAACAATCTGATCGGCTGGCCTTCGGCGATCGCCTTGGCGAAGATGAACATCGCCATGTCGGGACGGCCCCATGGACCGTAAACGGTGAAGAAGCGCAAGTCCCGTGGCGGGAAGCGCATAAAGATGGCTGTAGGCGTGCGCCATCAGCTCGTTCGCCTTTTTGGTCGCGGCATAGAGGCTGATCGGATGATCGACATTGTCGTGCACCGAAAACGGCAAGCTGCGTATTGGCGCCGTAGACCGAACTCGATGAGGCGAAAACGAGATGCTCGGTGTTGCGATGGCGGCAGCCTTCGAGCACGTTGAGAAAGCCGGCGAGATTGGCGTCGAGATAGGCGTGGGGATTTTGCAGCGAATAGCGCACGCCGGCCTGCGCGGCGAGATGCACGACCGGCCCGAAAGTCGCCGTCGCGAAAGATCGCCTCGACGGCTTTGCGGTCGGCAAGATCGAGCTTGTGAAAGGTGAAATTCCGAAATTGCCGCAACACCGCGAGCCGCGCTTCCTTGAGCGCCGGATCGTAATAGTCGTTGACGCTGTCGATGCCGACGACGGCGCGGCCGCCTTCGAGAAGCCGCCGCGCCAGCGAAAAGCCGATGAAGCCCGCGGCGCCGGTGACCAGAACCGGATGCTTGCGATATCGCACGTGCTCACAGCCGCCACAACTCGATCCGCTCGGGCCGCTGACTGCGATCGAGCCGCGACTTCACGTCGAGCACGACGCCGCCGTCGCTCCTTCAGAAGCTTCGTCAACAGCGGCCAGCCGCCGCGAACGAAAGGCTCGTGCGCGACGGCGAAGATCACCGCGTCGGCCGGCCGCAACGCCTCCATTTTCACAAGCTCGATGCCGTATTCGTGCTTGACCTCGCCAGGATCGGCCAGCGGATCGTGCACCTGCACCGAAAGCCCGAACGATTCGCAGCTCGCTGACGATGTCCGCGACCTTCGAATTGCGCGTATCCGGCACGTCTTCCTTGAACGTCATGCCGAGGATCGTGACCATCGCCGCGCCGTTCTGGCGCTTAAGCAGCCGGCGCACGCATTCGCGCGCGATCGCGTTGGCCGACGCCGTCGTTGATTTGCCGGCCGGCCAAGATCACCTGCGGATCGTAGCCGGCCTTTTCCGCGCGGTAGGTCAGATAATAAGGATCGACGCCGATGCAGTGGCCGCCGACCAGGCCCGGATAGAATTTCTGGAAATTCCATTTGGTCGCCGCGGCGGCGAGCACGTCGCCGGTGTCGATGCCCAGACGCTCGAACAGCGCGGACAGCTCGTTCATGAAGGCGATATTGAGATCGCGCTGGGTATTCTCGATGACCTTGGCGGCCTCGGCGACCTTGATCGACGGCGCGCAATGAATTCCGGCTTTCACCACCGAACCGTAAACGTCGGCGACGATGCGCAGCGTCTTGTCGTCCTGGCCGGACACCACTTTGGTGATGGTTTCGAAGCGATGCTTCTTGTCGCCCGGATTGATGCGCTCCGGCGAATAGCCGACGGTAAAATCGTCGCCGCAGCGCAAGCCCGAGGCGCGCTCGAGGCAGCGGCGCGCATTCCTCTTCGACCGCGCCGGGATAAACGGTCGACTCGTAGACGACGATATCGCCGCGCTTGAGAAAACGGCCGACCGTTTCGGACGCGGCAAACATCGCACTAAGATCGGGACGGCGCGCCGCATCGATCGGCGTCGGAACGGTGACGATGAAGAAGTCCGCCGCCGCCAGCGCTGCCGCATCGCCGGTATAAGTGAGCGCCGGATGCGCCAGGTCCGGCTTTTCGACTTCGCGCGTGCGATCGATGCCGGCGCGCAATTCGTCGATCCGTTTTCGGTCGAGGTCGAAGCCGATCGTCGCAGCGCCGGATCGCGCAAACGCCACCGCCACGGGCAGGCCGACATAGCCAAGCCCGATCACGGCAATCTTGCGTTGATGCGTCACCATGCCGCCATCAATCCGGTCGGTTGCACCAGCGGTCGGTCGCCACCAGGATATCGCGTGTCTTTTGAGGATTCGCTGGAGCCAAGAGGAAACAAGATTGCAATAGTTCGCCGCGCAGGCAATAGTGCGATTGTCAGCATCACATTGGCACGCGGCCTCATGCTCCGAAAGATATTTGTCGTCGCACTGCTATTGCGTTGGTCCTATGCCCTGTTGATGTTTGCCTTGATGGGCGATGCCGGCCTGCAGAGCGTCGATTCGTTTACATATCTCTCGAACGGGCATGAGTTTGCCGCGCAGATCGTCTCCGGCTCGCTAAGCGGATGGCAATGGCTCGGTCCACTCAAATACACCATGCCGCTTTCCCAGTGGCTGTTTGGTCTTTGCTGCCATGGTGTTCGGCTCGTCGGCCGCCCTCGGCTATGTCATGCTGCAAGGCATCTTCGACGCGGGCACCTGTCTCCTCGTCTACGGCATCGCGCGGACACTGAACAAAACCTACGCGGCTCCCGCCGGCATCGCGGCGGCGCTTAATCCGACACAGATCGTCCTAAGCGGTCTTGCTTTGACCGACACGCCGTTTGTCTTTTTCTGCGCATTGTTTCTGTTCGCCGCCGTGCAATGGCTATACTTTCCGACGTGGCGCTGGGCCGCGCTGCTCGGTTTCGCGCTCGGCGCGGCATCGATTTCCGCGCGTGCTGCCCGAGCCGTTTGCCGCGGTGCTACTCGCGTTTCTGGTGGCCGCCAGGCTTGTCAGAGGACTGCTTTCGCGCGGTCTCGTCGCCCAGCTCGTCGGCGCTGTTGTCATTTTCTCGCTCTGTATCGCGCCGGTTGTTGGTGCGCAATGTCAGCCAATTTGGAAGTTGGTCGCTTAGCCCGGAGAGCGGAATTTATTTTGCATTGTGGGTGACGCCGTGGGTCAAGCAAGCCGCCGACGGAACGCCGTGGTGGCAAGGCCACGATGAAATGCAACATCGCGTTGACGAGCCGATACCCGACGCCGCCATCCGATCTGTTCGAGCAGTCGCGCCGCTACCAGACCGTTGCGCGCGAGGAACTCACCACGCTTGGCATAGGCCCAATTGCCAAAGCCTGGCTGATCGGTGCCGCGATCAATCTCGGATCGCCGGGCATTATTCTCTCGCCGATCATATCGCAACTGCCGCGCACGGGCTTTTACGGAACGGCCGGGCGGCTCGCCGCTCGATAAGGTCAAGAATTTTCTTTTCCATTCCGACAATGCGACTTATGCATGGATCTTGCTGGCAGGAATTGCCGGCGTGATCGTCGTGCGCATGATCCAGATCATCGGCGTCGTCGCGCTGTTGGGCGATAGCGGACAAATTTCCGTACTCTGCCTGTTCGGCCTATGGATTGCCTATGTACTTGCCGTCGACGGACCGATGGCAACACCGAAATATCGTCTGCCGATCGAGCCGGCGCTGATGGTGCTGACGGGCGCGGGCTTAAGCGTTCTGCTCCGGCGCCGCAGCCAGGCCGCGCTCTAGCGTCACTCGAAACGCGCCAGCCTGCGGTATCGACAACGTCCAAGCCGTCACGATCGCCTTGTCGCCAAGCCGCGATGAGAACGAACGAAAAAACTTCATTGTTTGTTGCCGGTCGAGTCTATATTCAATGTCCAATCGGCAATTGACGTGGACCGATCTCGATGTGCGGCATTGCGGGCTTCGTCGGCGCTGCATCCAAGAACGGCAGCAGCAACGGTCACGATATCGCCGAAGCGATGGCCGTAAGTTTGCAGCATCGCGGACCGGACGACCAAGGCATCTGGACCGATGCGGCGGCCGGTATCGGCGCTGGTTCACCGCCGCCTTTCCATCATCGATCTTTCGCCGGCCGGCCATCAGCCGATGGTCTCCGCCGACGGGCGCTTCGTCATCAGCTACAACGGCGAGGTCTACAACCATCAGCCGATCGCCGCCGAGCTTGCCGCGCGCGGGCACAAATTCCGCGGTCATTCCGATACCGAAGTCATATTGGAATCGTTTGCCGCAAACGGCATCGAGCCGACGCTGAAGCAAATGATCGGCATGTTCGCGATCGCGCTGTGGGATCGGCGCGAGCGGACGCTGACGCTCATCCGCGACCGGCTCGGCATCAAGCCGTTGTATTGGGCGAAGTTCGGCACGCTCGTTTCTGTTCGGTTCGGAGCTCAAGGCGCTGCGCGCGCATCCGGGCTGGACGCCGCGCATCGACCAAAATGCCGTCGCCGCCTTCATGCGGCACAATTACATTCCGGCGCCGCATACGATCTATGAAGGCGTGCATAAGCTCGAGCCCGGCACGATCCTGACGCTGCCGTGGCAAGGCGAGCCGCAGATTGTCGCGCTTCTGGGATGCCCGCGCCGTGGCGCGCGACGGCATGCATCGGCCGCTTGACGGCAGCGACGCCGAACTGACCGAGCAACTGGAGGCGCTGCTCACGGACGCTGTCGGCCGCCGCATGATTGCCGACGTGCCGCTCGGCGCGTTCCTGTCGGGCGGCATCGATTCATCGACCGTCGTCGCGCTGATGCAGGCGGCACGCAGCGGCAAGGTCAAGACATTCTCGATCGGCTTCGATATTCCCGGCTACAACGAGGCGCCGCACGCGGCCGCGGTGGCGCGGCATCTTGCAGACCGAACATACCGAGCTCACGGTGACGCCGCGAGAGGCGCTCGACGTGATCCCGCGCCTGCCGGAATGGTACGATGAGCCGTTCGCCGATTCATCGCAGATCCCGACCTATCTCGTTTCGGCGATGACGCGCAAGCACGTCACCGTGGCGCTGTCGGGCGACGGCGGCGACGAGCTGTTTGCCGGATACAATCGCTATCAATTGACGCAGCGATTCTGGCGGGCGCTGTCATTGCTGCCGCAGCGCGCTGCGCAATGGCGCCGCCGCGGCGCTGACCGCGCGTGCGGCCCGATCGCTGGACCGCGCTCCTTTCGGCGCTGCCGTCGCGGCTGCGGCCGCCGCAAATCGGCGACAAGCTGCACAAAGTCGCCAGCCGTGCTGCAGCCTCGACAGCGCCGACGCGGTCTATCGCCGCCTGGTCAGCCATTGGGAGCCGTCCGAAATCATGCCGCAGGCGCGCGAGCCGCGCAGCCTTCTCGACGACGAGACGGTGGCGAAGGAATTTCCCGACCTGCTGGCGCGCATGCAATTCCTGGATCTGGTCACTTATCTGCCCGACGACATTTTGACCAAGGTCGATCGCGCCAGCATGGCGGTGGCGCTGGAAGCGCGCGTGCCGCTGATCGATCATCGGGTCGTGGAATTCTGCCTGGCGGCTGCCGCGCGACGCCAAGGTGCGCGGCAACACCAGCAAGTGGCTGCTGCGGCAGGTGCTCTATCGCCATGTGCCGCCGGAACTGGTCGAGCGGCCGAAGATGGGTTTCGGCATTCCGCTCGGCGAATGGCTGCGCGGGCCGTTGCGCGATTGGGCCGAAACGCTGCTCGACGAAAAGCGGCTGCGTGAGGCGGGCCTGCTCGATGCCGCGATGGTCCGCCGTTATTGGCAGGAGCACATCGACGGCCGGCGCAATTGGCAATATCTGCTTTGGGACGTGCTGATGCTGGAAGCCTGGCGCGAACGCTGGGCGTAACGGGATCAAGGCCGCAGTCGCGGTGCTACCGTCCGGATGCCGACGGCGCACCAGAACGGCACCCGATCCGAAAATACGATGTCGCTCGAAACCGGCGCGGCTCGAGCATGTGCTTCGATCTCAAGCGCGCGTAAATCGTTTTTCCAAGCGCGTGCAAAATCGATCGTAGGCGTCGGTACGCATCACATAAAACGATTTATCGGCATAATAGGATAATGGCAGCGATGCGGCCGACAACCGACGGCAGCAGGCGGGCGGTGCGCGCCAGCGGCCAATAGACCAGCGCCGCGATCGTCTGGCTGACGGCAAACCGCAGCGGATGCGGCAGCCGCGAGATCACAAGTCGCGCCAAATTGGTCATTCGCCATAGCGCGCGATACCAGGCCGGTCGGTTATCCAGCGCGTAATAGAGATAAACCAGAAACGGCGCGCCCGGCTTGAGCTCGCCGGCGATAGCCTCGATTGCGGCCTGCGTATCGGGCACGTGATGCAGGACCCCGAGCGAATAAGCGAAATCCAGCGAACGCCGGCGGCAACGGCATATCGGCCACGCTGTTGGCGTGAATAGCTGACATTCTTTGCAGATCTCAGATTCTGCTTCGCCACCGCCAAGGCTTCCGCGCTGGCGTCGAGCAGATGCAGGTGCGCGACGCGTGGCGCAACCAGCATCGACCAGCGTCCGGTGCCGCAACCGACGTCGATACCGACGCCGCCGCCCGGCGGCAGCAAGTGCCAGGGAAAGATGCGGAAATAATCGTCGAAAATCTCCTGGCGCTGCTGTTGCGAAAGATGGTCCTCGTCCTGCCGGAACGTCGACCATTCTTGGCCGAAGCCGCGCGCGACCTGCGGATCGACGTTGTTGTCCGCGCTAATTGTGCATGCTCGATCGCGGCCGGGAGCTCGCCGTGCGCGGTCGTCGCCGCGACGTGTCGGCCAAAATTTCGCCGACCGGCGGCGGCACAGGTTCGTTCAACGCCCGGTATAGTCTCTCATAACGTCCAACGCAGGCCTCGAGCGAAAAGCATTCTTCGACGCGCAGGCGTGCGGCGCGGCAAGCCGGCGGCGCAACGCCGGGTCCTTCGCCAGCCGCAAAATCGCGGCGGCCGAGAGCCTGCGGATCGCGCGCGCGCACCAAGCAGGCCGGTATCGTTATCAACCACGGCATCGATATTGCCGCCGACCGCGGTTGCGACCGCCGCAACATTCGCAGCCATGGCCTCCAGGAGCGCGTTGGAAAAGCCCTCTTGATGCGACGGCAAGACGAAAATGTCGCTCGCCGCCAGCAATTCACTCGACATCGGATCGTTCGCCAAGCCAGCATAATATTGCCGGGGATGTTCAACGCTTCGGCCCGCCGTTTGAGTTCGGCGCCGATGCCATCGTCGCGGCCGACGGCGAGGAGCCGCCACGGCGCGGGCAGTTCGATCTTTCACCAGCGCCAGCGCCTCGACCAAATCCCGATGACCCTTATAAGCGACCAGATTGGCAACGACCGCGATGACCAGTGCGCTCGTCTGGATCCCGCAGCGCACTGCCGCATACGTTGCCGGTCGGATGACAGTCTCGGCTGGCGGCATTTCGATGCCGTTATGAATGAGCGCAACCTTGCCGTGATCGTCGACTTCCTGCCGCGAGCTGATCGATGACGGCGCTGGGAATTGCCGATCACACCGAGCGTTCGGCGATGCAGCAGTCGCTCCACGCTGCGCAGCAACGGATATTTGGCCCGGTAATCGGTCAGCGACCGCCTGCTCATGATGCGCCGCCGATGTCCTGCGAGTTCCGCCGCAATCGAGCCGTAGACGTAAGGGCGCGGCAAAAAGAAATGCACGATCGTGGGGCGCTCGCGGAAAGCCAACGCGCCAGCGCCAGTGTCGCTCTCGGCCAGTGCAGCCACTTGGCGCGTTGTGGGCCTTCAATACGTATACCCTGCGCCAAAAGCTCGCCTTCGAGCGGCCCTCCGCGTTCCATGACGTAAAGTGAGATATCGATGCCCCGCCGTTTCAACGCCGGCAGGATGTGCGTGAGATGCCGCTCGGTGCCGCCGACATCGAGACGCGACGTGACGACAGCAACGCGCGGCGCTGCCACGGCCATCCTTCAGCCGCGCCCGGCACCGCGGCGGTAGACATATTCGTCGCAGCCCGAGCCGAACAGACCGATCGATGCCGGATGCACTTTACTCCGCACGGGCTCAAATCCGAGTTTTTCCAATTTTTGGGCGACATCGGCCGGGCGGATCGATTCATAGGGATAGCCGCCGAGCCAATCATGAACGTCGTGAATGTAGTCCATGCCGCGTTTGCCGCGGTAATCCGCGACATAAGCCGCGAAATTTCGTCCGAGCAGAGCAAATCCAAGGTGCATCAGTCCCACATAGAGGCCGCGGGCTAGCGCCTGCGCGCGAAGCGAAGCCTGGCAGTACCAGCGCTTTTCCAACGCCCAAAACCAGCACAGCGGCGTCTTGCGGTAGAGCGCAACGACAAGCGTCCCTTCGGGCAAGACGAACTGCGATGCGTTTTCGATCGCGTTATTCATGGCGCCGGTGTGATGCAGCACCCCCCACGAATAGACGATGTCGAAGCGGCCGAGCTTGCCCAGATAGTCGCGATCGAGAATCGAGCCTTGCTCCACCCGCCAATCCGGATCGCCGGGAAAGAATCGGTCGCGCAATGCCGTTGTGCACTCGACCGATTGCGGGTCATAGTCGAATGAAAAAACGCGTGCGCCGAGACGCCGTGCGGCCAGCGAACTCAACCCGCTGCCCGAGCCGATATCGAGAAAACGCACCCCATCCAATCTTTGCCGCCCCACCAGCCATTGCAGCGACTTCTCAGCCTCGGCGATGCGCGCGTCGTCGAGCTCGGCCAGGAAGGACTTCCAGTTTTCGCCGAACCCGAACCGCCGGTCGCCGGCGGAGGCGCTTTCAGTGATTGCGCTTGCTTGCGAGTCTCGCATCGTCACTTTCATCCGGGTCGCGATTCTCGCGTTTCCGATGCGCGCGGCTCAGGACAGCATGCCGCGCCGCTGCATGAAATCGATAATGCGGTCGGCGAGATCACTTGGGCTCTCGTTGAGCGCATCGAGCGTCAACTCGGGATTGCTTGGCGGCTCGTAAGGCGAATCCAGGCCGGTGAAATTCTGCAATTCGCCGCGTCTTGCCTTCTTATACAGCCCCTTCGGATCGCGCTGCTTCGCAGGCCGCGAGCGGCGTATCGACAAAAATTTCAATGAATTCACCCGGCGCGACCAGTTCGCGCGCCATCTCGCGCTCCGCCCGGAACGGCGAGATGAAGGCGACCAGCGTGATCAGGCCGGCCTCGACGAACAATTTCGAAACTTCCGCGACGCGGCGAATATTCTCGACGCGATCACCCTCGGTGAAGCCGAGATCGCGATTGAGCCCGTGGCGCACATTATCGCCGTCGAGCACGAAAGTGTGCTTGCCGAGCGCATGAAGCTTCTTTTCCAGATGATCGGCGATGGTCGACTTGCCGGCGCCCGACAATCCGGTAAACCACAGCAGCGCCGGCTTCTGCGCATTGAGCCGCGCCCGCGCCGCTTTCGTCACCTCGAAGGCTTGAAAGTAAGTATTGGCGGCGCGGCGCAGCCCGAAGCGGATCAGGCCCGCGGCCACGGTCGCATTGCTGTGCCGGTCGATCAGGATAAATCCGCCGGTATCGCGATTTTCGTCGTAAGGATCGAAGCTGATCGGCTCGGCGGTCGCGATATTGACGAAGGCGATCTCGTTGAGATGCAATTCCTTGGCGGCAAGATGATCGAAAGTCTCGATGTCGATTCGATATTTCAGCTCGGTCACCATGGCGCCGATGGTCTGCGCGCCGGCTTTGAGCAAATAGCTTCGGCCGGGAAGAAGCGGTATTTCCGACATCCACACCAGATGCGCGGCAAAGGCGTCCGCCCGTTGCGCGGGCTTTTCGACCGAACTGATGATGTCGCCGCGCGAGACATCGACATCGTCGGCCAGAACGACGGTCACGGCATCGGCCGCGCGCTGCGTGATCGAGGTCGCCGTCCATGGTCACGATCCGCGCCACGCGCGTGCGCACTCCGGTGCGCGGTATAATAATGTCCATGCCTTTGCACAGCGCTCCGGACGCCACCGTTCCGGCATAGCCGCGAAAGCTCGCATTCGGCCGATTGACGTATTGCACCGGCAGGCGCAGCGGCGCGGCTGCCCGGCCGTTCATCGACGGCAACGGTTTCCAGATATTGCAGCAGCGGCAGGCCCTGATACCAAGGCGTCCGCGCGCTGGCACGAACGACGTTGTCGCCGTGCAGCGCCGAGAGCGGAATGGCAACCACATTGCACGCCGGAAATCGGCCGGCGAATTGTGTGAATGACTCGCCGATGTCCTGGAAGCGGCGCTCGTCGAAACCGACCAGATCCATCTTGTTCACCGCCAGGACGAATTGGCGAATGCCGAGGAGCGAGCACAGGAAAGCGTGCCGCCGCGTCTGCTCCAGCAATCCTTTTTCGGCGTCGACCAACAGGATCGCGAGGTCGGAGGTCGAGGCGCCGGTCACCATGTTGCGCGTATAGTCTTTGTGGCCCGGCGTGTCGGCGACGATGAAGCGCCGCCGCGCCGTGCCGAAATAGCGATAGGCGACGTCGATGGTGATGCCCTGCTCGCGCTCGGCCTCGAGCCCGTCGACCAGCAAAGCGGGATCGAGCTCGTCCCCGACCGTGCCATGCGTCTTAGAATCGCGCGTCAGTGCCGCAACATGATCGTCGAACACCAGCGACGCATCGAGCAGAAGCCGCCCGATCAGCGTCGACTTGCCGTCGTCGACCGAGCCGCAGGTCAGCACGCAAAGCTGATCGCGGTCCGCCGCGAAGGCGCTTGCCGCAACGGCGGCGGCAACGTCGAGCTCAGAAATAGCCTTCACGTTTCTTCTTCTCCATGGAATCGCCTGCGTCGTGATCGATCAGCCGGCCGGCGCGTTCCGACGTTTGCACCGCTGCCATCTCGCGGACGATGTCGGCGAGCGTCGCGGCGTCGGATTCGACGGCGGCCGTGAGCGGATAGCAGCCGAGCGTGCGGAACCGCACCAAGCGCGTGGTCGGGCGCTCGCCGGGCTCGAGCGGAAAGCGATCATCGTCGACGACGATCAGGCCGCCGCTCCTTTCGACCACCGGCCGCGGCGCCGCGAAATAGAGCGGCACGATCGGGATGTCCTGATGCTCGATGTAGCGCCACACATCGAGCTCGGTCCAATTCGACAGCGGAAAAACCCGGATCGATTCGCCCGCGGCGATGCGGCAATTATAGATGTGCCACAGCTCCGGCCGCTGGTTCTTCGGATCCCAGACATGATTGGCGGAGCGGAACGAGAATACGCGTTCCTTGGCGCGGCTCTTCTCTTCGTCGCGCCGCGCGCCGCCGAACGCGGCATCGAAGCCATGTTCGGTCAGCGCCTGCTTCAGCGCTTCGGTCTTCATGACATGGGTGTAGAACGACGAGCCGTGAGTGAACGGCGTGATGCCTTGCGCAAGCCCGTCGCGATTGACGTGCACGATCAAATCGAGCCCAAGCCGCGCCGCGGTTTCGTCGCGAAAGCCGATCATTTCGCGGAATTTCCACGTCGTGTCGATATGCAGGAGCGGGAACGGCAGCGGCGACGGAAAGAAAGCCTTTCGCGCGATGTGAAGCAGGACGGAAATCCTTGCCGATCGAATACAGAAGCACCGGCTTTTTGAATTCGGCCGCCACCTCGCGGAAGATGTAAATCGCTTCTGCTTCCAGGCGGCGCAGATCGGCGGGCAATGATCGGCCGGTCAAATCATTGTTTCCGTCATTCGGCGAAGACACTTTGGCACGCCTATGCGGCATGGACACTGAAAACCGTATTCATCGATACACTTTCAAGATTGATTTCTTCGACGAGCGCGGCCCTGGCAAGGTCATAGCAGGCGATCCGGGTCGGAGCTGGCGGAAGACGGTCGGCGTCGCGGAAGCCGTGCCGGATCCAGTCCAGATTTTGCCGCAGCGCCGTGTAACGAATTCGCGAAAAGCCAACCCATGTTTTCTCCCCCATCGGCAAAAGGCCGCGGCACCAGCCGAGCGGACGATTCGGATAGTAATTGGCTATCTTGTTGAGGTCGAATGTCTGCATTTCGCCGGATGCCAGGTCGAAGCGCAAAACAAGCCCGTTGACCGCGGTGAAATATACGTGTTCGGCGGTGACATGGCCGTCGTGCACGCCCTCGGCAGCCAGCCGAAAAGCCGCTTTGCCCGATGTGTTGCTGTCAAGCGGCGCTGCGTCGCGTTGCTGGAAGCGCGTGACCCATGGTTTGCCGTCGAGAAAGAATACGAAATTGGGATGAACTTGATGCGGCTTGGTCGTCGCCACTTTGCGGTAATCGGTCGTCTGCGAAAAACGATCCCACACGGACGCGCCGGTCACGCTGATTAAACGTATGAGGCGGCCGTCCGGCGCAAGCTCGGCCACGGCATCGAGACCCGTCACCGCCACAAACAAGCGGCCATCGGGCGCAACGGCGACATGATGCACGTCATTGAAGCACGGCAGGGAAATGATTTTCTGGATCGCAAACGATGGAAAATCGCAGATCAGGACTTCGGTTTGCGTGCACAGATAGGCGCGATTTCCCGCGATCGAAGCGGCCTTGAACAGGATCGCGGGCGAGCCATCGGCGCAATGCTCGGGCGGCGTCTCGTATTCGAGCACGCGCTGAAGCCGACCGCCCGAGGACTTTACGACAACAGCCTTTTTGTAAAGTTTCCATTCCCTGGTCCAGTGCGGCACGCCACGCTGTTCACCGCCGACGATCCAGATGGCTTCGGGACGCTTCAAATTACCGCCATTTCGGCTTTTGACATGCTATCGCTCCTTTATCACGCGATTGCTTGCTCGCCGCGTAGTTGCGCGGCGCTGTCGCGTTCCACGTGGTCGAGCAAAGCGAACAGGAAACAACGCATGTTGTACAGGCTCAGCATCGGTTCGTTCGGAAGACCCGGCGTGTCAAAGAAGACGGGGTAACGTACGCTCATGAGCTTTGCCACCCGTTCAATTACGAAATCGTCGGACGGAGGCTCGCTTATTGCTTTCAGTACCTCGGAACGAAGATCAGCCATCATCGCAATATGCCCGATCGTCCAAGCTGAATAGCCTGGGCCGAAGGCAATCGAGGGGCGCCCGAGCAAAAACGCTTCAAACGCAGCCGTCCCGGTCACGGTAGCGGTTAAGGACGCGCGCTTCATCACCTCGATCGAAGACACCGAGGCTTTTAGGACGGTGACACCCGGAAGATTACGTAAGCGCCTTATGAATTTGACGGGCCGCATTTCAACGCAAGCCGGATGTTCCTTTACGACCAGCACGTAATCGCTCGGCATAGCAAAGCGAAGAGCATCGATAACGCGCGTTTGATCTATGAAATACGGCGCTGGGGTGTTGATCGATGCTTCGGGGGTAAATTGCAGTGGATAGAAAATAAAGCGTTCTGGCAACGCCTTGAGCTCAGCAATGTCGTATTGATGTACGTTTCGCCATTCTCGGAACCCTCTTATGGTCTTGCGAAGCAGGCTCGAGTTGGCCATTACCGCTCTGCGTATCTCATCATGATCAAAAATATCGGGCCGCTCAATCATAGCCTTCGCGGATCGCACGACGCGCCGCCACAACGGCGGACGAAACGCCGCCGAGAGTGGACGTCTTCGGCACGCGATGCAATCTCCATCGGCACGGTTTGAGCAGGCAAAGGTTTTCCGCGAAAGCGACGGATAAACTCGACCGCTCTGGCGCGGCTTTCGGAATTCGCCACGGCATAAGCCGGCGGGGTTTCGTGGCAATCGGACGAAAATAAAGTGCCGGTTATATTCCTCATGTCAACCGGAACGATTACTCCGAACGTCGAGTTCTCGCGCGGCCGCCACGGCGATTTTGGCCTCCGGCGTCTCAATTAACGGCATCAAAATGTGAGTTACGCCACGCTCGGCGAGAAACTGTTTGTATATTTTGTAGTAGTCGATGCCACGATTGAGAAGCCAACGTCCATCTCGCTTCCTCCGCCGCCGCTTCTGCGCCGCGAGGTCTTCGACCAGGCTTCCTGGATAATGAGAAAGCAAGCCAAGATCGCCGCCGACCGGAACTCGTGGCAAAGCCTGGAATACATCCAAAATCTCACTAGTCGGCAGAACCTCACTGATGACTTTTCGGTGTTGAGGTGCGGGGAGGATTTCGCACCAGGTCAGCGGCAATTTCTCCTTGGCGGCAAGTTCGATTAAGTGGCGATGCATGATTGGATGCGAACCAAAGCCATAAAGTGCGATCTTGCACACAGGTAAGCGTGGCGCGCCCGGCGGCCTCATCACTACCGTGTCGGGAATAGTTCCGCCGTCTTTACCTAGCATGCCCGCACTCCTCTCCAAGTTTACGTTGAGCAACTACGGTCGGCCACACGCGTGGTGCTCGAATATTGCCGATACGGTTGCATGTCCAGTCAGTTCCCGATTACAAGTCTCAGCAGCGCGCAAGATCAATTGCCGAACGTTCCGAGCACGCGCTGGACCGTATGGAAGTGGAGTTCTTTCGCCATGCCGTGTCCCATCTGCGGTGAAGTAGCGAATTGGCCGATTGCCCATCGCTCCGATGCGCGAATTGCAAAGTGGCGATCCGAGCTTGGGGATTCGAAAGCCGACGACTGGCGGCTATGCCGCCGATGCGGCAATGCCTTTCCGACGGAGCAACCGGAATTGGAAGTGCTTCAGCGTGTTTGGCAAGCGCACCGCGCGGCAGTCAGCACGAACGCCGACGATGAAGCGAAGACATCGCGCTATCTGCGCCATGTCAGTCGGGTTTGGGCCGAACATTCGTATCGGCTGCTGTCTCCGCTCACTCCGCGCGTCGGGCGATTTCTCGACATCGCCTGCGGCCTTGGCCTAACTGTTCGGATCTTCGCAGACCATGGCTGGGACGCCGAAGGAATCGACGCCAATCCAAATATGGGGCCGCTGCACCAACAGCTCGGGATCCGCAGCCGCATCGGACAGTTTGAAGGACTGGAATTAAGGGGAAGTTATGATCTTATCCATATAGCGCACGCGATTTATTTTATGACAAACCCCATGAATTCTTATCGGCACCGTGCGCGATCACTTGGTCACTGACGGACTTTTCTGTGCAGTCATCAGTGACTTCATGTCGAGCGTCGATCCCAATCCGCCCGACTACGCTCACACTTTTTTTCCAACCGGCGCATCGCTGCGCTATGCGTTGGCCGTGGCGGGATTCGAGACGGTGCTCAGCCGCAGAGTTTCTGGAAGTATCTACGTCGTGGCCCGCACCGCCGCAAAGCCGCGAGAAGTCATGGTCCATCCCCGGATCATCTGGTTGGGATATCGCACAAAGAAAGTCCGCTACTTTTTGATCGGTAAGCCGTACCTTGGCTTACGAGCAATCGCGCAGAAGGTTTACGGACTGTTTAGGAGCTGGCGTTGAACTGAGCTTATTCCCGGACGGCGCCAAGCCATAAACGATACCGCGCAGTTGTGCGCGGAGAAAAAGTAGCAAACTAAAACGACCAGACTGTAGGCCGTACCGCCAATCGCCAGGCGCAGCCACGCGTTTTCCACTTCTGAGATTGCAGCAACTGCAGCGAGACAGGCGACCCCGCTGACGCAAGCAGCAAAGATAAACCAACCCAAAATAGACCGCCAGCGCAGCGAGATTCCAAATCGGCGGACCAGATACGCGGTAAATACAGTACTGACAATGCCGCTCGAGAGCTGCATCAACGCAATACCGCGAACCCCCCATCCGAGCGCGAATACGAAGAGATACCCGAAAATCGCAAGCGAAATCGCCGTTGTTATGTTCACCATGTGAGTGTAATTAATGCGATCGATAATCTGGAACATCCGGAATAGTGGCGTCGACACCGCCCCCGTGATGAGTGAGAACGCCGCGATGCGCAACACGTCAGCGGTCAAGACTGTCGCCGCCGCGTCGAAGCGCCCTCGCTGGAGCAACACCTTTACCATCTCTGGCGCAAAAAGGGCGACGGCCACTGAAACAGGAATTGCCAACAACACCAAGCCGCTCAGCAGCCGCTCCAGCCGTTCGACGCGCTCGGCCTGCCGTGTCAGCGGGACCATGTAGATTTCGCGAAACGTGAGCACGGTCGATAGGCTGCTAACTATTTGGGCCGAATAGTTGACCGCCCCCACGCCGCCCGGGACAAGGAACGATTGCATGTGCCGATCCACGAGTGACGACAATCCGACGGTCTGATAGGAGAGAAACAATTCGGCCATGTTGCGCAGAAGGCCACGCATCGACGACAACGGCATAACGCCGAGGCAACTCCACAGCGCGGTACCGGCCGTGAGCAGCAGCAGCCCAACGCCGTATCCCGAAGCATAAGCAAGCGGCAGCATCCGTATGTCGCCGTGCCATAGCGCCAGAAAGCCGGTCGATATCGAGATGATTACGGTCTCCGCTAAGAAGACACGGTTGTAGTGCCATTCCATCTTGTGCCGCACCGCGGCCGCATAGTACGGCACATAGACAAGTGTCCAGGGCAGAAAATATAACGCCAGATACGCGAGTCCGGCACGTTCATCCGACGAGAAGCCGGTGGCGAAAATTGGCGCGAGTAGCGGCACGGCGATGAGAAACCCCAAGCTGATTGCACCGCTGAGGCACAGGCTGAGACGAAAGATCGAACGAGCGAGCGCGAGCGCTTTTTCCGGACCGCCGTTCTCGCGCGTGCGCACCAAGTGTGGAATCGCAACCGAATCCAAAATCATTCCGAAGGTGAAAACTGTGATGGTCGCCAAAATGTAGACCATGACATAAAGTCGAAATCGCGCCCCACCCCGAAATAAGTAGCAATCAGCACTTGCCGCAAAAACGCTAGCAACTGTACCAGCAGGCTGACCCCCACCGCCGAGGCGGCAACGGTTAGAAACTGATCCCTAAATCGCGGCATTTTCCGAGATTCGCTCACCGGTCCGCTCTACAAGTCCCTCTAGAGCAAGACGGCGCAGCAGGCCGTCGCATACCATTGCCTCCTCGCCGATGTCGTCCGCGAGAGCAATCAGATCGCGCGTGCCATCAGCATACGATAAAATATTCAACAACGTCCGCGCCTGAAGGCTGCTGTTCCGCAAGCTCAGCGTCGGATAAAGGCCGCGGCGTCCGAGCTGGGGATCGCACAGCGTCGTCGTGCGCCAGGTTCCATTCGCCTCGATCACTTCGAGGCAGCGGCGGAGGGCGGAATAGCCGCCGGCCAGTCCCGCCGGTGAGATGAGCGACAAGTCATCGAGCGAAGTATGGTATTCCAGATAGCAGCCAAATTTTGAGCGCATGACTAGGCAGACGGGAAGGTCGATGCCCGGCGAGCAGTATTGACGCTCGTCGCTGCCGCTTTCGAGGAAGGAATAACTGTGAAATTTGCCGGCCTGGTGGCTTAGCACGTGTCGAGCGGCCCGATCGGCAAGCGTGTCACCATGCCGCGAGGCAAGATACGAATATGTTCGGTCATCGCCTACGCAGGTAACGACGTAGCCAGCGACTGTCTTTGCCTTCATTTCTTGATAGTGACGGCTGAGATAGACGATCGAGCCGATACTTTCCGGGATGAAAACGATCCTGAAAGTGTAGCGCCGGTCCTGACGCCGCATCAGCCAGCGTGCAAGGGCGGCAGTGACGATCGGACCGGACAGTTCATTGTTCGCGAGGGAGGGATGGCAGACATAAGTCGACAGCAGAATTTCCCGGCTCTCCCGCCCGGGAAAAATCAACTCGCCGTAATTTAGGACACCGGGCTTCAACTCGCTATCGATCACCGCGTGGTATCGACCCGGCGGCAACGCTTGGCGTTGGCGCTCCGTGAGGCAGAAGCCCCACCGACGCACATAGTAGGAAGTCACGTACGGTATGGCATCGGGTTGATCCGGAAGCGAATGGAGATGGCGATCGAGCTCGGAGCGATCGAGCCATAAATCCACCGGCTCGGAGTAGCCGACGACATGTAGGTTATGGTTATGGAAGTCGACGATGCGGTTACCCGCTTCGTCAGCAATGAAGGCGTCGCGAATGGTCCATTCCGGCGGGACCGTCCAGTCGAAAGCCTGCGTTCCCGACGGCACACTGTGCACGTGCAATCCCGGCAGGAGCTTTCCCAAATAGGCAAGCGTTTGCCGAACCCCCTCCCCTGTAAGGCTGCGGCAGATGGGGAAAAGTTCGCTCGCCCAGCGATACATTTCGACGCCGGCCACATCGGCTTCGACGCTCTCAACAGATGTATCTTGCGCGCTGGCTAGGGTCATCGTCAGTTGCGATAAGGCCGGATCGCGGGCGGGTGATCGCACCAGATGTAAATGTCCGCGGCAAACTCCCGGACGCTCAATTCGTAGAATTCGCTTAAGGACAACGAACTTATCCTGCCTCGTCCAAGCGCCGCCTGGGCGATGTGAAGCTTGCCTTCCAGGCGCGCGAAGAGCCTTCGGTTCTGCGAAGCTTGGACGTCGGCGTCCCGATACCAGACGAACTGATAAAACGGCTCGGTACTCGCTCCTCCGTTTCTAACGACGGGATGCATGAACTCCTTGTGATACCGATACGGCACACCCATCACATGCTCGACATGATGCACGGTGGTTATAATGTTCGGTCCGACACCGAGAGCGAGAAATTTGGCGGACATCTCGACCATGCGCGCCTCAGGCGTTTGCGGCCCGTAGGCGTGCCGCGTCACGTTTTCGGTTGTATAAGCGGCTTTGGCGCCGATCGCAGCATAAGACGTGAAAGGGTGGAAACTACGTTTGGCTCCGGGCAGTCGACGTATGTATTCCGGCAAGAGGCCACGCTCGAAACTCGGCGTCGTCGCAGGATCAAAAGGGGTGTCGGTGTTACATAAGTTCTGCGAGGAGGCCGGGACGACAATTGTACCGTCGTCGCCAACGACAGAACGCAACGCGTCGCAATACACTGCTGACGTGTCGGCGGTTACCGCATAGCCGTCAAGTCCAGGCAGCCGCGACAGGCTGGAGATCACATAGACCGTATCGCCGGCCTTGATTCCCACGGTACGCAGCGCTGCCTCAATGTCCTGAGGCCGATAGATCAAGTCGAACGACCTCTAGTTTTCCGGGCAACCACAAGCCATTCGCAATGGCAGATCCGCTCCGGCCGAAGCATCTCCATTTCTTCCACATGCTTCAAGCCGAGTAATTCCCATCCTTCGCGAAAAAGATTTCGTATGTCTTGCAGGCTGTAAAAGCGGGTTTGCGAACCCCCGACGATCGTTCCGACGGAAATGTCCCGTACTGCACCGTCTTGATCGGGACTGCGATAGAAGCTGCTATCGCGATCGCTGTAGGGCCCGCATTGGAATAATCCTCCCGACTTAAGCGTTCGCCACGCCTCGGCGACGCAGGCGCTTGCTCCCTGCCGGTTGGTGAAGGACAGAGCGGCGCGCTCGAATATCAGATCGAAGGCGGCGTCGGCGAAAGGCAAAGGCTTCGAGAAATCAGCTACTTCAAGACGCACTTCGAGTCGTTCGCGGGCAAATCTTTCGCGGGCATATTCTATGGCCGTCACGCTCGCATCGATACCGCTGGCCTGAAAGCCTTCGCGGGCGACAAACCAAAGATTGTTTCCCGTCCCGCAACCGATTTCGAGAACACTGATGTCCGAGCGAGGCCGGTTCTGTGGCGCGTGTCCCAGCACAAAGCTCACAACCGCAGTCCACGGATATTGACTGCGGTACGCCGGGTTCGCGACATAGCGCTGCTCCCAGACAGGATCGAAGGTATTGGCCGTCATCTATCCAGCGATCCCTAGAGCTTAGTCAACTCGCCCGCCGACGCCATATCGCTCAGCGTGCGGCGTCTGACTTTGCCATTGGATGTCATCGGCAATTCCAGTGCGAGAAACGCCTCGCGAGGCACGTTGCTGGACGGCATAACTTCGAAGAGGTGGATCCGAAAGTCCTGCCATGCGAAATCGGGTTTTTCCATGCCCTCAATTGCTACTGCGACGACATCGCCGAGCACACGGGCTGGATCGGGAATGGCAAACACGCCCAGCCGACGTCCTGGGATAAGCTTGCGTAATTGTTCTTCCACCTCGTTCGGCGCAACTTTGCGGCCGCCTACATTGATCGCTTCATCATTACGGCCAAGCACGAAGACGAAGCCGTCGCGGTCGATATATCCGAGATCCGCGGTGGCGTACCATCCGTCATGGAAGCGCGACCGCCAGAGCTGCTCTTTGTTAAGATATCCAGACGCGACATTTTCCCCACTGACTTCGATCTCGCCCAGCTCTCCCGGTGGCAGGATCTCGCGCGCGTCCGATACAATGCGCACAGACACGCCAGGTGACGGCCGTCCAACCGAGCCGAGCTTGTCCGGGTAGTCCTCGAACGGCAGCAGGCAGCAGCGCATGGCTTCCGTCAGACCGTAGTTCATGACAATCCGAGCGTTGGGTAAGTGGCGTTGCAGCGCGAGTTTATCGTCCATCGACATCGCCTGGCTCGCGACCTTGGCCCAACGGATCTGTGGACCGACGGTCTGCAGCCGCGCGCTCATGTGATACAAAAAGAGGACAAATATTGGCGTGTCACCGGCGATGGAATTACCGCCGTGTTGGCGTAAAGCGCTCAAGACGTTCAACGGGTTCAGACTTCCTGTAGACAAAAGCGCAGTGCCGCCGACCCGCATTAGCACGCGGCAGCGACCGAACCAAAAAGCATTATCCATCGGCGAGGCCACATATTCGACGACGCTGTCATCCAGCTTCATGACCTCACTGATGTACCGCGCCGTCGTGCTCAACGCGCGATAGCTTTGCAATACGCCCTTGCGGACACCAGATGATGTGCCCGAGGTATAATAAATCATCGCAACGTCTTCGGGTGCCGGACGGCGCGAAGACGTTGGATGTCCATCGCCGACGCGCAGCAGTTCTTGGACGCTAGTCAAGCTGGGAAGAGCGCGCATGGCAAAGCGGCGCGTGCCGTTGGTAATAACCAGACGCGGCAGGGCGTCGTCGAGAACGGCTTCGTACGATTCCGCCGAGTTGTTGGGTAGAGCGACCGCGGCACCGCCATGGAGCATGATGCCGATTGACGCGGCGAAGTGATCGATCGGATCGTTGGTCTCGACGCCGATCCTTTCGCCGGGGCGCACACCGCTCTGTTTGAGACCGCCGGCAATCGCGGCGACCATTTCCTTTAGCTCTCGGTAGGTAACGACACGATCTCCGGCGATGAGCGCCGGATGGCCGGGCCGCCGCTCGGCATGTGTCAAGATAGACTCGAATGTCGTCTCAAGCTGCAAAGCCATCCGACCTACTCACCGGCCGCGTCGAAAATTCGACTACAGCATTGCAAAAGTCATCAACTGTCACGACACGATCGAACAGATCGACAGGTATCTCGCAGGAAAGGATCTGCTCGATTTCCATCATAAGGCGCATCCAGCCAAACGAGTCCCAACCCGGAACAAACGCCGGCCTTAGCTCCGGAGTAAACTCGAACGTTGCCGGCAGCGAGAACACGCGGCAAATCAACTCATGAACTGCGTCAGTCGTTAGCGGCATGGAACCTCAACGAAGAAGTGTGAGAGATCGAGCTGTAAACACGTTCTTTCCGAATTGCTTGGATAGTTTATCGGCCATGGCTTGGAGCTGCTCGGCAGGGTGATCGCCCGAAAACAAAAAACCCGCACAGGTACCGCTATGAGTAGCCTGCACTCCCAAAAAGCCGTCGACGCAGGTTTCTTGCAAGCACCGCTCCAGGAATTTATCGCCGGTCATTTCTGCGTGCAACCGCGCCGACCGGGTAGCACAGTTGGCGATCACCTTATCGTCCGCTCTCTCGAAGGCGGCCATCAAATCCGCCAGCAGCGCATCAAAGGCTTTCATTTGTGCCGCCGCAAACACTTTGGTTTTATTGTAGGCAACGGTATCCACTATGCCGCCATTGTCGACACAAACGACTGCGAACGAGGGAATATACTGGAGATCGCGGATCAGCCGGCCCTTGCGATGATTGTAAACGACGCTGTTGTTGTAATGCAACGCGTCGTGCGGCTCGATCTCGCTGAACAGCCCCGAAACAAAGCGATCGGTCAGGAGAAAGCCGAACACTTCTTGAAGCGCGCGCAAGGCGGCAAGCATGTCAGCCGTACTCGAGCTTAGTCCTTTGCCGACGGGAATGTTGCGCGTGAATTGAATGCTAATGTGATAGCCGCTCACAAGCCCGAGCTGTTCCAGGACTTGTTCCACGGTTGCTCGCGACTTCGGCAGGTCGCATTCGATGACAAGCGGGCCGCGGATGGGAGTGCAGGTCAGTTCACAGGTCGACCATAAATCGATAGGGAGCGTCACCAGAAAATCCTCGTTGTCGCTGGTGCGGCCCTGCACGATCTCGCCAAAGCTAGCGAACGACTTGCCATAGCCGACGCGGCGCCCATCTGCCGCAACCGGAACTTGAACGCGGAGTTCAGCCGCCCTCATCCCGGGACGAATTCCCGTATCAGTACGTCCATGTTCTTCCAGCCACTGTCGCCAGAGATCGCGACAATATCGCCTGAAATGTCGAGCGCCTGCGCGGCTTCGATCGCCGCCTGCACAACTCCGCCCGTCTGAAGGCCGACAAAAAATCCCTGGTCCGTGAGCTGCCGGGTGCGACTGACGGCATCGGCATAATCGATCTTTTGTCGACGCGTAAAGAGCATCTCGGCGATACCCTTTTCGATAAAGGGTGTTATGTAGTCGCCGTCGTCGAAGCCTCCAGTTCCGGGGAGTTTGGTCCCGGCGTTCGCCTCGGTCGTTACCGCAATGGCAGACGAGTTGCGATCCTTCAAGTATTTGGCCGTTCCATACATTGTGCCGCCCGAACCGAGCGACCCGACGACTGCCGCGACGTTGGGAAGGTCCGTTAAAATCTCCGGGCCCATCGTTTCGTACGCGGCTTTTGGATTGGCCCAGTTGTGCAACTGGTCCAAAAAGCAATATTGGTCCGGCGCCGCCGGCAAAATCTGCTCCCGGCAAAGCCGGTTTCCCTCAAGCGTGATATGGCCGTGCCGTATCAGTTCGGCGCCGAAAACCCGAATGAAGCTCGCTTTATCCGCCGTGAGTTTCGAGCCACAAACGACCTTGACCTTGTAACCGAGAATCCGTCCGAAATAAGCGATGCTGCAAGCCATGTTGCCGCTCGACGCATCGAGAACGGTCATTCCGGATCGCAGCGAGCCACGGCGCAGCGCGTTTCGAAGAAGAAAAATGCAGGCACGATCCTTAACGCTGCCCGTCGGATTGCGCCCCTCCAGCTTAATCCATAAACGTGCCGCCGAAGGCAGATCGGCGTGACGGAAACGAACAATCGGCGACTTACCGATCAGACCCTCAAAATTTTCTGAACGCATACTCAAGCTTCGCTGGTTTCGCTGAAGTAGGCTTTACGAGCGGACCGAAAATATCGGCTTGATTATTTGATTGCCGAGACGCTGCGCGATATCGCCACCATCAAGCGCCTCGTGCAACGCGGCAAGTGCATGGTCATAAGCGGCAAGAACACGTTCAATGTCCGCATCGCTATGCGCGTGGCAGACATTGTGGCTGGCATTAAGCAGCACACCTGCTGCAATCATTTCACGAAGAAATAGAGTTTTTATCGCTTCCTTCGATCCGTTGGCATGATCCTTATAGGAGAGGATCGCCCAAGCCCCGGTACCAACGAGCGCGATCACGCCGTTCAAGTCCGCTGCGGCAATTTTCTCGCTTGCGCGTCTTTTTAGATCGCCGCCGACCTGCCAAAGCCGATCGGTGACCTTTTCCCGTTCGATCTTGTCGATGGTGGCAATCGCCGCCGCCAGCGACAGCGCTTCGCCACCGAAAGTGGCCGAGTAAAAAATGTCTTCCATCAACCGCATGATGCCGGCGCTGCCGACGACGGCAGAGATCGGCATGCCGTTGCCCATCGCCTTGCCGAAACAGGCAAGGTCGGGAGCGACGCCGTAATAGGCCTGGGCACCGCCGATTGACCAGCGAAAGCCGGTGATCATCTCGTCGAAAATCAAGAGCGCGCCGTAGCGGTGAACGAGCTCTTTCAGCCCCTGCAAATAACCCGGCGCCGGCTCTGTGGCACCGGCAGGTTCGAGGATGAGCGCGGCGAACTCATCCGGATATTTGTGAAACAGCGATTCAACCGCGCCGAGATCGTCATAAGGGACGGTATGCGAAAGCGCGGACACGGCCGCTGGAACACCGAGATTGCGAGAGGTTGCGCCGATATACCAATCCTGCCAGCCGTGATAGCCGCACAGCATGATGCGGTCCCGGCGTGTCGCGGCCCGCGCCAGGCGGATCGCCGCGGACGTGGCGTCGGTGCCATTCTTACCGAAACGAACCATCTCCGCGCACGGTATATGCGCGACAAGCCGCTCGGCTAATTGCGTCTCCAGTTCCGTCGGCAGACTGAAACTAATGCCGCGCGTTAATTGCCGACGGATCGCGCAGTCCACATCTGGATCGCGATAGCCGAGCACATTCGGCAGCAACGCATTGATGAGATCAACATATTCGTTGCCATCCACATCGAACACGCGGCCGCCGTCGCCATGCGTGACAAACAGCGGCGCGGCGCCGGGCGGGAGCTGGATCTTGCTCTTAGAAAATGTTTGCGAGCCGAGTGGGATGATCTGCTCAGCGCGATCGAGCATGCGCTGCGAGCGGACATAGCTGCGAGAAAGATCGATCTTCTCGGCGGCCACGCTCCTGGCGGATCCGCTATTGCGTTGAGAATTGCCGTTGATCTGACGCAGCTTCGGCTGGCGGTCGAGTACCGCGAGCACGTCAAGGAAAGACGGCGGTCGATCTCCCGGCAATTGTTCGACGATGGCGGATAGGAACGCGAGATCGGCCGGCGTATCGAGCGTCCAGCGCTCCTCGGCAAGCCCCGGCAACGGCGCGATCAAAGTCTCCGCCGGAAAACGCGCGCGATTGTTGCGCACGAACGGCGTGACATGCTCCCGATGGCTGGGGCGCGTTGCCTCCGCCGCGGCGGTGAGCAAGGCCTCGACCGTCAAGACTTCGCAATCGAGTCCATCCGGCCAAGTCGGCGGATCGACATTCGAGGCGTAGGCGGCACCAGTGACCGCACGCAGGCGCACGGTTTGCCCGACCACCTGCGGGTCGAGAAATGGACAGTCGGCGGTAAGGCGCACGACGATATCCGCGCCGCTCGTTTTAGCGGCGCCCGCATAGCGGTCGAGCACATCATGCTCGGAGCCGCGGTGTATAGAGACATTATGATGCTTGGCCGCCCAGTCGGCGACCGCATCGTCAGCCGCATTTTCGGAGGTCGCGATCCACACCTCGTCGATGCCGGGCGCGGCCTGCGCGGCCCGTATGACCCAGGCGAGAGCGGGCTCGCCGCCGAGCTTCGACAAAACCTTGCCCGGCAGCCGGCTTGCGCCCATACGAGCCTGGATGATCGCGACGGTCTTCATCGCTCCGCTACTCAATCGCGTCCCAGGACAGTGCCGTGCCGCGCGGTAGCGCCCGCCGCGCACGCTTGCCGATCACGTCGGACAAATGCTTCGGTGCAAGACCGAAACCAGGGCGAATGATGCGAATATTTTTGGCGGTCAGCGTCTCTCCCATGCCGATGTCCTCGACGGCATAGAGCGAGCGCCGGAATACCTTGCTCTCCTCCTCCACGGCGGCCCGCAACGGCAAACCGGTGCCGATCGCGGTAAAGGCGGTTCTCGCGCCGCGCGCCAGAGCCGAGAGTTCACCGGGCTCCAAAGAAAAGGCCGCGTCCGGACCGCCATCGGCGCGTCGCAGGGTGAAATGCTTCTCTATCATACAAGCGCCGAGCGCCACCGCGGCAATCGAAACCTCGATGCCGAGCGTGTGATCCGACAAGCCGATAGGACAGTCGAACTCCTGGGAAAGCGTTACGATGCGCCGAAGGTTCGATTGTGACGCCGGTGTCGGATAACCGCTCACACAATGCAGCAATACAAGATCGCGGCCGCCCGCTGCACGAAAAGTATCAACGGTCTCACCGATCTCCTCAGGCGTCGCCATACCGGTCGATACGATGGTTGGCTTACCGGTCGCGGCGACGCAGCGGATCAACGGCAGGTCGATCATCTCGAACGACGCGATCTTGTAAGCCGGCGCCTGCAGGCGCTCGAGCAGTTCGACGGCGGTGTGATCGAACGGCGTGGAGAAAGCGATTATCCCAAGATCGCGTGCTTTGGCAAACAAGGCTTCGTGCCAGTCCCACGGCGTGTGCGCTTCCTGATAAAGCTCGTACAGTCGCCGGCCATCCCATAAACCGCCCTCGATGCGGAAACCCGGTCCATCGTGATCGATGGTGATGGTATCGGCGGTGTAGGTCTGCAACTTCACCGCATCGACGCCCGACGCTTTGGCGGCTTCCATCGCGGCAAGCGCCCGTTCCAAACTACCGCCGTGATTGGCGGACAGCTCAGCGACGATGAAGGGCGGCGATCCCGCGCCGATGCGCCGCCCGGCAATCGTAATTTCCTTCAGCACGGCGCTAATTCAGCGTGGCCCGCAACATGGGGGCCTTTTGGGCAACCGTCACGACGCCGACGGCTCGATAACGCGTTACGCCGACTTGCCGGAAACCGGCGCGTGCGAACAGTCGCTGGGAAGCGGCGTTTTCCGGTAGGATCTCAGCATCGAATACAGCTGCCGGCAGCAGGCGGCGCGCCAGGGACAGCGCCGCCGATCCAACCCCGCGTTTGTGAAGGCGCGGACAAACCGCGACGGATATTTCGAAAACTATATTTTCTGTATCGCCGCGCAACCGATCGAGGCGCACGAAACCGCCACGCGTGCCGTCGACCTCGATCACGAGGAGGATCACATCGGAGTTCGCCAGCGTTCGCGACAACCAAGACCGATGCTCTTCGGCGCTCGGCACCGCGGGGTTTTTGGCAAATCGTCTGGTCTGCGGTGCGCGCTGAAGCTGGAATAGCCAATCTTCGTCGCTTCTCTCCGCCAGGCGCAGGCGGATGCTTGAACCATCTCGTCCTTGCGTCTCGCCGGAAAGCTCGATCAGCAAGCGCCGGGAACCCCGGCCATCTACCAGCGCCGTGGCGCATTCTATCATACGGGTGCGAGCGATCGGATCGCCGATCAATGCCCGCGTGACTTGTTCAAGTCGTGATGCCAAGGCTTCATCAAACCGTCCGACCTCAATCGCAGCGCCGGATGAAGTCAAGAGCCTCATGATGCCGCGCTGATTATTAGCCAAAGTGACCATGATCGACGGCAGCCCAAGCACCGCGCGCTCGAACGCGCTGGCACCGGCAGCGCCAATTGCGAAATCAGCCTCCGTCATCAGTTCAGTCATGTCGGCATCCAGCACGAGACGACCGCGATTCGGCAGATGTAGCCGGATATTTTCAGCGCTCGCCGCGCGCGACGACAAGGCGACGGTAATCGAAAAGTCATCCGCCAAGCGGGCAAGTGCGCTGAGCGCGACCGGCGTGATATTCCACGGATCGGTGGCACCAAAGGACACCAAAATATTTTTCACGGGGCGGCCATCGCGCCGTACCAAGGCGTCCGCGCGCCGCCGAATAAAGGCGCGCCGCACCAATGCATAAGCCGGACCGAGCAAAAGCCGCGCCGACGCGGGAACGCCGCCCTTGTAAACCGAGCCGTCGCTCGCAGCGGCGTCGACAAGAAAATCACAGTCGTGACGCCGGCCGGTCGCGTCGTCCATAACCAGGATTTGCCGCGCGAACGCTCGGCATACCTCTTCGAAATGGATATCTCGCTGGTAATGATCGACGACCAGGAGCTCGACGCCATTCGGATAATAGCCGCGCAATACCGAAGGCTCATCCTGCGCCGCACCGTTCAATTCGTGTACGGAAAAGCCATCAGCGTTAATCGCCAGCATCATCGCTGCGGTGTCAGGAGTGACCGCAAATGCGACGTGCCAACCCGTCTCCGCCAGTGCTTCGGCAAGAGCGAGGCAGCGGGTCACATGACCCGCGCCGATTTCCGGCGAGGCGTCACAGCGAAACAGCGCGCGCGGCATCTCTGCCTTCACTGGAGGGTTGTAGGCCACCGGCGTGGATCGAGATAAATCGGATCGATCGCGGCCGGAAACTCGAATTCGCCGTTTTCCCCAGCAGGCCCCGTAACGGCCGCTTCGATCTCGTTGAGCTCTTGCAGGCGATTGACGCCGACGATCGCCGCATCGATGTCGGCATTGTCGAGAACGCAACGCAGGCAGCCGGACAGCGGCGTGCGCTTCTCTGCGGCCCATGCTGCGTGAAGCTTCGCAAGCGTCCCTTTCACTGGTGCGAAAAACCCGGGCACCGTCGCAGGCTCCATCAGGAGAAGACCCTGGAGGAACAGCGAGCGGGCATGGACCTCCACGCCAGAAGCCTGCAATCGGCCAAGCCATCCGGAGACGGCCAGGCGGCGATCAAGCGCATTGAAAGGCAGTTGAACGATTTCTGGTGTAAAGCGGCGCTCTACCAATTCGAGATCGCTGGCATCGTAGACCGAAACGCCGATGCACGACGTCCAGCCTCGTGTCCGTGCCTCGCGCAAGCCGTCGACGAGGTGCTCCCAACCCGGCTTTGCGAGATCTCGCGCATTATGGAGTAGCACGCCATAGACCCGTGTAGACTTCAATCGATCAAGCGAGCCGGCCAATGCGGTGAGCATATTCTTGGCGTGGTTTGCCGTAATCACATCGTCAGCGACGGGCGCCGGCTTGGTGATAACGCGCACCCCGTGTCCGCTCGGCAAATGCCGGCCAACCAGCATTTCCGCATTGGCGTAGCCCGCCGCCGTATCCAGATATCCGATCCCGTTATCAGCCGCGCGGGCAAGAATGGCCGCAACTTCCGCTTCGCTCGGTCGGCCATTGCGATTGGAAACGCCGTAATCGGCGCCGAACTGCACTGTACCGAGACCTATGCGCGATAAAGGGCCCAAGCGTCGTTCACCAAAACCGTAAACAATTACGCGACCGCGAAATACCCAGGCGTGCCGCGCCGCAGAACACGTGATCACAGCTGAGCCGGAAAAAAGCTCTCATCTATTATTCGACCCGCCCGAACGATATGGGTTGCTCGGAAAGGCTACGCCACGATCCTTGCGCAGCACGTCGATGCAAACCTGCTCATCGGGCGCAAACGAAAGGACTGCCGTCGCTTCCAGATAGCGCCGTGATATTAGCCGATAAGCTGGATTCCAAGTGAACATGCGTGACCATTCCATCTTACGGGAACGAATACCCGCCGCATGGACGAACTCGTTGCTATAGGGCGCCGGCGCCAAGAAATCATGGACCACCAGATAACCGCCATCCTGAAGTACACGATCCGCTTGCCACGCGATGCGAAAGTGGTCGCCTGGATCGCAGAGATAGAGACAAAAGCCGAAGATCACCAAATCAAACCGATTGTCAGCGTAGGGTAGCGATTTCGCGGTCCCGCTTTCGAGAACAAGCTCGGGGTAGCGCGCGTGGCCATATTCAATAGCTTTTGTCGACGGATCGATTCCGTAGCAATCTGCACCGAATTCACCCCGCAACACAGCAAGTCGGTAGCCCGCGCCGCAGCCTATTTCCAGGATCGCTCGCGGTTTGACCTGAATATCCTTCAAGGAGAAAAGCACCGGGTTAGTCTCAAAATTGCCCGTATGCTGACCGCGATCGAACATCCGATCGCCCTCACCTTGCATAAATCCGCTTTTCTGATCTGTCATCGTATGCTCACGCGGCACCCGCCAAATCGCTCACCGCGGTAATCACCCTTTCGACTTCTTCGTCAGTGAGGCCGGGATGGAGCGGAAGCGAAAGGCAACCGCGGTAATAATGCTCCGCATTCGGAAACCGATCGCGGTCGACGTTTTTGCGCTGCGCATGGAAGGGATGATGATAGACCGGCATGTAATGCACCTGACTTCCCACGTCGCGTTCGGCGAGCTTGGTCATAAAGACGGTCCGTGTCGTGTGCATCGCATCAAAATCGAACCAGGCGATGTAGAGGTGATGCCCCGAGCGCGCACGCTCCGCAGGTGCGGATTGCAGCAGGCGGATGGGCGACAGTTTGGCAAACGCCTCGTCGTAACGGCGCGCAATGGCGCGGCGGCGTTCCAGGAAGCCATCGAGCTTTTTCAGCTGCGATAGCCCAAGCGCGGCCGCAATGTCCGTCATCCGATAGTTGAAGCCGAGCATGTGCTGTTGACCGAGCCACGGTTTGAAACGGCCGTTTTCCTGCGTGTCGGTGCCGACAAAGCGCGTCGGCTCGTGCTCGATGCCATGGCTGCGAAGAAGCTTGAGCCGTCGCGTTAGTTCGGAATCGTTGGTCAGCACCGCCCCGCCCTCGCCGGTGGTCATCTGCTTCACCGGATGGAACGAGAAAGCGGCGAGGTCAGAATAGACGCAGCTGCCAACGGGTTTGCCGCACGAATAGAGACCGCCGATAGCATGCGCGGCGTCTTCTATAACGATGCGGCCGTCGGCGAGTTTGCGGATTTCGGCCGCCGCATCCGCAAGCCCTGCCATATGAACCGGGATGAGTGCTTTCGCTGACGGCACGGTCTTGAGCGCCTGTGCCAGCGCCGCGACGGACATTCCAAGCGTAGTGGGATCGATATCCACGAACTCAGCGTCACCGCCGGCATAGATCAGGCAGTTCGCCGACGCCGCGAATGTAATTGCCGAGGTCAGGCCGAGATCGCCCGGGCCAATTCCCGCGGCCAGGCAAGCGATGTGCAAGGCAGCGGTACCGCTACTGACCGCAACCGCGTAACGCGCGCCGACTCGCTCCGCGAGCACCGCCTCGAACCTCGCGACTTGCGGGCCCTGGGTGAGGAAATCGCTTTCGAGTGTCGCCACCACGGCATCGATATCGGGGCGATCGATGCTTTGGCGCCCGTAGCCGAGAAAACGCGCGGACATACCGCTACTCGATCGCGGCTCGGAGTTGTTCAGTATCGAGCCAGCTGGTGTTACTATCGCTGGCATATTCAAAATCCGCCGATACCGCACGGCCTTCTTCGCCGCGGTAATCGCGGTGTTCGCTGTAGTTCCAGAGATGAACGGCCGGCTGAATCACAAAAAAAGAATTGAATTCGAGGGTATGCCGCGCGTCGTCGCGCGTGATCAAAAGCTCGTGGAGTTTCTCGCCCGGACGAATGCCGACGGTTTCTTGCTCGCAGTGCGCGCATATCGCGGCCGCCAGGTCGGTGATCCGCATCGAGGCGACTTTTCGGAATGAAGATTTCGCCGCCATGCATCATATGGAGCGCGCGTTGTACGAAACTTGCCCCGTCTTCAAGACGAATCCAGAACCGCGTCATGCGCGGATCGGTGATCGGCAATTTGCCGGTCTTGCCGCATTCCTTAAAAAACGGCACCACGCTACCGCGCGAGCCGATGACATTGCCATAGCGTACGACGGCAAAACGCGTTCCGTCCTTGCCGGCAAGATGATTGGCCGCGATGAACAGCTTGTCAGAGCATAACTTAGTTGCGCCGTAGAGATTGATCGGACTTACCGCCTTGTCAGTCGACAACGCGATAACCTTGTGGACCCCCCGATCGAGGCAGGCATTGATGACGTTCTCGGCCCCGAACACGTTGGTCTTGATACATTCGATCGGGTTGTATTCGGCGGCGGGAACTTGCTTGAGGGCAGCGGCATGAACGACGATATCGACGCCATTCAGCGCCCGTTCCAGACGGGCGAGGTCGCGCACATCACCGATGAAAAACCGCAGCTCTTTTTGGGTAAAGTGCTGCGCCATCTCGTACTGCTTGAGCTCATCGCGGGAATAGACGATGACCCGACTCGGCCGATGCTCGGCAAACAGCCGACGCACGAAGGCCTGTCCGAACGAACCGGTTCCGCCGGTCACGAGAATGGACGCGCCGTCGAGTGTAGAACTGTTTGCCTTCACGTCAGCCCCATCCGCACGTGAAAACACGAAGAGTTCAAACTCACCAAAAAATTTTCCATTTGCCAACGCTACCGCACTCCGGGTGAGACGTGATCACCCGAACACACACACAACGCGATCCGCTCCTCAGGGCGCGGATCAAATAAACGCGTCCCAAAATGGCGCGTTCCGTCTCAGACCGCGCCGGAACTCAGGCAGCAGCGACCAAATCGGCATCCAGCACGACCCGAACCTTGCGGCCCAAAAGATCGAGCAGGATTGTGATCCGCTCGCGCTCCGCCATGCCTTCGAACAAGCCGAGGCAAGATGAGAACGCACCGTCGAGCACGCGAATTTTGTCGCCCGCACGAAATTGCGGGCGATAGTCAAGTTTGATAAAGCCGTCGGCGTCTTCGCGGCTTTTCAGCGCTTCGACGACGCCATCGGGCACCGCAGTCGGCTCGTCGCCGTTGCAAACGAGCCGGGCGATGCCGACGGTCGAATAGATCGAGCGCCAGCGCTGCGCCGCCATGTCGACGGCGACGAACAGATAACGCGGGAAACAGCGGCGCGCGACGGTTTCGACCCGGCGCGCGTGCCGGCGCCGTTTCAGATAACGCGGAAAATAAATCTCAAAGCCCTGGCGATTGAGATGCGCCGTCGCCTTCGCCTCGGCATGCGGCTGGGTATGGGCGACAAACCAGCGCGGGTGGAGTTCGATCGTCATGCCGCGCTCTCCGTTGCGGGGTTGATGCGGATACCCAGCAGCGCTGGGACCAGGACGCGGCCGGCATCGAGCTGCGGCGACTACGAGCTTGCACCGATTCGCGCGTCGCTTGAAGATCGGTCACGACCACCGCGTCAAATTCGCCGGGTACCGCCGCGATGGACTTGACGACCGGCGTGCCGACGAAGCGGTCGTTTGCGGATTTGGCGTCCACCACCGCGACGATGGCGATGCCCTGTTCGAGCGCGCAGATCGTCGCGATCTCAGCCAGGTCCGAGACGCCGGCAGCGCGATGCGATTCCAGCCGCGCGCATGTGCCGCTTGAGCACCGCCGAGCAATCCTCGCGGGCGCGGCGGAAGAAGGAAAACGAGGTGGAAAGATATTCGACGGTGAGCCGGGATTTCTCGGCAAAGCCGTGCGGGGTGAGATAATAGGCGTAACGGCGCGGCGGCGCCTGGCCGATCTTGAGCAGCCCTTTCTTGACGCAGCGCTTCAGGTAGGCGTTGACCAGGCCCAGCGCGATGCCGAGATCGGAAGCGAGCTTGCGCTGCGACTGGGCGCCATCGCGCTCGACCGACTCCAGAAGCCCGAGCACGATCCTGGCGTTGTCAGGTTCGTCGTTGCGCGCAGCTTGGGGCATCACGCAGCCCTCCATTCGGGCCAAGCAGTACATTGTTCATCGCGTGAACGTCAAGCTTAATGTTCAGATGGTGAACACAATTAAACTATTTGAAATATATAGATGTTTTATTTCTTAGCCGCCGAGGTCGCCGAACATATTCAGCTCGACCAAGCCGCAAATCGCGTGCGCCGCGACGATGTGAATTTGCTGAATGAGCGGCGTTTCGGGCGACGGCGCCGCCAGGCAATGATCGCATAACGGCTGCATGGCGCCGTTGGCCGCCGTGCCGGTGAAGCCGACCGTGATCAGCCCACCCTCGCGCGCCGCCTTGAGCGCCGCGACCACGTTCGGCGAACGGCCAGACGTCGAGATCGCGATGAACACATCGCCCGGTTTGCCGAGGCCGCGCACCTGACGCTCGAAAGTCCGCTCGAAGCCGTAGTCGTTGCCGATGGCGGTGAGAACGGACGTATCGGTGGTCAGCGCAATGGCCGGCAGCGGGTTGCGGTCGAAATTCAAGCGCGACAGGAATTCGCCGGCGATATGCTGGGCATCCGCGGCGCTGCCGCCGTTGCCGGCGATCAGCAATTTTTGCCCGGCGCGAAAAGCGCCGGTGATCGGCATCGGCGATGGCATGGATGGCGGCGCGCAAACCAGCGTCATCGGCCGCGACGCGACAGCGTCTCGCAGGACCGGCGGAAATGCTCGGCGACCAAATCGTTTTGCACGCGCAAATCTTTAGCTCCGCACATCTTGGCTCTATGCTTATCGGTGCCGCAACTCTCGGCAACCGGCAAGTGGCTGTGCACCTAACATAATTTTATTGTGATATGAAAGACATCAGCACTGCACACATATAGAAAAAGATCCGATCGATGCCGACCGCAGGATCATCCGCTCAATGCCGAAGGCGTGTGGTGCGAAATCTTGACGCGCGTCGCGCCCGGCCGGCCGGCGCTGTTTTTGGATCGCGACGGCGCTGTCGTCGAGGAAACCGACTATTTGCGCCGCGTCGAAGACATTATCATGATCCCGGGAGCCGCGGCGGCGATCGCCGCCGCCAACGAACATGGCGTCGCCGTCGTCATGGTGACGAACCAAGCCGGCATCGGCCGCGGCTATTACGGCTGGCCGAATTCCAGGCCGTGCAGCAAGCGATTGTTTCGGCCTTGGCCGCGCAAGGCGCCAGGATAGACGCTGTCTATGCCTGTCCCCATCACCGCGAGGGCAAGGGCGCGTATGCCCATCCCGACCATCCGGCGCGTAAGCCCAATCCGGGCATGCTGCTGCAAGCGGCGGCCGGCCTCGTCCTCGATCTTCACGAAATCCTGGCTGGTCGGCGACAAGGCCATCGATGTCGAAGCGGCGAAGCGCGCGGGCATTGCCGGCGCGTTGCAGGTGGCAACGGGCTACGGCAATGCCGAGCGCCAACTCGGCGCGGCTTTCGCCACGGCAAAGTTTGAAGTGCGGTTCGGTCAATCGATTGCGGATGCGATGACGCTCCCGATTTTGTTGCCGCAAAATGTCGGCTGATTTGCACCAGCGCGAACCGCGCGGGCCATCGGCGCCGCGGCTCCTCTATGTCACGGCAGAGGACTGGGCCTTCCTGTCGCATCGGCTGCCGATGGCGCGCGCCGCGCGCGATGCCGGCTTTGAGGTTCATGTGGCGACCAGAGTAAGCGGTGGCGCGGCGGCGATCGAAGCCGAGCGATTTATCTTGCACCCGATCCCGTTTGCGCGCGGCAGCCTGTCGCCGTTCGCAGCTCTCAAAACGGCCGCCGCGCTGCGGCATATTCATCGCACGGTCAAGCCCGACATCACCCATCACGTGGCCTTGCAATCCTGCGTGCTTGGCACCATCGCGATGCTGGGCCGCCCGACCGCCTGCATCAATGCATTCATCGGGCTTGGCTATTCGTTCACGTCGAACAGCGCGAAAGCGCGGACGCTGCGCCGGCTTATCGGCGCCGTGTTGCGTCTTCTGGTCGATCGTGACGGCAGCGTCGCGCTGGTACAGAACCGCGACGATTTGTCGGCATTGGTGACGCTCGGCATTGCCAAAGGCCGTATCGCGCTCATTTCCGGATCGGGCGTCGATGTTGCGGGCATGACGCCGCTACCAGAGCCGCAAAGTCCGCCGACATTCGGTTTCGTCGGACGCCTGCTCGACGACAAAGGTGTGCGCACACTCATTGCCGCCCATCGCGTGTTGCGCGCGCGCGGAACGGACGCTCGTTTGTTGATCGCCGGTAAACCCGATCCGGCCAACCCGGCCTCGGTGACGGAAGCCGAGGCCATGTCCTGGAACCGAGAGCCGGGCGTGACCTGGCTCGGCCATGTCGGCGATATCGCCAGTCTATGGGCGCGCGCGCATGTCGCGGTGTTACCGTCACGCCGCGAAGGACTGCCATTGTCGCTCCTGGAAGCGGCGGCATGCGGCCGCGCTATGATCGCGAGCGATGTTCCGGGTTGCCGTGAAATCGTCATTGACAATCAGACCGGGTTGCTCGTCCCCGTCGATGACGTGCCGGCTCTGGCGCAAGCAATGGAGCGTCTCGCCGGCGCGCCGGAATTACGCGCGCGCTATGCCACAGCGGCGAGAAACCGGGTGGTCGAAAAATTTGCCGCCGATATTATCGGACGACAGATTGTGCAGCTTTATTGGCAGTGTTTAGCGCACAAGAGAATGAGCGACCGACAAGTCTAAGCGTTTATAAATACAAAAAGTCTCTTCTAACCCGCGCCGATCATACCGGTCCACAACTGGTATGGGACAACACGAGCCGTGCGGCGCATGTAGGCGCGATATTCATCGCCAAAGGCGGTAATCATCATCTCTTCTTCACGCTGCACGCGGCCAAAATACAGGATACCAAACCCGACCAAACCGGCAGGCCCTGCAATCCAATTTGGCAACAGCAGGACTTGGGCAAGCGCCATCAGCCAAAAGCCCGTATACATCGGATGCCGAACCAGTGCGTAGACACCCGTTGTGACTAGCGTGTGGCTCTCCCGCAGGTCGAGGCTAACCGACCAATTTTGACCGAGATCCCGATGCGTGCGGTAGAATAGCCAGAGACAGATCACGCCCGCCGCAATTCCCAGGTAGCTCAGTACCGGGACGAATGGATAATCGGCGAATCGTGGAACGTGGGTCGCGAGATAGATGAAGGGTACGATGCCAAGCCCGGTCAGCGAAGCGCCCATCAAAACGAATTCCCGTATGTCTCGTCCCGAATAACGCACCGGCGTCTTGCGTGAGCGCCGGCCCGGGTGTTGCCGCAAGATTGCCCAAGCGATGCCGAATGCGAGCCAGATGATTTTCGATATCGTGGCTGTCACGGTCTTGGCTCCGGCGCGCTCGCGGGCAAAAGTGTCAGACTCAAATCGCCCTCGGTCAGCGCGCCGTCGGCGGCAAAGGCCGCACTCGCGGACCCGGTATGTAAGAATAAACCCGGCGACAGTCTGCCAAAGAAAAGCTACCAATATAATAGCCTTGCAACCGCGGCTTGTCAGCCGCCGCCTTTACGATTCGAAAACGACCTTGCACGCTGTTTAGGGAATTCCAGGAATGGCGGAACATTACAAGGAACTTGATGGCCTTCGCGGATTGGCCGCTCAGGTCGTTCTCGTCGCCCACACAAACGGCCTTATTTTAGCGGAACCGAAGCCTATTCTGGGATGGCTCGCACGGATGGCGGTCGTATTTTTTTTCGTGCTCAGCGGTTTTGCCATTGCCACGACCATCAAGCGCCACTCGCTCGACGGCCGATGGGATTGGCTTGACTATGCTATCCGGCGCATCGCCAGAATTTATCCGCCTTATATCGTCGCCATTGCGGCTGTCGCGATCGTATCGGCATTCAGCCTGTCCGGATGGACCATGCTGGGAATGTTCAGGCCGGCGGCCGAGTTCAATACCGGTCCAATGTCATGGCTGCGAGCGCTACTGTTTCTGTACACCGGTACCGACGCAATCACCACTGTCGATATCGCAATCTGGTCGCTGCGAGTTGAAGTCGCGCTCTATATCATCGCAGGCTTGATCGCGGCGGCATGGTCTGCGCGCAGAGCGAAGCGTTTTCTTCTGATATTTTTTTTGGCGGCTTTGACTGTAATTTTTTGCGCGCATTTGACTTATATGGCGATTGCCATCGTTCTGTTTGGATTTGGCGCGGCCGCGGCGCTGACAATGCCGGCTCTGCCTAAAATTTCACCCGGATGGAGCGTCGCTATCGCCGTAGTGCTGTCGCTTCCATTCGCCGTCACCGGCTTGAGAGACGATTCCACAATTTCGATGGTCTATCAGGCCACCCTAGGGGCACCCATCGCGCTCTTGCTGGTGCTGCTGGCGCCGTCAAAGCTGGGGGAGCGATTCTGGTGGACACGCCTTGCCATCGCGTCCGGGAGCTGGTCGTACACTCTATACATTATGCACAGTCCAATTTTGATTGGACTGCGGACGCTCTTCAACGACACCAATCCGACCGGCGGCAGTCTGCTTCGCAGTGCCGCAATATTCACTCTTTACTTCGTTTTGACCAACGCCATTTGTTGGGCTATTTCGCTTGTCGTCGAACGGCCGTCGTATTTCGCGCATCTTATCCGCAAGAGCATCGCAGCGATCAACGCGATTCCAGCTGCGAAGACTGCATCGCTTCGAGACGAATAGCGCGATGAGTGGCGGGACGACAATCTGGGCGATACGTGCCGCGGCCCTGCTGGCTTGCGGGGCTCTCCTCAGCGTATCTCTAATCGTCGTCCTTCGCCCGCTGCTTGCGCGCTACGGAATGGCGCGGCCCAACGCCCGTTCATCGCACACGATCCCGACGCCGCAAGGTGGAGGAATTGCGATTGTCGCCGCGACCATCGCGGTTAGCTGTGGTGCATTGGCTTTATGGCCTGACAGCGCCGCAAGCATGATGCCGCCTGCAATCCTGCTCGCCGCGGTCGTCCTGATCGCAGCGGTCGGCATCCAGGCCGACATCCATCCGGCCAGTGTGGCGCCGCGGCTGTTGCTGCAAGCTCTCGCCGTCGCGGCGGTGATCTACACACTGCCGGTGGAGTTACGCGTTCTGCCGATCCTGCCGTGGTGGTTCGAGCGCATTGCGCTCTGCGTCGGCGGTTTGTGGTTCGTCAATCTGGTGAATTTCATGGACGGCCTCGACTGGATGACGGTGGCGGAGGTCGTCCCAATGACCGCCGCGCTCGCCGCGATCGGCGTGTCGGGCATCCTATCGCCGCAGGCGATCATCGTCAGTCTGGCGCTGTGCGGCGCCATGATCGGCTTTGCTTTTTTCAATCGCCCGGTGGCGAAGCTTTTTCTCGGCGACGTCGGCAGCCTGCCTATCGGGCTCGTGCTCGGTTGGCTGCTGGTTTTGGTCGCCGGCAGCGGCGGCCGCGCCGCAGCGATCCTCTTGCCATTGTATTATATCGCTGACGGCACCATCACGCTGTTGCGCCGTTTGTGGAGCGGCGAGCAGGTTTGGCAGGCGCATCGCTCGCATTTCTACCAGCGCGCCACCGATCGCGGTTTTAGCGTGATCGAAGTCGTGGCGCGGGTCTTTTTCGTCAATCTCTTGCTGGCGGCGCTGGCGCTCGCCACCGTGCTCAAACCAAGCCGTGAACTGGACATTGCGGCACTGGCGGCGGGCGCCATGCTTGTCGCCTGGCTGTTGCTGGAGTTTGCGCGCGGACGACGGTGACGGATTTTATTCCGCCGCGGCGGGCGGGCGCTTGCGCTGATCGAAGCGGCGGTCGAAGACGTGCTCGGCGATGCGGTTCTTCAGCATTTCGATCGAGCCGCCGGCGATCATCCAGCCGCGCGTGCGCCGCATGCAATATTCGACCAGCGTCTCACGGCTGTAGCCCAGCGCGCCCATGATCTGCACCGCCTCGCTCGCGACTTCGAAGCCGGCCTGATTGCAGGCCGCCTTGGCGACGGCGGTTTCGTAGGCCGACGGCAGGCCGCGATCGGCATTGGCCGCGGCGCGATAGAGCAAAAGCTGCGCGCTGTCGAGCTTGATCGCCATGTCGGCGAATTTCCATTGCAAGCCCTGGAATTCGCACAGCGGCCGGTCGAACTGCTCGCGCGTCATGGCGTAATCGCGCGCGGCATTGAAGGCATAGCGGCCATAGGCCAGCGAGCGCGCGGTATTGCCGAGCCGCTCGACATTGAAGCCGGCCATCTGCTTTTTGAAGCCGCCGGGTCCGAGCAGCACGTTCTCGGCCGGAATGCGGCAGTCCTTGAAATGCAGCTCGCACCATTCCTCGCCGCTCATGAAAGCCGACGGCGCGCCGATGGAAAATCCGGGCGTGCCGCGCTCGATCAGCACCGAGCCGATGCCGCCGAGGCCAGGACCGAAGCGCACATAGATCAGAAAAATCTGCGCGTCCGGGCTGAAGGTGGAAAACACCTTGCTGCCGTTGATGACGTAATGCGAGCCGTCGGCGCGGGCGCTGGTTTTCAGATCGGTCAGCGCGGAGCCGGCGTCCGGCTCGGTCATGCCGAGGCTCATGACCATGCGGCCGGCGAGAAGCTCGCCGAGCCAGCGCGCCTTCTGCGCCGGCGTGCCGTATTCGGCAAAAGTGCGGATCGGGCCGAAATTGCCGAACTGCACCACGTCGGCGCTGCGCGGGCATTCGGCGGCGACCTGCTCGATGGCGATGACGGCATCCATCAGCGTGCCGCCCTGCCCGCCTTCGCTTTGCGGCAGCGTGATGCCCATCAGGCCTTGCTTCGCCATGAGCTGCGCGACATCGAACGGAAAGCGCGGATCGTGCGCGCGCTTGAGCGCCCCTTCGGCGAGATGCTCGCGCGCGAAACGCCGCACCTGTTCGGCGAATTGCTTCTGTTCCGCGGTGAAGTCGAAATTCATAACCGTCCTTCCCAGATTGCATAACATCTATCATAAAGCCGGCGCGGCTGGTTGGCCGTGCGTGGCGACAATATTATAAGCACCTATTCGCTATCATCCGAACGAGGGCAAAATGCTCGGCGCGAAAGACTATTCAGATCTCAAGCTGCAAATCGGCGGCCTCCTCGGCCCCGGCGAGCAACACAAGCGTGGGCTCCTCCTGGACAGCATGTATGCCTTCCTGCCCAAGGATCCTGAAGCGAAGGTGCTGGTATTCACAGCGGAGGTCGCACCACTCGGTTTCACCAACTGGCATCGCCACAACGGCGCGACCTTCTTCGTCGCCACCCAAGGACTGTTCGAGGCCCATTTCCAGGAAGGCACGCTGGTCAAGGCCAAGCCGGGCGACGTCTATTCCGAGCCGATCGGCAAATACCACCGCGGCCATAATCCGCATCCCGAACTCAACTATACCTGCATCGGTATTTGCCTAACTCCGCCGAACCTGGAACACATCACAGCGGTAGCCGAGCGGCCCTGGTAGCGGCAATCCCAAGCGGCGATCCTGACCACGGCTGCCGATTTTATTTCAGCGCGGGCCGGAGCGAGCCGATATCTAGCCGCGGGCCCGTCCCCCGCGTTATGCGTCATCGATCGGTCGGAAAGATTGAATGAGCTGGTTCGACAATCTTGACCGCGCTCACAAAGTGGCCGGTGCAAAAGCTCAAGCACGACAAGCGATCACCGGCAAGCAGCGGACGGCAGCCGGCGGCGTGACCCACATTGCGGCGGTGGCGCGCAGCCAGCCCGCCAATAGCGAATAGGTCCGCGATTAAGCGCATTTCGAATCGTTGCTAGACCGCCGCTCCGACGATGGCGGCCCGTTTCTTCTGGCGGCGAAGATCGATGACCAAGCCGGCAAGGGCCAGACCCCGCGCAAACCGCAGCCGCTTCATGAAAGGGCTGGGCACCGGTCGCGGCGGGGCGCTGGAAACTTAGCCGGCCTATTCGGCCTCGCCGGCCTCGGCCATACACGCCGCGTACAGATCGTGATCGAACCGGCGCTGCGACGTGAGACCGCTGGGCCCGTATTCCGCATTGGCCTCCTGCGTGCACTTTTCTATGGCCGCAGCCCGGTGCGCGCTGACCTCTGCAAACGCCGGCGTGGCGACGGCGCTCAGCAGCGCCACGGTAGTCAGGAACTTCTTCATGTTGCTTCTCCTATGCCTGAGCCTCCAATTGAACACCGCGTCTCGATGCAAATACGGTGTCCTGTCGAGCGGTCCTGTCGAGCGCGCCTTATTCGGCGCTTCGCCAGATCGCTACCGCCTTAACGGCAGCAACAACACCCCCTAAGCTCGGGAGGCCGTTTGAGGGCGACGAGCCTCAAATTCTCAGTGCAGGATTGAGATAACTGCATGATTGCGCAACGAACTTTGTCCGCGAAACTGCGTTATAGGGCGCCAAAAATGGAAAAACTGATCATCACCGTCGCCTGCGACTTGCGAACCTCTTATCCGATCAATCATTATTGTCCGCCGCAGGAGGACATCGACGGCGTCGCGGCCCAATATATCGACGGCATCAAGGCGGGCGCGGCAATCGCCCACATTCATGGCATCCGCACGCTGGAAGAATTGATGCAGGCTGACGGCAAGCAGGTGTCGCGCATCAATCACGAGGGCTGGAAGCGTTTGCAGGAAGCGATCCTCGCCAAAACCGATCCGGTGATGCAGTTCGGCGTCGCCAGCGCGCGGCTTGAAGAAAAGGTCAAGCTGATGACGCTTGGCCCCGACATGATGGCGGTCGCCTTTAATGCCCACGATGAGTATTTCAATCCTGATCCGCAATTCCCACCCAAGCGCATGATGGCGATTCATCCGGTCGAGGAATTGCTCGCTTACGCCAAGGCCGCCGACGCGCACAGGGTAAAACTCGAAGTCGAATGTTTCCATACCGGCGCGTTCTGGAATCTCGAATTCATCCGCCAGCAAGGCTATCTGAAAGAAAACGCTTACACGACCCTGTTCCTCGGCTGGCCGGGCGGCACCTGGACGCCGCCGACCGAGAAGGCGCTCATCTACATGGTCGATCACCTGCCGCAAAATTGCATCTGGAACGTCAGCGTGATGAATCCGCAAAAGCAGTGGGACCTGCTCGCGCTCGCGGTCTCGCTCGGCGGCCATGTCCGCGTCGGCTACGAGGACAATCCCTATATCGCGCCAGGCGAGCTGGCAAAAAACAACGCCGTGCTGGTGGAGCGGATGATGAACATCGCGCAGGGGCTCGGGCGCGATGTGGCAACGCCGAAGGAAGCGCGGCAGATTCTCGCGCTCGCCCGCCCTTAACGGACGCCGCCGTGAATATCCGATCCCGAAGCTATATTGGCCCTCGATAGCGAAGCGCCGATCCGCTACTCGATCTGCGGAATGCCGGCCTTGGTGATGATATCGCGATATTTCACGATCTCATCGGCGACGAATTTTTTGGAACCTTCCGGCGAGCGATAATCTGTCGCCGCGCCTTGTTGCTGGAACCGGGCGCGGACCGCGGGATCGGCCAGCGCCGCTTTCACTTCGCTGTTGAGCTTGGCGACAATCGCCGCCGGGGTGCCTTTCGGCGCCAGCAATGCAAACCAGCCGGATGCAAGGTACTCAGGCAGCCCGGCTTCCTTGGTGGTCGGCGTGTCCGGCAAGGCGTCGAGCCGGTTGGCGCCGGCAACGGCCAGCGCCTTGGCGCCGTTCGCCGCAAGCGCCGCAGACACGTTGGGAAACCACTGGAAGCCGAGCGGCACCTGGCCCGACATCAAGTCAGGCACGTATTGGCCGATGTTCTTGTAGGGCACGTGCGTAATCTTCACCCCGGTGAGCTGACTAAAATACTCGCCGGCAAGATGCTGCGAACTGCCGATGCCGACCGATCCATAATTGAGTTCGCCGGGATGCGCTTTGGCATAGCCGATCAGCTCTTGCAGATTGTTGACCGGCAATTTGTTGCTGGCGACGACAATGATCGTGAAGGCCGCGAACGGCGAGATCGTCTCGAAGTCTTTTTCCGGATCGTAATCGAGATGCTTGTAGAGCGTCACGTTGGCGGCCATCGGACCTGAGCCGCTGCCCAGGAGCGTATAGCCGTCCGGCGTGGCCTTGGCGGCGTCGGCGGAGCCGTTATTGCCGCCGGCGCCGGGCCGGTTTTCGACGACGATTGGCTGTCCCATCGATTTCGACATCCGCTCGAACAAGATGCGGCTGACGACATCGCTGGCGCTGCCGCCGGCGAACGGGATGATCGCAGTGATCGGCCGCGTCGGATAATCCTGCGCCTGTGCCGCGCCGACCGCCGCCGCCAGCGCGATAACCGCGCTAAGCAGGAACGGCTTGCCAAATAATTTCATTTTCTAAATCCTCACGCCAAAACCCATCCATAGGATGGGCGTAAACGCCCTGACGGTGTGCAGCAACACAGGCGCGACGATTGGGCGCGACCAACGGGCGCGACCATTTCGCCCACCCTATTTCGCGCGGAAATGCTTCTCCAGCCCCTGCCAGCCTTCGAAGTAGTCGTTCTGCAACTCGGATGATTCGACGGCATAGCGCGTCAGCCGCATGGCAAAGCGGCTCTCGAACATGAACGCCATCGTGTCTTCGATTTTGTGCGGCTTGAGACTCGGCTTGCGTCGCGCGCTGCCAGGTCTCGGCATCGGGACCGTGCGCGGTCATGCAATTGTGCAGGCTGGCGCCGCCCGGCAGAAAACCTTCCGCCTTGGCGTCGTAAGCGCCGTGCAACAGCCCCATGAACTCGGTCATGACGTTGCGGTGATACCAGGGCGGGCGGAACGTATCCTCGCCGACCAGCCAGCGTGGCGGAAAAATTACGAAATCGATATTCGCGGTGCCCGGCACGTCGGACGGCGCGGTCAGCACGCTATAGATCGACGGATCGGGATGATCGAAGCTCACTGTGCCGATCACCATGAAGCGCGCCAGCTCGTATTTGTACGGCGCGAAATTGCCATGCCAGGCGACGACATTGAGCGGCGAATGATCCATCTCCGCCGTCCAGAGATTGCCCTGGAATTTCGCGATCAGCACGCAGGCGCCTTGGTGTCTTCGTAAGCGGCAACAGGGCTGAGGAAATCGCGCGAATTGGCGAGACCGTTCGAGCCGAGCGGCCCGAGTTCCGGCAGCCGCAACGCAACACCGTAATTCTCGCAGATGTAGCCGCGCGACGGGCCGTCGGGCAGCTCGACGCGAAAGCGCAAGCCCGCGCGGGATCACGACGATCTCGCCCGGCGGCGCCTCGATCACGCCGAGCTCGGTGACGAAGCGCGCGCGGCCCAGCTGCGGCACGATCAGCATTTCGCCGTCGGCATTGTAGAAGCAGCAGTCGGTCATCGAACGGTTGGCGGCGTAGACGTGGACCGCCATGCCGACCTGCGTCGCCACGTCGCCATTGCCGCCGAGCGTTGACGATGCCTTCGACGAAATCGGTCGGCTCTTTCGGGAATCGGGATCGGGCTCCAGCGCAATTGCGTCGGCGTCGCGTCGACATCGTTGAACGGCGCGCTGCGGATCAAGCCGTTGTCGATGCGCGCATAGGGCCGGTGCACGACCGAAGGCTGGATGCGATAGGTCCAGGTGCGGCGGTTCTCGCCGCGCGGGGTGGTGAACGAGGTGCCGGAAATCAGCTCGGCATAAAGTCCGTGCGGCGGATGCTGCGGCGAATTCCGCCCGACCGGCAACGCGCCGGGCACAGCCTCGGACTCAAAATGATTGCCGAAGCCGGATTGGTACTGAAGGTCGGCACCCGGCGCGCGGCCTTGCTCTCCGCGTTTCGGATCTTGGTTTCTTGATTCATGGTGGACCTCCCAAGCGCTGCCGCCGTCGCAACAGACAATGCGGCGACGCAATCCAGCTTTCGTCACGGCAGCATCGCCTCCACGCGTAAGACGCGGAAAAATTGGTCTCCCTCGTAACTAATATCCGCTCCGCCGCGAGCGCAAAGGTGGCCCGGATCGGCGGCCGAGTTCCCAGTTCCGAACGGTTAGGCCGCGCCGCAATTCGCCTTGAATGACGCACAATCCGCTCAAAAAGCCGCCCGCGTTGGACCGGCATGAGCGGTCCGCGTCGAGGGAATAATCTTTCATTAACCACATTAGCGACGGCGCCGCGGACGCCGTCGCGACACGTTCTGTGAGGGAACGGGATGCGTGCCATTACTTGCATTTGCGATTCTGCTGCTCGGGCTCTACCGGCGCGGCGCCGGAGCCGGAATATTCCTCGTTGTTTGCCGATTATCTGCGTGACGACGGCGGCGCTGTCCCGTCGCTGGTCGAAATCGAATCGTCCACCGGCAGAGCGACCGGCTTGCCGTCGCACGCGCTGCAGCCGCGCGAATTGGCCGTCGAAATTTTCAAGCCCGGCAGGACGGCCAATCGGCCGTTGCACTTCGCGTCCGCCGGTCGCGGAATTCCGCTCCGATGCCGCCGCCGGCACGGACGCCGCCGCCGCGGATACGCGGACCGACACCACCAGCAACAACGACGGCACCGAAGTTTCGCTCGATGACCTCTGCAATGCGCTTATTCACCTCGGCGCAGGACAACGATCTGCCGATCCCGTTCTTCGCCAATCTGCTCTGGCAGGAGAGCGGGCTGCGCGACGATGTCGTCAGCAAGAAAGGCGCCATGGGCATCGCGCAATTCATGCCGGAGGCCGCCGTCGAAAACGGTCTCGACGATCCGTTCGATCCGATGCAGGCGATCCCGGCCTCGGCGCGGTTCCTGCACGAGCTTGCGCCTGCAATTCGGCAATCTCGGCTTTGTCGCCGCGGCCTACAATGCCGGCGCGCACCGCGTCGCCGATTGGCTCGAAGCGCCGCGGCAGCCTGCCGCACGAGACGCGCGATTATGTCCTGCGCGTCACCGGCCTTTCGGTCGACGCCTGGCGGAACATGCCGCGTGGACAGATGACGCGCTGACTTTCGTCCAGCCGCTTGCCCTGCCGCAGCCTGCCCGCTTTCGCCAGTCATCGAGCAGGCGCAATCGGAACAGGCGCAATCGGACGCAGGCCAAGCTCGCAGCAGGCCGAAGTATGACGCGGCTGCGGCCGGCGGCCGCGCACAAATGCAGCGCCGTAAGCGGCGCCGAGCACAAAGCACGGCCGTGCACGCATGAACGTCACGAAGCGCGCCTCGCCGTCACGAGCGCCACGCCGCCAAGCGCGAGGCCGCGCACACGCCGCGCGCCGCGCATGAAAAGCACCAAAGCGTCTAAGGTCGTTCAATCAACCGCCACGCTCGGCGCGCCGCGCCGGATTCCGAGCGCGACGATGCGCTGCAACAGATCGGGATAGCTGATGCCGACATGCCGCGCGGCGGTGGCAAATTCCTGGCTCTCGGCGATTTCGGGATTGGGATTGGCTTCGAGAAAATACGGCGTGCCGTCGGCGGCGAGACGGAAATCGATGCGGGCATAGCCGTCGAGCTCGAGCGTGCGGTAAATGCGCTTGGCCATGTTCTGAATCCGCGCCGCCATTTCCGGCGTGAGGTCCTTGGCCGGCCCATGCCGGATGCCGCGGCGTTCCTGATAATCGGGATCGTGCTTGACCTTCTCGGTGGCGATCAGCCAGTCGCCCTCCGCCATATTCTGGAATTGCAGCTCCCACACCGGCAACACCAAAAGCCGGTCATTGCCGACCACGCCGACATAGATTTCGCGGCCCTCGATATATTGCTCGGCGATGGCGGCGGTGCCGATCCGCTCGTGGATGAAGTTGACGCGTTCGACGAGCTTTTCGTCGGTGTCGACGACCGAGGCTTGCGAAATGCCGTAGGACGCGTCCTCGTTGACGCTCTTGACGATCAGCGGCAAAGCGAGCCGCGCCGGGCGCTTGACCTTGCGGCGCATCGGAAACACGGCGAAGGCCGGCACCGGAACGCGATGATAATGCACCAGCGTCTTCGACAAATCCTTGCCGCGCGCCAGCATCAAGCCGCGCGGATTGCAGCCGGTATAGGGCACGCTGCATCAGTTCGAGATAGCTGACGACGTTCTGATCGTAGATCGCTTCGCCGTGAAACTGCTCGAGCAGCGTGAACACCACGTCCGGCTTCCAGGCGTCGATCTCGTCGCGGATCGGCTTTAGCTCGTCATGCACGCCGAGCGGGCGCACCTCGTGGCCGGCGGCGCGCAACGTCGTCACCACGTCATATTCGGTTTTCCAAACATTGATTTCCTGCTCGGTGTACCCCTTGCTCAATTCCGGGGGTATCAGGTCCGGGTGGACGAGCACCAGGACGCGAAGCCGTTTCATAGCGCGATCCACCTTCGCCGCGACGGACCAAACAATGCATGCATGGTTTTGGCGGTCAACAGCACCGTGAATTCCATGATCAGTTTGCGCTCGGAGCCGACGGCGCGCAGATTGAGTTCGCGGCATCGCTGGATCATATCGTCGAGCACGGCATCGAAGGTGAGCTGATATTCGCCGGTCCATTTCGCGACCAGTTCGCGCACGCTGGCGCGGTTGCGCCGGATGAATGACGAGGCCGCTTCCGAGCGGCGATGCCGTCGGGTCGTCGGAGAACAGCCGCCGCAGATCGCGGTCGTAGGTTTTCGGCGTGTCGACGACGTAGAGCGCGCGCTTCTTCTTGTAATAGTCGCCGAGCGTCTGGGTGAGCTTGCCGAGCGGATCGACTTTTTCCCGGTGCGTGAGCATCGGCCGCTTGCCGCGCGATCTCCGCCATCAGTTCGTCGACATATTCGAGCTTCTTGAGCGCCGGCCAGCCGGCATAGCGGCGTGCGCCAATGCGAGCGCGGCCGCAGCCACACCGCAAAGGTCTCGGCGAAATCCTCGTCCGGATGGCTCTGCGCGTACCACAGCCGCAAATGCTGGACATAATTGCGGCTTGCCGGATTGGGCCGGTAATAGCGCGGATAGCGCTGCGACGACGGACCGAACAATTGCTGCCAGCGGCGGCGGCGATAAAGCTGATAGGCGTGGGTGACGACGTGCCCGCATTCGTGCCGCAGAATCCGCATGCATTCGGACCAGGTGCCGCCCTCGACTTCGAGGATCATTTTCTTTTCCAGCCGCATCAGCCGGGGATGTGCCAGAAAGAACGGCATGGCGATGCCGGGCGTGTTCTCCGGGCGAAAACCATTCGCTCGAAATCCAGGCATGGGGCCGCACCCGGATGCCATGCGCGGCGAGTTCGTCGTAGAGCGTGTGCAGGCATCTCTCGAGCCAAGTGCCCTCGACCGTCACCTTGAGGTCCTTGAGCCGGACCTCCAGCAACTCGTCGTCGGACAGCTGACGCCCAAGGGAACTTTCCTCGATTTCGGCGCGGCATGGTGCTACGACACCCAAGGCAAACCAGGACAAAGCGACAAATCGCCCGCGATGGTGTCACGGCAGGCCGTCGGCGACAACCGGCACAGCGGACGGCGCATGCGCGCGGAACGGCGACAGACTGTAGGATGGCTGGGCCGGAAGAGAACCCGTAAACATGCAAGCAGGGATTGGAGACGCCGGTACGCCGCAAGGAGGATTTGCGCCTCCTCACCGGCCGCGGCTGCTACAGCGACGATTTCAATTTCCCGGGCCAGGCCTATGGCGCGGCGCTGCGCGCGCCGCATGCCCATGCCCTGATCCGATCGATCGATGCCGCTGCGGCGCGCGCCATGCCCGGCGTGCTCGCGGTGCTGACCGGCGAAGACGCGCGCGCCGACGGACTTAAAGCCATTCCGCATCTGGCCGCGCCCGGCACGCCGCCCGACCTCGTGCTGCATAACCGCGACGGCTCGGCGGTGCCGGCCGCGCCGCATCCTATCCTGCCGACCGATCGGGTCCGCCATGTCGGCACCGCCGTCGCCTTCGTGATCGCCGAGACCGTTGCCGCGGCGAAAGACGCCGCCGAACGCATCGTCGTCGACTACGAGCCGCTGCCGGCGGTGATCGAGGCAAAAGCCGCCGTCGAGCAGAACGCGCCGCGGCTCTATGACGACCTGCCGAATATCATGATCGACGCCGAAGTCGGCGATGCCGCGGCGACCGCCGACGGCTTTCGCGCGCGCCGCCCATGTCACGCGGCTCGACACCTGGATCAATCGCGTCACCGGCGTGCCGATGGAGCCGCGCGCGGCCGTCGGCATCTATGACGCCGGCGACCGGACGCTACACGCTCTATGCCGGCTCCGGCGGCATCGTGCGCCAGAAAAAGGAGCTTTCGGCGATCCTCGGCGTGCCGTTCGAAGTCGGTGCGCGTCGTCGCCCGCGAGATCGGCGGCAATTTCGGCACCCGCAACAGCTTCTTTCCCGAATTCGCGATGGTCGCCTGGGGCTCGCGGCGCGTCGGGCGGCCGGTGAAATGGACCGCGGAACGCCAGGAAGCCTTCGTCAGCGACTATATGGGCCGCGATCTCACGGTATCCGCCGAGCTCGCGCTCGACGCCGACGGCCGTTTCCTGGCGCTGCGCACCTCTAATCTCAGCAATGTCGGCGCCCATAGCGGCTCCTACGTGCCGCTGGTCAAAGGCGTCGGACTGGTGACCGCCGGCTACCGCATTCCGGTGTCGCATATCCGCGCGCGCGCCGTGCTCTCGACCACCATGCCGACCACGCCCTACCGCAGCGCCGGCCGGCCGGAAGTGATCTATGTGATCGAGCGGCTGATCGACAAAGCCGCGCAAGAGCACGGCTTCGATCGCGTCGCGCTTGCGGCGGCGCAATCTCATTCCGCCGTCGGCCTTTCCCTACAAGAACCCGCAAGGCATCACCTACGACAACGGCACCTATCGCGCCGTGATGGAGCGCGCGATGGAGCTTGGCGATTGGAAAGGCTTCAAACGCCGCCGCGCCGAAGCGCGCAAACGCAAGCGCCTGCGCGGCATCGGGCTGTGCTGTTATCTCGAAACCACCGGCGGCTATCCGCGCGAGCGCGCCGACATCACGGTGCATCCGCACGGCCGAGTCGATGTCGTGGTCGGCACGCTCTCCAGCGGGCAGAGCCACGAGACCACCTTTGCGCAATGCGTGGCGGAATGGCTCGGCGTGCCGTTCGACGACGTCCACGTCAACGAGAGCGATACCGACATCGTCAAGGAAGGCGGCGGCTCGCATTCCGCCCGCTCGATGCGGCTCGCCGGCATCGTCATGGGCAAAGCCTCCGACGCTGGTCATCGAGAAGGGCAAAAAGATCGCGGCGCATATGCTCGAAACCGCCGAGGACGATATCGCCTTTGCCGCCGGCCGCTTCACCGTCAAAGGCACCGACCGCTCGGTCGGGATTTTCGAGACTGCGGCGGCGGCGGCAGACGGCAAATCGCGTGCCGGAAGATTTGCGCGGGCCGCTCGACGCGACCTGCGACGAGACCATCTTGCAGCTCGGCTTTCCCTATGGCGCGCATGTCTGCGAAGTCGAGATCGATCCGCAAACCGGCGCACTCGAGCTTGTGCGCTACACCGCGGTCGACGATGTCGGCCGCGCCATCAATCCGCTGATCGTGCACGGCCAGACCCACGGCGGCGCCGCGCAAGGCATCGGCCAGGCGCTATGGGAGCTTTGCGCCTACGACGCGCAGGGCCAATTGCTGTCGGCCTCGTTCATGGACTACGCCATGCCGCGCGCCGACCTGCTGCCGTCGTTCACCACCGACATCTCGGAAGTGCTCACGCCGACCAATCGGCTCGGCGTGCGCGGCGCCGGCGAAGGCGGCACCACCGGCGCGCTCGGCGCCGTCGTCAATGCCGTGGTCGATGCGCTCGCCGAATTCGGCGTCAGCCATATCGAAATGCCGGTGACGCCGGAGAAAATCTGGCGGGCGATTCACTCGCCAAAGAAGCAATAATTGACAATTGCCCCTTCCTGAACGTCGGCTTGAGCCGATACGATGCCCGCTCCGGGCCTAGGGAACGGCAATGAGACGGCGCTCCAAAGTGGGTGGCGAAACGGCAAAAGAGCGCGGTCGCAGGACGGCGACGCCGAAACGTCGCCATACGCCAAAACACGTGCTCGGCCGCAAGTCCTCCGCTGCGGGCCTCGAAAAGCAAGTTGCACTGCTGACACGCGAGCGCGACGAGGCGCTGGCGCGGGAGAACGCAACCGGCGAGGTGTTGAAGGTCATCAGCAGCTCGCCTGGTGAATTGACGCCGATCTTCCAGAGCTTGCTGAAGAACGCCACCCAAATCTGTGGCGCCGGATTCGGTAATCTGTCGCTCTACGAGGATGGCCTGTTTCGCATAGTCGCGATGCACAATGCACCACCAGCCTATGCGGGTGCCCGGACCAACACCAAGATCAGACCCGAGCCGGATACAGCTCTTGGTCGCCTCGCCCGCGGCGGGGAGGCGACACAGATCGCGGACCTGAAGGCGGAGCCAGGTTACATCACGCGCAATCCTTTTTTTGTGTCCGCCGTGGAGCTTGGCGGCATCCGAACGCTACTTGGAGTACCGATGCGCAAGGAAAACAAGCTGATCGGCGCCATAATTATTTACCGCCAGGAGGTGCGGCCGTTCGCCGACAAGCAGATCGAGCTGTTACAAAACTTTGCCGCCCATGCCGTCATCGCCATCGAGAATACGCGGCTGCTGAGCGAACTGCGCGACTCGCTTGAGCAGCAAACGGCGACGGCGGATGTGCTACGCGTCATCAGTTCGTCGCCGGGTGCGTTGGAGCCGGTGTTCAACGCCATGCTCGAAAACGCAACGCGCATCTGTGAGGCGAGTTTCGGAATTATGTGGCTTCGCGAAAGCGACGGCCAAATGCGCAATGCGGCGCTGCACGGCTCTCTGCCGGAGGCGTTCCGGGAACGGTGGGGTATCGGCACTTTGGTCCCGGCAAGCCCATTGGCGCCGGCAGCGCGTGCATTCGAGACAGGCAAGCCTGTCCAGGTTTTCGATCTGAAACTGGAGCCCGCATACATTCAGGGCATTCCGCTGGCAGTCGCCAGTGTGGACGTTGCCAGTATCCGTTCCTTAATTTCGGTGCCGATGATCAAGGAAGGCGTGGTCATTGGCGCCATGAATATTTTTCGCCGAGAAGTTCGACCGTTCACCGACAAGCAGATCGAACTGGTCACAAATTTTGCCGCCCAGGCCGTGATCGCCATCGAAAACACGCGGCTGCTGAGCGAACTACGGCAATCGCTGGAACAGCAGACCGCCACGGCGGATGTGCTTAAAGTCATCAGTTCGTCGCCCGGCGCGTTGGAGCCGGTGTTCAACGCCATGCTGGAAAATGCCACGCGCATTTGTGAAGCAAAATTTGGACACATGTTCCGATATGACGGAGCGTTTCACACGGTCGCGACATACAACACGCCGGCGCCCTTCAAGGAATTTTTAATTCGCGGTCCTGTCGCGGCGAACCCTGAAACTATTCTTGGACAAATTGTTCGAGATCCTCGCACCATCCAAATCGAAGACGCGAGCAAGATGGAAATCTACACCCAGCGCCATCCATTCGCGGTTGCGGGTGTGGAGCTGGGAGGCATTCGAACACTCCTTACCGTACCGATGATCAAGGACGGCGTCTTGATCGGCACTATCAGCATTTTCCGCCAAGAAGTCCGACCGTTCACAGACAAGCAAATTGAACTGGTGACAAACTTCGCCGCCCAGGCCGTGATCGCCATCGAGAACACGCGGCTGCTCAAAGAATTGCGGCAGCGCACCACCGATTTGAGTAAATCGCTAGAGGACTTGCGCACCGCACAGGACCGCCTGGTGCAGACGGAAAAGCTCGCTTCACTCGGCCAACTGACCGCCGGTATCGCCCATGAAATCAAGAACCCGCTCAATTTCGTCAATAATTTCTCCGCCGTATCGGTCGAGCTGATTGATGAACTGAAAGCAGTATTGGCCGGCGTAAAGGCCGACGACAAGTCGCGCGTTGAGATGACTGATCTGATGGACACGTTGCGCGATAATCTCGACAAGGTCGTGCAACACGGCAGGCGCGCGGACTCGATCGTCAAGAACATGCTGCTGCATTCGCGCGAAGGCTCCGGAGAGCACCGGCCGGTCGATATCAACGCTCTCGTCGAAGAGAGCCTCAATCTCGCCTATCACGGGGCGCGGGCCGAGAAGCAAGGTTTCAATATCGCTCTGGAACGGTCGTTCGATCCCGGCGCCGGCGCGGTCGATCTGTTCCCGCAGGAGATCACGCGGGTGCTGCTCAACCTGATCTCAAACGGCTTCTACGCCGCGACTAAGCGTAAGGCAGATGCCGATGGCGGCTACGAGCCCACCCTTTCCGCCGCGACCAAGAATCTCGGCAACAGCGTCGAAATCACGATCCGCGACAACGGCGCCGGCATTCCGGCTGACGTGAAGGAAAAAATGTTCAATCCGTTCTTCACCACCAAGCCGGCCGGCGAAGGCACCGGGCTTGGCCTGTCCATCAGTCACGACATCATTGTGAAACAACATGCCGGCTCTATCGCGGTCGACACCGAGCCCGGCAAATTCACCGAATTCAAGATCGTGCTGCCGCGTGCGGGCGCGTCCCTTGCCAAATCGGCGGATCGCCGGTGAATTTTTTAATTTTTGTAGCCGATACCGGCTTCACAATTTTCCCGCAAAAGCATCGGCGATGAACTGATGCGCGAGCATGTAGGTGTGCCGCGACGCTGGCTCATGCCAGCCGGCGACGCCGGGAACGTCCGAGCCTTGGTCGGTATAGGCGTGCAACACGCCGGAGAAGACCAGCATCTGCCATTGCGCGCCGGCGGCATCCATTTCGCTTTCGAACGCATCGCGGTCGGCCTTGGGCGCGACCGGGTCGGGCGCGCCGTGGGTTACCAGAAGCTTGGCCTTCACCGCACCCTGTTTCGCCGCTTGCGCCGTCTTTAGATCGCCGTGGATCGATACCGCCGCGGCGATATCGGCGCCGTCGCGCGCCAGTTCCAGGACATTGCCGCCGCCAAAGCAGAAGCCGATGGCGGCGCGGCGGCCGTCGATCAGATTGCGCTTCGACGCTTCTGCGATCATCGTGTCATAGGCGGCGCGGATGCGTTGGCGCTGCTCAACGGCGTTTTCGCGCAGCGGATTGGCGAGTGCCGCCGCCGCGCCGAAGTCTGCGGGCCGCGTCCCCTGCCCGTACATATCGGCCACGAACACAACGTAACGGTCGCCGGCCACGAGCCTGGCGCGCTCGATTGCCTTTTCGGTCAAGCCCATCCAGTTCGGCGCCATCAGGACCGCCGGGCGCTTGGCGGAAACGGTCTCATCGTAGACCAGCGCACCTTCTGCGGTGAGCGCGCCCATGGCATATTTTATTTTTTCGACCTTCATGTGCATCCTCCCGGTATGATGGGTTGAGCAATTATATCCTGGGTCCGGTACGGCATGAAGCGGTGCGGCCGGGAACGGCCCGCCGAAAGGCAGGATAGCACGCACCGCGCCACCGGCCGCGCCATCGCCGGCGGAATGGGCAGGCCGTTGTAATCAGCGAAGGCGGCGTTTGTATTGCTATCGGCTAAGGCTAGGCTGCCTGACGCAGGCATCAAGCCGCCGTGTTGGATTGGACGGATCGCCGTTCCAGCGCGCAAATTCCTGGCGGCCAACCGCCTCGATGTTTTGGCGCGAATAGTTTCCATGGAATAGCGCCTTGGTACCGCCGAACACCACCACAGTCACTAGCCTGTCGCTGATATCCAGCGTGTCGACGTCACGATCGTTCATGATCGGATTGGATTTCATCAGGAGTGCTTGATTGAAAGCGATAGATCCCTCGCCGAATTGCGCTATTGGCCCGGTATCGCCGACAACGGCGTAGACGACGCGATCGGTTGGCGTTCCCGCCAAACGCGCGACCACGACGTTGCCGGCGTGCGCGTTGCCAAAAGCGTCGTCCGGCAAGATCACGAACGGAATTCGCTCGGCATCCATGTTGCGTGCCGGAGCGCACCCGTTCGGCAAGGCGGCGGCATCCTGCTTGAGCGTTGTCGCGGCGACGAAATAGCCGGTGTCCCGCAGGCACGGATAGCCGGCCGCGTCCTGCGGCATGATTTCGCGCTTGAACAGCGCAACAAGATCGCGGTCCTTCCAATAGAAGAAGTAAAAGCCGTCGGGCGCGCTGGCGACATATTGCTTGAGATCGACTGGGAGCAATTTCTTGTCGCGGATGCGCGGCCAAATGTCCTTCCACGGCGACTCGAACTCGCCTTTGCCGAGCTTTTCCGTGCCGCGGAATACCAAAAGATGGGCGCTGGCAAAGTCGTCGAGCGCGCAGACGCCGCTGTAATGCTGCTCACCGCCGGGACCCATTTCGGCGGTGCAGGTTCCGGTGCCGTGTGGATCGTCGGGGTGATAAGTACGCGGGCTGCCGTCGGCGTCGACGGTGACGCGGTGCAGGACCGCCAGCAACGTCACCGCGGCGGCATCATCGTCGGGTTTGTGGTCAAGCAAAACCGGAAGCGTCTTGGCGGCCGACGACCCCGTCGCCATCGTCATGGTGAAGCCATGCAAGCCGCAGACCGGATCGGCGGCGCCGGAATCGGACGGCTGAAAGGTCGTGCCGCGCGTCTGCGGCCGCTGCGGAAGCTTGGCTGCGATCGCGCGCAATTGCGCAAGCGGCGGCAAATCCTGCGCCGGCGCCGCATTCAGGGTCACAAGCATTGTGCCGAGAAGGAGAGAGACGAAGCGTAAGAACCGTTGCATTTCTTATGGGCGTCCGCCAGTTCCGGGCATCCGGCCGAATGCGCCGTAAGCTACGGTTGCGGCAACAAAAAGTCCGTGGCGCCGTTCGGCACCAGCAGGGCGGTGCCGCTCTGGTCACCTCGCGGCGTGACATATCTCACGTAGTTCGCCGCATTGGCGCTGCCGGTGTAACAACCGCTCGGCGTATAGGCGACGTATTCGTCGCCGCCAGGGATCGAGACGATGCTAAGCAGCTCGTTGCCGGCGTTGACGTCCCAAATTTTTATCTTCCCGGTTTCGCTCGCCGAGATCAGCCATTTCTGGTTGGGATGGAAGGCAACGGCTTCGACGTCCCTGTTTTCGACGTCCTTGGCCTCGACATCTTTCGTGTGCCCGTTGAATTGCGGCACTTGCTTGCCAGATTGCACATCCCACAGGGCAACGGAAGGATCCGAATATCCGCCGCCAGTCGCCAAGCGCGTGCCGTCACGCGACCAGGCTACCGAAGCGACGTGGCCCTTATGTGCTGATATTGCCTTGAAGACGCGGGTCGTATTGCTCCAAATTTCCAAACCCATCGATTTTCCCGATACATCAGCACCGGCGGATGCAATCAGTGTTCCATCCGGCGAGTACGCCAGACGCAATGCTTTGCCGGAATATGCGGGAAACACCTGAGAGCGATCGCGATCGAAGAACCTGATTGTGCCGTCGGAGTTCGCCGTCGCCAAAGCCCACGGGCTATTCAGTTCAAAGCTTAGTGACTCGATCGTCGGATCGCCGTTGCCGGTGTAGCTCGATAACTTGCTGTAAAATATCTGCTTGCGGACGTCCCAAATCCAGACATTGCCGTCGGCGCCGGCAGAATAGACGTATTGCGGGTTGTTCACCGGCACGAACGCCACGCTGTATTGTTTCACCGCTTGCCCCTTGTCGTCCCGGGCGATGAAGGTGTGCACATGCACGAACGAACGGGTATCCCAGATTTGGACGGTGCCGTCGAAACTTGCGGACGCCAGCAAATTCCCGTCGGCAGAAAAGGCGACCGAGTAAACCGGGCCCTGATGTCCGGTAATCTGGGTTTTCCGCCTGAGGCTCGCGGCATCCCAGGCGCGGATGACGGCGTCATCACCAGCGGTGACCAGGGTTTTGCCGTCCGGGGAAATTGCGATGGTACGGACCGCGATAACGTCTTGCTGCGCCTTCGTCAGCAAAAGCCTGATCGGCGTGACTTGGACTTCTCCTTCCCCCATGGGCCTGTCATTCGGCGTCGGATTGGGGCTGCATTCGGCCCACGAAGGTAGGGACTTCGGCGGCACAGCCGACGCTGGCGGCGGAGGCGTCGTCGCGGGTGTGACCGATGCCGGCGGCAAGGTCGCGGCGGAGGAAGCGTCCGCCATTTTCGGCGACTGCGCCGGGGTATTTTGCGCGGGCGGCGATTGAGCCGCCGTTGGCGCGGCATTCGCCGTGGAGCCGGCCGGCGTAACGGATGCGTGCTGACTTGACGGCCGGCTCACGGCCCAGGCCAGCACGCCGCCGCACAGGACGACGGCGAGCGCGGCGGCCATCATCGCCGGACGAAAGCGCCGTATCGTTGACGGCGAAAAGGTATCGGGCGACTGCACGATAGCGAGAGGCCGCACCGCGACGTTGTGGTTCGCCGCCGCTGCATTTTGAAGTCGTTCAAGCTCGGCAGTTCGTGCAGCCTCCGCCTCGCGCGTTCGCCGTTCCGCTTCGGCAACGCGCGCGGCCTCTAATGCCGCCTGCTTCTGGCGCTCTTCGGCAACGCGTTCGGCCTCGGCCTCGCGTGCTCGCCGTTCCGCTTCGGCAACGCGTTCGGCCTCTAATGCCACCTGCTTCTGGCGCTCTTCGGCAACGCGTTGCGCCTCGGCCTCGCGCCTTTGGCGTTCTAATTCGGCGCCCTGCGCAGCCTCCGCTTCCGCGTGTTGCCGGCGCTTAACTTCTCGCGCCGCCTCGGCGTCCGCTCTCTTGCGCGCCTTTGCATGCTCAGCCTTAAGCTCCTTCGCGGCTTTCTCCCGCGCCTGTCGCTCATCAATTGTTTCCCAAGGCTTGCGCAGCGCACTGGTAATGTTACCGCAGAATTCGGCAACCTTCTCTTGAACCTCCGGCGAGTGGATATCCCGATGGCGAAAATTCCCCGATCAAAATATTGACGTTCCCTGATGATCTTGAGCACCGGATCGTCGCGGCACAACGCGTCGTCGTCCAGTTCCGGAACCGGAAGGTAGAGGATCGGAAAAAACCGGTCGTCACGCCCCAGCTCTGCTTCACGCGCCAAAAACAAAGCGAATTCAGTGGCGCAATGCTGGCTCTTTACCGCACGGGGCGTAACGATCGGAACAAAGAATACGGATTCAGCAATTCCCTTCTCAAGCGTCTTTTTCCACATCGCGCGTGAGGGATGGCACTCGGTATCCTGCCAGATGCGGAAATCGTTGAGGGTGCGGCCAAGCAGCGCGCCTAGATACCTTTGATTGCGATCCGCAAATTCGAACAGCGCGTCATTGAAACCTTCATCGTCTTCACGCGAATAACTGGAAAATCCGACGAGATTTGATCCAGAAAATTTGACAAGCGACGACATAGGATCCCCACGCCCCACGACTGCCCCATGTTCGGAAATTTCGGCGGTAATGCAACCGGCCCGTGCGTCTCGCCACGCGGCAAAAGCTGTCAATCGGTCGCTGCCGGGGCGGTGGCGATGGGTGTCGGCTTGGCCCTAAGGCTCAAGCCGCCAGCATCTTGTGCACTTCGTTGACCAGTTCGCGCAGATGGATCGGCTTGGACAGCACTTTGGCGTGCTTGGGCGCGGTCGAATTGGCATTGAGCGCCACCGCGGCAAAGCCGGTGATGAACATGATCTTGATGTCGGGGTCGAGTTCGGCGGCGCGGCGGGCCAGTTCGATGCCGTCCATCTCCGGCATGACGATATCGGTCAGCAGAAGCTCGAAAGGCTCCTCGCGCAGCCGCTGATAGGCCGATAGGCCGTTATCGTAGGACGTCACGTCGAATCCGGCATTCTGCAGCGCCTTGACCAGGAACCGCCGCATATCGATGTCGTCTTCAGCCAGCAGGATTTTGGACATGATCACTCGAAATCCGGCTTCCGCCGGCCCCCCCATTCCATAAGCCGGATGGCCGGTAAACATCGAGGTGAAAGCCGACGTTAAAGCCGGCGATAGTGACGGTAGTTGTTAGCCCGCGGCAAGCCTTGGATGCCGCCTCATGGACAATAGCCGCGGGCGCACGCTAGCTGAACGCATGCCGGGTCACGAGCAGCGGGAAGTCCCTCCATGCGTCATGTCGAACATCGACGACGAACTCGATCCCCCGTTCGAGGCCATCGAGCCGGCCGAGTGCCGTGGCCCGCTGCTGTTCAATTCGCCCCATAGCGGCCGCATCTATCCGCGCGCGTTCCTGCTGGCCTCGCGGCTCGATATGGCACCCTGCGCCGCTCCGAGGACAGCTTCGTCGGCGAGCTGATCGCCGGCGTGGTCAAGCACGGCTATCCGCTGATGCGGGCGCATTTCCCGCGCTGCTTTGTCGACGTCAACCGCGAGCCCTACGAGCTCGACCCGCGGATGTTCGACGGGCGACTTGCCTCGTTCGCCAATACCCGCTCGATGCGGGTCGCCGGCGGGCTCGGCACGGTGGCGCGCGTGGTCGGCGACGCCCAGGAAATCTACGACCAGCGCATCTCGGTCGACGACGCGCTGGCCGGATCGAGGGCCTCTACAAGCCCTATCATCGCGCGCTGCGGCGCGCTTTTCATGCGGCTGCACCGCGACTTCGGCGCCGCCATCCTGGTCGACTGCCATTCCATGCCGTCCAGCACCGGCGACACGCGACGAGCGGCCGCGGCCCGAATTCGTGCTCGGCGACCGCTACGGCACCAGTTGCGTCGGCGTCGTGGCCGAAACGGTCGAAAAGATCCTGCGCAGCTTCGGCTACACGGTAAGCCGCAACAAGCCCTATGCCGGCGGCTTCATCACCGAGCATTACGGTAATCCGGTCGCCGGCCTGCACGCGATCCAGCTCGAGATCAACCGCGCGCTTTACATGGACGAGCGCCGCTACGAGCGTTCGGCCTCGTTCTCGAAGCTCGCCGGCGAATCCGACGTGCTGGCCG